>NZ_LAXJ01000001.1 GCF_001441615.1 Roseovarius atlanticus
GGGTTGCTTCAAAGCCTGTAGCAGTGCGGCGTTTTCCGGCATGTTGCGGCACTCAGGCAGAACTTTATGCGAATTTCGTTTCTGCCATACAAAGCGTTACTCTTAAGAACCGTTTTGACAATCTCTCTCAAAAGCGCGGCGGACGCTTTAAGGATTTGAGGGCGCCGCGTCCGACGCGCTTGCCCAAACCAATGACAGGTAGATTGAACAACAGAAATGCGGGCTATCGCTATGAACGCGGGACCATCGTGGAGCAGGTCACCTCGGTCTCATTATCGCCAACCTCTTCCTATAGAAAAAGTTAAATCCGCGACTTAACAATCGATCAAGGAAGATTTTTTCAACGAAATACGCCATAAACGACGTGCCCGTTTGGAAAGCTCGATGACAGTTACGATTGTATCAGATGGCACTCTTCCGAGTATCTTACTTTTAAATGGGTCGGAACGCGGAGAACGTTGGATGCAGGTCGCGTCCGCTCCGCCATCTACCTGTTCTATCCATCCCTTGATGCGCCGCGTTGCCTGAACCTGCGGAGTGATCATTTCAATCATTGTTGCTATGTCCGCCGTCATGCGCCGTCCGCGGTGCTTGCAAAGAGAAAGAACCTTTCTCCGCTCCGTGTCCAATGGTCCATCAGATGCCCGGAATACGGCAGGCTTTGTCCGGTGACCTCGAAAAACGCGACGTCCGAGGCCACCATGGCGGCGGCCTGGTAAAGCTCGTGGGCGCGGGCAGGATCCTTGATGCCTGTCGACAGCTCGCCGGTTTCGAACACGTTCGCGGCCGAAACCAATGCCAGGATCAGGTAGCCGACGGGGTCTTCGGGAAAGGCACGACATATCTCGGGAACGGCTTTGCGCACAGAAAGGCCATCGACCAGAATGCGTTCCGCCAAAAGGCTTTCGAACGAGTCCCAAAGTTTGTTGCGCATCGCGCTTTCGAATAAAATACCAATACTTAATGATCGCTAACGTGTCGCGGACGGGAACAGTAGCTGTATTTCGACAGGCCGCAACGCGCTTGGGTTGCGCGTCATAGGAGCCCCCTGTCACGGGCCAGCATCGCGGCGTGGGTGCGGTTGCGAGCGCCAAGCTTGCGTGACAGGGTCTTGACGTGCAGCTTCACGGTCACCTCCTGTATGTCCAGCTCGCGCGCGATCTCTCGGTTCAGCTTGCCGTCCGCGACCCCGCGCAGAACCATTTGCTCGCGCTGGGTCAGATGGGTCGCAGTTGCTCCTGCCGGGGCTTCGTTCCCGAAATGCTGAGGAAGATAGGTCTCGCCGGCAAGCATCTGATTTATGGCCGAAACCAGCTGGTCCGGGTCGAGCGTTTTGGGCAGAAAGCCCGCCGCACCGGCCCGAAGTGCCCGACGCGCGATATCCGGGGGCGCGGTGCCAGACAGGATCGCCACCGGACATCCCGATTGCGCCCGCATCCGTGTCAGCCCGGCCAGCGCATCCATCCCGGGCATCGTGTAGTCCAGCAGGATCAGATGGAACGGCCCTTTCTCTGCGTTGACTTGCAAAGCCTCGGTCAGCGATCCGGCCTTTTCCACCTGGAACCCGGCCTGCCGGGTCAGGAAATACGCGATCGTCTCAAGGACGAGGGCGTGGTCGTCGGCCAGCAATATCCTTTTCATGTGCCGAGCGCTGCCCCTCGATTGGTGTTGCGTTCGCGCCGTGCTTTCGGACCGGGCAGCGACGATCGACAGCCTCTCTACACGACCCGAAAGCGCCGCGCCATCGTTTACCATGACCGGATACGCCGCACCCGCCCGGATCCCGGCGCCGGACGCTCACGGACATGTGAAGGCCGGCAGCGCCAAGCTTGGTTCGGCGTACCGCTTCGGACGGGCGCGCGCGCTTGCTATTCGGGGCGGTTAAACTAACCTACGGCAACCTGCCCGATGCGGTGACGTCACCGCGGAACGGGAAGATGGAGCCGCCGAATGTCTGTATTCAAACAGTTATTGCTGATCTGCCTTCTCGGCCTGATCGGCTATGGCGGTTATTGGGGGTATGAAACCTATCTTGCCCCTCCGGCCGAGGCGGCAGAGGCCCGCGGGTCCGGCCCCGTCACCATCGAGACGGCGCAGGCCGAAACCGAGCGCATTTACCAGAACGTCGAGGCCGTTGGCACGACACGTGCCGTCAATTCGGTGCAGATCGTGCCCGAGACGGACGGCCGCATCGTGGAACTGGCAATCACGCCGGGTGCCCGGGTCGAAGAGGGCGCCGTCCTGGTCCGGCTGGACGATGCGATAGAGCGCGCCGATTTGGCCGAAGCCAAGGCGCGGCTGGTCGAGCGCCGCCAAGTCCTGGAGCGCATCGAACAATTGCGCAGCACCAACGCGGTGAGCCAGGCCACCCAAGAGGAAGCGGTCGCGCGGTTGGCGGAGGCCGAAGCGCAGTTGGACCGCGCCCAGCAAAGGCTGGATCAGCGAACGATACTCGCGCCTTTTGCCGGCGTGCTGGGGTTACCGGAGGTGGACCGTGGCGCGCGCGTGACGAGCGATGACATGATCGCGCGGCTTGATGACCTTAGCCAGGTGGAGCTGGAATTCTCGTTGCCCGAGACCCTGTTTGCAAAAGTCCGCCGCGGTATGCCGGTCGAAGCGCAGAGCGTGGCCTTCGAGGATCGGGTCTTCGAAGGGCAGATCGACGCCGTGGACAGCCGGATCGACCCGGTGTCGCGGGCGTTCCGGGCACGTGCCCTGATCCCCAATCCCCAAGGGCTCTTGCCGGCGGGCATGTTCATGTCTTTGACGCTGACGCTCTCCGAGGACGACGCGCTGGTGGTGCCGGAAGAGGCTATCGTGTTCCAGGCTGCCGAAACCTATGTGTTCGCAGTTGCCGATGGCACGGCCACACGAAAACTTGTGCAGACGGGGTCGCGACAGGGCGGCAAGGTAGCCGTGCTCGCCGGGCTTGAACCGGGCGAGGAGGTGGCCGTCCGCGGGCTTGGCCGACTGCGCGACGGGGCCGAAGTGACGGTGAAGTCGACCGAACCTGCCTCTGACGAGTCGGAGGGCGATACGTGACGCTTTCGGACATTGCGGTGCGCCGGCCGGTTCTGGCGGCGGTGGCCAGTCTCTTGATCCTGGTCTTCGGCCTTGCGGCGGTGCAGGATATCCCGGTGCGCGAGTTGCCCGACGTGGACAATGCCGTCGTGACGATCACGACCGAGTATCGCGGCGCGGCGCCCGAGGTGATCGACACCGATATCACCGAAACGCTTGAGGGCGCGGTCGCGGCGATCACCGGCCTGCGCTCGATCAGTTCCGAATCTCGGCAGGGCCGCAGCCGGATCACGCTGGAATTTGAAACCTCGCGCGATCTGGACAATGCCGCCAACGACGTGCGCAATGCCGTCGGCCGAGTTACCGGGCAATTGCCCGAGGAGGCGGATGAGCCAAGGGTGGTCAAATCCGATGCCGACGCCGATCCGGTCATGCGGCTGGCGGTGACCTCGGACCGGATGACCACCGCCGAGATCACCGATTACATCGACCGTTTCATCGCCGACCGCATTGCCACCGTGGACGGAGTGGCCGACCTGAATATCTATGGTGAGCGGCCTTTCGCGGTGCGCATCTGGCTGGATCGGCGTGCGCTGGCCGCCCGCAAGCTGACGGTGGCCGATGTAGAGGCGGCGCTGCGGCGCAACAACCTCGAACTGCCCGCCGGAGAGGTCAAATCGCAGGATCGGCAACTGACCGTGCGGCTGAATTCCCGCCTGAGCAGCATCGAGGATTTCCGCGACGTGGTGCTGGACCGCGTGGCAGGCTTTCCCGTGCGCCTCGGCGATGTCGCGCGGGTGGAGCCGGGCGTGGCCGATGACAGCACCATCGTGCGCACCGACGGGACGGACGCGGTGGGTATCGCAGTGCTGCGCCAGAGCAAGTCGAACACCCTGGCCATTTCCCAGGCCGTGCGCGCCGAGATCGCGGCAATCACGCCCACGCTGCCCCAGGGCATGACCCTGATCGTCGGCTCGGACGATGCCCTGTTCGTCGGCGCCTCGATCCGCGAGGTACTGATCGCGCTCAGCATCTCTCTGGCGCTGGTCGTCCTTGTCATCCTCGTCTTCCTGCGCAGTCCGCGCGCCACGCTGATACCCTTCGTGGCCATCCCTGTGTCGCTGGTGGGCTGCTTTATCCTGATCTCGGCCTGGGGCTTCTCGCTGAACACCCTGACATTGCTGGCACTTCTGCTGGCGATCGGTCTTGTGGTCGACGACGCCATCGTGGTGCTGGAAAATATCCAGCGCCGGATCGAGATGGGGGAAAGCCCGCTTGCGGCCAGCTATCGCGGGGCGCGTCAGGTGACCTTTGCCGTCATCGCCACATCGCTGACCCTGATGGCGGTCTTCGTGCCGCTGTCATTCATGCCGGGACAGGTCGGTCGGTTGTTCGTCGAGTTCGGCTGGGTCATGGCGGGCACGGTGGCGATATCGACCTTCGTTGCCCTGACCGCTTGTCCTGCGCTTGCCTCGAAGGTTTTGCGCCAGCGCGACGGTGTGTCCGGCGACGACGCCGAAAGCTTGGGCTGGGCGCAACGCAAATACGAGGCCTTGTTGAAGCGCGCAGTACAGGCCCCGCTGGTGGTGCTTGCCGTCGCGCTGACGGTGACGGGCGGCGCCGCGCTCTTTTATGATGGGCTGCCGCGCGAATTGGCCCCGCGGGAGGATCGCGGCGTGGGGTTCGTGCCGTTGACGGCCCCGCAGGGCAGCACGGTGGAACATTCGGACATCGCGGCGCGTCAGGTCGAAGAGATTCTTGAGCCGTTGCGCCAGTCCGGCGTGATCGAGACGGTGTTCACCTTTACCGGCTGGGGCAACCGGGCGTGGCGGTCCTTTGTGGTCTTTCGCCTTGCCCCGTGGGACGAACGCGACATGACCGTCTCGGAGGTGGTCGATCAGATCGCCCCCAAGATGGGGGACGTGACCATCGCACGCGGCTTTCCGGTGACGCCTGCGGGTCTTGGGCTTCGCGGCAACTCCACCCCGGTTCGGGTGGTCGTGGGCGGCCCGGATTTCGAAAGCGTCAAGGAATGGGCCGAATTGCTGCAAGCCCAGGCCGAAACAATTCCGGGGCTGGTCAACCCAGAGATCGACTTTGACCAGAACCTGCCGCAGCTGGATATCACGATCGACAGGGCGCGGGCCGATGATCTTGGGATTTCGGTGGAAACGATTGCGGGTACGTTGCAAACGCTGCTGGCCTCGCGCGAGGTGACCGGCTTTGTCAGCCGGGGGCGCGAGTATCCGGTGATCCTTCAGGCAAACGAAACGGACCGCGACACGCCGTCGGATATCGACAATATCTTCGTGCGGGCGGGTGACGGTGAAACACTGGTCCCGCTTGGCGCCCTGGTCCAGCTTCGAGAGAATGCCGCCGCGCCCAGTCTGCGTCGCTTTGACCGCCTTCCGTCGGTTCAGCTTTCGGGGGCTCTGGAACCCGGCGCACAGCTGGGCACCGTGCTTGACACGATCGAGACGGCGGCGCGGGACATCCTGCCGGTCGAGGCCAAGTTGGGATATGAGGGTCAGTCGCGCACCTTCAAGGACACGTCGGCCGGCGTCGGCTTTGTCTTGGCCCTGTCATTGCTGATCGTGTTCCTGGTGCTGGCGGCCCAATTCGAAAGCTTCGTGCATCCGGTCACCATCATGCTGACCGTCCCGGCAGGGCTGGCCGGGGCGATATATGCAATGGCGCTTGGGGGGCTCACGCTGAATGTCTACAGCCAGATCGGGATTATCCTGCTGGTGGGGCTTGTGGCCAAGAACGGCATCTTGATTGTCGAGTTCGCCAACCAGCTGCGCAATGACGGGCTTGAAACACGCGAGGCGGTCATTCGCGCCGCCACCCTGCGCCTGCGCCCCATCGTCATGACGGTGATCTCGACCATCCTTGGCGCCTTGCCCCTAGTCATGGCCACCGGCGCCGGTGCCGAAAGCCGTCAGGCCATCGGCACGGTGATCGTCGCGGGCCTGTCGTTGTCGGCGGTCCTGATGCTGGTCGTGACGCCCGTGCTTTACGACCTGCTGGCGCGGTTCACACGGCCCCAGGGGACGCTGGAAAAGCGTCTCGACCGCGAGCTTTCGGAGACCCGCGCGGCGATGTAGGCGTCTGTGTTGCCCTATCCCGCTGGCGGGTTTTCCATGTCTTCCGCGAAAACTGCGATCAGGCACCCTGTCTCGGTGTGCGAGACATGCTCGGTGCCCGGTGCCAGCCACACGACATCGCCCTGGCGATAGACTGTGCCGTCATTGTCGATCAACTCGCCCTCCAGCATCACGAATTCCTCCGCCCCGCCATGGCGGTGCGGGGTCGACCGTGCGCCCGGCTCCATCTTGTAGATGTAAAAGCCCACGTCGCGCGGCATGTCGCGGTTGAGCTTGAGCATGGCAGTGCCCGGTTCGGTAACGGGATCGTACGGCACAAACGCGTCGGCATCCCGGATGTTCGCGATCCTTCGGTCGCTCGGCTTTATCGGCTTCATGGTCGTGTCCTTTCTGTTCCTCAGCAACGAGACTAATCCAGTTCGTCGCCCTGCGGCAAATCATCTTGCGCTGAAGGCGCTCCGCCCTTCGTCGGGTCAGGTCTGACTGTTGCCGGGGCAACGCCAAGCCGAGCATGGAAGCGGTCAAACTCGTTTGCCGCCGGATCCCTGCCGCAGAATGCCTTAACGCAACCGGGCACCCGCATCATGCGTGTAGCCGCGCGTCGTCGGCAGTGTCCACGCGAGACCTCACCGCGTCCGACTGATGCGCCCAACTTCGGATCGCGAAATCAAGCTGCGGCTCGATCAGAGTGCCATCGTTGTGAAGCGCCCAGCCGTCGCTCAAGCAACGTGTACAGAAATCGACTCGTTATTGACATAAGTGAACACGGTGTCGAGTGTCGGCCTGTCTGCACAGGAGCCAGCCCGTGACAAGCGACCCTCTTCTTCAGCCGTTCCAGCTCAAGCATCTGACCTTGAAGAACCGGCTGATGATCACCAGCCATGAACCGGCCTATCCCGAAAACGGCCTGCCAACGGACCGCTACCGGGCCTATCACGCGGAACGGGCGCGGGGCGGCGTTGCCCTGACGATGACCGCAGTATCGGCGGTGGTGTCGCGCGACAGCCCGCCCGCCTTCAACAACATTCTGGCCTACCGCGATGAGGTCGTGCCGCACATGAAGGCGCTGACGGACGACTGCCACGAACATGGCTGCGCGGTGATGATCCAGTTGACCCATCTCGGCTGGCGCACCCGCTGGGACCGGGGCGACTGGCTGCCCAGCCTTGCGCCGGGACACACGCGCGAGCCGGCGCACCGGGCCTATCCGAAAAAGTTGGAAGACTGGGACATCGCCCGCATCATCGAGGATTACGCCGATGCCGCAGAACGGATGCAGGCCGCCGGACTCGACGGGATCGAGCTCGAGGCCTATGGCCACCTGATGGACGCGTTCTGGTCGCCGCAACTCAACCAGCTTGACGGTCCTTTCGGAGCGGGCGACCATGACAGCCGCCTGCGCTTCACGATGGAGGTGCTGACGGCGATCCGCGACCGTCTGGGCGACGGCTTCATCGTCGGCATCCGTTATGTCGCGGACGAGGATAAGCCCGGCGGCATCACCCAGGAAGACGGCATCGAGATTACCAAGCGTCTGAAAAGCTGCGGGATGGTCGATTTCCTGAACGTGATCCGGGGCCATGTGGCCACCGACGCCGCGCTGACCGACGTGATCCCCGTGCAGGGGATGCGATCCAACCCGCACCTGGATTTCGCCGGAGAGATCCGGGCCGCGGCGCAGATCCCGACGTTTCACGCCGCCAAGATCCAGGACGTGGCGACAGCCCGCCACGCCATCTCTTCGGGCAAGCTGGACATGGTAGGCATGACCCGCGCGCATATCGCCGAGCCGCATATCGTCGCCAAGATCATGCGCGGCGAAGAGGACCGCATCCGCCCGTGTGTAGGGGCCAATTACTGCCTAGACAGGATCTACCAGGGGGGCATGGCGCTTTGCCTGCACAACCCGGCCACCGGGCGCGAGACCGAGCAGCCGCACGAGATACCGCGGGCCGAAACCCGCCGCCGCGTGGTCATCATCGGCGCCGGGCCTGCGGGGCTGGAGGCTGCGCGCGTTTCGGCGGCCCGCGGCCATGAGGTGATCGTTTACGAGGCCGCGAAAGACCCCGGGGGACAGGTGCGCCTGACTGCACAGACCGACCGCCGCAAGGAGATGATCCAGCTGATCCAATGGCGTTTTGAGGAATGTACGCGCATGGGCGTGACCTTTCACTTCAACACATTCGCCGACGACCGGACGGTTCTGGCAGATGATCCTGACGTGATTATCGTGGCCACTGGGGGCCTGCCGCAGGTCGAGGTTCCGGGCGGTGGCGAGGATCTTGTGGTGTCGAGCTGGGATATCCTGTCGGGTGATGCTCAGCCGGGAACGAATGTGCTGATCTATGACGAGGCGGGCGATTTTGCAGCCCTTCAGGCCGCCGAAAAGATCGCCGTCACCGGCGCACGGGTCGAGATCATGACCCGCGACCGCAGCTTTGCGCCCGAGGTCATGGGCATGTCCCTGACGCCCGCCATGCGAGAACTTCAAAAGCGCGACGTGACCTTCACGGTGACCTGGAAGCTGGCCGCGGTAGAGCGCGAAGGCAATGCGCTTCGGGCGACTATCGACAGCGATTACGGCGGCGTCACCCGGCACCGTCAGGTGGATCAGGTGGTCATGAACCATGGCACCTTACCGCTCGACGACCTTTATTTCGATCTTCGGCCCGGCTCGTCCAACCTGGGCGAGGTCGACTATGACGCGCTGATCGAGGGTCGGCCTCAGGAGGTGACGCGCAACGCCGACGGCGCGTATCGCCTCTATCGTATCGGTGACGCAGTGGCATCGCGCAACACCCACGCTGCGATCTACGACGCGCTGCGCCTGTGCAAGGCGCTCTGACACGCGCTCGGTCCGGACGATCCATGTGGTCTCGGCTCATACCGAGGGCGAGGTCGGGGATGTCCTCGTCGGCAGTGTTCCGTCCCCGGCCCAGCGGCACGCTGCGGCAGGAAAAGCCGCTGGATCGCCCCGCGACGGCGGCTAGCGAAGTTTTGTCCTCAATGAGCCGTGCAGCGAGATCGTTCGTCACATAGACCTGCTGGTGCCGCCAAAACATTCCGAAGCAGATGCAGGAGCCTTAAATGCGGCTCATGCTCGAAGCGCCGGGCGGGCTGGGAACCACTGCCGCCGTTGCGATCCGGCCGGGCAAGATGGACCGCGCGCCAACCGGCACGGCGCTATTAGCGCGAATGGCGGTGCTTCAGGCGCACGGCCGCGCGGGGCGAGGCGATCGCCTGACCGCACGGTCGTTGATCGGGTCCATGCCGGCAACCAACCCCGATATCTCGGCACGTAAATGGACCGCCTGATTACGCCCGGACCTTTCCGCGAAACCGATCTGCGCTGAAGGGGCTCAGGTCGTGGTTCACCGGCTTGCCCACCGCAATGTCGGCCACGATCCGGCCGGTCTTGGGCGCCATCATCAGCCCGCAATGCCCATGACCGAACGCCGTGATCAGGCCAGGGAAACCGTCCACTTCCCCCAGGCACGGCAGGCTGTCGGGCAAACTCGGGCGCTGGCCGGACCAGGTTGTGCAGGCGCCCACGTCGAGGTCTGGTGCCATATCCCGTGCCAGTCTTATCAGCCCATCGAGCCGCTTCTGGCTGACCGGAGCGTCAAGGCCGGCGAACTCGGCAGTCCCGGCGACGCGCAGCCCGTCTTCCATGCTGGAGGCCACGAATTTTCTGTCGACATCCATGACGGAGTTGTTCAACTCGACCCCCGGTGCCGTGAACGAGACGTGGTAACCGCGTTCCGATTGCAGGGGGATGCGAACGCCCAAGGACTCCAGCAGTTTCGCCGACCACACCCCCATCGCCACGATCAGTTTGGGGCTGGTGAACTCTCCGATATCCGTGGTGCAGGACCAGCCGCCTGTCTCGACCGGGCGCAGGCCGCGTATATTGGCGCGCACGACCTCGCCGCCCATTGTGCGCAGCTTATCGCACAGGACCTTGCCAAGGCGCCCCGGTGAAACGGCTCGCGCCTGCCCCTTGATCAGGATCGCGGCCTGGAAATCCGAAGACAGCGCCGGTTCCACGTCTCTCAGGTCCGTACCGTCGATGCGTTCCAGCTCGGCACCGGCCTCCTGCCGCAGGACGTTGTCCAGCGCGTCCAGTCGGGCATCCGCGCCGTTGCGGAACGCGTGAACGTAAAAGCTGTCGCGGATCAAGTCCTCGTGACCCGTGCCGTAAAGATGATGGCGATAGAGGGTGACACAGTCGCTGTTGAGAATTTCCATCGCCGCCGAGACCTCGCGCACACGCGCCTCGCGGCCTTGCGCAAGGAACCGAAGGCCCCAGCTGGCGAAGCGCGGCAAATACCCGGGACGGACCGTGACCGGGCCCAAAGGGTCAAGCAGCCAGCCCGGGACCTTCTTCCACAATCCCGGCATTGATTGCGGCACGACCGACCAAGGCGAGATGACCCCGGCGTTGCCGAAAGACGTTGCCTGACCCGGCGCGTCCCGGTCGATCAGCCGCACGCGCACCCCTTGCTCGGCCAGGCTCAGCCCCGTGCAGATACCGACGATCCCGGCCCCGAGAATTGTGACATCCGGTTCCATCGGTTCACGCGGCCTGTACGGAACGGTTGCGCTGGAGCACTTGGCTGATCAGCGCAGGCGCAGCAATGATCAGCGCCACGAGATCGGCCTGGAGCGATGGCGCGATGAAGACAAGCCCCGCCAAGGCCATCAGCCACCTGAAGATCGCCCCCATCGGCGCCAGCCAATAGCCCACCACTGCAGCCGACAGGCAGATCACGCCGAAGATGCAGCTGGCGGCCGTGTAGGTGAATTGCCAGAAATCGAAACCTGCGGTCGACACGAACAGCAGCACCGGCGCATAGACGAAAGCCATCGGTGCGACGACCTTGCCCAGCCCCAGCGTGAAGGCCGATATGCCGGTGCGGAACGGGTTCGAGCCGGCAATCGCCGCGGCGGCATAGGCCGAGGTACAGACCGGTGGCGTGATCTCGGCCACGACGCCGTAATAGAGCACGAACATATGGCTGGCGATGGGCGGAATGCCCAGCTGCGCCAGCGCGGGCTGCGCCACCGACACCAGCATGATGTAAAGCGCCGTGGTCGGCACGCCCGCGCCCATCAGGATACAGGCCAGCGCGATGAAGACCAGACTGATGAAGAGCGTCAGATCCTGGACCGAGAAGAGTTCCCAGCTGCCGACAGAGAAGAGCCAATGCAGGTCGCTGCCCAGGTTCGACGCCGCCTGCGTCACCATGAAACCGATGCGGAAGCCCACACCCGTGGTGTTGATCACACCGATCACGATACCGACCGCCGCCGCCGCGGCCCCGACGGCCAAGGCATATTTCACGCCGGTCTCGAACGTGTCGGCCATCTCGCCGATGGTGGTGCGGGGCTGCGGGTTCAACGTGGCAATCACGGCCCCCAGGATCAGCATGATGCTCATGTTCAGCTCGAAACCGCCGCCAAGGTATTTCCAAACGACAAAGGCGATAAAGGCCGCGGCATAGATCAATGTCAGTGGCTGCCGGATCCGCGACATACCCGCAACGATGGACAGCGAGATGCCGCAGAACGCGGACATGTAGGGCGTGTATCCAGCAAACAGCACCATCAGAAGCCCGATCAGCGGGATCACGTTTGCCCAGCCATGGCTCCAGACCGCCTTGAATTTCGGCAGCTTGTCCTTGCTCAGCCCTTGCAAGCCCAGGCGCCGTGCCATCAGGTGGACCACGGCGAAAACGCCGACATAGTGCAGAAGTGCCGGAAAAATCGCGGCGATTACGATGGTGGTGTAGGGCACTTCCAGGAACTCGGCCATGATGAAGGCCGCCGCACCCATGATGGGCGGCGTGATCTGACCGCCTGCCGAAGCCGCAGCCTCGACCCCGCCGGCGAAGTGACCGGGATAGCCCAGGCGCTTCATGTTGGGGATGGTCAGCGCGCCGGTGGACACGGTGTTGGCCACCGAAGAGCCCGAGATCGTGCCAAAGAAGGCCGAGGACACGACCGAGACCTTGGCCGGCCCGCCGGTGTAGCGCCCCGCCAGGATCGTGGCGCTGTCGATGAAAAGCTGGCCCAGCCCCGTACGCTGCGCGATCACGCCAAACAGGACGAAGTGAAACACGATCGTCGACACGACCCACAGAGTGACACCGAAAATGCCTTCCTGCGGGAAGTACATCGAACTGACGAAGGTCTTGAAGTTGACGCCGGGGTGCTGAAGAAGCCCCGGAAACATCGGCCCGAACAGCGCGTAAGAGATGAAGACGCAGATGATCAGCGGCAGGATCCATCCCAGCGTGCGGCGCGCGATATCCAGCACGAGCACGATAAGGATGCACCCGAACACCATGTCATAGGTGTTGGGGTTGCCCATGCGAAAAGTTTGTTCTTCGATACCCAAGGCCGGAATGCCCCGCCAGGCCAGACCGAGATAGAGCGCCGAGGCGGTCCCGAGGATCATCAGAAGAATGTCGAAAATGGGCACGCCGCCGATCCGAAACGGCCCATTGGAATAGTCATAGGCCGTGCTGGTCGCAAAGATGGGAAAGAGCGCGTAGGTCAGGATGAAGAGGCCAGAAAGGTGCCACCCCATGTGCCAGAAATCCGGCGGAAGGGCGAAGCCTGCCGTCAGGTAGTGATAGGTCGCGAACGCCAAAGCGACGTAGCGGAGGAACTGTCCGAAGCCCGGAGACACGGTGCGCGTCGCGGCACCCTCATCGAATTTCTTTTCGATATCGGCCAGTTCCTCGGCGGATCGCTGGTCCGTGTCCTGCTCGCCACTGGTCGACATGGCTTGCCCCTTCACGCTGAAATGGAACGTTTAGAAAGTTCGGGCGGCGGCTGTGTCGAGACCGCCGCCCGGCATGTGCGGATGTGAGGTGCCCGTCGGTTACTCCAGCAGACCCGCTTCCTTGTAGAACTTCTCGGCACCCGGATGCAGCGGCACACCAAGCGCGCTGATCCCGTCCAGCGCGGTGTCCGGCGTGATCTGCTTGCCCTTGGCATGGCCGTTGTCCAGCAGGTTGCGCGTGTTGTCGTTCCACAGCGCCTTGGTGATGCCATAGACCAGCTCTTCGCTGAGGTCGGACGAAACCACCAGCAGCGCAGACACCGCCGGCGTCTTCACCTCGTAGTCGATGCCTTCGTACACATCGGCCGGGATCTTGGACGGAATGTAGGCGGGAATGATCTCGTTGATCTTCGCCAGATCTTCATCGCTGAAGCTGTGCAGCTCCATGCCCTTGGTCGTGGCCAGCTGCACCATCGCGGACACCGGCCAGCCCGCAGCGTAGAAATAGGCGTCAAGCTGTCCGTCCGCCAGCCGTTCCGCCGACTGGCTGTTGTTCAGCTCGGCCTCGTCGATGTTGTCTCGGGTGATGCCCCACGCCTCCAGCATCTGAAGAACAGCGACCTGCGTGCCCGATCCGGCCTGGGCAATTCCTACGCGTTTGCCTTCCAGATCGGCAAGCGACTCGATCGACTGGCCTTCGGGCAGGACCAGGTGCAGATCCTCGGGAAAGAGGTTCGCAACGATGCGCAGCTTCTCGTGCGGTTTGCCGTCGAACGTGCCTTCGCCCAGATACATCGACCGGGTCACGTCCGCCGCCGCCATGCCGGCCTCAAGCTCACCGTTCTGAACGGCGGTATTGTTGAACACGGATGCGGTCGTCGACTGGGCGATGGCGATCAGCCCGGGCACGCCGCATTGACCGCCTTCGTCGCAGGGCCGCGATCCCGGCGGTGAAGAGATCCCGTTGGCGATGGTCCCGCCGATGGGAAAATATGTGCCGCCGGCGCTGCCGGTGCCGATCCGGAAAAACGTCGGATCCTGCGCCGCGGCCAAGCCGGCCGACATGACCGTGGCCAGCGTAACGCCGGTCAATCTAGCCAAAAATGTCATCAGATAGCTCCCTGTTTTGTCGAGGGTCAGACAAGACGCCTGCCCACTGGTTTGTGAGAATGACACGTTGATGAAAAACGAACCTGTGAATAAATTCAAATTTGAAATATGTTAATTGATCAAAATTTTCTTTATGGGCGGAAAGCGCATGAATTTCCAGCAACTGGCGGTCTTTCGCGAGATCATGAACACCGGTTCGATGAGCGCCGCGGCCAGAAACCTGCACAGAACGCAACCGGCGGTCAGCGCGGCGCTCAAGGCTCTTGAAGAGAGTCTTGGTATGGAACTTTTCCACCGCGAGGGGCGTCGGCTTATTCCCGTGCCCGAAGCGCGGTACCTGCTGTCCGAGGCCACCGATATCCTGAACAAGCTTTCCGCGACACGCGCCAATCTCGAAGGTATGCGAGACCGCGTTCGTGGCACGCTGCGCATCGTGGCGATGCCGGGGCCCTCGGCATATCTTTTGCCGGCCTTCGTAAGTAAATTTTCAGGGTCCGCGCCCGACATCAGGGTCACTCTCGCGACCCGCAGTTCACCGCAGATATTGAACCTGATCGCGGCGCAAAGCTTTGACATCGGCTTTTGCGACCTTGGTGCCAGAGAGACCATGTCGAAATCGCTTTCCGATGAGCTGTTTCAATCGGTGACGACCACATGCAAATGCCTGTGCGCGGTGCCGGAGGCACATCCGCTGGCCGAGAACGATGTCATCACGGCGTCCGATCTGGATGGGCACCCCATGGGAGCGCTCCAACCCGGACACGCGACTGTTGCAGACACACAGGCCGCATTCGATGCCGTCGGCGCGGCATTCAACCTGTGCGTTGACGCGCAGTATTTTCTGCCACTTCTACATTTTGTCGAAGCCGGGCAGATCTGCGCGATCATCGACCCGCTCAGTGCCGAGACGTACCGCCGCCAAAACGGCAATGAAGGCACAATCAAATTCGTTCGTTTTGAGCCTGAGGTGCCGTTCGGCTATGCGCTCATCACGCCGCATCAACGCCCACCGTCCCGCTTGGCGCAGGAATTTGCCTGTCGATGGCAGGCATATCTTGATAACATAGTAACGCCGTGCAGTGGCCAAGCTTCGGTTTGAACGGACAGAACGTCAATGCGCTGCCGGGGTCGGAAACGCGCCTTCGCGGGAACAAGTGGCGGAGAGACAGGGATTCGAACCCTGGGACCCCGTGAAGGGTCAACGGTTTTCGAGACCGCCCCGTTCGACCACTCCGGCACCTCTCCGCGGGGGTCTGGAGGGTGCGTTTAATCGCCTTTGAAGGGGCTGACAAGGGGTTTGCCTTGTTTCGCCACGGATTTTGCCTACGTTGAGGAAAACATCGCCACGTCAGGAGGTATCGTGACCCAGACGCGCCCAATCCGCCCCCTTGTTTTCATGGCCATTTTTGCAATCGCGCTCATGGACGCGTTTCAGCTCCGTGCCGCCGATCGAGACCGGCTGGACGCGTTTCTTGAAGTGACCGGCTTTGGCGTGGCGCTTGACAGTATCGCGCTTGCCGCCGGGGATGCGCCCGCAATGCTGGGAATGCAGACCAGCGATTTCGGTTCGGACTGGTCTCGCGTGTCGGAAGATGTCTTTGACACCGACAAGATGCAGACGATGGCGCTCGATATCCTGTCCGAAACGCTGAGCGACGAGCACCTCACCCATGCCGCCGAGTTCTACGCTTCGCCGCTGGGCCAACGTCTTGTGGAAGCCGAGAACGCCTCGCACATGGTCGAGGACGACGAGGCCAAGCAGCAGGAAGGCCGCGCGCTGGTGGCCGAGGGCGTCGAGCAGGGGGATGAACGTATCGAAACCCTGCAAGCCCTCAACGAGGCCGTGGATTCCGACGGCAACTCGGTGCGTGCCGTGCAGGAAATTCAGGTGCGCTTTCTGATGGCCGCGTCCAATGCCGGGATTCTGGACCGCCAGCTGGACGAAGGTGCCTTGCGCGCGGCGATGAAGGCGGGCGAAGACGAAATGCGTATGAGCATGAAGGCCGGCGCGCTGGCCAATGCCGCCTATACGTACCAAGACTTCACCGACGAGGAACTGAAAGAATATCTCGCGGCGCTCGAACATCCGGACATGCAGACGGTCTATCAGCTGATGAACGCGGTCCAATTTGAAATCATGGCCAATCGTTTCGAGGAACTGGCCTCGCGTATGGCCGAAATGCACCCCGGGCAGGAGCTTTGAACTGAGATGCAAACTGTAAAAACCCTTGCGTCTGTCGGCGCACTCTCGGCCGCGCTTCTGATATCGGGTGCCGCCGCCGCGCAGGACAGCGACCGCGAGCGGCTGATCGAGTTGATGCGGATCGGCGACACCGTCGAGGTTATGCGCAAGGAAGGCCTGCGCTATGGCGCAGAGATCGGCGCGGAAATGCTGCCCGATATACCGAACGACGACTGGGAGCGGACCGTCTCGCGCATCTATGATGCCGAGAAGATGGAAGCGGTGATCACGCAAGGATTTGAAACTGCCCTCGAAGGAGAGGCAGTGGGCCCGCTGGTCGATTTTTTCGAAAGCGAGCTTGGGGCAGAGATCGTCGAACTGGAGATATCGGCCCGTGAAGCCTTTCTTGACGAGGAAACCGAAATGGCGGCGATGGACGCGTTCGAGATGGCGCGCGGAGACGAAACCGAGCTTTACCAGCAGGTGGAGACGATCATCGCCGACAGCGATCTTGTAGAATACAACGTCATGGGCGCGATGAACGCCAACCTCATGTTCTATCGCGGGCTGGCCGATGGCGGCGCGATCGACCTGGGCGAGTCCGACATGCTGGCGGATGTCTGGGCGCAGGAACCGGACATTCGCGCGGAATCCGAGGCCTGGCTCGGCTCATTTCTGATGATGGCTTATCGCCCGCTGGACGCGGACGAACTCGAAGCCTATGCCGAGCTATACCGCACACCCGAGGGGCGGGTCCTCAATACCGCCGTCTTCAACGCCTATGACCGGATGTACGACGAGATTTCGTACCTGCTGGGCCAGGCCGTGGCGGAACAGATGCGCAGCGAAGAGCTTTGATCGGACCAAGCGGGGCGAAACCGTGAGGGCTGATTGAAAAATCCCGGCTTTTGCAGGGCGCAAGGCTTGACTTTGAAGGGCACCCCGAGGATAAGCGGCCATCCCGACGGGGCGACTCGTGCGGGATTTGTTTTTTTGACGCCCGAAGGGCGCGCCGTTCGAGGCACCAAACGCCGGTTGATCCCGGGGCCACAGAACGCGGATGAGAAAAGGAAAGACACATGTTTGCGGTTCTGAAGACCGGTGGCAAACAGTACAAGGTTCAGTCGGGCGATATGCTCCGGGTGGAAAAACTTGCTGCCGACGCCGGTGAAAAAGTTCAGTTCAACGAGATCCTGATGCTGGGCGGCGACTCGCCGGTCATCGGTGCTCCGCTGGTCGACGGCGCGGCCGTGCAGGCCGAGGTGGTGGACCAGATCAAGGGTGACAAGGTCATCAACTTCGTCAAGCGTCGCCGTAAGCACGGCTCGCAGCGGACCCGCGGCCACCGTCAGCAACTGACGCTTCTGCGCGTGACCGAGATCCTCGAGAAGGGCGCCGACAAGTCGGGCGTGAAGGCCGCCGTTGGCGCAAGCGCACTGGCCGCCGGCATGGGCAAGACCCGTTACGCCGACAACAAGGCCGAGCAAGCCGAGATGGCCAAGCGCGTGAAAAACGACGAAGCCAAGGAAAAGAGCGTCGCCAAGAAAGCCGAACCCAAAGCCGAGAAGAAGGCCGAGGAAAAGAAGGCCGCCCCGAAGAAAGCCGCGAAGGCCGAAGGTGGCGACGATTTGAAGGAGCTGTCCGGCGTTGGCCCGGCGCTTGAAAAGAAACTGCACGAGGCAGGCGTGACCACGTTTGCCCAGATCGCGGCATGGACCGCCGATGACATCGCCGAGATGGACGAGAAACTGTCCTTCAAAGGCCGCATCGAGCGTGAAGGCTGGGTCGAACAGGCCAAAGAACTGGCCAAAGGCTAAGGAGAGACGAGATGGCACACAAGAAAGCAGGCGGTTCATCCAGAAACGGTCGCGACTCGATCGGTCGTCGTCTTGGCGTCAAGAAATACGGCGGCGAGGCCGTGATTCCGGGCAATATCCTGGTGCGTCAGCGCGGCAACAAGTTCTGGCCGGGTGACGGCGTGGGGCAGGGTAAGGATCACACCCTCTTTGCGACCGTCGAAGGCTCTGTTCAGTTCCGCAAGGGCCTCAAGGGCCGTACCTTTATTTCGGTTCTCCCGGTGGCGGAGGCCGCCGAGTAAGCCGAACCTTCAAGGCATGATATTCAGGGGGATCGGCACAGCGCCGGTCCCCTTTTTTCATTTCGGAGGCACGTCATGAGCGTGGCCGTCACATCCTTCCTCGTCTTTGGCGCGTCGCAAGTCGGCACGCCCGGGCCCGCCAACATGGCGCTTCTGGCGACAGGCGCGCGCTTTGGCTTTCGCGCGGCGCTGCCCTTTGTTGCCGGGGTGGTGATTGGAAAGCAGTTTGTGATCTGGCCCGTGGGGTTCGGCCTGATGGAACTGGCCGACCGCGCGCCTTACGTGTTCGACATTCTGAAATGGGTGTCTGCGGCCTATATCTGCTGGCTCGCGTGGAAGGTCGCCCATCTGCGCCTCGGTCCGGCTGACGCGCAGGCGACCGCACCCGGTTTTCTGGCCGGACTGATCGTGCACCCGCTCAACCCCAAGGCCTGGGCGATGATTGTCGCCGGCTTTACCAATTTCGTCGATGCGGGCACGCCCGCCTTGCAGGCCACGCTGACCATATCCATCTGTCTTTTAAGCCTGCAATTGTTGCTGCACCCGATCTGGACACTTGGAGGAGACCGGATCGCGCGCACCGTGGCGGGAACGCCGGCCGAGCCGCACCTGATGCGCGCCCTGGCCGCGCTGACCGTTGCATCCGTCCTGTTCGTGCTTTTCGGAGGAGACAGCACATGAAGCTTGAGACAATCACCACCGACACCCTTCTGGAAACCGAACGGTTCGACCTGCGCCCCATCCGCGAGTCCGACGCGGGCCTGATTTCGCTCTATGCCGGCGACGAGCGGGTGGCCCGGTTCACCACGTCCATTCCGCATCCGCTTCCGCCGGGCACGGCCGAGGCCTTTATTTCGCGCGTCATGGACCCAGAGCATCCCGAGGATGTCTGGGTCATGGACGGCACGCGCATCGGTGGCGGCGAGGTCATGGGCCTGATCGGGCTGGAACGGATGGACCGCGACCAGTCCGAGATCGGCTATTGGGTCGCACCTGCCTACTGGAACAGCGGCATCGCCTCGGCGGCGGTCAAAGCGATCCTGTCGGCCAACCCGCAGAACGCGCGGACGGTCTTTGCCAGCGTCTTTCAGGACAACGCCGCCTCGGCCCGGGTGCTGACGAACAGCGGCTTTCGCTATCTCGGCGACGCCGAGAGCTTTTCTGTCGCGCGCAAGGCCAACGTGCCGACGTGGACGTACAGCCGGGCGTCGGACAATGGCTGATGGCATCTTGGCTCGAACCGAACGCCTGGTGTGGCGGGAGGGGACCGAGGCGGATGTCGCTGCCCTGCACGCCATTGCCTCGGACTTCGATGTCGTGCGCCAGACCGAGACGTGGCCGTGGCCGCCTGACCTTGACTTCACGACCAAACGCTGTTTGCCCAACCCCGAGTACGAAGGTCACGCCGGTGTCGTCACAGTCGATGATGAAGTCATCGGCCTTATGGGAGTCGGCAAGGGCGGCATGGGCTACATGCTGGCGCCGACCCACTGGGGCAAGGGATTTGCCACTGAAATCGGTCGCGCGGCCGTGGACCTCGCGTTTGAACGTCATGACTGGCCGAAACTGTCGGCCTGCGTCTTCTCCGACAATCCCGCCTCGGGCCGGGTGTTGGAAAAGCTCGGCTTCCGCGTGGTCGGGCCCTGCGAGGGGCCAAGCGCCGCGCGCGGCGGCATCTTTCCGATCATCAACTACGTGTTGGAACGACCCAAGGCTTGAGCCGCACGCCGTTTCGCACTATCGCAAGGCCTGAACAATAAGGCGTCCCTATGAAGTTCCTCGATCTCGCCAAGGTTTACATTCGCTCTGGCAGCGGCGGAAACGGATGCATCAGCTTCCGGCGCGAGAAGTATATTGAGTACGGAGGCCCGGACGGCGGCGATGGCGGGGGTGGCGGTTCGGTCTGGGCCGAGGCGGTGGATGGGCTGAACACGCTGATCGACTTTCGCTACCAGCAGCATTTCTTTGCTGAAAATGGCACGCCCGGCATGGGCAAGCAGCGCACCGGCGCGGATGGCGACGACATCGTGCTGCGCGTGCCCGTGGGAACCGAGATCCTGGACGAGGACCAGGAAACGGTGATCGCCGACCTGACCGAAGTGGGCGAACGCGTGTGCCTAGCCAAGGGCGGCAACGGCGGATGGGGCAACCTGCGCTTCAAGACCTCGACCAACCAGGCCCCGCGCCGCTCGAACCCGGGGCAGGAGGGCGTCGAGCGCACGATCTGGCTACGGCTGAAGCTGATTGCCGACGTGGGGCTTGTCGGGCTGCCGAACGCGGGCAAGTCGACCTTTCTTGCCGCCACGTCGAATGCGCGGCCCAAGGTCGCCGACTATCCATTCACCACGCTGCATCCCAACCTCGGCGTCGTTGGCGTTGACAATACCGAGTTCGTCGTGGCCGACATTCCCGGCCTGATCGACGGCGCCTCCGAGGGGCGGGGCCTGGGCGATCTGTTTCTGGGCCATATCGAGCGGTGCGCGGTGCTTCTACACCTCGTGGATGGCTCATCGGGCACCTTGATCGAGGATTATCAGACGATCATTCGTGAGCTTGACGCCTACGGCGTCGGGCTGTCGGACAAGCCCCGCGTGACCGTGCTGAACAAGATCGACACGCTGGACGAGGAAGAGCGCATATTCTTGCGCGAAGAGCTTGAGGCGGTGGCGGGCACGCCCGTCCTGCTGATGTCCGGCGTGTCGCGCGAAGGTGTGACCGAAGTGCTGCGCGCCCTGCGCGCGCATATCGACGAAGGGCGCCTGCGCCAGCGACCCGACGCGGACGAGGACGCACCGTGGCAGCCGTAACCGACGCCAGGCGCCTTGTGATCAAGATCGGATCGGCGCTTCTGGTCGACCGCAAGACCGGCCTGTTGCGCCGCGACTGGCTGGTGGCGCTGGCCGAGGACGTGGCGCGTCTGCGCGCACGCGGCACGGATGTCATCCTTGTGTCCTCGGGTTCCATCGCGCTGGGGCGTGGCGTGCTGAAACTGCCCTCCGCCGACTTGTCCCTGGAACAATCGCAAGCCGCCGCCGCCGTGGGCCAGATCCAGCTTGCCACGGCTTACACCGAAGTGCTGGCGACGCATGACATCATCGCCGCACAAGTTCTCGTCACGCTGGAAGACAGCACCGATCGCCGCCGCTATCTGAATTCCCGCGCGACCATGGAGCAGCTTCTGTCACTGGGCGCGATCCCCATCGTGAACGAGAACGACACTGTCGCCACCGACGAGATCCGCTATGGCGACAATGACAGGCTGGCCGCACAGATCGCTGTGACCGCCGGTGCTGATCAGCTTATCCTGCTCAGCGACGTGGACGGCTTTTATTCAGCCAATCCCCAGACCGACCCGACCGCCAAACGCTTCGACGTTATCTCGGAGATTACCCCCGAAATCGAGGCCATGGCGGGCGCCGCAGGCTCGGGCCTGTCGAAAGGCGGCATGAAGACCAAGCTGCTGGCCGCGCGCACGGCCACCGCCGCCGGCTGCGACATGGCGATTACCGAAGGGTCGGTGCTGCACCCGGTCCGTGCTTTGGAAGAGGGCGCCCCGGCCACCTGGTTCACCGCTCAGGGCGACCCGCAACAGAAACGCAAGCAGTGGATTGCCGCGATGAAACCCAAGGGCCGGATCGTCGTCGATGCGGGCGCGGTCAAGGCGCTGCGGGCGGGTTCCAGCCTGTTGGTGGCCGGCGTGGCGCAGGTGTCGGGCCGGTTCGAGCGCGGCGACGCGGTCGAGGTTGCCGATGAGACAGGAGGCATCCTGGGCCAGGGGCTCACCCGCTACGACGCCTCGGATGCGGCACGGATCAAGCGCCTGCGTTCCAATCAGATCGAGGACGTGCTGGGTTATCCCGCGCGCGGTCCGTTGATCCATCGCGACGATATGGCCATATGACCGAACGACTGCTAGGTTCGGCTGAACGCACAGGTGCCCCATGAAAGATCTCGAAAACATTCCCGCCCTGATGGCCGAGATCGGCCAGCGCGCCAAGTCCGCAGCCACCGTGCTTGCAACCGCCGCGCCCGAGGCCAAGACCCGCGCATTGACCGCGGCGGCCGACGCAGTGTGGGAGAGACGCGCCGAAATCCTCGATGCGAACGCCAAGGACCTTGAATTCGGTCGCGAAAAGGGGCTGTCGGATGCGATGATGGACCGCCTGATGCTGGACGAGGATCGGATCCGTGGTATGTGTGACGGACTGCGCGCCATTGCGGCCCAGGACGACCCTGTAGGCGAGGTGATCGACGAATGGGACCGCCCGAACGGCCTGCACATTCGCCGGGTACGCACACCGCTCGGCGTGATCGGGGTGATCTATGAAAGCCGTCCCAACGTCACGGCGGATGCGGGCGCGCTTTGCCTGAAATCCGGCAACGCGGTGATCCTGCGCGGCGGCTCGGAAAGCTTTCATTCCTCCGGTGCCATCCATCGCTGCCTTGCCGCGGGCCTGGCCGAGGCCGGGCTGCCCGAGGATGCGATCCAGCTTGTCCCGACCCGCGACCGCGCGGCGGTGCAGGAAATGCTGACCATGACCGCCACGATCGACGTGATCGTACCGCGCGGCGGCAAGGGGCTTGTGGGCCTTGTCCAGCGCGAGGCGAGGGTGCCCGTCTTCGCGCATCTTGAAGGCATCGTGCATATCTACATCGACAAGCACGCGGACCCGGAAAAGGCGCTGCGCGTCGTGATGAATGCCAAGACCCGCCGCACCGGCATCTGTGGCGCGGCGGAATGCCTGCTGATTCACAAGGACGCCACCGACACGATCGGGCAGGGCGTGATCCGCGCCTTGGTGGAAAAGGGAGTCGAGGTCCGTGCCGACACGGCCCTGCAAGCGGTGCCGGGAACGGTTCCTGCCGCAGAGGGCGACTGGGGATTCGAGTTCCTGGCGATGGTCATGGCCGCGAAACAGGTGAACGACGTGTCGGACGCCATCGAGCATATCCGGCAACACGGATCACAGCACACCGACTGCATCATCACAGAGGATGACGCCACCGCGGAGCGTTTCTTTGCCGAGCTGGACAGCGCGATCCTGATGCGCAACGCTTCGACCCAGTTTGCCGATGGCGGAGAGTTCGGCATGGGCGCCGAGATCGGGATCGCCACCGGCAAGATGCACGCCCGCGGCCCCGTGGGTGCCCGGCAGTTGACCAGTTTCAAATACCTGGTGGACGGCGACGGCGCTATCCGCGCCTGAGCCTGACTTCCGCCGCGGCGTCCGACAAAACCGCCGAACAATCCAGCCGCGCGTCCCACGCCGCGGCGGGCAGGATCACGAATTGCACGTGCGCCGGCGCCGGCAGGGCGCTGCCCGGCGTGCCGTTCAGCATGTCCCAAAGCGTGGGGTCCGCATTCATCCGCTTGCCAGTGGCGCGAACAATCCAGCCGTCATCGAAGCGAGCCATGGTGATACTACCACCATACGGCACCGCCTGTTCCGCACACAGCAGCGCCAGCATGACCGCGCGCACCTCGGTTCGGGGGTAGTGTCCGGCGGGAAATGGTTCAATCTCGGTCCGGTCGTCGGCATGTAGGTCTCTGAGGATCGCGTTGACCTCCTCGGCGCCGGTTTCCTGCTCCTTGCTGGCCACGCCGAAGGCCAGGCGAAAGAAACGAATCCGGGCATTGGCATGGGCCACACTGTCCGCGACCAGCGACAATTCTGGCGAGCCTGCACTGTCCGACAATTCCAGCAATTCGATCCCGTTGCTGACCGCGCCGATCGGGCTGATCAGGTCATGACAGATACGAGAACCTATCAAAGCCGCGATGGCGTTGGTATCGTTTGCCAAATCGTTTCCTTTCCCGTGGAGCCCGCCGATGTCCGACATGAACAGCATTCTCGAGCCCGGTATGCTCGTGGTCCACCCCGATCAGCCCGACTGGGGCACAGGGCAGGTCCAGTCCAACATCGGTGGTAAGATCACGGTGAATTTTCAGGATGTCGGAAAAGTGGTGATCGACGGCTCCCGCGTTGAATTGATACCGGTGACTGAACCATAAGCAACGTTACCAAAACGTTAACACGCGCAGGTTCGCTCGCAAGTCTCGTTTTGGCTGCGGGCAAAGACGCGCCACAGGACTGCAAGAGGTTGCAGCACGGGACAGAAAGGCTTTAAAACCCGCGCAGCCAACCTGAACGGACCCTTTGATGTATTCGCGCGACGTGCAGTTCACCGCAAGACTTGCCCGGACCGAAGAAGACCTGCACGCGGCACAACGCCTGCGCTACGAGGTCTTCGTCGCGGAACTGGGCGGTGACGGCCCGCTCGTCGACCACGATGCGCGGCTGGAACGTGACCGGTTCGATCCCTATTTCGACCACCTGCTTCTGGCCGACGAGTCCCGCGGCGGCGAGATTGTCGGTGTCTACCGGGTCTTGCGCGACGATCAGGCCGCCGAGGCCGGTCAGTTCTATTCCGAGGACGAGTACGATCTTTCCGTCCTCAAATCCTCGGGCCGGCGCATCATGGAGCTGGGCCGGTCGTGCCTTGCCGAGGGCTATCGCGGTGGCGCCGCCATGTATCACCTGTGGAACGGTCTGGCGCGCTATGTGGCCGAACACGGCATCGAGATCCTGTTCGGCGTCGCCAGCTTTCACGGAACCGATACCGATGCCCTGGCGCAGCCCATGTCGCTGCTTCACCACCGCCACCTGGCACCAGAACCTCTGCGTGTCCGCACCGTGCCCGCCCATTACCAACCGCTCGACCTTGTGCCTGAACACCAGATCGACCGGCGCGCGGCCATGTTGCAGGTGCCCGCCCTGATCAAGGCCTACCTGCGGCTTGGCGGGTTCGTCGGGGATGGGGCCTTTATTGACCATACGTTCAACACGACCGATGTCTGCCTCGTGATGGACACCGCGCAACTGAACGCGCGTCAAAAGACAATTTATGCCAAGGGGGCCGACCTGTGAGCAGCACGTGGGAGTCTCAGCGTCCTGCGAAACTGGCCCACGTCAAGGGGACAGGTTGGCTGATACTGGTGCTGCGCGTGGCGCTCTTGTTGGCAATCATCGTGCCAGGTGTCATCGCAGTGCTGGTCCTGCGCCTTGCAGAACCTTTCTTCTTTGACCGGCACCGCCCGTGGACCGCGCGCTTGCAACGCTGGGCCATCTGGGCCGGGCTGCACGTGATCGGACTGCGCTATCGGCGCGAAGGACGACCCATGCAGAGCCATGGCGCAGTGGTGGCCAATCATGCCTCGTGGATGGATATCTTTGCCCTGGGGGCAGGGCAGGCGATCACCTTCGTGTCCAAGGCCGAGGTGGCCGGTTGGCCCGGCATCGGTTTTCTCGCGCGGCTCGTCGGCACAGTCTTCATCAGCCGCGACCCCCGGCAGGCCGATGCACAGCGCAATCAATTGAAGGCCGAGCTTGATGCCGGGCGAAAGCTTTTGTTCTTCCCCGAAGGCACCTCGACCGACGGGATGCGCGTGCTGCCGTTCAAGTCGAGCCTCTTTGCCGCGTTCACCGATTTGGAAGCGGGTCTGCGGATTCAGCCCGTCACGGTCGTCTACGTCGCGCCCGACGGGGTGGAGGAGCCGCGCTTTTACGGCTGGTGGGGCGACATGGATCTTGGACCGCACATGTTGCAGGTTCTGTCGCGGTTTCCCCAGGGCGGGGTGCGCGTGATCTATCACGAACCGATCAGCGTCAGCGACTATCCCGACCGCAAGGCCCTGGCCCGCGCCTTGGAGGCGAAAGTGCGTAGCGCGATGCCCCCCGAAGCCGCGTTGCCGGGCTGAGGCCGTAGCCCTGACGCCGCTCAGCGCATGGCTGCGACCAGTTCGCCCAAGGCGGCGCTGGGGTCGTCCGAGCGCCAGATCTCGTCACCGATCCCGAAGAAATCGGTCATGGTGCTCAGCTGCGCCACCGTGGAGGCGTCCAGCGCGCCCTCGGCGACCACAGGCACCTCGATCACCTGTGACCACCACTCGAAAAGCTCGGCCTCGGCCTGCGACCCGTCGCCAAGGGCCGAGACGCCGGCGGGACCGAAGCTGACGTAATCGGCGCCGGCTTCGCCAGCGCTCATTCCATCGTGGCGCGAGGTGCCGCAAAACGCGCCGACGATGGCATCCGGCCCCAGTTCCTTGCGCGCCTTGCGCACGGTGCGCGACCCGTCCGTCAGATGCACGCCGTCCAGCCCCAGACGCTCGGCCAGCACGAAATGCGTGTCGATCACGATGGCCACGTCGTGCCCATGCGCGACCTCGCGGCAGGTGTCGGCGGCCCGGCACAACGCGGTCTCGTCATGTGTCGACAGCGCCAGCCGCACGCAGGCAATCTCGTGGTCGCGCAGGACGCGGTCCAGCATGGAGGGAAACCGCGCCAGTTCGATCTCGGGCGGGGTGATCAGATAGATTTGCGGCTGCTCGGGCTCTGCCATGGTCTTGTCGTCCTGTTTTTGCCCCTATAACCGGGATTTGCGAACGCGTCTACGGGACGCGAACGCCGTCTTTTGCGCTTTCCCGCAAGGGCAGGCTGGATTATGGCGGGCACGTCGGAGGAACAGGATGCCAAGCGAAAACAGACAGCCGCGCTTTGTGCTCGTACGCCCGCAGATGGGCGAAAACATCGGCGCCGCCGCGCGCGCGATGTGGAATTTTGGCCTCGACCGGATGGTCGTCGTGGCTCCGCGCGACGGCTGGCCCAACCCCAAAGCCGTGGCCATGGCCAGCGGCGCAGGCCGGTTGCTGGACGACGCGCGCCTGGTGCCCGATCTGCCGTCGGCGGTCGAGGAGGATAGTTTCGTTATGGCCACGACCGCCCGCGTGCGGGGCCTGACCAAGCCCGTGTTCAGCCCGGAAGAGGCCATGGCAGAGGCCGCCAGGCGCCTTGCGCGAGGCGAAAGAGTGTCTGTGCTGTTCGGGCCCGAACGGGCCGGGCTGGAAAATGAGGATGTGGCCCGCGCCAACGCCATCATCAGCGTGCCGGTGAACCCCGACTTCCCAAGCCTGAACCTCGCCCAATGCGTGCTCTTGTGCGGCTACGAGTGGCGCCGCGCGTCTCAGGCGGTCGAGGCCGCGCGCGTCGACATGGCCGGCACCGAATGGGCCAACCAGAACGAGATCGAAGCGCTGTCTTCGCATTACGAAGAACGCCTTGAAGATGCAGGCTTTTTCTTTCCAGAGGCCAAGGCGTCCGGTATGAAGATCAACCTGCGCAACATGTGGAGCCGGATGCCCCTGACGCGGGCCGACGTGCAAACGCTGCACGGCGTGCTGCGGCAAATGGTGCGCTGGAAGGAGCGCGGTTGAAGCGCCGCGCGGCGCGGATTAACGTCACGCCAAAGTCAGAGGGCGGAACATGAGCGAAAAGCGCAGCATTTTCCAGGAAGTGTCCGAAACGGACACACCGCGGCAGACACCGCAAGGCGGGATGATCGACGCAGGCCGCCGTGGCGCGCGTGGCGCCGTGCGGGTGTGGCTGATGCTTCTCTTCGCGCTGGTGGTCGTGATGATCGCCGTGGGCGGCCTGACGCGTCTGACCGACAGCGGACTGTCGATCACAGAGTGGAAGCCGGTGAGCGGCGCGCTGCCGCCGATGGACGCGGCCACATGGGAGTCGGAGTTCGAGAAGTACCGCGCCATTCCCGAGTACCAGTTGCAGAACAAGGGCATGAGCCTTGCCGAGTTCAAGGTGATCTACTGGTGGGAATGGGGCCATCGCCAGCTGGGCCGCGTGATCGGCCTGGTCTGGGCCTTGGGCTTTCTGGCCTTCCTGGTGTCGCGCAAGATTCCACCCGGTTGGACAGGCCGCCTGCTGTTGCTGGGCGGTCTTGGCGGGCTTCAGGGCGCGATCGGCTACTGGATGGTACGCTCCGGCCTTTCGGGGCAGATGCTGGACGTGGCCAGCTACAGGCTGGCTATACATCTTGGGCTTGCCTTCGTGATCCTGGGCTTCATCGCGTGGTACGTCATGTGCCTTAGGCGCGAAGAACGTGAGCTGATGCAGGCCAGGCGCAGCCGCGAGCGCAAGCTTTTCGGTCTGTCCACCGGCTGGCTGCACTTCGCCTTCCTGCAAATCCTGATCGGCGCACTTGTCGCGGGCATCGACGCAGGCCGCACATTTACCGATTGGCCGCTCATGGCGGGGGGCTTTCTGCCCGTGGATTTCTGGATGCCGGAGCTGGGTCTCAGGAACTTCTTCGAAAACCCCGGCATGGTTCAGTTCATCCACCGCATGACCGGCTATCTTCTGCTGATCTTTGGCATCGTCGTCTGGCTGAAAGGTCGCCGCTCTGCCCATGCGCTGACCCGGGGCGCGTTCAATTTCGCGTTCCTCGCGCTTTGCCTGCAAGTGGTACTTGGGATCATGACCGTGCTTTACGTCGCGCCCTGGCAACTTGCCATCGCGCACCAGGTACTGGCAGTGATCCTTTGGGTCCTGATCCTGCGTGCCCGCTTTCTCAGCCAATATCCCGTCATACGGTCGGTGCGCGGATGAGCCTGCCCACCGCATTCGACGCGCTCATGGCCTATGAGCGGGAAACCCAGGCGCTCGCCCGCATCGCCGGGCGGCTGAGCTGGGATCAGGAAACCGTGATGCCCCGCGGCTCCGCCGGGCAGCGGGCCGAGGAAAGCGGCGCGATGGAAAGCGTGCTGCATGCCCGGCGTACCAACCCGCAGATCGGTGAGTGGCTGGAGCAGGCCGACCCGCCCGACGCCGATGGCGCCGCGCAACTTCGCCTTATCCGCCGCAGCTATGAACGATCGGTCAAAGTGCCGGCCGATCTGGCCTCCGCACTGGCCCGACTGACCAGCCGCTCGCAAGGCATATGGGCTGGCGCGCGTGCCGCTGACGATGTCGCCGCTTTCCTTCCCACGCTGGCCGAGGTGGTCAAGCTCAAGCGGGAAGAGGCCGCGGCGCTGGCAGGCGGGGGCGACCTTTACGATGCGCTGGTCGACGATTTCGAGCCGAACGGCAAGGCCGCCGAATTCGCCGCGATGTTCGGCGAGATGCGCCCCGGGCTGGTGGCTCTGCGCGAGCGCGCCCTGAACGCCCCTCAGGTGACGCCGCTTTCGGCCAGGTTCGATGCGGACACGCAGATGGCGCTTGGCGGGGAACTGGCCGAAACCTTCGGCTATGACCTGACCCGGGGTCGCATCGACCGGGCGGTCCACCCGTTCTCCAGCGGTTCGGGCGAAGACGTGCGCATCACCACCCGCACCGCCGAGGATGATCCGTTCAACTGCCTCTATTCGACAATCCACGAGGTCGGTCATGCCTGCTATGAACAGGGCATCGACCCGAAATTCCTTCTGACCCCGGCGGGGCAGGGGGTGTCGATGGGCGTGCATGAAAGCCAAAGCCGGATCTACGAGAATCAGCTTGGCCGCAGCCGCGCCTTTTGCGGCTATCTCTATGGTCGGATGCGTGACCTGTTCGGCGATTTCGGCGTGGCGGACGAAGACACCTTCTA
The DNA here is from genome assembly GCF_001441615.1 of Roseovarius atlanticus. Classification (GTDB taxonomy): domain Bacteria; phylum Pseudomonadota; class Alphaproteobacteria; order Rhodobacterales; family Rhodobacteraceae; genus Roseovarius; species Roseovarius atlanticus. The sequence goes on from NZ_LAXJ01000001.1 coordinate 29,745, forward strand.
TGCGCTCGTGAACCGCGTGCACCGGGGCTATATCCGCACCGAGGCCGACGAGGTGCAGTACAACCTGCACATCATGCTTCGGTTCGATCTGGAACGGGCGCTGTTCGCCAACGATCTTCAGGTGGGTGATCTCGAAGCGGCCTGGAACGATCGGTTCCGGGCGGATTTCGGCTATGACGTCAACCGCCCCGCGAACGGCGTGCTTCAGGATGTGCACTGGTCCGTGGGCTTGTTCGGCTATTTCCCGACCTACAGCCTTGGCAATGTCTATGCCGGATGCCTGCACGAGGCCCTGCGCAGGGAGCTGCCGGATCTGGACGATCAACTGTCGAGGGGCGAGTTATCTGCAGCCACGGGTTGGCTGCGCGAGCATGTGCAACGCCACGGCGGGCGCCACGAACCGAAAGAGGTCATCACCCTGGCCTGCGGCACCGCACCCACCGCGGCGCCGCTGATGTCCTATCTGGAAACCAAGTTCGGCGCGCTCAGCGGCGCCTGACGCGTTACTGCATCCTTAGCGCGCCGTCCAAGCGGATCACCTCGCCGTTGAGATAGTCGCATTCCACGATGAATCGCGCCAGCGCGGCGTACTCGTCCGGGTCGCCCAGCCGCTTGGGGAACGTCACGTCCCGCGCCAGCTCGTCTTGCACGTCCTGCGGCAGGCCCTTGAGCATGGGCGTGGCGAATATCCCCGGCGCGATGGCCATCACGCGGATGCCCTCCCGGCTCAGATCCCTGGCCATGGGCACCGACAGCCCTACGATGCCGCCCTTCGACGCGGCATAGGCGGTCTGGCCCTTTTGCCCTTCGAAGGCGGCGATGGACGCGGTGTTGATGATCACCCCGCGCGTGCCATCCGGCGCGGCGGCGTTCTGAGCGATTTGCTCGGCCGCCAAACGGGCCACGTTGAACGTGCCGACAAGGTTGATGTCGATGCTGCGGCGGAACCCGTCAAGGCTGTGCGGCCCGTCGCGCCCCAGCGTCTTTTCGCCCGTGGCGATGCCGGCGCAATTCACGGCGGCGGTGATCTTGCCCATGGCGTCTTTCGCCGAGGCAATAGCGGCCTTGACGGAGGCTTCATCAGTGACATCCGTTTCCGCAAATCCAGCCCCGATCTCGGCGGCCACGGCGGCGCCGCGCTCGGCATCCCGGTCCAGCAGGGTGACCTTGGCACCATGCGCGCGAAAGTGCCGTGCCGTGGCTTCCCCCAGGCCAGAGGCGCCCCCGGTGATGATCGCGGCGGTGTCTGAGATTTGCATGAAGCCTCCGGAGGTTTGAAATGAACAGATGTTCAGATAATCCAGAAGTCCTATTCTGTCAAAGCCTGCGCCGCACCAATTTGGAACTGACGCCCAGGCCGACCACGGTGATCAGAATGCGAAAAATGTGGTGCAAGGTTACGAAGGCCGGATTGGCCGACAGGCTCAGCGCCACCAGCGACATCTCGGTCACGCCGCCCGGGGCGAAGCTGATCAGAAGCACGTCAAAGGGCTGCTCCAGCACCTGCATCAGCGCCAGCGCGAAAACAATGGCCAGTCCCATCATCCCGCCGACGCACAGCACGGTCAGTCCGACACCGCGCAGCACCAGGCCCCCCGACAGCCCGGCGAACCGCATACCAAGCGCCGTTCCGACGACAATCTGCGCCACGTTGATCAGCCATTGCGGCACGTCGACATGGTAAATCCCGGTCAGCGACAGGAGCGCGGCCACAGAAAGGGGCCCGGTCAGTTGCTTGGCCGGCAGGCGCAGCACATGCCCAAGGCCAAGCCCCGCCGCACCGGCGCAGGCGATCAAGGGAAAGGCCGACCAGGGCACGTCGCCCCGGCCCAGCGTGACGCCCGCCGAACTGCCGACCGGATGGCCGACCCAAAGCGACAGCCCGATGGGCAAAAGCGTGACCACCGCGATGATCCGCAGGAACTGTTGCAGGGTCAGCCGGGCCGGGTCGGCTCCGGCCTCTTCGCCCAAGGCGATCGATTCGAACAACCCGCCGGGCGCCGCGCCGTAGAACGCGGTTGGCCGGTCATATCCGCCGATGAACCGCAAGACGCTGTAGCCATAGGCGTGGGCGACGATGACGAACAGCGTCAGCGCCGTAAAACTGACCGCAAAGCGCGAGGCCTGTCCGAAAAGCTCGGGCGTGACCTGCGCGCCGATCATCAGGCCGATGACCGAGATGAAGACCAGGCGCAACATGGGCGGGAAACGGTAACCATCCGGTAAACGGTCCGATACGGTCGTTGCCACGATGCCCGACGCGATCAGCGGCCCGATCATGAACGGAAGCGGCATCGACGCGGCTTGCGCGCCGAACGCCGCCGCGCAGGCCAGGGCCAGCAGCACAAGTGTGGTCAGAATGGATCCCATGCGCCCCTTGAACCACCCCGCGCCGGGAACGGCAAGGCGGCGTCGCGTAAGTCGCGGCTTATCTTACGCAAACTCCACGAATTTCGAGAACGGCATCTCGCGCAGACGTGTGCCGGTGGCGGCAAAAATGGCCGCGGCAAGGGCAGGGGCGGCGGGCGGCACCGGCGGCTCGCCCACGCCCAGCACGGTGTCGCCATTTTCCAGCCCGCGTACCTCGATCAGGGGGGCCTGGTAAAGTCGCAGGCCCTGGAAGGCGTCGAAATTGGTCTGCTCGGCGCGGCCGTCGGCATAGGTCAATTCGCAATTCATCGCATGGCCCAGTCCGAATATCACGCCGCCCGCCACCTGGTTCTCGAAATTCAGCGGATCGACCACCGTGCCGACCTCCGCCGCGACCCAGGCCCGCGTCAGCTTCAGTCCGGCTTGGGTCGTCTCGACCTCGATCACCTCGGCACAGGGCACGCCGAAGGACTTGGTGAAGGCGACACCGCGCCCCACGCCCTCGGCCGGTTTCGGGCCGGACCAGTCGCTCATCTCGGCCACGGCCTCCAGCACGCCCCGGGCCAACGGGTCGTCGCAGAGCCGAAGGCGTTCTTCCATCGGGTCGGCCCCGGCGGCGTGAATCAATTCGTCCAGCCCGGCATTGTAGAAAAACCCGTTGGTCGACGCCCCGACCGAGCGCCAGGACGAGATCAGTGCCAGCGGCGGCGCACGATAGCCGGTCACCCGGTGGTGCGGCACGGCAAAAGGCTGCTCAAAGGCGCCGGCCACGATCTGGCTGTCGGGGCCAGGCACGCTCAGCCCCTGGCGGCCCATTTGCGAGACGATGACCGACGGCATGGCGATGCCAAGGTCATAGGCTTCGACACGGCCCTCACGCACGGTGCCGCGCATCCGCGCCATGGCGATCTGGCGCGGAAAGTCGTGGGTCATGTCTTCTTCGCGGGAATAGGTCAGCTTGACTGGCGTGCCTTTCATCTGCATCGCGATCTCGGCCGCGTGGCGCACCACCATATCCTCCAGCCGGTGCCCGAAACTGCCGCCGATCATCTGATTATGCAGGGTGATGTTGTCCTCCGGCACGCCGGTGATGCGCGACACGTTGGTCAGCACGTTGCGCGGGATCTGCGTGCCGGTCCAGATCTCGACGGCATCCTCATCCACCCGCACCGTGGCGTTGACCGGCTCCAGCGGAGCATGGGCGAGATACGGCGCGCGATACTCGGCCTCGATGACGTCGGCCTCGCCAAGGGCCGTATCCACGTCGCCGTCGTCGCGTTTGCGGCTGTCCTGCGCGTCTTCGGTGAAACTGTCCAAAAGCGCCTGCCAATGTGCGTCCATCGTCGGGGGCAGCGGCCCATCGGGCCAGCTTGCCACGATGGCCTTGGCCCCTTCCATCGCCCGCCAGGTGTTGTCGGCCACGATGCCAAGGCCACCGGTGATTTCGACCACCGACTGCACGCCGCGAATCTTGAAGGCCTCGGCAGTGTCATAGCTTCCAAGCGCCCCGCCAAGGGCAGGGTTCAAAAGCACGGTCGCGTGCACCATTCCGGGCAGGTTCACGTCGATCCCGTAATTCTGAGTACCGGTGGATTTCGCCACCATGTCGAGGCGCGGCGTGGGCTTGCCGATCAGCCGCCACTCGGACGCGGGCCGCAGGTCGACATCCGTTACCGGGTCGACCTCTGCCGCGGCACCGACCAACTCGGTATAGGGCAGGGCGGTCCCGTCCGGCAGGATCACCGCGCCGTCGCGTGTGGTCAGCTCGCTTGCGGCAACACCCATCTGTGCAGCGGCGGCGGCCTTTAGCGTTTCGCGGGCCGAAGCCCCCGCCGAACGCAGCTTGTCGAACCCATCCGGCGTGGTCGTCGAGCCGCCGGTGATCTGCAACCCCAGGAACTTGGCGCCCGCCGACACGATCGAGCCCGCGACCTGCTCCCCCAAACCGCCACCGGGGGCGAGGAAGGCCGCCGCCTCGTCGGCGAGCGCCCGGTTCCAATAGGCCACGTCCGGCGGCCCGGGATCGACCGCGATCTGATCCAGCGTCACGTCCAGTTCCTCGGCCAGCAGCATCGCCTGCACCTGGTAGGCGCCCTGGCCTTTGTCGGCGCGCGGCGTGATCAAGGTAATGCCATCGGGGCGGATCAGCACATAGGGGGTCAGCGCCGCCTCGCCGTCGTTGAGCCCGCTCAGAAGCGGATTGCGGTAAGGTGTCTTGTAACGCCAGACGCCAAAGGCCACGCCGCCTGCTGCGGCAACGGCGCCCACCAGGAAACTGCGGCGCGCGATTTTTCCGACCCGGCTCATGTCACGCCTCCTTCAACTTGGCGGCGGCGGCTTTTACGGCCGCCCGGATGCGCGGATAAGTGCCGCACCGGCAGAGGTTGCCCGACATGGCGTCGTCGATATCCTCGTCCGAAGGATCAGGCGTTTCCGAGAGCAACGTCGCGGCCTGCATGATCTGCCCGGACTGGCAATAGCCGCATTGCGCCACTTGCGTCTCGATCCACGCCACTTGCACCGCATGACGCGCCTCGGGTGTGCCCAGACCGTGGATGGTGGTCACCGGGCCCCACACGTCGCCCGCAGCAACCTGGCAGGAACGGACCGCCTGGCCGTCGATATGCACGGTACAAGCGCCGCATTGCGCGATCCCACAGCCGTACTTGACGCCACTTTTGCCCAGAATGTCGCGCAGCACCCACAAAAGGGGCATCGCGTCCTCGACCTCGATATCGTGGTCCGTGCCGTCGATCGTCAGCTGCATGGGGCCTCCCGCCACTTTTTCGCCTTTTGCGAGACGATAAACCGCGCGGTTCAATTGTCGAGGAAAACGCCACGTGAGCCGTGCGCGGAGAAACGTTCGGCTCAACCGCCACGGGCGGTGTCTGCCTTTCCGGAAATTCGGGGAAGTGGCGGACCGAGGAGGATTCGAACCCCCGACCCCCTGATTCGTAGTCAGGTACTCTATCCAGCTGAGCTATCGGTCCGTGAGATCGAGCATCTAGACCGATGCGCCGGCCGATGCAAGGGGGTGCCATGGGATTTTCCGAGGAAATTCCCTCAGCCCAGACTCAGCCCGCCACGAGGCAGGGTGACACAGAATATCGTGCCCGTGCCGTCCGTGCTCTCGAGCGTCAGCGTACCGCCATGGCCACGGATCAGTTCGGCCGCAATCGACAGGCCCAGGCCTGTGCCCCCCTTCGTGGCCCCGCCCTGAAACGGCTGGAATAGGTGGTCGCGCGCCTTGGCCGGCAGGCCCGGCCCGGTATCGGACACACGGATGATCCACGCATCGGCGGTCTCTTGGCCCGAAATGGCGATCTCGCCGGGTTTGCCGCTGTTGACGATGGCCTGCCGGGCGTTGCGCACGAGGTTGGCGATGACACGGTAGAGCTGTTCGTGATCCGCCCGCACCACAAGGCCCATCGGGATATCCTCGGCAAAGCTGACATCGGCGTCACCCACTGCCAGGCGCTCGCTCTCGATCACGTCCGACACCACGTCGATCAGCGCGAACCGGCCAAGTGTCGGCGGCTGCTCCTCGGCCTTGCCATAGGCCAGGGTCGATTCGCACAGGTGCACCGCGCGGGCGATGGAATTGACCAGCTTGGGCGCCATGCGTTTGACCGCCGGGTCCTCGCTCATCTCGATCCGGTCGGTGAACAGCTGGGCCGAGGTCAGGATATTGCGCAAATCATGGCTGACCTTGGCCACCGCGCCGCCCAATTGGGCCAGCCGCTCGCGCTGGCGCAGGGACGAGGTCAGCTGGGTCTGCAAGGACAGCAACGCCTCTTCGGCCTGCCGGATCTCGGTGGTGGTGGAGCGAGGCGTTATCACCCGGTTGGCATCCTCGGGCGCCTCGGCGTATCGGGTCATGTGCCGTGCGACACTGGCGATGGGCCGTACCAGAAAGCCGCGCACGGCAAAATACAGCAGGGCGGCCGTCACGACCGAGATCATCGCCGACAGGAACAGGATGCGCAGGCCGTAGTCCAGCATTGCGGCGCGCAGGTCATCCGTCAGCAACGTGACCTCGATCAGAAGTCCGCCCATCTGGGACGGGTCGCCGATCACGCGGATCATCTCGGGTTCCGGCGTGGCCAGCCGGATGACGGCATCCCCGATCAGTTCAAGGGGCGTGGCATCGCGCAGGTCGAACGTATCCACGATGGGCGAGGGCATCGGGGCCGACAGCATCAGCTGCCGCGCCTCGTCCCGGCGTAGCACCACGTTGAAGACACCGGCGTTTTGCAGCAATTCTTCTTGCAGCTCGTTGGAAATCTGCTCGTTGGCCAGAAGCGCCAGCGACGCGATCTGCGCCCGCTCCAGCCGGTCCATCAGAAAATCTTCGCGGAACCGGGCGATGGACGGGAAAAAGATCAGGACCTCGGCCAGCATGACGAACACCACGGTCAGGATCAGGAACCGTCCCGAGAGTGATTTCAGAAACCGCATCTTTCCCGTTCCGCCGCCTTGTCCCTTATGGCAGCCAGCGCTGGACCAGCCGCACGACCCGCTTGACGCCATCGCTTTCGAACAGCCGCGGCGTGAAATAGGCCCCCGCCGCACGCTTGTTGATTTCCCCCAACGTGGGGTAAGGCGCAACCATGGCGCTGATATGCTTCATTTTCAAGTTGTTGGCGAGGGCCAAAGCCCATGTATGGATCAGCTCGCCCGCCTGTGCGCCGACGATGGTGGCCCCAACGGGCCGGCCGCCGACCACCATGACCTTGACGAAGCCCGTGGTTTTACGTGCGGCGATGGCCCGGTCGTTGCCGTCATACTCGGCCCGCGCGACCTCCAGCTTCGCGCCATGTTCCTTGCGCGCCTGCGCCTCGGTCAGGCCGACCTGCGCCAGTTCCGGGTCGGTATAGGTGGTCCAGGGCAGGTGTGCAGTGCTGGCCTTGGCAGGCAGGCCCAGCACGGCGGAGCGGATGACGATACCCGCGTGAAACCCCGCGACATGGGTGAATTGCAGGCCGCCAGCGACGTCGCCGATGGCGTAGACCTTCGAATTGCTAGTCTTGAGCGCGGCATCGACCGTTATGCCCGCCTTGGTGGTCTTGATGCCTGCCGCGTCCAGATTCAGACGGTCGATATTGGGCTTGCGGCCCACGGCCATCAGAAGGTGCGATCCTTTGAAAACCCGGCCGTCCTTGGTTTCCACCTCGATCGCGCCGGCCTCGCCGCGCACCTGCGCCGCGGCCGCGCCCTCTATGATTTCAAGCCCTTCATTGCGCAGGTGATCCAGCACGACCGCCGCCGCTTCTGGATCGTCCTTGCCAAGCGCCTTGTCGCCTTCGATCACCGTGACCTTGCAGCCGAGCCGCAGATGCGCCTGCGCCATTTCCATGCCGATGGGCCCGCCGCCGATAACCAGCAGGTGCTCGGGCTTTTCGCGCAGGTCGAAGAGCGTCTCGTTGGTCTCGAACGGCACGTCCTCGAGCCCCGGAATGGGCGGCACGAAGGGCGAGGAGCCTGTGGCGATGACGATCCTTCGGGCGCGGATGGTCGTTTCCCCGGCCTTGACCTCAGTGGGCGAGATGAACTGGCCGTAGTCGCGGATGACCTTGACGCCCAGTCCCTCGAACCGCTCCTGACTGTCATGCGGGGCGATGGTGGCGATCACGTCGTGCACGTGGTCCTTGGCGGCGGCGTAGTCCACGCTGGGCGCCACGTTGTCGACACCGTAAGGGGCGGCATGGGCCTGGCCATAGGCGGCCTTGGCCGAGGCAATCAGCGCCTTGGACGGCACGCAGCCGAAATTGAGGCAGTCGCCGCCCATCTCGTGACCTTCCAGCAGGACCACGTCGGCGCCCATCTGAGCGGCGCCCGAGGCGACGGAAAGACCGCCGGAACCGGCCCCGATGACGAGGATGTCAGTCTTGATATCGGCCATGGCCTAGATGTCCTTCTTGCCGCGCACGGTCTTGATCACGATGGGGAGGGCTGCCAGCACGCACAGTCCGAGGATCGGGCCGATCACCTGCGGCTCCCAAAGCAGAGAGAGATCGGGACGTTCGCCGCGGTCGAACACCTCTCCCAGGCCGACGCCGATCCATGTGAACACGATGGCCCCGGGGATGATGCCCACCGCGGTGGTCCAGAGGAAATTGACGAAGCGCACGCCGACCAGTGCAGGCAGCAGGTTGGCCACGAAGAACGGCACGACCGGCACAAGGCGCATCAGCAAAAGCACATTGATTTCATGCTCGTGCAGGCCGGTCTTGAACTTCTTCAATGTTCCTTCCGAGGCGTCCATCCTGGCCGCGAGCGTTCTCCCCAAACCCCAGCGCGCGGCGAGGAAGATGGCCGAGGCCCCGATGACCGCCGCCGTGACGTTGAACGCAGTGCCCAGGGCAAGCCCGAAAAGAAAACCGCCGGTGACCGAGGCCACCGCAGCCCCGGGCAGCGAGAAGGCGACGATGGCCACGTAGACCGCCACGAAGATGCCCGCCAGTAGAACGTAGTTTTCGTCGCGGAACGCCAGCAAAGCCTCACGATTGTTGGCCAGCGTGTCGAACGTCAGGTAGTCGCGCAGCGTGAAGTATCCCACCACGGCGGCGATCAGGATCACGGCCAGGGGCGCGTGGCGAATATAGGCAGGACGCTTGGTGTCGTCGGCAGTGTCCATGAGGGGGTTCGGGTCCGGTGCGATCGCGTGTTCCTCATAGATGAGCCATTATCGGATGCCGCGCCAGACGCTTCACGCGGGGGTGATGCGCGGTGATGGGTTTGGAGCCTTTATGTCGGGTTCGGGCCCGGTTTGTAACAAAGCCAACCGTGCGGGCAGGGTTTTTGTTGCAAAAGCCAATCGGATGTTTGACTTGGGCTTCGCGCGCCCCTATAGACCGGGCTTCAATACGAATTCCGGCTTTCGCGATTCCTGAGCGAGGCCAAGAACACCGGAGAGCCGAGCGATGAAACGCACGTATCAACCCTCGAACCTGGTCCGCAAGCGGCGCCACGGTTTCCGCGCGCGCATGGCCACCAAGGCCGGCCGCAAGATCCTGAACGCGCGTCGTGCGCGTGGCCGCAAGTCGCTGAGCGCGTAAGCGCCAGCCAGGACCTGTACGGACATGACACCGCCGGAGGCCCTCGTGGATGACACGGGGAACATGCCCCCGGCGGTTTCCGTTTGCGTGGACATCCTCAAGAAACGCCCCGATTTCCTGGCCGCCGCCAAGGGGCGCAGGCAGGCGATGAAGGGCCTGGTGCTGCAAATGCGGGATCGGCGGGACGACTGCGACACGATCCGGGTGGGGTATACCTGTTCCAAGAAGGTGGGCAACGCCGTCACCCGCAACCGGGCCAAGCGGCGCTTGCGCGAGGTAGCCCGCAAGGTACTGACAAACAAGGGAAAACCCGGCCACGACTATGTGCTGATCGGGCGCGCCGGGGCCACGGTGGAGCGTGATTTCCAGGGGCTGTGCGAGGATCTGCGCCGGGCGCTGGCCTCGGTGCATAAATGAGCCCGCTGGCGCATGTACTGGCCCTGCCGGTCAAGGCGTACCGGCTGATCTTCAGCCCCTGGGTGGGGTTCAATTGCCGGTATCAGCCGACATGCAGTCAATACGCGCTGGACGCCTTGCGTACGCATGGCGGCCTCAAGGGCGGGTGGCTGGCGGCGCGCCGGATCGCGCGGTGCAACCCTTGGGGCGGCTGCGGCTATGACCCGGTGCCGGGCAATGGAGAGGCGCGCGATGAAGCGTCCTGAGACACTGGCGCAGATGAACGCGGCGCTGGCGCGGTTCGCCACCGAGCATGGCGTCGAGACGGGGCTGGCCTATCGCCCGGATCGCACCGACATCTTCATTTCGCCCTACAGCAAGTGCGGCACCACCTGGATCACTCAGATCGCGCATGGCCTGCGCTCCGGCGGGGACATGGCGTTCGACGAAATTACCGAGGCTGTGCCGTGGCTGGAACTGGCCCACGATATGGGCCGGGACGTTAACGCCCCGCAACCGTACCGTCCGAAGCTTTTCAAGAGCCATCTGCCTTGGGGGGTGATTCCCGAAGGCGGGCGGTACATCGTGGTGCTGCGCAATCCGGTGGATGCGATGGTGTCGCTTTACCGGTTTTTCGACGGCTGGATGTTCGAGCGCGGGGCGATTTCTCTGGAAAACTTCGCGGAGTACTATCTGGATCGGATGGGCCGCGAGGATTACTGGAGCCATGCGTCGTCCTGGTGGGGCGTGCGCGACCGCGACGACGTGCTGCTGCTGGCCTATGAGCACATGAAGCGCGACTTGGCGAAGAGTGTCGCGCAAGTGGCGGATTTCATGGGAATATCCGATGAGCGGACACGCGCCGTGGCGGAGGCTCAGGCGACGCTGGTTTTCATGAAGGCGCATGGGCGGAAGTTCGACGACCATCTTGTGCGACAGGCCCGCGATGCGGCCTGTGGTCTGCCGCCGGGCGGCGAGGCCAGCAAGGTGGCCAGCGGGCAGGCCGGGGCGGGGCAAGCGCAGATCAGCGCGGAGATGCGCAACGCTTACGCCCAGAAATGGCGCGAAACGATGGGCGCGGCACATGGGCTGGAGAGCTATGACGACGTGCTGGCGGCGCTGGAAGATTAACGGCGCCTTGAGGCTCCGGGCGCGAACTCAGGGCGATTAACAAAGGCGATCGGTCGAATTCGGCGTCTGTATCACGTCGGTATTTGTGTCTGTATCGCGACGGTGCGGCACGCGCGGGGGCCGAATTAACGGGGCGTGCGGCGGTAACGGGTGTTTGACGGGGTGGCTGGGTGGGTTGGAAACCCACCCTACGGGGTGTCCCGCGGGACGGGCGCGGAAACGCATCGCGGCGACAGGGTGATCCCCGCCGCCGCGACACCGTGAGTGATATCAGATGTCAGCCCTTGGCGATGGGCGTGTCCTCGCGGGTGGGCACGTCAGGCTCCAGCCCCCAGCGCAGACCGTCGAGACCGGCGGCCATCTCGTCGTCGGTGTTGCGCAACCCGATCGTCACTTTCAGGATCAGCGCGGTCACGAGGCCGGTCACCAGACCCGCGCCAAGACAGACCACGATGCCGATGAGCTGCATGGTCAGACCGATCTGGCCATGCTGGAAGGCATACTCGCCTTCCTCGAACCCGAAGTAGCCGCCGCGCGGCGTGCCGGCCTCGAGGATGCCGACCATGATCAGGCCGTAGCTGCCCGCGCCGAGGAAAAGCGGCAGCAGCTTGTGCTCGTCGAATTCGCGCTTCAGCGTGAATTCATAGACGATGTAGGAGATGACCGGCGCGCCCAGGGCCACCAGGAACATCTCGCCCGGCTGGTAGACGTCGAAGCCGCAGGCTCCCGCCACGTAGCCCGCAAGGGGCCCCAGCAGCAGGTAGGCGTATTTGCGCGTGGCATAGGCGAGGATGCCGCCCGTCACCGCGCCGCCGGCCCAGGCCATGGCATAGTTGTTCACGGCAAGGCCGACGCTGGTGTCGGCCATGGTGACGCTGACCGCCAGCGCCTCGGGGTCGAAGAAGAAGAGACACGAGACGATGACCATCGGCAGGCCCGCGAAGATGGTCAGCAGACCCACCGCCGCCAACCCGATGCTGGGCGCGTGGTAGCCCGAGACCATGGGGTGCGGATTGAACATGCCGGGACGCTGGCCCAGCATCGGCACCAGCGCCAGCGCCATGCCGGTGGGAAAGAGATAGACGAAGCCCACGCCGAAAAAGTCGTGAAAGCCCGCGTTGGTCAGAGGGCCGACCGAGCCCCAGGTGTAGAAGCTGAGGATCGAGGAGGCCACGGCGGCCACGACGCAGAGCACGTAATAGGCCGAGGCCTTGATCCGTTCGGACACCGCGAAGTGGAAGAGGATGTTCACGATCCCGGCGAATACCGCGAGGAAGAAGACGAAGATCTGGAAGGTGTTCAGCCCCGGAAAGGTCGCCGGATCGGTGGTGGAGGCGTTGGCGTTCAGCATCCCGCCGAAAAGCCACCAGTCGCGCAAGGAGTCGCCCATGGTCGCGCCTTCCATGATGTAATACTGCGCCGCCCAGAAGCCGAAGCCGATCGCGAAATAGGTGGTAAAGCCCAGAAAGAAGCCCATGACCTTTTCAATGGTCGAATTGAACAGGCTTTTGCGCCGGGTGGTGCCTGCGTCGATCATCAAGAGACCGACGACGACGGTGATCGCGCCGACGGTGCCTGAAAGATAGACAAGGTTCTGGACAAGGGAATTGAGGGTGACCTGGTCGGCCTGAATGGCTGCGAGATCCATTTTGGGTGTGTCCTCCGCTGTTGGGTTTCTGTGTTCGTCCGGGCCGGACAGGTGATGACGCGCAACGGCGAACCAAAACTGTACCGAAACGAAACTGGCATCCTATTGAGTTATTTATTTTGATTAAATGTTACGCGAAAATTAGCGTATGTGAAGGATAAAAGGGCGCGAAAATAAGATTAGGCGCAGAATTGCGTCAGACCTCTCCCACAAAGAGGACCAAATATATTCCAATTTTTGGAAATCAGCCGCGGGCGTGGAAAATGAAGCCCAGCAGGTTCAGAAGCACCTGCGCGGCCAGGATCGAGGTGGAGCCGGCGGGATCGTAATCGGGGGCGACCTCGACCAGGTCGATGCCCACGATATCGTGGCGTCGGGCGACCTCTTGCAGGATTTCCAGCACGTCGTAATAGAGGAAACCGCCGTGGCTGGGCGTGCCGGTGCCGGGTGCGATCGAGGGACAGAAGGCGTCGATGTCGATGGTGATGTAGACGCGCGCGCCATCGGGGATGCGGTTTGCCGTGGCCCAGGGCCCAAGGTCGCGCACCTGCCGCACCGACAGGATGTCCGAGCCGCGCGCCCGGGCGTCGTCATAGCCTTCCTTGGCGGTCGAGCTGACATTGCGGATGCCCAGCTGGGTCAGGCCGGTCACGTATTCCTTTTCGGCAGCGCGGCGCATCGGGTTGCCGTGGCCGAACCGGACGCCGTGGCGCTCGTCGACGAAATCGAGATGGGCATCGATCTGCAGGATGTGGATGTCGCCCTGATCGTCAAAGGCGTTGATGCAGGGGATGTTGATTGAATGATCACCGCCAATCGTGACGGGCAGGGCGCCCGCGGCGAGGATGGCGCGCACGCCCGCCTCGATATTGGCGTGGGATTTCAGCGTGTCGGTGTGCACGATGTCGGCGTCGCCGATATCGACGATGCTGACCGAGCCGGGCAGGTAGGTGGCGTCGTCCTCGTGGTCATAGGCGCCGGCATGGCCGAAGGAAAAGAGCGTCGAGGCCTCGCGCACGCCGCGTGGACCGAAGCGGGCGCCCGAGCGCCATTGCGTGCCCGCGTCGAACGGCGCGCCGAGGATGGCGACGTCGGCGTCGATCTTTGTCCAGTCCGAGACGTAGGGCCGCTTGCCGAAGGTGGAGATGCCGACGAAGGGCAGGTCGAGCCGGCCGCTTTCATATCCGTGTTTGCTCATGGGCGGTATCCTTTGGTTGAGGCGACGCTAGCTTGGCGCGGGACGTATTGGCAAGAGCGGCGGCGCGTGGGTTTTCACCCACCCTACGGGGCTGTGACGGGCGGCATCCCGGACGTGATCCGGGATCTCGCAGTGGGGCGGCCCCCTGTCATCTGCGCACACCCGCCAATCGGGCCTTTCCATTCCGTCCGACCCGTGCAATAGGGAACCGCCAAACGAGACACCCCAAGGAGATGCGCCATGGAGATTCGTGAGGCCCTCACTTTCGATGATGTCCTGCTGGTTCCCGCGAAGTCGAGCGTGCTGCCCAACACCGCCGACACCCGCACCCGCGTGACCCGGTCGATCGACCTCAACATCCCTCTGTTGAGTTCCGCGATGGACACCGTGACAGAGGGGCGGATGGCGATCTGCATGGCCCAGTCGGGCGGGATCGGCGTCATCCACCGCAACCTGACGGTCGAGCAGCAGGCCCGCGAAGTGCGGCGCGTCAAACGCTTTGAAAGCGGGATCGTCTACAACCCCGTCACGCTGCGCCCCGACCAGACGCTCGCGGACGCGAAAGAGCTGATCGAGCGCTACAATTTCACCGGCTTTCCCGTGGTGGACGAAAAAGGCCGGGTGGTGGGCATCGTCACCAACCGCGACATGCGCTTTGCCACCAGCGACGACACGCCGGTGCACGTGATGATGACGAGCGACAACCTGGCCATCCTGACCGAGCCCGCCGACCGCGAGGAGGCCAAGAGCCTGATGAAGGCGCGGCGGATCGAAAAGCTGCTGGTGACCAATGGCGAGGGCAAGCTGACCGGCCTTCTGACGCTGAAGGATACCGAACAGGCGGTGCTGAACCCCACGGCCTGCAAGGACGGGCTGGGCCGTTTGCGGGTGGCCGCGGCCTCGACCGTGGGCGACGCGGGCTTCGAGCGGACCCAGGCGCTGGTGGATGCCGGCGTGGACATGGTGGTGATCGACACCGCCCATGGCCATTCCGAAGGCGTGGCCAAGGCGGTGGAGCGCGCCAAGACCTTGTCGAACGAAGTGCAGATCGTGGCCGGCAACGTCGCCACCGCCGAGGCGACCCGCGCGCTGATCGGCGCGGGCGCGGATGCGGTCAAGGTCGGGATCGGACCGGGCAGCATCTGCACCACGCGGATGGTGGCGGGGGTGGGGATGCCCCAGCTGACTGCGATCATGGATTGCGCCGCGGCGGCGGGTGACACACCCATCATCGCCGATGGCGGCATCAAGTTCTCGGGCGATTTCGCAAAGGCGATCGCGGCGGGCGCGTCCTGTGCCATGGTGGGCAGTATGCTGGCCGGCACGGACGAAAGCCCCGGCGAGGTGATCCTTTACCAGGGGCGCAGCTTCAAGGCCTATCGCGGGATGGGCAGCCTCGCGGCCATGGCCCGCGGCTCGGCCGACCGGTACTTCCAGAAGGACGCGGCCAGCGACAAGCTGGTGCCCGAAGGTGTCGAGGGGCAAGTGCCCTACAAGGGCGGCGCCGGCACGGTGCTGCATCAGCTGGTCGGCGGCCTGCGCGCGGCCATGGGCTATACCGGCTGCGCCACGGTCGAAGAGATGCGCAACAATTGCGAATTCGTGAAGATCACCGGCGCGGGCCTGAAGGAAAGCCATGTGCATGACGTGCAGATCACCCGGGAAAGCCCCAATTACCGGATTGGCTAATCCGTTTCAAAACAACGCGTTGCGCGACACAGTTAAGGTCGCGCCATGACCCCCGCCGCGCGTGTGCAGGCCGCCATCGAGGTGCTGGACGCCATGACCGGCTGGCTGGCCGCCGAACAGGCGCTTACGCGGTGGGCGCGCGGCGCGCGCTATGCCGGATCCAAGGATCGTGCGGCGGTCCGCGACCATGTATTCTCGGTGCTGCGCACCCGGCGCAGCTGTGCCGCGCTTGGCGGCGGCGAGACCGGCCGGGCGCTGTTGCTGGGGCATCTGCGTGCCGAGGGCGCAGACCCCGAGGCGATATTCACCGGAGAGGGCCACGCGCCCACGCCCCTGACAGCAGACGAACGCGCGGCAGGCAGAGCCCCCACGCCGGAGGAGGCGCGCGATCTGCCGGATTGGCTTTGGGAGCGATTCGAGACTGCTCTCGGTGCGCAGGCCGACGCCGCGGCGCAGGCGTTGCGGCATCGCGCGCCGGTCTGCCTGCGTCACAATCCCCGCATGAAGCCTCTTTCTCAAGTGATTGAAATACTGTTGAAAGACGGCGTTGCGACTATTCCCGTGGCTCAGGTGGACGGCGCGCTTCACGTCACCGAAGGCGCACGGCGCGTGGCGCAATCAGACGCATTCCGCGAGGGGCATGTGGAGTTGCAGGACGCCAGCAGTCAAGCGGCGATGGCTGCCTTGCCGGTGCCCGATGGGGCGCGCGTGCTGGATTTCTGCGCCGGGGGCGGCGGCAAGGTGCTGGCGCTGGCCGCCTGGCACGAAGGCACGTGGTTCGCCCATGACGCCGCACCCGACCGGATGCGTGATCTGCCGGCCCGGGCGGCCCGGGCGGGGGCAGAGGTGACGCTGCTCGACGCGGAGGCCGTGGCGTCCGCGGCGCCCTTCGACCTCGTGCTGTGTGATGTGCCCTGTTCGGGCAGCGGCACCTGGCGGCGCGCGCCCGAGGCCAAGTGGGCGCTGACCCCGGAACGGCTGCACGCGCTGTGCTACACGCAGCGGGAGATTCTTGAGCAGGCGCAGGCCTTTGTTCGCCCAAAAGGCCTGCTGGTCTACACCACCTGCTCGGTGCTGGCCGAAGAAAACGCGGCGCAGATCGAGGGTTTCCAGGCGGCGCATCCGGGCTGGACGCGCGAGGACACCCGCCGCTGGCCGGTCTCGGACACCGGCGACGGGTTCTACCTGGCCACGCTACGCAAGGGCTGAAAGCGCTGCCTCCGTCACACCGAAAGCAACCTAGACGTGTTCGCCGTTTCAGCGTTAATCTAACTTTAAGCCCTGCCGTCTAGACCGTCGGTCAGGACCTTATCGTTGGGAGCTGCCGGTTGGCATTCACTACCGGAACCGTTTTGCCGTTGCGTGATGCCGCGGCCCGGATCAAGCCACGCGCCGGGGCGGTGCTGGCGGCCGGCCTCGTGTTCGGTGCCGCGGCGGTGTTCCTGCCTGACCCGACATTGCAGATCGCCAGCGTCTTTACCGCGGCCATCCTGGTGATGTCGGCGCTGTGGATCGGCATCGTGAACGCGGCCGAGGCGCGGTTTCGCAAGGCGCTGGTCGATGCCGCCTCGGATTTCCTGGCAGAGGATGCGACGCCCGCCATCCTGACCGGGCGCAACGGCGATATCCAGTTTGCCAACCGCGCCGCGATGACCGCCTTTTCCGCCGACGAGGCGACGACCCTGGCCGGCGCGCTGAAACACGCGGTCGCCAACCCGGGGCCGATCCTCTATCGCCTGGAAAGCCGGGCACAGGTGCGCGGATCGGCACATGAAGACGTGGTCACCCGTGCAGGCCACCTGCGCATAAGCGTGCATCGCGCCGCCGCCGACCGGTATGTTTGGCGGATCGAGAAATCCGCCGACCGCCCCTTGCGCGAGGCCGATCCGGTGCCGCTGCCGATGCTGACCGTGGGACGGGGCGGGGCCGTCCTGTTCATGAACACCGCCGCGCGGCAGCTGGTGGGCGAACGGGTGCGCTCGCTGGACCGGATCTTTCCCAGGCTGCCGCTGCGCTCGGGCCAGATCAACGACATCACCACGTCCGAGGGGCTGAAGCCCTGTCTCGTGGTCGAGCTTGAAGGCGTTGCCGGCCGGCGCGAGGTGTTCCTGCTGCCCGGCGTGGCCCCCACCGAGCGTCAGCCCGACGGCTGGGCGTTCTTCGACGAATTGCCGGTGCCGCTGCTGAAACTGGCGCGCACCGGCGAGGTGCAGATTTCGAACCGTCCGGCGCGCGACCTTCTGGGCGTGGAGGGGTGCTGCGGCAAGACGCTTTCGGAGTTGATGGAGGGGCTGGGCCGGTCGATCCCGGATTGGCTGGAGGACGCGGCCAAGGGGCGCGGCGGGGTGCAGTCGGAATTTCTGCGTGTCCGGCGCGACGACCGCGAGACCTTCGTTCAGGTCACGCTGAACCGCGCGACGGAGGCGGGCGAGACGGTGCTGATCGCCGTGCTGAACGACGCGACCAAACTGAAAACCCTGGAAGGGCAATTCGTGCAAAGCCAGAAGATGCAGGCGATCAGACAGCTTGCCGGTGGCGTGGCGCATGATTTCAACAACCTGCTGACGGCCATCGCGGGGCACTGCGACCTTTTGCTGCTGCGCCACGACCAGGGCGACCCGGATTATGGCGACCTTATTCAGATCAACCAGAACGCCAACCGGGCCGCGGCGCTGGTCGGTCAGCTTCTGGCCTATTCGCGCAAGCAGACCCTGCGCCCCGAGGTGATGGACCTGCGCGACATGTTGTCGGATCTCACGCATCTGCTCAACCGGCTGGTGGGCGAGCGGGTGATCCTGTCGCTCAGCCACGACCCGACGCTGTGGTCGATCCGCGCCGACAAGCGGCAGCTGGAACAGGTGCTGATGAACCTTGTGGTGAACGCCCGCGACGCGATGCCCGAAGGCGGCGACATCCGCATCGCCACCGAGAACGTCACCTTCGACGAGCCCCTGCGCCGCGACCGCGCCGTGGTGGCGCCGGGGCGCTATGTCCGGGTCAGCGTGAGCGACGAAGGGGCGGGCATTGCCCCGGACAAGATCCAGAAGGTCTTCGAGCCGTTTTTCACCACCAAGCGCACGGGCGAAGGCACAGGGCTTGGGCTTTCGACGGCGTATGGCATCGTCAAGCAAACCGGTGGCTTCATCTTCGCCGACAGCCAGCCGGGCGAGGGCACGGTCTTTCAGGTCCTTCTGCCCGCCTATGAAAGCGCCGGACCGCAGGAGGCCGAAACCGCCCCCCCGGCGCAATTTGCGTCCAAGACCGATGGCGTCGTGCTTTTGGTCGAGGACGAGGCGCCGGTCCGGGCCTTTGCCAGCCGGGCCCTGCAACTGCGCGGCATGACCGTACTGGAAGCCGATTCGGCCGAGGCGGCGCTGGAATTGCTGGAAGACGCGACGCTGGAAGTGGATGTTTTCGTGTCGGACGTGGTGATGCCGGGTATCGACGGCCCGGCTTGGGTCTTGCAGGCGCTGGAAAAACGCCCGAAGACCCAGGTGGTCTTCATGTCGGGGTATGCCGAGGAAGCGTTCGGTGAAATCCAGTCGCGCATCCCCAACTCGACATTCCTGCCAAAGCCGTTTTCGCTGACCGAGCTGACCGAGACTGTGCAGAACCAACTGAGCCGCGACGGCTAGCGGTCGGCGGGTGTCCGACCGACCGGTGACGCCGAACCTTTTCCTCCATGTGTCGCGCCGCAGACTGCAAGCGGTCCACGAGGCGGAAGTTCGAGATCGCAACTGTTTTTATGGAGTGTCCGCCCACATCGGGCAGAGCCGCAAGGCGCGCGTTTGATATCAGTGATGCGGCGGCAGAACGCCATTGGGCAAGGGCGTGAAGGCGCCATCTTCTGCGATTCCGTCGTACAGCTGGTACTCTACGGCGAATTTGCGGCGATAGCGCTGTTCGACATCTGGATCGAGCGCCAGGGCCATGGCGGGTGAGCTGTTCATGCGACGGGTCTCGATCTCGATCTCGAGGCGGTTGGACAGGAACCG
>NZ_LAXJ01000010.1 GCF_001441615.1 Roseovarius atlanticus
CCTGGGCGACACCTCAACCCTCGCAGACCCCGACGTCGTCGACGACCTCATCGACAACAGAATGAACAGGGGCTGATCTCGTGGGGTGGGCATTCTGCCCACCTCACCTCGACACCCAGAGGGCCGGTGCCGCAGGCTCCGACTCCGTTCGGTTTACCCACCCTAGACCGCCTTCCGCGTCGCCAGCACCACACCCACGCCGGCCAGCGCCATGCCGACCCAGGCCAGGGGTGGCATCACCTCACCCAGCATGACCCATGCGATCACCGCGGCCAGCGGTGGCACGAGGAAAAAAAGCGCCGATACTCTGGCCACGTCGCCCACCCGTATCATCGCCAGCAAGAGTCCCACCGCCACCAGCGAATTGCCGACCACCAGGTAGAACAGCACGCCCACGAAAGGCCAGGTCCAGTCGATTGACAGATCCTCTTGAAGGGCCAGCAACGGCAATATCCCCACCAGCCCGGCGGCATAGCCGACAAGGTTCGAGGTGACCGGGTGATGCCGCAACCCGAACCGCTTTTCCCAAAGCGATGCGGTGACGATCCCCGCCAGCCCGATGACCGCAAAGACAAAGCCCACCTCGCTCGGCGGCTCCAGCGCCGAACGCGCGCCGATCACCACACCCGCGCCGATCAATCCCAAGATCAGCCCGCACCACTGCCTCCAGCCGACGCGCTCGCCCGTCCAGCGCGGCGCGATTAGCCCTACCGCGATCGGCTGCAACGTCATCAACAGCGCCACCGTGCCCGCGGCAACACCCGACTCCAGCGCGTAATACGTCATCCCGAAATAGACCGACTGGATCAGCAGGCCCACGATGGCCAGATGCCCCCATTCCGCCCGGGTTTTCGGCAAGGGCGGGCGCAGCATCGCCCACAGCACAGCCATCGCCGCCACCACCAGCGCAAAGCGCAGCGCCAGGATCGTCATCGGCGCGGCATACCCAAGCCCGACCTTGGCCACGCCATAGCCGCCCGACCACAGGCAAAGAAAGATGACCGGCGCAAGCCGCAGCCAGACAGGGCGGTCTGATGACATGAGGGGACGGGTCCTTCGGGTTGATCCGCCGCCCGTTATGCGCCGTGAGCGCCCCGAGGGACAGCCTTTTCTGCCCGCATCCGACCGCCTAATCCGTCCAGTCAAACCGCCGCGCCAGTCTGTCAACGACACCGCGTCGCGAACAGGCAAGACCGCACGCGTGAAATGGCCGCAGGGTTGATGGAACGGCCCGCCCGGCCTTCAGACAACAACACGTGGATCGGTCCCATCTCGACAGACGCGCATCCCTCCTCGTCCCCGGCGGGCCCGCACCTTGCCTCGAATGCGCTGCAGGGCATTCTGTGCGTCGAGCTGGGCATGCTGTTCTTCGTCGGGCAGGACGCGCTGATGAAGATACTGCTCGACACCTATCCGATCTGGATACTGCTGTTCGTCCGCTCGCTTATTTCCGTCGCCGTGCTGGTGCCGCTCATCCTGTGTCTCGGGGGGCCGCACCGGCTTCTGACACCGCTCTGGCCGGTGCACATGCTGCGCGGGGCGCTTTTTGCCACGGGATTCGCGCTGTTTTACGCCGCCTTCCCGTTCATGGGCCTGGCCGAGGTATCGACCATCTTCTTCTCCGCCCCACTGATCGTGGCGGTGCTCGCCGCACTCTGGCTGCGCGAACGGATCGGACGGCACCGGATCGTGGCCCTGGTCGCGGGGTTTGCCGGTGTCGTCATCGCGATCAACCCAACGGCCGATGGGATGTCATGGATCTCGCTGCTGCCGCTGGGCTGCGCGGTCTTCTATGCCGTGGGACAGGTGCTGGCCCGGAAGATCGGTGATCGCGAAACCTCGCTGACGCTGGGCCTGCACACCCTGTTTTTCGCCGGCCTCTTCATTCTGCCGATGGGATTTCTGGTGAACCTCGTGCTGCCCCAGGTCGCGGCGCATCCGCACCTGGCCATGCGCCCTCCCGCAACCGGCATCGGCGAATGGCCCCTGATCGTTCTGCTGGGCCTCGCCGGGATGCTGGGCTACATCTTCTTGTCCCGCGCCTACCAGGTGGCCTCGGCCAGTCTCGTGGCCCCTTTCGACTACAGCTATCTGCCCATCGCCACCCTGCTCGGCTACATTGTCTGGAACGAGGTGCCTCCGATGGCAACCTTGTGGGGCATGGGCCTGATCGTCGGCTCCGGGCTTTATCTGGGCTACCGGGAACTGCGGGCGATGCGCCATCTCGACGATCCCGCGCTGGTCGGCGAAAGCGTATTTCCGCCGACAGCCGTACCGATTACGCAAATTCACGCGGATGAAAATCATGTGATCTGACTTGGAACCAGATTGCCTCTAGCTCGTTAAGGGTACAGCAAAAAGAAAGAGGACCTCATGAAAACCAAGATTACAGCCCTTGTGACCGCAGCCGCTCTGACCGTGACCGCCTGCGATACGCTGACCAACGAAGAGCAAGGCGCTCTGATCGGGGCCGGTGCAGGTGCCGTCGCCGCACAAGCTTTCGACGCTAACCTCGGCTGGACCGTGGTTACCGCCGCAGCTGGTGCCGCCGCCGGCGCGCTCATTGCCCGCAACCAGCGCACCAACCAGTGCGCCTATGCAGACGGCCGTGGCGGCTACGTGACGCGCCCCTGCTAAGCGCCAGAAAATTCTGCGAATTTTCTCGCCCCACATTCTTCGGACGAAGAATGTGGGGTTTCTCGTTTCAGCCCCGGCCGCGATAGGGCGGCACGCCCTGATCCGGCACCCAGACCCCCTGCGGCATCTCGCCGGTCTGCCAGAAGACGTCGATCGGAATCCCCCCGCGCGGATACCAGTACCCCCCGATGCGCAGCCATTGCGGCGCAAGAAATTCCACCAGACGCCGCGCGATCGAAATGGTGCAATCCTCGTGAAAAGCGCCATGATTACGAAAGCTTGTCAGGTAAAGCTTTAGCGACTTGCTTTCCACCAGCCACCGGCCCGGCACATAGTCGATCACCAGATGCGCGAAATCGGGTTGCCCGGTCATCGGACACAATGACGTGAACTCGGGCGCGGTGAAGCGCACGTTATAGGCCACGTCCGCCTGCGGGTTCTCGACCCGCTCCAGCTCGGCCTCCTCGGGACTTTGAGGCACTTTCGTTGCGCCACCCAACTGCTTGAGATTGCTGTAGATATCGTCGCTCATTGCGTCCTCCGTCAGACCCCGCGCATGTTGCCCCAAAGGGTCACGTGCAATTGCGGCAGCACGCGGGCGTCATACCATTTCTCTTCGGTCACCCGGTCGATCAACCAGCGCATCCGTGCCTCCAGACCTTCGCGGTCCACGACTGCCGTATCGTCATCGGGCGGCGGGGGCGTATGGTTGCCCGGTTGCAGGTAGACGGGCAGTTGCGGGAACATTGCCGCGGCCTCGCGCGCATAGGCGAAATCCGCCTCGTCGAACACAACCAGCTTCAAAATCGTCTGCGTGCCCTGGCCTGCCTCCACGCATTCGGCCACCAGCCCCCAGTCGGTCAGCATCCCGCTCGACGGCGGCTTGGGCGACAGCACCAGCATGTCCAGCGCCTCGAACCAGCCTCGCACGACCGACCCTTGGGTTTCCATGGCGAAATAACAGCCCTGTTCCTGTCCCAGCCGGATCAGCTCCGCCATTGGCTGGATCGCCGGGTTGCCGCCCGACAGCGTGATCAGGATCGGCTTGCCGCCCGACAGGCGCGCCACCTCCTCCATGATCGCTTCGGGCGTCATCGGTTTCCACGTGTCGCGATACTCGTTGTCCACCGCGTGCATACTGTCGCACCACGAGCACCGGAAATCGCAGCCGCCGGTGCGCACGAACACCGTCGGCTGACCAATCAGGGCCCCCTCGCCCTGGATCGTCGGCCCGAAAATCTCGGACACACGGATCAGGTGTTTCTCGCTCACGGCCATGAAACCGGCCTGTACTCCGCCCAGGTCTTCGGCGTCTCGCTCACCTTCGCCGCCGTCACCTCGGGCCAGCGCTCCCGACACCAGTCGTGGAAATGCCTGGCAAGCCGCTCGGCCGTCACGCAATCATCCCCCAGCACGTCGTTCAGGTGCCGGTGATCCAGCGTGTCGTCGATGTATCGCTTGAACTCCGCCAGATCGAGATAATCGCGCACGAACCCATGCCCATTCAGCGCCTCGGCGCGCAATTCGATCACGACCACATAGTTATGCCCATGCAGCCGCGCGCATTGATGGTCCTCGGGCAATCCGTGCAACTGGTGCGACGCGGAAAAGTGGAACTCCTTGGTGATCGTGTACATCACGCCACCCCCGTCGCCGCTTTCCAGAACTGCGCATCAACATAGTCGGTCGGGTCATCGACCCCCGCCAAGTGAAACGCCTCGCGCCGCTCGACACAAGTGCCGCAGCGCCCGCAATGCACGTCCCCGCCCTTGTAGCACGACCATGTCTCGGCAAAGGGCGTTCCCCACTTCGCACCTTCGGTCACGATATCCGCCTTCGACCCGGTCAGGAACGGCGTGTAAAGCCGCACCTCCGCCACGCCCTCCAGCGCCTTATCCTGCATTGCCTGGAACGCCTCGACAAAGCCGGGCCGGCAATCGGGATATATGAAATGATCCCCGCCATGCACCGCCGCCGCCACCGCGTCGGCCTTCTCGGCGGCGGCCATGCCAAAGGCAATCGTCAGCATGATCGCGTTGCGGTTGGGCACGATGGTGATCTTCATCGTCTCTTCCGCGTAATGACCGTCCGGCACCTCGACATCGTCAGTCAGCGCCGAACCACTCAGCGCCGCACCCACGCCCGAGATATCCACGATCTTGTGCGGCACACCCAGCCGCTTGGCACAGGCCGCGGCAAATTCCACTTCCTTCACATGCCGTTGGCCATAGTCGAAGGACAAAAGCCCCCTTAACGTGCCCTCGCCCGCGACTTTGTGGGCCAGCGACACGGAATCAAGCCCGCCAGAGCAGATCACGATCGTATCCATAGATTTGGTCCTTGTTTTTTAACGCGGGTAGGCTGCGACCGCAGGGCGCTCACCTAGCGGGTTCGGCACCTTCTTGCAAGACCCGCGCCGCCACGTTCCGGCCCGACCACCACCAGAACCGCCACAGCAGAAAGACGCCCGCCAGCGCCAGCCCCACGGCCAGCCCCAGCCAGATGCCCACGCCGCCCCAGCCCAGCCAGAACCCCATGGCGTAACTGACCGGCACGCCGACGACCCAATAGCTGACCGCAGCGATCCACATCGGCACCCGCGTGTCCTGCACGCCGCGCAGCAGCCCCAGCGCCATCACCTGCGCCGCGTCCACCAGCTGAAACAGCGCCGCCGCCGCCAACAGGCCCACGCCCACGGCTATCACCGCCGCGCGGTCCGGCTCATCGGGGTTCAGGAACGCCGCGATCATCGGTTCGGGCAGCACCAGGAACAGCACCACCGTCACCGCCGCAAACACGCCCGACAGCGCCAGCACCACCTTCGCCCCGTCCCGCAGCCCCGGCCCGTCGCCGCGCCCGAACGCGTTCCCGGCCCGGATCGTCGCCGCGTTGCTTAGCCCCAGATGCACCATGAACGTCACCGAGCTGACTTGCAGCGCGATCCCGTGCGCCGCCAGGGCGATCGTTCCCAGCCAGCCCATCATCACCGTCGACGCGGCGAACAGGCTCACCTCCGCAAGGCTCGTCATCCCGATGGGCCAGCCCAGCCGGAACACCTGCCCGAACGCCTCCCAATCCGGGCGCCACACGCGGCGGAAAAGCGCATGCTCAGGCGTCACCTTGGCGGCATAGACCGCCAGCGCCACGAAACTGGCACTGGTCACCACCAGCGAGGCGATGGCGGCCCCGCGCACACCCAACTCCGGCGCGCCCCAATTTCCGAAAATCAGCGCGTAGTTCACCAATACGTTCAGCCCCACGGCCCCCACCGTGACCCACAGCACAACCTGCGTCCGCTCCAGCGCCGCCAGATGCGATTTCAGCACCATCACCAGCAAGGCCGGGAACAGCGCAAATCCCACGATCTCGGCATAGTCTCCGGCCAGCGCCGCCGTCCCCGCCTCCTGCCCTGCCAGCAGGAACAGCGGCCCGGACCAGATCATCACCGGCAAGGCGCAGACCGCGAACAGCACCGAGGCCCAGCCGCCCATCCGCGTCACCCGCCGCACCTGCGTTTCATCCCCCGCGCCCTGCGCCGCCGCCACCAGCGGCATCACCGCCCAGGCAAAGCCCGATCCGAAAATGAACAGCACGAAAAACAGCGTCCCGCCCAGCACCTCTGCCGCCAGCGCCTCGACCGAGTACCAGCCCAGCATCAGCGCGTCGGTCAGCGTGATCGCCATCTGCGCCAGGTGACTGCCCACCAGCGGCAGCCCCAGCTTCAGCGCGGCGCGCCCGTGCTCGCGATATGTCATCCCCCCGCTCATGGCACAGCCATTAGAGGCTTTCCCGGCCCGGCAAAACCCCTTTCGACCGGCCCGCCACGTTCCGCGCACCGCCCCCCTTTTTCTTGCCGAAAATACTCATGGCGCAGCGGCGCTTACAGCACCGCCGCCACCAGTTGCAGCGACACCACGGCGATCAGCACGCCCGCAGCGATCTCGATCACCGGCAGCGCCGTCGCCCCCGTCCCGCCCGTGGCCAGCCGCGCCAGCACGCCTGTCCGCAGACTGACAGCGGCCACCGCCACCACCATGGTCACGCTGGCCGTGCCCAGACCCATGATGAACGCGCCGGCGATGCCCGCCAGGTCGATCCCGAAGCGCCATGTCAGGATCAGCAGGAACAGCGCCCCGGTGCAGGGCCGGATCGCCACCGCGCCCACCAGCGCGACCGCCTCGCGCCAGCTGTGCACCGACGCCGCTTCCTCCGCACTCGGCCCATGTCGATGCCCGCAATCCGAACAGACGCCGTCACCGTGATCGTGGGACTGGTCGTGGTGATGCCCTTGGCCATGCCCCCGCGCCCGCCACAGCTTCATCGCCCCGCGCAGCACCAGCCAAACGCCCACCAGCGCAATCGCGCCATAGCTCACCGCCGCCAGAGTCCTGTCCGCCAGCCCCGTAACCGCCTCGCGCCCCAGCCCCAGCGCGTAAAGCCCCCCATAGACCAGCAGCACCGCCGCCGCCGCCTGCGCCAGGCTCGATGCCAGCGCCAGACCGACCAGCCGCTTGACGGGCACCGCGCGGCCCACGCCATAGCCGCCGATCAACAGCTTACCATGCCCCGGCCCCGCCGCATGAAAGAACCCGTAGGCAAAGCAGATGCCCCACAGGCCCACCAGCGCCCCGGACTCACCGGCCCGCAGCCTTTGCAGATAGCCCGCCATCGCCTGCTGCACCTCGCGCTGGCCCTCCAGCGCCCAGGCCTGCACGTCCCCGGCCCCGCCAAAGCCCCACAGCCAGATCGCCAGCGCCACCACCGCAAGGCCCAGCCCCGTCACGACCCCACGCATGTCACCTCGGCACTAAAGGCATAGTGGACACCCACCTTCGCCTCCTCGAAGAACATCTCGTCGTCGCTGTTGCCCATCTCGGCCACCCGCGCATCGGCGGCCTCCTTGTCCGGCGGCACGATCCGCGCCGCGCAGCCCTCGGGCAGGCCGTCCATCTGCACGAGGCTCAACGCCGCGTAATAATAGGGGTCATATGGCTCCAGTCGCAGCACCTCGCCTGCACCGATCTCCAGCGCCGCGACCGGCCTGCGATGCCGCGTCACCAGCGCCCCGTCCCGCATCCCGACCGACAGCGCCTCCGCCGGGCCCAGCGTCACCGCGCCATCCTCGTCATAGGCAAACAAGGCGCCGTCGAACCCTTCGGGCCAGTCCTGCAAGTCGAACCCCAGCAGCGCCGCCTTTTCGTCGTCCGTCAGGCTCAGGTCGGCGTCGGAATCCAGCCCCCGGTCGCTCAGCACCAGCATGGTGAACAGCGGGTCGTAAACCCACGTCACCTCGACCCCGTCGACGCGCCCCTCGGCGTCGGTCTCCAACGTCAAGGTCACGTCGACGAACACATGCGGATGCGCCTGCGCCGCAGGCGCTACGATCAGGCCGCACAGAAATGTCAGACAGCGCCACATGCGCCAAGGTCTAGGCTCTTGCCGCCCCCACGGCAAGAGCACTGAAAGCCGCCACCGTGCGCCACCGGAAAATGCGCATTCTCCGGCCCATTTCCTGCCCAGGAAATGGCACCGGCGTCATACGTGGTGCATCTGAACGCGCCACGCCTCTACGCCGGCCTGTCCCGCGCGGGCAGCAGCGCCGCATCGAACTGTCCCGCGGCCGCGGCAAAGCTCTGTACCCACAGCGCCGTCTCGGCCTGCCCGGTCGCAAGGTCCAGAACCCTGTCCGACCCGGCCACGGCGTTCAGCCACGCGATCAACCCCGCACGCTCGGCCTCGCCGCAGTAGCGCAGCGCGAACCAGTCCGGCGCCAGCCGCCCATGCTTGCGCCGCGCCCGGCCCATCACTGCGCCCGCCAGCACCGACAGGCTGTTCGGCCCAAGCTTCGGATCGGCGAAGATGTCCTCCAGCGCGCCGGTCAATACCGCCAGCGGCCACCCTCCGCACAGCAACGTCTCCAACAGCGCCGGCGGCGCATAGACCGCCCCGTCCTCGGTAGTGTCGGCCCAGGCGAAATGCCACATCATCGCCCGTGACCAGTCGTCCAGAACGCGCCGCTCGGCGGGCGAGAATAGCTCCGGATGCGTCCGCACCGCATCGCCGAACCGCAAAAGCTCGGTGCCGCCCCCCATGTCATCCACCAACTCGTCGCCGGCCATGAGATCCAGGTATCGCGGCAGCAACAGCTTCAGATCGTCCAGATCCCGCGGCACCCCGTGCGCCGAGTTCGAGTAATCGCAGATCTGCGCCACGCTCAGCCGGTCGTTGCGTGTGGCCACGATCCCGGCCCGCGCGTCTTCGGTCATGCAGACGGGGCACAGGCAAACTTCAAGCTGGCCACTCAAATGCCCGCGCCCGAACGCGTCATAGGCGGCCTCCACCGCCCGCGTCAGCTCTGCCGTGTAGGGGCTTTCATCCACGCGCCATGCGCCCGCACCTCAGTGCGTCCAGGCGCCCCGCCGGTTTGTGGCGAAATTCTCGCCATAGCCGCCCTTGCGGATGTTGGGCTTGCGCTTGTGCGGCTCGGCCACGACCACGTCGATGCCGTGCTCCTTGGCGTATTCCAGCGCCGCCTCCTTGCTGGAAAACCGCAACCGCACCTGCGCCTGCGTATCCGACGAACTGGTCCAGCCCATCAATGGATCCACGTCGCGCCCGGTCTCGTTCACATGCTCCAGCACCCAGGTGTTGGTGTTGCCCTGGCCCGATTGGGTGGCTGTCCGCGCGGGCTGGTAGATGCGTGCTGGCATGGCGTGTCTCCTGAATTGCGCGGCCGTTATCCCAAAATCCGCCTCGCGCGGCAAGGCCGCAAATGCGCCGCGCCGCGCGATGGAACTCGGCCCTGTCGCCACTCGTTTTCAACCTACGTGAACTCAGGAGGACAGACATGCGATTTCACCCCCTCGCGCACACCGCTTTCTTCGCGGCGGCAACCGCGCTTGCCACCGCCCCGGCTCTTGCCGACGCCGATCAGGACAAGGGCTTCGCGGCCCAGGTCGAAGGCTCGGAGGACGCGATCACCGGCACCGTGCGGATCACCCCCACCGCGTCGGGCGTCATGCGCGTCAGCGTCGATCTCGAAGGCGTGCCCGCCGGACCCCACGGCATTCATATCCACGAGACCGGCGATTGTTCGGCGTCCGATTTCAAATCCGCCGGCGGGCATGTTGCCGGCGACGCCAAGCACGGTGTTTCGGTCGAAGGCGGCCCGCACCCGGGCGATCTGCCCAATGCCGAAGTGGGCAGCGATGAAAAACTTGTGGTCACCCACTTCAATGAACGGCTGACGGCCGATCATCTGACGGACGACGACGGGGCCGCGTTCATCGTGCATTCAGGTGCGGACGATTACGAGTCCCAGCCTGCGGGCGATGCCGGCGCGCGGATCGCCTGTGGCGTTTTCGAGCCCGCCAGCTGACGCCCCCCAAGCCGGGGTTGAACTGCCCTGCCGACACATCAAGTATGGGGCGTTAACGAAAGGACCTTCGTTCATGCCCTATGCCCACTCCGACAAGACCGCGCCGATGCTGCACGCCCCCGCCCCGGACGTAAAGTCCCGCGAAAAGCTGGAGGGTGGCAAGCGGTTCGAGATGGTGACCGAGTTCTTGCCCGCCGGCGACCAGCCCACGGCGATTGCCGAGCTGTCGGCGGGTGTCAACGACGGCGAGCGGGACCAGGTCCTTCTGGGCGCCACCGGCACCGGCAAGACCTACACCATGGCCAAGGTGATCGAGGAAACCCAGCGCCCCGCCATCATCCTCGCCCCCAACAAGACCCTCGCGGCCCAGCTTTACGGCGAGTTCAAGAATTTCTTCCCCAACAACGCCGTCGAGTATTTCGTCAGCTATTACGACTACTACCAGCCCGAGGCCTACGTGCCGCGCTCGGACACTTATATCGAGAAGGAATCCCAGATCAACGAACAGATCGACCGGATGCGCCACTCCGCCACCCGCGCGCTCTTGGAACGTGACGACGTGATCATCGTGGCCTCGGTCTCCTGCATCTACGGCATCGGCTCGGTCGAGACCTACGGCGCCATGACGCAGGACCTCAAGGTAGGCTCCGACTATGACCAGCGCGCCGTCATGGCCGATCTCGTCGCCCAGCAATACCGCCGCAACGACCAGGCCTTCCAGCGCGGCTCGTTCCGCGTGCGCGGCGACAGTCTGGAGATTTTCCCCGCCCACCTTGAAGACCGCGCCTGGAAGTTGAGCTTCTTCGGAGAGGAGCTTGAATCCATTACCGAATTCGATCCCCTGACGGGTGAGAAAACCGGATCCTTCGACCAGATCCGCGTCTATGCCAATTCCCACTACGTGACGCCCAAGCCGACGATGCAGCAGGCCATCATCGGCATCAAGAAAGAGCTGCGCACCCGCCTCGACCAGCTGGTCGGCGAAGGTAAACTGCTCGAGGCTCAACGTCTCGAACAACGCACCAATTTCGACCTCGAAATGCTCGAGGCGACCGGCGTCTGCAACGGCATCGAGAACTACTCGCGTTACCTCACGGGCCGCGCCCCGGGCGAACCGCCCCCCACGCTCTTCGAATTCATCCCCGACAATGCCATTGTTTTTGCCGACGAATCCCACGTCTCCGTCCCGCAGATCGGCGGCATGTACAAGGGCGACTACCGCCGCAAGTTCACGCTCGCCGAACACGGCTTCCGCCTGCCCAGTTGCATGGACAACCGCCCCCTGAAGTTCGAGGAATGGGACGCCATGCGCCCGCAATCGGTCTTCGTCTCCGCCACCCCGGCAAAGTGGGAGATCGAGCAGACCGGCGGCGTCTTCACCGAACAGGTGATCCGCCCCACCGGCCTCTTGGATCCGCAGGTCGAAATTCGCCCGGTCGAGATGCAGGTCGATGACCTGCTGGATGAGGTGCGCAAGGTCTCACAGGCCGGCTATCGCACGCTTGTGACCACCCTTACCAAGCGCATGGCCGAGGACCTGACCGAGTACCTGCACGAACAGGGCATCCGCGTGCGCTACATGCACTCCGACATCGACACCATTGAAAGGATTGAGATTCTTCGCGACCTGCGTCTCGGCGCCTTCGACGTTCTGATCGGCATCAACCTCTTGCGCGAGGGGCTGGATATCCCCGAATGCGGCCTCGTCGCCATTCTGGACGCCGACAAGGAAGGCTTCCTGCGCTCCGAGACCTCGCTGATCCAGACCATCGGCCGCGCCGCGCGCAACGCCGAGGGCCGCGTGATCATGTACGCCGACCGCATGACCGGCAGCATGGAACGCGCCATCGGAGAGACCAACCGCCGCCGCGAAAAGCAGATCGCCTATAATGAAGAACACGGCATAACCCCCGAAACAATCAGGAAAAATGTCGAGGATATCCTGCAAGGCCTCTACAAGGGCGACGTCGACATGAACCGCGTCACGGCCAAGGTCGACAAGCCCCTGATCGGCGCCAACCTTCAGGCCCATCTCGACGGGTTGCGCACCGAGATGCGCAAGGCCGCCGAAAACCTCGAATTCGAAGAAGCCGCCCGCCTGCGCGACGAGGTCAAACGCCTCGAGGCCGTCGACCTCGCCGTCCACGACGACCCCCTGGCGCGTCAATCGGCGGTCGAGGCGGCGTCAGATGCTGCCACGAAGTCACGGGGGCGGTCGACGGCGGGTCGGCCGGGGCAGCGGGGTGGGAATGTGAAAAGGAAGAAGCGGTGAATTTTACGTCTGCTTAACCAAGGCATGCAAAACTGGCGTTATGCAGAATCTAAACTCTCCTCTTTCACCCGACAACTGGCTTCGCGACCTATTCATGTCGAAAGCCGTCCAGCAGGGCGGAGTCATCAGACGCAAGGCACGCGACATCGAGCGGTTCGCAGGCATGGATAGATTCCTGAGCGAGATTGACAGGCGCGGCTTCCAGGTCGCTGAAAATGCAGGGCAGATCGTGATTTTCTGCAACCGCGCGCCTGTCCGTTGGATTGCACGTGACGAGCCGCTTTCTTGAAAAGAAAGCGTATCGAAATCTTTTCAAGATTTCGTTCTCCGTTCCCTCAAAACACCCCCGCCACCTCGTACATCACCGGCTCGAACCGCGAGCACATACCCGCGAATTCCCGGTTCCGCCGCCGCATCTCGTCACTCCGCAGCATCGCCTGGAAATCCTCCCGCCGTTCCCATTGCGAGTAGTTGGCGATCCGCGTCTGCGCGTCGTTCACATGCAGCGCGGCGGCGATGAACCCCGCCTGTTTCGAGATGAACTCTGCATAGGCCGCCTCCAGCGCCTCCAGCAGGTCCGCGCAGGTGCCCGGCGAGCATTCGAACGTGGTGACGACGGTCTGGCACGTGGCCCCGGCCTCGATCTTCAACATGGGCGATTCCTCCTCGCGTAAAGCCTAGCATAGCCCCGCCTCAAAACGAGATCGTATCCACCAGCCGCACCCGCACGCCGTCGATCACCTGCTCCTGCCCCGGCACGCGGGCCGTCCGCAGCGTCTTCTGCTGCTGCAGGATCCGGTCCACCACCGCCTGGTCTCGCTCCGACAGCCTGTTCTCGTCGCACGCATCCGTCCGCGCCCACAGGTTGCGCGAAATCGGCCCCGCGATGGCGCTGGCCACCGTCTCCTGGCTGAAATCCCGCGCCACGATCCGCCGGTCACGTTCCAGCGTCTTCAGCGTCTCGACGAAGATATCCACCGTCTCCTGAAAGCGCATGTCGCGGGTTTTCAACTGTTCCGGCGTCGCCTCCGGGTCCTCGACACAGCGGCGCGCGGCAAACAGCCAGTCATGCACGATATAGACCGGCCCATAGCTCCACGGGGAAAACCCCCGGAACGCCTGCGCCACCCGCGGCACCGAGCCGCCATCGGTATACATCACGCCGGGAGCAATGACACGCGGCACCTCCCCCTCGGGCCGGATGAACCGCAATTCGAACCCCGGCACCGGGACATAGACGAACCGCCCGCCGCTGCCGGATGCAGACGTGCTCTGTTCCAGCCAATAGACCGACACCGCGCCCTCGAATTCGCCGGGCCGGGCGTCCTCGAAATCCACCTCGGCACAGGCCGCAAGGCCCGTCAATGCCAAGACACCCAAAGCCTGCCACCGCATGTTGCCGCCCTCGTTCCAACCGTCGCGCGCGTTCACCTTGGCACGTTTCCGCCGATCTCCCAAATGCATCGGAACCTTCCCGCCCCGCTCGAGGTTATCTCGCCGACCGCCACAAGGGGTGCGCCACGGGGCCGCCCGACGGTCGGCAAAAAAGGAGTAACATGATGAAATCGTTTCTCAAAACCACCGCGGTGGCAGCCTTGCTTTCCCTGCCGCTCGCCGCGACCGCCGCTGAAACCGCCGTCTCGGACATTTCCGTCGAGGCAGACCTGAGTTCCATCCAGAACGCCACCGCCGCCAGCGTCTGGGCGAACCTGCCCACCGACCTGGAAAGCGCGCTGGCCGTGCAACTCTCGGACCAGATCGCCGCTGACGGCGAGGATGGTGCCCAGATCATGATCGACATCACCTCGGTCGAACTGGCCTCGTCCTTCGAGAGCGTCGCAGACCTCGCCGACTCTAGGATTTCCGGCGACGTCGTGATCGAACGCCCCGGCGACCAGTATGACGAAGCCTACAACCTGACCGTCAGCGCCGAGCAGGCCGCGGTCCTGCTGCCGGCGGGCTCGGACATCATGCTGCTCGCCCCCGGCAGCACGGAGTTCTACACCGCAATGGTCGGCGCGTTCGCAAACAATATCGCCGAGAAGATGCAGTAACAGACCACACCGCTCACTGTTTCCGCCCGCGCCGGTTCTCCGGGGCGGGCGGTTACGTTCAAACCCGCAGCGCCCGCTCTGACAGTTTCCGGAAATAGGGTGCGTGATGCGTCAGGTAGTCCTGCAAATGCGGCGCCTCCTCGACCAGCGCCTCGAACTCCATTTCCTTGCGCAACATCTCCTCGGGGTCCGCCGTGCGAATGCCCGATGACGTGCTGGCCTCCTCGTGCCAGGCGCTGACATGCTCCCATTCCTTGGGCGGGGCCTGCCAGTTGAACGCGGCCTCGGTATAGTCCAGCCCGATCCGCGCCCAAAGCGCGCGCATGATCCCCTTGGGGTCGGCCCGTACCGCCTCGGCCTCGATCACCACGGGCGACAGGCCTGCATCCTCGGCCACCTCGTACAGCTTCCATTGCGCCTCGATCCCGACTTCCTCGCGCGTGAAATCCGGGTCCAGCTTGTGATAGCTCAAAAGCGACGCCATCGGCGGGCGCACGAGGAATACATGGGTGATCCGGCGCAGCATCTCGGGGTCGTCCAGCATACGGGGCACAACGTAAAACGCCATGTCCTTGAAAAAGACCGGGCCATGCTCGGCCTTCTCGCGCAGCATGTCGCAGATGCCGTCATAGGTTGTCGGATGCCCCGGCACCGGCTCGAACCCCGGAAAATCCCGGCCCTGGCCCACGTAATAGTCGTACATGAACGGCTCGTGCAGCACATCCAGATCGCCGCGCTCGCGCATGATCCGCTCCGTCGCCGTGGACATCGACCGGGGATGCGCCCAAAGCGCGATGATCTTGTGCATAGAGTGGCCCTCCTGCGGCGGACCCTACAAAGCGCGCGGCGGAGTTGCTAGGCCTTTGTCACGTCGACATTTCCCGCTAAAGCGAGCCCTCGTCAGTCAGCGACATGGGCCGCGTGGTCGACCCGTCACGATAGGCGATGCACCGCCACGGCGCCTGCCCCGCTCCCACGCCCACGATCACCTCGGTGCCGGCCTCGGAGAACGACGAGCTCAGCAGGACCACGTCCGGGTTGCTGGTTTCCTCGGTCACGGCCCGCAGGCACGCCTGCTCGGCGGCATCCGGCATCTCGGTGCTCTGCGCAGCCGCGCCGCTCGTCGCCCCGGTCGTGCCGGCAGCGGGATCGTTACTGCCCTCCACCAGGTAATCGCCCGCCGCCCATCCTTCGAACCCCGGATCGGCCAGCGTGGCCACCCGGCACCAGCGGCGCGCCTCTTCCATGCGGCAGCCTAGATTGCGGACGTTCTGCCCGTTGCTCAGCGTCGTCACCACGGCTGCACCGCCCGAAGGCTCGGCGCGCAGGTTCAGCACACCACCGCCCGAGGTCGCCACGCGATAAAAGTCCGGCCCCCCTTGCAGCCCGTCCGCGTAGTCGTTCTGCACCGTGTCGCCGGTCGCGCCCTCGATGCTTATTGTCAGGCTGTAGTCCGACACTTCCTCGCGGCGCGCGGCACTTCGCATCATGTAGACCGAAATCGTGTAGGTCCCGGACGCGGGCAGCACCCCGTCGAACCGGTTCAAATCCGGCACCATCTCGCCCATCGTGCCGGCATTGGCCAGCGCCTCGTCCCCCGGTCCCTTGCCGGGGGCATAGACATTGAAATAGCTGGCCAGGTTCGACGGCTCCAGCCGCACCTGCATCCGCTGTCCCGCCTCTGCGCCCAGTGTGTAAAGCACGCTTTCATAGCCGGTGATCCTGTCGGTGATCGTCGTGCCACTGGTGCCTGCGGCGAAACGGACCGTTTCGGTTCGCACATCATCCTGCGCCATCGGCGTGACGGGCGCGCCGCATGTCAACGCGACGGCAAGTAAAAGACCCTTGGTATTCATCAGTATCATTCCCATGCTTGCAATTCACAACACAAGACCCTGATTAATATCTACAAATTACCCAAACCGAAAAGGTGCAGAGCCCGCACGCCAGACCGCGTGCCCTTGCACTCTATCACAGATATGCCCGCCCGCAGTATGGCAGATGACACCCTGTCCGCGCGCACCCCAGCCTTAACTTCGCCACACTGCCCCGTCACCAAGCACCCAGGTTGCCACTTCTGCCAGGAATCCGCATTTTGCCGCGCGAACGATCGACATGGCTGGACAATGCAAAGGGTCTGCTGATCCTGCTCGTGGTCTGGGGCCACCTGATCGAGCAGGCCGTGCCGTCCAATCCGGTCGTGGCCGGGGTCTATGGCGCGATCTACCTTTTTCACATGCCGGCCTTCATCCTTATCAGCGGCATGGTGTCTTCGGCCACGCTGGACCGTCCCGCACTTGCGCAGATCGGGCGATCGCTGCTTATTCCGCTGATCGTGTTCCAGGCGCTCTACTGGCCCGCCCTGCAATGGTTGAGACCGGCCAGCAATCCCGATCTGCTGACACCACAATGGATCCTGTGGTTCCTGCTCAGCCTCGCGATATGGCGTCTGCTGCTGCCGGTTTTTGTGCGGCTGAGATACCCAATCCTTGCCGCGACCATGCTTGCCGTCGCCGCAGGCTTCGTGGACTCGATCGGCCACACGCTAAGCTTGTCGCGCAGCTTCGTGTTCTTCCCGGTCTTTCTTGTCGGCCACCTCTACGGCCCCCGCATTCGCACGCTGGCCTCCGGCCACGGGCGTGCCGGCGCCGCGCTGCTTGGGCTGCTCTGCGGGACAACCGCTCACCTGGTTATGAACGGTGCGTCGATCCTGCCGCTTTACGGCGCGATGCCGTATGCGCATATCGGGCCGGACACCGCATGGCTCGCAGCCGTCCGGCTGGTGCTGATCATCGCCGGGGTGGCCGCCGCCCTCGCCTTCCTCACCCTCGTTCCGACCCAGGACAGCCTGCTTACATGGCTGGGGCGCCGCAGCCTGCCCGTTTTCCTGCTGCACGGGTTTGCCGTTCTGCTGATCTGGGCCGTGACACCGCCCGGGGCGTATCAAGACACCGCGGCATTCCTCGTGGGCAGCGCGGGCGTGGCCGCATCGGTATCGCTGGTCCTCGCCTGCGCCCGGGCGCCAGGAATAACAGTCATGGACATCCTGCGCCGGCCCCGCCGCGCCTGACGCGCACCGGGACCTTGCAACGCGGATCTCAGAAGTCGAACAACTCTTCCAGAAATCCGCCGCGCTTCTTGCGTTTTTCCGGGCGGCTGTCGGCCTGCCAGACGCGGGCGTCGGGCGCCTCTGGCGTGGTCCGCTCGATGATCTTGTCCAGCTCGCCCCGGTCCAGCCACACCCCGCGGCATTGCGGGCAATAGTCAATCTCGACACCGGCGCGGTCGGTGATCACCAACGTTTCGCCGTCAACCGGGCATTTCATCGGGCAGTCCTCCTGTAAGTTCTCATGCCCTGTCAGATGGGCATCGCCCGCCGGTTTCTCAAGCCTCAGCGCAGCACGTGCACCGCGCAGGCGGCATGTCGCACAACATAATGCGCGGTCGAGCCCAGCAGCAGGTCCTGCATCCCCGGGCGATGCCCCGCGACCACGATGCAATCGACGCGGTGGGTGCTTGCGTACTCCACGATGCTCCGCCCCGCATGGCCGTCCACAACCACGGCGGCGGCGTTTTCCATGCCCTCTACAGCACTCTCAAGCTTGCCCTGTAGCGCGGTCTTGCGCTCCTTCAGGTAACCATCGGGCAGATAGGCCGCGGCATAACTCGGTATCTGTTCGATCACGTGAAACAGCGTGATCTTCGCGCTGTGCTCGGCCAGCACCTCGGCCACGCGCATCGCGCCCTTCGCGTCGCGCTCTTCGTCAAAGGACACAGGCACAAGGATATGGGCATACATGACGGTTTCCTCCTCGTTGGACACGCCATTGTTCCACCGCTGCCCCCGGGCCGCCTTGACATGGATCATCCCCGGCGCAATACGCGCCCGTCCGTCACGAGAAGGCCCAGTGCGATCAGACCGAACCCGGTCCACGCCTCCGCGCCCAACCGCTCGCCCAGAAACACCGCGCCGAGGCCCGCGGCAAAGGGCGGGATCATCAGCGTCACCAGCATCAGGTTGGCCGCTCCCGCGCGCCGCAGGATGGCGAAGTAGAGCAGATAGGCCAGCGCCGTCGACAGCGCCGCGACCGACACCAGTGCTGCCCAGACATGCGCCGACAGATCGAAGCGCGGCACACCGTCGACCCACAGGGCCAACGGCAGCATCAAGAGGCTCGACCCCATCAGCATCCCCAGCGCGTTCATCTGCGGTGCCTGGCCCGCCAGCGCCCGCTTGGCCCAGACGCTTGCCAGCGCATAGCTCAGCGCCGCGCCCAGAACCGCCATCTGCGCCAGGTTGCGCAAATCCACCCCGCGCAGCAGGTCCGGCCCCATGATCGCGGCCACGCCCGCCAGTCCCAGCAGCGCCCCCACGATCTTGAGCGGCACCAGCGGCTCGTCGCGCAACAGCAGCCCCGCCACCACCGCGCCGAACACCGCCGTCGTCCCGTTCAGGATCGAGGCCAGGCCGCTTTGCAACTCCACCTGCGCCCAGAAGATCAGCGAGAACGGGATCGCGTTGTTCAGCGCCCCCATCACCAGATACGCGCCCCAGACCCTTGGCGCGCGCGGCAGGCGCAGATCCAGCAGCCGCACCACCACCAGCAGGATCGGCACCGCCCAGACCACCCTGTGCAACGTGATGGTCAGCGGCGGCACCTCGGTCAGCGCGATTTCGGCGAAAAAGAACGACCCGCCCCAGACGGTGGCCAGCGCCAGCAGCATCAGGGCCGAGACGGCGGAAATGGAAGGACTTGTCGTCATGCCCCTTACTGGCATGACGTCAGTGGATGAACGACCCGTTTCTTGCGGAAAGGGCTGCCCTGTCAGTCACTTGCAGGAAATGCGGCGCTCAGGCCAGCCCCTCGCCCGTGCGCTTCACCCGCACCCCGTTGATCTTCCAGCCGCCGGGGCCCTGGATCATCTCGTATTCCAGCTCGTGATACACCCCGTCCGCGCCCCGGATCAGTACGTCCTGCATCAGCGCATCGCCTTCGTCCCGCTCGCCCAGGAACTCGACCTCCGCAGGCCGCCAGACCATCGGATAGCCGTTCCGCACCATCTGCCCGAACCTCTCGGACGAGCCGAAGATGCCCTGAATCATCGGGCTGGCATGGGTAAAGGCCGTATCGAAATCGTCCTGCTGAAACGCGTCAAGCTGGTCAGAGATCACCTGCCGCGCGGCGTCATCAGCGCGCGCCGGCAGAGCCAAAAGGAAGATTACTACGAGAAAAGACAGAAAACGGGTCATGACAAAACTCCTTTTTGCAGGAGATAGCCCGCCCCGCCGCCGTATCAAATCCGGCTGCGCCTACTCCGCCTGGATCGACCGCAGGAACGCCACCAGGTCCGCCACCGGCGGCGTCACCATCACCGGCTGGCCCGCCTCGGTGCGCACCGCCACCTGCTCGGTCGTGTCGAAGAAATCGCCATAGACCGGCATACCCGACCCGTGCGCGACCAGCGGGTCGCGCCCGTCGATCCGCTCGGCCACGCGCAGCACCGGAAAAGTGCCGCCATGGCGCGCGGTCAGCGTCGTCAGATCCGAGGGCTGCACCAACAGCACCTCGCGCATCGGGCCTTGGCCATCGGCCCGGGTTCCGTGGCAACTGACGCAATGCTGCGCATAAAGCGCGGCACCGGCTCCGGCATCCCCCTCCGCCAGAACCGGCCCCGCGCCCAGGGCCAGACATGCAACAACCCCCGTCAACCGCCGGCGTCCGGCCCTTGTCCCTCGCGTGCTGACTGCGCTCATGTGCTCCTCCGGGCGTGCAACGATACCGCGCTCCGGCAACCGGCAACTGCGCTCCGGTTTGGCTCGAACGGCATCCTGCGATCCAGTATGCACCCGCACGGCGCAGCGCACCTTGATCTGGATCATGTGGCCACAGTTCTACCGCACCTGCAGCCCCATGATCCGCGCCCGGATGGCGCTGTCGGTGTCGTCGCTGTCGCCCGACACCGCCAGCCCCACCAGCGACGTCGCCTGTCCGCCGAACGCACGGGCGTAATCGGCCGCCAGATCGACGCTTTCGCGCGCCTCGCCCGTGCCCGCGCCGCGCAGCACCACCGTCTTGCCCCGCGCACCCAGATAGGGGCTGTCCAGCACCGCGCCCCGTGCGTGCTCGCCACCCCAGACATAGACCAGCACCCGCACAGCGTCGTTCGACAAAAGCTCGGTCACGCGGCTGCCCGCCACGCGTTCGGCCTCGGCCTCTGGCAGGAACACGAAGTACAGCGCCAGGTTGCGGTCGTCGCCACCCTTGCGGGCCAGATCGGTGGGCGGCACGCTTTGCGACACCTGCCAGCTCCACGAGGCGCCACTGGCCCGCCATGCGCTTTGTGGCAATTCACGGTAAAGCAGCGACACCGCGCCGTCCGACGCCACGTCCAGCGCCCCGCCCCTCCGAGCATACTCATTCCTCGAAAACAGCGAGAACCGCTGATGTTTCCAGCTTTCGTCAAAGCTCACCGGCGCGGACCATGCCGCAGGCGCCGACAGACAGGTCAGGGCGGCCAGGGCGGCCGACAGGACAATACGCATAACATTTCCTCCTCGTTACCCGCAGTGACCTAGCCGGCCCGCCCGCACGCGCCAGTCACCCTTGCGTGAACCCCGGATCACGCAGCCCGGCGATTGAACCCCTCCGGCCCCGGCGCCGACGCATCTGCATCCGACGCAATCGAAGGACACGCCGCCCATGCCACCGCCCCTCGCCTTCCCCTGGAAACCCGCCATGCGCCTCGGTGCCGGCCTGCTGGTGATGGCCCTCACCGCGCCCGACGCCCACAGCGCCGCCCTGCCCTGCAACCCGGCGCTGGACCGTCTGCCGCCTCCCGGCGCCCGGGCCGCTCCGAACGGGCCTTGCCACCCGGCAGACTGAAACCGCTCTTCTGTTTTCGAGGCCCGCGCCCTATATCCATGGTGTCAGACAACAGGAGCCTTTTGATGCACCGCGTCCTCACCATGACAGCCCTCTGCGTCGGCCTTGCCAGCGCGGCGCTTGCACAGGATTACGAAGAACCCGACCCGGCCGATCTGGTGCCCGCCCATTTCAGCGCCGCCAGTTTTGCCGCCCTCGACCAGTACGATCTTTACGACGTGACACTGGCGCTCAAGCGCGGTCGCAACATCCGGTTGGCCGATTGCACCCCGTCGCAAAGCCGTGCCATCATCGAGGCGTCCTACGACCGCCGCGCCCCCGCGATGGACATGCTGCGCGCCACCTGCTCGGGCTAATCCGAACCCGCCAGCCGCTGCGCCAGCGCCCAGGCGTCGGGGTCGACCTTCACCGGATCGCTGACCGCGCGCGCCTGCCCCGGCATCCGCGCGCCTTCGTCTCGCTGCACGGCTTCTGAGACCTGGCGGAGCCGGTCGAAAAACGCCCCGCCCGACACGTCTGGGTCCATGATCAGGTAGAAATCCCCGATGTCATGCGGCGCGCCCTCGGGCGTCTTCAGCGGCCCCAGGTCCACGCCCGCCCGGCTGCCGGTCATCCCCGCCGCCAGCAGCTCGGCCATCAGGCCGAACCCCCAGCCCTTATAGCCCCCCATGCTGACCAG
The DNA here is from genome assembly GCF_001441615.1 of Roseovarius atlanticus. GTDB lineage: Bacteria > Pseudomonadota > Alphaproteobacteria > Rhodobacterales > Rhodobacteraceae > Roseovarius > Roseovarius atlanticus. Next base: position 21,905 of record NZ_LAXJ01000010.1, read on the forward strand.
CGAGCCTTTCAGCGCCGCCTCCGGGTCTGTCGTGGGCCTGCCCTCGGCATCCACGGCCCAGCCTTCGGGAATGCTCTCTCCGGCGGCCATGGCCATGGTGATCTTGCCCAGCGCGACAGTAGTCGTGGACTGGTCGAACAACATCGCCACCCCACCCTTGCCGTCCGGCACGGCGAATGAAATCGGGTTCGTACCGATCACGCGATGCTTGCCCCCCGGCGGCGCCACCACCGGCGTTGCGTTGGTCATGCCCAGAACGATGAACCCTTCCCGCGCGATCTGCGCCGTGAAATAGCCCAGGCTGGTGCAGGTATGCGCGTGACAGACCGCAAAGCTGATCGTCCCCATCTCCTTCGCGGCCTTCACGGCTTCGGGCAGCACCTTCGAGAACGCCGCCTGCGCGAATCCGGACTTCGCATCCACCTCGACCACCCCGGGCCGCGGTCTGCCGACCTCGGGCACCGCGTCACCCTTGACGCGCCCCGTCTGCAACTGCTGGCAATAGCTTTCGAGATAGTAAAGCCCGCAGATCCGGTTCCCCAGCCCTTCCGCCTCGCGTACCGCCGCCGCGACCTCGCCCGCGATCCAGTCCTGCGCACCATGCCTGACCAGCGCCGCCTTCGCCGTCGCCTCGATCTCGTCCAGTGTCACCTGCATGGCGTCCCCCATTGATCCGTTGGGCGCGGTTTCACCCCGCCATGTCCCACCCGCGCGCGCAGGGCGCGGTTCACCCCACCACGATCCGCCCGTTCTCCAACTTCACCACCCGGTCCATTCGCGCCGCCAGCTCCAGGTTATGCGTGGCGATCAGCGCCGCCAGCCCGGTGCCCCGCACCAGCTCCATCAGCGCCGCGAACACCTGATCCGACGTGCCGGGGTCCAGGTTCCCGGTCGGCTCGTCCGCCAGCAGCAATCGCGGGCTGTTGGCCAACGCCCGGCAGAACGCCACCCGCTGCTGCTCGCCGCCCGACATCGCATTGGGCCGGTGCCCCGCCCGGTCGGCAATACCCACCTGGCTCAGCAACTCCGCCGCCCGCGCCTCGGCCACCTTGCGGCTGATCCCGTCGGCCAGTTGCGGCAGCACGATGTTCTCTTCCGCCGTGAATTCCGGCAACAGATGGTGAAACTGATAGACGAACCCCACTTCCTGCCGCCGCGTTATGGTCCGCCGCCGGTCCGACCGGCCCACCATGTCCTCGCCGCCGATCTCGACAACGCCCGCATCTGCGGTGTCCAGAAGCCCCGCGATATGCAAAAGCGTCGACTTGCCCGCCCCCGAGGGCGCCACCAGCGCCACCATCTCGCCTGCACCGATCGTCAGGTCGATCCCCGACAGCACACTCACCTCGTTGGCCTTGCCCTTGTTATAGGCTTTCTCGACCCCCGCCAGCTTCAGCATCGCTTCACTCATACCGCAGCGCCTCCACCGGGTTCATCCGTGCCGCCCGCCGGGCGGGGAAAATCGTCACCACGAAACTCAGGAACAGCGACAGGCCCACCGCGCTCATCACGTCCCAGAACTCCAGCTTGGCGGGCAGGAAGTAGATCCCCCGCGTGTCCGGCGTCCAGATCGGCTGATCGCTGAAACTGTCCAGAATGCCAAAAATCTGGTCGATGTAGAGGGCAAAGAGACACCCCAGAACCGTGCCCATCACCGTGCCGATGATGCCGATAAAGGCCCCGCACATGAAGAACACGCGCAGCACCGACCCCTCGGTCAGACCCATCGTGCGCAGAATGCCGATATCGCGCCCCTTGTTCTTGACCAGCATGATAAGGCCACTGGTGATATTCATCGCCGCGATCAGCACGAGGATCGACAGGATGATGAACATCACGTTGTCCTCCACTTCCAGCGCCCGCAGAAACCCGCTGCTGGAATCCCGCCAGGTCCAGATCTGCGTGTTCTCTCCGGCGGCGTTCAGCAAGTCCAGCGACATCTCGTCCACCCGCTCGGGATCCTCGACCATCACCTCGATCTCGTCCGCCTTGCCCTCGCTGTTGAAGAAGCTCTGCGCCTCGGCAAAAGGCAGATAAACCCGCACCCGGTCGATATCGTACCGCCCCGCGCTGAACACATAGACCACGTCATAGGCATTCACCCGCGGGCTGGTGCCCAACGCTGTGCGGTTTCCGGTGGGGTTGATCACCCGGATCTTGTCGCCCACGCCGATGCCCAGCGTGCTGGCCACGCCAGACCCGATGGCGATGGGAAAGACGCCGTCCTCGGTCGAGTCCAGCGCGAAATCCTCGATATCCCCCTGCGCCGTCCCGGGGTCCGCAATCCTCGGCAGGCCCTTCAGATCCTCCAGCGTGATCCCCCGCACCTCGACGCCGGCATTGCGGTCGCCCACGGTGGCCAGAACCTGGTTCTTGATCAGGGGTGCGGCCCTTGTGACGCCCTCGACCGCGCGCAGGCGCTCGGCCATCGCCTCGTAATCGGTGATCTGCCGGTCGATCCGCCCCGTCTGCTGATCCACCGTGCCGGCATTGTAGACCGTCACATGCGCGTTCGACCCCAGAATGGTATCCACGAACTCCGCCCGGAACCCGGCGCGTACCGCCAGCGTGGCAATCAGCGCGAACACCGCCAGCGTGATGCCGATCAGGCTGATCCACGTCATGACGCTGACCCCGCCTTCGGCCCGCTTGGCCCGCAGATAGCGCCACGCGATCATCGTCTCGAAGGCGGAAAACGGCTTGGGCTGGACTGCCACGATGGGAACCTCTGGGTACGTTATGCGTCTCTGCGGTGTATCCGGTGCCGGGATAAGGTCAACCCCGGTTTAGCAGAGGCGATTGCCGAATGTGGCGAAGCCCGCGCGGAATCAAGGCCGAAGGCCGCCGCGCGATCGCCCGCTGACCGAAAGGCGATTGAGTGCAATCGCCGAAAGGGGGGCCGCCCCCCGGTCTGGCGATTGGGTTCCGTAAGCGCCCCGATCAGATGCTTTTCCGGAAGTGGCAGCAATAAAGTGCATTGAACGACGCTCGGGTCGCCATCCCGCAGTCTGGCAATCGCGCGGCTATCCGCTGTTTGACAACCCCACCAATAAAATGAGGATCTACCGGCCCGCGCCCACCCCTACTCCGCCGGTGTCGCCTCCGGCCTGCGCCGCACCATCCGGCCAAATCCACCCAGCAGCATCCCGATCAGCGTATACCCCGCCAGAAACCCGCCAAACCCAAACCCGGCCCCCGCAACGGTCGCCGGTACCGCAGGCTCGAAATCGCCCCAGGTCTTTTGCGCCAGTTCCGGGTCCAGGTATTGCCACCCGATCAGCGCCGCACTGACCGAATTCGTCGTCCGCAGATGCTCCAGATGCGCAGACAACCGCTCATGCCGGATCAGGACCTGCCCCATGCTCTCGCTGCGGGCCTGCGCCATGGCGGTGCCGCGCGCAAGCTCGCTCAGCGCCGCGTCCCGGCTCAGGTCAAGTGCCGCGGCATCCGCGTCGAACCGCTCCACCACCCAGGCCAATTCATCCACAGCGCCCGAAAGACGCTGCTTATACTGTTGGGAAAACTCGGGAAATTGCGACGCGGCCAGTGCACAGCACAGCCCGCCCGCCAGGGCCAGTCCCTTGGTAATCATCGCTCTGCCTCGTGTTGTCTTTTATTGTTTTGAGGCAAGTATAGCGCGTTTCGCACAAATCCAGAAACAAGATTATCGTGACCGGGCGCGGCACCGGCCTAGGCCCTGCGCCACACGCCCGTCACATCCAGGTGTGGAAAGACCGATCCGCCATCGGCTCCACCGTTCCGGCCTCACCGCGATGCGGCGCATAGATCTCGGCGATCTTCTCGACCGCCGCCTCCGGCGCCATCTCCTCGCTCTCGCCCGTGCGGCGGCTGGTCAGCTCCACCACGCCGTTCTTCAGGCCCCGCGGCCCCACGGTGATCCGCCACGGCAGGCCAATGAGGTCCATCGTGGCGAACTTGCCGCCCGCCCGCTCGTCGCGGTCGTCGTAAAGCGGGTCCAGCCCCTTGGCCTTCAGTGCCGAATAAAGCTTTTCACACGCCGCGTCCGCCTCGCCATCGCCCTGCTTCAGGTTCACGATCCCGGCATGGAACGGCGTCACGCCCTCGGGCCAGATGATGCCCTTGTCGTCGTGGCTGGCCTCGATGATCGCGCCCACAAGCCGGCTCACGCCGATCCCGTGACTGCCCATGTGCACGGCAACCGGCTTGCCGTCGGGGCCTTGCACCGTGGCCCCCATCGGATCGGAATACTTGGTCCCGAAGTAAAAGATCTGGCCCACCTCGATCCCCCGCGCCACGCGGCGGCGCTCCTCCGGGATCTGGTTGAAGATGGCCGCGTCATGCGTCTCGTCCGTGCGGGCATAGCGCGACGTGAACTCCTCCAGAACCGCCTGGCACTGCGCCTTGTCGGCATAGTCGATCTCGCGGTCGCCGAATTTCAGGTCGGTGATCTCGCTGTCATAGAACACCTCGGACTCGCCCGTCTCGGCCAGCACCAGGAATTCATGCGTGTCGTCGCCCCCGATCGGGCCGGAATCCGCCCGCATCGGAATCGCCTGCAGCCCCATCCGCTCATACGTCCGCAGATAGCTGACCAAATGACGGTTATACGCGTGCAGCGCGTCTTCCTTCGTCAGGTCGAAATTATAGCCGTCCTTCATGAAGAACTCGCGCCCCCGCATCACGCCGAACCGCGGCCGGATCTCGTCGCGGAACTTCCACTGGATATGATAGAGCGTCAGCGGCAAATCCCGGTAACTTCCCACATGAGAGCGGAAAATATCCGTGATCAGTTCCTCGTTCGTGGGACCATACAGCATATCCCGGTCCTGCCGGTCGCGGATGCGCAGCATTTCCGGGCCATAGGCGTCGTACCGTCCGCTCTCGCGCCACAGATCGGCGGATTGCAGCGTCGGCATCAGCATCGGGATATGGCCCGCGCGCACCTGCTCCTCGTGGACGATATTTTCCAGCTTGCGCAACACCTTGAAGCCCAAGGGCAGCCACGAATAGATCCCCGCGCTGGCCTGCTTGATCATCCCGGCCCGCAGCATCAGGCGGTGGCTGGCGATCTGCGCCTCGGCGGGCGTCTCCTTCAGGACCGGCAGGAAATACTTGGACAGGCGCATGGGGAACCTCTGGTCATTGCGTGCTCCCGCCCCGTTTATGGCCTCAACGCCCGCCAGACAAGCCGGAAGGCGCTTGCAACGCTGCCCCCCTTGCGCGAAAAGCAGGTGACGCATTTCGTTCTCCCGAGGTGGCATGGCCCTTCCCGTCCGGACACAAATTCAATTCTGGGGCATCGCCATCGCGATGTTCCTCGTTGTCATGTGGTTCCTGGGCGACGTGATCCTGCCTTTCGTGCTGGGCGGCGCGGTGGCCTATTTCCTCGACCCCGTGGCCGACCGTATAGAAAGCATGGGCGCCTCGCGGGCGGTGGCGGTGGCACTCATCACGCTGGTGGCGATCTGCATCTTCGTGATCATGGCGCTCTTGGTCATTCCCACCCTGGTGAACCAGACCGCCAACCTGATCGACATCGCGCCACAGCTCTTCAACGATCTGCAGAACTTCCTCACCGCCCGTTTTCCGGATCTCGTCGACCAGGATTCCACCCTGCGCCAGTCGCTGGCCACCATCGGCACCACCATCCAGGAACGCGGCGGACAGGTGGTCGAAACCGTGCTCGCCTCCCTTGGCTCGCTCGTCAACGTGGCCGTCCTGCTGGTCATCGTGCCGGTCGTGGCGTTCTACCTGCTCTACGACTGGGATCGCATGGTGGCCGAGATCGACCGCCTTCTGCCGCGCGAGCACGCCCCGGTGATCCGCCGCCTTGCGGGCGAGATCGACAACACCCTCGCCAGCTTCATCCGCGGCATGGGCACGGTCTGCCTGATCCTCGGCACCTACTATGCCGTGGCGCTCATGCTTGTGGGCCTGCAATTCGGCCTTGTCGTCGGCGCCTTCGCGGGCCTCGTCACCTTCATCCCCTACGTGGGCGCGATCCTTGGCGGCGCGCTGGCCATCGGCCTCGCGCTCTTTCAGTTCTGGGGCGACTGGCTGTCGATCGGCCTCGTCGCCGGCATCTTCGTACTGGGCCAGGTGGTCGAGGGCAACATCCTGACGCCCAAGCTGGTCGGCGAATCCGTGGGCCTGCACCCGGTCTGGCTGATCTTCGCGCTGTCGGTCTTCGGCGCGCTCTTCGGCTTTGTGGGGATGCTCGTGGCGGTGCCGGTCGCGGCGGCCATCGGCGTGCTCATGCGCTTTGCCGTGCAACAATATCTCGACAGCGCGCTCTATACCGGGCAAGGCGACCGGGACACCGAATAATGGCACAGCAGCTCAGCTTCGACCTGCCCGCCAAACCGGCACACGGGCGGGAGGATTTCTTCGTATCCTCCGCCAACGCGCAAGCCGTGGCCCTGATCGACACGTGGGAAAGCTGGCCCGCCCGCAAGCTGGTCCTCTATGGCCCGCCCGGCGCGGGCAAGACACACCTCGCCCATGTCTGGTCGGCCCAAAGCGGTGCCACCATCATCCCCGCCGGCGACCTGGTCCAGGCCGACATCCCCGCCCTCGCCCGCGGCCACGTCGCGGTCGAGGATTGCGAAACCATCGCCGGACAGACCCCCGCCGAGACCGCGCTTTTCCACCTGCACAACCTCACTTTGGCCGAGGGCCATTCCCTGCTGCTGACGGCCCATGCCGCCCCCAATCACTGGACCCTCGCGCTGCCCGACCTTGCCAGCCGGATGCAGGGCACGCCCGCCGTGGAACTCGACCTGCCCGACGACATGCTTCTGACCGCGATCCTCGCCAAGCTCTTCGACGATCGCCAATTGACGCCCGCACCGGACGTCATCCCCTATCTGGTGCGCCGCATCGACCGCTCGTTCGAGGCCGCCCGCCAGGTCGTCGCCCTGCTCGATACCGCCGCACTCTCGCGCAAGCGGGCCCTCACCCGCCCCTTCGCCCGCGACATGCTGGACAACGCAGGGCTGTAACGGCACAGTCGTCACCTTATCGTTACGTCGCAATCCCATAAGGGCGCCATGACAAACCCTGATTTTCTCAAATCCCCCGCCCCGGCCCCGGTTGCACCCGACGATCTCGACATCACCGGCCCCGGGCGTTTCTTCAACCGAGAGCTCAGCTGGCTGGGCTTCAACTGGCGTGTCCTGGAAGAGGCGCAGAACCCGCGCGTGCCCCTGCTTGAACGCCTGCGCTTCCTGTCGATCTCGGCCAACAACCTTGATGAGTTCTACAATGTCCGCGTCGCTGGCCTGCGCGAGCTTGCCCATGCCGGCAACACCACGCCCGCCGCCGATGGCCTCACCCCCGCCGAACAGCTCGTTCTCATTGACGAGGACGCCCGCAAACTCCTGGCCCAGCAGCAGGCCACGCTCGAAGACCTCCGGCAAGAGATGGAGGCCCAGGGCATCACCATCCTCGACATCGACAGCCTGTCCAAGGACGACCGCGCCCATCTCAGCGAGATTTTCCTCGAACAGGTCTTCCCGGTCCTGTCGCCCCTGGCGGTCGACCCCGCGCACCCGTTCCCCTTCATCCCCAACCTCGGCTACTCGCTCGCCCTGCAAATGCAGCGCAAGTCCGACAAGCGCCCGCTTCAGGCGCTCTTGCCCATCCCCAACCAGATCGACCGCTTCGTCACCGTCCCGTCCGAGCCGGGCCAGTACCGCGCCCTGCCGCTAGAAGACCTGCTGCTGCTGAACCTAGATCACCTCTTTCCGGGCTATTCCTACAAGGCCCACTGCAACTTCCGCGTCCTGCGCGACAGCGATCTTGAAGTCGAGGAAGAGGCCGAGGACCTCGTGCGCGAATTCGAAGTGGCCCTGAAACGCCGCCGCCGCGGCGAGGTGGTGCGCCTGAAAATCTCCTCCGGCGCGCCCGAGGAACTGCGCAAGACCATCATGCAGAAACTCGAAGTCCGCCCCGAGGAGGTGGTCGAGGTCGACGGCATGATCGGGCTTGCCGACCTCAAGGAAATGGTGCTCGACAGCCGCCCCGACCTGCTGTGGCCCAGCTTCACGCCCCGCGTGCCGGAACGCGTACAGGACCATGACGGCGACATGTTCGCCGCCATCCGGCAAAAGGACATGCTGCTGCACCACCCGTACGAGACGTTCGACATGGTCATCCGCTTCCTGACGCAGGCGGCGCGCGACCCCAACGTGGTGGCGATCAAGCAGACGCTCTACCGCACGTCCAAGGACAGCCCCATCGTCGAGGCGCTCTGCGAGGCCGCCGAGGACGGCAAGTCCGTCACCGCTCTCGTGGAACTCAAGGCCCGCTTCGACGAGGCCGCCAACATCCGCCAGTCCCGGCGGCTGGAACGCGCCGGCGCCCACGTCGTCTATGGCTTTCTCGACCTCAAGACCCACGCCAAGATCTCCACCGTGGTCCGGCGCGAGGGCGACAAGCTGGTGACCTACACCCATTACGGCACCGGCAACTATCACCCCATCACCGCCAAGATCTACACCGACCTCAGCCTCTTCACCTGCGATCCTGCTCTGGGCCGCGACGCCACCAAGGTGTTCAACTACCTCTCCGGCTACGCCCAGCCCGAAAAGCTGGAAAACCTCGCCATCTCGCCCACCACGCTGAAACCCCGCCTGCTGGAAATGATCGCCGCCGAAATCGAGCACGCCAAATCCGGCAAACCGGCCGAGATCTGGGCCAAGATGAACTCGATCATCGAACCCGACGTGATCGACGCGCTTTATGCCGCCTCACAGGCCGGCGTGAAGATCTGCCTTGTGGTGCGCGGCATCTGCGGCATCCGCCCGGGGATAAAGGGCCTGTCCGAAAACATCCGGGTGAAATCCATCGTCGGGCGGTTCCTGGAACATTCCCGCATCGTCTGCTTCGGCAACGGCGCCGGCCTGCCCTCGAAAAAGGCCCGCGTCTACATGTCCTCCGCCGACTGGATGGGCCGCAACCTCAACCGCCGGGTGGAAACGCTGGTCGAAATCACCAACCCCACCGTCAAGGCCCAGATCGTGGGCCAGGTCATGGCCGCCAACCTGGCCGACGTCGCACAGACCTGGGTGATGGCCCCCGACGGCAGCTTCACCCGCGACCCGGTCGAGGAAGGCACCTTCGCCTTCAACTGCCACCGCTTCTTCATGGAAAATCCCTCGCTGTCGGGCCGCGGCTCCGCCGGGGCAGCGGACGTGCCCAAACTCACCCATACCGACGATTGACCCTTCCGGCCCCCTGTCGCATATAGGGGGCCGAGACCAAGCCGGGGATGTCATGGACGGCACGACCGATCCCGAACACAGCGAATGGGGCCCTTTCGGGCGCCCGCTTTTCGACAAGGACGCGGCCAAGGCGCTCAGCCGCGTGGGCGTGGTCGACGTCGGCTCGAACTCCGTCCGCATGGTGGTGTTCGACGGCGCCGCCCGCAGCCCGGCCTATTTCTACAACGAGAAAATCATGTGCGGGCTGGGTCAGGGCCTGTCGGAAACCGGGCGTTTGAACCCCGAGGGGCGCGAACGCGCGCTCGCGGCCATGAAACGCTTTGCCCGTCTGGCCGAGAACATGGGCACCGGCCCGCTCACCGCCGTCGCCACCGCCGCCGTGCGCGAGGCCACCGACGGCGACGCCTTCCGCGAAGAGATCGAGCGCGAGACCGGCATCCACCTCTGGGTCGTCGACGGCCCCGAAGAGGCGCGCCTGTCGGCCCAGGGCGTGCTTCTGGGCTGGCCCGGTTCCTATGGCCTTGTTTGCGACATCGGCGGCTCGTCGATGGAACTTGCCGAGATCAACGGCGGCCAGGTCGGCAAGCGCCTGACCTCCCGCCTCGGCCCGTTCAGCCTGCAAGAGGTCAAGGGCGGCAAGAAGGCCCGCAAGGCCTATATCAAGGACACGCTCGAGCGGATGCACGACGAGTTGGGCGAACAGAAGAACCGCCTGTTTCTCGTGGGCGGCTCATGGCGCGCCATCGCCAAGATCGACATGGAACGCCGCGGCTATCCCCTGCATGTCCTGCACGAATACCGCATGACCCCCAAGGACGTGCGCAAGACCGCCGACTACATCGCCAAGTCCGACCCCGAGGATCTGCGCAACCGCGCTGGCGTCTCGTCGCAGCGCATGGCGCTGGTGCCCGACGCCGCCGAGGTGCTGCGCCGCCTGGTCAAGACCTTCGGCCCCCGCGACATCGCCGTCTCCAGCTATGGCATCCGCGAGGGGCTCTTGTACGAACAGATGCCCCAGCAGTTGCGCGACCGCGATCCCCTGATCGAGGCGTGCCGCTTTGCCGAGGCCAAGGATGCCCGCCTGCCCGGCTACGGCCGCGCCATCTATCACTTCATCGAACCGCTCTTCCGCAGTGCCCGGCCCGACAAGCTGCGCATCATCCGCGCCGCCTGCCTCTTGCACGATGTCAGCTGGCGCTCGCATCCCGACTACCGCGCCGAGGATTGCTTCGACAACGCCACCCGCGCCAACTTGGGCGGGCTCAAGCATTCCGAACGGGTGTTCCTGGGTCTCGCCCTCCTGCACCGCTATTCCAACAAGCGCGAAGGCAGCCGGTTCGAGGATCTCGCCGACCTCTTGGACGAGCGTGGCCAGCACCAGGCCGAGGTTCTGGGCAAGGCCATGCGCTTTGCCGCGATGTTCTGGCTGCGCAAGGACACCAAACTGGGCGAACTGACCTGGCACCCCAAGAAGAAACAGCTTGTCCTGCGCCTGACGGAAGAAGCCGTGCCGCTTTTCGGCGAAGTCGCGCAGACGCGGCTTGCCTCTCTGGCCGACACGCTTCAGGCCGAGTTCGAGGTCAAGCTGCTGCGCCCGCGCCGGGCGCGCAACTAAATCTCGATCTCGCCGTCTCCGTCGGGATCGACCTCATCTTCCAACGGCGTCTTGCGGCGAATGATGATATCGCCGTTTTCCAGGATCTCGGGCGCGTGATAGTTGCTCAGATCGTCGATCTGCCCCATCAGGTCGGCAAAGGCCGGGCCCATCTCCTGCACGAAATTGCGCACGGCGGGCTCCATCTCCTGCGCCAGCCCTTCAAGGTCGCGCATCGCCGGCTCCATCTCGCGCATGATGCCCTCCATGAACATCTGCGCCCCGCGCTCCATCAGGGAAAAGCCTTCGTCCTCTTCCTCCTGCGCCAGGGCGGGCGCGGCGGCAAGGGTCAGCGACAGGGCGGCGATGGAGGCAATCTGTTTCATACCCCCAATATAGCGCGTTCCGGTGACAATTTTAAGATGTCAGGTCGATATCCAGCGTGACGGGAAAGTGATCCGACGCCGCCAACAGCGCATCTCGCAGCTCCGGCACCTTCCAGCATCCCGGGTCCTCGAACGGATGCCAGATCCGCCATTTCGGCGTCTTCGCCCGCAACCCCTTGGAAATCATGATGTAATCCAAAAGAGCTTGAAGGTACCGCCCCTCGTCCTTCAGGTAGAACCGCGCCGAGCTGTGCTGCGCGCCAATCCGCTGGTTCAGCGCCCGCCGCGCGTGCGGATCGTAAAGCCGCATCTCGCCCGCCTCGGCCCCGCCCATGATCACCTCGATCGACGAACGCCCAAAAAGGTTCTCGTACTCGTCCAGCCCCGGCCCATCGTTCAGATCCCCCAGCAGCATCAGATGCTCGCCCGCCTCCAGATGCGCGCGGATGCGCTTGCGCAGCCACACCGCCTGCGCCTGCTGCTTGCGCCGGTTGGCGATCGACAGCCGCATCACCTCGTCCCGCGTGGTCGCCCCGTGCGGCGCCTTCGATTTCAGATGCGCGCCGATCATGCGAAACCCGAACCCGCCCGCGACCTCCACCGCCACTTCCAGCGGCGGCTTGGAAAACACTACCAGATCCTCGGCCGCGTCGATATCCAGGTCGATCCGGAACACGCCATCGAACCGCGGCGCCTCGCTCGATCCCTTCTTGCCGGTTTCCTCGCCCTTGGGATCATGCCGGCAGGTCATCACGTCCGGGTCGTACAGCAGCGCAATTTCCTGCTGGGTGTCGTTCACGAACCCCATCAGCGCCTTGCGCGCCCGCAGATCCATCATCGCCGCGAACCCTTCCAGCGCCTTGACGGTATCACGCTTGGTCCCGCTGTCCGGCGCCTCGATCACCATAACCGCGTCGGCATCCATCGCCGAGAACACCATGCCCAAGGCGGCCAGCTGATCGCCCCGCGTCACGCCGTACCGCGCCGACGGCCCGTCGTCGTCCAGCACCCGGTCCTGCGCGTCGAACAGCGCATTGAACCATTCGACGTTATAGGTGGCAAAGCGCATCGTTCAGGCCGCCTCGCGCTGGATCTGCTCCCACGCGTCGTTGACGTCGGTCAGCCGCTTCTCGGCCAGCTTGATCGCCTCCTGCGGCACCCCCCGCGCCACCATCCGGTCGGGATGCATCTCGCGCACCTTGGCGCGCCAGACCTTGCGGATCTCGGGCAAGGGCGTCTCGGGCGTCACCCCCAGCACGGCATAAGGGTCTGGCTTGGCATCCGGCACGAAGCGGCTGCGCAACGTGTTGAACTCCCGCTCCGGCAGGCCGAAAATCGTGGCCACCTCCGACAGGAAGATATCCTCGTTCGGATGATACACTCCGTCGGCCACCGCGATGTGGAAAAGCCCTTCCAGCAGATCGTTCAGCGTTGCTTCATCTTCACCGAACATCACCTTGATTCGCTTGGCATATTCCTCGAACCCCGCCACGTCCTGCCGCGCGAGGTTAAAGACCTTCGCCGCGCCCGCCTCGTCGTCGCGGGCGATCTGGAACACCTCGCGGAACGCCGTCACCTCGTCGCGCGTCACCTGCCCGTCCGCCTTGGCCATCTTCGCCCCTAGCGCGATCACGGCGATGGCGAACGCCACCGTCCGCTCGGGCGGCGTGCGCAGCCGGTCGAACACGCTGGCCAGCGTCTCGCCACTGGCCAGCGCCGACAGCGCCTCGGATATGCGACTCCAGATCGACATGGCGGCCAACCTAGAGTGAGCGGCCTCCGGGGGACAGGAGTTTCTGCATCAGAACCAGGTCGATCCGCCGCCCAAATTTCAGACCCGCTTGTGCCACCCGTCCCACCTCGGCAAACCCGATCCGGCGGTGAAACGCGATGCCGCCTTCGTTCTCGGCACTGATCCCGCCGATCAGCGAATGCACGCCTCGTGCCCGCGCATGGTCCTCCAGCGCCGCCATCAGCGCCCGGCCCACCCCGTTGCCCTCGGCCCCGGGGCGCAGCAGCACCGTATGCTCCAACGTCTCGCGATAGCCCGATCCGTTGCGATACGGCCCGTAGGTGGCATAGCCCAGCAGGTCATCATCGCCCTCAGCCACCAGAAACCCGTGCCCCGCCTCGTCCCGCGTCTTCACGGCCAACGCCATTTCCAGCACGGTCTTCTCGTCTTCGGTAAAGCTGACCGTCGTCTCACGAATGTAGTGATTGACGATCCCAGCCAGCGCCTTGGCATCGCCCGCCTCCGCCGCCCGGATCCTCATGCCAGCACGCACGCCCCGCGCGGCGTGGTCAACTCGGCCCGCAGCGCCGGTGCGCCCGTCTCATAGACGACCCGCGCGTCGCTCAGCACCGGCGCCAGCGCGCCCTTCAGCGCCTCGGCCTCCGGGTGCGTCACCACCAGCCGGTCCAGTCGGCATCCCGACGCCGGCAACATCTGCGCCGGATGCTGCGCGCACTGCCACTCGATCACCGCCGGAAAGAGGTTGTCCCAAGGCAGCCGCCCATCCGCGGGCACCGCCATTTGCCAGCGCAGCTCGCCCCGCGCCAGCGGCACCGGCACACCCGCCTGTGGAAACCGCCCCACCACCGCGCCAAGATCGGGCGTGTTGCAGATCCAGTTCGTCGGCCTCGGCCGCCCCTCGAACCGGTCCAGATCGAACCACCGCGCGTACCCCGGCTCGGGCGCCTCGGGATCAATCGCGATGACCTCCAGGTACAGCCCCTCCTCCAGCCCCAACAACATGTTGTGCGTGCCGAAATGCGCGTGCTGCCCGCCGGGCCGCAGCGCCACGCCAAGCGCGTCCTCGGCATAGGCGCGGCCCGCGTTCAGCGTCTCGGCGGCCACCGCGAAATGATCCAGTTTCAGCATGCCCTACCCCACCGTCAACCGCCACAGCACCCAAAGCGCCGCCAGCACCGTGGGATAGAACGTTGCCGCGAACCCGAAGGCCCGCAAGGGCGGCGCCACGTGATACCCCACCCAGAACGCCACCCGCGCCACGGCAAAGCCGATCCCCAGCGCCAGCACCGTGCCCGCGCCCAGGAAAAACCCCACCAGCGGCCAGATGCACAAGGCAAGCACCACCTGCTCGACCGTGTTCTGCAACACCTTCGCGTCGATCGCAGCACCGCCAGTCAGCGGCTGCCCGTCGATCGTGTCATCGACGAAAAACCGCCGCTGCGCCAGCCGTCCGATCATCAGCGCAAGCACCACGCCGGGGCCGAACGCCGCGCCCATCAGCGTCGGCTGCATCATCGCCATCGGCACCGGGATCTGGCGTCCGATCCACAGCACGGCCACGGCCCAGACAAGTCCCGCCGCCATACCAATCAGGATCCTGGGACGCTTCTGCATCAGGCTACCCGCGCCTCGCGAATGAGCCGCAGGATATCCTGCGCCGCCTCGGGGATGTTGGTGCCAGGCCCGAAGATGGCCTTCACGCCCACACCTTTCAGGAACTCGTAATCCTGCTGCGGAATGACCCCGCCGCAAATGACGATGATATCGCCCGCATCCTTTTCCTTCAGCGCGTCGATCAGCTGCGGCGCCAGCGTCTTGTGCCCCGCCGCCTGGCTGGAAATGCCGATCACGTGCACGTCGTTGTCGATGGCGTCCTGCGCCGCCTCGTCCGGCGTCTGGAAAAGCGGGCCCACATCCACGTCGAACCCGATATCGGCGAATGCCGTGGCGATCACCTTGGCGCCCCGGTCATGCCCGTCCTGCCCCATCTTGACGACCAGCATCCGGGGCCGCCGCCCCTCATCCTCGGCAAAGGCCTCGACCGATTTCTGGATCGCGGCAAAGCCCTCGTCGCCCTCGTAGGCCTTGCCGTAAACGCCCGCCAGCGTTTTCACCTCGGCGCGGTGCCGTCCGAATTCCTTTTCCATGGCCATGCTGATTTCCCCCACAGTCGCCCGTGCACGCGCCGCTTCCACCGCGGCCTCCAACAGGTTGCCGCCGTCCTTCGCGCGGCGCGTCAGTTCATCCAGTGCCTTGGTGCAGGCATCCTCGTCGCGTTCCGCGCGGATGCGCTCCAGCGCCTCGACCTGCCCCTTGCGCACCTTGACGTTGTCCACGTCCAGGATGTCGATCGGGTCTTCCTTGTCCTTGCGGTACTTGTTGACGCCGACGATCACCTCATCGCCCCGGTCGATCATCGCCTGACGGGTCGCGGCGCTTTCCTCGATCCGCAGCTTGGGCATCCCGCTGGCCACGGCCTTGGTCATGCCGCCCATTTCCTCGACCTCTTCCATCAGCTCCCACGCCTTTTCGGCCAGTTCTGCGGTCAGGCTTTCCACGTAGTAGGACCCCGCCAGCGGATCGACCACCGCCGTCACGCCGGTCTCTTCCTGCAGGATCAGCTGCGTGTTCCGCGCGATCCGCGCGCTGAAATCCGTGGGCAGCGCGATGGCCTCGTCCAGCGCGTTGGTGTGCAGGCTCTGCGTGCCGCCCAGCACCGCGCTCATCGCCTCATAGGCGGTGCGCACCACGTTGTTGTAAGGGTCCTGCTCCTGCAAGCTTACACCGCTGGTCTGGCAATGCGTCCGCAGCATTTTGGAGCGGTCGTTCTTCGCCCCGAACTCGGTCATGATCCGGTGCCACAACAGGCGCGCCGCCCGCAGCTTCGCCGCCTCCATGAAGAAATTCATGCCGATGGCAAAGAAGAACGACAGCCGCCCGGCAAAGCGGTCCACGTCCATCCCCGCCTCGATCGCGGCCTTCACGTATTCGCGCCCATCCGCCAGCGTATAGGCCAGCTCCTGCACCAGGTTCGCGCCCGCTTCCTGCATGTGATAGCCCGAGATGCTGATCGAGTTGAAGCGCGGCATCTCGTTGGCGGTGAACTCGATGATGTCGCTCACGATCCTCATGCTGGGCTCGGGCGGATAGATATAGGTGTTGCGCACCATGAACTCTTTCAGGATGTCGTTCTGGATGGTGCCCGACAGGGCGCTGCGGTCATGCCCCTGCTCCTCGCCCGCGACGATGAAACTGGCCAGAACCGGGATCACCGCGCCGTTCATGGTCATCGAAACGCTCACCTGGTCCAACGGGATACCGTCGAACAGGATCTTCATGTCCTCGACACTATCGATGGCGACACCGGCCTTGCCCACGTCGCCCACCACGCGCGGGTGGTCGCTGTCATAGCCGCGGTGCGTCGCCAGGTCGAACGCCACTGACACCCCCTGCTGTCCGGCCGCCAGGTTGCGGCGGTAAAAGGCGTTCGATTCCTCGGCCGTGGAAAAGCCAGCGTACTGCCGGATCGTCCAGGGACGCCCGGCATACATCGTGGCCTTCACACCCCGCGTGAAAGGCGCCTGCCCGGGGATGGTGCCAAGGTGGTCCATCCCCTCGACATCTTCCTCGGTATAAAGCGGTTTGACGTCGATCCCTTCAAGGGTCTTCCACGTCAGGTCCTCCAGCGGACGGCCCTTCAGCTCGCCTTCCGCGATCTTACGCCAATCGTCGGTCTTCGATCCCATCGTCTTGTCCTCTTTTCCTCTGGTCCGGGCGCGGGGTTGTCCCCGTCTTGACCGGGCCGGTTTCCTCTGTCAGCTGCGCCAATCCTTCCGCCCCGGCACGCAGCCAGAACAGGTCGTCGGCATAGGCCTCGCGCATCTCGCGCAAGGCGGTCTCGTCAAACGGTTGCCACTTTCCCGGCCCTTCGGGCAGGCGGGCAGGGTCGCCGCCGCGCTCGCGCACGATCCGGCGGAGCTGGCCCAGGCCGGGGCCTTGGTTCATCCAGTCTCGCGCATGGGCGCGCGGCATCGGGCCAAGCCCGCTCATATGTTCCAGCACCCGCTCGGGCAGACCGCCGAAAATCTCGTAGGGCAGCACACTCAGCTCAATACCCGGCAGCGCGCAGGCCACGTCCAGCACCACGTCGCGCCACAGCCGCGGCGAGGTCGCCAGCGCATCCAGCACCGCACGGTCCGGCACGCGATGCCCTCGCGCCACGCCGTAAGACACGACCGACGCCCAGAAACTGTCATGACTGCGGATCGACAGGCAGGCCCGCGTCACCTGACCGTCGAAGGCATGGGCGAACCGCGCCAGCCGCTGACCGATATCGGGGTAGAGCCGCCCCTGCCGCAGGCAGCGGCGCGGCGCGCCGATCATGTTCTCGTCGCTGATCACCAGCACGCGCGTGCCCGCGCGGCGCTCCTTGGCGACGTTGATCGCGATACGGGCGCGCGCGCGGTCCAGCTGGTCCTGCGGCGGGCGCGGGCTGTCCACGGGCATCACCCCGGTCAGCAGACCGTCGCGCGTCTGTTTCGGGCCCCAGACGGTGACCCCCATGCGCCCCAGCGCGGCGCGATTCTGGGCCAGGTAGGACTGGAACGTGGTTGTGGCCGTGCGGTGGGCCCCGATATGCAGAACAACGTCCATGATCACGCGCCTTTCCCGTGCGGCCCGCGTCATGCGGGCGGTCGACCTTGCGTCGCGCCAGCCTGCACCACGGGACCTGACCACGGGATTAACGGTAAGATTTTCGCGGCCCTGCGGCCAAACGGCCTTCGCATTCGGCGCATTCGCGCCTATATCTGGTCGAGCAGGAGGCCCGATGCGAAAGCTTATCTTCATTTCTTTTCTGGCACTTACCGCGTCCAGCCTGGCGTGGGGCGCGGCGCGCGCAACCGACGGAACATCGCTCGACGGCATCATTTTGCCGGGCGAAAGCGTCGATTTGAACGAATTTCTCTGGATAAAACGCCCCATCGTCGTCTTTGCCGACAACGCCTCGGATCCGCGCTTCATAGAACAGATGAACTTCATAACCGACCGGCTGGACGATCTGGACCGGCGCGATGTGGTCGTGCTGACCGACACCGACCCCTCCGCCGACAGTGACTTGCGCCGCACCTTGCGCCCGCGAGGCTTCATGCTGGCGCTCATCGGCAAGGACGGCAAGGTCGAGCTGCGCAAACCCGCGCCATGGAGCGTGCGCGAGCTTTCGCGCGCGATCGACAAGATGCCCATCCGGCAACAGGAAATCCGCGACCGGCTGAGCGGCAACTGATCGCGCGCACCGCTCATGCCCGATCTCCCGCCGCGACCACCAGAACCCGGTTGGCGCGGTCCATCAGCATCAGCGTGCCGTCGGTCGTCTCATAGGCCAGCACGGTTTCAGGCCGCATCAGCAGGCGGCGGAACTCCGCCCCCACCTTGCCCTCCATGCAGGGCCGCGCCTCCAGCCCCGCGCGGCGCATCTGCATCCCGAACGTGCGCTGCGTGTTGACCGCGTCCACCATCGCCGCGTCCGGCGTCATCTTTGGGTCGTCCAGCGCCGCCACGCCCCGGCTGGGCAGCGCGCGCAGCATGTCGGGCACGTTGCGCTCCACCGGCACCGCAGCCCCGATGTCAGAGCTTACCAGCCGGAACGCCGCCGCAGCACAGCGCGCCCTGGACGAAAACGCCAGCGTCTCGCCCAGGCTGAACCACGGCGCCAGCCGCGCCCGCATCGACGCCTCGTCATCGCGCGCGCAGGCCCCCAGGAGGACCGCGCCCGCCACCGCCGCCGGCAGGATATGAGGACCGCGCAGGTTCACCGGGTCATTCGAACTCCATGATCACGTCATCCACCGCCAGGCTGTCGCCCGGTCCGGCGTTGATCTTCGTCACCACGGCCTTGCGCTCGGCCCGCAGGATGTTTTCCATCTTCATCGCCTCCACGGTGCACAGCGCCTGGCCTTCTTGCACCTCGTCGCCTTCCGCGACGTTCACGCTGACGATCAGGCCCGGCATCGGGCAGAGCAGCATCTTCGATGTATCAGCGGCAAGTTTCTCGGGCATTAACAGCGCCAGTTCCGCCTGCCGGGGTGTGCGCACATGCACCTTCAGGTCCGCGCCCCGGTTGCGGATGCGAAAACCCCCCGACACCTTGCCGACCTTCAGCACCAGCGTCTCGCCATCCACGTCCAGAACCGCCAGCGCGTCGCCCGGCGTCCAGCCGCTCGACACCCGGTGCGTGGCGCCATCGGCGAAGGTCACCGTCGCGCCATCGCGGTCAGCGGCAACGCTGACCTCGAAACTGATGCCCTGCAAACTGACGACCCAATCCTCGCCCACGCGGCGCTCGTGGTTGTCCATCCGCCCCGAGACCCGCGTGCGCCGGATCTCCGCCACCCGGTGCATCGCTGCACAACTGGCCGCGATCCGCCGCAGCGCCGCCTCTTCCAGTTCCACACCCTCGAACCCGTCGGGATATTCCTCGGCGATGAAGGCCGTGGTCATGTCGCCCGACACGAACTTGGGATGGTCCATCACCGCGCTCAGGAACGGCAGGTTGTGCCCGATCCCTTCCAGCTCGAAACTGTCCAGCGCCACGCGCATCGCCTCGATGGCCGCGCCCCGGTCGGGCGCCCAGGTGCACAGCTTGGCAATCATGGGGTCGTAATACATGGAAATCTCGCCGCCCTCGTAGACGCCGGTATCGTTGCGCACCGCCGTCTCGCCGGCCTCGGCCTCGTCCTGCCACTTGCCCTTGTCCAGCAAGGGGCCCGCGGCCACCTCCACCGGCGGGCGATAGCGCACCAGCCGCCCGATCGAGGGCAGGAAGTTGCGATAGGGATCTTCCGCATAGAGCCGGCTTTCCATCGCCCAGCCCGTCAGCGTGATATCGTCCTGGCTCAGCGACAGCGTTTCGCCCGCCGCCACGCGGATCATCTGCTCCACCAGGTCCACCCCGGTGATCAGCTCGGTCACCGGATGCTCCACCTGCAGGCGCGTGTTCATCTCCAGGAAATAGAAATTCTTGTCGCCATCGACGATGAACTCCACCGTGCCCGCACTGGAATAGCCCACCGCATGGGCCAGCGCCAATGCCTGCTCGCCCATCGCCTTGCGCGTCTCGGCGTCCAGAAACGGGCTCGGCGCTTCCTCGATCACCTTCTGGTTCCGCCGCTGGATCGAACATTCCCGCTCGCCCAGGTACACCCCGTTGCCGTGGCTGTCGCACAGCACCTGGATCTCGATATGGCGCGGTTGCGTCACGAATTTCTCGATGAACATCCGGTCATCGCCGAAACTCGATGCCGCCTCGTTTTTCGACGCCTGGAAGCCCTCGCGCACCTCCTCGGCATTCCATGCAATCCGCATCCCCTTGCCGCCGCCGCCCGCGCTGGCCTTCAGCATCACCGGAAACCCGATCTCTTCCGAAATCTTCAGCGCCTCGTCGGCATCCTCGATCAGGCCCATATGCCCCGGCACGGTGTTCACATCCGCCTCGGCCGCGATCTTCTTCGACGTAATCTTGTCACCCATCGCCTCGATGGCGGTCTTGGGCGGTCCGATAAAGGCCACGCCCGCCTTCTCCAGCGCATCGGCGAACTTGGGGTTCTCCGACAGGAAGCCGTATCCGGGATGCACCGCCTCCGCCCCGGTCTGCTTGATCGCCCCCATCACCTTGTCGATGACGATATACGACTCCGACGCGGGCGGCGGGCCGATATGCACCGCCTCGTCGGCCATCTCCACGTGCAGCGCGTGGCGGTCGGCGTCCGAGTAAATCGCCACCGTCGATATGCCCATCTTGCGCGCCGTCTTGATGACACGGCAGGCGATCTCGCCACGGTTGGCGATCAGGATTTTCTTGAACATCTCACGTCCCCTTTGGTCTTGCCCGCCCCGGCGCAGCCGCCGGACGGGGATGATACGAAAAAACCACCGCCCCGCTGCCGCGAGGGGTGGTTTCATTCAGGTCGAGCCGCCCGGTGACGGGCGCGGAATTCAGGTTAGCGGCACTTGCCCGGGTAGACCTGGCAGAAGGCCACGTTGCCCGCGGCCCCCACGGCCGCCCCGGTAAGCAGAGATCCCCCCACGACAGCCGCCGCGCCGGTGCCCGCGGCCCCGCCGAACAGCGCCTGTTCGGGCACTGTGTTGCCGCAGGCCGCAAGCGGACCCAAAAGCCCCAGAACAAGGAAAGGTTTGACGAACTGCATCGGAAATCGCCTCGCGCGCTGTGGTTATGACTGCGCGCACTCAATGCGATGGCAGGCGCCGCGTCAAAGCCGTCACGTGCACGGCGCCGGTTTTGGGCAACCTCTTGCCGAATATCGCAAGGCATTGACGATGCATCAAAAAAGGGCGGCCTTTGCAATGCTGCGAAAGGCCGCCCATCAGGGGAAGGGTAACGGTTTAGACGGTATGTCTCGGCCCATTGGGGAAAGGCCGCCACTACAAGTCTTAAGTTGCCCGCAATCTGACGTTGCGCCAAGCGCGAATGTTCTGCCGCGACGTGATCGGCTGTATTTCGCGTGTATTTCCAAGGCGTCGGCAAAAACGTGCCTAAATAAAGGACCGAAGCGGAACAACTCATTCCCAGCCCCCTCCGTCGAAGGCCTCGGGAAAGGCGCGCTGCGCCGCCGGGACGTCCAGAATCAGCAACGCCTCGTAGCTTTCCGAATCGAACGGATCGTCCGCCGGCAGCACTTCGCGCCCAAAGAGCCAGCTCAGCCGTCCGGCATCCAGATTGCCCCGCTCGAAGGGCTGATCGCCGAAATGCTCCCACAAGGCACGGACAAAGGCCGTGTCGGCCCGCTTGTCGGCGGGGCGCCGGTCGCGATAGCGCTCGCGCCGCACGATGGCGGTGGCCCCCTTGGGGTTGGCGCGGCGGATGGTGAACTGGAAGTCAGAGCCGGGCAGACGCCCCGGAAAGCCGCGGTGCTTGATCATGACCCGCCTCCGCCATTGCGCAGGGACCGCCGCCAGGTCTTGTTCAGGGTCAGGACAGGCCCGAGGGCCTGCCCTTGTCGTGTATCCGCGTGCTTACTTGAGCTTGCCGGTGTAGGTCGGCTCGGTCGAGATCGGCTCGGGATCGACCACGACGAATTCTTCTTCTTGCTGCTGCTGGCCGCAGGCTGCCACGAGGGCAACCAGACCAACCGCGAGGATGCTCTTGATGCTGTTCGACATTTTAGTCTCCTGTCTCTGTACTCCAACAGATGACGCGCAGAACGCCCCACCTGCCCCTCGTTCAAGGGATGGGTCACGGGTTTGTAACCGAGGGTGAACATAACGGAATCCGCCTGATTTTCATACGTGGCCGGCGCAATCCCGCCCGTCTGTGTCTGGAAAGCCTCAAACCGGCAGAGGCCTGCGCTTTGATGCGCAAGATATTGTGCTTCCATCAGAACAGCTCCAAGATACAGGCGGCGTCCGCGATCGAGAAACTCTCGAAAATCTGCGCCACATCGGGGTCGAACTGCCCGAATTGCGACGGCCTGTCGGCCAGCGAGATCACCACGCGATCCGGGGTCGTTTCGGCCATGTCGATCCGCTCCAGCGCGAAATCGTTGCACAGGTATTCAAGGTCGGCGGTCTGCGCCTCGAAGTCCTCCGCTCCGGTAAAGCCCTCGGCCACGAAGCGAAAGCGCACCGTCAGCCCCATCGCCGCCTCGCCGGTGATGACCTCCTGCAGTTCCGCCTCCAGCCCCGACGGCAGGACAAGGCGCTCCTCCTCTTGCGCCCTGCCCTGCTCTGGGGCGGCCAGCGCCATCAGCGCGGCCAGCGTCCCTGCACATATGCCCTTCATCGCGCCCACCTCGTCCAGCGTGCCACATGGCCCGGATCGGCGAGCAGTGCCGCGATGGTCTCCTCCAGCCGGGTGCGGTCATGCCGCCCCTCGACCTGCCCGCCCGCGGTCACGGTGACGCCATCGCCGGCCTCGGCCACCCGCACCACCGGCGCAAACCCCCGCACGTTTTGCAACGCGCGCCAAAGGTCCTGCCGCACCTGCTGCGCCAGCGCCCGCTTGCGCAGCGGGCCAAAACGCGCCTCGGCGCTCACGTCGAACCGTACCGGCACCCGCCGCGCCACGGTCACGGCGCCGTCCTCGCGCAGAATGTGAAACCCCCGGCTCATCTCACTTCGTACCTTCGACCATTCCCGTAGGGTGGGTGAAAACCCACCATCCCCGCCGCGTGGGCTTTCGCCCACCCTACGCCATCCTCAAAGCGGAATATTGTCGTGCTTCTTCCACGGCAGCTTGCGCTTCTTGTGGCGCAGCGCCGCAAAGGCCCGGCTCACCCGCTTGCGCGTGCTGCGCGGCTGGATCACCTCGTCGATGAACCCGCGTTCGGCCGCCACGAAGGGGTTGGCAAAGCGTGCCTCGTAATCCGCCGTATGCTTGGCGATCTTCTCGGCATCGCCCAGGTCACCCCGGTGGATGATCTCGGTCGCGCCCTTGGCGCCCATCACCGCGATCTCGGAGGTGGGCCAGGCATAGTTGATGTCCCCCCGCAGATGCTTGGAGCTCATCACTACATAGGCCCCGCCATAGGCCTTGCGCGTGATCACCGTCACCTTCGGCACCGTCGCCTCGCCGTAGGCAAAGAGCAGCTTCGCGCCGTGTTTGATCACGCCGTTATGCTCCTGGCTGGTGCCGGGCAGGAAACCGGGCACATCCACGAAGGTCAAGATCGGGATCTCGAAGCAGTCGCAGAACCGCACGAACCTTGCCGCCTTGCGGGAACTGTCGATGTCCAGACACCCGGCCAGCACCATCGGCTGGTTCGCAACCACGCCCACCGTGCGGCCCTCGAGGCGAATGAACCCGGTGACCATGTTCTTCGCGAAATCCTCCTGGATCTCATAGAAATCGCCCTCGTCGGCGACCTTAACGATCAACTCCTTCATGTCATAGGGCATGTTGGGGTTGTCGGGGATCAGCGTATCCAGGCTCGTCTCGGCGCGGTCCGGGTCGTCGAAGAACGGGCGCACCGGCACCGGCTCGCGGTTGTTCAGCGGCAGGAAGTCCACCAGCCGCCGCACCTCGGCCATCGCTTCCACGTCATTCTCGAACGCCCCGTCTGCGACGGAGGATTTTTTCGTGTGGGTCGAGGCCCCGCCCAGCTCTTCCGCCGTGACCTGCTCGTTGGTGACGGTCTTGACCACGTCAGGGCCCGTCACGAACATGTAGGAACTGTCGCGCACCATGAAGATGAAGTCGGTCATCGCCGGCGAATAGACCGCGCCCCCCGCACAAGGGCCGGTGATCACGCTGATCTGCGGCACCACGCCCGACGCCTCGATATTGCGCTGGAACACCTCGCCATAACCGGCCAGCGAGTCCACACCTTCCTGAATGCGCGCCCCGCCACTGTCGTTGATGCCGATCACGGGCGCGCCGTTCTGCATCGCCATGTCCATGATCTTGCAGATCTTCATCGCGTGGGTATGCGACACCGATCCGCCCAGCACGGTGAAATCCTGGCTGAAGACATAGACCTGCCGCCCGTTGATGGTGCCCCAGCCGGTCACCACGCCGTCGCCATAGGGCCGGTTCTTCTCCATCCCGAAATCGGTACAGCGATGGGCCACGAACATGTCGAACTCTTCGAAACTGTCCTCGTCCAGCAAAAGGTCGATCCGCTCGCGCGCCGTCAGCTTGCCCTTTTCGTGCTGCGCATCGATCCGCTTTTGCCCGCCGCCCAGCCGCGCGTTGCCGCGCCGCGTGTCCAGTTCCTGCAGGATATCTTTCATGCTGTCCCCCTCGTTGACTGGCGAGACCCTACTGCGTGCGCTGACCGCGTCCAAGAGGATTTCCGCAAATTTGCCAAATCTCGCGAAGCACGAATTGCTAACCTGCAAATCTGCAAAGTCGGCGCTCGCTCTGGCGTCCACTTCGCGCGGAATCGAGGCGCGGCCTTGCCGCGCCGCCGCGCGATCGTCCGCTGACCGAAAGGCGATTGCTGGAAATCGCCGAAAGGGGGGGCCGACCCCCGGTCTGGCGATTGGATGAGGTAGGCGCGCCGATTTGAGGGAATTCGGATTTGGCTATCATAAAGTGCCCCGAAAAACCGTTAGCTCGCCAGCCCGCGGTCTGGCAATCGCCCGGCACCCCTCGTCACACCCTCTTACCCCGTCCCATCTGGACATCCCCCGCGCTCCGGGATAGCGCCTTTGCCATGCCCACAGTCCGCTTCCTAGACCGCTCCACACCGCCGCACATCTTCACCCTGATCGTGCTGGCCGGGATCTCGACGCTCGCGCTCAACATCTTCTTGCCCTCCCTGCCCGGCATGACCGCCTATTTCGAAACGGATTATGGCGTCATGCAGCTCGCCGTCGCCGGGTACCTGGGCATCAACGCCATCCTGCAACTGCTGATCGGCCCGATTTCCGACCGGGTCGGGCGCCGCCCGGTGATCCTCGGCGGGCTGGTGATCTTCCTGTTGGCGACGCTGGGCTGTCTTCTGTCCACGAACATCTGGGTCTTCCTCGTTTTCCGCATGTTTCAGGGCGGCATCGTCGCCGCCATGGTCCTGTCGCGCGCCGTGGTGCGCGACATGGTCCCTGCCGACCGGGCCGCGTCGATGATCGGCTACGTCACCATGGGCATGTCCGTCGTGCCCATGATCGGCCCGGCCATCGGCGGCGCGCTCGATGCCGCCTTCGACTGGCACGGCAGCTTCTGGGCGCTCTTCGCCATGGGCGCGGCGGTGCTCTGGCTGGTCTGGAACGACCTTGGCGAAACCGCGCCGCTCGAAGGCCGCACCTTCCGCGACCAGTTCGCCGAATACCCCGAGCTCTTTTCCTCCTACCGCTTCTGGGGCTACGCGCTCGCCGCCGCGCTTTCCTCGGGGGCGTTCTTCGCCTACTTGGGCGGCGCGCCCTTCGTCGGCGCGCAGGTCTTTGGCCTCACCCCGTCCGAACTCGGCCTCTTCTTCGGCGCCCCCGCCGTGGGCTATTTCACGGGAAACTTCCTCTCGGGCCGCTTCTCGACCCGCGTGGGCATCAACCGCATGGTCTTCGCGGGCGCGCTCGCCAACGCTATCGGGCACGGCATCAACCTCGCCACGCTCTATGCCGGGATCAGCACGCCCTACACGTTTTTCGGCCTGATGACGCTGATGGGCCTCGGGAACGGCATGACCATCCCCAATGCCACCGCCGGCGCGCTCTCTGTCCGCCCCAGCCTCGCCGGCACCGCCAGCGGCCTTGCGGGCTTTCTCATGATCGGCGGCGGCGCGGGCCTGTCGGCGCTGGCCGGTGCCCTGCTCGGCCCCGGCACCGGGGCCTTCCCGCTGGTCTGGCTGATGCTGATGACGGCCCTGGGCGGCATCCTCGCCATCTCGCTCGTCATCTTGCGCGAACGGCAGGTGGGCGTGCCCTCGATCTGAACACCGCCCTTGCGCACACCGCTTTGCAAATCTAAACCTGCGCACACGCAAACCTGCAAAGCGAGCCACCCATGGCCACCCAGAAACTCTATGCCGGCGCCAAGCTGCGCGAGACGCGCCAGCGCCTTGCCCTGACGCAAAAGGATTTCGCCGCCAAGCTCGGCGTCTCCCTGCCCTACCTGAACCAGATGGAGAACAACAACCGCCCGGTCTCCACCACGGTCATCCTCGCCCTGGCGCAGGAATTCGGCTTCGACGTCACCGAACTCGCCACCGGCGACGCCGAACGGCTGGTGACCGACATGCGCGAGGCACTGGCCGACGCCGTCTTTGCCGATGACATCCCCGGCCTCAGCGACCTGCGCCTGACGGCCTCGAACGCCCCCGCCATGGCCCGCGCCTTTCTCGAACTGCACCGCGCCTACCGCGACACGCACGAACGCCTCGCCTCCCTCGACGAGGCTCTGGGCCGCGAGGATGCCCGCCCCCAGATCTCCCCCTGGGACGAGGTGCGCGATTTCTTCCACTATTGCGACAACTACATCGACGCCGTGGACCGCGCGGCCGAGCATTTCGCCGGCCCCGCCTCCGGCCCCCGCCGCATCACCGAGCTGGCCGAGGCGCGGCTGGACGCGCTCGGCATCAAGGTGGTGGACAGCGACGACGCCCGCCTGCGCCACTACGATCGCGACGCCCGCATCCTCTACCTGTCGAACCACGCCGAACCCGAGACGCGCCGCTTTCAACTCCTCCTGCAAGTCGCTCTTCTGACACAGGAAAAGCTGATCGAGGCCACGCTCGATTTCGCCCGGTTCCAGTCCCCCGCCGCCCGCGACATCGCCAAGATCGGGCTGGCCAATTACTTCGCCGGGGCGGCGCTCATGCCCTACACCGCCTTCCTGCAAGCGGCCCAACACCACCGCCACGACCTCGAACGCCTCGCCACCCGTTTCGGCGCCTCGATCGAACAGGTCTGCCACCGCCTGTCCACGCTGCAACGCCCCGGGGCCAAGGGCGTGCCGTTCTTCTTCGTCCGCGTCGACCAGGCCGGTACGATCACCAAGCGCCACTCCGCCACGCGCCTGCAATTCGCCCGCTTCGGCGGCGCGTGTCCCCTCTGGAACGTCCACCGCGCCTTCGAGACGCCCGGCCGCTTCCTGCGCCAGCTGGCCGAAACCCCGGACGGCGTGCGCTACATCAGCCTCGCCCGAGACGTCTCCAAACGCGGCGGCCACTATGGCGCCCCCGTCCGCCGCTTCGCCATCGCCCTGGGCTGCGAGGTGAAGCACGCAGATGCATTGGTCTATGCCGACGACCTCGACCTGACACTCTCGCAGGCCTACGAGCCCATCGGCATCTCCTGCCGCATCTGCGAGCGCACCCAGTGCCACCAGCGCTCGGTCCCGCCGCTGGAACGCCGGTTGCAAGTCACCCCGGATGAACGCGGTGTGCTGCCTTACAAGGTGGGATAGCCGTGCGAGCGCCAGACCGCGGGATGGCGACCCGCCAGGTGTTCGGGGCACTTTATGGCAGCCAAATCCGTATCACCTTTGATCGGCGCGCCAAAGTCACCCAATCGCCAGCCCGTCCGGGCGGTCTGGCGATCGCGCGGCGGCCTTCGGCCTTGATTCCGCGCGCTTCCCGGCCCCAACGTTATTCGGCACGTCGTAGGGTGGGTGAAAACCCACCGCCCCCACCAAAAGAAAACCCCCGGCCAAACCGGGGGTCCTCCAAATTTCACGAATAAGCCTGAATATCAGGCCATCCACCAGCGCTCCATCCAGCGCTCGCCGTCCATGTCCCAATTCGACGCCATCTCGCCATGGGCAACCTTGTCGCCCACCGCAAAGACGTAATTGGCGAACATCGGGATCACGACGCCGCCCTGGTTGGCCACCAGGTCCTGCATCTCGTAATACATCTCCCGGCGCTTGTCCTCGTCCAGCTCGGCACGGGCCTTGAGCAGCAGCTCCTCGAATCGGTCATTGCACCAGAAGCTGTCGTTCCACGCCGCCCCGCACTGATAGGCGGTGGCGAACATCTGGTCCTCGACCGGACGACCGCCCCAGTAAACGGCGGTGAAGGGTTTCTTCATCCACACGTCCGACCAGTAGCCGTCCTTGGGCTCGCGCACCACGTTGATGTTGATGCCCGCTTCCTTGGCCGACGCCTGGTACAGGATCGCCGCATCCACCGCGCCGCCGAACGCCGCGTCCGACGACGACAGGTTGATGTCGATGCTGTCCATCCCCGCTTCTTTCAGGAAGAACTTCGCCTTGTCCGGGTCATAGGTCTTCTGCTCCAACTCGGAGTTGTAGAACCGCTGCCCCTGCCCGATCGGATGGTCGTTACCGACCGAGCCGTAGCCGAACAGGATCTTCTCGACCAGCTCCTCGCGGTTGATACCCCATTTCAGGGCTTGGCGGATGTTATTGTCTGTATAGGGGTCGGTGTTGGTCGACATCGCGAAGGTATAGTGCTGCGTGCCCGCCACCGACTCGATGGTCACGCCGGGGTTACGGCCCAGAAGGTTCGCGGCCTTCAGGTCGACCCGGTCGATGGCGTGCACGTCGCCCGAGACCAAAGCGGTCGTCCGCGCGTTCTGGTCCACCACGGCCAGCATTTCCACGGTGTCGAACCAGCCGCGATCCTCGCGCCAGAAATTCGGGTTGCGCTCGAACTGGCTGCTGACACCGGGGCTGAAGCTTTTCAGCACATAGGCGCCGCAACCGTCGCCCGACTGCCAGTCGATGCCGTCATCGCTCGCCTTGCAGATCGCCAGGTGATAATCCGACAAAATGAACGGAAAGTCGGCATTGCCGCCGTCCAGCGTGAACACGACCGTGTCGTCGCCATCGGCCTTGATATCGGTGATAGGCGCCACGATCGGCCCCGCGGCCGAGGTCGAATCCTCGCCCCGATGGTGATTGATCGACGCGATCACGTCCTCCACCGTCAGTTCCTTGCCGGAATGGAACGTCACGCCCTTGCGGATCTTCATGCGCCATTCGCTGGCATCTTCCGACGCTTCCCAGCTTTCGGCCAGTTCCGGCTCCAGGCTGCCATCGGGGGCCACCTGGGTCAGGAACCCGTGGATACCGAAGCCCAGCGCCAGCATGTAACCGTTCTCCCACTGGCCGGGGTCCAGCGTGTCCGTCGTCTGTCCGTGGCCCTTGGCCACGCGCAGGTCACCGCCGCGCTTCGGCGTGCTCTGGGCAAAGGACGCCCCCGGCAGACCCGCCGCGACACCCGCCGCGACCGTGGTTTTCAGAAATCCGCGACGGTCCAGAAGTCCGCCTTTGATCAATGACATGTCATGTTCTCCCTTGTTGACACGATACTCTGTTATGCTCTGCGCATGACGCGCGTATGTCCGGGGCCGCCAATTTCAGGGTTTGCGTCAAAAGCCTCTTGGCTGCGCTGAGACCCCTCGGCGTGGCCCGAAAACGACATCCCGGCAACCTTAGACGCCACGTGCGACCCAGTGCAACGCGAAAGCTTCGCCTCTGCCATTCTTGATCCCTATCCCCTGTTGACGCAGACAATACGTTTATTGATTGACGAGTCAATCAAAACTCAATACCGCATGGGGCCGTCAGTCACGGAGGACCAATTGCCCAAGATCGGAATGGAACCGATTCGACGCTCCGCGCTGGTCGAGGCCACGATCCATGAGATCGGCGCGCGCGGCTCGCTCGACGTCACCGTCAGCCAGATCGCGCGGCGCGCCGGCATGTCCTCGGCGCTGGCGCATCACTATTTCGGCTCCAAGGAACAGATCTTCGCCGCCGCCATGCGCCACATCCTCACCCTCTACGGGGCCGAGGTGCGCGGCGCGCTCATCATGGCCAAAACGCCCCGCCAACGGCTCGAGGCGATCATCCGCGCCAGCTTCGCCCCCGGGCAGTTCCGCGACGAGATGATCGCCGCCTGGCTCAATTTCTACGTCCAGGCCCAGAAATCCGACGAGGCGCGGCGCCTTCTGCATGTCTACCACCGCCGCCTGCGCTCGAACCTGCACCACGCGTTCCGCCAGCTTGCCCCGGCGGAAGACGCCCGCACCCTCACGCGCGGTCTGGCCGCGATGATCGACGGCCTTTATATCCGGCAGGCGCTGCACAGTGCACCGCTCTCGGGCGAAACCGCCATCGGTGTGTTGTTGCACTACATCGACACCTCACTCCCGGAAGGCGCCCCCACATGACACGTCCCAACATCCTCATCTTCATGGTCGACCAGCTGAACGGAAAATTCTTCCCCGACGGCCCCGCCGACTGGCTGCACGCGCCCAACCTCAAGGCGTTGGCCGAGCGGTCGACCCGGTTCAAGAACGCCTACACCGCCTCGCCGCTCTGCGCCCCGGGCCGCGCCAGCTACATGTCCGGCCTCCTGCCGTCGCGCAGCCGCGTCTATGACAACGCCGCCGAGTTCTCCGCCGACATACCCACCTATGCGCATCACCTGCGCCGCGCCGGCTACCAGACCTGCCTCTCGGGCAAGATGCATTTCGTCGGCCCCGACCAGCTTCACGGCTTCGAGGAACGCCTCACGACCGACATCTACCCCGCCGATTTCGGGTGGACGCCCGATTACCGCAAACCGGGCGAACGCATCGACTGGTGGTACCACAACATGGGCTCTGTCACCGGCTCCGGCGTGGCCGAGATCTCTAACCAGATGGAATATGACGACGAGGTCGCCTACCACGCCACCCGCAAGGTCTATGACTACGGGCGCGGCCATGACGACCGCCCCTGGTGCCTGACGGTCAGCTTCACCCACCCGCACGATCCATATGTCGCGCGCAAGAAATACTGGGACCTCTACGAGGGCTGCGAACACCTGCTGCCCGAAGTGCCCGCGATGGATTACGAGGATCACGACCCCCATTCGCAGCGCATCTTCGATGCCAACGACTGGCGCAGCTTCACCATCACCGACGAGGACATAAGCCGCTCCCGCCGCGCCTATTTCGCCAACATCTCCTATCTCGACGACAAGATCGGCGAGGTGATGGAGGCCCTGCGCGGCACCCGGCAAGAGAACGACACCATCATCCTCTTCGTCTCCGACCACGGCGACATGCTGGGCGAGCGTGGCCTGTGGTTCAAGATGTCCTTCTTCGAGGGCTCCTCCCGCGTGCCCCTGATGATCTCCGCCCCCGCGATGAAACCCGGCCTCGTCACCGAGCCGGTCAGCAAC
Organism: Roseovarius atlanticus; assembly: GCF_001441615.1. Taxonomy (GTDB): domain Bacteria; phylum Pseudomonadota; class Alphaproteobacteria; order Rhodobacterales; family Rhodobacteraceae; genus Roseovarius; species Roseovarius atlanticus. The sequence goes on from NZ_LAXJ01000010.1 coordinate 53,431, forward strand.
ATTGACGTCTGCCCCACGCTCTGCGACCTCGCCGGCGTCGACATGTCCGAGGTCATGCCCTGGGTCGCCGGCGAAAGCCTCGTGCCCTCGGGCCAGGGCGCCAAACGCCAAAGCCCCGTCGCCATGGAATACGCAGCCGAGGCCTCCTATTCGCCGCTCGTCGCCCTGCGGCACGAAAATTGGAAATACACCAACTGCGCCCTCGACCCCGAACAGCTCTTCGACCTTTCCGCCGACCCGCTGGAACTCACCAACCTGGCCGAAGACCCCGCGCACAAGGCGACCTTGGAGCGGTTCCGCGTCGAGGCCGCCGCCCGCTGGGATCTGGAAACCTTCGACGCCCAGGTCCGCGAAAGCCAGGCCCGCCGCTGGGTCGTCTACGAGGCACTGCGCCAGGGCGGCTACTATCCGTGGGACTACCAGCCCCTGCAAAAGGCGTCCGAGCGCTACATGCGCAACCACATGGACCTCAACGTGGTCGAGGAAAACGCCCGCTACCCGAGGGGCGAATGATGCTCACCGTCTATGGCCGCGCCACCTCCTCCAACGTGCAACTGGTCATGTGGACCCTTGCCGAGCTCGGCCTCGACTGCGAGCGGCTCGACTATGGCCACGTGCATGGCGGCCTAGACACGCCCGAATTCGGCGCGATGAACCCGCACCGCAAGGTCCCCGTCCTGCGCGACGGCGACCTCGTGATCTGGGAAAGCACCGCCATCCTGCGCTACCTGGCATCGCGCTACGGCGACGGCGGCGCCTTCTGGCCCGCCGACCCCGCCTTGCGCGCGCCCGTCGACATGTGGGCCGAATGGGCCAAGACGACGCTGGCCGCGGGCTTCACCCATCCCATCTTCTGGCCCCGCGTCCGCACCCCCGCTGCCGACCGCGACGAGGCCCGCCTCGCAGCCGCCATCACCGCGTTCGACGGCCGCCTCGCGCGCCTCGCCGACCAGCTCGACGCACAGCCCTACATCTGCGGCGACACCTTCACCGCCGCCGACATCGTCGCGGGCCACCTGCTCTACCGCTGGTTCACCATCGACATCCCCCGCGCCGCCAACCCGACGGTCGAGGCCTATTACGACCGCCTCACCCGCCGCCCCACCTACCAGACCCACGTCATGGTCCCCTACGACGCGCTGCGGGTGGAGGGCGCCTGATGCTTCTTCTGGCCATAAATATTCCGGGGGGAGCGGCGAACCGCGGGTTCGCCGTGGGGGGCAGCGCCCCCCTCTTCTTCGCAGCGGGCAGCGCCCCCCTCCCCGGCACCCCAAGCTTCGGAGGTCCCTGATGCAAGCCGATTACGTCATCGTCGGTGCCGGCAGCGCCGGTTGCGCCATGGCCTACCGCCTGTCCGAGGCGGGCCATTCCGTCCTTGTCATCGAACATGGCGGCACCGATGCCGGCCCCTTCATCCAGATGCCCGGCGCGCTCAGCTACCCGATGAACATGAAAATGTACGACTGGGGCTACCGCACCGAACCGGAACCTCACCTGAACAACCGCCGCCTCGCCGCCCCGCGCGGCAAGGTCATCGGCGGCTCGTCCTCCATCAACGGCATGGTCTACGTGCGCGGCCACGCCCGCGACTTCGACCACTGGCGCGACGAAGGCGCCACCGGCTGGGGCTATGCCGATGTCCTGCCCTACTACAAGCGCCTGGAAAACTGGACCGATGCCGGCCATGGCGGCGACCCCGACTGGCGCGGGCACGATGGCCCCCTGCACGTGACGCGCGGCCAGATGGCCAACCCCCTCACCCGCGCCTTCATCGAGGCAGGTAGCCAAGCGGGCTACCCCGTCACGCCCGACTATAACGGCGAGCAACAGGAAGGCTTCGCCCCGTTCGAGATGACCGTCCATAAGGGCCAGCGCTGGTCGGCCGCCAACGCCTATCTCAAGCCCGCGCTCAAATCCGGCAAATGCGACGTCATCCGCGGCCTCGCCGGCCGCGTGGTGTTCGAGGACGGCCGCGCCATCGGCGTCGAAGTCACCCGCAAGGGCCGGCAGGAGATCATCCGCGCAAATGCCGAGGTGATCCTTTCGGCCTCCGCCTTCAACTCGCCCAAGCTGCTGATGCTGTCCGGCATCGGCCCCGCCGCACATCTCTCCGAACACGGCATCGACGTCATCGCCGACCGCCCCGGCGTCGGCGCCAACCTTCAGGACCATCTCGAGGTCTACGTCCAGATGGCCGCCTCCCAGCCGGTCAGCCTCTACAAGTACTGGAACCTGCCCGGCAAGGCCCTCGTCGGCCTCACCTGGCTTCTGGGGCGCACCGGCCCGGGCGCCACGAACCAGTTCGAATCCTGCGGCTTCATCCGCTCGGCGGCGGGCGTGGATTATCCCGATCTGCAATTCCACTTCCTGCCCATCGCCGTGCGCTATGACGGCAAGGCGGCGGCAGAGGGTCACGGCTACCAAGCCCATGTCGGCCCCATGCGTTCCGAGAGCCGCGGGCACGTGACCCTAAATTCCGCCGATCCCGCCGCGCCGCCGAAGATCTTCTTCAACTACATGAGTTGCGACAGCGACTGGCGCGATTTCCGCCGCGCCATCCGGTTGACGCGCGAGGTCTTCGCCCAGGACGCCTTTGCTCCTTTCTCGAAACACGAGATCCAGCCCGGCGCGGACATGCAGTCCGACGACCAGCTCGACGATTTCATCCGCGAACATGCCGAAAGTGCCTATCACCCCTGCGGCACCTGCCGCATGGGCCGCGCGGACGATCCGCGCAGCGTGGTCGACCCGCAGGGCCGCGTGATCGGCGTCGAGGGCCTGCGCGTCGCCGACAGTTCGGTCTTCCCGCGCATCCCAAACGGCAACCTCAACGCGCCCTCCATCATGGTGGGCGAGAAGATGGCCGATCACGTCCTCGACCGCACTCTTCCGGCAGACAACGCCCAGGCCTGGATCCACCCCGAATGGCAGACCGCGCAACGCTGAAGACCGCTCCGGTTTGATCCGCATCAAGGTGCGCGCCCCCGCGCGCGCCTAACCTCTCCTCCGACACGCGAACACCAAGGAGGACCCCCGATGTCACACACCCCGCACGAGTTGCACGACGACTTCCCCGACATGGCCGACCGCATCTCGGCGCTGAAAATCTCGGACGCGCATTTCGCCCGGCTGATGGAGGAGTATCACACCGTCAACCGGCAGGTGCACGCGGCGGAAACCAACGTGACCCCCGTCTCGCCCGCCGCCGAGACCGATCTGCGCAAGACCCGCGCCCGGCTCAAGGATGAGCTTTACGCGATTCTCACCGCCTGACCCGGTGCGTATGTTGAAATGGGCTTAATGCTCCGGGACGGGCTGGTCATTCGGGGCACGCGGACAGCGCACCGACGCGTTACAGATGGAAATACCGACGTGATACCGACGCCGATTCCGGGCCACACCCGGCGTTAACGAATCTCTTCAGAACTTGGTCTGATGCGCCGCCGGGGTCACCGCGCGGCGCTTCAGCACGGCCTCGCGCCAGCTGATGAAACTGACCGATCCCACGATCACCAGCCCGCCCAAAATCACCCACGGATCAAAGGGTTCGGCGAAAAAGGTCACGCCCAACAGCACCGCCCAGACAAGTTGCAGGAACGTCACCGGCTGGGTCACCGCCAGCGGCGCCGCCTGGAAGGCCAGCGTCATGGTGTAATGCCCGCCCGTGGCAAAGGCCGCCACACCCATCAGGATCGCCAGTTCCCACAAGGTCGGCGTCACCCAGTTGCTCAGCGCGACAGGCGCCAGTCCGATCGTCACGGTGATCGACAGCATCGCCACGACCAGCCCCGGCTGACAGCGGTCCGACAGCATCTTGGCCAGCAGATACGACCCGCCAAAGGCGACTGCCGTGAACAGCATGGCGAAATGTCCGTGGCCCAGGTCCCGAAACCCCGGGCGCAGGATGATCAGCGCCCCGATCAGCGCCACGACGATCGCCATGACCCGCCGGAGCGCCAGTTTTTCCCCAAGAAACAGCGCCGCGCCCAGCGTGACGTATATGGGCGACAGGTAGTTCATCGCCGTCACGTCCGCCAACGGGATCCGCGCCATGGCAAAGAACCACAGGCCCACCCCGGCCGAATGCGCAATGCCCCGCAAGACGAAAAGACCCCAGGTGCCGCGATCCAGCCGCAGACGGCTCAGCGTGCCCAGCATCGGCAGCAGAAAGATCAGCCCCAGCACATAGCGCAGGAACGCCGCTTCCGTCGCCGGGATCCGCGTGCCCAGAACCTTCACCATGGCGGTCACGCCGACGAACAACACACCGGTCACGACCATCCAGAAAACACCCCAGCCGGGCCGCGCATTCAACTCTGAACTCATTGCCGCATAAAGCCCCCGCCCCGCCGGGATGTCGAGCGCAAAAGCACGGGTGTTTCAGAGCGTGTTAACCCTTGTGCATGAGGATTGCGCCAAGGCAGGCCTTGTCGGCGGCGGCAAAATTTTTTTGAAAAAATTTTGCGCCCGGGGCCAAAGACGGCGCTCAGATCTTCTCTTGCGTGTACTTGCGCAACTCCGCCCGCGCCACCTGCCGCCGATGCACCGCGTCCGGCCCGTCGGCCAGGCGCAGCGTGCGCAGATGCGTCCACATCGCCGCCAGTGGCGTGTCCTGGCTGATGCCCTGCGCGCCGAACATCTGGACGGCCTCGTCCACGACCTTCAGCGCCACCTTGGGTGCCACGACCTTGATCTGGCTGATCCAGGGCGCGGCGGCCCGCGCATCGCCCTGGTCCATCATCCACGCGGCCTTCAGGCACAAGAGCCGCGCCTGCTCGATCTCCATCCGCGCCTCGGCGATGATATCGAAATTCGCCCCCAGCTGCGCCAGCGGCTTGCCGAAGGCCTCGCGCTGCAAGGCGCGGCGGCACATCAGTTCCAACGCCGCCTCGGCCTGCCCGATCGCGCGCATACAATGGTGGATACGCCCCGGCCCCAGCCGACCTTGCGCAATCTCGAACCCGCGCCCTTCGCCCAGCAGCAAGTTCTCCACCGGCACGCGTACATCCGTGAACCGGAAATGCATATGCCCATGCGGCGCGTCATCGGCACCGTAGACCTTCATTGGCCTAATCTTTTCAATGCCTTGGCTGTCTGCCGACACCACGATCATGGAATGCCTCTGGTGCTTGGGCTGGTCATCATCGCCGGTCTTGACCATGACGATATAAACCGCGCAGCGCGGATCACCCGCGCCCGTCGCCCACCATTTCTCGCCGTTCAGAACATACACGTCCCCGTCCCGCACACAGCTGAGCGAGATGTTCGTCGCGTCCGAGCTTGCCACGTCCGGCTCGGTCATCAGATAGGCCGACCGGATGTCGCCTTCCAAGAGTGGCGCCAGCCAGCGCGCCTTCATCTCGTCGGTGCCGTATTTCTGGAACACTTCCATGTTTCCGGTATCCGGCGCATTGCAATTGAACACCTCGGCGGCCATCGGCGTCTTGCCGATTTCCTCGGCGAAATAGGCGTATTCCACGGTGCTCAGACCCGCGCCGCCGTCGCCATCGGTCAGCCAGAAGTTCCACAGCCCCGCCGCCTTGGCCTGCCGCTTCAACCCTTCCAGGATCTCCGCCTGGCGCTCGGTATAGCTCCAGCGGTCGCCCTTTTCGATCTCCGCGTGATAGGGCGCCTCCATCGGCATGATCTCGTCGCGCACCATGGTCCGCACCCGCTCCAGCAGGTCGGCAATATGCGGTCGCATCTCGAAATTCATCTCTGTCCCTCCCCCGTGGCGGCGGCATCGCCCTGCCCGTGTGATGCCACGCCGCCCCGGCAGCGTCCAGCCACGTCCGTCAAATGTGCGTAAAACCGACACATTTGCGGTGTAGGCCCAGACCTGCTGATCGGCCGCCCGCCCCTGTCCTGTTGTGTTTTCGGGCGGTCGTGAGGCGCCATCCGACGCGTTGGCCCTAACAGCCGTCGCGGCCCAGCATCATCACCCAGATCCGCCCCGGCGCCTCGACCAGCGCGACGCTTTCCGCCTCGGGTGCCAGCATGTTCTTGCGGTGCCCCGGCGAGCCTGCCCAGCCGGTCAGGACACCCTCCAGCCCCCGCTGTCCCTTGGCGATGTTTTCCGCAATGAAACAAAAACGATAGCCGGCGCGACGGGCGCGGTCCGCGATGCTGCTGCCGTCCGATCCGCTATGGCTGAAATAGCCTTTGCGCGCCATATCGGTCGCGTGGGCTGCCGCGGCCCGTGTCAGGTCGCGCGAGACGTCCAGCGGCGCGCGGCCTTCCTTGGCGCGAAAGGCGTTGATCCAGGCCAAGGCGGCCTGGCCACGGTCGGCCACGTCCTGCCCGACCGCCGCCACGGGCGCCACGCCAATCAGACATGCCAGAAGGATCGCAGAAAGTCGCATGACTCGATCCTAGCCCGACCTGCCGTCCAGAGCCAGAACTCTCAGACGAACCGCGAGAGGATGTCCAGCGCCGCCGCGTGCTGTTGTTGGCCCGCGGCGGCCACGACCCGCCCCCCCTCATGCGCCGGACCACCGGACCAGTCGGTCACGATCCCGCCCGCGGCCTCGATCACGGCGATCGGGGCCTGGATGTCATAGGCCTTGAGCCCCGCCTCGATCACCAGGTCCACGTGACCACCCGCCACCAGCGCATAGGCATAGCAATCCAGACCATAGCGCGTCAGCCGCGCCTGGCCCGAGACGGCGCGAAACGCGTCCCCTTCGGCCTGTGTGCCCACCTCGGGAAACGTCGTGAAAACCGTGGCTTCGGCCAACGGGCGGTTGCCCCGCGTCCGCAGACTCCGTTCACCCTGCGGGCCGGTCATGACGGCGCGGCCAAACCCGCCTTCGAAGCGTTCCGCGATATAGGGCTGGTCGATCAGGCCATAGACCGGGCCGCTGTCGTCCGAGACCGCGATCAACACGCCCCAGGTCGGCGCCCCGGCCACGAAAGCGCGCGTTCCGTCGATCGGATCCAGCACCCAGGTCAGCCCGCTCTTGCCCGGTTTCGTGCCGAACTCCTCGCCCAGAATGCCGTCGTCGGGCCGGCGCGCCTCCAGCACGGCACGCATCGCTTTTTCCGCTGCCTTGTCTGCCGCGGTGACCGGGTCGTAGACGTTGTACGGATCCGCCTTGTTCTCGACGGCGATCCCGTCCACGCGGAACAAGGGCAAAATCGCGCTCCGCGCGGCATCGGCCAGCGCGTGCGCGGTCTTAACGATTTCTGAATTACTGCAAGCCATCCTACCCTCGCCCCGTGTCACGCGGCTTGGATAAACGGCTTGTCAGATCATCTCAAGCAACGTCGCTCAGAACCCTGGCCAGGTCAAAAAGGCGGCGACGCTGATTTTCCGGAATGGCGTAATACGACCGGATCAGGTCCAGCGCTTCCTTGTCGCCCAGAAGGTCCGCCGGTATCATGTCGACGTTGTCCTTGTCGCCATCTTCCTGGTCAAGGCCTTCGAAGAAAAAGCTGACCTCGACATCCAGGGCATCGGCAATGTCCCAAAGACGCGATGCGCTGACGCGGTTGGCGCCGGTTTCGTACTTCTGGATCTGCTGAAATTTAATTCCAACGCTTTCGGCAAGCTGCTGCTGTGTCATGCCGACAAGCCAGCGCCGATGGCGAATTCGTTTTCCGACATGCACGTCTACGGGGTGCGGCATGGGTAATCCTTTCCTCATGGTCCGGCACGGGCTTCAATACTACCCCGACCAGGCGTTCATAAAAATCCGGCCGCGCATCCCAGCGACACTAAGCAGAAAATAAGCGGCAGGTTTCTGTATAGCAAGAAGTATTGCACCCCGAATAAGGGATCGGTCCCTTATACCTACAATCTAAACGGGCAGATACTGCTTTCGTATAGTCCCGACACAACCAGTGGAGGCAATTTGACTTTGAATCCGGTAATCGTTTATCCGATCAAGGTGCCGGGCCAGTCCCGGCTTTTGTCTTGGGAGGCTGGCAATGCGCGCGTTCCGTATCGATTCGCATGATACACCTGCGATTCTCAAAGAAGTTGCGCGCCCGGCTCCCGGCGCGGGCGAAATCGGCATCCGTATCAGCGCCTGCGGGTTGAATTTCGCCGATCTGCTCATGCTGAAAGGCGAATATCAGGACACTCCCCCTCTCCCTTTCACCCTTGGCATGGAGGTGGCCGGTACGGTCGAGGCATTGGGCGACGGGGTCGAGGGTCCGGCGATTGGCAGCCGTGTCGCGGTGTTCGGCGGTCAGGGCGGGCTCGCTGAATACGGGTGTTTTCCGGCCGATCGTGCTGTCCTGCTGCCTGAAACGATGAGCTTTGCCGATGCCGCTGCGTTCCAGATCGCCTATGGCACCAGCCACGTCGCACTGGACCACAAGGCACGGCTGCAACCGGGTGAAACGCTTCTGGTGCTGGGCGCCGCCGGCGGCGTCGGTCTGACGGCTGTGGAGATCGGCAAACTGATGGGTGCGACCGTGATCGCCTGTGCCCGCGGCGCCGACAAGCTGGAAGTCGCGCGCAACGCCGGCGCCGATCACCTGATCGACGCGGAAACCGACGAGATCCGCGAGGCTTGCCGCGCCCTGGGCGGTGTCGACGTGGTCTATGATCCGGTCGGCGGGGACCAGTTCAAATCCGCCATGCGCGCCTGCCGCCCCGAAGCCCGCATCCTGACCATCGGGTTCGCCAGCGGCGAGGTGCCAAAGATCCCGGCCAACCACCTGCTGGTCAAGAACATCTCGGTACTGGGGCTGTACTGGGGCGGATATCTCGGCTTCCGGCCGCAGGTCGTGACGGACAGCCTGACGTGCCTTTTCGACTGGTATACAGAGGGTCGCCTGAAGCCCCATATCAGCCACGTGCTGCCGCTGGAGAAGGCTCAGGACGGTCTGGACCTGATGAGCACACGCAAGTCCACCGGCAAGGTCGTCGTCACCATGGATTAGGCCATCGTGGTCATGCCTGGCGCAAAAGCGTCGGCGTGGCCGCCCGGAACCCCTGGCGCACAAGATCCGCCAGCTGACGCGTGATGTCATCGCGGTTGGCCGCCCCGTACATATTGATCTGGTGATATCCCAGATCCGGCAACGCCCCTTGCGCGTTGATCGCCTCCTGGTGCGGCGGGATGCTGGTTTCCAGCAAGGCGCCGACCGCCAGATCGGCGCTGATCAGCGCCTCGACAGAGCGGTCCTCGTCCGACTCGATCGCCAGCTCCCAGTCGATGCCCGCCGCATCCAGGCTGCGCAACACCGTGGTCCGGAAGATGCAGACATTGCAGAATCCAAGCCGCAGGGGTCGTTTGCGCCACGCCTGCCCGCCCAGCGCGCCGACCCATTTGAGCGGCATTTCCGTCAGGGTTTCGCCACCGGGGGTCAGGGCCTTTTCGGTGGTGAGGATCAGATCCACCTCACCTTTCTTCAGCGCTTCGTGCAATCGCATCGTGCTGGAGGATTTCAGCGCCACATTAACCCGCGGAAAGATACCGCTGAACGTCTTCAATACGCGGGGCACCACCGGATAGACGATGTCGTGCGGAACGCCCAAGGTCAGCTGCCCCTCATAGATCTCGTCCGACAGGCGCCCCACCGCCTCGTCGTTCAGGTCGACGATACGCCGCGCATAGGTCAAAAGCTGCTCGCCAGAGGCCGTCAGCGCAATCCGCCTGTTACTGCGGTCAAGCAGTTCGATGCCCAGCATCTCCTCCAGCCGCTTGAGCTGCATCGACACCGCAGATTGCGTCAGGTTCAGCACCTGCGCGGCGCGCGTGACACCGCCTTGCTCGGCGACTTCAAGGAACGATCTCAAGGTCGTCACGTCCAGATTCCTCATGCATCACACTCCTTGATGGTACCTTCGCCAAACATTCATTTTCAAAATATATCCACACATGCAATTTACATCAACACAATTCATGAAGCGCCGTGCTTCATCACGAAAACTGAAAGGAGATCGCCATGTCCACCCTCTCTCGCCGCCGCCATGGTCCGTTTCGCACCAGCCCCCGGCCCAGCCTGTTTGACGCGCTGGACCTTTACCGCCAGCGCCGCGCCCTCGCCCGGCTCGACGATCATGCGCTTGACGACATTGGCGTCACCCGAGAAGAGGCGGACGCCGAGGCGCGCCGGCCTTTCTGGGACATTACGCGTCGCTAAGACGTGAACCGACTGTTTCTGCGCGGTTTCCGTCCGGATTTGCTTGAAAAAGGCCGTCTGGCACCCGATATTCTCTGCAAACCCCTCGTCGGGTTTGAAATGGGACACTTACTCGGAGGCTTTAATGGCTCAATTCGACACGATCCGGACGGCAACAGGTGCGCGTACCGCCGCGATCGACGAAGGCTTGCGCGCCCACATGAACAAGGTCTACGGCACCATGTCGATCGGCATGTTGCTGACCTTCGCGGCCGCTTGGGCCGTGGGCAACAACGCCGCGATGATGGAAACGCTGTTCACGGGTTTCACCCGCTACATCGTGATGTTCGCGCCGCTGATCATGGTCTTCGCTTTCGGCGCTGTGATCAACAAGCTGTCGGCGGCCGCGGCTCAACTTTTCTTCTACGCGTTCGCCGCGGTGATGGGTGTGTCGATCTCTTACATCTTCGTGGTGTTCACCGACTTCTCGATCGCACAGGTCTTCCTGGCCACGGCGGCAGCCTTTGCCGGCCTTTCGCTCTGGGGCTACACCACCAAGAAGGACATCTCCGGCTGGGGCAGCTTCCTGATCATGGGCGTGATCGGCCTGATCGTGGCGTCGATCGTCAACATCTTCATCGGATCGACCGAAATTATGTTCGCGATCTCGGCCATCGGTGTTCTGATCTTCGCCGGCCTGACCGCGTATGACACGCAGTCGATCAAGAACGAGTATCTGGCGCACGCCCACCACGGCGACAGCGAATGGCTGGGCAAATCCGCCATCATGGGCGCGCTGCGGCTCTATCTGGACTTCATCAACATGTTCATGATGCTGCTGAACCTGCTGGGCCAACGCGAATAAACGCCGATAAACACACGACAGACAACGGGCCGGTCCTTGCGACCGGCCCTTTTCTTTTGACTGTGCGGAAAGCCGGCGATACCCACCCCGTCCCGGGCGTGACCCGGGACCTCGTGGTCAAGACCAGACCGCTCCTAGCTGAAGACGCACCCCACACGTCCCCTAAAAGCAAAAGGCCGCGCCCTTCGGCACGGCCCGTTCAGCAATCTGGTCAGGCAGATCTTACTTGATCTTGCCTTCCTTGTACTCGACATGCTTGCGCGCGACGGGGTCGTATTTGCGCACCGACATCTTCTCGGTCATGGTGCGGGCATTCTTCTTGGTCACATAGAAGTGGCCCGTGCCGGCGGTCGAGTTCAGGCGGATCTTGATTGTGGTCGGCTTCGCCATGGGTATCTCTCCTGCGGCGAGGTGTCAGCCACCCCGCGAAATTCGTCATGAAGCCCGCCTTTTATACGCGCGGGCCTGCATGTCAACCGGATTCTCCCCGCCTCAGTTCGAGCTGATGCGCGTGGGCATACGGTAGAAATGATGCACGCCGATGGTCGTCGTGCGGGCGAAGGTCCGAGACCATTTCGGACGCACCGCCTTGGTGTGATAATGCGTCGCCCCGTCCGTCAGCTGACGCTTGGCGCCCTTGACCATGAGATAGGCCACCTTGCCGGCCCGCTCGAACGCGCGCTTCTCGTTGATGCGGTCACTGTAGCCATCGCAGGTATAGGTGAACTGGCACTGGTACTTGCGCCCGGTGCCCTGGTGCACAACACCGCAGATCGTGTCGGGAAAGCGGGCGCTGTCGACGCGGTTCATGATGACTTCGGCAACTGCGAACTGGCCCTTCACGCTTTCGCCGCGGGCCTCATGGTACAGAGCTTCGGCCAGGCAGCGCCATTGCTCGCCACCCGATTGGGCCGATTGCGCAGCCAGCCAGCTGCGCGAATACGTTACGTCCACGCCCGGTCGCTCCATGTACCGCGCCACCATGTCCTCGGGAATCGAGTTCAGCACGCGGTTCTCGTGCGCGTAAAGACGGTTGATGTCCTGCTCCGCCACGGCGGCGGTTCCAAGCACCATCAAGAATATCGTTGCGAGAGATTTCAAGGCTCGCCTCCTATCAATTAAGACCCTACGGGCCCGTCAAGTCGCAAGCGCCTATAGCAATAGGTTCATTCCGTCCAGCCTGCGGCAGGTCAAGGCAGCTATGCACCAGGGTGATCGAGGTGAGACCGGCAGTGTTCTGCCACAGATATGGCGGCGATCCGCCCGCCGCCTACCCGATCTTGTCCTTCACGGCCAATTGTGCGGCAGCTAGTCGCGCCACCGGAACGCGGAAGGGCGAACAGGACACGTAGTCGAATCCCGCCGTGCGGCAAAAGGCAATCGATTCGGGGTTGCCGCCATGCTCGCCGCAGATCGACAGGGTCAGGTCAGGGGCCACTTCACGCCCCCGCCGCGCCCCGATTTCAAGCAATTCCCCCACCCCGTCCACGTCCAGCACGTGAAACGGATCCTCGGGATAGACGCCCTGCTGCACGTAATGCGACATGAACCGCCCCGCGTCGTCGCGGCTGAGGCCATAGGTCATCTGCGTCAGGTCGTTCGTCCCAAAACTGAGGAATGACACGAGCGGTGCGATTTCCGCGGCTCTCAGCGCGGCGCGCGGCGTCTCGACCATCACGCCCAACCGATAAGTGAAATTGCGCCCGGTCTCGCGTCGCACCGCATCGGCGACGTTGTCGACATTCTGCCGGACCAATTCGACCTCGCGCATGGCAGACACCAGCGGGATCATGATCTCGGGCACGACCGGGTCGCCCTCCTTGCTGGCGGCGACCGTCGCCTCGAATATCGCGCGCGCCTGCATCTCGTAGATCTCGGGCACCGCGATGCCCAGCCGGACACCGCGCATCCCCAGCATCGGGTTGTACTCGCCCAGCGATTCCACGCGCTCGGTCACGTCCGCCACGGGCAGGTCCAGCGCATCGGCCAGTTCCCGGATGCCCTCGCGATCCGCGGGCAGGTATTCATGCAGGGGCGGGTCGAACAGCCGGATGCAGACCGGCATCCCCGACATGATGCGGAAAAGGTCGATGAAATCCGCGCGCTGCATCGGCAGAAGGACCTCCAGCGCCGACGCACGATCCTCGCTGGTGTCGGCAAAGATCATCTCGCGCATGGCCACAAGGCGGCTGGGCTCGACGAACATGTGCTCGGTCCGGCACAGCCCGATGCCCTGCGCCTTGAAGGTCAGAGCCAGCTCGGCATCGGCTTGGGTGTCGGCATTGGCCCGCACCTCGATGTCGCGCACATCGTCGGCCCAACTCATCAAGGTCTTGAAAGCCTCGTCCCGCGCCGCCTCCAGCAGGCGCGGCTCGCCGGCCAAAACCTCTCCGCTGGTGCCGTCGATCGTGATCTGGTCACCCGATTTCAGGCTGCGACCGTCCGGGAAGGTCAGCCGCTTCTGCTTGATATGAAACGTGATGGCCGACGCCCCGACCACGCAAGGCGTGCCGATGCCGCGGCCGATCACGGCGGCATGGCTGGTGATCCCGCCACGCTCGGTCAGCACGCCGGCAGCAGCGTGCATCCCGCGAATGTCCTCTGGGCTGGTCTCGCGCCGCACAAGGATCGCCGCCTCGCCGCGCGAGTCCGCCGCCTGCGCCTCCTCGGCGCTGAACACGATCTTGCCGGTCGCGGCGCCGGGGCTGGCAGCGATGCCCTTGGCCAGCACGTCGCGCTTGACCTCGGGGTCGATCTGACGGTGCAACAGCTCGTTCAGCGCCCGCGGCTCGATCCGCATGAGCGCTTCTTCGCGCGGAATGATGCCGTCCTCGGCCAACGATACGGCAATCGCCACAGCCGCGCGGGCATTACGCGCCACGCGCACGCCGTCCAGCAGATAGACCTCGCCGTTCTCGATAGTGAACTCGGCCTGCATTTCCTCGCGCAGCTTTTCGCGCATCAGCTTGGTGCATTGCTTCAGCCGTGCAAAGGCCTCGGGTGCCAGCTCTTCCAGCGACGGACCGCGCGGGTCCTTTTGAAGATAAAGCGCCTCGTTGGCGGCCTTCAGCGCCTCGCGGCCCTGGCTCTGGCTCAGGTAGCGCCCGGTGCAGCGCCGGTCGCCCGTCACGCTGTCGACCAGCTGCATCACGCCCGATCCGCACTCGCCTTCGCCCAGCCCAAGCGCCATTTCCTGCACCACCAGGCCCAGCCCCGCATCCGCCGGCGCGCCCTTGGCCTGGCGCAAGAGCCGCGCCGTGGTTCCCTGCCATGCCCGCGCCATAGAGCGCAGCACGCCCAGAAGCTGCACCTTGGCATCCTGAGGAAACTCTTCCTCGACCTCGTCCTCGTAGGCGGACAGCGCCTGTCCCACCGCCTTGACGGGGTCCTCGTCCAGCGTGTCGAACATGTCCGGGTCGGCCCGCGCCACGTGAACGGCGTAGGACTGTACGAAGCGCAGGTACAGCCGCGCTGCCGCCGGCTTGCCGATGCGGTCGGACAGATCGACGTAGCTCGCGTCGTTCATCCCGATGTTCAGAACCGCCCCCGGCCCGCCCCAATCGGGGTCTTCGGACGACGGCCGCACGCAAAGCAGGGCCATGTCGCCGAACGGGTCCAGCAAGGACGCCATGTCCGGCACCTCGCCATCCGCGATCCACCTGACCGCGTCAAAGGACAGCGCCACCGTGCGCGGCACGGGCAAGTCCAGCCGGACCAGCCGTTGCAGACACTTGGCCCGCCCGCCATGCGTGGGAATCGCGATTGGCGCGTCGGGAGTGATCAGCGTGATATGTTCCGGGCCCTGCTGCACTGCGGCATTCCTTCTTTGGCCGGCAGAATACGCAAGCCGAATTATTAGGCAAGGCCTGTCGCGCGCGCCGCTGCGGTTTGCCCCGCTACCCGTCCAGCCGCCGCAGATCCGCCGCTTGCAGACAGATCTGGCGGATGGAATGAAGCATGTTCAGACGGTTGCGCCGCAGGATCTCGTTGTCCGAGTTGATCTGGACGGCTTCGAAAAACGCGTCAATCGGGCCGCGCAGCGCGGCCATCGCGCCCATGGCGCGGGCGAAATCCTCGTCCTTCCCGGCGGCGGCGATGGTTTTCTCCGCATCCTGCAAGGCCGCGAAAAGCGCCTTTTCGGTGTCGTCCTCGGCAAACTTGGGATCGGCGCCAAAGGAATACTCGACCCCGTCCTTCTCCTCGGCCTGCGTCAGGATGTTGTTCGCCCGCTTGAACCCCTGCACGAGGTTGGTGCCGTCCTCGGTCTGCAGCACATCCTGCAAGGCCTGCGCCCGCTTGACCAGAAGCGCGAGGTCATCGTTGCCCTCCATCGCGATACAGGCGTCGATCACGTCATGGCGGATGCCCTGGTCCTTCAGGTAGACCTTCAGACGATCGTGGAAGAAGGAGAGAAGATCGTCTCGCATGGGAACGAACTCTCCCCGCCACTCTATCCCGCTACGTTGAGTGACCCAAAGGTCTGCGATATCATGAATAGCTTTACGAACAACGCTCTCACGAGCGCTGGGACCTGCAGCAAGCGCCTTACTGACCATTTGAATTTCATTTTCTGCTGAAGCTCCGATGAACTCTTTGATCTCATCAGACACTTCTTTTCCGCGCTGAAAATCTTGCCACATATCATGAAACAGGCCGTCTCGCATTTTTTCGTATCGCGGCGATCGTAGTAAATCGAGAGCATCTTCAAATTTATCCTGAAGCCCAATCCGCAGACTGTTCTCCAAAACCAACCGGATCACCCCCAAAGCCGCCCGACGCAGCGCATAGGGGTCCTTTGACCCAGTCGGCTTTTCGTCAATCGCCCAGAACCCGGCAAGCGTATCCAGCTTGTCCGCAAGCGCCACGGTCACCGAGACCGGGCGCGAGGGCACCGCGTCAGACGGCCCGAGCGGCGCGTAGTGCTCCTCGCAGGCCGCCGCCACATCCTCGGGCAAGCCCGCCTCGACGGCGTAATACCGCCCCATGATCCCCTGCAATTCGGGGAACTCGTAGACCATTTCCGAACTTAGATCGGCCTTCGCCACCTGCGCCGCCTGCTCCGCCAGATCAGGGTCGGCCCCCACCACCGGCGCGATCTCCCGCGCCAGCGCGGCTATCCGCGCGATCCGCTCGGCCTGGCTGCCCAGCTTGTTATGGAAGGTGACGTTCTCCAGGCTGTCCAGCCACGGCCCCATGCCCTCTTTCGCAATGCGCAGATCGTTCTCCCAAAAGAACTTGGCGTCCGCCAGCCGCGCGGCCAGCACCTTCTGGTTGCCGGCAAGGATCGTGGCGCCCTGATCGGCGGTTTCGCGGTTCGCCACGGTCACGAACTGCTCGATCCGGCCCGTCTTGGGGTTGCGCACCGAGAAGAACTTCTGGTGCTCCTTCATCGACGATTGCAGCACCTCGGGCGGCAGGTCCAGGAACTCCGCCCCGATCTCGCCCATCAGCGGCACAGGCCATTCCACCAGCCCCGCGACCTCCTGCAACAGCCCCTTGTCCTCGACCACGTCGAGGCCGCGTGCAAAGGCCAGGTTCGTGGCCTCCTGCCAGATATGGCCGGCGCGTTCCTCGGGGTTCAGCACCACGTGGGCGCGCTTCAGCTTCGCCGCGTAATCCTCGAAGGACGTGACGGAAAACCGCCCCGGCGCCATGAACCTGTGCCCTTCGGTGCTGTCGCCCGCCTTGATGCCGTCCACGTCCAGCGGCACGATCTGCGCCTCGCCCGCGTCGTCGGTCAGGATGCACAGGATCGAATGCAAGGGCCGCACCCAGCGCAGGCTGCCCGCGCCCCAGCGCATCGACTTGGGCCACGGGAAGTTGCGGATCGTATCGTCCAGGACGTCGGCGACGATCTCGGCCGCAGGGCGGCCCGGCTTGGTGATGGTCGCGAAATAGACCTGGCCCTTCTTTTCATCGCGCACTTCAAGCGCGTCGCGCGTCACGCCCGCACCGCGCAGGAAGCCCTCGATCGCCTTTTCCGGCGCATCGACGCGCGGCCCCTTGCGCTCTTCGCGCAAGGTCGGGCTCTCGGACAACAGTCCTTCCAGCGCCAGCGTCAGTCGCCGCGGCGTGGCAAAGGCCGCGGCCCCGGCGTATGTCAGTCCCGCCTCGACCAGCCCGTCGGTCATCCGCTTTTTCAGGTCGTCACAGGCCCGCGCCTGCATCCGGGCCGGGATTTCCTCGGAGAAAAGTTCGATCAGAAGGTCGGGCATGATGTCACCGGAACGTCTTGGGTCAACGTCCCGGTGCTTAACGGGCCTGCCGCGGCGCGGCAAGCCGATTGAGGGCAATCAGCCCGCCGTCGCGGTCCGCGCCGTCGACTTTGCCTTGGTCTTGGCCGCCTGCGCCATGCTTTGAATGTCGCTGTTGTAGCTCACGCCGGCCACGATCCGATAGCGCGCCTCGACGAAATTCTCGATGCCGAAGCCGATGATGCCGAGCGCGATCACGCCCAGAAGGATCTGCCCGCCGGTCATCCCGCGAATGTAATCCAGCGCGCCGCCGATCCCCATGGCCGAGGACGGATCGGAAGTCATCGCGGCAACTCCCAGGAAAACGCCCACGATAGCCAGGACGATGCCGTAGCTGACGAATCCCCAGCGCAGCAGCGGCTCCAGCTTTCGCGTCTTCTCGTTGTTCTGGATGTACCTTTTGTACTTCTTCTTCCAGCCTTTGAGCATGTAATGGATCCCAGCGCCCAGAATCCCGAGCGCGGCCGCGCCCACGATCCACCTGCCGCCGGGCATTTGCAGCACCTTCGCGGTCCAGTCCGACGCGCCGCCACCGCCCGAGCCGCCACCGAGGCCCATCGCAAGCGTCGCTATGACCAGGCCAAGCCCCACATGGATCAGCCCTGTCACCACGAGCGCCGCACGTTGGAACATGCCCTTTTCCTCGTCGCCGCGATTTTCCAGATCGAAATAGGCCGCGATAAAGCGCCAGATGCCATAGCAGACGAACCCCAGAGCGACGAGCCACAGCAGGACCTGCCCGAACGGCGCATCCCGCAACGCCTGCAATGCACCCTTGGTCCCCTCGGTATTGCCGCCCCACCAAGCGGCAGACATCGTCAGCCCCCCGAGGATGAGATAGACCAGCCCGCGTGCGGAATAGCCCGCCCGCATCATCGGCACCACCCAGTCGGGTGCTCGTTGATCGGCCATGGCGCATCCTCCGCTGCTTGTGGGCGTTGCTGGAACAGCGTGCGAGGCGGGGCTAAAGTTCCTTAATTCTCTGGATTATCTTCACGGGGCGGACATTCCTCGCCCACGACGGTGCCGTCATAGGCCTTGTCGCCACACTCGTTCAGCGCGTGCCAGGCATAGCCGCGCCCGTCCTCGGTGACGACCACGATGCGGTCGATCCCGTACCCGATGTTCTTTTCACCCAGAAAGGCCAGCGCGGTGCCTGCTTCCAGTTCCTCGGCAATCGTCTCGGCATCGAAACAGTCGAACCAACCCGGCGCGGTCAGCGGCTCTGCGCCCTCATACATCTGGTAAGTCTCGGACAGCATCGCTTGGCTCATCTCGGTGGTGAAACAGGCGCGATAGCGGATCGGGCTGCTGGTTGCGTCGATCGCCTGGAAATCCTCGTAAAGCATCGGCTCGGGCTGGCCGGTGCCCAGGTTCACCAGGCGCACGTCGTCGGTGCCCGTCGCCTCGACCGGCTCGTAGAAATGGTAGACCTGAAGGTAATACATGGCCGCCCCGGCCAGAAGTGCGATCATGACAATCCCTATCCCGATGACTTTGCCCATCAATCGCCCCTCTTGCGCAGCCTCACGCGGCAAAACCGCCATCGGCGGTCAGCACGTAGGCATCGGCGCATTTCTTGGCCAGCGCCCGGACGCGCCCGATATAGGCCTGCCGCTCGGTCACGCTGATCACGCCGCGCGCGTCCAGCAGATTGAAGAAATGGCTGGCCTTGATGCACTGGTCATAGGCCGGCAGCGCCATGACGATCCGGCGGCCGGTCTTTGGGTCCAGTTCGGGCGCGTTCAGGATGCGGTCGCACTCTGCCTCGGCTTCCTCGAAATGGCGTAGCAGCACATCAGTGTCCGCGACGTCGAAATTCCAACGCGCGAACTGCGCCTCGGCCTCCAGGAACACGTCGCCATAGCTTAGCGCGATGGGCGCGTCCGGGTCATTGAACGGCATGTCCATCACGTGATCGACGCCCAGAACGTACATCGCAAGACGCTCCAAGCCATAGGTCAGTTCGCCCGAGACCGGGTGACAATCATGCCCGCCGACCTGCTGGAAATAGGTGAACTGGCTCACTTCCATGCCGTCGCACCACACTTCCCACCCAAGGCCCCAGGCGCCCAGTGTCGGGCTCTCCCAGTCATCCTCGACAAAGCGGATATCGTGCATCTCCATGTCGATGCCGATCGCCTCGAGGCTGCCCAGATAGAGCGCCTGCAAATCCGGCGGGCTGGGTTTGATCAGCACCTGATACTGATAGTAATGCTGCAACCGGTTCGGGCTTTCGCCATACCGCCCGTCCGTGGGCCGACGAGACGGCTGGACATAGGCCGCGGCCCAGGCCCGCGAGCCCAGCGACCGCAGCGTCGTGGCGGGGTGGAACGTGCCCGCGCCCACTTCCATGTCATAGGGTTGCATCACGGCACATCCTTTCGCGGCCCAGTAGGCTTGCAAACGCAGGATGATCTCCTGGAATGACCGCGGTTTGCCGGTGCTGTCGCTCATGGATTGTCCTCCGGGTCGCCCCTCGTGATGCTCGGCTCTTCCCTACGGCGCTCTCAGCCAAGGGTCAATTGCCGTGAAAGGCCATATTTTGGATGCACACGCCCGTAGATTTGCTAAAAAGCGGGGAAGAGCAGAACAACACCGAACTCGGCAAGGGACGTACATGTCGCGCATTTTTCTTACCCTCGTATTTCTGGCCGTCACCCTTGTGGCGCCGGTCGCCGCCAAGGCTCAGGTCTTCATCCAGATCGAGGCGCAGCCCAGCCTTGCCCAGGCCGAGGCCAGCTTGCGCCGGTATGCGGGGCAAATGCAGGATGTGAACGGGTTCTCGCTGGGTGGCGGGTGGTACGGCATTGCGCTTGGCCCCTACAACGAAGCGGATGCCAACACGATCCTGCGCAACCTGCGCTCGGCCCGTCTGATCCCGCGCGACAGCTACATCGCCGAGGCGTCCGAATACGACCGGCAGTTCTGGCCGGTAGGGGCCAATGTCCTGAACCGTCCGACACAGGATGTCGCGGAAGGCACCGGCACGGATAGCGCGACCGAAGACGCCCAGCAGCAAACCACCAATATCGATCCCCTGCCCCAGCCGGATCCCGAGCCGTCCGACGAAACGGTGCGCGAGGCCCGCGCCAGCGAGGCGCTCTTGACCCGCGACGAACGCGCCGCCTTGCAGGAAGCGCTGAAATGGGCGGGCTTTTACGGCGGCGCAATCGATGCGGCGTTCGGGCGCGGCACGCGCGGCTCGATGGCCCGCTGGCAGGAGGCGAACAATTTCGAGGCCACCGGCGTTCTGACCACGCGCCAACGCGCGGAACTCTTCCGTCAGTATAACGCGGTCCTCGAAGGGCTGGACCTGCGGGTCGTGCGCGACACCGGCGCGGGCATTTCTATGAAACTGCCGACCGGGGTCGTGGAGTTTGCAAAATACGAACCGCCCTTCGCTCATTACGACGCCACCGGCGACATCGACGCGAAAATCCTGCTGATCAGCCAGGCCGGGGACCGCGCCACCCTTGCTGGGCTTTACGACATCATGCAGACGCTGGAAATCGTGCCGCAGGACGGCCCGCGCAATCTCGACGGCGATTCCTTCACCCTGATCGGCGAAAACGCCTATACCATTTCACACACTCAAGCCTGGCTGCGTGACAGACATATCAAGGGTTTCACCCTGGTCTGGCCAGCGGGCGACGAAGAGCGCCGCACCCGGATGCTTGGCGAAATGCAGGAAAGTTTCTCGCGGCTCGACATGGTGCTGGATCCGGCAGCGGGCGCCAATGAAGTCCAAAGCATCAACCTTGTCGCCGGGCTGGAAATCCGCCAGCCCAAGATCTCGCGGTCGGGCTTTTACGTCGACCGGTCCGGCACCGTGGTGACCACCACCGAAGTGGTCGAATCCTGCGGGCGCATCACCCTGGACGAGACCATCGAGGCAGAGGTCCAGACCGCCAATGACGAAACCGGCATCGCTGTTTTGCGCCCGCGCACGCCGCTGGCGCCCTTAGGCGTCGCGGCCTTTCAACAGAACATTCCCCGCCTGCAATCGGAAGTGGCCGTCGCGGGCTATTCCTATGGCGGGGTCCTCGGCGCGCCGTCGGTCACCTTCGGCCAACTGGCCGACGTGCGCGGCCTGAACGGCGAACAGGAGATGAAGCGACTGGCGCTCAACGCGCTCGACGGCGATGCCGGTGGTCCGGTGGTGGATGCGGGCGGCGCCGTTGTCGGGATGCTGCTGCCGGCCCGCGAGGACAGCCGGCAATTGCCGGAAGGCGTCAGTTTTGCCGCCAATGCCGATACGATCCGCAGGGTGCTGGAACAGGCCGGCATCACGCCGTCCGCCACCAATGGAAATGGTCAGATGCCGCCCGAAAGCCTGTCAGAACGCGCCTCGGGCATGACTGTCCTCGTCAGCTGCTGGGAATAGGCACCGCGACGACGCCTGCCGTGGCAGTCACCATGCCGGACGCGGGCCTGTCCGAAGCCTATCCGGCGATCCCGGCCTGCACGTGTATCAGCGTCGGACGGTCCGCGTCGAACGCCGCGCGCACCGCCGCGCCCAACTCCTCCAGGGTTCCGGGTTGCACCGCATGGGCGCCATAGGCTTTCGCCAGCGCACAGAAATCCGGGTTCCTCGCGACCACCGCGTTGGGCGCGATCTGCGAGCGTATCATCGCGTCTTCGATCTCTTTCAGCTTACCGTTGTCCCACAAGATGATCGGCAGCGGCAGGCCGTGCTCGACCGCCGTGCCCAGCTCTTGCAGGGTGTACTGAAATCCGCTGTCGCCGCAGATCGCCAGTGTCGGTTTTCCCTCCCGCGCAATGGCTCCGCCAATCGCCGCGGGCATCCCATATCCCAGCGTGCCGTAGCCGAACGGGTGGTGCCAATGGCAGGGCCGGTCCATCGGCCAGACCTCCTTGGCGGCATAGGCAAACTGCGTCATGTCCGAATAGATCATGGTTTCAGCCGGGCAAGCCTGGTGTAGCGCATCGACCACGGGCACGATCCCAGGTCGCTCGGCCACCACCTCTGCCCGCCAGCGGGCCTTGGTGGCCGCCACATCGGCTGCATCCCATTTCGGTGCGGCGCGATCGGGCAAGCTCTCGGCCAGCGCCGTCAGGAACGCGCCCGCGTCGGACAGGATACACAGCTCGGCGCGCGGATGTTCCAGCTCGACCGGGTCGATATCCACCCGGATCATGCGGCCCTTGTGGCCCAATTCGTCCCGCCACAGGTCGATCTCGGACAGTTCCGAGCCCACGACCAGCACCAGGTCGGCCCGCGCCAGGACGTCGGCGCTGTCGGGCCGCGCCAGGTAAGCCCCTAAATCGAGCGGCAGGTCGGCGCCCACCACGCCACGCCCGGCATAGGTGATGATCGCCGCCGCCCCGCTGCGCTCAACCACCGCCCGGGCCGCTTCGCCTGCCCCGACGCTGCCGCCACCGAACAGGATCATGGGCGTGCTGGCCTCTTGCAGCGCCTCGGCCACCGCCGCCACGTCCTCGGCCCGCGCCACGGGCCGCTTGGCGCGCGCCTGGACAGGGGCTGGTGCCGGATCAGCCAGGCTGCCGCCCAGGGCAATCGGCACCTGCAGGTGCTTCGTGCGCGGCCGCGCGGAGGCGAACTCGTTGAACGCCCGCTCGATCAGGCCATAGGTGGCTTCGGCCGATTTCACCTCAAAGCTCCAGTCGCAGATGCAGCGCGCCGCACCTTCCTGGTCGATCATCTGGTGCAGTTGCCCGCGCCGCGCCGCCGTCTCATCGAGGCAGCTCGAGATCACCAGCATCGGCACGCTGTCCGAATAGGCTTGCCCCATCGGCGTCATGATATTGGTCAGCCCCGGCCCGGTGATGACATAGGCCACCCCCGGCTTGCCCGACGCCCGGGCATAGCCGTCGGCCATGAACCCCGCCCCCTGCTCGTGGCGCGCCAGAACGTGGCGGATGCCCGCCTCCTCGATGCCGCGATACATCTCGACATTGTGCACGCCGGGAATGCCGAAGATCACGTCGACCCCGCGGGCCTTGAGCATATGCGAGATTTGTGCGCCGAGCGGTCGTTGGGTCATCAGGCTCTCCAGAATGAAATGGTGAAGATCGCGTAGACGGCCATCAGCTCCAGTCGTCCGATCAGCATGGCGGCGATCAGGATCCACTTGGCCGTGTCGTTGAGCGGCTGGAAGTTCCCCGAAGGCCCGATAACATCCCCCAGGCCAGGGCCGATATTGGCAATCGCCGTCGCAGCCCCCGACACGGACGTGGTGAAATCCAGTCCCGTCATCCCAAGCGCCACGGCCACCAGCCCCAGCGTGACTACGAAGAAGACGAAAAAGGACATGACCGAGCTTAGCACGTCCTCGGAAATCGGCCGGCCGTCATAGCGCGGCGTGAACACGCCGTGCGGCGAATATATTCGCTGCAATTGCGCCCTTACCGACGCGAACAGCAACTGGTAACGAAAAATCTTGATCGAACAGCTTGTCGAGCCGGCGCAACCGCCGATCAGCCCGACAAAAAAGAACACCGCGATCAGGAACGTCCCCCATTCCATGTAATCCACGCTGGAATATCCCGTGCCGCTGATGATCGAGGTGATGTTGAACGCCGCCTCGCGCAGCGCCTGTTCGGGATGGTGCGGGAAAATCGACACCAGAATAACTGCCGTGCCCACGATCAGGACACCGATGGTGATCAGGAAAGCCCTGATTTGGCTGTCTTTCAACAGAACATTGCTGCCACCCAGCAATTGCACATAGCGCACGAAAGGCAGCGCCGCGAGGATCATGAACGCCGTTGCCACCCATTCCGCCGGGCCCTGAAAGGTGCCGAAGGACGCGTCGTAAGAGGAAAAGCCGCCTGTAGACACGGTGGTCAGGGAATGCATGGTCGCGTCGAACGCGTTCATCCCCGTCATCATGTAGCAGGCCGTGCACGCAAGCGTCAGCCCGAGATAGATCACCGAGATACGTGAGGCGATCTCGGTCGCACGCGGCAGGATCTTTCCCATCGTGTCGAAGGCTTCCGACCGGAAAATCTGCATCCCGCCGACCCGCAGTTCGGGCAGGAACACCATGGCCACGATGACAATGCCGATCCCGCCCAGCCATTGCAGGATTCCGCGCCACAGGTTCAATCCCTTCGGCAGCGTGTCCAATCCGGTCAACACAGTCGATCCGGTGGTCGTGAGGCCCGACATCGCCTCGAAGAAGGCGTCGACCAGGGTCGAGTTCGTCGCGCCGAAGATGAAAGGCATGGCACCGAAGATCGGCAGGATCACCCAAACGCCGGTCGTCAGCAGGAAGGTCTGTTGAATTGTCAGCCCTTCGCGCACGCCGTTCTTGCACGACAGCGCCACAAGGCCCCCCGCAAGAACTGTCAGGATCGCGCTTTCCGCAAAGACTTGCCAGTGCTCACGCCCTTCGGCGATGTCCACCATCATCGGCAGGACCATCGCCAGGCCCAGCGCCATGACCGTCAGGCCAATCACATATCCAACCGGGCGAAAATCCACCATGGAGCAAAGCCTTGGCCCCGGTTCTGGCCCATGTCAAGCCGCTCCGCGAAGGCCCGGCCCAGCCGGAGCCTCGCAGGAACGAGGATGGTCGTTAGGAGTAGAAGAGATCCTGGAAAACGTGGCGCACGATGTCTTCGCGCTTAATGCCCATCTCGGCCAGTTCAGCGTCGCTTTTCGCGTGCAGTTCGTCGATCAGCCCACGACGCGACATGATGCGGGCGTGTTGTTCGAAACCATCGGCAATGCCGCGGAAGAACCGGCTGAAGAATCCGCCGTGTACAAGATTGGTTGTGCTAGTCGCCATTTGGAAACCTCAAGAATGTTGCTTCGGTTTCCTCCCTGACACCAAGGTAGGCCAAACAATCGGTCAGCACCACTGCCGTACTGGAAACCCCGACTTGCACGCAACGCAACCCGGGGTTTTCAAATGGTTACTGGCCGGTTTCACCGCTTGCGGTGCTGCGGTCGGGCATGGCGGGCGGCGCCGAGGGTTGACGCGGACGCTTGGCGCCGCTGTCTTTTTCCGCGGTCGTTTCGGACTTCGGAAAGGCCGTCACGTTGCTTGTCTCGGGCTTCGCGGGTGCCGACGTCTCGACGGGTTGCGGCTCTGGTTTCCGTGCCGTCATTGAAGCGTCTTTCTGCACGGATTGGGTCGCAGGCTTCACCGCCGGGGTCGCAGCGGGCTTCGTGGCCGACTTCGCCGCCGGTTTGGCCGCGGTTTTGGCGGCCGGCTTGGTCGTCGGCTTTGCCGCCGATCTCGCAGCAGGTTTGGAGGCCGACTTTGCTGCCACCTTTGCCGCAGGCTTCGATGCTGTCTTCCTCGCAGCCGGTTTTGCCTTGGGGGGTGCCACCGGCGCGACGTTGGTGGCGGGGCTCACCAGGACCGGCGCCAGGGTCGGCAGATCAAAGGCCAGACCCAGGAACCGAAGCTGCGATTCAAAAGCGGCGCGGCCAAGCACCTGCGCGAGTCTAAGCTGCTTTTCCACAATCATTCCGCTCAGTTGCAAACCCGTCAAAGACGCCTTCAGAGGTGCAGAATACATATCCATTTCTCTATCCCGTTTTGAATCGCCCCTGCGGGCAAGATTGCACGGGTGTTATACCAGCTTTGCAGTCGCAGAAAAGGATATGCCGCGACGCAGCTTGCGCGGCACCCCGTTCCGGCAAGCTTTTGCCAAAGGTTTCATCACAACAGGCGCCGGATCAACGCCGATCGCGTTATCCGACGTGAAACAGCGTGGTGAACAGTTTGGGATCCAGGCTTTCGGATGCAAACGTCTCGCCTTCGGTCGTGATGCTGACCGCGTCATGGCTATGCAGGCTTTCCTGGTGGCTGGCGATCACCCGGAAATCGCCGATCCGCGCGTCGTTCAGCAACTGTTCCGAAAACAGCCGCGCCGCATCCTCGACGAAGATCGGGTTGGCCGCGTTCAACTCGGCAAAGGCCTGTTCGTCCTCGCGCTTGACCATGACCTGCGTCTCGGTCGCCACCGCCGTCCGCGCCAGCTCGATAAGGTCTTCAAACCACAGGCACGCCTCACCCACCACCTCGACCGAAATCCGCGCGACCGAGCGCTGCGAATGCGGCGTGGCCAATTGCCCCCGCGCCTGCCGCGCATGTTCGCTCAGTTCCAGCGAACAGGGGCAGGTCGAGGAATAGACATAGTCCAGATGCATGAACTTGCGCCGCACGCCGTCATGCTCGACCAGTTCCATCGCGATGTCGTAATACTGGTAGCCCTCCAGGCCCGAGCGCAGCGACGTGATCTTCATCGGAAAGGAAAACCGCATCTGGATGCGCGCATCGATGCTGTCGAGATCCGAGATGTAGTCGTCCAGCGCCGCCTCGATCACCTCGAAGCTGAAGGTGCGTTCGGCGTGCTTGTAAAAGCTGCGCATGATGCGGGACATGTTGATGCCCTTCTTCTCGGCCTCCAGGCTGACCGAGCCGGTGACCGAGGTTTCAAGCGTCAGGTCGCCGTTTTCGCGGGTATGAAAGTTGATCGGCAGCCGGAAATTCGAAATTCCGACATGCTGCAACTGCTGCCGCGCCCCTTTGATCAGCGACGAAGGGCCGTTCTGCAAATCGGGCATACTGGCCCGGTAAGCGGCGTCGGGCCTGAATTCCTCGGGATAGTCGCGGCGCAGCGCCGGATAGTTCGACACCTCGCCTTGCGGCAAAAGTCGGGAAATCGCCGGATCGAGGTCGGCGATCTCTTCCGGCGTGGCGGTTTCCGCCCAGGCGCGCAGAATGTCCAACGCCTCTTTGGCGTCACCGCGGTCCGCAACCTTTTTCATGTCACTCGGGTGCACGTTCATGGTCGGATCCTCGCTCGCTGCCGACAGCACAGTACCTATGCCAGATCAGGGTAAATTACCACTTTGACCTTTGATACGTCAGAAGCGCTGTCTTGGATCACTGTTGCGTCACCGCCTCCAGCGCCTGCATCACGTCTGCCACCAGGTCTTCGGCATCCTCGATCCCCACGCTGAGCCGGATCAGGCCCGGCGTGATGCCCAGCGCGTCCTTCTGTTCGTCCGACAGCCGCTGGTGCGTCGTCGTCGCCGGGTGGGTCGCGATGGATTTCGCGTCGCCGAGGTTGTTCGAGATCACCACGATCTCCAGCGCGTTCAGAAAGCGGAACGCGGCCGCCTGCCCGCCCTTGATGTCCAGCGCGATCACGGTGCCGCCCGTGCCCATCTGGCGCTTGACCAACTCAAACTGCGCGTGGCTTGCGTGGCCTGGATAGATCACTCGATCCAGCGCCTGATGCCCTTGCAACGCCTCGGCGACGGCCTGCGCGTTGTCGGCCTGCGCCCGTACCCGCAGGTCGATCGTCTCCAGCCCCTTCAGCATCACCCAGGCGGTGAAAGGCGACATCGAGCCGCCCGTGTGCTTCATGTAAGGCTCGACCGTCTTGCGGATATACTCCTCGGTGCCCAGGATCACACCGCCCAGCGCGCGCCCCTGCCCGTCGATATGCTTGGTGGCCGAATAGACGACAACATCGGCCCCCTGTTCGACCGCCCGGGAAAAGACCGGCGTGGCGAAGACGTTGTCGACCACAACTTTTGCCCCGACGCCATGGGCAATCTCGGCCACCGTTTGCACGTCCACCACCTCCAGCGTCGGGTTGGCGATGGTCTCGAAAAAGACTACCTTGGTGTCCGCGCGAACGGCCGCGCGCCACGCATCAAGGTCCGTGCCGTCGACAAACGTCACCTCCACGCCATAGCGGGTCAGGATCTCTTCCAGCACGTACAGACAGGATCCAAAGAGCGCCCGCGCCGACACCACATGGTCCCCCGCCTTCAGCATGGACATCAGCGCACCGCTTACCGCCGCCATGCCGCTCGCCGTGGCAAACGCGGCTTCGGTGCCTTCCAGCGCCGCGATCCGGTCTTCAAACATGGCCACGGTCGGGTTGCCGTAGCGGGCGTAGATGAACTCGTCCTCGCCGGCCTGCAGGAACCTGGCCTCGGCGGCCTCGGCGCTGTCATAGACGAAGCCCTGCGTCAGGAAAATCGCCTCGCTCACCTCACCGTACTGGCTGCGCCGCGTGCCGCCATGCACCAGCTTGGTGCGTTTCTTCCACTCTTTTTTCATCATCGACCTCCGGGCGATCAGCCCAAAAAATAAAGCCCCCAAGCCGGTCAAGCGAAAGGGAGCTTTCATCCTGACCTCTTTAGCGGAGATGTTTAACGTGGCCCGCAATCCGGTAACAAATCGCCACAAGTGCCGATGTACGCCGCCGCGCGGTTGGCGTCAACCGATAGCTGCGCGGGCGCGGTTGTGCCCCCTTTGCACCGTCACGGTGCTGTAACCCAAGCTTCAAGCAACCGTCATATGGCTGGAGTAACTGCTGCCTACAAGATGTAGTAGAAAGGGTCGAAGATGCCGCTTTTGCAGGTCGACGCCACGCCTCTTGGTCCTTGCCTTCACGGCGCTTCCCAACCGCTGCTGCCCGCCTTGCGCCGGGCGCTCGAACGTCCCGGCCCCGTTATCATCATGACCCACGGGTTCAAGTTTGCACCCGGTCATCCAACGGCTTGCCCGCATAACCATATCCTGTCGCTCGATCCCAAGCTCCGCACTTGGAAAGCCAAAAGCTGGCCGCGCGGTCTGGGATACGGCGCGGGCGATCCTGACGAAGGGCTCGCAATCGGATTCGGCTGGTCGGCCCGGGGAACCATCTGGAACGCCTACAAGCAGGCGGAAGAGGCCGGCCTTTGCCTTGCCGACCTTGTGTCGATGATACGGCAGGTCGCGCCGGACCGGCAGGTGCACCTTGTCGCGCATTCTCTGGGCGCACGCGTTGCCCTTGGCGCCCTGCCCCACGTGCCCGCTGGCGCGGTCGCCCGGGTTCTGCTGCTGAACGGCGCCGAGTACGGCGCCGCCGCCCGTGCCGCCATCGAAAGCACCGCAGGCCGCGCCGCCGAGATCATCAGCGTCACCACGCGTGAGAACGACCTGTTCGATTTTCTGCTGGAACGGCTGATCTCGGCCCCCGAACATGGCGACCGCAGCCTGGCACAGGCGCTGCCGCAGCGGCCCAACACGCTGACCGTGCAGCTGGATCATCCCGACACGCTGCCGTCGCTGGAACGGGCCGGCTTTCATGTCGCGCCGGGCCGGGCGCGATTTTACTGTCACTGGTCGACCTATCTGCGTGACGGGCTGTTCGACGTCTACCGCGCTTTGCTGCGCCAGCCCGACCATCACAGCCTGGCGCGTCTGCGCACGTTGCTGCCCGAGATCCAGGATCCCCGTTGGTCGCGCGTCCTGCCCTGGCCCAGACCAGACTTGCCGGCACTCTCGTTTCTCTCCCGACTGCCTCAGGCGAGGCTGTCTTCGGGCGGGATCACCAGCAGCACGATGAACCAATAGGCCGCATGCACGAGAAACGCCGCAATCATCATCGCCGACATCCACACCACCAGCGAACCTGTCGCGATCAGGGCTTCGTTCACGCACAGGAACACCAGCGCGAACCACGCATTGACCCGCAAGAGCGACACCGGCCGCCCTTCGGTCATGCTATGCATCATACGTGCCATCACCTCCTGCTCGCGCCGGACGCCCATCAGCATCACCAGCAGCACGAAAATGCAAGCGCCCGACAGCAGGCGCTGGCTGAACAGAGGATCGTTGATGCTCAGTTGCAGCGCGGACAGGGCCGTGACGCCAACCACCGGCCAGATCATCCTGGCGTGTTTCCGGCTTTCAAGGTGACGCGCGGCGTTGGGCAGGCTGCGCCAGACGGCATGGGCCTGCGCCAGAACCAGAACCAGAACGAAGACTCGCTCCTCGGGCATACCCGAAGCGTTAAGACCGATCCACAGGATCAGCATGACCACAAGGGGAAGAAGCGTCTCGGCCCGCATCGGCGGGATTGAGGCGAACGCGTCCTGGACGCGGGAAATCACTGCATATGTCATGCGCCCTGCATGGCGGATTATTGGGGCGAAAATTTGGCTTGTCTGGCGCGTCGCAGGCGGCTGCGGCGGAAAAACAACAGATACGCTCAGGACTTGCCGCCGTCATCCGTCCCATGCTCGGCGATCAGCTTGCCCTGCATCATGAAGAACACGAACATCGCCGCCATCAGGCCGAAGGTTTTGAAATAGACCCAGGTTTCCTCGCTCTGCGTGCGCCAGACCAGCTCGTTCAGCGCGGCCATCGCGAAAAAGAAGATCGTGATCCGCCTGGTCAGGATCATCCAGCCCGCGTCGGTCAGCGGCATCAGCCCGTCCATCACGTATTGCAGATAGGACCGTCCCCGCAGCAGGCCGATGCCCAGAACCGCGCCGAAGAACAGGTAGATGATCGTCGGTTTCATCTGAAAGAACTTCGGATCGTTCAGCCACACGGTCAGCCCGCCGAAGACCACCACCAGAACCGCCGTCAGTATCTGCATCTTCGACAGATGGCCCGTCAGCTTCCACATCAGCGCCGTGCAGGCCAGCAGCACGGGGATGAACACCGCCGTGATGACGATAAAGCCTTCGTATTCCGTGCCCCCGATGGTGAACACGCGGTCCTTCAGCAACAGGTAGGCCACGAAAAAGCCCAGCACCGGGCCGAATTCCAGCACCGCCTTCAGTTTGCCATTCGCGTTCTTGTCGTCCATCGTCTCGCCTCTTCTTTTCAGCCGCCACTTTCAACTATGACCGCGCCGGCTGCAATCAATGCCATCAGCGCGATCCGCCGCGGCCCCACCGTTTCCTTCAGGATCAGCCACCCGATCAGGGCGGCGAAAACGGTCGAGGTCTCGCGCAGCACCGCCGCCTCGCCCACCTTGTCCAGCCGCGTGGCCATCATAATCGACCCGAAGGAAAAGAACGCGATGACCCCGCCGGCAAACCCGCGCAGCATCAGCGGGCCGGGCTCGGGCGGGGTCTCCATCCCGCGCCAGCGGCGATAGGCAATGACCGGAAAGGTCAGCCCGTCGATCATGAAGAACCACGCCAGGAACGTGAACGGGTCCGCGGTGGCCCGAATGCCATAGGCGTCGTAGGTGGTGTAAAGCGCCACGAAAAGCCCGGTCAGCACTGCCAGCCCCAGCGCGGCGGGCATCGTCTCGCGGTCCAGCTTGATCGTGCGCAGGTTATAGATTGCCAGGCCGTAGATCCCGGCCAGCAACACTCCCACGCCCGTCCATTGCACCGCGTTGAACGTCTCTCCGAACAGCAGATAGGCCCCGATCACGGTAAAAAGCGGCCCGGTGCCGCGCACCACCGGGTAAACCACCGTGTAGGCCCCGCGCATGTAGGCCATCGCCTGCAATATCTTGTATAGCGTGTGGATCACCCACGCCGTGGCGAAGATCAGCCACATATGCGGCTCGGGCCAGGGCACCACGAACAGCGCGAAGGGTGCCGCCATCAGCGCATAGGATCCGTCGATCGCCCCCCGCGTCAGCCACGGATCGTGCCGCCCCTTCTGCAACGCGCCGAAAAGCGCGTGCAGAACGGCGGCCAGCAAGGCCAGCCCGAGGGCAAGCTGGTGACCGGCCTCGGTCCCCTCAAGCGAGACGATCCATTCGCTCATGCGCCGGTGTCACACCCCCGGCACGATCCGGTCCGTACGTCAGCCTTCATGCGTGCCCCGGATGGGATAGTCGTTATCCAGGACATACTTGATCCGCGACGGCAGCTTCTCCAGCTCCGGGCGCAGGAACGGCGCGTTCGAAATATCCACCATGTGCAAATCGCCTTCCGGGTTGACCAGGAACAGTCCGGGTTCCGCGAAGGGCCGGTCGGTTTCCTCGGGCGAGCGCGGATCCGAGACATAGAGCCCCAGCGCCTGCATCTGCGCCACGTCCATCCCGTACCCCAGCGGCACGGAAAGGGAAAGGTCTGCCCGCAATTTCCGCGCCTTGGCTTCTGTATCGGCGGACACGGCCACCACCTCGATCCCCATATCCGCGAACTCTTGCAGCTTCGGCTCAAGGTCCTGCAGATACTGGCGGCAGATCGGGCAGTGGATGCCGCGATAGACGAAAATCAACTGCCATGGCTTCTCGTCCGGCGCGCCAAGACGCATCGTCCCGCCATCCTGGCGGTCGATCTCGGTTACGGGAAACGCGGAAGCGGACGACAGGGCTTTGGGCATGGGACAGTTCCTTTCAAGAGGTTAAATGCCGCCATCAGCGGCACTTGGATCCAGAGTACCTAGTTACGGAACCCGGAAACCCAACCCTCGGGTCCCGCGAGCGTCAGCCAAACAATCCGCAACGCGACGGAACCCATGCAGCACCACACGGTTGATCCAACATGCAACCCATGCTCGCGGCCTTCATGGACCAGATCGTGAACGAGGTGCAGGGCACGTTTTCGGTGGTGCCCGCCTCGGTGGCCTTTGCGCGCCTGATCGTGGCCGTCGTGCTGGGCGCCTGCATAGGGTTTGAACGCGAGATGCGCGACAAGCCCGCCGGCCTGCGCACGCATATCCTGGTATCCGTCGCCGCCTGTCTCTTCGTCATTATCGGCCGTGAACTGGCCGCGCTCGACTTCAGCGGCGGCAACAGCGAGCAGCGCAACGATCCCATCCGCATGATCGAGGCGGTGACAGCCGGCGTCGCCTTCCTTGCCGCTGGGCTGATCTTTACCGCGGGCGACAAGGTGCGCAACGTCACCACCGGCGCCTCGCTCTGGCTGGCGGGCGCTGTGGGCCTCGGATGCGGCGCGGGCCAGATCCCGCTGGCCGCCATGGCCGCTGCACTCGTAGTGATCGTGCTCTTCGTGCTGGGCCAGATCGAGAAGTTGATGGGCACGCACTGACCGTGTCTCCCAAGGCGTCGGGTCTGCGTTTCAGTTGTAAGGGGTCCAGGTCGCCTCGATCCGCACCCCGCTCAACAACAGCGTGGCGGCATCCTTCACATCCTCGTCGCTGACACTTTCCTCAAGCTGCATCCCGCCCCCGGCGATCTGGATCATGCCCAGCCCCGCCTCCGACGTGACGCTCAGCTCCAGCGTGCCGTCCTGCGCCGGTGCGGCATCCAGAAAGGCGACCAGCGCCGCGCGGCTTTCCTCCGACACGGTGTCGTCTGGCAACACACGAACCACCTCGCGCATGAGCGCCAGTTGCTCTTCCCCTCCAAGGCCCGCGCTCAGCGCCCGCGACAGGTCCGGCGTCGTGTCCACCGACAGCGTAGCCTCGCGGATCCGCAGCCCCCCAATGGTGATCTGCATCCGCTTCAGCCCCGACAGGTCGATCCCCCCGCCAACAAGGCTGAAATTCGCCGCGCCAAGCGCGCCGAAATCAAAGTCCATCGCCCGGATCGCGAAATCCAGCGTTTCCGGGTCACGCTCGGCCATCACGGTCAGGCCGGCCATCGCGCCGGCCCGCTCCTGCGGCAAATCCATCCCGAACGCCTCGATCAGGTCGATGCCGGAAAAACGCGCCTCCAGGCTTTCCGGGAAGCCACTTTCCTCGATCGCCTCGGCCACGCCGGTCGCGCGCCACTCCAATTCTGAAAAATCCTTGTCGCGCAAATCCGCCACGCTGCGGTCGATACGGCACCAGCCGTCATCGGTGACCATAGGCTCGATGGTCTGGAACCTTGCCGCCTGCCCCATCGCCGCGTTGAGCGCCTGCCAGCCCTCACGGCAGGTCTCCCGGTCCATCACCGGCTGGGCCTGCACGGCGACCGGCAGCACAAGGCCCATGATCATCACGACCCGCCGCATCATGCTTCCAGCCCCGTCAGGGCGTTGGCGAAATCCTCGGGGTCGAACGGCGCCAGATCGTCGATCTGCTCGCCCACCCCGATGGCGTGGATCGGCAGACCGAACTTGTCGGCCAGCGCCACCAGCACACCGCCCTTCGCGGTGCCGTCCAGCTTGGTCATCACCAGCCCCGAGACATCGGCCAGTTCCTGGAACGTCTTGACCTGGCTCAGCGCGTTCTGCCCCGTGGTGGCGTCCAGAACCAGCAGCGTATTGTGCGGCGCATCGGGGTCCTTCTTGCGAATGACGCGGACGATCTTGGCCAGTTCCTCCATCAGGTCGGCGCGGTTCTGCAACCGCCCCGCCGTGTCGATCATCAGAAGGTCCGCGCCGTCTTTCTCGGCGCGGTCCATGGCGTCAAAGGCAAGGCTGGCCGGGTCGCTGCCCTCGGGCGCGGTCAGCACCGGCACTCCCGCGCGGTCGCCCCAGACCTGCAATTGCTCGACGGCGGCGGCGCGGAACGTGTCGCCCGCGGCGATCACCACCGACTTGCCCGCCGCCTTGAACTGGCTCGCCAGCTTGCCGATGGTCGTGGTCTTGCCCGACCCGTTGACCCCCACCACCAGCACCACCTGCGGGCGCTTGGGGTATAGTGGCATGGGCTTGGCCACCGGCTCCATGATCCGCGTGATCTCGCGCGCCAGAAGCTCCTTGATCTCCTGGCTGGACAGTTTCCGCCCCATGCGCCCCTCAGCCATGTTTGCGGTGACGCGCAGGGCCGTGTCGACGCCCATATCGGCGGTGATCAGAAGCTCTTCGAGCTGTTCCAGCATGTCGTCGTCGAGCACGCGGCGCACCACCGTCCTGGCCTCGCCACGTCCCAGCAGCCGTCCGAACAGGCCCGTCTTCGCGGCAGCCGCGGCCTCGCTTTTCGGCGTATCCGGCGGAATCTCGATCGGCGTCGGCATGGGCTGCGGATCAGGCTCGCGCACCGGGTCTTCCAGGGGCGGAGACTGCGGCACCTCCTGCGGCGCGGCTGGCGGCACCTCGCTGGGCGGTGCGGGAACTTCCGGCGGCGACGGGTCGGGGCGCGGCTCCGGCGGCGGTGTCGGGCGCGGCTGGGGTTTCGGCTCGGGCTCGGGTTCAGGCTCTGGCTCTGGTTCAGGCGCAGGTTCCGGCTCTGGTTCTGGCTCAGGCTCGGGTGTCGGCTGAGGTTTCGGTGCAGGCTCCGGTTCCGGCGCAGGTTCAGGCTCAGTTTCCGGCTCCGACTCCGGCTTTGGGTCCGGCTCCGCCGCCTCGGTCAACTCCTCGGCTTCGCCCCCGTCCTCGACAATCGCGTCCAGCCCTTCCTCCAGCTTCGAGGAAGACTTGAACAACCGGTCCTTCAGCTTGCGGAAAAACGCCATTGAGACACCCTTGCTTTCTGACCTCTCCAGTTAAACCGCCCCGCCCCCGATGAAAACCCACCATTGACAAGCGCGGCCCGCAGGCAACCATGCCGACATGCTTCTGCGCCTCGTCCTTCTCGTCTCGATGCTTGTCCCCGGCCCCGCGCTGGCGACGCCGCCCGACACGATCTGTTC
Source organism: Roseovarius atlanticus (assembly GCF_001441615.1). Lineage (GTDB taxonomy): Bacteria > Pseudomonadota > Alphaproteobacteria > Rhodobacterales > Rhodobacteraceae > Roseovarius > Roseovarius atlanticus. The sequence continues at coordinate 88,855 of NZ_LAXJ01000010.1, forward strand.
CACCGACAAATGGGGGCCGCCCCTGTGCATCCGCAAGGCGCATTTTGTCTACGACACCTGCAACGCCATTGAGACCTTCGCCGCCCGCCACGGCCTTGACCCGCATTTCTTCGCCCGCCTGATCTGGCAGGAAAGCCGTTTCGATCCCAACGCGCTCAGCCCCGCCAACGCCCGCGGCATTGCCCAGTTCATCCCGTCGACGGCCAAGCTGCGCGGCCTCTCGGACCCCTACAACCCTGCCGAGGCGCTGGAGCATTCGGCGCAGTACCTGGCCGAAATGGCTCGCCGCTACGGGAACCTCGGGCTGGCTGCCATCGGCTATAACGGCGGCGAGCGGCGCGCCGAAGGGCTGATCGCCGGCACCGGAGGTTTGGCGCAGGAAACCATCGACTACGTTCGCATCATCACCGGCGTCCCCTACCCCAACTGGACCGAAGAGCCCGTGCCGACACCCGACCTGCGGCTGTCACAAGATCTTCCCTTCGACAAGGCGTGCTTCGATCTGGCCCGCAACCGCCGCATGACCGCGCTCAAGTCCTATCTGCCCAAGGTCAAGCCTTGGGGCATCCAGATGGCATTCGGCGTCACCAAGAAGGCGTCGCTTGCGAAGTTCAAGGCGCAGACGCGAGCCTGCACCGGCCTGATCGGTAAAGAGGAACCAGACCTTCTGTTCCAGAAAAGCCGCGCCAGCCCCAAGGGCGGGTACTTCATGGCCCGGCTCGGGCGCGACAGCCGCGACGCGGCGTGGCGCGACTGCGCGAAATTCAAGAAAGCAGGCTGCATCTGCGCGGTCTATCCCAATGACTGACCGCGCACCCCCGGCTTACGGATCGCCGGCCAAATCGACCGGAAGGAAGATTGCTGCTCCCTTGTCACACTGTCACGCGACTATGCAGCCAACACGACGCCGAAGATTGAGTGAATCGTAATCACCCCCATGTTAAGAGTGCCCGAGACTGTTCATCCCCGATGCCCCATGAAAGACCTGCGCCTTTTCACCATCGCGACATGCCTGCCCGTCCTGCTGATCGGGCTTGCTGCGGCGTGGGGCGGCGCCTGGGCGTGGGTGGCTTTGGGATATCTCACGGTGCTGACCTTCCTGATGGACCGCCTGATCGCCGTCGAAGCCGCCAATACCGACCCCGACGCCGAGTTTCCCGCCGCCGACACGCTGCTGGCGGTGCTTGGCGTGGCGCATTTCGGCCTTTACGCTTCCGCGCTCTGGGCCATCGCGGGGCCGTCCGGTCTCTCTGGGCTGGAACGGTTCCTCACCGGCTTTGCCACGGGGCTTTTCTTCGGGCAGATTTCGCACCCGGTCGCCCATGAGCTCATTCACCGCACCGCCCGCCCTCTGCGCTTTTTGGGCCGGCTGATCTACACGTCGCTGCTGGTCGGCCACCACGCCAGCGCGCATCTGCGCGTGCACCACGTCCATGTCGGCAGCGATGCCGACCCCAACAGCGCAAGACCCGGCGAAGGCTTCTATCGCTACGCCCTGAGGGCCAGCGCGGGGTCTTTTCGGGCGGGACTCGCGGCTGAAAATCGCCTGCGGGCCGGCCGCAAGCCCGCCTGGACACATCCCTATGTGCTCTACCTGGGCGGCGCCGCGGGCCTGATCCTCGGCGCGCTATTCCTTGGTGGTCCCAAGGCCCTGGCCACGGTTGCAGCACTTTCGCTCTATGCGCAGATGCAGATCCTGCTGTCCGATTACGTTCAGCATTACGGCCTGCGCCGCGCCACCCTGCCCGATGGCCGGATCGAGCCTGTGGGGCCGCAGCATTCATGGAACACGCCCCACTGGTTCTCGTCCGCGCTCATGCTCAATGCACCACGCCACTCGGATCATCATGTCACACCCTCGCGCGGCTACCCGGCGCTGCAACTTGACCGCGACACCATGCCAATGCTGCCGCTGCCACTTCCACTGATGGCCACCATCGCGCTTTTCCCAACGCTCTGGCGAAGGATGATGGATCGCCGCTGCGCCCGGTGGCGGGATCGCGCCCGCGTGACCACGGCCACCCCCATGCCCGGCGAATAGCCCGTGGCCCTCGTCAACCGTATCTGTCAGGATCGCGCCATGCGCCTCTTTGCTTTTCTGCCCTTGATCGTTGTCCCCTGCGCCACTGCCGCGCAAGATTACATGTCCGCGGCGGAGTTTGACGCCTACACGCGCGGCAAAACCTTCTATTATGGCGCCCAGGGGGCCCCGTATGGCGGCGAGGAATATCTCGAGAACCGCCGCGTGCGCTGGTCTTTCCTCGACGGCCGCTGCCAGGAGGGCGAATGGTACGAGGACGACGGCCTGATCTGTTTCGTCTATGAAGACAAACCCGATCCGCAATGCTGGAGCTTTCAGCGGTCGGGTGGCGGTCTCCTGGCGCAATTCGAAAACGACCCGGCCCAAACCCAGCTATACGAGATGGAACAGACCGGAGAGCCGCTTCACTGCCTCGGCCCGGAAATCGGCGTCTAAGCCGGCGCTAGAACAAGCTGCCCTGCTCGGGCGGCGACTTCTTTGCCTTCGGGGCGGGTTTCGGCTTCGGCTCGGGGCCGCCCGACTGCGGCGGGCTTGCGGCGGCATCGCCTCCGCCGACCGACAGTTTGCCATCGGCGAACTCGATCTCAAGCGCGCTGGCCGCCTGTGCCGCATCTTTCGTCGTCACCAGCGCCCCGTCGCCGCGCACCACGGCATAGCCCCGCGCCAGCGTCGCCTTGTAGCCCAGCGTTTCCCGCAGGCGATCCTGCGCCGCCAGCCTGTCGCGCCAGATGCCGATCTGCCGCACGCCCACGTTCGACAGACGCCCGGTGATACGGTCAAAATCTGCGCGCTTCTGGTTGATGTCGCGCTGCAAGGTACGCGTGTTCATCCGTGCCGCCAGCGACGCAAACCCGTCCCGCCGGTTCCGCACCCGCTCGCGCAGCATTCCTGGCCGCAGCGCCCCGGCTTTCTCCGACAGCTTCACCTGCCGCACCTGGATCGACGCGCGCAGCGCACCGGGCAGCTTGTCGGCCATCCCGTCCAGCCTCTGGCGCGGCCCCTCCAGCAGGGCATCCCCGCGCGGCAATGCCCGGCTGAGGTCGCGCAGCCGTTGCTGCCGCGCCGTCACCTGGCCCTTGAGCGCCTGCAACAGCCGCCCTTCCTGTCCATCCAGCCATGCCAGCAGGTCCAGTCGCACCGGCACGGCCAGTTCGGCCGCCGCCGTGGGCGTGGGTGCCCGCTTGTCCGATGCAAAGTCGATCAGCGTGGTGTCTGTTTCGTGGCCAACGGCGGAAATCAACGGGATCTCGGATGCCGCCGCAGCCCGCACCACCGATTCCTCGTTGAACCCCCACAAATCCTCAATGCTCCCGCCGCCGCGCGCCACGATCAGCAGATCGGGCCGCGGCAGCGCGCCGCCCGGCGTCATCGCGTTGAAGCCTTGAATGGCCCGCGTTACCTCGGGCGCACATTTCTCGCCCTGCACGGCCACGGGCCAGATCAGCACCTTGCGCGGAAACCTGTCACGCAGACGGTGCAGGATATCCCGGATCACTGCGCCCGAAGGCGAAGTCACAACCCCGATCACCTCGGGCAGATATGGCAACGGTTTCTTGCGCTCGGGCGCGAACAAGCCCTCGCCTGCCAGTGCCTTGCGCCGGGCCTCCAGCATGGCCATCAGGGCGCCCATGCCCGCCGGCTTGATATCCTCGATCACGATCTGGTAACGGGATTGTCCTGGGAAGGTAGTCAGCCGGCCCGTCGCCACGACCTCCATGCCCTCTTCGGGTTGTACCGCCAGCCGACCTGCCACACCTTTCCAGATCACCCCGGCCAGAACCGAGCGATCGTCCTTCAAGTCCATGTAGATGTGACCAGAGCGAGGCCGGCTCACACGCCCCACCTCGCCCTTGACGCGCACGTGGGAAAACTCTCCCTCGATCACGCGTTTGATGACCCCCGAAAGGTCAGAAACCGAGAATTCGGGGGCGTTTTCGCCCGGGGCGGGATCGTCGATGAGGTCCGACATGACCACATCTTTGACGCATCCCGCCCCGGTTGGAAAGATCAGGCAGCACGACTTTCGTGGCGGCCTTCACAAATTTCCTCTATCACCTTGCCGCAGAAGTTGGGCAGGTCGTCCGGATTGCGGCTGGTGACCACGCCTTTATCGACCACGACCGGGCTGTCTTCCCATTTCGCACCCGCATTCTCCATATCCGTGCGAATCGAATGGTAGGACGTCAGGTGCAACCCGTCGGCGATGCCTGCCTCGGCCAGAAGCCACGGCGCGTGGCAGATGGCGGCAATGGGTTTCTTGGCGTCGAAGATCGCCTTGATGAACTTCACGGCGCTCTTGTCGGTGCGCAGGATATCGGGGTTGATTTGGCCGCCGGGCAAAACCAGTGCGTCGTAGTCGTCGGCGCTGACCGCGTCGAGCGTCTTGTCGACGCTGACCGACCGGCCCCAGTCATCGTCATCCCAGCCGCGGATCTTGCCCGCTTTGAGCGACACGATGTGCACTTCGGCTCCTTCGCTCAGCAGCGCATCTCGCGGCTTTTCAAGCTCCGATTGTTCATAGCCGTCGGTGGCCAGTATCGCGACTCTTCGGTTCGACAGTTTCGGCATTTTTCTACTCCTTCATCACTCAATCACACTACGCTCTTGCAACGCCCCTCCGCCTGATCCGTTCCCGCGACAGGCGGTCGCTTGCCACCAGCGGGCGCACCGCTTAAGCAATCGGCAAATTCCAAGGGAGCGGTGCCATGAATATCCTCATTCTCGGCGGCGGCGGGCGCGAACACGCGCTGGCCTGGGCGGTGATGCAGAACCCCAAATGCGACAAGCTGATCGTTGCGCCGGGCAATGCAGGCATCGCCCAGATCGCCGAATGCGCGTCGCTCGACATAGAAAACGGCGCGGCAGTGGTGAATTTTTGCGAAGCCAACGCCATAGAGTTCATCATCATCGGCCCTGAGGCCCCGCTGGCCGCGGGCGTGGGCGACCGGCTGCACGACGCGGGCTTTCTGGTGTTCGGTCCGTCACAGGCGGCGGCGCAACTGGAAGCCTCCAAAAGCTTCACCAAGGAAATCTGCGACGCCGCGAACGCCCCCACCGCCGCTTACGGCCACTTTTCCGAGCCGCAGGCCGCGAAGGATTACGTGACGGCGCAGGGCGCCCCCATCGTGGTCAAGGCCGACGGGCTGGCCGCCGGGAAGGGCGTGATCATCGCCCAGACGGTGGACGAGGCGCACGCCGCCATCGACGAAATGTTCGGCGGCAGCTTCGGCAGCGCCGGCGCCGAGGTGGTGATCGAGGAATTCATGGACGGCGAAGAGGCATCCTTCTTCGTGCTCTGCGACGGCCAGACCGCCCTGCCCGTGGGCACCGCGCAGGACCACAAGCGCGTGGGCGAAGGCGACACCGGTCCCAACACCGGCGGCATGGGCGCCTATTCTCCTGCCCCCGTGCTGACCGACGCCGTGGCCGAAAAGGCGCTGGAGGAGATCATCCGCCCCACCCTGCGCGTCATGGCCGAGCGCGAGATGCCTTACCAGGGCGTGCTCTATGCCGGGCTGATGATCAAGGATGGCCAGCCGCGCCTTGTGGAATACAACGTGCGCTTCGGCGACCCGGAATGCCAGGTGCTGATGCTGCGGCTGGGCGCGCAGGCGCTGGACCTGATGCAGGCCGCTGCCGAGGAACGCCTGCACCAGGTCGAGGCGAACTGGGCCGACGATCATGCCCTGACGGTGGTGATGGCCGCGGAGGGTTATCCCGGCACCTACGAGAAAGGCAGCATCATCAAGGGGTTGGACGACTGTCCTGAAGACAGTTTTCACATGGTGTTCCACGCCGGCACCGGTGAAAAGGACGGAAAGATCACCGCCACGGGCGGCCGGGTGCTGAACGTCACAGCGCGGGGCACGACGCTCCGCGAGGCGGCCGACCGCGCTTACGCAATGGTCGACCGGATCGACTGGCCCGAGGGGTTCTGTCGGCGCGATATCGGCTGGCGGGCGCTGGACTGAGTTTCGGATCCCGCTGCGCGCGCTCCGACCGATGCGAGGGCCAGGCCCCGCACGCGGGTTCAAGTGGGGGCCAGCCCCCGCACGCGGGTTCAAGCGGGGGCCAGCCCCCGCACCCCCGGGATATTTACGGCCAGAGGAAGCGGCAGGTCAGATCTGTTTCTCGGGCATCTGCACGACAAGGCCGTCCAGCGCATCGCTGACCTTGAGCTGGCAGGTCAGGCGCGAGCGCTCGGGATCGGGCTCGAACGCGAAATCCAGCATGTCCTCTTCCATGTCGTCTTTCGCCGGCAGCTTCTCGACCCAGGCCGGATCGACATAGACATGGCAGGTCGAACAGGCGCAGGCGCCGCCGCAATCGGCCTCGATGCCGGGGATGTTGTTGTCGCGCGCGCCTTCCATCACGGTCAGGCCGTTGGCGACCTCCACCTCGTGCTTGGTGCCGTTATGTTCGATATAGGTGATCTTGGCCATGAAATCGGGCTCCCGTCGCTTGCGTTCTTCAAGGGTTCCTAGCCGCGCCATGTAGGCGATGCCAGTCCCATTTGCGACATCGCCGGGAAAAGAGTTGCCGAAAACCCCGTATGTTCTATCTATGTTCTCATGAAAGTTTTGTCCACCGTCACGCCCGGTGACTGGCCCCGCCCGCCTGCGGCTCTCGTCGCCGCACGGTTGGCCGATCCGCCCGAGGGCGCCCGCGTCACAGTCGCGGGGCTGGTGATCCTGCGCCAGCGCCCGGGGACCGCCAAGGGCGTGATCTTTCTCACGCTGGAGGACGAGACCGGCGTGGTCAACATCGTGGTCTGGCGCAAGCTCTACGAAAAATACCGCCGCGCGGTCATCGCCGGGCGACTGTTGCGGGTCACCGGCCGCATCCAGCGGCAATCGGGCGTGGTGCATGTCATCGCCGAAGAGGTCGAGGATATCTCGCCGCTGCTGGACCGCCTGCTGGAGTGCGACGGCGACGACAGTGCGCTTCCCCTCGCGGATCAAACCGGGTAAACTGCTGCAAAACACGCCTAAAAAGGCACGAGCAGATGATCCGACCGACCCTGATTGCCGCCTGCGCATTCCTGCCTCTTGCCGCCTGCGGCGACATGCCGGGCGCGGCCCCCGACACCGTCCAGCGGCTGGACACCCCGCCCCCCGGCGCGGCGCCCGGCACCTGCTGGGCACAGGACACCTCGCCCGCGGTGGTGGAAACGGTGACTGAGCAGATCCTCGTCAGCCCCGCCGAGGTGGCCGAGGACGGCACCATCACGCGCCCGGCCAGCTATCGGACCGAGACCGCTCAGAAGATCGTACAGGAACGGCGTGTCACCCGTTTTCAGGTGCCATGCCGCGCCGAGCTGACGCCCGAATTCAACGCCTCGGTTCAGCGCGCGCTCAAGGCCCGCGGGCTTTACCGCGGGCCGATCACCGGACAGATGGACCGCCGCACCCGCGCGGCCATCCGCGCCTTCCAGAAACCGCAGGGATTCGATTCCGATATCCTGTCCGCTGCGGGGGCGCGCCAGCTTGGCCTGATCGCGGTCGCCCGCGAAACGCCGGACAGCCCGGAATGATCGGGCTTCGTTAACCGGGCGTTTACCTAATTTAACCACTCTGAACGCGTGAGGTGCCATGCCGCTCAAACGCGTTGTCATTCCCGTTCTGCTGATCTTCAGTGCCGCGCCGGCGCTGGCGGGGCCCTGGATGCGCGGAGAGGATGAAACTTTTCTGAGCTATTCCATCGAGACCGACCTCGAGAACGGCATCTCCGATGGCAGCGGGTTCTACGGCTCGCTTTATGCCGAACACGGTCTGACGAAGCGCCTGACCGTCGGCCTCGATGCAGGCGGCCATGAAGACGACATGTCCAAGGCCATTGCGTTTTTTCGCTGGCCCGTCAGTGCCGCGGACCGCAACCTGCGCGTCAGCGCCGAGTTCGGACTTGGCATGGCCCGCGAAGACTTCGCGCTGCGCCCCGGCATCAGCGTCGGCCATGGGCTGCAACTGGGGGACATGCCCGGCTGGGTCAGCGTCGACAGTCGGGCGATCATCATCGGCAGTTTCGATGGCGCGCTGGAAACCGACATCACCTTCGGGCTCAGCCCCAGCCCCGACTCCAAGCTCGTCCTGCAACTACAGACGGGCATCCCGACGCAAAGCGATCCCTACGCCAAGCTGGCGCCCTCCTACGTGCACCGCATCGCACCCGGCTACCACATCGAGGTCGGCGTGGTGGCCGGGGTGGCAGAGGCCGATGATTTCAAGCTGAAGCTCGGCCTCTGGCACCAGTTCTGAATCGTTGCGCGACAGCTTTCGTGCGTCAGATCAGATCGTCGATCCGGACCCGCATGGTGACCGTCCCGCTGACCGCCTTTTCCCAGCGCAGGTTGACCTGGTCCTTGTTCGGTCCTTCCTTGCCGTCATAGTAGGGTATGCCGAAATACGCGTCGCCATTGGCTTCGCGGATCGGACCTTCGGGCACGATCGCTTCGACAGTCTGCGCCCAGGCCTCGAAGGGCAGCTTGGGATGCGGCGACACCACCCACGTCTTCTGAGCGCTCGCCTCGGTGTGTTGCAGCACCAGCGGATTCTCCACCTGGATGTTGACGTTGAAATACGCGTTGTCCTCGAAGCGGATGTTGCGGAACCGCTCGAAATTTAGGGTCGCAAAGCTGGTGTCGATGCCCTCGAACCGGTCGATCGGCCCGTCGATCAACCGCACCGTGTTACCCGTCACCGTCAGCCCGTTGATGAAATGTCCCGGTCCATAGGGCTTCACCGACAGGAAGTTGAACGAGGGCGCGGTGCTCTGGCTCAGAAACACGTTGCTGGTGATCGACAGCGCGCTGAACGAGAATTCGCTCGAGAAATCGGGCGCTTCGTCATACTCGTTGGTCCATTCGATAGACCCGTCGCAGATATAATTGCCGGTGAACGTACCCCGGTTGTTGGTCCGCGCCATCACGAAGATCGCGCTGCGCGGCCCTGGATCAGCGCCGTCTCCCTGAAAGCAATGGTTGCCCATGATCACGCTCGACGAGCCCGCAAGGATCGCGAAATGCCGGAAGAAGTTGCAGCGGCAGTTGCGGATCTTGATGTCGTTGCCGTTGCAATTGACCCCGATCGTCGTCCGGTTCGGCACCAGGATTGGACTTTCCCGCGACAAGAACTGGCAGCGGTCGATCATCATGCCCTGGTCGCCCTCACCGTGGCTGGTGATGCCCCGGTCGCGCGGCTGGGTAAAAAAGCAGTCGCGGAAATGGATGGCCGATCCGGCGGGCGGCAGCAGAACGGCACTGCAATCGCCGCCGCACTGGAACTCGATATTCGACACGGCGAATTTCGAGATCTGGGCGAAGCCACTGAAATCCCACATATACTTGAACCGCCTGAACGTATAGTTCTGGGTGCCTTCGGCATCATAAAGCGGCTGGCTCAGCGTCACGGTCTGCGCGCCCACGTTCTTGTCGCGCACGTAAACCTCGCGCCCCACCCCGTTGCCGGTGACCAACGATCCGATCTGGATGTTGGCCACATTCGCCACGTTGGTCAGGCGCTTGTTGTCGTTGGCGCTATAGGTGGCTTGAGAGGTGACAGTATCGGTGTCCCAGTTCGGCCCCGGAAAGACCGAGAACTGCGCGTTCTTGATCACGTGCCGCGTCTTGTAGACCGTCCGGTTGGGCACGGCGGCCTGCATGTCCACGGGTTCGCGCAGGGCCACCTTGCGCCCTTTCATGTCCAGTTCGACATGGCCCGGGTTGTTCAGCAGCGCCTGGTAGGCTTTCTTGAACGCCATCTCGGTGTCACCACCGAACGCGTCGACATACTTGGAAAAGTCGAAATCATTGACCAGTTCGAAGATCTTGTCGACGGGCATGGTCACCTCGCCTTCAAAGCTGACCTTGCTTTGCATGGTCAGGCTGTCGGCAAGATAGTAGGTGCCCGCCGGCACCAGCACCGTGCGCCCGTTGGCCGCGGCGTCCGCCGCCTCGAAGGCCGGCAGGTCGTTGGTGCTGCCATCGCCAAGCGCGCCGTAGTCACGCACGTCTACCAGTCCCACAAGATCGCGCAGGAAAACGTTGGTCACATCCTCGATCCGAATGTCGTCGATCCGCAGCACCCCGCCATTCGGCCCGGTCAGGTCGATACCGAAATGACCGTAGAGCGGTTGGGTCCCCCAGACCATGTCGACCCCGCCGCGGTTGCCGCTGCCGACGATAGCCGTGACCACGACCACCTCGCCGTAATTCGTCAACGTCACGCCGGGGCCTGTTTCGGTCAAACCGGTCACGTGGCTTCCGCCCGGCCCGCCGGCCCAGGCCGCCACCCGCACCGTGGGCAGGTTGCCCGCCAACGCCTTCACCCGCGCGGTGATCTGCAAGTAACACCCCGGCAGGATCGGCGTCTCGCCCATGTAGCGCAGCCGTTGTATGGCTTGCGTCTTCTGCATCTCCAGCGCCCCGCCGAAATCCTGGTCTGCGGGGACCAAGGCGGCATTGGCCGCGTTGTCGTAGGTGTCCGAGCCCGGCGTGCCATCCTCCCTCGACCAGACGTCCAGCCCGTTCGCGAAGGCCGGCGGCATGAAGACGATGCCATCGGTAATTGCCTTGTTCATGAATTTCCCTTTCCGCGCCAGGGGCCTCGGTCCCCTGCCGTCACGTGATTGCCAGCCATGGGCGCGAAACGGTGCGCACCCGGGCTTCGGGAAATATCAACGAGGGGTTAACGGGCTCTCAGGCCACCGTGACGGTGCCTAAGCTTGTCGGCCTGCGCCAATGGCAGTGTGAATTCCGCGTAGGGTGGGTGAAAACCCACCATCCCCCGGCATCCTCTTTGGCCGAATGGCGCCTACGCCATCCCACCCTGCACCAGCCGGTCCGCCAGCCGCGCATAGGCCTCCGACACTGGCCCGTCCCCCAGCGCCACGGGCCGGCCTTCATCCCCGCCCAGCCGCGTGTCCAGGTCGATCGGCAACGCCCCCAACAGCGGCAGTCCCAGCCGTTCGGCCTCCTGCGCCACGCCGCCATGGCCGAAAATCGCGGCCTCGTACCCGCATTGCGGACAGTGGAACATCGACATGTTCTCGATCAGCCCCAGCACCGGCGTCTTCAGCGTGTTGAACATGTCGATCGCCTTGCGCGCGTCCAGCAGCGCCACGTCCTGCGGCGTCGAAACCACCACTGCGCCAGTGGGCGCCGCCCGCTGGCACAGGGTCAGCTGCACGTCCCCTGTCCCCGGCGGCAGATCGACCAGCAGAACGTCCAGCTCGCCCCAGTCCACCTGGCTCAGCATCTGCTGGAGCGCGCCCATCAGCATCGGCCCCCGCCACACCACGGCGCGGTCCTCCTCGATCATCAGCCCGATGGACATCATCTTGACGCCATGCGCCTCCAGCGGGGTCAGGATCTTGCCGTCCGGGCTCTGCGCCCGCTCGGTCACGCCCATCATCCGCGGCAGGCTGGGCCCGTGGATGTCCCCGTCCAGCAAGCCCACGCGCCGCCCTTCCCGGGCCAGCGCCACCGCCAGGTTCGACGCCACGGTCGACTTGCCGACCCCGCCTTTGCCCGATGCCACCGCGAGAATCGATCTGACCCCGCTCGGCCGGATCGAGGCGCTGCCCCCCTCGGGATGCCGCCCGACCTTCAGCGTGGGCGCCGGAGCCTCAGGCGCCTGCGCGGTCAAGGCCACCTGCGCCGAAGTCACCCCCTCGACCGACAGCGCCGCCCTTTCGGCGGCGGCCCTCAAAGGTTCCATATGCCGGGCCATCTCGGGGCTGGGCGCTTCCAACACGAATCGCACCTCGCCGCCTTCGAGTCGCATCGCGCGCACCATGTCGCGCGAAATCACCGTTCCGCCGTCCGGCAATTCCAGCCGGTCCAGCTCTCGGCGCACATTGTCGAGTATTTCCGTCATGCCCGGTCTCCATGCATCTGCGGCGTCGAAAGTGGCATTTCTGAAGACAGGTACAACCCCTGTTTCAACACCGCATAAAAAACCAGCAAACTGGTGAAATTAAACGTAAAACATGCTCAGTTCTTCTATGCGTCAATCGCATAGCTGCGTTGCAGCAAAATTCATTGTGCATGCGCAGCATATCGCTATCTTTAACTCAACAGCGAACGAAACGGCCACCGCGCCGGACGCTCGCGAAAACAATCAGGTGCCTCTCCTCCCGTTTGGTACCTGTTCGGGATACCGCCTCTCCTCCCTTGTGCGGTCCCGGCATGACCTGGGTTCCTTTCGAACCCAACACTAACGAACGGTCCCTTCCTCCTCCCTGGGACCCGACGTAAAGAACGGCGGCGCCTCTCCTCCTCCCTGGCGTCGCCGTTTTTTCTTTCTCAAACAGCGGCTTCACTACGACAGGCAAATGGGTCATCCTGGTCCTGAGCCGCGCCGAACGCAACCGCTCGCCGCGCCGTCAGACGGCGCTCAGTGCACCAATCTCGCCGCGCGCCCACGCCGCCCACGGGTCATCCGAACCGCGTGCCGTGCCTCTTCCAGAACGCCGACAAAGGCCTTCGCCGCGGCACTATCGGCATTCTGCACTGCCGGCTCGTCCAGCGCCTCACGCACCACCCGGGCCGTCACCGTGCCGGGATGGGCAAATACCCATTCAAGAAACCCCAGACGGGCCACGGCCTCGGCTTCGTCTCCCGTGGCGCCGCTGCGCTCCAGTCCATCCATGATCGGTGTCAGGCTCATTCTTGCTGCTCTTCCTCCGGCCACACCCCGGGCCGGACTGGGGCGAAGGAAGGCCGCGCGAGAACCGCTTTTCCGGTCCACCGCCCGCACCGCCCCCCGCGGTTCGACGTTTGTCCCAAAGGCTGGTTTCCGGGCTTGGCGGGGGTGCGGATACGCGCGCCTTCCCGGGGCAACGCGCCCCAGTGGCCATCTGCGGTATCCCCCATCCTTACCGTTGCGGGGGCAGCGCCGGACTTGCACCGGCTTCCCAATTCTCCGCGACCTGCGCGGCACCTTCGGGAGTCTCACTGTGCCGCCTTCCGGCCCTCGACGCAACCCGCGATTGCGACGTTGAAGCGCTGTGCGACGACACACGTCAGGCCAGAACGTCCGCCCATTCGGGATGTCTGCGAAACTGGGCGGCGGCAAACGGGCAAAGCGGCGTGATTTTCTGTCCCGCCGCGCGGGCATCCTCTACCGCGCGCGTGACCAGCGCCAGCCCCACCCCCTTGCCACGATAGGCATCCGGCACGCCGGTATGGTCTATGATGATGGCCTTGGCCCCCAGCTTGGAATAGGTCAGCTCGGCCTCCGGCCCGTCGTCGATGCGGGTAACGTATCGCCCTTTGCTGTCGCTGTCTTCGTGGTCGATCTGCATGTGGTCTCTCCTCTGGATGAGCGCAGGATGCCGCACCGCCGAAAAAAGGTCCATGACACTTCGGATCATGGTGCCTGCAAGACGCCGGCCAAACGCAAAGCGGCGCCCGCAACGGACGCCGCTCAAAGCCGGTGATGTGGCCGGATCACTCCGCCGCCAGTTGGTCCATCACATCGTCGCTGGCCTCGAAATTCGTCGTGACGTTCTGCACGTCATCGTCGTCTTCCAGCGCGTCGATCAGCTTCATCAGCTTCTGCATACCCTCCAGATCCAGCTCGGTGGTTGTCGTCGGACGCCAGGCCAGCTTGGTCTCCTCACTCTCGCCCAGTTCCGCCTCCAGCGCGGCGCTGACGTCGTTAAGGTCGGTATCCGCGCACCAGATCACGTGTCCGTCCTCTCCCGATTCCACGTCTTCGGCCCCGGCCTCGATCGCGGCCATCATCACCGTGTCCGCGTCGCCCGCATCAACGGGATAGGTCACCTGACCCTTGCGCTCGAACATGAACCCGACAGACCCCGTCTCGCCCAGGTTCCCGCCGTTCTTGGTGAAGGTCGAGCGCACGTTGCTGGCAGTCCGGTTGCGGTTGTCGGTCATCGCCTCGACGATCACCGCCACACCGTTCGGGCCATAGCCCTCGTAGCGGATTTCCTCGTAATCCTCGCCCTCGCCCGCCACCGACTTCTTGATCGCCCGGTCGATATTGTCGTTGGGCATCGACTGCGACTTGGCCTGTTTCACCGCCAGCCGCAGGCGCGGGTTCTTGTCGGGGTCCGGGTCGCCCATCTTGGCGGCGATGGTGATCTCTTTCGACAGCTTCGAAAAAAGCTTCGCCCGCTGGGCATCCTGACGGCCCTTGCGGTGCTGGATATTGGCCCATTTAGAGTGGCCGGCCATGGCGTGCCTCCGATGACATGCGTAAAGTTCACGCCTCTATAAATCAGGCGCAGGCCCCTGTGCAATCCCGCCAATCACCTGTTGCGCACGCGCTTGGGGACGATACCCTGCGCGTCACGGGGCGCGGCACGACGCCGCCCATCACATGGGCGATCCTCATGACACAGGACCAGACCATCCTCTTCGCGCTTTTCGGCGGCGTGTTCGCGCTCTTGCTGTGGGGCCGTTACCGCTACGATATTGTGGCCTTTGGTGCCCTTTTGGTCGGCGTGGTGCTGGGGGTGGTGCCCACCGAACAGGCCTTTTCCGGCTTCGGCCACCCCGCGACCATTATCGTGGCGCTCGTGCTCGTCGTTTCCGCCGGGCTGGTGCGCTCGGGCGCAGTGTTCCTGATCACCCGCACGCTCGTGGACAGCTCGCGCAGCCTCGGGGCTCACATCGCCATCATGGGGGGCATCGGCGGCGTGCTCTCGGGCTTTATGAACAATGTCGCAGCACTCGCCCTGCTCATGCCCGTCGATGTCCAGACCGCGCGCAAGGCGAAACGCGCGCCGGGAAGCAGCCTGATGCCGCTTTCCTTCGCCACCATCCTGGGCGGTATGGTGACGCTGATCGGCACGCCGCCCAACATCATCATCGCCGGCATCCGCGAGGATACGCTCGGCACCTCCTATTCCATGTTCGACTTCGCCCCGGTTGGCGCCGTCACCGCCTTTGCCGGGCTCGTCTTCGTTGCCCTCATCGGATGGCGGCTCATCCCTGCCCGGGACGACACCGGCCTGCACGCCGCCGAACTGGCCGATTACCTGGCCGAACTGACCATCCCCGAGGACAGCGCCCATATCGGCAAGCGCCTCGCCGAGTTGCAGCAGGACGCCGACAGCAACGACGTCGCCCTGCTCGGCCTGGTCCGCGACGGCAAGCGCCAGTATGGCCGGGCACGCAACACCATCCTTCAGGCCGGCGACGCGCTGGTGATCGAGGCCACGCCCGACGCACTGGATGAGTTCCGCTCCGCATTGTCCCTCGCCTTTTCCGACTCCAAGCGCGAGGGCAAGGTCCGCGCCGCCGGCGACGGGCTCGACATGATCGAGGTCGTGGTCCCGCGCGACGCCCGCATCGCGGGCCGCACGGCCCAGTCCGTGGGCCTCAATTGGCGTCAGCGCTCGGTGCTGATGGGCATTTCCCGCCGCGGCCGCCAGATCCGCGAACAGGTGCGCAAGACCAGGATTCAGCCGGGCGACATCCTTCTGTTGTTGGTGCCGCGCGAAACCGGCGGAGATGTGACCGACTGGCTGGGCTGCCTGCCGCTGGCCGACCGCGGCCTTTCCGTGACCCAGGACCGCAAGACATGGGTGGCCATCGGCGTCTTCGCCGCCGCCGTCGCCGCGGCCAGCTTCGGGCTCATCTACCTGCCGATCGCCCTCGGCCTCGTGGTGATGGTCTACGTGCTGACCCGCATCGTGCCCGCAACCGAGCTTTACACCCATATCGAATGGCCCGTGGTGGTGCTCCTGGGGTCCATGATCCCTCTCGGCGCCGCGCTGGAAGAGGCCGGCGGTACCGCGCTCATCGCCAGCGCGCTTGTGGGCCTGACCGAAGGCCTGCCGGCCTGGGCGATCCTGACCGTGCTGATGGTCGTCACCATGACCCTTTCGGATGTGCTCAACAACACCGCCACCACCATCGTCGCGGCCCCGGTGGGCATCCAGATGGCGCAAAGCCTGAACGTGTCGGCGGACCCCTTCCTGATGGCGGTCGCCGTCGCCGCCTCTTCGGCATTCCTCACGCCCATAGGCCACAAGAATAATACGCTGATCCTAGGCCCCGGCGGTTATGCTTTCGGGGATTACTGGCGCATGGGCCTGCCTTTGGAAATCATCGTGGTCGCGGTGTCGGTCCCGGCGATTCTCGTGTCCTGGCCGCTCTGACCCCACCGCCTCAGCGGCAATGCTTGGCGATTTCGCGCTCGCGCAGTCCGGTTTCGACCAACAGACACTTGTCCCGCGCGGCATAGTAATAGCCACGCGCATACCACATCACGGCGTCCGGCTCGCTGCCTTCGGACACCAGCCATGCGCCGCGCAGGTATTTCACCGCATATTTAAGGTTGGTCTCGGGATTCAGCAGATCACTCGGCTGACCCTGAAATCCCATGCCCCGCGCCGTGGCGGGCAGTATCTGCATCATGCCCCAATAGGGCCCGTTCCGCGCGCCGGGGCGATAATCGCTCTCGCGCTGCACGACGCGGTGCACCAGCGACCGCGGAACCTCGTAATCATCGGCATATTGATTGATCAGCGCCCGGATCTGCGGCGTCTCGTTGGGATAAAGCGGCGGGCCTTGTTGCGCCGGCGGCTCCGGCGCCTCTTTCGCACTGCATCCCGCCACCACGCAAATCAGCATCAAGGCCATCAAACGCCGCATCAGAAAACCCTCATGTTTTTTTTCTTTTTCCCGATACCCAGCCCTCAGGCAAGCGCGCAGATTTCCGACGCGCGAAAATCCGCCCGAAATCCCGTCCGCCCCACAAAATTTAACGCCTGGCATCTTGACGCAGGGGCAGTCTCATCCGATCTTCGCCGCATCCGGGCGCGAGGCTCCGCCCGGCGGCTACAAGGCGCGGGGTCGCGCCAAGAGTGCTTTCCTCCCCTGGACATACAGATATGCGTATTCTCATCGCAACGGCCCTCGCCGCATTCGCGGCCCTTCCCGCCTTCGCCGACCAGACGCAAGGCAACGTGGTCTCCTTCGACCGCGACACCGGCGTTCTCGTCCTCTCAGACAAGACCGTGTGGTACATTCCCGGCGACATGGTCCTGCCCGTCGACCTCGCTCCGGGCGACCGGCTTCAGTTCGACTATGCCACCGCCGGCGAAGACGGTCTGACAAAGATCCACGCCATCACCCGCGTCGCCATGGCCACGACACAAGGCGCGCGCGGCGGCAGCTGACAGGCAGACCGCATTGCATAGGCGGGCGGGGTTTCCCCGCCACGCCAAGCACCCGGATGCTCAGAGCGGTACCCGGCTGATCCCGATTGCGGCAACGGCATCGCCTTCATCCGCGCACCGGCCCAGCGCCGCCGCGACACACCCACCCTCGTTCAAATGCAACCGGCCTGGGGTTTTACGTCTTCGGCCGTAGCCGGATTTGCCATGCATCGGTCAAAGACGCGCTACACCCACCCTACCGCCGCACGATAAAGATGCCATGTCGCATGGCCCAACACCGGTAGCACAACAATCAGCCCCAGGAATAACGGCACCGTCCCGATCAGCATCAGGACGGCCACGATGGCCCCCCACCGGGCCACGATGGCCGGGTTCTTTTGCATCACCCGCAAGGATGTCGCCACCGCGACAGCCAGCCCGACCCGGCGGTCGATCAGCATCGGAAAGGTCGTCAGGCTGACCGCCAGTACCGTCACCGCAAAGACCGCGCCCACCGCAATGCCGACAACGATCATCGTCCAGCCCGGCCCGGTCGTCAGCACGTCCGTCATGAAGCCCGTCAGGCTCTGCGGCGGCTGCGGCCCGAGCGTCCAGTCGTAAATCTTCATGGCGGTCAGCATCCAGATCAGGAACACTCCCAGCAGATACACCGCCATCACCAGCACCGGCCCGATATTCTCGGCCCGGATCACCGACAAAGCGGCGCTCCAGCCCACGTCCCCGCGCCGCTCCGCCTGTCGGCTCATTTCGTAAAGCCCGATCGCCACGACCGGCCCCAGCAACAGAAAACCTGCCGCCAATGGGAACAGCATCGGCAGCATCGCCCTGTGAAAGGCAAAGAATGACAGGCACAGCCCGATCGCCGGATAGATCATCACCAGGAACATCACGTCGCTGCGAAAGCGGCTGAAATCGGCATATCCCTTACGCAGCGCATCACTCAGATCCCCGCGTGACAACGACCTGACCTTCGGTGTGGCACCTGCCTCGCCACTCAGCGCGACGGTGGCATCGCCCACCGACCGGCTCGCGCCGGACACACCCTGAAAGAACCATGACAGCGGGTTTCCGATTGTCTTGACCATAGGACACTCCCTTCCTCCAGTCGGCCGGGCGCCCCCGGTCCGGTTGGGTTTGGGCGGGTCTCGTCACTTGGCGGAACACCCGCCTTGTCGACAACAATACCACAACCGGGGCGTGCAGGTGATCACGATTTGGGGATTCCACCCGTCAGGAACGGCGCCACTCACCTTTCACCGTTCCCGAAACACTCGACATCCCGACGCCCGCCCTAAAGCGGCCAGATGAACGGAATAAGCGCACTGGCCAGCACCCCGATGCTCAGGTTCAGCGGCACGCCCACCTTCAGGAAATCCGTGAACTTGTAGCCTCCGGGCCCGTAGACCAGCGTGTTGGTCTGGTACCCGATCGGTGTAGCGAAACTCGCCGAGGCCGCGACCATCACCGCCACCACCAGCGCCCGCGCGTCGATCCCCATCGCATCCGCCAGCCCGATGGCGATGGGCGTGACGACCACCGCGACCGCGTTGTTGCTCACCAGCTCCGTCAGGATCGAGGTCAGCAGGTAGATCGCCCACACGATCATGAAAGGCGGCAAAGCCGACAGCGCCGGCGCCACGTAATCGACGATCAGCCTGATCGCGCCCGATGCCTCCAGCGCCGCCCCGATGGCCAGCATCGAAAAGATCAGCGCCAGCAGCCGCCCGTCGACAAAGGAAAAGGCCTCGTCCGCGTCGATGCAGCGCGACAGCAGCACCACCGCCAGCGCGATCACCGTCAGCGCCAGGATCGGCGCCACGCCCAACGCAGCCAGAATCACGATCCCCGCCAGCGCCGCCAGCGCCACCGGCGCGTGCCCCCGCCTGAACGCCTTGGCAGAGGGTTGGCTGACGTCCACCAGGTCCATCTCGCCCGCTAGCCGCTTGATGTCCTCGGGCGCGCCTTCCAACAGCAGGGTGTCGCCCACCCGCACGATCAGGTCATCCAGCTGCCGCCCGATATTCTGGTTCCGCCGGTGCACTGCCAGCGGATAGACCCCGAACCGCCGCCGCAGGCGTAGCGAGCCAAGCGACCGCCCCACCATCTTGCACCCCGGCGTGATCAGCACCTCGACCGTGGTCGTCTCCACCGCCGACACCTGGTCGACCCGCTTCAGTTCCTTGTTGCTTTGCAAACTCAGCAGTTCCGTCATCTGCGTGCGCAGCACGACCCGGTCGCCCACCTGCAACTCCACCCCCTGCAGGTTCCGCCTGAGCGAGATATCGCCGCGCACCACGTCCACCAGCCGCACGCCCTCGCGTTTGAACAGCTGCACGCCAGTCACCTCGCGGCCGATCAGGTTACTGTCGGGCGGGATCACCGCCTCGGTGAAGAACTTCATCTTCGAGCGGTCCGACAGCATGTCCGCCATGCTCTCGCGGTCCGGCAAAAGGCGCGGCGCAATGAAGTAAAGGTACACCGCCCCCCACGCCACCAGGCACAGCGCCAGCGGCGTCACCTCGAATATCCCAAACGGCTCCATCCCCTGCGACCGGGCCACACCGTCGACCAGAAGGTTCGTCGAGGTCCCGATCAGCGTCAGCGTCCCGCCCAGGATCGCGGCATAACTCAGCGGGATCAGCATCTTCGAGGCCGTCACCCCCAGCGTCCGCGCCAGTTGCACGAAGATCGGGATCATCACCACCACGACCGGCGTGTTGTTCATGAAGGCCGAGCCGAATACGACAAAGGCCATCAGCATCCCGATCGCCAGCTTCGGGTTCACCTTGGCCTGCCGGTCCGCCACGGTGGTGAACGCGTCCAGCGCACCCGTGCGCACCAGCGCCCCCATCACCACGAACATCCCCGCGATGGTCCAGGGCGCGGGATTGGCCAGAACCTCCAGCCCCGCATCGTAAGGCAGCACGCCGAGCGCCAGCAACACAGCGGCCCCACTCAGCGCCACCACTTCCGTTGGATAGGTTTCGCGGATGAACAGCACGAACATCACCGCGACCACGCCCAGGGCGACCAGCGGCTGGGCGCCCTGCGAAAGTTCCAAGAATTGCATCAGCTCTGCCTGTCCCGGTCCGATGTCATGCCAGCCTCGGCATTCTCATCTATCACGCGCCCCGGCACAAGAACCCGCGCCGCCCGGGGCTGCACCAGGAACATGCCCAGCATCATCGTACCCAGCGCCAGCCAGACCCAGATCGCATAGCTTTCCCGTAACAGCGCCATCGACCACAGCACGCCCGCCGCCGTCACCATGTAGGACGTCTGCGCGGTAAAGACCGACCCGGCCCGTCCAACCATCCAGACATAGGTCGCATAGACCAGCGCGTGCAGCGCCGCGCCTGCCGCCAGCGCCAGCTCCGGCACCCCGATCCCGTTCATCGGATTGATCCATTGCCCGCTCAGCAAAGCCGCGGGCAGGCAAATCACCAGCCCGACAAGCGACGCGCCCAGGATCACCTGCATCGGGTCCAGGCCCTGCGTGCCCCACAAGGCCACCAGGTTGCCCTCGGTCGCATAGAGCGCCGGCGCGCAAAGCGCCAGCAGGACGAACCCTGCCGAGGCCGCGCCGGGCAGGCTCGCCTCCGGCCCCACCAGCATCACGATGCCCATAAGGCCGATCACCACCCCGACCAGGCGCTGCCACTCGAAGCGTTCATTGCCCAGCGCTACCGCGATCGGCAACGAAAACATCGCCACGCTGGAAACCACGATCGACATCACGCCGCCCGGCAGTTTCGCGGCGGCAAGATAAAAGAACACGTCGGGCAGAACCGCGCCGCACAGCGCGACCATCACGAAGAGCCGCAGGTAGGCCCGCCCGAAAATGATCCTGCGCCCCCGCACCAGCGTCACCGCACCAAGGCAGATAACCACCACCACCAGCTGCCAGAAAATCAGGCCGACCGGCTGGTGCCCGGTGCTGACGGCAATCTTGGCCAGCGGAATCGTCAAACCCCACCCCAACCCCATCGCGATCAGAATGGCATAAAGCCAAAGATCGGACTTCATGGGCCACCCGGCGACAGCCGCCCGCCTTCGCGGACCATCTGCACATGCGTGGCTTTTCCGGTGGCGTCATCCGTTTCCACGTACAGCCCGCACAGCGTGACCTCACCCAGCGCCGGCGTGAACCGCTCCTTGCCCATGCCGGTCACGAAGCGCCGCATCGGTTCGGTCTTCTCCATCCCGATCACGCTCAGGTAATCGCCGCACATGCCCGCATCCGACTGAAACGCCGTGCCCCCCGGCAGGATCTGCGCATCGGCGGTGGGCACATGGGTATGGCTGCCCACGACAATGCTCGCGCGCCCGTCGCAGTAATGCCCCATCCCCATCTTCTCGCTGGTGGCCTCGCAATGGATGTCGATCAGGCTGGCCTGCACCGCGCCGCCCGGCACATGGGTGCGCATCACCGTGTCCACGGCGCTGAACGGGTCGTCGAAGGCGCGTTTCATGAACACCTGCCCCAGAACCTGCGCCACCATCACCTTGCGGCCCCGGGCATCGGAAAAGACCGCCGCCCCGCGCCCCGGCGCACCCTTGGCAAAGTTCAGAGGCCGCACGATCCGCGGCTCGCCCTCGATGAATTGCAGCATGTCCTTCTGGTCGAAGGCGTGATCCCCCAGCGTCAGGCAATCCGCTCCGGCGTCAAGCAGCGCCTTGGCATGTGCCCCGCTCAGGCCCATCCCGCCCGTGGCGTTCTCGCCGTTGACCACGACGAAATCCAGCTTCCACGCCTGGCGCAGGCCCGGCAAACGCTCCGCGACGGCCTGCCGTCCGGCGCGGCCCATCACGTCTCCAAGATACAAAATCCTCATGCCGAAACTGGTAGAGACACCGCCTCCAAAGGGCAAGAGCCACCGATGCTGCCCGGCCGTCCCGGGCCTGACCCGGGACCTCCCCGCCCCCTTTCAGCCCGCCGCCACCTCGTAGCGCGCCTCGTACACAATCGGAAACGCCACCGACCGCGCTATGAAGCAAACCTCGTGAATGCGCCCGTGGATCGCGTCCGCCGTCTCCAGGTCCGTTCCCTCGGGCACCGTGATCACCGGGCGCAGCACGGCCCGCGTGAACCGCCCCTTGCCGGACCGCTCCACCTCCGCCTCGCCCAGCGGGTCGTCAACATAGCCGTGCACCGCGATGCCCGCATCACTGGCGAAATGCAGGTACCACAGCATGTGGCACGCGCTTACCGTCGTCAGCAACAAGTCCTCGGGATTGTGCAGGTTCGGATCTCCGCCCAGCACCGGATCGTTCGAGCACGCCACCACCGGCTTGCCCGGCGTCTCGATATTCCACGTCCGGTCATACCTCTTGTAGCTCCGGGTGCCCTCGCCCCGGTTGCCGGTCCAGACCACCCTGGCGGTGTAGTCGTGGGTGTCCATGTTCACTTCTCCAAAGATAGGGTCGAATTGATTCACTACCGTCTACGCAGCACGCGCGGAATCAAGGCCGCAGGCCGCCGCGCGATCGCCCGCTGACCGAAAGGCGATTGCTAGCAATCGCCGAAAGGAGGACCGCCCGTCACGCCGAAGGCGTGCCGACTATGAACGGCGCACCTGCGGTGCGACGGGCTGGCGATTGGCTGACGCAAGCACTCCGATCAGAAGCCATGCGGACACGGCAGCCACAAAGTGCCCTGAACACCCCTCGGGTCGCCATCCCGCGGTCTGGCAATCCCGCGGCTCAACACTGCAGGCCGGCGGACCCCGTCAAAACCCGATCACCTCTTTCTCCGTCACCACTATGTCCAGCGGCTGGTCCGTGGGCTCCAGCGGCAGCCCCTCGGCCTCCTGCGCCGCGAACGCAAAGCCAATGGCCAGCGTCGCCCGTTTTCCCCTCAACAGCTCCAACGTCCGGTCATAGAAGCCTCCACCATAGCCCAGCCGCCCGCCATTCCGGTCGAACGCCACCAAGGGCACGATCAGGATCTCCGGCTCAAAGAAATCATCCACCTCCGGCACCCGCGCACCGAACGGCCCGTCGCGCAGGGCCCCGTCCGGTTCCCAGCGCGAGAACTTCAGCGGCATCCCCTCGCCTTCGATCACCGGCACGCCCACCGGGCCATGTGCCGCCGCCTCGGCCATCGCCGGCAGCGGGTCAATCTCCGTACGGATGGGCATGTACCCCGCCAGCGGCACGCCGCGATACCCGGCCAGCACGCCGGACAAGAGGCCCGCCCCCGCGCCCTCTGCCGCGTCGAACGCCGCCTTGCGCCGCGCGAAGGCCGCCTTGCGCGCCGCCGCTTTCACCTCCGCCAGATCGTTCACAGCAGCACCACCGCAGCAAGCCCCAGGAAGGCGAAAAAGCCCACCACGTCCGTCACCGTGGTCACGAACGCCCCCGAGGCCAGCGCCGGGTCAACACCCACCCGGTCCAGCACCACCGGAATCACCGTGCCGGCCAGGCCCGCCATCACCAGGTTGATCACCATCGCCGCCCCGATGACATAGCCCAGTTCCGGCCCGCCAAACCACAACACGCCCACGATCCCCATCACCACGGCGAATATGATCCCGTTGACCAGCCCCACCAGCACCTCGCGCCGGATAAACCGCCACACGTTCGATCCCGTAAGGTCCTTGGTCGCAATCGCGCGCACGGCCACGGTCAGACTTTGCGTGCCTGCATTGCCCCCCATCGACGCCACGATCGGCATCAAGACCGCCAGCGCCACGATCTGCGCGATCGCCGCCTCGAACTGCGCAATCACCAAAGAGGCCAGGATCGCCGTCACCAGGTTCACCGCCAGCCACGGAAACCGCCGCTTGGTCGTGCTGATCACCCGGTCGCTCAAGGACCCTTCCTCGCTCACCCCGGCCAGGCGCAGGATGTCTTCCTCGTGCTCCTCGTCCAGCACCGCCATGGCATCGTCGATGGTGATCACGCCGACCAGCCGCTCGTCCTCGTCCACCACCGGCGCGGAAATCAGGTGATACTGGTTGAACGCATAGGCCACATCGCCCTCGTACTGCTCGGCCGGAATGACGTGAAACGTCTCCTCCACGATCGAACTCAGCATCACCTCGCGCCTTGAGGCCATCAGCTTGCCCAGCGTCACGTTGCCCACGGGTTTAAGCCGCGGATCCACCAGCACGATATGATAGAACTGGTCCGGCAGATCATCCTGGTTGCGCAGGTAATCGATCGCCTCGCCCACGTTCCAGTGCTCGGGCGCCATCACTACCTCGCGCTGCATCAAGCGCCCGGCGGAATACTCGGGGTAGCTCAAAGACTGCTGCACCAGCGTCCGGTCGCTGTCTTCCAGCACACCCAGGATTTCGGCCGCCCGGCTTTCCTCCATGTCCTCGACCAGGTCGACCACGTCGTCCGATTCCAGGTCGCGCACCGCGTTGGTCAGAACCTCCGGCGCCAGGATCGAGATCACCTCCTCGCGGATCGTCTCGTCCAGTTCCGTCAGCACGTCGCCGTCGAATTCGTGCCCGTAAAGCTCGATCAGCCGGCGTCGGTCGAAGGAATTGATCTGCTCCAGAAGGTCGGCGATGTCGGCGGGGTGGAACGGCTCCAGCTCCTGCCACAGCATCGCCTGGTCGCCGATATCCACGGCATACATGATCCGGCCCACGGTTTTCTGGTCCAGAACATAGGCGCTGTCCTCGCGCTCGGGTTCGCGCTCGGGCTCAGGCACCTGCCCCGGCTCGGTCTCCGGCTTGCGCTCTTCGGTCACATCGGTCTTCTGCTCTTCCTCGGTCATCGCGCGCTCCCCGGTTCTGCGGCACCATGTAGGACAATGCCGCGGGAAATCACAACGCAATATGCGGGATTTACGCCTGCCCGCGGCCCTCCTATCCTGCGCCCGACCGGCCCCAAGGACACCACCCCGCATGACCCCCCCGCGCATCTTGACCGGACAGGTCCTCTGCTTCACGCGCTCGCCGTTCCAGGGCGACCCCGCCGGCTCCGCCCGCCTCGACGAGGCCGTCCTGATCGAGAACGGCCACATCTCGCGCACCGGCCCCCTCGCGGACCTGCGCACCGCCGCCCCGGATGCCCGGATCGAGCGCTACGACGACCATCTCATCTCGCCCGGCTTCATCGACGCCCACGCGCATTACCCCCAGACCGGCATCATCGCCAGCTGGGGCAAGCGCCTGCGCGACTGGCTGGAAACCTACACCTTCCCCGAGGAAATGCGCCTTTCCGATCCCGCCTACGCGCACGAGATCGCCCATCGCTACCTCGACCTGACGCTGGCCAACGGCACCACCACGGTCGCGACGTTCTGCACTTCCCACGCCCACAGCACCGACGCCTTCTTCGAGGCCGCGCAGAGCCGCAACCTCCGCGCCGTCGCCGGCAAGACCTGCATGGACCGCAACGCCCCCGCCGGCCTGCTGGACACCGCGCAATCGGCCTATGACGACAGCGCCGCCCTCATCGCCCGCTGGCACGGCACCGGGCGGCTGACCTATGCCATCACCCCGCGCTTCTCGCCCACCTCGACGCCCGATCAACTCTCCGCCCTAGGCGCGCTCTGGGCCGAACACCCCACCTGCCTGATGCAAACGCATCTTTCCGAGCAGGTCGAGGAAATCGCCTGGGTCAAAACCCTCTTCCCGACGGCGCGCGACTATCTCGACACCTACGAGTCCCACGGCCTCCTCGGCCCTCGCGGCCTCTATGGCCATGCCATCCACCTCACCCCCCGCGAACGCGCCCGGCTGGCCGAGGTCGGCGCGGCGCTCGTCCACTGCCCCACCTCCAACACCTTCATCGGCTCGGGGCTCTTCGACATGGCCGCCCGCATCCATGACGGCCACCGCATCGGCCTCGCCACCGACACAGGCGGTGGCTCGTCCTTTTCCATGCTCCGCACCATGGCCGCCGCCTACGAGATCGGCCAGCTTTCCGGCACGCCCCTGCACCCCGCGCAACTCTGGTGGTGCGCCACCGCGGGATCGGCCGATGCGCTCCACATGTCCGACAGCATCGGCACCATCGCCCCCGGAACCGAGGCCGACCTCGTCGCCATTGACCTCGCCTCGACACCCGCCATCGCCCAACGCGCCGCCACGGCGGCCGATCTGTGGTCGGCCCTTTTTCCAACGATCATGATGGGCGACGACCGCGCCATCGCGCAGGTCTGGGTGACGGGAGAGCCGCAACGGTAGGGTGGGGTTCCAGCCCACCACCCCGACGCCAGCCACAACGGCCCACGGCCCGCGACAACCCACCCTCAATTCGGCAGCAGCGTCGTTGCATAATGGAGTGTGGTGCGGGTGAAGGGACTTGAACCCCCACGCCTTGCGGCGCCAGAACCTAAATCTGGTGCGTCTACCAATTCCGCCACACCCGCACTGCGGCGCGTCTTAGCAAAGCGTGTCGCGGGATGCGAGTGAAATTTCGCCCGCAACACCTGCACTAAATGTACTCCGGCATTGAACAAAAAGCGCGACATTTGCGAAATGTTAACGTAAGCTGGGTAAAAATCTGAGGCAGAAAACAGAGCGAGATAGCCCATGGAACCGAAAACGGTCGGGGGCGCAGGCGGGATCAACCCGTCCGGGGCCAAAGTGCAGGCCAGCGGCTTTGCCGCCGGTGCAATCATCATGACATTGGACGGCGAGAAACCGGTCGAAGATCTTCGTTCCGGCGACCGCGTGATCACGCGCGACACCGGCATGGCCATCCTGCGGGGAATATCCTCGGCCAGCTTGCGCACCCGTGCGATCCGGGTCCAGGCCGGCTCACTGGGCCACACCCGCCCGGTGCGCGACGTGCTGTTGCCGGCAGGGCAATACCTGCTGATCCGCGACTGGCGGGCCGAGGCGATGTTCGGCGCGAAACGGGCCATGGCGTGGGTGTCGCAACTGGTCGATGGCGAATTCATCACCGACGAGGGCGAGGCCGAGATGACGCTTTACACGCTCGAGTTCGACACGCCGCACGTGATTTATGTCGACGGGCTCGAAGTGGCCAGCACCGCCGATATCGCCACGCTGTCGAAAGCCGCGTAACTTGGGCGTCCCGGGCCTTGGACCCGGGACCTGTCACCCGATCAGATCCCGCAGAACGGTCGGCAGTTCCTCCGGCAGGTCCTCGGCAATCAACCCCGGACCAAAGGATCGCGCGCACTCCACGTGCAGCCATGCTGCCATCTCCGCTGCCTGCATCGGCCCATACCCCCGCGCCAGCAGCCCGGTGATGAACCCGGCCAGGACGTCCCCTGCCCCGGCCGTCGCCAGCCACGGCGCCGCGCGGTCATACTGGGCGGAGTTGATGCTGCACCGCCCGTCCGGCGCCGCGATCACCGTGTCGGCGCCCTTGAACAGCACCACGCAGCCGGCCCGCGCCGCGGCCTCCCGCGTGGCGTCCACCTTGGAATAGGCCGGGCCCTTCACCGGCGTCGCGTTCAACCGCTCGGCGATGTCAGGGAAAAGCCGCGCGAACTCACCCCTATGCGGCGTCAGCACGCAGGTCTCATGCAGCATCCCGAACAGGTCTTCCGGCGCCTCGGCATACGCCGTCAGCGCATCCGCATCAAGCACCGTAGGGCGGGGTTTCACCCCGCCACGCCCCAGCGCAACCGGCACCAACTCCCGCGCCCGCTCGACGCCCAAGCCCGGCCCCAGGCACAGCGCGTTCAGCCGGTCGTCTTCCAGCATTGCCGCCAGCCCGTCGCCTCCCTCGATCCGCGACAGCATGATCGACGTCACCTGGCAGGCCACCTCCATCTGTGCGCTCGGCGGCACGCCCAGTGTCACCAGCCCGGCTCCGATTCGCAGTGCGCCGCGCGCGGCCAGCCGTGCGGCCCCGGTTTGTCCGGCACCGCCGGTCAGGATCAGGGCGTGACCGTGTCCATATTTGTGCGACGTCGCCGCCTTGCCCAGTCGGCCACCGCACCCCCGGCGCACCAATCGCACCAGCCCGTCCGGCGCGGCGGAACGAGAGAGTCCGATACTCTTGACCACCAGCTTTCCCGACTGTTGCGCGCCGCGCGACAGGTAATGGCCCAGTTTGGAGTCATGGAAACTTACCGTCAAATCGGCGGTCGCAAAGGTGCCCATCGCGCGACCGCTGTCGGCGCATAGGCCCGAGGGCACGTCCACCGCCACGGTTCGAACATGCCTTACTGCACGAAACCCATCGAACGCCGTCAGGACCTGCGCAAGCTTTCCCTCCACCGGGCGCGAAAGCCCTGTTCCGAACACTGCATCCACGAACAGGTCAGGTGTTGCCCCATGCGCGAGGTCAAGGCTCATGTCGCCAACCTCCCCCACCTCCCCCCACCGCTCGTAGTTCACCCGCGCATCCGGCGGCAGCTTGGCCGGATCGCCGTAGAGAAACACCTCAACCTCCCACCCCCAGTCCTTCAACAGCCGCGCCACCACGAACCCGTCGCCGCCGTTGTTGCCTGGCCCGCACAGCACAACCGCCCGGTGCGGCGCCTTTGCCAGCTCCGGCCATTCCTCGAACACCGCCTCGACCACGCCGCGCCCGGCGCGCTCCATCAGCTCCAGCCCGGTCACCTCGCCCGAGGCAATCGCGGCCTCTTCGATGGCCCGCATCTGCGCTGCCGTCAGCAATTCGGTCATTCCCGCTCCATAACGATTCATTTTCGCACAAAATTCCCGCATATTGCCCAAATTTTAATCACGAAAATGGATCACCCTGCCGCAACTTCGCCCAAACCCCCTATCCGATTGTGCCGCGTCAACAGAAATGATCTGCAAATCCCGCAAGTCAGTCGGAGGAGTCGACCCATGAAAAAAATCGAGGCGATCATCAAGCCCTTCAAGCTCGATGAAGTCAAGGAAGCGCTTCAGGAGGTGGGTGTACAGGGCCTCTCGGTGATCGAAGTCAAGGGCTTCGGCCGTCAGAAAGGCCATACCGAGCTGTATCGCGGCGCCGAGTATGTCGTCGATTTCCTGCCCAAGGTGAAGATCGACGTCGTGCTGGACGACGATCAGGTCGACGCGGCGATCGCGGCCATCGTGGATGCCGCCAAGACCGACAAGATCGGCGACGGCAAGATCTTCGTCAGCCCCGTCGAACAAGCCATCCGCATCCGCACCGGCGAATCCGGTTCGGACGCGCTTTAAACTATACCTGGAACCACAACGAAGGGATCAATGGACATGAGCGCAAAAGATCTGCTCAAGACGATCAAGGACGAGGAAGTCGAATATGTCGACATCCGTTTCACCGACCCGCGCGGCAAGCTTCAGCACGTGACGGTCATCGCCGACGAGGTCGACGAGGATTTCCTCGACGAAGGCTTCATGTTCGACGGCTCGTCGATCGCAGGCTGGAAATCGATCGAAGCGTCGGACATGAAACTGATGCCCGACACCAACAGCGCCTATATCGACCCCTTCTATGCCGAGAAAACCATCTGCGTGCATTGCTCGATTGTCGAACCCGACACGGGCGAAGCCTACGAGCGTGACCCGCGCGGGACCGCCGAAAAGGCCGAGGCCTACCTGAAATCCTCGGGCATCGGCGACAGCGCCTTCATGGGCCCCGAAGCGGAATTCTTCCTCTTCGACGACGTGCGGTTCTCGAACTCGATCAACAAGGTCTCCTACGAGGTCGACGCGATCGACGCATCGTGGAACACCGACACCGAGTACGAGATGGGCAACATGGGCCACCGTCCGGGCGTCAAGGGCGGCTATTTCCCGGTGAACCCCACCGATGAAGCCCAGGACATTCGCTCGGAAATGCTCTCGACCATGAAACGTCTGGGCATGAAGGTCGACAAGCACCACCACGAGGTGGCGTCGTGCCAGCACGAGCTTGGCCTGATCTTCGACACCCTGACCAAACAGGCCGACGAGCTGCAGAAATACAAGTACGTCATCCACAACGTCGCCGCCGCCTATGGCAAGTCGGCCACGTTCATGCCCAAGCCCATCGCGGGCGACAACGGCACCGGGATGCACGTCAACATGTCGATCTGGAAGGACGGCAAGCCGCTCTTCGCCGGGGACAAGTATGCCGATCTCAGCCAGGAAGCGTTGTGGTACATCGGCGGCATCCTGAAGCACGCCAAGTCGCTCAATGCCTTCACCAACCCGTCGACGAACAGCTACAAGCGCCTGATCCCCGGGTTCGAGGCGCCCGTTCTGCGCGCCTACTCGGCCCGCAACCGTTCGGGCTGCGTCCGCATCCCGTGGACCGAGTCGCCCAAAGCCAAGCGCGTCGAGGCCCGCTTCCCCGATCCGTCGTCCAACCCCTACCTGTGCTTTGCCGCCCTGCTGATGGCCGGCCTCGACGGCATCAAGAACAAGATCGACCCGGGCGAGGCGATGGACAAGAACCTCTACGATCTGCCCGCGGAAGAGCTGGAAGGCATCCCGACCGTCTGCGGCAGCCTGCGCGAAGCCATGCAGGAGCTTCAGGCCGATCACGAGTACCTGCTGGCCGGTGACGTGTTCACCAAGGACCAGATCGACGGCTACATCGCGCTGAAGATGGAAGAGATCGAAACCTACGAACACACGCCGCACCCGGTCGAGTTCGGCATGTACTACAGCTGCTGATTCCACCGCAGCACTGATCCCAGGCGGGCGCATTCTTCGGAACGCGCCCGTTTTCGTTGTGTCCGAAAAAACGGATTGGAAAACAGCGCGAAATCAGCATTCTAGAAGAGTTTATTTCGCGTTGCCTCATTGTTTTCATACTTGAAACAAATTGATTTCACTAATCTGAAGGACGATCCGGATGTGAACTGCCTCAACTGGGAATTGCACCATGGGCCACTCCGACAGCCGCGTCATGGCCGGGCTTATCTTTCTGGGGGAAACGAGTATCGACCTTCTCGATGCGGTCACCCGGACAGCGGATGCCCTGACCGAGCTTGGTCAGAAAATTCAATCGCTCGGCTTTCTGTCCGATCAGGACGCCGGTGTCGAAACCGGGCTCTACCGCGTCTGCCTGGCCCTCAGTGAAAACGTCGCCCTGCCAGGGCTCGAAGAGGTCGCCGATGTTGTCCTTCGGATCGACGTCCGCCATCGCACCGCGTCAGACAGCGACACCGGCCCAAGCATCGAGGCTGTGCTGGCCCATGTGGCCATCGACCTCAGCGATCATTTCCGGCCCACCCACCTGCAATGGATCGAGGCCGACGCCATCTTGTCCGCCACCGAACTCGCCGGGGACGCCGAGACGCCTGCCAAGCCTGCGTCCAAACCCAAGCCTGCTGCCGCCAACAGCCTGCAAGACTATCAGCAGATGGCACGTGCACGCGCCGCCCTCACCGGGGCCGAAACGCTCGATACCGATCTGGACACCCGGGCCAAAGACGCGCGCCAGCCCGCCAAGGTCCCGGTCTGCACACAGGACGGCGTCATCCCAGAATCGCTCTCGGACACCTGTTCGCAGGTCCCGAAAAATGCCGAACCCACCGACCGCCTGCGCCTCTCGGCCTGGCTTTTGTCCATCGCGGTGGCCTGCATCGCCCTGCCCGTCGGGCTGGCGCTGGTGATCTTCAACCTGCTGAAAGGCGAGAACCTGCGCCTCAGCGGTCAGGCGGCCGCCTTGTCCGGCCTTTTCGTGTCGCTCCAGGCCAATGGCGCCACGGCACAGGCGATCCAGGTTGTGCAAACCGTTCTGCCCTGAGCGAACGGCCGCCAAACCGGCAGAAAACCGAATACGTTTCTGGCCCAAAGCGCTTCGCGACGCTGTCAAAGAGTTCGGGGGCCCGGACGCGGGCATCGTCAACCGCGGGATCATAAGCTCCGCCGGTTTTGCGGGCCACGACGCCGTCGCAATGCTGGACATCGGCAAGCTACATGTTCGGATGTCCGGCTGGACGAGACCGGCGACAACACCGCCGACGCCCAAATCCTGCTCAGTTTCGCCAGCGGTGTGACCGCAGGCGATTTCATCCTCCGAGGAACCGATGCGATCAAACAGGCGTTTTTCGCCGGAACTGGGGCCGCGGTACGGCCCCCGTCGCATTGGGCCGACCGTCGTGGAGAATTGGCTTTGTTCCCCTGCCCGGCTCGGCTAACATCGGCCTTGTCTGACCTGGAGCTGCCTAAATGTATTCTCATCTCAAACCCCGTATTTTCTCGCTCGCAATAGCTTTTGTTGCCACTGCAACCACCGGCACGGCCGCGCTCGCCCAATGTGGCAACAACGCCAACGGGTTCGAACAATGGAAGGCCGGCTTCGCCCAGCAGGCCCAGGCCGCCGGCGTCGGTCAGCGCGGCCTTCAGGCGCTGGCCCAGACCAGTTATGCCTCCAGCACCATCGCCGCCGACCGCAACCAGAAAAGCTTCCGCTACTCGCTCGACAAGTTCATGCAGGTGCGCGGTGCCAACACGATCATCGCCCAGGGCCGCAAGCGCAAGGCGCAGAACCCCGGCTTCTACAACTGGATCGAACAGAATTACGGCGTGCCTGCCGGCGTCATCATTGCCATTCACGGGATGGAAACCGGCTTTGGCGGCTTCATGGGCGACAGCTCGGTCGTCTCGGCCATCGTCACCCTGACCTATGACTGCCGCCGCTCGGATTTCTTCCGCCCGCACGCCATCGGCGCGCTGAAACTGGTGGATCGTGGCTCGATCACCATCAACACCCGCGGCGCCAAGCATGGCGAGCTGGGCCATACCCAGTTCCTGCCCGGCAACGCGCTCGCCTATGGCGTCGATGGCAACGGCGACGGTCGCGTCGATTTCTACAATCAGGCCGATGCCCTTGTATCGACGGCGAATTTCCTGCGCCGCAAGGGGTGGCAGCCGGGCGCCGGCTACCAGCAGGGACAGCCGAATTTCCGCGTGATCCAGCAATGGAACGCCGCGACGGTCTATCAACAGGCCATCGCCATCATGGCGTCCAAGATCGACGGCTGACGGCCCGGGACTTGACGCCACAGGTCGGGCTGCCTATCTGCGGGTCTCACGGGGCGTCAGGCCCCCGCCGCCCGCAGGCCGTCCGGCCATGGTGAAGCCCTGACTGTGACATTGCATCGTCCCGGGGCACAGGCCGGGCAGCAACGCGGGCCCTGCCGATCTTATCCGCCCCTTCTGGGATCACAGCAATGACACAAACCACACTTCCCCCGCGCGACGTGCTGAAAGGCCATGCGCGCACGCTTCGCCAAACCCTGGGCCGTGCCGGTACGGCCATCAGCCATTCCACGGCGCTCGAACACGTGGCGCATCAATGGGGCTATCGCGACTGGAATACCCTGTCCGACGCCGTCTCGACCCCGGCGCACCAGACCTGGACGCTGGGACAAAGGGTGTCCGGCCGCTACCTGGGCCACGCCTTCACCGGCACAATCCGCGCGGCGCGCCGCCGCGGACCGAATCACGTGGAGCTGGGCATCGATTTCGACAGCCCCGTCGACGTTGTCACCTCTCCGCGCTTCAGCGCGTTGCGGCGGCGGGTCACCTGCACCATCGGCGCATCCGGACGCACGGTCGAGAAAACCTCGGATGGACAACCCCACCTTGTCCTCGATCTAACCTGACACGGATGGCGTGCCGCGCCTGCAAAATGCGCGGTACGCCCCTTTTATTCCTTTTATTCAAGGCACTCGGTCCGCTATCGCGGACTGCGATCTTAATCTTGCCGCAGTTTCATCCAATACCGGACGCAGTTGGAGCATAGATCATGGATCCACCTCGTTTCCTTACAGGCCAGGCATGTACGACGACCAGCAAACCTCGATTGCGACTTTCGGCTATCGCCACGCGCCCGCGGCGCAGGCCGGCGATATCGTGCTGTCAATCGACGAAATGCTGCAAAGCACAGACGCCCAGCCGCGCCGCATCACCTGGGCAGGCGACTCCATCGCCATGATCGACCGGATCGGCGTGCGCATCGCCGTGGCCGTTCTGCCGCCCAGCCGCGAGGATCGCTACACTTACCTCGTGCTTGCCGTGGGGCGCGGCCCCGATGCGGCGGACGATGACGGGCTGCTCGGCACCTCTTTCGCGCATCTCGCTGATCGGCTGATCTACCGGATCAAGGCCGACATGCCCTATGACACGCTCATGCGCGGCGAGACGCCCGAGTTGGTCGACCACGACCTCATCCTGTCGCTCTACGATCTTCTGCGCCAGTCGCCGGCCACATCCGGCCCCGCGTCCCCGGCCAATCTCGATGGAAAACCTGACGCCCACCGGCCACGCACCACCCCGGCCATACCGGCCGAAGACCGTTTCGACGTGATCCTGTCCACTGACGTGCCCGACACCGTCACCAGCGTGCCCGGCTGGCTGGAAAAGCGGGCCGTGCCCACCAAACCGCTGCGCCTGACCGTGCACACCATGGCACTGTCGATCATGCTCTACACCGCGCCTTTGGGGGCATTTCTCTTCACCTACTCGATGTTGCGGGACATCACTGGCGACCGCTGAACACCCCCTGCTCGGGTGTCCGTTACAGTGAAACGGGCGGCATCCCAAAGATGCCGCCCTGCCTGTATGAAGCCTGTTTATCCGGCTTTATATATCTATGCCTGGTGTCGGGATTGCGCCCGCCCGGCTTTTGTTTTTGCTATTGTCTCTTATGACGAAACAATTTGTCCGAATTAAGGCAGTTTGTTCAGTTTCCCGAACGGCTGTACCGACTGACCATCCGGTAGGCCTTGCGCGGTCCACGCACCTGCCACGTCGCCGACCAGTCCGGCCAGCCCGCAAACTCATAGCGCACGACGTACATATCCGGATCGCACCAATGCCGCGCTTCCGCGTCGCCGGTAATGCTGTGAAAGAATCGCCCGTCCTCAAACACCACGTCGATTCCGCCATCCTCTCGCGCCCGCCACAGGTATCCCCGCTCGGCCCGCATCGGCACCTGCCCGGCCACGGTCAACACGCCCGACTCGCGATAGACCAGCCCGCCCTGCCCCGGCATGAACGTCGCCTCGCCCTCGAACCGCGCAGGCGGCGCACCCTCGTGCACTACGTCGCGCACCAGACGCCATGCGCCTTCGAACTCTGTCAGCTCCGGTACCAAACGCCACGCCCGTCTTGCCGCCATCCGTTCCTCCGTCTAAACCGCGCCCGACAGCCATTCAATCCAAAGGTCCGTTCGCATGATCCCTCGCTATTCCCGCCCCGACATGGTCGCCATCTGGGACCCCGCCACCAAGTTCCGCATCTGGTACGAGATCGAGGCCCATGCCTGCGACGCCATGGCCGAGCTTGGCGTGATCCCGCGCGAGAATGCCGAAGCGGTGTGGAAGGCCAAGGATGTGGACTTCGACGTCGCCCGGATTGACGAGATCGAGGCCGTGACCAAGCATGACGTCATCGCCTTCCTCACCCACCTGGCCGAGCATGTGGGCAGCGAGGAAGCCCGCTTCGTCCACCAGGGCATGACCTCGTCGGACGTCCTGGATACCTGCCTGAACGTCCAGCTGGTGCGCGCCGCCGACCTGCTCATTGCCGACATGGAAGACCTGCTTGCCGCCCTCAAGCGCCGCGCGTTCGAACACAAGATGACCCTGCGCGTCGGCCGCTCTCACGGCATCCACGCCGAACCCACGACCATGGGTCTCACCTTCGCGCGTTTCTATGCCGAGATGGACCGCAACCTGACCCGCCTGCGCACCGCACGCACCGAGGTCGCAACCGGCGCCATTTCCGGCGCGGTCGGCACCTTCGCCAATATCGACCCGCGGGTCGAGGAACACGTCTGCAAGAAACTCGGCCTTACGCCCGAGCCCATCAGCACGCAGGTCATCCCCCGCGATCGCCACGCCGCCTTTTTCGCCACCCTTGGCGTCATCGCCTCGTCCATCGAGAACGTCGCCATCGAGATCCGCCACATGCAGCGCACCGAGGTTCTGGAAGGCGCCGAATTCTTCTCGATGGGCCAGAAAGGCTCGTCGGCCATGCCGCACAAGAAGAACCCCGTCCTGACCGAGAACCTGACCGGCCTCGCCCGCCTCGTCCGCATGGCGGTGATTCCGGCGATGGAAAACGTGGCCCTCTGGCACGAACGTGACATATCGCATTCCTCGGTCGAACGCATGATCGGCCCCGACGCCACCGTGACGCTCGATTTCGCGTTGGCGCGCCTGACCGGCGTCATCGACAAGATGATCATCTTCCCCGAGAACATGCTGGAAAACATGAACAAGTTTCCGGGCCTTGTGATGTCCCAACGCGTCCTTCTCGCCCTGACGCAAGCCGGCGTCAGCCGCGAGGACGCCTATGCCATGGTCCAGCGCAACGCGCTCAAGGTCTGGGAACAGCGTACTGATTTCAAACAGGAACTTCTGGCCGACGCCGATGTGGTCGCCGCCCTGGGAACCGAGCAGATCGAAGAGAAATTCGACATGGATTACCACACCAAGCATGTCGACACGATCTTCGCCCGAGTCTTCGGGGAAAGCTGAATTTCCGGGCAGATCGCGCCGCTCGAACCCGATCCGGGCCGGAAACACTGGTCCGGCACGAATTTCGTGTTACCACCGGGGTTCTAGTGAAAAGGAGTTCAAACCATGAAGTCCAAGACCATTACCACGTCCCTGGCCCTCGTTCTGGCCTCCACGCTTTCCGCCGCTGCCATGTGCCCCGGCAAGGCGCAACAGGCCGCCTCCTGCGCCGAAGGCATGGTGTGGGACCGCGCGTCCGGCACCTGCGTCGAACAAACGATGAGCTGACCGGGCCACATATCCCAAGTCGAGGCGGCGCACCCGGGGACCGGGCGGCGCCGTTTCAAATTTTAGCTTTAGACATTTCTTCACGACTCCCGCCCTAGGTTGCCGGAACGTCATCCGGGGACTGGAATGAGCAGCAGTAATTTTGGGCAAC
This sequence comes from Roseovarius atlanticus, assembly GCF_001441615.1. Classification (GTDB taxonomy): domain Bacteria; phylum Pseudomonadota; class Alphaproteobacteria; order Rhodobacterales; family Rhodobacteraceae; genus Roseovarius; species Roseovarius atlanticus. The sequence continues at coordinate 125,809 of NZ_LAXJ01000010.1, forward strand.
TGGCGCTTCCGGGTCCGTCCGCAAACGCGGCGGCCCAGCTGACCCGCCGTCAGAAGGCCGCGATCATCGTGCGGTTCTTGATCAACGAAGGCGCGGATGTGCCGCTTCAGGACCTGCCCGACGAGCTGCAGCACCGCCTGACCCAGCAGATGGGCACGATGCGCTATGTCGACCGCTCCACGCTGGCCGATGTCGTGGCCGAATTCGCCTCCGAGGTCGAGGCGATGGGCCTGACCTTCCCGCGCGGAGTGGCCGGTGCGCTCACCGCGCTCGACGGGCGCATCAGCCCGCAAACCGCCTCGCGCCTGCGCAAGGAGGCCGGCGTGCGCCAGTTCGGCGACCCGTGGGAACAGGTCCGCACCGCCAAGGCCGATGATCTTCTAGATATCCTGCAATCCGAAAGCACCGAGGTCGCCGCGGTGCTGCTCTCCAAGCTCGACGTGGCCCGCGCCGCCGAACTCCTCGGCAAGATGCCGGGCGATGCCGCGCGCCGCATCGCCGTCGCCATGTCCCAGACCGGCGCGGTCACGCCCGACGCCGTCGACCGGATCGGCCTGTCGCTGGCCGCGCAGCTGCACAGCGTGCCGGAAACCGCCTTTCCCGACGGCCCCGTCGAACGGGTCGGCGCCATTCTCAACTTCTCTCCCGCCGCCACCCGCGACGACGTGCTCATGGGCCTCGACGAAAGCGACCAAAGCTTTGCCGCCAAGGTCCGAAAGGCGATCTTCACTTTCGTCAACATTTCCGAGCGTCTCAACCCCATCGACGTGCCCAAGATCACCCGCGATGTCGACCAGGCCGCGCTGGTGCAGGCGCTGGCCCATGCCCAAACCAGCGAAGACACCAGCGCCTCGGCCGAATTCATCCTTGAAAACATGTCCAAGCGTATGTCCGACGCCCTCCGGGAAGAGATCGAGGCCTTGGGCAAGGTCAAGCCCAAGGATGGCGAGGCCGCCATGACCGAGGTCGTGAACGTCATCCGCACCCTCGAGGCCAGCGGCGAATTGAAGCTTATCGTCCCCGACGAGGATGAAGAGGAAACCGCCTGAGGCCTCAGTGCACCGGGAAGATAAAGCACTTGTCGCGCCGGATGGTCAGCCACATCGGCGTGCCATTCTTGGGCAAAAACACCGCTGGCACCGTCACCTTGAACCGTGGCCCGCCGAATTCCATCTCGAACTCGACCAGGCTTTCGCCGCCCATGAACCGCGCCCGCCGCACCTCGCCGCGCACCGCCGTGCCATCGCTGATCGTCGGCACCGGGCCCTTGCCCGCGCGGTCGAAATCCAGCTTGACGTGCTGCGGGCGCACCACGATCTCCACCGCCTGCCCATTCGGCACGCCCGGCGCCAGAAACTGGCCAAAGGGCGTCTCGGCCAGCGCGCCATGCACCGTGCCGCGCACCACGTTCACATCGCTGAAGAACGATACCGCCGCGCGGTCGGCGGGCGCGTTGTAGATGTTATACGGCGCGCCCTGCTGCACGATCCGCCCGTCACGCATCAACGCGATCGTGTCGGCCATGCGCATCGCCTCCTCGGGCTCGTGCGTGACCAGCAGCACCGCGGTGTCCTGCTCGCGCAGGATGTCCAGCGTCTGGTCCCGGATGCCGTCGCGCAGCCGGTTATCGAGGCCCGAAAACGGCTCGTCCATCAGCATGATCGACGGGCGCGGCGCCAGCGCACGGGCCAGCGCCACGCGCTGCTGTTCTCCACCCGACAGTTCGTGCGGAAAATTCCGGTCGTATCCCGACAGCCCCACGCGCTCCAGCAGCTCCCCCACGCGCGCGGCTTTCTCATCGGCCGTCCCGCCCAGCCCGAAGGCCACGTTCTCGCCCACCCGCAGATGCGGGAACAGCGCGAAGTCTTGGAACATCAGGCCGATATGCCGCCGCTCGGGCGGCACACGGTAAACCGTATCGCAGACCAGCTTGCCATCGACCCAGATCTCGCCCGCATCCTGCATCTCGACGCCCGCGATCATCCGCAGCGTCGTCGACTTGCCACAGCCCGACGGCCCCAGCAGGCACGTCACCTGCCCCGGCAGCACCGACAGCGACACGTCGTCCACCACAAGACGACCGTCGTAACGGCGCACCAGATTCCGGGTCTCAAGGCGCGGGATTGGGTCCTGCACATCTGCCTCTTCGCTTTTCCGACTGAATGTGTCGGGCTTGCCGTCGCAGATAGCAACCCCGCCCGCCCCGCGCAAGATGCCGCCGCTTCCGGGCGAAACACGCAAAAGTGCGCCGAGGTCAGGATTTTCCGACTATCGCGGTGCGACGGTTGGGCCTATCTGGATCGTACGAACGAGCAGCAAAAACAAAAACACTGACGGAGCCTACCGATGCGAAAAGTCCTGATTTCCGTACAGGTCGCCCTGATCGCCCTTCTGGCCATCACCGGTGCCCTGGCCGGCCCCGACACCCCCCCGGCCTGCCCTCTGGGGGAACCCGCAAAAGTCGAAGACTGCAAGAAGTAACAGGTCTCAGCCGCCCCGCGCTTTCTCGATCGCGGGGCGGATCTGGCTATCCATCACGCGCTCGGTGATCGGCCCCGGAAAGCGCAGCACGACACGCCCCTCGCCGTCGATCACATAAGTCTCCGGCACGCCGTAAAGCCCCCAGTCCAGCGCCATGCGCCCGTTCGGATCGGCCCCGATGGCCGTATAGGGATCGCCCAACTCCTCCAGGAACCCCAGCGCATTGCCCGGCTGATCCTTGTAATTCACACCGTAGATGGTGACGCCTTCCTCGGCCAGCGCCTCCAGATGCGGATGCTCCACCCGGCAGGGCGCGCACCAGCTCGCCCAGTAGTTCACCAGCTTAACACCGCCCTCACGCAACTCGGCATCCGTGAACGGCGTCTTGCCCTCCAACGGGGTCAGCACCACGGCGGGCGCCGGCTTGCCCTCAATCGCCGAGGGCAGCGCATCGGGATCCTCGCGCTGCATCCCGATATAGAACACCGCGGCCAGCGCCGCGAAGATCACCGGCGGCAACACCATCAGGAAAGAGGTCTTAGGCATCCGATTTCCGCTTTCTTTCAACATCTTTCAGCGCGTTCTTCACGCGCACCGACCGCCGCCAGCTCAAGACCACCAGCGCGATCAACAGCACCAGCGACACGGCGTAGGACGACAGTACCGCCTCGGCATATTTTCCAAGATCCGGCATCACGCCTCCATCCGGTCACGGGCCAGCAAGGCCCGCATCCGCCGCGCGCGTATTTCCGTCTGCGTGCGCAGGAACACCAGCGCGATGAACAGAAACACGAACCCCGCAATCGAAACGAGCAGCGGAAAATAGAACACATCCGCCACGTTCTCTTCCTTGTCCAGGCTCAGCGACGCCCCCTGGTGCAGCCCCTGGTTCCAGAACAGCACCGCGTAACGGCTCAGAAGGGCAAAGACCGACCCCACGATGCACAGGATCGCGGTCAGGTCGGCGGCCGTGTCGTCGTTCTCGATGGCTTCCCACAACGCGATATAGCCCAGATAGAACAGGAACAGGATCAGGAACGAGGTCAGCCGCGGGTCCCACGCCCACCACGTCCCCCACATCGGCTGGCCCCAGATCGCCCCGGTCGCCAGCGCGATCACCGTCATTACCACGCCCACGGGGGCCGCCGCACGGGCCGCCAGCGCGCTCACGTGGTGCCGCCGCACCACCCAGATCAGCGAGGCCACCAGCATCATGATCCACGCGTTGATCGCCATCAACGCGCTTGGCACGTGCAGATAGATGATCTTGACGGTCGAGCCCTGGCGGAAGTCGTCCGGCGTGAAGAAGAACCCCCAGATCAGCCCCGTCGCCAGGCACAGCACCGCCAGCACCGACACCCACGGCAGGACCTTGTCCGTCGTGTCGATGAACTTCTTCGGGTTGGCGTATTCCCACAATGATGCCACGCGCGTGAATCCTCCGTTAACGCAGGTTGACCCTCAATACCGCAGCCGATGCAAAAGGCAAAAGCGCGATGGTGCCGCAGGTGATCCCCGCCAGCATCAGCATCGGCGTCGAGTAATCCTGCCCGTCCACCCCGCGCCGCGCCATCTCGGCGCCAAAGATCAACGTGGGCACATAAAGCGGCAGAACAAGCAGGCTCAGCAGCAACCCGCCCCGCCGCAGCCCAACCGTCAACGCCGCCCCGAACGCACCGATCATGCTCAACGCTGGCGTCCCAAGGAGCAGCGACAGGACCAATGGCCCATAGCCCTGCACAGGCAGGCTCAGCAGAACACCCAGCACGGGTGCGGCCAGCACCAGCGGCAGTCCCGTCGTGATCCAGTGCGCCAGCCCCTTGACGGCTGCCACCGCTTCCATCGGCAGCGGGGCCGTGGCCAGCAGATCAAGGCTGCCGTCCTCCCAGTCCAGCGCAAAGATCCGGTCGAGCGACACGAGGCAGGCCAGCAGCGCCCCGATCCACAGGATGCCCGCCGCGATCCGGGAAAGAAGCTCCGATTGCGGCCCCACGCCAAACGGCACCAGCACCACGACGATCAGGAAGAACGCGAGGCCCAGCCCGAACCCGCCCCCGGCGCGCACCGCCAGCCGGATGTCGCGCAGCAGCAGCGCGATCACAGGAACGCCTCGTCGAAATCGTCCATGTCCTGACGCACCGCGCGAAACGGCGCCACGTCCAGAACCGTCGCCTCGTCCAGGCCCAGGTCGATATGCGTGGCCAGCACCGCGATGCCGCCCTCGGCCAGATGCGCACGCACCACTGCGGCGAACATCCCCACCGCACGCGCATCAAGCGACACGGTCGGCTCGTCCAATATCCAGATCCCCCGGCCCGTCACCAACAGTCGAGCCAGCCCCAGCCGCCGCTTCTGCCCGGCGGACAGAAAGCCTGCGGGCCGGTCGGCCAAGGCCTCCAGCTCATAGGCCGCCAAGGCGTGGGAAATCTCTTTCCGGCCAAAGACCTGCGCCCAGAAGCTCAGGTTCTCCGACACGCTCAGCGCAGGCTTGATCCCGTCGGCATGGCCCGCGTAAACCACGTTGTCGGCCGGGTACTCCACCTCTCCCGAAACCGGCGGTTGCAACCTGGCCAGCGTCCGCAACAGCGTCGTCTTGCCCGCGCCATTAGGCCCGCGCAGCACCAGCGCCTCGCCCGCCGCCACGGCAAAGCTCAGACCGTCCAGCACCCGCACGCCGCCGCGCGCCACGCAAAGGTCCCGGACCGTCAGGCGCATCGCCGGCCCACCGCGTTCAGACCGGCAACAGGGCCACGGCCACGCGCCGCCCTTCCGAGATCAGCACGTTGTAAGTCCGCGCCGCGGCGGGCGAATTCATCGCCTCCACCCCCAGACCCGCCTCTTCCAGCGGGTCACGCAACGCGGCTGGCACATGCGCGGTTTCGCCGCCCGTGCCGATGAACAGAACGTCAACCTGATCCACCAGCTCTATCAGCGATGCGCTGTCGTCAAACCCGCCCCAGGCGCGCACCCCGTTCGGCCCCACGCAGACCGCGCCCTCGATCGCCTCTCCGCCCACGCGGAAAAAGCCCGGCCCGTAGCCGTCGATCGGTTTCACGTCGGAAAAACTTACCTCGTTCAGGCGCATGTCGTCCTCCTCAGTCCCACAGCGGCAGGCCCGAGATGACCGCGAGCGCGATCACCCCGTAGGCGGCCCAGCGATACAGCCGCTCGCGCGTGGGGTCAAACAGCGCCTGCCCGATCAGCGTGGTGATCAGGTAAGGCACCGACATCACCACGGCCAACATGGCCAGCTCCGCAGTCACCGCGCCTTGCCACAACAGGTTGGCGATCAGCACCACGTCGAGCGCCGCCAGAAACAGGATCGTATTGCCCCGCACTGACTGCACCGCCGCCTGCCCCGAAAGATAGAACAGGATCACCACCGGCCCGGTCAGGCCCGTCAGACCGCCGACGATCCCCGCCGCCGCCCCGATGGCCAACAGCCCCGGCCGGGTGATGGCGCGTGAGTACCGCCACCCGGCAATCAGCGCCGCCAGCATCCCCGCCGCCACGCCGGTGATGATCCAGCGCACCGTGTCGGTGTCCAGGCGGTCCAGCAGCATCAGACCCACAGGCACCGTCACCAATGCCGCCAGCACCAGGAACCCGACCTCTTTCGGCTCCCCCTGCCGCCAGGCCCGGCGCAAAATGGCCGCGTTGCTGGCGATGCCGGTCAGCATGATGACCACGATCACTTCCTTGGGCGACAGAAAGATATTGGCCACCGGCACCACGATCAGCGCCGTGCCGAAGCCGGTGAACCCCCGCACCAGCCCCGCGACCCCGATGGCGAAGCACAGCCAGACCAGCCCCGGGGTGGCCAGCACCCCGCTCAGGATCTCAGGCATCTACGTTCGCGAACTGCGTCCCGGCATTGGCGTCGGGCTTGGACCAGTCGCGCTTGACCCCCAGCCACAGCAGAACCGTGCTGGCCACGAAGATCGAGCTGTAGGTGCCCACGATCACGCCCCAGATCATCGCAAAAACGAAGCCGCGGATCACGTCGCCGCCCAGCACGAACAGAGCCAAAAGCGCCAAGAGCGTGGTGACCGAGGTCATCATCGTCCGGCTCAGCGTCTCGTTGATCGAGATGTTCAGAACCTCTTTCAACGGCTTCTTCTTGTACTTTATCAGGTTCTCGCGCACCCGGTCGAACACGACCACCGTGTCGTTCAGCGAATAGCCCACGATGGTCAGAAGCGCCGCGATAATGGCCAGGTCGAACTGGATCTGCACTTCCGAGAATATGCCGATGGTCAGCACGACGTCATGCACCAACGCTATGACTGCGCCCAGCGCGAACTGCCACTCGAACCTCAGCCAGATATAGACCAGCACCGCGCCGATGGCCAAAAGCACCGCGATCACCGCCGTCTGGATCAACTCGCCCGACACTTTCGGCCCGACGCTCTCGACAGAGGTAAATGTGATGTCCGGCACCGCCTCCTGCAACGCCGCCTCGACCTGGGCAATCGTGTCCTGCGACACGCTTTCCTGCCCGTCCTGCGCCTGGATGCGGATCATCGTCACGTTCTCGTCCGGGCCGAAAGTGGGGTCGAACACCTCGGTGATGCTCACGTCTCCCAGTTCCAGCGGCGTGATGGCGTCGCGGTATTGTCCCACATCCACCATCTCGGCGCTCTGCGTGCGGATCGTCGTGCCGCCGCGAAAGTCGATCCCGAAATTCAGCCCCTGCAACAGGAACGACACCAGCGCGACCACGATCAGAACACCCGACAGGCCCAGCGACAGCTTCCAGCGCTTGAAGAAATTCCAGTCCGTGAACGTCGGCACCAGCTTCAGCGACCGACCCTGCAACACCGTCTTGGGCCGCTTGCGCTCGAACCACATGACTGCGATCAGGCGCGTGACGAAAATCGCCGTGAAGACCGACGTGATGATCCCCAGCCCCAGCGTGATGGCAAAGCCGCGCACCGGGCCGGCCCCCATGGCGTAAAGGATCAGCGCCGTGATGAAGGTGGTGATGTTGGCATCCGTGATGGCACTCAGCGCTTTTTCATACCCCAGCTCTATCGCCCGCGCAGCACCCTTGGCCGTCTTCATCTCCTCGCGGATCCGTTCGAACACCAGCACGTTGGCGTCCACCGCCATCCCGATGGTCAGCACGATCCCCGCGATACCCGGCAAGGTCAGCGTGGCGCCGATCATGCTCAGGAGGCCGAATATCAACCCCACATTGATGATCAGCGCGATATTGGCAAAAAGCCCGAAAATGCCATAGCTCGCCCACATGAAGGCCAGCACCAGCACGAAGGCCACGATACAGGCGATCTGCCCCGCCGCGATACTGTCGGCCCCCAGTTCCGGGCCGATCGTCCGCTCTTCCAGGAACGTCAGTTCGGCAGGCAGCGCGCCCGCGCGCAGAAGAACGGCCAGGTTGGTGCTGTCCTCGACGGTGAACTGCCCGGTGATGATTCCGGTCCCGCCCGGAATATGGCTCTGGATCACCGGTGCGCTGATCACCTCGTTGTCCAGCACGATGGCAAAGGGGTTGCCCACGTTCTCTGCAGTATAATCGCCGAACTGCCGCGCGCCCGTCGGGTTGAAGCGGAACGACACGGCAGGCCGTCCGTTCTGATCGAAATCGGGCTGCGCATCGACCAGCTGCTCGCCCGTCACCACCGGCGCGCGTTCCAGGATATAAAACACGCCCTCTTCGTCGATGGATGGCAGTATCTCGTTCCCGCCACCGGGGTTTTCATTGCCGTTCGTGGTCCGGCTCACCACCGGCTGGAATGTCAGCTGCGCGGTGGTGCCGATGATCTCCTTCAGCTCCGCCGCACTGCCCACGCCCGGCACCTGGATCAGGATGCGGTCCGCGCCCTGCCGCTGGATCGTCGGCTCGCGCGTGCCCATCTCGTTGATACGCCGCTCGATGATCTCGCGCGCGGTGCGCACGGTCTGCTCGTCGCTGGCCTGCCGCTCGGCCTCGCTCAGCGTGACGACCACCGCGTCGCCCTCGACGGTCACCGTAATGTCGTTCTGCCCCGCACCCGTTACGCTGGCCACCGGCCGTGCCAGCCCGCGCACGAGGCTCGCGGCATATTCGGCCTCGTCCGCATTCTCAACCAGCCGCACGCGCAACTCCGGCGCGTCGGTGTCCTGCAAGCGGATCGGCCCGACCCGGTCGCGCTCCTCGCGCAGCAGGTCGCGAATCTCCGGCCACATCGCCTCGATCCGCGCGTCATAGACGTCCTCGACCTGCACCTCGGCCAGCAGATGCGCCCCGCCCCGCAGGTCAAGGCCAAGGTTCACAAGGCCGGACGGCAGCCAGTCCGGCCACATCTCGGCCTGCTCCTGCAACCCCTCTCCGTCGCCGCCCATCTCCAGCGCCATTGTGGCGTCGTTATGGGTCTCGACGCGGGAATAGAACGCGTTCGGCATCGCCAGAAGCAGCCCCATGGCCACCAGGCCCCAAATCACCACGCGTTTCCAAAGGTCGATCTGAAGCATCTGAAGTGCCTTTTATGTCTGTATCGGGTCTACTGGACGGGCATCGCGCCCCGGATCAGGCGGCGGGCTCGGTCTTGGACAGAACCTGCGCCACGGTGTTGCGCACGATGCGCACCTTGACGCCCTCGGCGATCTCCACCTCGATCTCCTCGCCCTCTTTCACGCGGGTGACCTTGCCGATCATCCCGCCCTGGGTGACGATCTGATCCCCCTTGCGCAATGCGGCCACCATCGCCTGGTGCTCTTTCATCTTCTTCTGCTGCGGGCGGATAAGAAGGAACCACATGATCGCGAAGATCAGGATGAGCGGGATGAACTGGCCGATGGCTTCCATGCGAATCTGTTTCCTTTTCGGGCTTTGCAGGCCCCCCGGCCCGCGTTTGCGCGAACCTAAGTCCGGCTTTTGCGTTTTGCAAGGCGCGAACCGGACCGCCTGCGGCAATGTCGCAGCGGCACCGCAAACGCCCGTTACCGGAATAAATCGGCTATTATCCCGCGCGTGTTACTTGCTACAACCCAGCCCACGACTCAACCTGACCCAAGGACCAAGACGATGCACGACATCCGCGCCATCCGCGAAAACCCCGCCCAGTTCGACGCCGCCATGGCCCGTCGCGGGGTGTCGAACGCGTCGTCCGAGGTCCTCGCGCTGGACGAGGACCGCCGCGCCAGGATCCAGGCCGCCGAAACCGCGCAGGCCGATCAGAACAAGGCCTCCAAGGAGGTCGGCGCCGCCAAGGCCAGGGGCGACGAGGCCGAGTTCGAACGCCTCCGCGCGCTCGTGTCCGAGAAAAAGGCCGAGGTCGCCGCGATGCAATCCGAGGCCAAGGCGCTCGACCAGAAGCTCACCGATCTGCTGATGACCCTGCCCAACCTCGCGCTCGAGGACGTGCCCGAGGGCGAGGACGAGGACGACAACGTGGAACTGAAACGCTGGGGCACCCCCCGCGATTTCGATTTCCCCCCGGTCGAGCATTATGACCTCGCCGGCGTCAAGCCCGGCATGGATTTCGAGACAGCCGCGAAACTCTCCGGCTCCCGCTTCGTCGTCCTCTCGGGCGGCGTCGCGCGCATCCACCGGGCGCTCGCGCAGTTCATGATCGACACCCATGTCGAGGAGAACGGCCTGTCGGAAACCTGGACCCCCGTTCTGGTCCGCCCCGAGATGATGTACGGCACCGGACAACTGCCCAAGTTCGGCGAGGACAGCTACGAGACCACCAATGGCTGGTGGCTCGTGCCCACCGCCGAGGTGACGCTGACCAATATCGTCAACGGCCTCGTGGTGGACGAAGGCTACCTGCCCCGCCGCTATGTCGCCCACACCCAGTGCTTCCGCTCCGAGGCGGGCAGCGCGGGCAAGGACACCGCCGGGATGCTGCGCCAGCACCAGTTCGAAAAGGTCGAGATGGTCTCCGTGACCCACCCCGATAAGTCCCTCGAAGAACACGACCGCATGACGGCCTGCGCCGAGGGCATCCTCGAACGCCTCGGCCTGCCCTACCGCACCATCGTCCTTTGCACCGGCGACATGGGCTTCGGCGCGCGCAAGACCCATGACATCGAGGTCTGGCTGCCCGGTCAGGGCACCTACCGCGAGATCAGTTCGGTCTCCGTGTGCGGCGATTTCCAGGCCCGCCGCATGAACGGCCGGTTCAAGCCCGCGGATGGCGGCAAGCCGCAATTCGTGCACACGCTCAATGGCTCGGGCCTCGCCGTGGGCCGCTGCCTGATCGCGGTGCTGGAAAACGGTCAGCAGGCGGACGGCTCGGTCAACCTGCCCGAAGTGCTGCACCCCTACCTGCGCGGCAAGACCCGGCTTCTGGCGGACGGTTCGCTTGGATAGGAAACTTCGCGCGGAATCGAGGCACGGCTCTGCCGCGCAATCGCCAGACCGCGGGATGGCGAACCGACCACTGTTCAGGGCACTTTATTTCCGAGTTCCCGCATAACCTAAGACCGACGCGCCAACGTCTCCAAATCGCCAGCCCGGGGGGCGGTCTGGCGATTGCGCGGCGGCGCGGCAAGCCGCGCCTTGATTCCGCGCAAGATGATACAATAACGCCGTCTCGGGCCTGACTCGCGACCTCCCCTTCAGCCTCCGCCCTCGGCGTTGACCATTCTTTAATCAGCCCGCGGCATCCTTACCGCGGTGAAACAAATTTTGTATATACGCCGTATTGACGCAAAATATACACGCGTCATAAATTCGTTACATGAAAAATGAAAAGCACACCCTGGCGGCGGCGGCTTTTCTGATAACGAGCACGCTGGCCGCTCCATCGAACGCCCTCAGCCTTGCAGAGCAGGCAGAGGCCTTCGCCACCTGCGCCGGGCGCTACTCCGCCATGGCCACCCGCCAAAGCGCGACCCACAACCCCGACAGCGACGCGACCCGACAGCTGCAAAGCAGTTTCGAATCCCTGCTGGAAGCCATGCTGCCCCACGCCGCCGAGGCCGGCATAGACCCGCGCCGCGCCCGCAGCTGGCAGGCCTCGGGCTGGTCCGAAATGGCGCAGCTCATGCGCCTGCAACAGCGCAGCGCCGACGCCACCCATGCCGACCGCGCCACCCGCGACATGCACCGCCGCCTCTCCACCTGCCGCCAGCTCATCCTCTGACCCGGGGCAATTTCCGCGCCGCGCCCACTGGTCATTCCGCGCCCGTCAGCCTAGGTTGCATCCCTGAAACCGCAGCGTGACAGGGCCCCGCAGAATGGCGCACTCCGACAACCCCGCCGATCCCTTCAAAAAGGCGCTGGCCGAGGCCACCAAGGTGCTGGCCGACGACCCCGACCTGAACGTCTCCTACTCGGTCGATCCCGCCGGGGTCTCGGGCGATTCCATGCGCCTGCCCCAGATCAGCCGCCGCATGACCAAGGACGAGGTGCTGCAGGCCCGCGGCACCGCCGACGCGCTGGCGCTGCGCCACAAGTATCACGACGTGGGCACCCACACCCGCTATTGCCCGCCCGGCGACATGGCCCGCGACCTCTACGAAGCGATGGAAACCGCCCGTTGCGAGGCGATGGGCGCGCGCCACATGCCCGGCACCGCCGGCAATATCGACGCCAAAATCGGCGCCGAGGCCCGCCGCCGCGGCTACGACCAGATCACCGACGCCTCCGAGGCACCGCTGGCCAATGCCGCGGGCTACCTCATCCGCCACCTGGCCACGGGGCGCGAGCTGCCCGACGGCGCCCGCAATGTCATGGAACTCTGGAAAGGCTTCATCGAGGAGCAAGCCGGCGGCACCCTCGAAGATCTCCAGAGCAAATTGTCCGACCAGTCCGAATTCGCCCGCTTCGCCCGCCAGATCATCGACGATCTGGGCTATGGCGACCAGCTGGGCGACGACCCCGACGCGCTCGACGACGACGAGCAGGACCAAGAGGCCGAACAGGACCAGGAGGAAGAGGAACAGCCCGACAGCACCGGCGAGGATGACAGCGACGAGGCCGAGGCAGACGCCGATCCCGAGCAAAGTCAGGATCAGCAGCAGGACGAAGCCCAAGCCCAGGTCAGCATGGACGACATGGCCGACCAGGAGCAGGGCGACGAAACCGAAATGCCCGAGGGCGAGGCCCCGCTCGATCCCCCCGCGCCCCAGCCCATCTCGGACGCCGACCCCAACTATGCCGTCTACAATTCCACCTTCGACGAGGAAATCCACGCCGAGGACCTGGCCGAGCCCATCGAGCTGGAACGCCTCCGCGCCTTTCTCGACCAGCAACTGGAACCCCTGAAGGGCGCCGTCAGCCGCCTTGCCAACAAGCTGCAACGCCGCCTGCAAGCGCAACAGAACCGCTCCTGGGAGTTTGACCGCGAAGAAGGCATCCTCGACGCCGGCCGCCTCGCCCGCGTCGTGGCCAACCCCACCACCCCGCTCAGCTTCAAGGTCGAGAAAGACACCGAGTTCCGCGACACGGTCGTCACGCTGCTTCTCGACAATTCCGGCTCCATGCGCGGCCGCCCCATCTCGATTGCCGCCATCTGCGCCGACGTCCTCGCCCGCACGCTGGAACGCTGCAACGTCAAGGTCGAGATCCTCGGCTTCACCACCCGCGCCTGGAAAGGCGGCCAAAGCCGCGAGGCGTGGCTCAACGAAGGCCGCCCGCAACTGCCCGGGCGTCTGAACGACCTGCGCCACATCATCTACAAGTCCGCCGACGCCCCCATGCGCCGCACCCGCGCCCATCTGGGCCTGATGATGAAAGAGGGCCTTCTGAAGGAAAACATCGACGGCGAGGCGCTGGAATGGGCGCATCGCCGCCTCGCGGGCCGCCGCGAGGCGCGCAAGATCCTGATGGTCATTTCCGACGGCGCCCCGGTGGACGATTCCACCCTGTCGGTGAACCCAGCCAACTACCTTGAAAAACACCTGCGCGACGTGATCGCCATGGTCGAAAAGCGCAAACAGGTCGAACTTCTGGCCATCGGCATCGGCCATGACGTCACGCGCTATTACAACCGCGCCGTCACCATCACCGACGCCGATCAGCTGGCCGGGGCGATGACCGAACAGCTCGCCGCGCTCTTCGACAGCGACCCGCGCGCCCGCGCCCGCGTGATGGGAATGCGCCGCGCCAGCTAAGCCCCGGAATTTGCGCAAATTCCGGGATAGAAAATGCGCATTTTCTATCCCATTTTCCGCGCGGAAAATGGTCCGCTCTCACCGCCACACTTGCACTTCACCCCGCGCGGCCCTAGCACTTTGGCCATGACAGATTTGCCCGACACCGTCTTCCAGTCCTTCACCGAAACGTCTTCGCCCGAACAGGGCCCGCCGCGCCTGAAACGCCTGCGCGCGGAACTGGAGCGCGAGGGCGTCGACGGCTTCATGATCCCCCGCGCCGACGCGCATCAGGGCGAATACGTCGCGCCAGGTGACGAACGCCTCGCGTGGCTCACCGGCTTCACCGGCTCCGCGGGCTTCTGCATCGTGCTGCAGGACATCGCCGGCGTCTTCGTTGATGGCCGCTATCGCGGCCAGGTCCGCGCCCAGGTCGACACCGATCACTTCACGCCCGTCGACTGGCCCGACACAAGGCCCGCGGGTTGGCTCAAAGCCCACCTGCCGAACAGCGGAACGGTCGCCTACGACCCCTGGCTCTATACGCCCGAACAGATCGCCGCGATCGAGGACGGCCTTGCGGGCACGCAGATCACTCTGAAGGCCACCGACAACCTCATCGACCGCACCTGGCCCGACCGCCCCGCGCCGCCCACGGGTGCGGTGCGCGTCTACCCCGACGACCTCGCCGGCAAATCCCACGCCGACAAGCGCCGCGAGCTTGCCGAGACCCTGCGCGAGGACGGCCACCGCGCCGCCATCCTCACCCTGCCCGATTCCATCGCGTGGCTTCTGAACATCCGGGGCAGCGACATCCCCCGCAACCCGATCCCCCACGCCTTCGCCATCCTGCACGACGACGCCAAGGTCGGTCTCTTCATCGACCCCGCCAAGCTCGACGATACAGTGCGCACGCATCTCGGACCGGATGTCACGCTCTATCGACCGGAAGAATTCGAACCCGCCGTCAGCGCCCTCTCCGGCCCTGTCCGGCTCGACCGCGCGTCGGTGCCCCTGCGCCTCGTGACACTGCTGGACGAGGCCGGCACCGAAATCGCCTATGCCGGCGACCCCTGCATCCTGCCAAAGGCCTGCAAGACCGACGCCGAGATCGCCGCCACGACCAAGGCCCATCTGCGCGACGCCGCGGCCATGTGCACATTCCTTGCGTGGTTCGACGCGCAATCCCCCGGCACGATCACCGAGATCGACGTGGTGAAAAAGCTCGAGGCCTGCCGCCGCGCCACCGGCGCGCTCCTCGATATCTCCTTCGACACCATCGCCGGGTCCGGCCCGCACGGTGCCCTGCCGCATTACCGCGTCTCGCAGGCGACCAACCGCACCCTTGAGGACGGCGAGTTGCTGGTCCTCGACAGCGGCGGGCAGTACCAGGACGGCACCACCGACATCACCCGCACGCTGGCCATAGGTCAGCCCGGCGATACCGAGCGCGCAGCCTTCACCCGCGTGCTGCAAGGTATGATCGCCATGAGCCGCGCGCGCTGGCCCAAGGGGCTGGCTGGCCGAGATCTCGACGCCATCGCGCGCACTCCGCTCTGGCTCGCAGGTCAGGATTACGATCACGGCACCGGCCACGGCGTCGGCGTGCACTTGTGCGTCCACGAAGGCCCGCAACGCCTGTCGCGCGCCTCGACCGAGCCGCTCAAACCCGGCATGATCCTGTCGAACGAGCCGGGATATTACCGCGAAGGCACCTTCGGCATCCGCATCGAGAACCTCGTGGTGGTCACCCCCGCCCCCGACCTGCCCGACGGCGACGCCACGCGCCAGATGCTGCACTTCACCACGCTCAACTATGTGCCCATCGACCGCCGCCTGGTCGATGCGGAGGCGCTGACCCGAGCCGAACGCGACTGGTTGAACGCCTATCACGCCACCTGCCGCGACCGCATCGGGCCGCGTCTCGACGACGCCACGCGCGACTGGCTGACCGGGGCCACCGCCCCGCTCTGACATGAAACTGTGACAAGTCTGCGCGACACCGCACAGGCCAACAGCTTGACACCGGGCCCCGTCCCGGTGCCTAAAGTGGCTTCAAGAGGGAAGGAAAAGACATGGCGAAGATCACGATCCACAAGGCAGACGGCACATGGACGGTCCGCGCGGGCGGCGCGGTACTGGTCGAAAGCAAAAACGCGCTGGTTCTGGCCGAGGACGGCCTGAACGACGTGATCTATTTCCCGCGCGAAGACATCGCCATGGCCTTCCTCGACGAAAGCAACCACCGCACCACCTGTCCGCACAAGGGCGAGGCCAGCTATTTCTCGATCGTCACCAAGAGCAAGACACTGGAAAACGCCGCCTGGAGCTACGAGGACCCCAAGCCCGACGTGGCCCGGATCAAGGACCACCTTGCGTTCTATTCCTCCGACGACGTCACCGTCGAACAGGTCTGACGCGTCAGATTATTCGTACGAATAATCTCACCTGAAATTCTTCGTACGAAGAATTTCAGGCCCCCCAAAACCTGTGCTGGGAAGACTCTTCGCCCGACGGCCCCTCTTTCACGCGCTGCCGGTCCCCTCGGCTTGTCGGGGCCGAAATCACCAGAAAGAAGACCTCGGCATCCCCCTCGTTGCGGGCCTGGTGGGCCACGCCCTTGCCGACCGCCATGCCTTGCCGCGCGGTCAGCCGATGCACCGCACCGGCGACCTCCAACGTCAGCGTCCCGGACAGCACGTAAAAGAACTGCTCGGCCCCGTGGTGCAGATGCCGCTCCTCCCGCGTGCCCGGCGGCATCCGTTCCTCGATGATCGACAGGTCCTCGCCCCCGCGCAGAACCCACCCGTCGCAGCCCGCGCCCCAGACGTAATGCTCCGCGCTGTCGCGAGCCGCGATCATCCGCCCTCGGCACCCAGCCGCGCCGCCACCCCGCGCGCCAGGGCCCGGCGAGGAAACGGCACCAGCTTGCCGGTCTCCTCGTCCCACAGCTTCAGCCGGAAACTCGCCAGCGCCTCGCGCCAGCGGATCTCGTCATGCACCCGCAGGTCGTCGGGCAGGTTCTTCTGCGCCCGGCGCAGGTTGTAGGACGGGATCTGCGGATTGTAATGGTGCAGGTCGTGATAGGCGATGTTGCCCGTGCCGATATCCCACCAGTGCCCCAGGTCCAGGCTGGACGAGCCTTCCAGCGTGGCGCGGCGGAAATCCAGGTCTGGCTTGC
The DNA here is from genome assembly GCF_001441615.1 of Roseovarius atlanticus. Taxonomy (GTDB): domain Bacteria; phylum Pseudomonadota; class Alphaproteobacteria; order Rhodobacterales; family Rhodobacteraceae; genus Roseovarius; species Roseovarius atlanticus. The sequence continues at coordinate 142,517 of NZ_LAXJ01000010.1, forward strand.
GGTCCCAATAGGTGTCCTCGAAATTATGCTGCAAATAGACCAGGAACACCCCGATCACCCCCGCCAGCACCGCGCTCGCCCCCAGCACCACCAGCCCCGGCACGCCCAGCAGCGCCCAGACAAGGGCGACATAGGCCGCGACGGCGATGTTATGCGCCACCACGCCCCACGGACCCACGCGCCGCGTGTTCACCGGCCAGCGATAGGCGATGAAATAGGCATATATCCCGCCAAGGCTCAGCATCACAACGGGGTTGCGATAGATGCGATACCAGGTGCGCGTCCAGATCCCTGCGTCGCGCCATTCCTGCAAGGTCATGGTGTAGACCTCGGTGGTCTCGCGATGCTCCAGATTGCCCAGATAGGCATGGTGCTGGTTGTGATTGAACTGCATCACCCGGTAAGGCGTCAGCGAAAACACCGACAGGACATGCCCGGCCACGTCGTTCAGCCACCGCGTGGCAAACAACGAATAATGCCCGCAATCATGCTGCAGGACGTACAGCCGCACCGACGCGAAGGCCAGGATGACGACGCAGGGCACCACCGCCCACCATGCGGGCCACGCCCAAGCGCCCAGCCCCAAGGCCGCGATATAGACCGCGAAACTCGCGCCATAGCTCAGCGCGCCCATCCCGTCGGACTTGCGCGTGTACTCCCTGAGGTAATCGCGGATTGTCATGGCAAAACGCCTCCACAGGCAAAAAATCCCAAAAAACGTAACCAGAAATACCCTTTACAGGATCAATTTGAAACTATTTCAGTCATTTGCAAGGGGCGGCAGCGAATTTCCGTGGGGCCGCCTCCCGCACCGAAAAATGAGAGGCATCATGCACAAGGTCAAGGCCGTCTTCGCGCTCGTCGCCGCCATCCTCTTCGCGCTGTCCCCGGTCTACAGTTCGGGCTTCAACGGCTTCAGCGCCGGGCAATTCCCGATCCCGCAGGACAATCCCCCGGTGCAGCCCGCCGGCTATGCCTTTTCGATCTGGGGCCTGATCTATATCTGGCTTCTCGCCGGGGCGCTCTTCGGCTTGCTCAACCGCTACGACGATCCCGCCTGGGACACCATGCGCTGGCCCTATATCGCCAGCCTCGTCATCGGGGCGGCCTGGATCCCGGTGGCCAATATCAATCCCGCCTGGGCCACCGTCCTCATCTGGATCATGTGGGCCACCGCCGCACTGGCCTTCCTGCGCATGGGGCGCCGCGACAGGATCTGGCTGCGCACGCCCATCGCGCTCTATACCGGCTGGCTGACGGCAGCCGCCTGCGTGGCGCTCGGCCTGCTGCTGGCGGGCTACGGCTATGTCTCGGAACAAACCGCCGCCCTGGCCATGATCGCGCTCGCCCTCCTCCTCGCGGCCACCCTGCTGACGCTGCGCCCCGACACAACGGAATACGCCGCCTCGGTGATCTGGGCCCTGATCGGAATCGCCGTCGCCAATGCCGACCCCGCCAACTGGCCGGTGTTGGCGCTGTGCGGGGCCGGGCTCGTGGCCTTCGTGATCCTTGCCCTGCGTTCGGGTTCCGGGCACCTCAGAAAATGAAATCGTCCGAATTCAGATCCGCCAGAGACACGTCCAGCAGCGTGATCGAACTCCCGTCACCGGTCTCGATGACGACGTTCGCGCCGACCTGCCGGATTTGCTCCACCAGGTCGGCAAAACCGTCGATCCCGGACAACGCCGACAGGTCGATCCTTTCAAAATGGTTCAACGCCTCGAAATCAGCGATCGTGTCCTGCCCGTGACCATCCGCGAAAATGAACACATCCCAATTGAGATCGCCGCGCAGAAGGTCGTCGCCCGGCCCGCCGTCGATCCTGTCGAAGCCCGAGCCGGCAGAAAGGAAATCGGCCCCGCGGTCTCCTGCCAACTCGTCGTTGCCGTGTCCTCCGAACAGGCGGTCATCACCTTCCCCGCCGTGCAGCGTGTCGTCTCCCCCTTCACCGAAAAGGGCATCGCCTGACGCACCGCCAAAGGCTAGGTCGGCTCCATCTCCACCGAACAGCCGGTCAAAGCCGTGCTCGCCATGTAGGACATCGTCGCCATCGTCACCGTATAGGTTGTCCGCCTGGTCGCCGCCCTGCAACAGATCGTGGCCCGGGCCGCCGTACAGCAGGTCGAAACCGACATCCCCCTCGATGGTGTCGTTGCCTACCCCGCCCCAGACCACGTCGTTGCCCCAAAGCGCCTGCACATGATCGTCGTTCAGTCCGGCGGCGATCAGGTCGCCGTTGGCGCTGCCGGCAATGATCGCCAGAACATCCGCCGGATCATCGTCATAGTCGTTGATCGTCACCCCGCCCTGCGCCACGTATCCTGCCGGCACGAAATTCACCGGATCGACATAGGCCACGACCGGCAGCGCCCAAGGATCCGCCGGCAGGTTCAACGCTCTCACGAAATGGTCCTCCTGCGCGGCCTCTTCAGCGCCGACTGAGTTATCCATCGTGACGCGCGCGCCTTCCATCGCATAAAAGGCGAAACCGTCGCCGGTATCGATCACCAGAAAGGGCTGTTCACTGTCGGCATCGTCGGCCGGGTTCGAATCGTAATGGACCAGCTTCCACGCGTATCCGCCTGCAACACCCTGCCCGGCAAACAGGTCGATCTCATCCGTTCCGATCCTCAACGTGTCGCGGCTGGGGTCGAAATCCTCGATCCGCCCGGTGATCACCGCGCCATTGCTGACCTCATGAAGATCCGTGAACACGAACGTGTCGGCGAAAAGCCCGCCGCTAAACCGCTTTTGGTCGCCACGTACGTGATGCCCCTTGGAAAACACCGTGATGTCATTGAATGCGATCTCGATCGTGTCGTCACCGGCCTCGCCCCAAACGTGGATCTGCGAGGAATCGGGGTTCCTTATCTCGGCAGCTGTTCCATAATTGTCGCCGGAGCCGTTCCGGACGGTGACGATCGTTTCGCCATTTTGCGTACCCTTGACGGATGTCGACATAGCACCTTTCCACCTATGTAAGAGAAGACCTCTTAACAGGTGAGGCGCACAATAAATCTACAACTTTAGCTTGATCATCTAAGTCATTGCCAAATGCTAAGGTTGCAGGGCTTGAAGTCAAGCCAGAAACCTTCACAACAGGTGAAAATGATCAGGAATTTCGAGGCGGTTTACCCAGATGCTTGCGCAGCTTCGACGGACCGGCCTTCTTCTTGGCCTTGTAGGGGTTCTTGTCCGATTGCGACCGCAAGGTCAGCCGGATGGGCGTGCCCGGCATGTCAAAGTCGTCCCGCAACCCGTTGACAAGATAGCGTGAATAGCTTGCCGGCATCTTGTCGGGATGGCTGCACATCACCACGAAACCGGGGGGCCGCGTCTTGGCCTGGGTCATGTAGCGCAGCTTGATCCGCCGCCCGCCCGGTGCGGGGGGCGGATGCGCCTCCAGCACGCCTGTCAGCCAACGGTTCAGCCGCGCGGTGCTGACCCGCCGGTTCCACACGTCATAGGCTTTCTCCACGGCGGCATGCAGCCGGTCCAGCCCCTTGCCCGTCTTGGCCGAAACCGTGACCAGCGGCGCACCGCGCAGCTGCGGCAGCAGCCGCTCGAACGCCTCGCGCAGGTCGCGCAGCTTGCCCTGCTTGTCGTCCTCGATGTCCCACTTGTTGACGGCCACCACCACAGCGCGCCCCTCGCGCTCGGCGAGGTCGGCGATCCTCAGATCCTGCTGCTCGAACGGAATGGCGGCATCCAGCAGCACCACCACGACCTCGGCGAATTTCACCGCGCGCAAACCGTCGCTCACCGACAGTTTTTCCAGCTTTTCCTGCACCTTGGCCTTCTTGCGCATTCCCGCCGTGTCGAAGATCCGCATCGGCAGCCCGTCCCAGTCCATCTGGACCGAGATCGCATCCCGCGTGATCCCCGCCTCGGGGCCGGTCAACAGCCGGTCCTCGCCCAGGATCTTGTTGATCAGCGTGGACTTGCCCGCGTTGGGCCGCCCCACCACCGCCACCTGCAAAGGCCGCGCCTTGGTGGGCTTGCGCACGCCCTCGGGGTCGGCCTCGCCGTCCTCGTCCACGGCCACGTCCACCTCGGGCGCTTCCGCCTCGGCCCGCTCGGCATAGCCGTCGGCCAGCGGCAACAGCGCGGTGTAAAGGTCGTGCATCCCCTCGCCATGCTCGGCCGACATCCGGATCGGCTCACCCAGGCCCAGACTGTAGGCCTCCAGCACACCCGCATCGGCGGCACTGCCCTCGGACTTGTTGGCGGCGACAAAGACGTGATCGGCCCGCTTGCGCAGGATCTCGGCGAACATCTCATCCAGCGCCGTCACCCCTGCCCGCGCGTCGATCAGGAACAGGCACACATCGGCCATGTCCACCGCCCGCTCGGTCAGCTTGCGCATCCGGCCTTCAAGGCTGTCGTCGGTGGCGTCCTCCAGCCCGGCGGTGTCGATCACTGTGAACCGCAGGTCAGCCAGCCGCGCATCGCCCTCCCGCAGGTCGCGCGTCACGCCGGGCTGGTCGTCAACCAACGCCAGCCGCTTGCCCACAAGCCGATTGAACAGCGTGGATTTGCCCACGTTGGGGCGGCCGACGATGGCCAGTGTGAAACTCATCTTGTCAGGCTCCGGATCGGATGAACCGCGCGGATCCTGCGCATCAGGACCCCCGCGAAAGCGCCCTGTTACACCAAGTCCGGCTTAACGGAAAGCCATCAACTGGCCCTTCGACGACACGACATAAAGCGTGTTTCCGGCAACCACAGGGTTGGTCGTGGCTCCGCCCGGCATCTGCACCTGTCCCAGCGCCGCGCCATTGGTCGGATCGTAGAACCGCATCAGCCCGTCGCTCGACGCGATAATCAGCCGCCCGCCCGCGATGATCGGCCCGTGATGGGCAAAGATCCGTGCCTGCTTGCGCGGCTTCGACTTGGTGAAGAACGGCAACTTCACGCCCCACAGGCGCCGCCCGTCGGACTTGGCCAGTCGCAGCAGTTCGTTGCGGTCCGACACCAGGAAAATGGAATCGCCCGCCGGCCACACCCGGTTCAGCGGCCCGTCGGCGGCGGTCCACAGACGCTCGCCATTGCCCAGGTTCAGTGCCACGGTGCGCCCGGTATGGTTGCCCGCGAAAATCGTGTTGCCGTCGATCACCGGCTCGCCGGTCGTGTCCGCGATCTGGCCACTGGAATAGCCCTCCCGCCGGCCCGCAATCTGCGTCGTCCAGCGCCGCAGCCCGCCTTGCAGGAACGCGCCCTGCACCTCGCCCGAGCCAAAGCCGAAGACCACGAACTTGTCCGAAATGCCCGGCGACGGCGCGCCCAGAACGTTCTGGATGTCGGGCCGCGCCTCCATCTGCCAGGCGATGCGCCCGTCGGTGCGGTCCAGCGCCCAAGCCAACTCGTCGCCCGCCACCACATATACCAGGTTCCCGGCCACCGTGGGGCTGCCCGATCCGGTGGCGCGCAGGTTCTGCTGCCACTGCACTTGGCCCGTGGCCGCATCCAGCGCAGTCAGCAGGCCAAAGCCCGACGAGACGAACAGCTGTCCGTTGTCATAGGCCAGGCCGCCGCCGCTGCCGTCGATGGCGCCGTCGTTCTCGGGCACGAGGTCGCGGGTCCAGATGACCTGTCCCGCCGTGCTGACCGCCGTCACCTGCGCACGGGAATCCAGCGTAAAGACACGGCCTCCGCCCACCACCGGATCGGCGGTTATGCGCGACTTGCGCCCGTCGCCCTGTCCGATATTGGCGGTCCAGGCCAGTTGCGGCGCGCCGCGCAGCGCCGGATGCGCCACCCGGGTGCGCGCGTTGGCGATGCTCTGGGTCCAGTTGGCGTTGCTGCGCGCCGCCGGCAGGGCCAGGGGCGGAACGCTGCCCGACACCGTCTGCGGCGCCAGGTCCGGCTCGCCCTGCTCGGTCTGAAGGATCTCGTTCACCTCCAGCCGTTCGCCGGTCAGGATGTTTTCCTTCTTGGTACAGGCCGCGACAAGGCACAGCGCACTCAGGCCAATCACTCCCGCTAACGTCTTCACCGCTGGTCGCCCCCGTACTTGTCCTCGCGCCGGCCCCTTTGGGCCGCAGTCACGCCTAGTTGCCGTCGGCCGCGCCGTCCGGCTCTTCTTCAATGTCACCGTCCAGCGCAACAATCAACTGCTCGGCGCGCCGATTCAAGCCCGCTGTGGCTTCCGCGCTTTCATAGATGCCACGCAACCGCTCCAGCGCCGCGTCGCGGTTTCCCTCGGCCAGATCGACCAGCGCCAGCTGTTCCTCGGCCAAAAGGCGCACCACACCGCCGCTCGCCGCCATGCCCTCCAGCCGGCTGCGCTTGTCCTCGGCGCTCAGGCCCGAATCCGGCAGCGCCACCGCCTTCAGGGTCGCGATCTGGCGGTACACCAGCGGCACATCCGGCGAATCTGCCAGCGTCAACAGCTGCTCGGCGGTCTCGGGGGCCAACTCGGCCCCGCCTTCGCCCGCGGCCAGCAGCCCGACGATGGCCCGCGCGCCGCCGGTCTCGGTCTGGATGGCGTCCAGCGCCGCATTGCGCGCCGCGCGATCCTCTTCGCCCAGCGCCGCGATGATCGCATCGCCCAGCGCCTGCGCCTCGGCCCGCTCCTGCGCCTTGCGCCACTCGTTGAAGGCCGCGCCGCCAACCAGCAACAGGACCGCCAGGATACCGATCCATCCATACCGCTTGAAATTCCGGTACAACCGGTCACGGCGGACCTCCTCGGTCACCTCGTCGATAAAGCTGTCAGACTGGCTCACTCGGCACGCCTTTCCTTACGATTTCGCCCCTCTTACCGTGTCGGTCCGGCCCTGCCAAGGGGCGCGCGGCGCGTGTCGTCGGACCGGCTTGAACATTCCGCGGAAAAGAACTAATCTGAACTGGATAGTTCAGCGTATCTCGCTATAAAGACGCATGGCCTGCCGGGTCACGTCCCTGTAAACTAGATTAGACGACGTCCAGAAAGCCTTTCCATGCGACTGTTTCCCATCCTCGCCGCCATCCTGGTCAGCGCGGCCATCTATGCGCTCGTGATGGAACGCGAGCGCATCGCCGCCCTCTTCGCCCCGGTCGAGGACACCGAACTGGCCGAGGCCGTCACGCCGGACACCGACGCGGCCGATCCGCTGGCCGAGACGCCCGAGGAACGCGACGGCACCGTCGGCGTCGTCGCCCTGAAATCCACCGCCCGCACCATCGACAGCGCCGTCACCGTCAGGGGCCAGACCGAGGCCGACCGCCAGGTCGAACTGCGCGCCGAAACCTCCGGCCAGATCGTCTCGGACCCTATCCGCAAGGGCGCCTTCGTCGAAGAGGGCGAAACCCTCTGCCAGCTTGACCCCGGCACGCGCGAGGCCAACCTGGCCGAGGCGCTGGCCCGTCTCGCCGAGGCCAAGTCCCGCATCCCCGAGGCCGAGGCCGCCGTTCCCGAGGCCGAGGCCCGCATCCAGGAAAGCCGCGCCCGCCTGGTCGAGGCCCGCGCCGTGCTGAACGAGGCCGAGATCAACGCCAACGCCGCCGAAACGCTTTCCACGGACGGCTTCGCCTCGCAGACCCGCGTGGCCCAGACCCGCGCCGCCGTCGAAGGCGCCAAGGCCCAGATCACCAGCGCCGAGGCCGCGCTCAAGGCCGCCCAGTCGGGCGAGGAAACCGCCGCCGCGGGCATCGAGGCCGCCCGCTCGGGCGTCCAAAGCGCCGAGGCCGCCGTGGCCTCGGCCCGCAAGGATATCGACCGGCTGACCATCAAGGCGCCGTTCTCGGGCCTGCTGGAATCCGACACCGCCGAGCTTGGCAGCTTCCTTCAGGCCGGCACGCTCTGCGCCACCGTGATCCAGCTCGATCCGATCATGCTGGTGGGCTACATCCCCGAAACCGAGATCGGCAAGGTCTCGCTCGGTGCACCCGCGACCGCGCGGCTCGCGTCAGGCGGCAGTGTCGAAGGCGAGGTCACATTCATCTCCCGCGCCGCCGATCCCACCACCCGCACCTTCCGCGTCGACATCCGCGTCCCGAACGAGGATCTCGCCCTGCGCGACGGCCAGACCGCCGAGATCAACATCGAGTCCGAAGGTCTCAAGGCGCATCTTCTTCCCCAATCCGCCCTCACGCTCGACGATGACGGCGCGCTCGGGGTCCGCATCGTGACCCCCGACAAGACCGCAGAGTTCAAGCCCGTCACCCTGGTGCGCGACACCGCCACCGGCGTCTTCGTCACCGGCCTGGATGAAACCTCCGAGGTCATCATCATCGGGCAGGAATTCGTCTCGGACGGCGTGCCCGTCAAACCCACCTACCGCGAGGCGATCCAATGACCGGCATCGTCGACTGGGCCGCCTCCCGCGCCCGGATGGTGATCGCCTTCATCATCCTCTCCATCGTCGCGGGCACCACCGCCTATATCTCCCTTCCCAAGGAAGGTGAGCCGGATATCGAGATCCCGGCCCTCTTCGTGTCCGTCAACTTCCCCGGCATCTCGGCCGAGGATTCCGAAAAGCTTCTGGTCAAGCCAATGGAAACCGAGCTGTCGGATCTCGACGGTCTCAAGGAAATGACCGGCACCGCGGCCGAAAACTATGCCGGCGTGGCGCTGGAATTCGAATTCGGCTGGGACAAGACCCAGATCATGGCCGACGTCCGTGATGCCATGAACGCCGCCGAGGCCGATTTTCCCGAAGGCGCCGAGCAATACACGATCAACGAGATCAACTTTTCCGAATTCCCCATCATCATCGTGTCGCTTTCCGGTCCGGTGCCCGAACGCACGCTGGCCCGCATCGCCAAGGACCTGCAGGACCGCCTCGAAGGGCTGGAACCGGTGCTCGAGGCCGGCATCGCCGGCAACCGCGACGAGATGGTCGAGGTGGTCATCGACCCCCTGCGGCTCGAAGCCTACAACGTCACCGCGGGCGAGCTTCTGAACGTCGTCCAGAACAACAACCAGCTTATCGCGGCGGGCGAGGTCGACAGCGCGCAGGGTGCGTTCTCGGTCAAGATCCCCTCGTCCTTCGACGACACCGGCGACATCTACGCCCTGCCGGTCAAGACCAATGGCGACCGTGTCGTGACGCTGGGCGATCTCGCGCGCATCAACCTGACGTTCGAGGACCGCGTCGGCACCGCGCGCTACAACGGCGAGACGGCCATCGCCCTGCAAGTGGTCAAGCGCAAGGGCTTCAACATCATCGACACCACAGCCCTCGTCCGCGAGGTCGTGGCAGAGGCCGAGGATGACTGGCCGTCAGAGCTTCAGGTCGCGGTGCAGGTCGACACCTCGAACGATCAGTCGCGCATCATCGCCTCCATGGTCTCACAGCTCGAAGGCTCGGTGCTGACCGCCATCGCGCTGGTGATGATCGTCACGCTGGCCGCACTCGGCATCCGTCCCGCGCTGCTCGTGGGCTTCGCCATTCCCACCTCGTTCCTGCTGTGCTTCGCGCTTCTGGCCGTGATGGGCGTGCCGGTCTCGAACATCGTAATGTTCGGCCTGATCCTCGCCGTGGGGATGCTGGTGGACGGCGCCATCGTCGTGGTCGAATACGCCGACAAGCAGATCGCCGAGGGCGAAGGCCCGATGCACGCCTACGTGGCCGCCGCCAAGCGCATGTTCTGGCCGGTGGTCAGCTCCACCGCCACCACGCTCTGCGCCTTTTTGCCGATGCTCTTCTGGCCCGGCGTGCCGGGGCAGTTCATGATGATGCTGCCCGTCACGCTCATCTTCGTGCTGTCGGCCTCGCTGCTGGTCGCGCTCGTGTACCTGCCCGTCATGGGCGGCGTCATGGGCCGCATCGAACGCTGGTTCACCCAGCGAATCGAGGCCATCGCGACGACCCACTGGTATTTGCACATCGCGCTCGCGGTGCTGGCCGTGGGCGCGCTCATGCTCGCGGGACAGGCCATCGGACCGCTGGCCCAGCAGGCCGGCGCGCAATTCGCGGGCATGGACGGCGGCGACATCCTCGGTTCGGTCATCCCATCGCTACTCACCGCCTTCGGCCTCGGCCTCGGCATGGTCATCGCCGGTGGCGTGGCCCTCGCAGGGGCGCTCACTGCGCTTCTTTGCGCGCTGGCCCTCGTCCGCCGCCTGTCGCTCCTGTGGCAAAGCCTCGACGACTGGCAGGCCCGCAAGCTGCCCTTCCCCGCCGCGCGCGGCCTGATCTTCGCCGCCGCCGCCATCGGCGCTGCCTGGGCCTCCGGGATCGGCTGGCCCGCCGCCATCGCGCTCGCGCTCATCGTCTTCGCCGCCATCGCGATCCGGCAATACACCCGCCAGCGCCGCGCCGACCGCATCGACGCAGGCTACCGCCGCTCGCCTTTCGGCTGGGTCATCCACGCCATCGCCGCCAACCCGGTCATGCCGCTGGTGGCCTTCTGCGCGATCTTCGTCTTCGTCGGCACGGTGCTGATGTATTACGTGAACAACAACAACGGCACCGAGTTCTTCGTCGCCTCCGAACCCGAGAACGCCGTCGTCTATGTCCGCGCCCGCGGCAACCTCTCGATCGGCCAGAAGGACGCGCTGGTGCGCGAGGCGGAACAGGTCGTGCTCGAACACCCCAACGTCCTCTCGGCCTTCTCCTTCGCCGGCGACGGCGGCCTGAACAACAACACCGGCGGCGCGCAGCCCCCGCTCGACACCATAGGCCAGGTCCAGTTCGAACTCATCAAGTGGGAGGACCGCCCGACCACCTTTGAGACGTGGTTCACCGTCCCCATCCTCGACTTCGACGTGCAGCGCCGCGTGAACGACCCGGTGGCGGACGGCCAGCGCACCATCGACCAGCTGACCGCACAGCTTGAACAAATCCCCGGCATGAAGGTCGAGATCCTGTCGCTGGAACAAGGCCCCGCCTCGGCCAAGCCCGTGCACCTGCGCCTCAAGGGTGACAACTGGCAGGAGCTTCAGGAGTTCACCGCCCGCGCCCGCGAAAAGTTCGAAGAAACCCGCGGCTTGGAACTCATCGAGGACACGCTGCCCCTGCCCGGCATCGACTGGCAGATCGACGTGGACGTCGAAAAGGCCGGCCGCTTCGGCGCCGACGTGGCCACCGTCGGCGCCATGGTGCAGCTCGTCACCCGTGGCATCCTGCTCGACACCATGCGCGTGCCCTCCTCGGACGAGGAAATCGACATCCGCGTCCGCCTGCCCGCCGAAGACCGCGTGCTCTCCACCCTCGACACGCTCAAGGTCCGCACCGAGGACGGCCTCGTGCCGCTTTCGAACTTCATCACCCGACAGCCGGTGCCGAAACTGGCCCAGATCGACCGCGTCGACCAGACCCGCTATTTCGACGTCAAGGCCGCGGTGACCGACGGCCTCACGGTCACCCAGACCAATGAGAACGGCGAGGAAACCCAAGCGCCGCTCACCGCCAACGAGCGGATCGCGACCCTCACCGAATGGCTCGACAGCACCGAAATGCCGCGCAGCGTCTCCTATGAATGGACCGGCGACGCCGAAGATCAGGAAGAATCCGGCGCCTTCCTGCAACAGGCGTTCCTTGGCGCTCTGGGGCTGATGTTCATCATCCTGCTGGCGCAGTTCAACTCGGTCTACAACGCCGTGCTCGTGCTTCTGGCCGTGATTCTCTCCACCGCCGGCGTCCTCATCGGGATGCTGGTGATGAACCAGCCGTTTTCCATCATCATGACCGGCACCGGCATCGTGGCGCTCGCGGGCATCGTGGTGAACAACAACATCGTCCTGATCGACACCTACCAGGAATATTCCCGCTACATGCCCCGGATCGAGGCGATCACCCGCACGGCCGAGGCGCGCATCCGTCCCGTCCTGCTGACCACGATCACCACCATGGCGGGCCTTGCGCCGATGATGTTCGGCCTCAGCCTCGATTTCTTCGCCGGCGGCTACACCTTCAACAGCCCAACCGCGCTCTGGTGGAAACAGCTGGCCACCGCGGTCGTCTTCGGCCTCGGAATCGCCACCGTGCTCACGCTTGTCTTCACGCCTTCCATGCTGGCGCTGCGCATCTGGGCCACCACCTATGTCGCCTGGGGGGCGCAGCTTCTGGCCAAGCTCTCCTTCGGCCGCACCAGCCGCGCCGCCCGCGACTGGGCCTTGTCGCGCCAGGCCGCCCGCGTCCGCGCGCCCGAGATTATCTGGACCGAAGAGATCCCCGACACCGCCTACGAGGACGACACGAGCCAGCCCGAACTGGCGCTCGACGACGTCAAGGGCGTGCTGGCGGCCCGCAAGGCCGCGACGGAGGGCTCGGATGACGACGACGGCACGCCGCCCAAGGACAAATCCCTGCGCGCCGCCGAATGACACTCCCATAAGTTGCACCCCGCGCCACCATGTCAGATCACGGCGCGCTCAGCCTTTCGCGTCGGTCGACAGGTCCAGCGACATGACGCCCTGGTCCGCATCCGGCCCGCCCCCGACGAACAACACGACCGTCCCGACCTCAAGCTTCTGCCAAAGCTCGGGAAAATCGGCCTCTCGCGCGCGGAAAAGAGGATTCCCCGGCTCATCCGACCAGATATGGGCAATGCTTCCATCTTGCGAAAAATACAGGATCGTCCCGCGGCGCATGTTACCCCTTGCCTTGTGCGTCTCCAGCGTCGACCGCTCGCACCAAAACCAGAAGAACACTTGTAAAACAGGGGCCGCGAAGCCCCGCACATACGCGAGTCGTCAGACCTCTTCCACCGTGAAATAATCGGAATGACCCCAAAATCCAGAAAAGTTTCGTCACCCTCGGGACAGCAAGCCGTGCGGTCCGGAGTCCACCGGCTTGACCATCGCCGACCGGCAACCTCGGCCTCTTGCCGGCACAACGCGCCAGTACACTGATATGCAGCGCCCGTGCGTCGTGCCTCGTCGGAAACGATGATTCGGGCATCCGCCACCTCGTGACATCTTCAGTGCCAAAATCAATATGTCACAACCATGGCGACAGTAAGGCACGCGGCGCGCTCTGTCCTCAGGCGGCCCGCTCTCGCTCGCTCGCCTGCCGCGCCCAGAGACCCGCATAGCGCCCCTCCCGTGCCAACAGCTCGGCATGGGTGCCTTCCTCGACTATCCGGCCGTCCTCCAGCACCACGATGCGGTCGGCATCGGCCACCGTCGACAGACGGTGCGCGATGGTGATCACCGTGCGCCCCTCGCCCGCACGGCGCAGCGCGTCCTGGATGTCGCGTTCGGTCTCGGTATCCAGCGCGCTGGTGGCCTCGTCCAGCAACAGGATCGGCGGATCCTTCAGCAGCGTCCGCGCGATGCCCACACGCTGCTTTTCCCCGCCCGACAGCTTCAGCCCACGCTCGCCCACCTGCGTGTCATAGCCCTCGGGAAGCCCTTCGATGAACGCGTGGATCTGCGCCGCCTGCGCCGCCGCCTCGATATCGGCCTGCGTGGCCCCGTCGCGCCCATAGGCGATGTTGTACCCGATCGTGTCGTTGAACAGCACCGTGTCCTGCGGCACCACCCCGATGGCGCCGTGCAGGCTCTTCTGGGTCACGCTGCGCACATCCTGCCCGTCGATCTCCAGCGCGCCGCCGCTGACGTCATAGAACCGGAACAGCAGCCGCCCGATGGTGGACTTGCCCGACCCCGACGGCCCCACCAGCGCCACGGTCTCGCCCGCCGCCACATCCAGCGAAACGCCATGCAGGATCGGCCGTTCCGGGTCATAGCCAAAGGACACGTCGCGAAACCGCACCGACCCACCGTCGACTTTCAGGTCCTTTGCATCCGGATCGTCGGTCACGTCCGGCCGTTGCTCCAGCAGATCGAACATATGCGCCATATCCACCAGGCTTTGCCGGATCTCGCGATAGACCGTACCCAGAAAGTTCAGCGGCATGGTGATCTGGATCATGTAGGCGTTGACCATCACGAAATCGCCCACCGTCAGGTCACCGCTCTGCACGCCCACCGCGGCCATCACCATCACCGCCACCAGCCCGCCGGTGATCAGGAAACTTTGCCCGACATTCAGGAAAGCCAGCGAATAGGAGGTCTGCAAGGCCGCGCTCTCGTACCCTTCCATCGCCCGGTCATACCGCGCCGCCTCGCGCCCTTCGGCGCCGAAATACTTCACCGTCTCGAAATTCAGCAGGCTGTCGATCGCCTTCTGGTTGGCGTCGGTATCCTGATCGTTCATCCGCCGGCGCAGCTTCACGCGCCATTCCGTCACCTTGAAGGTAAAGATCGTGTAGGCCGCGATCACCGCCATCACCACGGCAAGATACGACCAGTCGAACAACGTCCACAGCACCGCGCCGATCATCAGCAGCTCCAGGATCAGCGGCCCGATCGAGAACAGCAGGAACCGCAGCAGGAATTCCACGCTTTTCACACCGCGCTCGATGATCCGGCTCAGCCCCCCGGTCTTGCGCGTCATATGAAACCGCATCGACATCTGGTGAATGTGCTGAAACGTCTCCAGCGCCAGCCGCCGCAGCCCGCGCTGCGCCACCGGTGCGAATATCGCGTCGCGCAACTGCTGAAAGCCCACGTTCATCAGCCGCGCCATGCCATAGGCCACGGTCAGCCCGATCGCGCCTGCGCCCAGCATCCAGGCCGCCTCCCGGCCCTCGCCAGCCAACTGATCCACCGCCGCCTTGTAGAAAAACGGCGTGCCCACCGCCACGACCTTGGCCAGCACCAGCGCGATCATCGCCAGCACGACCTTGCGCTTGGCCCAGGTCTGTCCTTCGGGCCACAGGTACGGGGCCACGCGCCGGATCACCTGAAGCGCGTTGTCCGGCATTTCCGTCGCTGTCGTGGGTCTGCGCCGCATCTGATCTCCTTCGTCCCTCCGCTGACATAGGCCAAGCCCGCCCGCAAGACCAGCGGCAGGACCGCACAGACCTGTCGCACTTTCCGCAAGGACGCCGGAACCAATTCCGCCGGCCCGCGTTACAATGCCAACGGCAGGCATCGTGCCTTATGAACGGAGAAAGAAAATGCGTATCATCGCAGCACTTACCGCCCTTTTCGCCCTCGCCGCGTGCGAGACGACCGAAGGGTTCGGGCGCGACCTGTCCAACCTCGGCGACAGCATCGAGGAAGAGGCCGAAGAAAACGATTGAGCCCTCTTTCAAGCGGCGTCGTGATCCCCCGATCCAAACTCGATCACGGCGTTCGCCAGGGAAAGTTACAAGGCCCCGGCGCGGATCCCGCGTCGGGGTTTTCCTTTGGCGGGCCTACTCCACCGCCACCTGGTCGGGGATGGTAAAGACCTGACCGGGGTAAATCAGGTCGGGGTCGCGGATGCGGTCGCGATTGGCCTCGAAGATCCGCACATATTCGATCCCCTCGCCGTAATTGCGCCGCGAGATCCCCCACAGCGTGTATCCCGGCTGCACCGTCACCGCCTGCACCAGCTTGCCCGCCTGCGTGGCCTCGGCCAGCAGCGTCTCGTCCTCGCGCTTGAACGGCGTCTCGACCCGGCTGGTGACGTTGCCATCGGCATCCACCTCGTCGATCCGCAGGGTATAGACGCCGGTATCCACCTCGGGCAACTCGGTGTCCCAGCTGCCGTCCGCCTCGATCCGCGAGGTCGTGACCGGCGTGTTGTCCAGATACACACGCACGAACCCGTCGCGCGCGCCCCGGCCCGACAATTCCACGCCGCCGGTGTCGGAATAGCTGATCGCGTCCAGCGCCACCACCGACATCACCTCGGGGCTGGCGTCTCCGGGCGCAGGCTGGATCACCCGCACGCCGTCCTTGTCAGACATCAGCACCGCCGCGCCGGGCGCGGGATCGCTGGTCTCCTGGCCGGACCCACCATCGCTTGCGGCGACGGCGGTTTGCGCGGCGCCTGACGTGTCGCTACCCTGCCCCGTCTCGGCCCCGCCGCTCGCGGCAAGGGTGTCCACAGCGTCATCTTCTGCCCCCAAGGCCGCGGCGCGCTCCGTTCCGGCCGCGCCGGTCGCCGCACTCGTCGGCGGGTCGTCCGCGCTCGCGCTGGCGGCCCCGGTCCCCGCCTCGGTCACGCCGTCCTGCCCGTCCTCGGCCTCGGTTTGGGCATCCGCAACGCCGCCCGTTTCGCTTTCCGCGCCGGTCGCGCTCTCGGGCGCCGGTTGCGCCACTTCCGCCTGGCCCGTGCCCGCGTCGGCGCTCTCATCCGCCGGATCCAACAGCGCAACCGTCTCGACCTCGCGGTCAGGCGCGCTCGCCACGGTCTGGCGCGCCGTCTCCTCCGGCTCAGCGGTCTCGACCGGCTCGGAAGCCTGCGCTTGCGCCATATCATCCGTCTCGGCCGGGCGCGTTACCGCCCCGGCCTCGGCCCGGTCCGCGGTCTCCGCCTCGGGCGTCTCAGGTATCGCAGCCGTATCCGCCGTCGCGGCCTCCGCCTCTACCGCATCCGGCTGCTTGGCCGCACGCAGCGGCGCGATAATGATCTGGCCTTCGCTTTCCACGTCCTCGCCGGTCTCGGGCGAGCGCATGGTCAGCGACAGAATCCGCGGCTCCTCGCTCGGGTCGACCGTCACGAACTCGACGAACTCGCCATTGCCCTCCGGTACGAAACTGCGCAGCACGTCCCGGTCCAGCCGGATCGCGGTCTCCCAACCCGGCTCGGCCCGCCCGGCCACCAGCATCCGGCCATCCGGGTCCAGCCTGAAGGTATTCACCTTCGGCGGCCCCGGCATCTCGGGTGTGGGCTGAGTCTCTGCCGTATCGGCGGACACATCGCCTTCGGCCTCGGCGGGCGCGTCCGACGCTTCCGTCTCGGTCCCGGTCTCGGCCCCAGCGGTCTCTCCGCTTTGCTCGTCCTGCGGCACCTCCGGCGCGCTCAGACCCGCGGGCTGCGGCGCATCTTCAGCGGGCCCGAACACCCCGCCGGCGATCAGCCCGCCCACGACCACAGCCGCCCCGACCGCCCCGGCGATCCAGATCCCTTGCCCCCCTGCCATGCCAGACAGCTTGCTCATATGCATTTCCCCCAACCGCGCGACAGCTCTGCGGTTGCGAGAGTTTAGCAACACCGGCTAAAACGGTCAAAAGAAGCCCCTCCAGCCATCGGTGATTTCATGTTCAAGCGTTCCGTCTGTGTCTTTTGTGGCTCACGCAAAGGGCGCAACCCGGCCCATGAGGCCGCCGCCACGGACCTCGGCACCGCCCTCGCGCAGAACGACATGCGGCTGGTCTACGGCGCGGGCGACGTGGGGCTGATGGGGGCCGTGGCGCGCGCGGCCCAGGCCGCGGGCGGCGAAACCTTCGGCGTCATTCCCGACCACCTCGTGAAATGGGAGGTCGGCAAGACCGATCTCACCCGCTACATCGTCACCGAGACGATGCACGAGCGCAAGAAAGTCATGTTCATGAACTGCGACGCGGTGGTGGTCCTGCCGGGCGGCGCAGGCTCGCTCGACGAGTATTTCGAGGTTCTCACCTGGCGCCAGATCGGCCTGCATGAAAAACCGGTTTTCCTATTGAATACAGAAGGCTACTGGACAAAGCTCATACATCTTATCGACCATGTCATCGACGAGGGCTTCGCCGACGCCTCCCTGCGCGACTACACCACCGTCGTGGACACGGTTCAGGACCTGATGGACGGCCTCGGCGCCACGGGCCGGTAACGCCAGCGCGCCAGGCTATAAAGCGCCAGCGCGGCCCAGATCATGGCAAAGGCGACCATGTGCCAGCCCGTAAAGGGCTCGGCGAAAATCACGACGGCCACCGCGAATTGCAGGCTGGGATTGAGGTAAGACAGCACCCCCACGCTCGCCAGGTCGATCCGCCGCGCGCCATAGCTGAACAGGATCAGCGGCGTCGCCGTCATCGGACCCGCCAGCATCAGCGTCAGCGCCAGCGGCCAGGATCCGCCCATCACCGCCCCGCCCTGCGCCGCCGACCACGCCAGCCATGCCAGCGCCGGTCCGACCAGCAAAAGCGATTCCGCCGTCACCGACACGACCGGCCCCATGTCCAGCCGCTTCTTCACCGCACCATAGGCGCCGAAACTCAGCGCGATCCCCAGCGCGATCCACGGCGCCACGCCAAGCCCGGCGGTCAGCACCACCACCGCCAGCGCCGCCAGCAGCACCGCCAGCGTCTCGCCCCGGCCCAGCCGTTCGCCAAAGAACATCAACCCGAACAGCACCACGACCAGCGGAAAGATGTAATAGCCCAGGGAGGCCTCCAGCGCCTGGTCCGACTTGATGGCCCAGACGAACAACATCCAGTTGAACCCGATCAGCAGCGACGCCGCCGCCAGAACCCGCAGCGTGCGCCCAGCACGCAACGCCCGGAACGGCACCGCCACCCGGCCCTGCACGCTCAGGATCAGCATAAAGAACACCGCCCCCCAGATCGTGCGATGCGCCAGCACGTCCAGCACAGGCAACCCGGCCAGCAGCTTGTAAAACAGGCCCGAAAGCCCCCAGACGGTACAGGCCAGAATTATGGCGGCGACGCCCTTGGCGGTTTCGGTCATGCGGGATGGCTCCGACAAGAAAACCCCCGGCCAATCGGCCGGGGGCTGAAAATCAGTGAGCTGTCGCAGGCACTTACATGCGGCTTGCGACGTTCTCCCAATTGACGAGCTTGTCGAGGAAGTTCGACAGGTAGTCGGGCCGCTTGTTGCGGAAGTCGATGTAGTAGGAATGCTCCCACACGTCACAACCCAGCAGCGCCGTCTGGTTGAAGCACACCGGGTTCACGCCGTTCTCGGTCTTGGTGACCTTCAGGCTGCCATCGGTGTCCTTGACCAGCCACGCCCAGCCCGAGCCAAACTGACCGCCACCGGCGGCCTTGAACTCATCCTTGAACTTGTCGACCGAACCAAAGCTTTCGGTGATCGCCTTTTCCAGCTCACCCGGCATCTTGCTGTCGTTCGGGGTCATCATCTCCCAGAACTGGTTGTGGTTCCACAGCTGGCTGATGTTGTTGAAGATGCCCGACTGCGCCACGGCGTTGGGATCATAGGTGCCCTTGATGATCTCCTCCATGGACTTGCCGTCCCACTCGGTCCCCTCGATCGCCTTGTTGCCGTTGTTGACATAGGCGTTGTGGTGAATGTCGTGGTGGTATTCCAGCGTCTCCTTCGACATGCCTTTGCCGGCAAGCGCGTCATGTGCGTAAGGAAGATCGGGAAGTTCAAAAGCCATTTCGGGCCCCCTTTTCTTTGAGGTGATATTTCGCGACTACATGGTAGCGTTAAGGGATCAACGTCAAGGCTGATGTTTTGTTCCTGCGCTCCGGGCGTGCTGTGCGCCATCGCAGATCATTGCCCGGCGCGCGGACCAAAGGCCCGACATGGCCGCGCCGCCCACGCCGTCCCGGACCTGCGTAGGGTGGGTGAAAACCCACGCGCGCCCCGAAAGGCAGGACGCGCTGACCCTTACGCGAATAGCCCGGTCTCGCCCCCCGGCGCCGCCGCATCCTTCAACAGGTTGAACGCATATTCCGCCACCGACCGGAAGCACACCACCCGGATCGTCTCGGCATCGACCATCCAGAACGCCGCCGCGATCTGCGCCATGCGCGTCCGCCGGATCATCCCCGGCTCGAACGCGCCGGGTGCCATGTCCACCGGGCACAGCTTGGCGATGATCTCGCGCGCCGCCGCGCCCTTCAACTGGAACACCGCCCGAGCGTCCGACACGTTGACGGCCAGAAAATGCTCGCCGCTCAGCGCCGCCTCAACCGCCGCCAACGCGTCCGCGACGCCCTCATAGGGCACCATCAGCAGCAATTCGTCCGGCGACATCCACGCCGCGCCCTTCTCCCCGGCAACCGCGATCTCGCGCTGCCCGGGCAGGTCTACGCCGCACGCGTCCTTCACGGCTTTCTTCATCTTGGCCGAGGACAGATCCCCGCGCAGCGTGATCATGCCCACCAGGCCCATCTCCCGGACCTCCACGTAGCCTTGGTAAACTGCGCCTTGCAAAGCACTGACAGCCTTAGACATTCTGCTTCTCCCCTTCAGGGTCGTAAAAGACCGCGCTGACGATCTTGGTGGGCACGGTGGTGCCGTCGACCTTGGCGAACTCGATCACCTCGCCCATCCGGTCCGGGCCATGCTTCACCAGCCCCATGGCAATGCCGCGATCCAGCGTCGGCGAATAATAGGTCGAGGTCACCCGCCCCTGCACATTGCGCTGCCCGTTGGCGTTGTCGCCCTCGGCCACGCAATAGGCCCCGTCGGGCAGGACCGATCCGTCCACCGTCTGCAGGCCCACCAGCTGCCACCGCTCGGGGTCGGCCATATGGCTCCGCTGCTGCGCCCGCTTGCCGATATAGTCGTCCTTCTTCTTGGAAATAGCCCAGTCCATCCCCAGGTCCTGCGGAATGACCGTGCCATCCGTCTCGTCCCCGATCATGATGAACCCCTTCTCGGCCCGCATCACGTGCAGCCCTTCGGTGCCGTAAGGCATCACGCCGAACTCTTTCCCGGCTTCCAGCAGCTGATCCCAGAACGCCCGGCCCTGGCTCGCCGGCACGGCAATCTCGTAGGACAATTCGCCCGAGAACGAGATCCGAAACACCCGCGCGGTCACATCGCCAAAGTCGATGTCCTGCCACGCCATGAACGGCAGCGCCTCGGCGCTCAGATCCGCATCGGTCAGCTTTTCCAAGGCTTTACGAGCATTCGGCCCGACCACGCCAATCTGCGCATATTGCTCGGTCACGTTGGCGACATAGACTTTCCAGTCCCACCACTCGGTCTGCAGCCACTCTTCCATATGGGCATGGATGCTGTCCGCGCCGCCCGTGGTGGTGTGGCACAGGAACGTGTCCTCATCCAGCCGCGCCACCACGCCGTCATCCATCAGGAACCCGTTCTCGCTGCACATCAGGCCATAGCGGCAGCGCCCCGGCTTCAGCGTGCTCATCATGTTGGTGTAGAGCATGTCGAGGAACCTCCCCGCATCCGGCCCCTTCACGATCAGCTTGCCCAGCGTCGAGGCATCCAGCAGCCCAAGGCTCCCGCGCGTTTGGTTGATCTCGCGCTTGACGGCAGCCGAAATTTCCTCGCCCGGGTTCTGACGGAAGGTGTAGGGGCGCCGCCAGTGACCCACCGGCTCCCAATAGGCGCCGTTCGCCTCGTGCCAGTCATGCATCGGCGTCTTGCGCAGCGGCTGGAAGATCTCGCCCCGCGCCTCGCCCGCGATCGACGCCATGGAAATCGGCGTATAGGGCGGCCGGAACGTGGTCGTCCCGGTCTGCGGAATCGGCTGGTTCAGCGCATCCGACAGGATCGCCAGCCCGTTGATATTGCTCAGCTTGCCCTGATCCGTCGCCATGCCCAGCGTGGTATAGCGCTTGGCGTGCTCGACGCTTTCATAGCCTTCGCGCGCCGCCAGCTGCACGTCGCTGACCTTCACGTCGTTCTGGTAATCCAGCCACGACTTCATCCGCAGCTTCACATTCGCACCTTGCGGCATCATCCAGATCGGCTGAATGAGGTTGCTCTTCAGCTCCGCCGCCTCGGGCTTCGTCGCCTCCTTCGGCGTCTTGCCCACGGCCTCGGCCGCCGCACGCCCGGCCTCTTCGGCATCGGCCAAGACAGCACCCAGATCCAGTTCGCCACTCGCGGTCCCGGCTGTCGACACATAGGCCTCTCCCGACGCGCCCGTAGGGGCCTTTTCGGGGTCGGGCCGGAACATCGCCTGCTGCTCGTCCCAGATCAGCTTGCCACCACAATGCGACCACAAATGCACCACCGGCGACCAGCCGCCGGACATGGCAACCGCGTCGCACGCGATCTCTTCCAGGACCGAGCCTTCGCCGGCTTGTGCACAGATACCCACACCCGTCACGCGCTTGCCGCCCTTGACCTTTGCGATGCCCTTGCCGGTCTCCACCCGGATGCCCGCCGCCTTGGCCTTTTCGGCCAGAACGCCCGCGCCCGCCGCCCGCGCGTCGATGATCGCCGGCACGTCCAGACCGGCCGCTTTCAGCGCCAGCGCGGTCAGGTAGGCGTCGTCGTTGTTGGTCACGACAACCGTACGGTCCCCGACGGAAACCCCATAATTCACGACGTAATCGCGCACCGCCGAGGCCAGCATCACGCCCGGCACATCGTTCCCGGCAAAGCTCAGGGGGCGCTCGATCGCACCTGTCGCGGTCACGATCTGACCGGCGCGAATGCGCCACAGACGGTGCCGTGGCCCTTGCGCGCCTGGCTTGTGATCGTTCACCCGCTCATAGCCCAGCAGATAGCCGTGGTCGTAAACGCCCGCGCCCATCATACGCAAACGCATGTCGACATTGGACATCTCGCCCAGTTCAGCGACCAATTCATCCACGAACTTGTCCACAGGCCCGTCATCGACAGTCGCGTCGTAAAGCGGACCATCCACCGGCGTACGCCCGCCCCACGCGGCGGTCTGTTCCATCAACAGCACCTTGGCGCCCGACGCCCCCGCCGCACGGGCCGCCATCAGCCCCGCGACACCGCCGCCGATCACCACCACGTCGTAGAACGCGTAAAGATGCTCGTAGGTGTCGCCGTCCTTGTCCTTGGGCGCTTTGCCCAGGCCCGCCGACTGGCGGATGAACGGCTCGTAGACATGCTTCCACAGGGGGCGCGGATGGATGAACATCTTGTAGTAGAACCCGGCGGGCAAAAACCGCGACAGCTTGGCGTTCACCGCGCCCACGTCGAACTCCAGGCTCGGCCAGTGGTTCTGGCTCGTCGCCTCCAGCCCGTCGAAAAGCTCCGTCGTCGTGACCCGCTGGTTCGGCTCGAACGTCTCGCCCCGGCCCATGTTGACCAGCCCGTTGGGCTCTTCCCCGCCCGACGCCACGATCCCGCGCGGGCGGTGATACTTGAACGACCGGCCCACCAGCATCTGGTCATTGGCCAGCAGCGCCGACGCCAGCGTGTCGCCCTCGTAGCCTTTCAACCGCTTGCCGTTGAAGGTGAATTCCATCGCGTGCGCCTTGTTAACAAGACGCCCGCCATCTGCCAGACGCGTGCTCATGAAAACTCTCTCCAGCTCCAGCCCGGCACACGGGCCGAGATCTTGTCCTTGATGTCCTTCGGCGGCTCGGTGGTCTGCGCGGGATACGTCCCGTAGACCTCCAGCGTCACCGTGTTGCGCGCGGCATGAAACCACTTGCCGCAGCCATTGGTGTGCCGCCAGCGTTCCAGGTGCACGCCCTTGGGGTTCTCCCGCTTGAAAAGGTACCCATGGAAATCGTCATCGCTGGCACCGGGGCCGAACCGCTTCAGATGCGCCTCGCCACCGCCAGTGAACTCGGTTTCCTCGCCCTTCACCCCGCAATAGGGACATTCCAGGATCAGCATGACATCCACCTTTCCATGTTGCGTGCATCCCGCACGACTTTGAGTCCGCGTGCCCCGGGCACGACAAAGGCGGGCGCCGACTGGCACCCGCCCATTGGATTGCGATCACCCCCGCCGAAGCGAGGCGTGCTATTCCGCGACTGCAGCCGTGCCTGCCGCGCCGTCTGCCGCGTCGTCCGGCACGATGAAGCCTTCAGGCACTTGGGACAGGTCCGGCACGGTGCCGTTGCCCAGCGAGCCGGCAAAGACCAGCGCGCCCAGCGCGACGACGACAACAAGCACCCAGAAGAGACCCGCACTGCCCGCGTCATGGACGGGCATCCCATAGCCGCGCCGCTGCTGCCATCGTTCGTAGTCAGACATCTCTCGAACTCCTCATGGTGGGAGTTCAACCATGCGCCCCTCAAGGCGCACGCGGAAGAACCGGCAAAACCCCGCTCAGGGTTTGGGCCGGTTCCCGCAACTTCTGCGCGAACGGATGCGCCGCTTTCCGCCACATGTGCGCGCAGCGACACAGGGACGTCACACGCCCCTGCATCGAACCATATCGCGGTCTCGTGGCCAGATGCGGCCCCGCGAATGTTACTGCTGAGTGTCGCTCTCGACGTTTTCGGCAGCGTTCTCAACGTCCTGGGCAGCGCCCTCGACGTTTTCCGCAGCCCCTTCCACGGCGTCGGCCGCATCGTTGGCCGCGTCGGCCACGTCATCTGCCGCATCACCCGAGGTTTCGACCGACACGTTGACGTCCGACGACTCGGATCCGCCGATGAGGTCTCCACCACCGCCGTTGTCGCCGAAGATGACCCAGGCGATGACGCCCACGGCGACGACAAGACCGCCGACGATGAACGCCATGGTTCCGCCGCCACCGGATCGCTGCGGCGGGGGGGTGTGGTTGTTGTTGTTATGATCGGACATGTCGGTTCTCCGTTCCTTCTGGATTCCGACACCTTAACGCCCGATATGCCAAGGCGGTTCCCCATCAGTGCGCGACCCCCGCGGCAACGCTCTCGTCGATGAACCGGCCCTCGTAGAACCGCTCCAGCCCGAACTCGGCGGTCAGCGGCGAATACCCCTTGGCCATCAGCTCGGCAAAGCCCCAGCCACTGCCCGGGATCGCCTTGAACCCGCCCGTGCCCCAGCCGCAATTGATGAACACGTTCTCCACCGGCGTCTTCGACAGGATGGGCGAGCGGTCGCCGGTCATGTCCACGATCCCGCCCCATTGCCGCAGCATCTTCAGACGGCTGATCATCGGGAAGGTCTCGATCAGCGCCCGCACCGTTTCCTCGATGTGATGGAAGCTGCCCCGCTGGGTATAGTTGTTGTAGCCATCAGCCCCACCGCCGATCACCATCTCGCCCTTGTCCGACTGGCTCATGTAGCCATGCACCGTGTTAGCCATCACCACCACGTCCATGCAGGGCTTGATCGGCTCGCTCACCAGCGCCTGCAGCGCCACGCTTTCGATCGGCAGGCGGAACCCGGCCATGTCCGCCAGATGCCCTGAATGCCCCGCCACCACGATGCCCAGCTTGTCACACGCAATGTCACCCTTGTTGGTGCTCACCCCCGTGACCTTGCCGCCCTCGGTGCGGATGCCGCTGACTTCACATTTCTGGATCACGTCCATGCCCATGGCCGAGCACGCCCGTGCATAGCCCCAGGCCACCGCGTCGTGCCGCGCCGTGCCGCCGCGCGCCTGCCACAGCCCGCCCAGCACCGGGTACCGCGGACCCTCCAGGTTGATGATCGGGCACAGCTCCTTGACGCGGCTGGGACTGATGAACTCGGTCTTCACGCCCTGCAATGCGTTGGCGTGGGCCGTCCGCTCGTATCCCCGCACCTCGTGCTGGGTCTGGGCCAGCATGATCACGCCGCGCGGGCTGAACATGATGTTGTAGTTCAGGTCCTGGCTCAGCGTCTCGTACAGGCTGCGCGATTTCTCGTACATCGCCGCCGACGCATCCTGCAGGTAGTTCGAGCGGATGATCGTCGTGTTCCGCCCGGTGTTGCCACCGCCCAGCCAGCCTTTCTCAAGGATCGCCACGTTCCGGATCCCGTGGTTCTTGCCCAGGTAATAGGCCGTCGCCAACCCGTGCCCGCCCGCGCCGATGATGATCGCATCGTATTTCTTCTTGGGCTCCGGGCTGGCCCAGGCACGCTCCCACCCCATGTGGTATTTCAGCGCTTCTTTCGCGACGGCAAAGGCGGAATAACGTTTCATCAGGCGGGTCTCGCTCATGGCATAGAAAGGGTCAGGCGCGGAACAGATTCGCCCCGGCACCTTGTCATTGCCCCCGTATGTATCAGAGCGCCTTTACCGCCGACACCTCATGCGGCACGAATGGCCTGATTTGCGACACGACCCCGCCGATCCGCCCCTGCGACATCGCGGGCGACCACTTGCCCCTTTCGGTTTGCCCGCCCAATCGTTAAATCACTCCCGACGACAGGGAGATTACATGACATTCTGGGTGCTCGCCATTGCCTTGGGCCTGATCTGCGCCGCCATCCTGGGGCTGGTACTGATCCGTGGCCGCGTCGGCGACGCGCCGCCTGCCGCCTATGACCTTCAGGTTTACCGCGACCAGCTGAAAGAGGTCGATCGCGACCTCGCCCGCGGCGTCATCACCCCCGAGGACGCCGAGCGCACCCGCGCGGAGGTCTCCCGCCGAATCCTCGCCGCCGACGCCCAGCTTCAGGCCACCGGACAGGCCGGCGCCCAGCCCGCGCTGGCCGGCAAGGCCTTCGCCGCGCTCGCCCTTCTTGGCCTCGTCGCGGGCGCCGGCTGGCTCTATACGCAGATGGGCGCGCCCGGCTACGACGACCTGCCCCGCACCGCCCGCCTCGCCGCCTCGGACGAGGCCCGCGCCACCCGCCTCGACCAGGCCGAGGCCGAAGCGCGCTTCAACGCCTCCCAGCCCGTGACGCCCGACATGGGCGAGGTCGACCCGCAATATCTCGAGTTGATGGACCGCCTGCGCGAGGCCGTGGCCAACCGGCCCGACGACCTACAAGGCTACATCCTGCTCGCCCGGAACGAGGCTGCGCTCGGCAATCTCTCCGCCGCCGCCGAGGCCAAGGAAAAGGTGATCGAGCTCAAGGGCGACGCCGCGACTGCCGCCGACTACGCGGAACTGTCGGACATGATGGTCTCCGCCGCCGGCGGCTATGTCTCGGCCGAGGCCGCCGAAGCCATTCGCGCCGCCCTTGCCCGCGATCCCAAGGAGCCGCGCGCGCGCTACTACATGGGGCTCTACATGATCCAGGTCGACCGCCCCGACATTGCCTTCCGCACCTGGGACAGCCTTTTGCGCGAAAGCACGCCGGACGCCCCCTGGACCGCCCTGATCCGCCCCCGGATCGAGGAACTGGCCTGGCGCGCCGGCATCAACCGCTACGAGCCGCCCGCCGAAAACGCCGCACCCGGCCCCTCGCAGGGCGACATCGACGCCGCCGGCGACATGAGCGCGCAGGACCGCGCCGCCATGATCCGCGGCATGGTCGACCGCCTCGCCACCCGCATCGACGAGACTGGCGGCACCGAGGCCGAATGGGTGCGCCTCTCGAATGCCTACGCCGTCCTGGGTGATTTCGACGCCGTGCGCGACCTCATCGCCCGCGCCCAGGACCGCTTCGACGACCCCATGGTGATCGACACCATCATCAACGCCGCCAAGCAGGCCGGCTTCTCCGAATGATCTTCGAGGATTTCGCCGCCTTCGCCGCCGCCCTGCCCGGCTTTCGCGCGCTCCTGGGCCTCGATCTCGGGACCAAGACCATCGGCGTCTCCGCCTCCGACGCGCTTCTCTCCTCCGCCAACCCGGTCGAGACCGTCAAGCGCACCAAATTCACCGCCGATGCCGACCGCCTTCTGGCCATCGCCGCCGACCGCACCGCCGCCGGGATCATCCTCGGCCTGCCCCGCAACATGGACGGCTCCGAAGGTCCGCGCTGCCAATCCACCCGCGCCTTCGCCCGCAACTTGGCCGCGCGCACCGATCTGCCCATCGGCTTCTGGGACGAGCGCCTCTCGACAGTTGCGGCAGAAAGAGCACTGATCGAGGCCGATTTGACCCGAAAGCGTCGCGCAGAGGTGATCGACGCCGTCGCGGCGGCGTATATCCTGCAAGGAGCGCTGGACCGAATCCGCCACCTGAAAGCCGAGACATGAACGACAGCCCCGTCTGGAACCGCAAAGAGATCGAAAGCCCCTGCGTGCGCATCTGCGTCGTCCACCCCGAGGCGCGGATCTGTACGGGATGCTACCGCACCATCGACGAAATCGCCCGCTGGTCCAGGATGACGTCCGAGGAACGCCACGAGATCATGACCGACCTGCCCGACCGTGCCACCACCCTCACCCGCCGCCGCGGCGGCCGCGCCGCCCGGCTCAAGCGCGGCTGACAGGTCAGGCACGGACCGTCTCCCTCGGCGCGCCGAAAAATTGCAATTTTTCGGTCCGGAATTTTGCAAAATTCCGCGCCCAGCTCCGGCGCCACGCCTAAACCAACCGGTCAGAATAAGGCCGCAACGATTGCCACCGGCCAAACGCACCGCGCGCTCTGTTCATTCCACGCGTCAGCCAATGGCACCGACGCGATACAGTCGGAAATACCGACACGATACCGACGTGCTTTCTGCCCATTCTGCGCCGTTAAGCTTCTAGTCGCACGTCCCGTCAGGGCGCGGTCAGCCACTGGTCGCCCGGATCGGGCCATTCGGGCCGGAAATAGACGATCATCCGCCCCTCTTCCGGCGCCTCCGCCCCGTCCTCCCACGGTGCCACGCCATGCACCGCCAACCGGTGCACCACATAAGCCTCTCCCGGTCTTGCCGGCAGCAGACGCCGCTTGCAGGTGTCGAACACCCGCCGCCGCGCGGCCTTGTAGATCTCCGTCAGATCGACCTCGTCCCACGCCTCCGGCGCCACGCCGTCCAAGGCTTCAGAAAACGTCGCCCGCATCACATTATGACTGCCTTCCCAGACACTTAGCGGGCTGGCCCCGGCGTTGCATGTGGTCAACGGCAACCCCAGGATAAAGGCGTGCCGCTC
This sequence comes from Roseovarius atlanticus, assembly GCF_001441615.1. Classification (GTDB taxonomy): domain Bacteria; phylum Pseudomonadota; class Alphaproteobacteria; order Rhodobacterales; family Rhodobacteraceae; genus Roseovarius; species Roseovarius atlanticus. The sequence goes on from NZ_LAXJ01000010.1 coordinate 170,774, forward strand.
CTTCAGATACCGCCGCCTGTCGGGCCCTTCCAGCAGCAGCCCATCCACATGCGCCGCGTCCCGCCGCAGCCTGTAGCCGAATGCGGCATCTCCCTCGCCATCCTTCGGCCTGGGGTATCCGGGATACATCACCGACACCTGCCCCCGGTGCAGCGGCAGGCGGCCATACAGCGCCGACATCGCCTCCCACGCCTGCCCCGTCAGCGGCCCGGACCCGCCCACAGCGCCGTCGGGCGCATTGGGCAGCGTATCCACACCCACGAACCACGTGCCTTCGCAATATAGCCAGCGTTGCTCCTCGGGCGCATTAACCCTTTCTTTTGCAACGGTAAAAGCAGCCTCAGCCCAGGCCGCTACGGACGGATCAAACGCAAACCGCGCCCATCCGGTCTCAAGAAGATCCTTCACGCCGCAATCCCCGTCACCTGCGCCAGCGCCTCCTCCACCAGCTCCGTTCCCGCGCCCGGTTTGGTGGCGTTCTCCGACAGCACCCGCCGCCATGCCCGCGCCCCCGGCTGACCGGTGAAAAGCCCCAGCATATGGCGAGTCACCTGATGCAGCTTACCTCCTGAAATCAAATGGTTTTCGATGTAAGGAAGCATGGCCTTCACAGCGTCTTCTCCCGTCCGGTCCGGCCCGGCAGCGCCGAACACCCGCCGGTCCACCGCGCCCAGGATATCGACCGGCCGATGATACGCCGCGCGTCCCAGCATCACGCCATCGAACCCGGCCTCCAAATGCGCCACCGCCGCATCCAGCGTCTCGATCCCACCGTTGAGCGAGATGTGAAACTGCGGAAACCGCTCTTTCATCCGCGCCACAAGGTCATAGTCGAGCGGCGGAATATCCCTGTTTTCCTTGGGGCTCAGCCCTTGCAGCCACGCCTTGCGCGCATGAATGGTGAACCGCCGCACCCCCGCCGCGCCGACCCGCTCCAGAAAGTCCGGCAGCACCGTCTCGGCGTCCTGATCGTCCACCCCGATCCGGCATTTCACCGTCACCTCTGTCTCCACCGCCCCAATCATCGCGGCACAGCACTCCGCCACCAGGTCCGGCTGCTTCATCAGCACCGCCCCGAACGTGCCCGACTGCACCCGGTCGCTGGGACAGCCCACGTTAAGGTTGATCTCGTCATACCCCGCCTCCGCCCCCAGCCGGGCAGCCTCGGCCAGTTCCTCCGGCTCGGACCCACCCAGTTGCAGGGCGACGGGATGCTCCTCCGGCGCATGGTCCAGAAGGTGCACCGCCCCACCCCGCACCAGCGCAGGCGCGGTCACCATCTCCGTGTAAAGCAACGCTTTTTCGGACAATTGTCGATGCAGGAACCGACAGTGCCGGTCGGTCCAATCCATCATCGGGGCCACGCTCAGCCGCGCGGCCTCTGTGGCTGGGGTCTGGGACATTGAAGGCTCTCCTGTGGCGCGCGGGAAATCACAGGCCGGACCATAGTCAGAGCGCGCCCGGACCTCCACCCTTCTGTCGCATGTCCTATGGTCCGTTGGCCAGTTCCCCGGCGCATCGAAAACAGCAACCGGGCGCCGCGCGCAAACACCCGGCAGCCCCTCGCCGGTCCTGCCGACGTCGCGTCAGAACGCCTGCGTCAGTGACACCTTGAATGTCCGCCCGGGCGCCTTGCGCGTGGGCGAGGACAGGTGCCCGACATAGTCCTTGTCGAACGCGTTCTCGATCCCGAACCGCACCTCGGTGTCGTCCAGCCACTTGTTGTCGGGCCGCCACGTGGCGCGCAGGTTATGCACCGTGGTATCGCCCAGATCCGCGCCCAGGGCGTCGAAACGGTCGGCGACATGTACCACCTCCCAGCTGAGGTCAAGATCGTCACCGATCCGCTGACCCACCGTCAGTTGCAGCCGGTCCGCCGCGCTGTTGCGCCAGGTGTCCGAGGTGCCGTCGGGATTGTATTCCCGCCCCTCCCCGACATGCCCCGCGAAATCGACATAGAACCCGCCCGCCGTGCCATAGGACGCCTCCAACTCCAGCCCCTCGGTCGTCACGCCATCAAGATCGGTGCCCGTCGCCCCGGCCACCGTGTAGGTAGTGATATCCCACAGCTTGGTCTGGTAAAGGTTGCCGCGCACGGTAAACGAGTCGCCCTCCGCGAACACGTCCGTGCCGGTATAGGCCGCGCCAATCTCGAACGTGTGGGACTTTTCGGTCATCGCCAGCCGCCGTTGCGACGTGGCCGTGGCATCAAGATCGTCGATCAGCGGCAACCCCTCGGTGTAAGCCGCGCTGCCGAAGACCGAGATCCCGTTCCCGAAATCATAGGCCAGCGCCAGCCCGCCCATCAGCGCATCGTTGCTGTAGCGGTCGGGCACGCCGGCCAACGGCACCGTGCTTTCGATCCGCGAGCTTTCATAGCGCAGCGCCGGCGTTACCGTCACCTGGCCGATCGTCATCTCGTTCACCATGAAGGCGGCGAACCGGTCGTCCGTGCCGCCGGGTGCTGCGGCCGCATCCAGGCGTTTCTTGTGGATGCCTTCGATCCCGGCCAGCATGTCGTGCTCGACCTGCCCCGTCGAAAAGAGCGCCCTGTTGGAAATGGTCAGCTTGGTCGTCTCGTATCGGTTGTCGGCGCAGATCACGCCGAAGAACGGATTGGCGCAGAAAACCGCCACCGGCTGCCCGCCCTGAAAGGGCGAGCTTCCGTCGATATAGTTCGTGTCGATCTTCTGGTCTGCATAGGACAGGTTCGCCCGCAGGTCGATCAGGTCGTTGACCGGGTTGAAGCGGTATTCGACGGTCGTCTGTTTCGTGTCGGTGATACGGTCGACCCGGCCAAAGCTGCCCGCCGTGGTCTCGAACTGGTCATAGGGCACGTCCTTGTCGTCGGCCTCGGTCCGCGAATGGCTGAACATCAGCGAATGCGCGTCGTCATCGCCGAAGGTGAACCGCGCCTTGGCCAGAAATGACGGCGTCTCGAACGAGCTGTTGCCGATCTTGGTGCCGTCCCCGGCCTCCAGCGTGCCCTGCTCGCGCCAGGTGTAGTTCAGCAGAAACTCCGCCCCCTCGGCGGGCATCCAGGCCAGGTTGGTCGAACTGGTGAAACCATGACCGTTCGAGCTGAACTCCAGCGTCTGCGACCCGCCGAAACCAAGCTCTCCGCCTGTGAACTCCGACGCATCCTTGGTCTCCAGCTTTACCACGCCGCCCACGATGCCCGAGCCATACGCGAAGCTGCCGATCGTGCCCCGGATCACCTCGACTTCCTTGTAAAGCAGCGGATCGGTGAAAAGCTGTGTGCCCAGGCGGTAGATCTCTTCCGACCCGACCGAGGCGCCGTCGATCTGCACCGCGATCTTCTGGTCCGAACCATAGGTGGTGTTGGCCCCGAATCCGCGGATGTTGATCCCCGACCCCTGCGGCGTGGTGCCGTTCACCAGCGTCACGCCGGGCACCGAATCGATCAGCTGCGCGACGGTGCTGGCCTGCCGGTCCTTGATTTCCTCTTCGTCGACAACGGTCCGGGGCAGCGCCGTGCCGAAGGTCAGATCCCGTTTGCCGGGGGTCAGGACCAGGGTCCCCAGAAAGCCGGGCTCGTCCTGCGCCATGGCCGTCCCGGCCAGCGACAGGCAGACGAGCGCGGTCGTCCCACGCATGAATGTGGTAAGCATAAACGCCATCCTTGTTGCACATTGGTCACCGGTGCTTGCAAAGGGCTGGCGCGGTAGATTGGTTGATTTGCGATGCACATCATCGCGATGGGTTGCACCGATACTTTTAACCAACTAAAACAGTCAAGTAATTTGTCGACAGCCACGCTCCACAGCATCGCGAGCCAAGCCATCGGACCCACCTTCATTCCGAGGATGCCCAATGAGCGAGCGAACTGCACCGACCCCCGAATCCATCCGCGCCTTTCAGGCCGAGAACCCCAAGATGCGCAGCCGCGACCAGGCCGACACGCTGGGGATCTCCGAGGCTCAAGCCGTCGCCGCCCATGTCAGTTTCGGCACGATGCGGATTGCCGCGCCTCCTGACCGAATTATCCCCGCTGCCGAGAAGCTGGGCGAGGTCATGGCCCTCACCCGGGTCGAGGCCTGCGTGCACGAGAAGGTGGGTGAATACGGCAACTACCATCCTGGCGAACACGCCGCGATGACGCTGACCGAGAATATCGACCTGCGGATCTTCCAGTCGCACTGGGTGCACGCCTTCGCCGTCGAAACGCAGACGGAGGACGGCCCGCGCCGCTCGCTCCAGGTTTTCGACGCCGCCGGCGACGCGGTGCATAAGATCCACCTGCGCGAGGCCTCGCATCACGACGCCTGGCCGGTCATCCTCACCGACCTTGCGCATCAGAATCAGACCGAAGGTCAGACTGTCGCCGCGCGCCAACCCGTCGAGGCACCGAAATCGCGGCCCGACAAGCTGGATATCCTGCGCGAGGAATGGGCGCGCCTGACCGACACGCACCAGTTTCTGCGCCTGTGTTCCAAGCTGAAGATGAACCGCCTCGGCGCCTACCGCATCGCCGGCGCGCCCTTCGTGCGGCAGCTTGATCCCACTGCGGTCGACGCCATGCTGCACGCCGTGCGCGATGCCGGGATCGAGATCATGCTTTTCGTCGGCAACCGCGGCTGCATCCAGATCCATTCCGGCCCGATCCGCACCCTGCGCCCGATGGGGCCGTGGCAGAACGTGATGGACCCCGGCTTCAACCTGCACCTGCGGCGCGACAAGGTGGCCGAGGTCTGGGCGGTCGAAAAACCCACGCAACGCGGCCCCGCAATATCCGTCGAGGCGTTCGATGCCGAGGGCGGCCTGATCTTCCAGACCTTCGGGCTGGGCAAGGAAGGACGCGATTCGCGGCCCGCATGGGGCCGGATCGTCGCAAACCTGCCTTCGCTCGAGGAGGTGCCGGCATGATGTGCAGCAAATCGACGGGCGCCGCGATTGTCGCGCTCTGCACTTCGATGGTCGGGGCCTTCGTCGCCCTGGCCGTCAGCGCGCAGCAGGCCGAGACCCCCGCCAATCCACATGCCGAGATCCTGTCCATCGGCAGCGCGGTGACAGAGATCGTCGCCGCCCTGGGGCAGGAGCACCGGCTGAAGGCGCGCGACACGACTTCAACTCACCCGCCTTCCGTCCAAGACCTTCCCGACGTGGGCTACATGCGGGCGCTCTCGCCCGAGGGCGTTCTGTCGGTTGGCCCCTCCCTCATCATCGCAGGCGAAGGCGCCGGCCCGCCCGAGGCGCTGGACGTGATCCGCGCCGCCGACGTGGCCTTCGTCGAGGTGCCCGACGCCCTGACCACCGATGGCATCCTGCACAAGATCGACATCGTGGGCGACGCGCTTGGCGTGCCCGAGCAGGCCGATGCGCTCGCCGCCAAGGTCAATGCCGAGATGCAGGCGGCCATGGAAGACGCCCGCCGCCCCGACGCGGACAAGAAGCGCGTTCTGTTCGTCCTGTCGACCCAAGGCGGCCGGATCAACGCCTCGGGCACCGGCACCGCCGCCGACGCGATCATCCGAATGGCCGGCGGCGTGAATGCTATCTCTGACTTCGAAGGCTACAAGCAGGTCACCGACGAGGCGATAGGCACCGCCGCGCCCGACGTGATCCTGATGATGGACCGCACCGGCGATCATGCCGCCGACGATGACGCGCTCTTTGCCATGCCCGCGATCCGCCTGACCCCCGCGGCACAGGACCGCGCGGTGGTGCGCATGGACGGCCTTCTGCTGCTCGGCTTCGGCCCCCGCACCGCGACTGGTATCCGCCAGCTCAACGCCGCGCTTTACGGCACGGACAGCTAGAGAATGGCCGCTCTCACCGATATCGACGCCGCCCCACGAGACCGCGCCTCCCGCGCCCGCGCCCTGCATTGGGCGCTGGCTGCGGCGCTGGTCCTCGTTTCCCTCGCCAGCCTTCAAGTCGGCGCAACCGACGTGACGCTTTCGAATCTCGCAGCCAAGCTGGCGCGGGGCGAGGCGCTGACCCAGATGGACCGCGTTGTGCTGTGGGATATCCGTCTGCCGCGCCTCGCCATGGGCGGGCTGGTCGGCGCGGCGCTCGCGGTGTCGGGGGCGGCGATGCAGGGCCTTTTCCGCAACCCTCTGGCCGATCCCGGTATCGTCGGCGTGGGCGCCGGGGCCGGGCTGGGGGCCATCCTCGCCATCGTGCTGGGCGGTCTTCTGCCGTCGTGGGTAAACGCCCTCGCCGGCAATCAACTGACGCCCTTCGCCGCGTTTCTCGGGGGATGGGGCGCGACCCTTCTGCTCTACCGCGTCGCCACCCGGCACGGGCACACGTCTGTGGCCACGATGCTGCTCGCGGGCATCGCGCTCGGGGCGCTGGCAGGGGCGGTGTCGGGTATCCTGGTCTATATCGCCGACGACACGCAATTGCGCGACCTCACCTTCTGGGGCCTCGGCTCGCTGGCCGGGGCCAGTTGGGCCAAGGTGCTGACGGCGGGGCCGATGATCCTGCTGGCCATCGCCGCGGCGCTGACCTTGGGGCGCGGCCTCAACGGGCTGGCTTTGGGAGAGGCGACGGCGGCCCATATCGGCGTCAGCGTCCAGCGCCTGAAATCCATCGCGATCCTCGCCGTCGCAGCGGCCACTGGCGCCGCCGTCGCGGTTTCGGGCGGCATCGGCTTCGTCGGCATCGTGGTACCGCACCTTCTGCGGCTGGCCTCGGGCCCGGACCACCGCACGCTGCTTCTGAATTCCGCGCTGCTTGGCGCCATCCTGCTGATCCTCGCGGATGTCATCGCCCGTGTCGTGATCGCCCCCGCTGAACTGCCCATCGGGATCGTCACCGCGGTCCTTGGCGCGCCGGTCTTCCTGTGGATCCTGCTAACACGCCGGGGGCTTGCCGACCTATGAGCTTCGTCGCCGAGAACATCCGCGTTTCCTACGGCGCCCGCGAGGCGCTGCGCGACGTATCGCTGACCGCCGATCCGGGCATGGTCACGGCCATCGTCGGCCCCAACGGCTCGGGCAAGTCCACCCTGCTGGGCGCCATGACGGCCTCCCTGCCCCATACCGGCGAGGTCCGCCTGAACGGCCGCGACATAGCGGCGATGAAACCGTGGGAGCTGGCCGCCGAACGTGCGGTCCTGCCACAGGCGGCGCGCCTGGCCTTCCCGTTCACGGTGATCGAGGTGGTGCGCCTCGGCCTGCAAGCGGGCACTGCCGGCGACCGCCCCGAGGTGCCCATGCAGGCCCTCTCCCGCGTCGGCCTCGCCCATTATGCCAACCGCACCTTTCAGGAACTGTCGGGCGGCGAGGCGCAGCGCGTCATGCTGGCCCGGGTCTTGGCGCAGGTCTGGAGCCCGGTCGCGCATGGTCGCCCCCGCTGGCTATTGCTGGACGAGCCTGTCAGCAGCCTCGATATCGCGCATCAGCTTCAGGTGATGGAGATCGCCCGCAGCTTTGCCCGCGCCGGCGGCGGCGTCATCGCCGTCATGCACGATCTGAACCTGACAGCACTTTTCGCCGACCGCGTCGCTGTCCTGTCCGAAGGCCAGCGCCTGGCCTTCGGCACGCCCGCCGAGGTGCTGACCGACGCCACCCTCTCGCGCGCCTATGGCTGCACGTTGCGTGTTTGCTCTCCACCGCCCCTCGGTGTGCCCTATATACTGCCGCACGCGGCCTCTGCCTGAAAGGATACCCGGTGCGCCTTGCCACGCTCTTGTTCTGTCTCGCCGCGCCCGCGCTGGCGCAGGCCCCTGCGGAGATCGTCATCCTGGGCGAGGTGCACGACAATCCCGACGCGCATCTGGGCCAGGCCGCAAAGATTGCCGAAATTCAGCCCACCGCCGTCGTCTTCGAAATGCTGACCGCCAAAGAGGCCGCGCGGGTCGATGCCGACAGGTCGCTGGCCGAGGACGCATGGACCGCCAGCGGCTGGACAGACTTCGACCTCTACGCCCCCATCTTCGATGCCCTGGGCGACGCCCGGATCATCGGCGCCGCCGCCCCGCGCGACAGCGTGCGCACGGTTTACACCGACGGCGCTGCCACGGTCTTCGGCCCTGATGCCCCACGTTTCGGGCTGGACACGCCTTTGCCCGACGACCAGCAGGCCTTGCGCGAAGACATGCAGTTCGCCGCCCATTGCGAGGCGATGCCGCGCGACATGATGGCCGGGATGGTCGCCGTGCAGCGCTACCGCGACGCGGTCTTCGCCCGCGCGGCCCTCGACGCGCTCGACACCCACGGCGCTCCCGTCGTGGTGATCGCCGGAAACGGCCACGCCCGCACCGACTGGGGCATACCCGCGAAGATCGCCCGGGCGGCCCCTGACGTCACCACGCACGCCATCGGCTTTGTCGAGGCCGAAACCGACACCCCCTTCGACGAGACCCGCACAGTGCCCCCGGCCCGGCGGGACGACCCCTGTGCTTCGCTCACCAACCAGTAAGGACCCCAAGATGTATCTTGCCATGAACCGCTTCACCGTGCCCTTGGAAAATGCCGCCGAGTTCGAGGATCTGTGGCTCAGCCGCGAAAGCCGTCTCAAGGACATGGACGGCTTCGTGTCGTTCCACATGCTCAAGGGTCCCGAGGAAGACGGCCGCGTGCTTTATGCCTCGCACACCGTCTGGGAAAGCGAAGAACATTTCCGCGCCTGGACCACCAGCGAGGAATTCCGCGCCTCCCACGCCCGGGCCGGCCAAAGCCGCAAGCTGCACGAAGGAACGCCGCGTTTCGAAGGGTTCCGCGCGATCCAGAAGATCGACGCCGACGCCCCGGCATGACACCACGGGTCACCCGCACCGCGCCCGTCTTTCGCAGCTTCGACGAGGCGCGCGCGCGGGCATTCTATGTGGACTGGCTGGGCTTCGACTGGACCGGCGAGGTCCGCGTGTTCGACGGTGCCCCGCTCTATGCATTTCTGCGCCTGGGGGATTTCCACCTGCACCTGACCGAGCACCACGGCGATGCCACCCCCGGATCGACCGCGATGGTGCATGTCGACAACCTGCGCGACTGGCACGCCACCCTGCCCGCCAATCCGAACATGCGTCCGGGCCTCGAGCCGATGCCTTGGGGCCTACAGATGGAGGTGACCGACCCCTTCGGAAACCGCCTTCGCTTCCTCGATCAAGCGGATGGCGATTGATTTGGCCCTTGATCGCGGCGTGACTCTGCCGCCGCGGCCACGACAATTTCTTGACTGAAACAATCGGAATAATATACGAAGGCCTTAATCCCGACTCGAAAAGTCGGGTTTCTTCTGACACCACCCGGCCGGATCGCCGCACAGGTAACCGCATGACCACATCCGAACCCGCCCCGCGCCCCGCGACGGACAGCACCGGCATCGCCACCCACGATGCCCGCGATCTGGTTCCGAATGGCGTCACGGCCGACATCGCGCTCGACGGCCAGGTCTACACCCTGCGCATCACCCAGGCCGGCAACCTGATCCTGACCAAGTGACCCCGATCCCGATCCAAGACAGACCCAGCCACACTTCAGCGAGGCCTCATGCCCAAAGTTCCAAGCCCCTGCATCGACGTCTGCAAGTTCAAGCGCGAAGGCCATTGCATCGGCTGTTCGATGACCAAGGCCCAGAAAAGCCTGTTCAAGCAGCTGAAAAAGGACAAGCAGCGCGAAGCCTTCGTCGAAATGCTGGTGGCGCAGCAAACCGTGATGGGCCGCTACAAGCACTGGGATGCTGCCTATGCCAAGAAATGCCGCAAGAAGAAAGTCACGCTCACCGCGATCGAGGGCGGCAAAGCCGCCTGACCCGGCTCACCCTTTGGAAAACAGGACAGGATCGCAGGACCATCGACCTCTCATGACCTCACCGCTTCGCCTTCCACATCTTGAAGACTTGCACGACGCGCGCATCCAACAGGGTCACGCGCCCCTGCTCGACCACCTGCGCCACGTCGCGCGGGATGCGCGGTGCAAAAGCTATGTCGACCTCTTCGGCGCTTGCGCCTCGCTGTCGGTCAACCGCGATATCGCCATGCAAGCGGCGTCCGACGTGCTGATGCGCTGCCTGTCTCAGGCGCTTGGCCGTCGGCCGATCCTGTTCCGCGCCGGCGAGCCCGAAACCTCGTTCGACGAGGACTGGCTGCTCGCTCTCGCCCGCAGCCTTCAGACGGGTGACACGGCCAGTTGCACCTTCCTGCTGCATTCCCGTGTTCCCAAACACGCACACCGCAATCTCGTCTTTCTCTTGGGCAATGTGGCTGACAATTTCCCTCGGATTTAGAAAGATTCTAAATTGTCTTGCCGAACGCTGGTGCAGGCCCTATTTTGAACCTGCAAGCCAGCCAATCGCCAGCCAGCACAACTCCGAACAGACATTTCCACACAACCAAGGAGGCGAGTATGACCGAGACGGCACAATCACTTTCGACCGACGCAAACGCACAGATTTCCGAGGCCCTCAACCAATGCGTTGCGGAAACCGCGGTCACGACGATGCTGGCGCAGAACTTTCACTGGAACGTCACCGGCATGGCCTTCGGCCCGCTGCATGAGCTGTTTCAGACGATCTACGAAGATCACTTCGTGGCACAGGATGACCTGGCCGAGCGGATCAAGGCGCTCGACGGCCACGCCGAAGGCGTGCTTGCCGACATGATCAAGCGCTCCAAGGTCCCCGAAGCCAAAGGCACACCCGCCGCCGAAGAGATGATCCGCCTGCTGAAAGAGGCCCAGGAAACCCTGGCCGAAACCATCGCGGGCGCCGGGGAACTGGCCGCCAAGCATGGCGACACGCTGACCGAAGACCTATGCATCGCCCGCGGTCAGACGCACGAGAAATTCGCCTGGATGCTGCGCGCCCACCTGCGCTGAAACCTGCCGCGCCGCGACGCTTCGGCGTCCCGGCCGGTCCTTCGTATCCCTTCGCGACCTGCCCGGATTGTGGCGTTCCGCCATCCGGGAAATGCCGTTCGAGCGAATGGCAAATCTGACTTTTTAAATCGGGAATTGTTGTTTCCGACAATTTCAGTCAGACTATTGTCGAATGGCCGATTCCCGGCGCCCCGGCCCGGCTCGACCCAGACGACAATCGAAGGACATTTCCATGCCACGACTCCTGTCGACCACGACCGCCCTCGCGCTCTGCCTTGGCGGCACCGCCCAGGCCCAAAGCGCCGCAGAGGTTCTCGACAATTACGCCGATATCGCGCAGGCCAACTACACCGATAGCCTGACCGCCGCCCGATCCCTGCAAGACGCCGTGACCGCCCTGATCGACAGCCCGTCGGCCGAAACCATGCAGGCCGCCCGGGACGCGTGGCTGAAGGCGCGCGTGCCCTATCAGCAGACAGAGGTGTTCCGCTTCGGGAATGCCATCGTCGACGACTGGGAAGGCAAGGTAAATGCCTGGCCGCTGGACGAAGGCCTGATCGACTATGTCGACGGCGCCTATGGCGGGCCCACCGATGCCAACCAACTGGCCGCGCTCAACGTCATCGCCAACCCCACCTTTACCTTGTCGGGCACTGAAATCGACGCCTCCGACATCACGCCCACCCTTCTGCAAGACACGCTGCACGAGGCTGACGGGATCGAGGCCAATGTCGCCACCGGCTACCACGCCATCGAATTCCTGCTCTGGGGCCAGGACCTCAACGGGCATCAGCCCGGCGCGGGCAACCGCCCCTGGACCGACTACGCGACGGGCGAGGACTGCACCCATGGGCATTGCGACCGCCGCGCCGATTACCTGTCGGCGGCGACCGATCTTCTGGTTTCCGACCTGGAATGGATGGCCGCGCAATGGGCCGCAGACGGCGACGCTCGCACCACGCTGACCCAGGACGAAACGGCGGGGCTGTCCAGCATCCTCACCGGCATGGGCAGCCTAAGCTATGGCGAGACGGCGGGCGAGCGGATGCGGCTGGGCCTGATGCTCAACGACCCCGAGGAAGAGCATTCCTGCTTTGCCGACAACACGCATAACGACCACTTCTACAACGGTGTCGGCATCCGCAACGTCTATCTGGGCGAATACGTGCGCACCGACGGCACCACGGTCAGCGGCCCTTCCGTCTCCGACCTGGTGGCCGCCGACAATCCCGAGCTGGACCAGGAAATGCGCACCCGTCTTTCACACGCCGTGCTGGCGCTTGGCCGCATCAAGACGGCAGCCGAGGCGGGCTTTGCCTATGACCAGATGCTCGCCCGCGGCGATGAGGGCGGCGAGGCGCTGATCATGGGCGGCGTCGACGGCCTGATCGCGCAGACCCGGTCGATCGAGCGCGTCGTCTCGGCCCTCGATCTTGGCGGCATCTCGATCGAAGGCTCCGACAGCCTCGACAATCCCTCCGCCGTTTTCCAGTAGATTGGACCCAAATGCCGGGCGGCGCGCGTCGCACCGCCCGGCCCTGCACCAGCTGACCGCCATGCGCTTCACCCCCGTCCCCCGGCTGCCCCTCGCGGCAATGCTTGTCCTGACCGCGCTCCCCCTCGCACATGCCGGGGACATGGCGGCCCCGCCCTGGGCCGATTTGCGCGACGTGCATCTGGATACCGCGCCTCGCACCGACGCCGAACGCGCCCGGATCGCCGATGTCACCGCCCTGCCGCAGACGTTCGACACCCCCTGGCGCTTCGAGGAAAACACCGCCGGGGCCCAGACCGTCCGCGCCCGCACCACACCCGACGCGTTCTCGCAACCCGCCGAAAACCTGACCTTCGCGCAGGAACTGGACTTTCGCGTCGGCAACGGCCTCTTTCGCCGCCTCTGGGTGTCGCCGCCCGCATCGACCCTTGCGTCGGACGGGCTCGGCCCGCTCTACAACGCGCGCTCCTGCCAGCGCTGCCACCTCAAGGACGGGCGCGGCCATCCGCCCGAAGGCCCCGACGACAGTGCGGTGTCGATGTTCCTGCGCATCTCGGTCCCCGCGGCATCGCCGCAAGAGGTCGCGGCCTTCATCGACGGCACGCACCCAACCGCGCCCGACCCCACCTATGGCACGCAATTGCAGGATTTCAGCCTACCGGGTCACGCCCCCGAATACCGGCTCGAGGTCACCTATGACGAGGTGACGGTCCCCCTGTCCGGCGGCCAGAGCGCCTCGTTGCGCCAGCCCACCTACCGCGCCGCCGACCTAGGCTATGGCCCGCTGACCGCGGGCGCGATGCTCAGCCCCCGCGTGGCGCCGCAGATGATCGGCATGGGCCTGCTCGAGGCGATCCCGGCGCAGGACATCCTGCGCCTTGCCGATCCCGACGACACCGATGACGACGGCATTTCCGGCCGCGCACAGGTCGTCTGGTCCGACGTGCACGACCAGCCGATGCTGGGGCGGTTCGGGCTGAAGGCGGGCAATCCCACGGTGATGGATCAGGTCGCCAGCGCCTTTGCCGGCGATATCGGCATTTCCAACCCCATCCACCGCGCCGGATCCGGCGACTGCACCGACGCGCAGACCGACTGTACCGCCGCCCTGCATGGCGGCGATCCCGAACAGGGCGGGCTCGAGATCGACCAGCAGGGCCTTGACCTCGTGACCTTCTACAGCCGCACGCTTGGCGTGCCGGCCCGGCGCGACGTGGACGACCCGCAGGTGCTGGCCGGGCGTCGCGTGTTCTTCGACAGCGGCTGCGCTACCTGTCACCGTCCCAACCACGTCACCCACCGCCTGAAAGGCGAAAACCCCGCCAGCTTTCAGCTGATCTGGCCCTATACCGATCTTCTGTTGCACGACATGGGCCCGGGCCTTGCCGACAACCGCCCCGAGGGGCGCGCGGACGGCACCGAATGGCGCACCGCGCCGCTCTGGGGCGTGGGCCTGACCGAAAAGGTGTCGGGCCATACCAACTTTCTGCACGATGGCCGCGCGCGCTCGCTGCTCGAGGCCGTCCTGTGGCATGGCGGCGAGGCGCAATCCGCGCGCGACCGCGTGGTGCAGATGCCGCCCGAAGACCGCGCCGCCCTGATCCGATTTCTGGAGAGCCTGTGAAACACCTGTCCCTTCTTGTCCTCGGCGTCGGCCTGCTGGCCACGCCCGCCCGTGCCGACATAGACGCGGCACTCGACCAGCACATACTGCCGGGACTGGCCCGCTTCGCCGCCGCGGCCGAAACGCTCGCCGACACGGCCAAGGCCGATTGCCGCCCCAAGGCCGTGCGTCCCGCCTACCAGGATGCCTTCGACGCATGGATGCCCGTGGCCGACCTCCGCCTCGGGCCGTCCGAAACCGGCGCGCTCTCCATCGGCTTCTGGCCCGACCCGCGCGGCTTCACCCAACGCACCCTCAGCCGGCTCATCGCCGAGACCGACCCCGTGGCGGGCGATCCCGCCGCCTATGCCGACGTCTCGATTGCCGCGCGTGGTTTCTTCGCGCTCGACATGCTGCTGAATGACCCCGAATTCTCGGACTACGGCGCCGACAGCTACACCTGCACCCTCGTCGCCACCATCGCCGCCGATCTTTCCAGGCAGGCCGACGCCTTGCACGACGACTGGTCCGGCGATTTCGCCCAGACACTGCGCAGCGCAGGTGAGGCGAACAACGCCGCCTACCTCACGGAAACAGAGGCGCAGCGGGCCATCTTCACCCAGATCCTCTCATCGCTGGAATTCACCGCCGACAAACGGCTGGGCCTTCCGATGGGAGAGTTCGACCGCCCCCGCCCCGCGCTGGCCGAGGCGCGTCGCTCGGGCCGGTCCCTGCGCAACGTGCTGCTGTCGGTCGCGGGCGCACATGACCTCGCCCATGCGCTGGCCCATCACGACCTGCCGCGAACCGACGCCGCCTTTGCCCATGTTCAGGACGTCGCGGCGCGGATCGAGGACCCGACCTTCAAGGACGTGGAAACACCGCAAGGCCGCCTGCGGGTCGAAGTGCTGCAACAGGCCATCGAAGATTTGCGCCAGACGATCGTGGAAGAAATCGGCGCGCCTCTGGGCATTGCGCCGGGCTTCAATGCCCAGGACGGAGACTGACCGATGACCACCCGCCGCGCCTTTCTGGCCAGCCTGCTGGCCGCCGGAACCGCACCGCATATGGGCTGGGCCGCGGCGGGCAATCCCGCCTTCCTCGCCGCTGCGAAGGAACGCGATGACAGCTTTGCGCTTTATGGCCTCGACACCGAGGGCCACGCCACCTTCCGCATCCCCCTGCCCGCGCGCGGCCATGCCGGGGCGGGCCATCCCCACCGGGCCGAGGCGGTGGCCTTCGCCCGCCGTCCCGGCACCTTCGCGCTGGTGATCGACTGCGCAAGGGGTCAGGTGATCCACCGTCTGACCCCGCCCGACGGGGTGCAGTTCAACGGCCACGGCGTTTTTGCCGATGGCGGCGCGACACTCTTCACCAGCGAGCAATCCGGCACGACCAGCCAAGGTCAGGTCGGCATCTGGGATGTGGAGGCTGGCTATACAAGGATCGGCAGCTTTCCCACCGGCGGCATCGGCCCGCATGACCTGCGGCTCATGCCCGACGGCGCCACGCTGGCGGTGGCCAATGGCGGCATCGCCACCGATCCCGCCGACCGGACCAAGCTGAACCTCGACGCCATGCAGCCCAACCTTACCTATCTCGGCCTGTCCCGTGACGTGATCCAGCAGGTCACACTGCCCCCGGGCCTGCACCAAAACTCGATCCGGCACCTTGCCATTCGCGCCGACGGGCTGGTCGGCTTCGCCATGCAATGGGAAGGCGCGCCGGACAGCGCCACGCCTCTGCTGGGCCTGCACCGCATCGGGCAAGAGGCCACGCTGGCCGCCGCCCCGCTGGCCGACGAACTGGCGATGCAAGGCTATGCCGGCAGCATCGCGTTCAGCGGCGACAGGCGGGAGCTTGCCATCACCTCGCCCCGGGGCGGACGGCTGCATCGGTTCTCGGATACGGGCGATTTTCTCGGCGCGGTCTCGCGGGCCGATATCTGCGGCCTGGCACCTCTTGGATCGGGATACCTCGCCAGCGACGGGCTGGGCGGGCTGTTCGGCATCCGTGCCGACAACCGCCGGGCGCTCGACCGGTACGACTGCGCCTGGGACAACCATATCGTGACGCTCTAGGTCGCGCAGGCCTCAGAACATCACGCGCGGCAGCCATGTCGCCAGCGCCGGCCAGATCCACACCACAGCCACGCCCACGGCCTGCAACCCGATAAAGGGAATGACGCCGCGATAGATATGGCCTGTCGTGATCTCCGGCGGCGCGGCCCCGCGCAGGTAGAACAACGAGAACCCGAAGGGCGGCGTCAGGAACGAGGTCTGAAGGTTGATCGCCAGGATGATCCCCAGCCAGATCGGGTCATGCCCCAGCAGGATCAGCGACGGCGTCACCAGCGGCAGCACGATCACCGAGATTTCCACGAAATCCAGGAAGAACCCCATAAAGAAGACGATGATCATCGTCACGATCAGCGCCCCCGTCGCCCCGCCGGGCAGGTTCGCCAGCCAATAGGCCACACGGTCCTCGCCGCCCAGCCCGATGAACACCAGAGAAAACATGCCTGCCGCCAGGATCGTGGCAAAGATCATCGCCGTCATGGTCATGGTCGAGGTGACGGCGTCATGCACCACGCGCTCCGCCAGCACGTTGCGCAGCGCCGCCAGCACGCCGATCAGCCCCAGCACCGCCAAAGCGATGTAAATCCCGCCCGCCACGTAGGACCCCGCACCCAGGTCCCCCCGCTGCAACCGCACCGGAAAGACGCCCGCCGCGATGGCCAGCGCGATCAGCGCCGCGGCCGAGATCAGGATCAGGCCACGCATCCGTCCCAGCCGCGCACCGGACATCAAAAGCGCGCCCACCGCCCCCACCGCTGCGGCCTCGGTCGGCGTCGCCAGCCCGCCTAGGATCGAGCCCAGGACGGCGAATATCAGCAGGACGGGCGGCACGATGGCCCCCAGCACTTCGCGCCCGGTGGGCTTGGACATGGTCGCATCCGCCGGCGGCATGTCCTGCGGGCGCAGGGCACCGCGCACCAGGACGTAGATTAGGTACAGCGAAACCAGCACCAGCCCGGGGATCAGCGCGGCGGCAAAGAACTGCCCCACCGACAGGGCCTCGACCGAGAACTTCCCCTGCTCGTACTGCGCCTGCTGATAGGCATTCGACATCACGTCGGCGAGGATAATCAGCAGGGTCGAGGGCGGAATGATCTGCCCCAGCGTGCCCGCAGTACAGACAATCCCCGCCGACACGCTCGGATTATACCCCGCCCGCAGCATCGTCGGCAGCGCGATCATACCCATCGCCACCACGGTCGCACCAACGATGCCGGTCGACGCCGCCAAGAGCGCCCCCACCAGGATCACGGAAATGCCCAGGCCCCCGCGCAACGATCCGCAAGCGCGGCCCATCGTGTCCAGCAACTCCTCCGCGATGCGGCTTTTCTCCAGCAGCGCGCCCATCAGCACGAACAGCGGTATCGCGATCAGCACCTGATTGGAAATCAGCCCGAACACCCGCTGCCCGAACGCGCCCAAAAGCGAGATATCCATCGCCCCCAGCGCCCAGCCCAGATAGGCGAACAACACCGCGATCCCGGCAATGCTGAACGCCACCGGAAAGCCGGACAGGATCGCCACCACCAGGGCCGCGAACATCAGAAGGTCGAGATACTCGGTCACGCCGGTTCCTCCCCGGCGACAAGCCGCAGCAGGATCGCGATGGATTGCAGCGCCACCAGAACGCAGAAGACCGGGATCAGGGATTTCAGCAGGAACACCGCCTCGATCCCGCCCACCGAAATGGGCCCTTCAAGGATTTTCCACGAATTGCGCACCGACGGCCACGACCACCACAGCAAAGCCGCCATCGACGGCAGAAGCAGGAACAAGTGCCCGGCCATGTCGATCCACCGCCGCGTGGCGGGGGCGGCCTTGGCATAAAAGATGTCGACCCGCACATGCTTGTCGACCAGCAGGGTGTAACCGGCGGCCAGCATGAACAGCGTCGCGTGCAGGTAGAGCACGCTTTCCTGCACCCAGATCGAATTGACGCCGAAGACATAGCGCCCCACCACGATGCCGAACTGCACCAGCACCATCAACAGCGCGAACCACCGCAAGACGCTGGCGATAGCGCGATTGATCCCGTCGATGATCCCTGCCAGTGCCAGCATGTCGCGGCCTTCCCTGCCCCTTGGGTCATGACGCGCGAGGGTGATCCCCGCGCGCCTGCTTGTCCTAGTAGCCCATCACCGCCGCACGAGCATTCATCTGGCCGTTGTCGGCATAGGTCATGTAGGCCCCGATGCTGTCGCGATAGGCGACAAAGCTTTCGGTGATCCGCTTGACCAGCGCGTCGTCATCCTCGCGCAGCTCGGCGATCACCTCCTTGGCGGCCTCGCCCATGGCGTCGATCACTTCCTGCGGGAACTTGCGGACCTGCACGCCGTCTTCCTCGACCAGCTTTTTCAGCGAGGCCGCGTGCTTGGTGGTGTATTCCGTCCAGACCGGGTTGTAGAGGCTTTCGCAGGCCACCGACACGGCCTCTTTCAGGTCGTCGGGCAGCGCGCCGAACACTTCGGCATTCACACCGCATTCCTCGGCCGAGGACGGCTCGCCCACGCCGGGCCAGTAATAGTTCTTGGCCACCTGCTGATAGCCCAGCGCGCTGTCGGTCCACGGCCCGATGAACTCGCCCGCATCCAGCGCGCCTGTCTGCAACGCCTGGAACATGTCCGGCCCGCCCATCGCCTCGGCCGCCATGCCCAGCTTGGCGCACATCTCGGAGGCAAGGCCGGTCGTGCGGAACTTCAGCCCCTTCAGATCCTCGACCGAGTTGATCTCATTACGGAACCAGCCGCCCCATTGCGGACCCGAGTTGCCGCACAGGAACGGCTTGATGCCGAACTGGCCGTACATCTCATCGTACAGCTCTTGCCCGCCACCGTGGTACAGCCAGCCCACCTGCTCGTCCGCGCGCAGCCCGAAAGGCTGCGAGCCGAACAGGAGGATACCCTTGGATTTCGACCCCCAATAGGCCGGAACCGCGTGGTAAAGCTCTGCCGTGCCTTCGCTGACCGCGTCGAACACGCCGCGCCCGGGCACCAGCTCGCCCGCGGCGAACAGCTTCACCTCGATCCGCCCGCCCGACAGGGTGGTGATCCGGTCGGCCAGCATCTGCGCCGCCACACCCGGCCCAGGCAGGTTCTTGGGCCATGCCGTGACCATTTTCCATTGCTGCACGTCCTGCGCGATGGCCGGGGTGGCCAGTGGCGCGGCGGCAGTGCCCACGGCGGCGGTTGTCAGGAATTTGCGTCTGTCCATAATGTCTCTCCTTGTTGGTCAGTGGGTTATCGTTTGTGTCGAAAGCCTAGGCCTTGCCTTCCAGCCCGTCCTCGGCGACGCCCGACGCATTCGGAATGCGCATCTCGAAGACGTCCTTGATGCAAGTGTAGTCGTAGTACCCCATCCGCGCGATCGGCTGAATTTTCGCAATGTTCAGCTTGCCCTCGGGCGTCAGAACCGCGTCGTCGACATGAATTCGGGCAACCTGCCCAAAAACTACATCGACCCAGCCTGCGTTGCTGTCGCCGCGCAGGCGATGCGTCGAAAGATAGCGGCACTCGAAATGCGCCGGGCTTTCGGCCACGCGCATCCCCGGCGCGTCGATGCAGGCCGCGCGGGTGACACCCGCCGCATCGAACTCGTCCTCTTCCGGCGGCACGGCCATGGCCGAAATGTTGACCGCCTCGCGCAACTCAAATGTCGCCATGTTCCACACGAACCAGCCGGTCTCTTCGGCGTTGATCACCGTGTCCTTGCGCCGCCCGTCGGGGTACTGGTTGGCCGCGAACATCACCATGGGCGGATCGAAGGTCAGGTTCTGCCACTGGCTGTAGGGGGCAAGGTTGTGCACGCCGTCCACGCTGACCGTCGATAGCCATCCGATGGGCCGCGGCACCGTGCAGCTCTTGAAAGGCGAAAACGGCAGCGGGCAGTCTTCCTGTCCGGGAGCGTAGTGCATTCCTCAGTTCCCCAGGATGCCCGGCAGGCGCAGCCCGTGGTCCTTGGCGCAGTCGATCGCACTCTCGTAACCCGCATCCGCATGACGCCACACGCCCGAGGCCGGATCGTTCCACAGCACCCGCTCCAGCCGTTTCGCGGCCTCCGGCGTACCATCCGCGACGATCACAACGCCCGCATGTTGGCTGAAGCCCATGCCGACGCCGCCGCCGTGATGCAGGCTGACCCAGGTCGCCCCGCTTGCGGTGTTCACCAACGCGTTCAGCAAGGGCCAGTCGCTCACCGCGTCCGATCCATCCTTCATCGCTTCCGTCTCGCGGTTGGGGCTCGCGACCGAGCCGCTGTCCAGGTGGTCGCGCCCGATCACGATAGGCGCCTTCAACTCTCCGCTCGCCACCATCTCGTTGAACTTCAGCCCCGCCCGATGCCGGTCGCCCAGCCCGATCCAGCAAATCCGCGCCGGCAATCCCTGAAACGAAATCCGCTCACGCGCCATGTCCAGCCACGTGTGCAGCTTCTCGTTCTCGGGAAACAGCTCCTTCATCGCCTGGTCGGTCTTGTAGATATCCTCGGGGTCACCCGACAGCGCGCACCAGCGGAACGGCCCGATCCCCTTGCAAAACAAGGGCCGGATGTAGGCGGGCACGAAACCCGGGAAGGCAAAGGCGTTCTCCAGCCCTTCCTCCTGCGCCACCTGCCGGATGTTGTTGCCGTAATCCAGCGTCGGCACCCCGTCATTCCAGAAATCGACCATCGCCTTCACATGCACCTTCATCGACGCGCGCGAGGCTTTTTCAACGGCCTTGGGGTCGCTCTCGCGCTTCTCGCGCCATTCGGCCATGCTCCAGCCCTGCGGCAGATAGCCGTTCACCGGGTCATGCGCGCTGGTCTGGTCGGTCACAATATCGGGCCGCACGCCACGCTTGTGGATCTCGGGGAAAACATCCGCCGCATTGCCCAGCAACGCCACCGACTTGGCCTCGCCCGCCTTGGTCCAGCGGTCGATCATCTCCAGCGCCTCGTCCAAGCTGTCCGTCTTTTCATCGACATACCGCGTGCGCAGACGGAAATCGATGCTGTCCGGGTTGCATTCCACCGCCAGACAGCACGCGCCCGCCATCACCGCGGCCAGGGGCTGTGCCCCGCCCATGCCGCCCAGCCCCCCGGTCAGGATCCACTTGCCCGTCAGGTCTCCGTCGTAGTGCTGCCGCCCGGCTTCGGCAAAGGTCTCGTAGGTCCCCTGCACGATGCCCTGAGACCCGATGTAGATCCACGACCCGGCCGTCATCTGGCCGTACATCATCAGGCCCTTCTTATCGAGCGTGTTGAAATGGTCCCAGTTGGCCCAATGCGGCACGATGTTGGAATTGGCGATCAACACGCGCGGCGCGTCAGCGTGGGTCTTCACGATGGCCACCGGCTTGCCCGACTGCACCACCAGCGTCTCGTCCGCCTCCAGATCCTTCAGCCCGGCAACGATCCGGTCGAAATCATCCCATGTCCGCGCGGCACGCCCGATGCCGCCATAGACCACCAGCTCATGCGGGTTCTCGGCCACGTCCGGATGGAGGTTGTTCATCAGCATCCGCATCGCCGCCTCGGTCTGCCAGCTTTTCGCGCTGACTTCGGTGCCTGTCGGCGGGTAGATGTCGCGCAGGTTATGGCGGGGATTGGTCATTCGGGCCTCCAACGGATCAGGTCGTCTAGAATGGTTTTCAGATGCGGGCGCAGGCGATCCGCACGGTCTGGCGCATAGTCCCAGGGCGGGCTTTCATGCATGTAGGTGCACTGCGCCAGCTCCATCTGGATGGCGTGCAGGCCCTCGCCGGGACGTCCGTAATGTCGCGTTGTCCAGCCGCCCTTGAAGCGCCCGTTCAGGATGGCGCTGTACCCTTTGGCCGCTTCGCACCTACGATGCACGCTATCCTGTATCGACGGCGCGCAGGTGCGGCCCTCGTCGGTGCCCACGTTAAAATCTGGCAGCGTGCCGTCGAACAGAAACGGAATCTCAGACCGGATCGAGTGGCAGTCATAGAGCACCGCAAACCCGTGAATATCCCGCACCCGCTCCAGCTCCGCCGCCAGCGCCGCGTGATAGGGCGCATGATAAGCCTCCCGCCGCCGCGCGATCTCGGCCGCGTCGGGTGCAGCGCCCTCCTTCCAGATCGGTTGCCCGTCGAAATCGGTCACCGGGCACAGCGACGTGGTGTTTTGCCCGGGATAAAGGCTCGCGCCCTCCGGGTCGCGGTTCACGTCGATGACATAGCGGTGGATGGTCGTGCGCACCGTGCTCGCATCGCCCACCAGCCCGGCGTAAAGCGCTTGAATGTGCCAATCTGTGTCGGCCAACTCCCGCCCGGTCTCGTTAAGGCCGTCGGCCACGTCGGGCGGAACATCCGTTCCCGTATGGGGCAGGCCCAAAACCAGTGGGCTCTGCCCGCGCGTCACCTCCAGAAAACTCACAGCGAAACCTCCACGCCCGTCTGGAATGCCAGCACATCCTCGCGCACCAGCGCCGCGGCCTTTTCCATGTCCGGCGCCATCATCCTGTCCTCTTCCAGCCGCGGCACCTCCGCCCGGATCGTCGCCACCGCGCGCCGCAACGCGTCCGACGTCACCAGCGGCGCGCGCGCCTCGATCCCTTGCGCGGCGCACAGCGCCTCGACACCAAGGATCATCGACAGGTTCGCGTTCATCCGGCGCAGCCGCCGCGCACCATGCGCCGCCATGCTCACATGATCCTCCTGGTTGGCAGAGGTCGGCGTGCTGTCGGTCGAGCACGGGTTCGCCAGATGCTTGTTTTCGCTCATCAGCGCCGCCGTGGTGACCTCGGCGATCATGAAGCCCGAGTTCAGCCCCGGCGCCGGCGTCAGGAAGGGCGGTAGGTCATGGCTCAACGCCGGGTCCACCATCAGCGCCACGCGCCGCTGCGCGATGGCCCCGATCTCCGACAATGCCAGCGCGATCTGGTCGGCGGCAAAGGCCACTGGCTCGGCGTGGAAATTCCCGCCCGAAACGATCCCCGCCTCGATCACCAGCGGATTGTCCGTGACGGCATTCGACTCGATCTCCAGCGTCTGCGCGGCAAAGCGCAAAAGGTCCAGCGCCGCCCCCGCCACCTGCGGCTGGCAGCGGATGCAATAGGGGTCCTGCACCCGGCTGTCGCCTTCGCGGTGGCTCTCGCGGATCTCGCTGCCCGCCATCAGGGCCGACATCGCGGTGGCCACGTCGATCTGCCCGGCATGGCCGCGCAGGGTGTGAATCTCGGGCTGCAATGGCTGGGTCGACCCCATGATGGCGTCCGTCGACAGCGCCGACGTCACGATCGACGCCCTCAGCGCGCGCACGCCATCGAACAGCGCCGCCAGCGCGCAGGCGGTCGAGAACTGCGTGCCGTTGATCAACGCCAGCCCTTCCTTGGCCCCCAGCACCACGGGCGCCAGCCCGGCCTGTGCCAGCGCGTCTGCGGCGGGCATCCGCACATCGTCCAGCAGCGCCTCGCCCTCGCCGATCATCGCGGCGGCCATATGCGCCAGCGGCGCCAAATCGCCCGACGCACCGACCGACCCCTGCGACGGAATCACCGGCACGACACCCTTGGCCAGCATCCCCTCGATCAGCGCGCAGATCTCCCAGCGCACGCCCGAGGCGCCCCGCCCCAGCGACAAGAGCTTCAGCGCCATCATCAGGCGCGTGGTTTCCGGCTCCAGCACCTCTCCCACACCACAGCAGTGGCTGAGGAGCAGGTTGCGCTGCAACGTCTCGACATCCTCGGGCGGTATGCGCACCGAGGCCAGCTTGCCAAAGCCCGTGTTGACGCCATAGACCGGCACATCGCCCCGCGCGGCTTGCGCGACCTGCCCAGCCGCCGCCTCGATGGCAGGCCGTGCATCGGGCGTCAGCACCGCCGCCATACCGCCGCGCCACAGCTTTTCCAGCGTCTCCAGCCGGGTCGCGCCCGGCACCAGCGTCAGGGTCATGCCCGCCCTCCGAATATCCGTTTGTAGAGCGGGTTCACGCCAATGCGATAGCTCAGCTCCGCCGGTTCCTCGACATCCCAGATGGCCAGGTCCGCCCGCATCCCGGGCGCGATCTCGCCGCGGTCATAGAGCCCCAGCGCCTGCGCCGCGTGGTGCGTCGTACCCGCCAGCGCCTCGGCCGGGGTCAGGCCGAACAGCGTGCAGGCCATGTTCATCGCCAGAAGGACCGAGCCCATCGGCGACGACCCGGGATTCCAGTCCGTCGCCACCGCCATCGGCACGCCATGCGCGCGGAACGCCGCCACGGGCGGCTTTTGTGTTTCGTGCAGCGTGTAGAACGCACCGGGCAACAGCACCGCCACGCTGCCCGCTTCGGCCAGCGCCCTGGCATCGGCCTCATCCGCGTATTCCACGTGATCCGCCGACAGCGCGCCGTACCGCGCCGCCAGCCTGGTGCCGCCGATATTGCTCAGCTGTTCGGCATGAAGCTTGACCGGCAAGCCCAGCGCCACGGCCTGGTCGAACACCCGCGCGATCTGCGCGGTGTCAAAGGCGATCCCCTCGCAGAACGCGTCCACCGCATCGACCAGCCCCTCGGCATGGGCCGCCTCCAGCGCAGGCAGGCAGACCTCGTCGATATAGGCATCCGCATCCGCCCCTTTCGGCACCGCATGGGCACCCAGAAACGATGTCACCACCCGCACCGGACGCGCCTCGCCCACCGCGCGCGCCACTCGCAGCATCTTCAGTTCCGTTTCGATATCAAGGCCATAGCCTGACTTGATCTCGATCGTCGTGACACCCTCGGCGATCAACGCATCGGCGCGGCTCAGCGCCTGCGCCAGCAACAGATCTTCGTCAGCACCCCGCGTCGCCGTCACGGTCGAGACGATCCCGCCCCCGGCGCGCGCCACCTCTTCATAGCTCGCGCCCTCCAGCCGCATCTCGAACTCGCGGGCGCGGTTGCCGCCATGCACGATATGGGTGTGACAGTCGATCAGACCGGGCGTCACAAGCCGCCCACCCACGTCGATCACCTGCGCCTCCGCAGACGTGTCGCCCAGATCCGCCATCGGCCCGACCCAGTCGATCCGTTCGCCCTGCACCCGCAGCGCTGCGTCCCGGATCAGGCCATAGCCGTCTTCCGAGGCGTCCATGCAGGCGATGGTGGCGTTGGTGATCGTCAGATGATCGGGCATTCTTACCTTCCTTGCAAAGCGGCCTACATAACGGTAATATGTAGCTACATATTTTGTCAATGGAGATCACCCGTGCAGGAAATCCAGTCTCGCCAGACCCTTACTCCGGATGGCTGGGTCAGCGACCTTTGCCTGACCATCGACCAGGGGCGCATCACGCGAATCTCCCGCACGCCGGCCCCCGGGGCGCAAACGGTCGACCTGCTGCTGCCCGCCCCGGTCAACCTGCACAGCCATGCGTTCCAACGCGCCATGGCCGGGCTGACCGAAACCCGTGGCCCCGACCCGCGCGACAGCTTCTGGACCTGGCGGAAACTGATGTACCGCTTCCTCGACCGGCTGACCCCCGATCACGTCCAGGCCATTGCCGAGCTTGTCTTCATGGAAATGCTCGAGGCGGGCTTCGGCGCGGTGGCCGAATTCCATTACCTGCACCACGACATCGGCGGCACGCCCTATGGCAATCTTGCCGAGATGGCCGGGCGCATCACCGAAGCCGCGCAATCCACCGGCATCGGCCTTACCCTCCTGCCCGTCCATTACATGCAAGGCGGCTGCGACGGACGCGCGCTGCAAGGCGGCCAGCGCCGGTTCGGCAGCGACCCCGACCTTTTCGCCCGGCTGCACGCCGACAGCGCCGCGCTGGTGGGCAACGGGCCGGAGGATTTCACCATCGGCACCGCGCCCCACTCCCTGCGTGCCGTCCCGCCCGAGGCGCTGGCCCAAGCGCAGGCCCTCTGCCCCGACGGCCCGATCCATATGCACCTTGCCGAACAGGTGGCCGAGGTCGAGGAAGTCGAGGCCCATCACGGCGCGCGCCCGGTCGACTGGCTGCTGGACAATGCCGAAATCGACGACCGCTGGTGCCTGATCCACTGCACCCAGATGACCGACGCCGAAACCCGCGCCTTGGCGCAGACGGGCGCCGTGGCCGGTCTCTGCCCGATCACCGAATCCAGCCTTGGCGACGGTATCTTCAACGGCAACACGTATCGCGATTCCGCGGGCCGGTTCGGCATCGGCTCGGATTCCAACATCCACATCGCCCTGTGGGAGGAACTGGCCACGCTCGACTACTCCCAGCGCCTGCGCGACCGCAGCCGCGCGGCGATGGCCACAGCGGACCACTCCACCGGCCGCGTGCTGTTTGACGCGGTCACCCGCGCCGGGGCACAGGCGGCCGGCCGCGCCTCGGGTCAAATCGCCGAGGGCCAGCTGGCCGATCTCATCGCGGTCTCCACCGACAACGAATTCCTCTGCAACCGCACCGGCGACGCGGTTCTTGACAGCCTGATCTTCACGGGCCGCGGGCGCGGTTGCGTCACCGATGTCTGGAGCGCGGGCCGCCACATGGTCAAGGATGGACGCCACATCGACCGCGACCGCATCACGCGGGCCTTCGTCGACGTCGTCACCGCACTGGGACAGGACATATGACCTCCGACTCGCGCCTGTCGTGGCGGGACGTGCGCGACCGGATCCACGAACATATCCTGACCGGTCGCTATGGCCCCGGCGACCGCCTGCCCCGCGACGCCGACATAGCCGAAGAGCTGGGCTGTGCCCGCTCCACCGTCCAGCGTGCGATGCAGGATCTGTCGGACAGCGGCCTGGTGGAGCGGCGGCGCAAAGGCGGCACCCGCGTCCGGGCCGAACCCGTCACCCGCGCCACGCTCGACATTCCCATCACAAGGCGCGAGGTCGAACAAAGCGGCGCGCGCTATGGCTATCAGCTGATCCGCCGCCGCATGGCCCCGGCGCCGCGCGGTGTCGTCGCCGCCTTCGGGCTCGGCGCGTCCCGCCCGATGCTGCGCGTCGAGGCGCTGCACCTCTCCGACGGACGCCCCTATATCTTCGAGGACCGCTGGATCTGTCCCGAAACCTCGCCCGAGGTGAACGACCTCGATTTCACCGAAGAGAGCGCGAACGAATGGCTGGTCCTGAACAAGCCCTACACCCGCCTCGACCTGCGGTTCTACGCCGTCTCGGCCAATCCCCGGCTCTCCGACCTGCTGGAGACCGAGCCGGGTGCCGCCCTTCTGGTGATCGAGCGCACCACCTGGGTGGATGACGCCCCGATCACCACGGTCAAGGCGATCACCACCCCCGGTTACCAGCTTCTGACCGGCAGCTGAGCTGGGTCAGAGACACTCGGCCAGCGCCGTGGCAAGGTTGCGCAGAAGCTGCGGATAAAGCTGCGGTCCGGGCTCCAGGTCCGATCCCAGCGGGTCCATCACCCCGACAGTCACTTGTGTCCCATCGGTGACGGCCTCCACGATGCCCGGGTCGAACTGCGGCTCCGCCATCACGCAAGTCACGCCGGCGTCGCTGACCCTCTCTTGGATTTCCGCCACGCGCGCCGGGCTGGGGTCGGATGCGTCCGACACCGAAATCGCGCCCGAGGCCGGCACGTCGAACGCAGCCTCGAAATACTGATAGGCGTCATGGAAGACGATAAAGCTGCCATCCCGTGCAGGCTCGAGAATATTGTCGATCTCGGCCTTGAGGCCGGCAATCTCTTCGCGCCCGGCGTTGGCATTGGCGAAATAGGCCCCCGCATTGTCCGGATCCGCCGCCGACAGCGCAGCCGCAATCGCGTTCAACCAAGTGGACGCGTTGTCGGGCGACAGCCACACGTGCGGGTCGTGATCTCCGTGCGCGTGATCGTGTTCCGCATGGTCGTCGTCGTGCTTTTCGTGGTCGTCGTGGTCCGAATGATTCTCGTGGTCATGCCCGGCGTGCTCTGCGTGATCCGCCTCGGCGCTGTGCTTGTGATCATGCGCGTGATCCCCATGGTCCTCATGGCCGTCGTCCCCGTGCGCGCCATGGTCATGCGCCTCGAACAGGGCATTCTCCCGGATCGGCAATGAGACCGTGCCATCGGCGTCAATCAGGCTCAGCACCTTGGCGTCGCCCGACAGCGTGCCCAACGCATCCTCCAGCCACGGCGTCAGGTCCGGCCCGATCCAGATCACCACGTCCGCCTCCTGCATCGCCGCCGCCTCCGAGGGGCGCAGGCTGTATTCGTGCGGGCTGGCACCCGGCGCCACGATCAGCGCGGGCTCCCCCACCCCGTCCATCACCCGCGCCACCAGCGAATGCACCGGCGCAATATCCACCGCCACTTGCGGTGCTTCGGCCAAGGCGGGCGCGGCCAGGATGACGGGGGCAAGCAGACATGGAACAAGGTTTCTGGACATCGGCGACCTCTTGTGATTACATAACATTTCTCACCGGATATACGAACTGTTATAATATGACAAGTACCAGCCGACCAGACGATGCGCCATCGACCGATCCCGTCGGGTTCGAGTCGCATGACCACGCCAGTTGCATCGCCTCCGCCATTGCCGAGGCCGAAGCGCATTGCGCCCGCGAGGGCCTGCGCTTTACTCCCGTGCGGCGCAAGGCACTGGAAATCCTCTTGCGCGAACACCGGGCCTTGGGCGCCTACGAGATGCTCGACGCCCTGCGAGAGGCTGGCTTCGGCTCGCAGCCGCCCGTCGCCTACCGCGCGCTGGAATTCCTCGTCGGCAACGGCTTTGTTCACAAGATCGAACGTCTCAACGCCTTCATCGCCTGCGCCCATCCCGGCGCGACCCACTCGCCCGCCTTCATGATCTGCCGCGCCTGCGATTCGGTCGCCGAGGCACAGGCCACGCCTGCCCGCGGCGCCCTGGGTGAGGCCGCCCGCGCCGCCGGCTTCCGGATCGAGCGCACCGTGGTCGAGGCCGAGGGCCTCTGCCCCACCTGCTCGGACAAGTCCGACACATGAGCCTTGTGTCCGTTCAGAATATGAGCGTCGGCTACGGCGCCACCCGGGTGTTGCACGACGTGACCCTGGCGATAGAACCGGGCGAGATCGTCACCATCGTCGGCCCCAACGGCTCGGGCAAGACGACCTTGCTGCGCGCGCTCATCGGCGCGGTGAATATTGGCTCGGGCCGCATCGACCGCGCCACCGGCCTGCGCATCGGCTACGTCCCGCAAAAGCTGCATATCGACCCGACCTTGCCGATGACCGTGTCGCGCTTTCTGCGCCTGCCGGGCGGCGCGACGCGCGCGCAGATCGCCGCCGCCCTCGACCGCGCCGGCGTGCCCGACCTGTCGGACCGGCAGATGTCGGGCCTCTCGGGCGGACAGATGCAGCGCATTTTGCTGGCCCGCGCCCTGATCGGCCAGCCCAACCTTCTGTTGCTCGACGAAGCAACCCAAGGCCTTGATCAGCCCGGCTCCGCCGCCTTCTACCGCCAGATCGAAGAGGTGCGCGCCGCGACCGGCTGCGCGGTCGTCATGATCAGCCACGAACTCCACGTGGTCATGAGCGCGTCCGACCGGGTCATCTGCCTCAACGGCCATGTCTGCTGCGAAGGCACGCCCGAGATCGTCTCGGCGGCGCCGGAATACCAGGCCCTCTTCGGCACCGGTACCGGCGGGGCGCTGGCGCTTTACCGGCACGATCACGACCACAGCCATGACGCGACCTGCGGTCACGATCACGCGCACGACCATAGCCACGACGACCCCGCAACAAAGGCCGCCGAATGATGCTGGACGATTTCATGACCCGCGCCGCGCTGGCCGGCATCGGCGTGGCCTGCGCCGCCGCCCCCTTGGGCAGCTTCGTCGTCTGGCGGCGCATGGCCTATTTCGGCGACGCCACCGCCCATGCCGCGATCCTGGGCGTGGCGCTGTCGCTGGCCTTGCAGATCTCGATCTTCGCCGGCGCCGTGGCCGTTGCACTGGCCATGGCCCTAACCGTGACCCTGCTGACCGGGCGCGGCTACGCGATGGACACGCTTCTGGGCGTACTGGCGCATTCCGCGCTGGCCTTCGGGCTGGTGGCGGTGTCGTTCCTGTCGGGCATCCGGATCGACCTGATGGCCTATCTCTTCGGCGACATCCTCGCGGTCTCGCGCGGCGATCTGGCGGTCATCTGGGTCGGTGCTGTGCTGGTGGTCGGCCTGATCGGCTGGCGCTGGTCCGCGCTCCTGACCTCCACCCTCAGCCCGGATCTGGCCCATGCCAGCGGCATCGACCCGCGCCGCGAACAGCTGATCCTCACACTGGCCCTCGCCATCACGGTCGCGGTCGCCATCAAGGTGGTCGGCGTCCTGCTCATCGCGGCGATGCTGATCATCCCGGCCGCCGCCGCCCGCCCGCTGTCACGCACGCCCGAGCAAATGGCGCTCATTGCCGCCGCTCTCGGCGCAGTCTCGGCGGTGGCGGGGCTGCAATCGGCCTACGTTCTGGACACGCCCGCAGGCCCGTCCATCGTCTGCGTCGCGGCGATCATCTTTGCCTGCACCAGCGCACTGCGCGGCCTGCGGGCCTGATCCACGCCACTCACCCCCGCACCGGCGCGTACCGGACCCGGTGACACAGCGTCGCCGCATCCTGCAGTATCGCGCCATACTCGGCCGCAAGCCCGTCGAACGCCGTCTCGCCCGAAATCAGAACGTCCAGCGCGGGATCGGCCAGCAAGTCCAGCGCCTTTTCCAACCGCCGGCGATAGCTCCACCGCGCCCGTCGGTCGGGCGGCACCTGCCCCACCTGACTGCCGACAATCCGCAGGCGGCGCTGATGAAACGCCCCACCCAGCGGCACCTCGGGGCGGTGCGTGCCGAACCAGCTGGCCTCGACGATCGTCGCCTCCATCCCCGCCAGCCCGATCGCCGTGGCCAGCCCGCCCGCGCTAGCCGAGGCGTGAATCACCACGTCGCGCTCTCCGGCAGCCTGCCCCGGCGTCGCGAACGCGCACCCCATGGCCTCGGCCAGCCCCGCCTTTGCGGCATCCACATCGACAAGGCACACCTCCGCCCCCGGCATCCGCGCGCACAGATATCCGGCCAGCGCCCCGACGACGCCCGCTCCCACGACCGTCACCCGGTCTCCTGCCGACACACCGGCATCCCAGACGATGTTCAGCGCGGTTTCCATGTTGGCGGCCAGAACCGCGCGCTCGGGCGGCACGCCGTCAGGCACCGGTACGGCGGCCTCCTGCGGCACGGCGAACCGATCCTGATGCGGGTGTAGGACGAACACGGTCTCACCCTCGCGCGCTCCGCCCGCCAAACGGCCCACAGCGGCATAGCCGTACTTCACCGGAAAGCTAAAATCGCCCTCCTGGAACGGCGCCTTCATCGTCTCGTGCTCGCTGTCCGGCACGCCCCCGGTCCAGACCAGCCGCTCCGTGCCCCGGCTGATCCCCGAATAAAGCGTCTCGACCTCGACCATGCCCGGCCCGGCCTCGAACGGCGTCTCGCGCATCTCGACCGCGCCCGCGCCGGTGATCCACAGGGCCTGGGCCACGCCGTCGCTCACAGCGCGTGCCCGGATTTCAGCGCCTTCACCGCCAGATATCCGCTGTTGTGGATGTTCTTGCCCACCCGCAGCGGCAGTTGCTCGACCACCTCGATCCCCTGCGCCCGGAACGTGTGCACCTTGGCGGGGTTGTTGGTCAGCAGCCGCACCGCGCCGAAACCAAGACTGCGCAGCATCACCGCGGCCACGCGGAAATCGCGCTCGTCGTCCTCGAACCCCAGCGCATGATTGGCGTCCACCGTGTCCAGCCCCCGAGATTGCAGGTCATAGACCCGCATCTTGTTGGCCAGCCCGATCCCGCGTCCCTCCTGGTTGAGATAGAGCAGCAGGCCCGCGCCCTCCTGTCCCATGCGCAGCATCGCCGCCCTCAGTTGCGGACCGCAGTCGCATTTCAGACTGCCCAGTACGTCCCCGGTGAAGCAAGCCGAATGCAGCCGCGCCAGCACCGGGCGCGCCGGATCGGGCGTGCCGATCTCAAAGGCATAGTGCTCGGTCCGGCCGTCGGGGTCGCGGAACACGTGCAGCCGGCCATTGTCATGCGCCTCGACCGGTAGGCCTGCGGCGGCCACCGGCGACAACGCGGGCGCCTGCGCGAAATGGCCCAGCGCCTCGGTCAGCTCGATCGCCGTCAGGCTCAGCCCCTCGGGCAGCACCGCGCCGTCCGCCAGCCCGAAGATAAGCACCGCGGGCAGCAATTCGGCCGATTTAACCACGCTCAGCGCAAGCCCGTGCAGCCGCGCTTCCCGGTCCCTGACCCGGTGTAGCGGCGCAACCGGCCCGGCGGTATCCTGCCCGGCATCGGCCAATCGCATGAACCAGTCCATATCGGCGTGCTTCGGCGGACAGATCCGCACCGGCAAATCCCAGATATCCGCGCTTTGCACCGGTGCCATCGCCGCCCGGGCCCGGTTGCCCGTCAGAACCAGCTCCGGCACACCGAAAAGATCGCGCAACGCGTCCAGCCGCGCCTGGCTCAGCGTCTCGACCGCAACCGCAACGGCGCGGTCCGACCCATCGGTCAGAAGACAGGGCAAGCCAAGCCGCAGATCGGACTGCACCCGGCTCAGGCGCTCGGCGACATTGGGAAGAAGGCTTTCGGCAACTCGGGACATGGGGGACACTTTCGGATGAGCGGACAGGGTATCTGGCACGGGGCGGGTTCCTTTCAATGGCGCAACGCGGGACGTTCGCGCACGCGATGCGGCCACAGCACCTGCGCCGGCGGCTCGGGCGCCAGCGCGCAGTCGAACAGCACGTCCGAGCCCAGCCCGTACACCTCGGTCTTGGGGCGCAGCGCTTCGGCCAGGCACGGCACCGGCGAAGTTTTCAGACCCGTCGGCCCGGCCCCGATCAACAGCGGCGCCACGGCCACGTGCAGCCGCGTCAGCAGCCCCGCCTCAAGGAACTGCGCGATGGTGATCCCGCCGCCTTCGATCAGCACATGGTTCAGGCCCAGACCCCGCAGCGCGGCCAGGATCTGCGCCGGCGAAATCCACTCGCCGCGCGGCAGGCGGATCACCTCCACGTCGTCTGGGCGGGGCTTGTCCACCGCCTGGATCACGATCCGCCGGGCGCTTTCGTCGCGCAGAAGGCCGGCATCGTTGGGCAAACGGCCCGTGGGGTCGATCACCACCCGCGCCGGGTTGCGGCCCTTGGCCAGCCGCACGGTCAGGCGCGGATTGTCATGCAAGGCGGTCTTCACACCGATCACCACAGCATCCGCCAGCGCCCGCAGCCGGTGCAGATGCGCCAGCCCGTCCTTGCCGGAAATATCCTGCGCATCGCCCGACTCGGTGGCCACGCGCCCGTCCAGCGACTGCCCTATCTGCGCAACGACGCTCTGCCCCGACACCGTGCGCGTCATGCCACCGTAAAGCGTCAACGCGGCGCGTTCACCGGAACTCCAGTCGCCGCAGCACAGGCACGCCTCGTCGTTGCGCGCGGCCAGGATACGGGCCCAGACCCTTGGGGTGACATCAATCAGTTCCATGCTCATCTCCGATCATCCTGCTTTGGCCCATGCCCAGCGGGCACCGCCAGAAGGTCCGCGTGTCCGACCCTCAGCGCGGTGTGCCCGGACGCCTTGCGCCGGCCGCGTGCCCAGGTCTCAGCCTGCACCTCTCCGGCCTGCGCGGCCGCCGTGGCCACGCCCGCCACGAATTCGTCCTGCAAGGCGGCATCGTCCGGCCCCAGCACCCAGGCGCTGTCGGCCAGCGAGACTGTGAACCCCTGCGCCTCGAACCCTTTCGCGGTCAGCGCCGCCGCATCCGGACCCATCGCCGCCTGTCCGCCCTTGTCGCCCCGCTGGTGGCGATTAAACGCCTCGGTCACGTCCGCATCCGCCGCGATCGGCGGCTCCCACCGCATCCGGCCGTCAAAGCTCAGCGCGGCATAAAACGGAATGCCCGCCTGCCCCAGTCGTTCGGCCAGCGCATCGACCCAAGCCGTGCTCATCAGGTCCAAGAGGGCCGAGGCCGTCACCAGCCCGACATGCTCCAGCGGCAGCGCGTCCACGTCCCAGACGCTGGCCTGCACGCACTCGGCCAACGGGTGGCGCGCCTTGGCCACCTGCAAATGCGCCGCGTCAGTGTCCAGAAAACACCACTGCACCTCGTCATACCCCGCACCGGCAAAGGCCCGCGCGGTCGAGCCGGTGCCGCTGCCAAGGTCCAGCACCCGCATCCCGGGCCGCACACACGCCGCCGCCCGCGCCAATAATGCATCATCCCGCGCCGCGTGATCCGCAGCCTCGCGCAGGCTCAGCCAGTCGGCCTGGAACTGGGTGTCAGATATCTGATTCATACCACCCACGCGCCACATGGCTTTCATGAAGCTGGACGCGGATGCGCTTCACCCGCCCGCCATCGCCCAGACCTTCGGTTTTCGTATGGTCCCGAAGCTGCGCCCAGATGTGGTGGCACAGGAACTCGGTCGTGGTGATCTTGCCCTCGAACTCGGGCTTGTCGTCCAGATTGCCGTATTTCAGCGGCTCCAGCGCGGCGTTCAGCGCCTCGGTCGCCAGCCCGATATCCACGACCAGTCCGTTCTCGTCCAGATCCTCGGTATAGAACGCGGCGTCGACGACGAATGTCGCGCCGTGCAGGCCCTGGGCAGGGCCGAAGACGGGGGATGGCAGGGAATGTGCGATCATGATGTGATCGCGGACTTCAACAGCGAACATAGGACTTCCATTTCTTGGGGTGGTGCGGGGCGCAACCCGCGTTTATCCGATAGGGTAACCGGGTCATGAGGCGATCCGTTCCAGAACGCCGGCGAAAATGCGGGCGGTGTGATCCCAGCACGTCAGCGACTGTGCCCGCGCCCGCGCGGCGGCGGCATAGCGCTCGGCCGTGCCGGGCTCGATCAGCACGCGCTCGATTGCCCCGGCCAGCGCGGCCGGATCGTCCGGCGCCACCAGCAGCGCGGCATCCCCCACCGTTTCGGGCACCGCGCCCACGCGGCACGACACCACGGGCAGCCCGTGCAGCATCGCCTCGCTCAGAACCATGCCGTATCCTTCGTACCGCGTGGCCAGCGCGAACAGGCTGGCGCGCGCATAGGCGTTCTGCAAGGCGTCCGCTCCGACCTCGCCGGCAAAGCGCACGCGGTCCTGCAATCCCAGCCTGTCGGCCTGCGCCTCCAGCGCCCGTGCGGTGGCTTCGTCATGCACCTTGCCCACGATCTCGGCCTGCCAGTCCAGCGCAGTCAACAGGCCCAGCGCCTCCAGCAGAACATCATGCCCCTTGCGCCGCGCCAACAGCCCCACCGACAGGATCAGCGGCGGCTGCGCCTTCTTTGTGCCGCTCCGTGCCACGTCCGCGGACCGCTCGAACCCCGGATGCGCGACCGTGACCTTGTCACGCGCAACGCCAAGATCCCGCACCACCGTCCCCGCGATATGCGCGCTTGGCACGATGACATGCGCCACTCGGCCCAACACTTGGGCCTCGTTACGCAAAAGCGCCTGCGCGTGCGCCGGCTCCAGCCCGCTTTCCAAGCCCAGCGGATGGTGCACCATGGCCACCACCGGCGCCTCGATCCGATCCATACGCGCAGGGTCCATCGCCCCCAGCGCCAGCCCGTCCACGATGATCGGCCGCCCGCGCGGCACCGCGGCCAGCGCGCCGAACGTGGCCTGCATGTCAGTCTCGGACGGCGCCGGAAAACTGCCCGACAGCTCCAGATGCGCCGTCTCGACGCCCATCGCGTTCAGCCGGTCCAGCACCGTCGCGTCATAGACATACCCGCCCGTGCGCTGATCCTTGTCCCCGGGAATGGCAAACACCGCACGACTCATGACGGGCCCGCCCCTTCCGGCGCCGCGCCCGCAGCGCCCGGCACCCACAGAAACGCAAGGCCCGGCAAGGCCGACAGCAGCATCATCGCACCGTAACAGATGCCCATCGCCACGCCCGCATTCGCGTCCAGCCCGATCAGCGGAAACAGCGCCGCCGCCGCGCCCTCGCGCCAGCCCCAGCCCGCCACCGACAGCGGCACCAGCATCGCGCAAAAGACCAGCGGCAGCACTGTGAACAAGCCCTCGGGCGGGATGACCGACCCCGTCGCCCGCGCCGCGGCGTAAAGGCCCAGCACCAGCAAAAGCGCCCCCAGCACCGCGTGCATCACGATCCACCCGTGGCCGATCAGCCGCCACACCAGCCCCGGAAAGGACCGTGTCGCCTGAAACTGCCGCGCGCCCCACAGCGCCACGGCGCACAGGACCGGCAACGCCACCAGCAGCGCCCAAACCCCGCCGGGCCACGCGATCCCGCCCGGCACCAGCACCGCGCCGATCAGCCCCAGCGCCAGTAGCCCGAACATCGCCACCTGCCCCATCAGCCGCTCGGCCGCCACCGATTGCCCGGCCCGTGCCAGGTCGGCCTGCCGCCGGACCCGCACCGCGCGGCCCACGTCGCCCAAAACGCCGCCCGGCAGGACCGAGTTGATCAGCTGCGCCAGGTAATATTCCCGCACCGCCGCGCCGAAGCCGATCGGGATGTCCAGCGCCTGCGCCGTCAACTGCCACCGCCGCGCCATCGACAGCGTGGCCAGCGTCAGCGCCCCAAGGCTCACCGCCAGCCACGGCCAGTCGGCCCGCGCCAACCGCGCGCCCACCTCGGCGGTGTCGGTCCACCACAACATCGCCGCCAACAGCGCCGCCGAGGCACAAAGCTTGATCGCCCACAGCCTCATGGCGCCACCTCTGCCACCTGCTCGACCGACGAAAAGGCGCGGATGAACGCGTTGCGAAACCCGTCCATGCGCTGCGCTTCAAGGTCGGAGGCCGGGATCAACCCGTCGCTCCATCCCCAGCCGTCAATCATGGCCAGCACGCCCGGCGGCGCGATCATGTGCACCGGCACGTCGCGGTTGTCGCTGCCCGCAACAAATCCAGCCGCCTGATGGTCGCCCGCCACGATCACCAGCGGCGCGTCCTCTCCCAGCCGCGCCACGTGCGAAAACACCGCCGTCAGCGAATAATCCACCGACCGGCGATAGGCGTCGCGCACCGCGTCCCGGTCCTTCCACAGATCGCGCGGCGTCGGGCCTTTCGCGGCCATGTCGTTGAACTCCGTGCCGTCCCCAATTTCATCCCACGGCAGCATTTCCGGAATGGGCGTCCATGGCGCGTGCGAAGAGATCAGCGCGACCTGGATGAAATCCGGGCGCGGGTCGTCGGGCAAAAGCGCGTCATACGTGGCCAGCGTGTACTGGTCCGGCATCGTGACCCAGTTGAACGGTGCGCCCGCATAGGGGATGTCCTTGGCCTCGAACACATGCTCGAACCCCATGGCGGCGCTTTCCGGCCAGGCCATCGTGATCGCCGGCATCACGGCCGCCGTGCGATAGCCGGCCTCGGACGCAAGCTCGAACAGCCATTTCTGCCCGCTGGCGATCATCGCGCCGTACCGCGCATTGTCCGCCGTCCAAAGCCCACTGCCCAGCGCCCCGTGCGCCAGCCAGCTTTGTCCGCCCGCCGTGGGAGAGGTCAGCCAACCGCTCTTCATCTCCAGCCCAGCGGCGGCAATCTCGTCTTCGGCCCGGCGCAGCGTGGCCATGTGGGTCGGGGCATACTCAGGATTGTCCATGCTGGCCCGACCATAGCTT
Source organism: Roseovarius atlanticus (assembly GCF_001441615.1). Taxonomy (GTDB): domain Bacteria; phylum Pseudomonadota; class Alphaproteobacteria; order Rhodobacterales; family Rhodobacteraceae; genus Roseovarius; species Roseovarius atlanticus. The sequence continues at coordinate 208,257 of NZ_LAXJ01000010.1, forward strand.
TCGATCCAGATCAGCAGGATGTCGCGCCCCTCCAGCCGGTCGAACGCGCCCGCGATGTCGCGCATCGGATCGTCCTCTGCCGCGGTGCGGAACCGCGCAAGGTCCGCCATCGTCTCGCGCGCGTCGTCGATGCGGGCCACAGCCACGCGGGTCGTCCGCGCCGATCCCGGCGGGCTTTTCTCGAATGTCCAGTAGCCCAAGTGATGGCCGGTATCCGCCACCGCCCATCCGCCCGCCGCCAGGACCGCCACCAGTGCCGCCACACGGGCCGGTCCCGGCAGGTCGATCCGGCCCCACGCTTTCAGCCCGCCGCGCAACAGCATGTAGACCAGCAGCGTCGCCAGCACGCATCCCACTACCACCAAACTCGCGCGCGCCGCACCGACGCTGTCGCTCAGCAGGCCAATTCCCGCCTCGATCAGAAAAAGGTCCGACACCGGGTTGAAGGGGCGGTTGTAGGCCGCGAAACTCACCAGATCGGCCAGTTTCAGCAGCGTGACCGCCACCACCACCAGCGCCAGCCCCGACGCCACGCCGCGCGTCCGGCCCACGGCCAGCATGGCAAACAGCAGCACCGACAGCTCGATCGGCCAATAGGCGACGCCGGCATAGCTCATCTGGCCCGGATGGTTGGGCAAGGCCAGCACACACAGCATCACGCCAGCCGCGGCGAACAGAACAAGCGCTCGGATCATCGGCGGTGTCGCACCAGCCAGGCGGTATCGACGGCAAACGACAGCACCAGCAGCGCCGATGCCGCGAGGGCGACCGGTCCGACCACCGCCGCCGGGACCAGCGGGCATGTCAGCGCGATCAGCGTCCCGATCTGTACCACACAGATCGTCTTGCGCCGCATCGACTCGGGCAGCGCACCGCGCAGCATCGGCCACGCCAAGCCCGCCAGCACAAAGACGTGGCGCATGAACCCCAGCACCAGAATCTCGGCCCCCGTCCGGCCCGACAGCATGAGGTAAAGCGCCAGCACCGCCCCCAGCGCCGCGTCGACCTCCATGTCGAACCGCGCGCCGAAGTCGGACTTCAGATGCGACCGCCGCGCCAGCCAGCCATCCACCCCGTCCAGCGACAGGATCGTCAGCCCGACCCAGAAGACCAGCCAGGGCGACACGGCACCGGCATCGGCCAGAACGCCTGCCAGCAATGACAACAGCGCCGCGCGTCCCAACGTCACCGTGTTGCACAGGCCGAACGACGGATGAGGATAGCTGCGCCGCACTCCCAGCGCCACCAGCCCCACACACGACCCGAACGCGATCATCGCCCAGCCCGGGGACGGCAGCACCGCAACGGCGAAAGCCGCCAGGCCAAGCGCCATGGCTGCCGCGATCACGACAAACTCCGCCATCGGCGGCCGGACCGTCAGCGTCGCGGTCTGTTTCTGCGGGGTGATGTCGACCATGGATTATCCTTGTGCGTTCTGCATTTAAATAGAACGCGCGAACCCGGCGACCAGATCACAAATCGTTCAACACCGCGCGCTCAGTACGGCGGCGTCAAACGGACCGTGCCACAGATCGGCAAGTGGTCGGACGCCGCCCGCGTCTCGGCCGTACCGACCGCCCTCACGTCCGACACCGCGCCGGGCCGGTCGGTCAGGATCCGGTCCAGCGGCAACAGCGGACGCGCCGCCGGAAAACTCCGGGGGGCCGCGCCCTGAAACCGATGCCCCACAAGCCGGTGATTGAACATCAGCCCGCCCCAGGGCCGCCATTCGTTGAAATCCCCCAGCAGAACCGTCTGCATCTCGGGACGGCGGCGCAGGTATTGCCCGATGATGCGCATCTGCACCACCCTCAGCGGCTGCGACAGCGACAGGTGCATCGACATGATCCGCACCGGCACCCCCTTGGCGCGGGCCTCCACCGTCACCGCGCCGCGATGACAATGCCCCGGCAGGTCGATCACGTCGCGATGGGTCACCTCCAGCCGCGGATGCAGGAACAGGATCGTGCCCAGGAACCCGTCGCATTGCGGCCCCCAGCGCATCCGTGTGTCCTCGTGCTGCCAGACCAGCCCCGTATCCGCCGCGATCCCGGCCACATCCAGGATGCGCCCGTGCGGACGGCACTCTCCGTCGGCCTCCTGCAACGCCAGCACCTCCGGTCCTTCCGGCCCCAGCACCGCCGCAATCGCCGCGCGCACCCGGTCCGGGTCCACGCGCCCGTCCGCGCCCCTCGCCCGGTGCACATTCCAGCTGGCACAGCGCAGGCGCAGGTTTTCCGTCCGGCATTTCTCCGTTGCTGCCTCCACGTCTTGCATTACCTTTCCCCGATAGCACTCTCACACGCCGCCAAATGACAGGAGATTCCATGTCCTTTCAATTCCCGACCTCCCTGCTCGCCGCGATCCCGCTCGCCACGCTTCCGGCGCTCGCCCAAGCTGAAATGGCCCGATACGAGCTCGATGCCAGCCACACCGCCATCTATTTCACCGTCGAGCATATCGGTTACGCCAAGACGCTGGGCATCTTTCCGGGCGTCGAGGGCAGCTTCGACTACGACGCCGAGACCAACGAGCTGGGCGAGGTCAGCGTCACCATCGCCGCCACCAGTGTCGACACCTTTCACGAAGGCCGCAACGAACACGTCCGCGAGGCGGATTTCCTTGACGTGGCCAACCACCCCGAGATCACCTTCACCGCCAACGGCGGCACCGCCAGTTCGGATACCGAAGGCACCGTCGAAGGCGAGCTGACGATCCTCGGCGAAACCCGCCCGGTGACGCTGGACGTGACGCTGAACAAGGCCGCAGAATACCCCTTCGGCCACAAGCGCTTCACCCTCGGCCTGTCGATGCAGACCAGCGTCCAGCGCAGCGAATTCGGCATGACCTACGGCGTCGAGAACGGCATGGTCGGCGACACGGTCGACATCAGGATTGAAACCGAAGCCATGCGGATGGACTGACGCCACCGGCTTGCCACGTCCGTCCGGTTTGGGGTAACGCGGTCCAAAGGGCCGCGGACCGGATCGGTTTTGCGGCCAATGCCTGACCCTGAACAGAAAGCTGCCCGATGCCCGACGTCTCCGGCAAACCCTGCATCCTGTGTTGCGCCATCACCGGCTCGCTGCCCCGCACCTCCGACAACCCGGCGGTGCCGATCACCGTCAGCCAGCAGATCGAAAGCAGCCACGCAGCGGTCGAGGCCGGGGCCACCATCATTCACGCCCATGTCCGCAACGACGACGAATCGCCCTCCTCGGACCCCGACAAGTTCGCCGCGCTCAAGGAAGGTCTGGAAAAGCACTGCCCCGGCGTCGTGGTCCAGTTCTCCACCGGCGGGCGCTCGGGCGCGGGCAAGGCGCGGGGCGGGATGCTGCCCCTGCGCCCCGACATGGCGTCTCTGTCGGTGGGCTCCAACAACTTTCCCACGCGGGTCTATGAAAACCCGCCCGACCTCGTCGATTGGCTGGCTGCCGAGATGACCGCCCACGACATCACCCCAGAGGTCGAGGCGTTCGATCTGTCCCACATCCTTCAGGCCATCGCCCGGCACGAGGCAGGCACCCTGCCCGGCAAACTCTATGTCCAGTTCGTCATGGGCGTAAAAAACGCCATGCCCGCCGACAAGGCGGTGTTCGACTTCTACGTCAAGACCATGCAGGACCGCGCGCCGAAGGCCAACTGGTGCGCCGCGGGGATCGGCGCCAACCAGGTGGTGGTCAACGAATGGGCCATCGCCGCCGGCGGCCACACCCGCGCGGGGCTGGAAGACAACGTGCGGCTGCACCGCGACACGCTCGCGCCCTCCAACGCGGCGCTGATCGCACGCGCCGCCGACCTCTGTGCGAAATACGACCGCCCCGTGGCGAGTTTTGCGCAAACGCGCGAAATCCTCGGCCTGCGTCCGGCGTGAAATTCTTGTAATTCAGACCGTTGCGGCACGTCCTTGAGGCGTTGCCTCAGGCGGACTTGGCAAATTCCGCGGTCTCGTCCAGCATCTCGGGATACCACCGCTCCAGCACGGGCGCGAATTCTTCGCGGATGCGCCCCACCTGCGCCGGCGTCAGGTCGTCCTTCCACCCGCCCGCCTTGCCCTTGGCGAAAAAGCTTTTCATCCCGGCGGGCCGCTCGGTGAACCCGTGCTTTTCTTCCTGCTTCTTCATCGCCTCGAAACTGGTGGCCTTGATCGCGCGGGCCAGCTTGGGCCGGTCCGGCTTTATGCTCAGAAAGTCCAGCAACCGCTCCATCGCCTTGGCCGGACGCTCCAGCATGTCCTCGTACCGGATCAGGTGCCGCGGCATCCCCGGCACCGTGGCCCAGCGGGTGACGTGGTCATCCCACCGCCCCAGCGCATCCAGGATACCCGTCTCGGTTCCCATCACGTTTTCCGGGTCGCACATCTTGTCGATGGCCTCGTCCAGCGAAACCGACGTGTGCCGTGCGAATGACGGCGCCACGTCAAAGGGATTGCGCATAATGTAAAGCGCCCCCGCCGTGACGGCTGGCGGTATAAGGTCCACGTTGCCCAGCCGGATCGGCGTGCAGTGCGTCTTGACGAAATGCTTTACGGGCTTCGATCCCGCAATCATGTGCAGCGCCTTGGTGCGCACCGCCAGCCACTGCTCGACGCTTTGCCCCCGGAACGGCCCGCCATTGGCCGCGTCAAAGAAATCCTGCCGGATATCGGCCGTGGTGAACTGCCGCAAGTTGTTGATATCAGGCGCCATTCCCGGCGGCATGAAGTAATGCGCCAAAAGGCTGCGCAGCCACGTGTTGCCCGATTTCGGGAACGAGGCCAGCCAGATGATCCGCCGCAGGTCAGACACTGTAATACCCGTATTTCTTCATCATTCGCTTATGCTCCCGCCGCACCTTCGTCACCAGCGCGGGGTCCAGTTCATCCTTCCACTGGCCCGCCTGCCCCTTGGCGAAAAACCGGTCGGCATTGGGCGATTTCTCGGAAAAGCCGCCCGCGTCTTCCTGTTTCTTCAGCTCGTCGAAACTGGCAAACCGGATCGCCCGGTCCAGCCGCTCGGGCACCACCGGCACCCCCATGAAGTCCAGCGTCTTGGCGAAATGGGTCTGCGGGTCGTCCAGCAGGTCCTCATAGCGCAGCGCCAGCACCGGAAAGGCCCCGCCCTGGGTCCAGTCCTTCACATGGTCGCTCCAGCTTCCAAGAAACTGCCATGTCGTCGTCGCGTCCGGCGCGTTGGCATTGTCCGCCCGCCCGATCGCCTCGGCGGTCTCGGCATGGCTCATCCCGTAATGCCGCGCGTAGGACAGCAGCAGATCCAGCGGATTGCGCAGGATATAGATCGCCTGCCGTGTGAATCGCGGCGGAATCAGCTCGGTCCCGAAGGCGATATTCCGGCAGTTATGCGTCTTGACGAAATTCACGTCTGCATTGTTGGCAACGATACGCTGCAAAACACGGTCGCGCAGGTGCAAGGTCGCTTCCGGGCTGCTGAAATCCACCGGCCGCCCCGCTGCCGCCCTATACTGCTCCGGTTTGGAATCGCCAAAGCCGAACTGCTGTATCTGATTGATATGAAGCGGCTTTTGCGCGTCGGACAGGTAGTTGGCAAGAAATATCCGCATCCACGTATTGCCGGATTTCGGATACGATGCCAGCCAGACAATGCTTCGTTTCATGTCCATCCTTCGCGGCGCACATCAAAAAGGGAACGGTTTCCCGTTCCCTAAAAGAAAACGGCGGGAGAGTACACTCCC
>NZ_LAXJ01000011.1 GCF_001441615.1 Roseovarius atlanticus
GGTCAATCTAAGCTTAGAAGCTCAGGTTGATCGCGGTACCGATTGCGGTGCCGTCGATGTCGGTCGCGATCGAGTCGTTGCGGGTCTCACCGTAGATCAGGTAGGTCGTCCAGCTGACGCCCGGTCCCAGATCGCGGTTGGCCGCGAGCTTGTAGTACTCGTAATGGTCGTCGAAGCCGGCGCCATCGTTGATTTCACCGATGTAGGCTTCGAGGCCGAAGGTCCAGGGACCGGCGGCGTCGTATGCCACACCAACGCTGTAGCCTTCTTCGTCCAGGCCACCCGGGTTGTCATTTTCAGCATATGCTGCACCGAAAGTGAAGCCACTGAAGCCGACTTGGAAGCCGAGGCCCCAGGTTTCGGGATCGCCGCCAACACCTTGGTTGTCACCGGTGCCCCAGCGAGCGGCCAGAGTCAGGTCGGTGGTGCCGAAGGACTGGGTGTAGTTCACACCGATGTCGAAGATGTCGACGATACCGGCGTTACGGTTGACAGGCGCGATGTTTGCAGCGTTACCGGCCGCAGCGCCCGACGGTGCGTACGAGATACCAGCGGTGAAGCCCGAGAAGCTCGGCGTGTAGTAGCTGATACGTGCAACGTCGTTGTTGCCCGCAACTTCGGTGTAGGACGACAGACCGGCCTGACGGAAGTTACCACCGGCGAACGCGGGGGTGAACGGGATGAAGGCCGACGCGGAGGGCGAGTTGATCGCCATGGAACCGACTTGCGGTGCCGCAACCATCATCTTGTAGCCGACCGAGTTTTCGTAACCGGCTTCGATACGACCGAAGGTGTCGCTCTCGATGAACATGTACGACTCGTCGATACCATCGGTACCACCGCCGCCGTTCAGAGCTTCCATCTGAACGTTGATACCGAAGGTCATGCCGTTGTCCAGCGTGATGTTCGGGGTGAAGATGATTTCGGCGTTCGTGAACATCTGGATGCCGTCGAAGTCAGCTGCGCCGACACCGTTGCCACCCACGTCAGCGTACGCGATGTGCTGTTGGAAGAAACCACCCCAATCCAGGTTCCAGTCCTGGGCCGAGGCAGGGGCAGCAGCGACGCCGAGGGCGATTGCGCTGGTGCAGAGAAGTTGCTTTTTCAAGGTTATCCCTCCTTAAAGCAGGAAAGTTACAAGTTCCACCGCCCCCGATCCAGGACACGGCTTGGGAGGATGAATGCTGTAAATGCCCCCTCACTGTCAACGAACCGCCCCCCTTGCGCCGTGTTGTTGGACGCTCTGTGACGTATTTCACACACAGACCTTCCCGGCGCCGTCGGATTCCGCTGCAAAACCCCTAAAAGCTACGGTTTTAAAGGGGTTCGGCGCAACCGGGGGCTGCAAAACACAGGGCGTTGCCGCACCGTCGCGCAGGTCATTCGCGACTCGCCCGCCGCCCGATCGCGCGACTCGGCGCGCCATCGCGGCATTTCCGTCACACCCTGCCCCGCCCCCGTGCCACGCCGCCACCGTCGAGGCGGACCGCAGGGGCAAAAGAGGCCCGGAGCCTCCGCGGACACGCGCGGCACCTCAAAGCCCGCGCTCCTCCAGCACCTTGCGCGCGTGGCGAAAGCATTCCAGCCCCTGCGGCACCCCGCAATAAATCGCGACCACATGCACAATGGCCCGAATCTCTTCTTTCGTGACGCCGTTGTTCAGCGCGCCGCGGCAATGGATCTCGAACTCGTTCATCTTGCCCAGCGCCCCGATCATGCTCAGGTTCATCATGCTGCGGGTCTTGGCGTCGATCACCTCGTCGCCCCAGCCGAATCCCCAGCACCAGGCGGTCATCGCCTCCTGGAAGGGCCGCGTGAACTCATCCGCCGCCGCCAGGTTCTTTTCCACATACTCGGCCCCCAGCGTGGCCTTGCGCTGCTCCAGCCCTTTCAGGAACAGGTCTTCGTCGAACAGGCTCATGAGTTTTCCCTCCCTATTAGATGTCGATAGGGCGCAGGGCATAAAGGTCCTGCGCCGCGGTCCTGATCTTGTCATGATCGTATAGCCGCGTGCGCCAGTCTTCGGGAATGCCGGCATATCCATGGATGCGCCCGGCCAACTGCCCCACCACGGCGCCCACCGTGTCGGCATCCCCGCCCAGGTTCACGCCCGCCAGCACCACATCGCGGAACGTGTCGCCCTGCGTCAGCGCCCAGAAGGCCGCGTGCAAAGTGTGCACCACGTATCCGCTGGCCTCCTCGGGCGGTGCCTCGGGGCGCGGCAAAAGGCCTGCGTCCCCGGTCACCAGGAATTCGGCCATATTCGCCGCCGCCCGCTGGCACAGCGGGCTGGCGTGGGTCAGCCGACTCTGCAACCGCGCCACCGCCATGGCGCTTTCCTTTGAGGCGCCATAGGCGATCACCACGGGCGCAAGCCGCATGATTCCACCATTGCCGCTATGTTCATCCTCCACCGGCCCGGCATAGGGGTTTCCGGTCTGCTGGAACCGCGTCAGCGCCGCGTCGGTCTGGTTGCCGATGTCGAAACACACCCGTGTCGACGACAGGTACCCGTTGTCGCGCCAGTTCACGAATCGCCGCATCGCGTCCTCGGCGTCCCAGCCATTGGCCGAGCGCAGCATCTGCGCCAGGCACATCGCCATCGAGGTGTCGTCGGTCCACTTGCCGGGCGCCAGGTTGAACGGCCCGCCGCCCACCATATCCGTGATCGGCTCGAAACTGCCGCGCGCAAGAAACTCCATCGTCGTGCCCACCGCGTCGCCCACGGCCAGCCCCACCAGCATTCCGATGGCCTCGTCCTCGCTGAAGGGTTTCTGCATCATGATCCCGGCACCTCGTCATCGAACCGTCCAGCCTTGGCGCGCCGCAAGGCACCCGCCTCCTCGTCCGTGTCTTTTGAATCCAGCGCATCCAGCCTCAGGCCGGCATGTGCATATACGGGCCGTCCCGCCGCCGCCAATCCGCGCAACCGCGCGGCCATGGCCCGCTTGCGGTGCACCTGGTGCGGCTGAAACCCGTCATAGTCGCGCGGCGCATGATCGGCGCCGCGCACCAGGTCCCCTGCCGCGACCGCCGCGTCGAACAGCGCCTGACCCGCGGGCGAGCGCACGATGACGCCGTTGAACCCCTCGTCTTCACCCTCGGGCTCCGCTCCGGGCCAGATATCGGCCGCCGCCACATCCGCCGCCTCGCCAATCGCATCGGGACAAAGCTTGCAGCGGCTCTGGATCCGCCAGCCCGCCTCGTCCGCCCACATCTCGTTATAGGTCTTCTCGAAATGCCGTCCGTCCCGCGTCTCGATCCGGGTCGGCCCCGGGTTGCCATGCCCGCGATAGCGAAACAGCGTGAGGTCGTCCTCCGCCACACCCAGCTCGTCCAGCACCGCCTGCGACTTGCCCAGGTCCGACGCTCCGCCGCAGACCATGACAAGGACGGCCACCAGCAGGCTGTCCAGCCGCGCATCCGCCTTGGCCCGGGCCCGCACGGCGCACGCGTCGCAGGGCTTGGCGATGATCGCAAAGGGCTCGCTCCGCGCCAGCGCCGCCTCCAGCCCGGCCAGCGTATCGCTTGGGCCATAGCGCGACCCGGCCCTCTGCGCGACCTCTTCAGGCGTGTCGGACATCACCCAACGCGACCGCATCGGTCGCTCCGGGTCCGCGGCGCAATGCAGGACAAACGCGGCCTTGCCCGTGCGCAACAGATGCACGCCCAGCGCCGTCAGCACCCCGCCCGAGGCCGCGCGAAACCGTATGTCGGAGTCCCCGGCCCAGGCCTCGCCCATATGCGTATAGCTGCCCCAGACCGGATCTTCCTGGTCGCCTCTGGCCTCCGCCTCGGCCACCACCCCCGGACAGGCGGACAGGATCCCGGCGTCAGCCTCCGGATCCTCGGCGCCGACCGGCGCAGGCCGCAGACGTCCGTGCCGGTTCATCACCATGACCCAGCGTGCCGGGGCAAGCGCCTCGCACAGGCCGCACCCGATGCACAGGCCGGCCTCAACCACCTCGCACACGCTCTCTGCCTGTCGCGCCTGTGTCATGCGGCCTTCCTTTCGTTCCGGCTGTCGCGTATTGGTGACCCGCCCCGCCGCCATGCGCAAGCCCCTGCGCCCCGGCATTCAACCCAAGAGGCGCGTCATGACCATGACCTGCACGGCAACCGTGCTCATCGACGACACCCGCACCCGCGTCACCCGGTTCGACTTCGCGCCGGGTCAGCAGACCGGCTGGCACGTCCATGACCACGACTATGTCATCACCGCGATCACCGACTGCCACATGCACCTCGAAGAGCCCGGTGGCCAGACGCGCGAGACGGTCGTGCCCGCCGGCACCGCCTATGCCCGCGCACAGGGCGTGGAACACAACGTCATCAACGCCGGCGACGTCCCGATGAGCTTTGTCGAGGTCGAGCTCAAGTAATCTTGCGGCGCGCGGGCGCCCGATTCTTCGCAAGGCGATGAAATCCGACAAAACCTGCCCCAAACACGACACGCGTCGCTGCGTCCGCCATGCGCCGCTGCCCAGAGTTTTCGCTGCAACCCCGCGACAATTCGGCAGAATTTATTTCTTCAAAGGAAGTTTTTATTCACTGTGTTAATTTATTGTTGGCAAACAGCCCAACAATTAAGCATTCTGCCCTTATCCGGGCAGCCCAAAGGCAAAGCTCCGCCCGGACATCGGCCCCGTTCAAGAGCGGCCGGCAAATGAAAATAGGTGCACCCGGTCGGCGCGCTCCTCCTGTCGCCTTACGGGTCGCACCACACTGGGAGGACAGTAAATTGGATACCGATATCGGTGCACTGACGGTGATCTTCACCGAGTTCTATTATTGGGTGACCGTACCACTCATGTTCCTGATCCACGTCGGCTTCTGCATGTACGAGGTCGGCGCCAGCCGTCACAAGAACCACATGCATACCGTGATGAAGAACACCATGCTCATGCCGCTGGTGACCATCACCTTCTTCTTCTTCGGATGGTGGATCTACTTCGCCTTCCCCAACGGCCCCGGCATCACCGGCGGCCTCACGCAATCCGACAACGCCGTGCCCTGGTCCGAACTGATGGGCACGCACCTGGGTGGCCCCGGACCGGCGCTCGAAAGCGCGCAGGGCTACGGCGCCGAACTGGGCAACGGCTTCTGGAACCGCCTGAACGGTGTGTTCTGGGCGGCCTTCCTGCTGTTCAGCTGGACTGCCGCCTCGATCGTGTCGGGCGCCACAATCGAACGCATCCGGCCCACCGCCTTCTGGATCCTGGCCGTGGTCATCGGCTCGGGCACCTGGATCATCGACGCGGCCTGGGGCTGGCACCCGGATGGCTGGATGGTCACCCAGCTTGGCTATCACGATGCCTATGCCTCGGGGGTGATCCACGCCATCGCGGGCGGCTTCGCGCTCGGCGTGATTGTCGTGCTGGGACCGCGGATCGGCAAGTTCGCCCCCGACGGAACACCGCGCAACATCAACCCGCACAACAAGTGGCTGGTGACGATCGGGCTCTTCCTGATCTATTGCGGCTTCTGGGGCTTCTACGTGGCCTGCAACGTGCCGATCATCGACCATGGCACGCTGGGCGGGGCGGAAGGTGTGGTGAACTTCACCGCCACCACGATCTACCTCACGCCCACCACCCTGTCGGCCATCGTGTTCAACTTCCTGATGTCGCTGTCGGGCGGGCTTCTGGCAGGCTACGTGGTGTCCAGGGGCGAAGCGTTCTGGACCTACTCCGCTGGCCTTGCCGGCGTTATCACCGCCTCTGCGGGCAACGACCTCTACCATCCGATCCAGGCAATGCTGATCGGCGCCGTAGGGGCGGTCTGCGCCTACAAGCTCCACTTCTGGGTCGAGCGTCGCTTCAAGATCGACGATCCGGTGGGCGCGGTGGCCGTGCACGGCTACGCGGGCTTCATCGGCCTGGTGATCTGCGGCTTCATGCTCTGGGGCCATCCCGCCACGGCGGCCTACCATGAAACCGTCGCGGTCATCACGCCCTGGGGCCAGTTCGCAGGCGCGGTCATCATGTTCGGCGTACTGGGCTTTCTGCCCGCCTATATCGTGTCCAAGATCCTGATGGGCCTGGGCATGTTGCGGGTGCCCCCCGCGGTCGAACTCGTCGGACTGGATATGTCCGAGGAGATCGCCGAGGAAATGGATGCCATAGAGGTGTCCGAAGCCGACATCGCCGAGGCCAAGCGCCTTGGCCTGCTGACTTGAGGAGGGTCACGATATGTCAACGACAGCTGTAGAAACCTGGGCAGGCGCGGACCTGTCCCAGATCGGCCCGATCTATCCCATGGTCGGCACCGAGATTGTCCTCGTGATCGTCGGCGTCCTGTTCTGGCTTGCGTTCCACGTCCTGCAAGCCAGGATCGAACGCCGCGAACTCGACGCCGACGAGGCGGCGGCCCGCAGTCAAGAGCGCATCAGCCGGGTCTTTGAGGACGAGGCGCGGGAATAAGACCTCTTCCGCGCGCCTTGAACGCCGGTCTTCGGGCCGGCGTTCCTTGTTTCAGGCGCAGGACATACCGGCCTTGCACCCGGCCCTATGGACACGCCTGCGGCCCTCTGCCACTGATCTCGCCATGACCGTCCAGACCCCCATGCCCGAGGATATTCGGAACCGCACCCTCGGGCTGGCCGCCGCCGTGGGCGTGCTGGTGATCTGGTCGGGCTTCATCGTGTTTTCGCGCGCGGGGGTCCAGACGGCGCTGACCCCCGGCGACATCACGGCCCTGCGCTTCATGGTGACGGGCGTGCTGATGGCGCCTTTCGCCTGGGCGTGGTGGCCGCGCCACCTTGGCCCGGTGCCAATCGTGCTGATCGTGCTCTGCGGCTCCGGGGCGCTTTACGCGATGCTGGTCTACATGGGACTGCGCCACACCTCCGCGGCCTATGCAGGGGTCTTCACCAACGGCGCCCTGCCCTTCTTCACCGTGCTGCTGGTGACCGCCTTCACCGGCGCGCTGCCCAACCGCCTGCAACTGGTCAGCCTGGTGATCGTCACGGTCGGCGCAGTGCTGGTCGCCGTCACCGGCATCCGCAGCACCGGCGAAGGCGCGGCGCTGGGGATCGTCTTCTTCCTGACCGCCGCCGCGATCCAGTCGGTCTATATCTTCGGCGTGCGCCGCTGGCGGCTGACCCCGCGCCAGGCTCTGGTGACGATCAACATCCCCAACGCGCTGGTCTTCCTGCCGCTGTGGTATTTCTTCCTGCCCTCGGGCCTCGCGCAGGCCGATACCGGCACGATCCTCTTTCAGGCCGCCTACCAGGGGCTTGGCCCCGGCATTCTTGCCATGGTCTGCTTTGCGCTCGCCGCAAACCACCTTGGCCCCACGCATACCGCCGGCTTTTCCGCCGCCGTCCCGGCCTCGGCGGCACTGCTGGCCATCCCCGTGCTGTCGGAAATCCCCGGCCCGCTGGAATGGGCCGGCATCGCGCTGGTGACCATCGGCCTTCTCATGCTGGTCCGCGCTCGCGACACCTGAGGCTCGTGCCCCCGGCCCGGTGCGTCAGGGACAGCCGAACGGCACAAAGGTGCTCGCCATCCCTTCGTTCATCGTCATCTTCAGCAAGGTGTCGGCCAGCCGCCACTCCTCGTCGGTCATCGGGCAGATCTCGGCCCGACCGGCGCAGCCGTCGTCGATGAACTTCTGGTTGTCCGTCAGGAACTCCATCCGCAGCCCCTCCGGCCCGTGCAACGTGATGGCATCGCGCACCGACGCCTCGTAAAGGCTGCATTTCCGTGCCGTCCAACCACTTTCCTGCCGGTCCGTGGCGGACGCAGGCCCTTCCCCGAACGCTCCGGTTGCCGCCACCATGACGATCACCGACACCGCGCACGCCAGCGACATGCCTCTACTATCCATCGAAACTCTGCCCCGCCCTCGCTTTCCGCAAGGCTACGCCGACTGCGTGGACGCGGCCACTCTCGCCAAAGATGTGTGGCAAGAAACCGCTTACACGCGAAAGCCGTGTCACGCCCCTATCGCCGCCGGGCCTGCCAGGCCTCCGCCCGGTCCACCCAGTGGCGGTAAACCAAATCCGCCGCCTTCAGGAAATGCGGCTTGTCGAACAGGTGCAGCATATGTCGCGGAAGGTGCGTTTTCGCATAGGCCGTCTCGGACCGCGCGTCGCCCACGGCCAGCCACCCCGCCTTGGCCCCCAGGTAGGGCGCCATCACCGTTCCCGACCCGCTGAAGCCCATGGCGAAACTGATACCGTCACGCAGCCCCACATGCGGCATCTGCGCGAAACTGAACCCGGTATAGCCGCTCCAGACATGGCTCAGCTTCGCCTCGGCCAGTTCGGGCCAGATCTCGACCATCGTCTGCCGCTGCCGCTCCGCCGCGACCGCCAAGGGTATGTTCCGCATCGCCGCCCGCCCGCCAAAGAGGATGCGCTTGCCGTCCGGCGAAATGCGGAAATAGCTGTGCCGCGCGCGGGTCTCGACCATCATCCGCCGCCCCGGCGCCAGGTGCCCGATCAGGTTCTCCGGCAACTCCTCGGTGGCAATGATGAAACTCGGCAGCGGGAACACCCGCTTCAAATGCCAGGCGAAGGGCCGCGTGGTATAGCCATTGGTCGCCAGAACCACCTTCTCGGCCCGGATGCGCCCCTTGGACGTACGCGCCACATGCCGCGCGCCCTCGCGCTCCATCGCCTCGACGCGGGCGTGGCTGACCACCGGCACGCCCCGCCGGCGCACCGCGTCCAGCATCCCGCGATGATACTTCGCCGGATGCAGCGCGCCATGTTCGGGAAACAGGATACCGCCGTGATAAAGCCGCGTGTCGATCTCGCGCCCCAGCGCCGCGCGCTCCAGCAGTTCGACCTTCACCCGGCTCTTGGCGCGCACCTTTTCCGCCAGCCGCTTCTGCCCCTCGAAATGCGATGCCGTATAGGCCAGCTGCACCCGCCCGGTCTGCTGGAAGTCACACTCGATCTTCTCATGGTCGATGAACCCACGCGCCCAATCCAGCGCCGGGGCCGCCTCGGCCAACAGCGCGTCCGCCACCTCGGCACCGAAGGCCGCCGCCATCTTGTCCCAGCTCAGGCGCGGATGCGCGCCCACCATCCCGCCATTGCGGCTCGACGCGCCTTCCCCCGGCACGCCCGCCTCGACCACGACCACCTTCGCGCCGCTGTCATGGGCAGCAATCGCTGCCGACAACCCGGTATATCCCGCGCCGATCACCAGAACGTCGCAATGATCCGGCAGACCGTCCTCGGTGGCCTCGGGCGCCGCCGCCTCCCACCACCACGGACGGCCCGGGTCCGCCTCTCCTGTCCATTGGGTCATGATCACGCTCCTTGTTCCGAACCCAGATTGCGCGCCGGTTGCCTGCGGTCAAGCCGCATTGCCGACAGCCCGCATCCCATTGCCGAACGCGCCCGAGATTTCAGCGCACGACCTGCAACAGCACCAGCGCCGCGTCCGGCCCCGCGACCGGCACCAGACCCTCGGCCCGCTCCCCGGCCGCCAGCCGCGTGGCAAAGGATGTCCCGTCGCCGTATCGCGCATCGCGGCACAACAGCAGATAGTCCGCGCCCGTGCGCGCCAGCGCCGCGCGCAGCACCGCCGCGTTCCCGTCGAACGGCACCGCGCCGTTGGCAATCGCGTCGGCGCTGCGATGATACGGCCCCGCCAGCGCGGCATGATGCGTCAGCAGCAGCAAAGGCGGGCCGTAACTGCTCGAACTCAGGATCACCCCTTCCGGGACCGTGTTCAAACTGCGCAAGAGATCGGGCTTTCGGCACGCATCCGCATCCACCATCCGCGCATCCGATGTGGTCATCGCGGCCCCCGCGCCACCACCGCCTGTCAGAGCGCCGTAAAGCGTCGGCAGCATCAGCGTCAGACCCGCCGCAACAAACGCCGGCCCCGCGCCAAGTCGCCCGAACCGGCCTTCCCGTCCCGCCGCCAGCAGCATCGCGACCACCGCGCCCATCAGCATCGGCAGCGCCGCCGCGCCCATCAGCACCAGCCGGATCTGAAACAGCGCCCCGATCACGCCCAGCCAGCCGAACAGCAACAGCACACCCAGCCGCGCCCGCGCCGCGCCCCCATCACCGCGCCACGTCTGCCATCCCCAGACCGCGCTGCCCACCAAAACCGCCATCGCCGCCGGAACGACAAATCGAAAACCCAGCCCATTGGCCGCCCAAAGATATGCCAAGGCAGGCCGCGCCTCGATGATCCGCCCGGTGATCAGGTCCTGCACCTCCTGCGGCAGGCTGTCATAAGGTCCGGCGGTGCACGGCCCGATCAGCGGGCTCAACGCCGCGAGACCCACAACCGACAACGCCACCAGCACGCCGACCCTCAGCGCCACACCGGACAACCTCGGCGCCAGCACGACCACCGCCAGGCAAATCCCCGCGCCCACCCAGGCCAGCGCCAGGTACGGAACCGACAGCTCGTCACAGCGCGACACCAGCCACTCCGCCGGCGCCGTCTGCCCCATGAACAAAAGCGTCGCCCCTCCCGCCAGCGCCAGGCTGAACCCCGCCAGCTGCCGCCCCGCGCCGGGGCGCAACCCCACCACGCGCCCCGCCAGAACCAACCCGGCCAGCGCGATCGTCACCATCGTCTCCAGCCCCACCGCCAGCGACAGCGCGGCGGCCAGCCCCCCGGCCACGCCCAGTCGCGCGCGCGGCGCCGGCCACAGTACGGTGATCAGCATCAGCGTCGTCAGCAGGATCTGCACATTGTGATGGTCGATCCGCGCCGGCGCGAAATAGGTCAGGCCCGTCGGCGGCCACAGCAGCACCGCCACCACCGCGATCAGCCCCGCCATGCTGCCGAACAGCCGCCGCGCCGCCAGCCCCGTTGCGCCGATCAGCGCCACGAACAGCAGCGTCGGCCACACCACCAGCGCCACCGCCATCGCCTGCGCGTCTGCCATCACCAGTGACAGCGGCCAGATCACCGCTGCGATCCCCAGGTCCACGTAGCGAGACCAGTGCATCTCCAGCCCCTCGGGCGGCAGCATCCGGTACTGCACCGTGTCGTACCACCCCTGCCCGGCCAGCCAGTCGCGCACCATAAGAAACCGCATGATGTCGTCATTGTCCGACACTGCCAGCGTGTCCACCGGCGTCAGCCCCGTCGCCACGGCGCGAAACACGACCATGCCGACCGCCAGCAACAGCACGATGGCAAACAGCCTGCTCTCTCTCGCCGTGTCCTGCATCGCCCGGCCCTCTTTTCTCGTTCGTTGGGGTCACTAACCCGACATTCCCGCAACCGCGCAAGCCTTAATGGCACATGGTCCGCAACACCGCGCGCCGGTGTTTCCCCTGCGCCAGCCGATTGTTTCGAATAACCCCGTAACTCCGCAGATTTGCCGCATTTTGGCCCGCTTCCCCGGCTTTTCTGGACCAAACCCAGATTGCAAGAGCGCCGCCCCATGTCCGTCCTGTTCCCCAGCCAGTTCAACGCCACATCGCAGACCACCGATGCCGCGGCCCTGCGCGTGGCGGTGCTGATCCCCTGCTACAACGAGGCCGCGGCCATCGGCTCCGTGGTCCGCGACTTCCGCGCGGCCCTGCCCCAGGCGCAGATCTACGTCTACGACAACAATTCCTCCGACGGCACCGCCGAGGTCGCCGCCCGCGCCGGCGCCATCGTCCGCCGCGAGCCGCGCCAGGGCAAGGGCCACGTGGTGCGCCGCATGTTCGCCGATATCGAGGCCGACGTCTTTGTCATGGTCGACGGCGACGACACCTACGACGCCGCCGCCGCGCCGGCCATGGTGGCACGGCTGGCCGACGAAGGCCTCGATCTGGTCAACGGCGTGCGAGTCGCGCGCAGCGACACCGCTTATCGCCCCGGTCATAAGCTGGGCAACCAAGTGCTCTCGGGCCTCGTGCGCACCATCTTCGGGCGCGGCAGCAGCGATATGCTTTCGGGCTTCCGGGTGTTCTCGCGCCGCTTCGTCAAAACCTTCCCGATGATGTCGCGCGGCTTCGAGATCGAGACCGAGTTGACCGTCCACGCGCTGGAACTCGACATGCCCACCGCCGAGGTGCCGGGCCGGTTCAAAGACCGCCCCGAAGGCTCGGAAAGCAAGCTCAACAGCATCCGAGACGGGGTCCGCATCCTGCGCACCATCACCCGGCTTCTGAAACAGGAACGTCCCCTGCTGGTCTTCTCGACCCTCGCGGCCGCCTTCGCCGTCACCGCGCTTGCGCTCGCCGCGCCGGTCTTCGCCGAATATTTCGCCACCGGCCTCGTGCCGCGCCTGCCCACCGCCGTTCTGTCGGCCAGCCTGATGATCCTGGCGTTCCTGTCGGGTGCCGTGGGTCTGATCCTCGACACCGTCACCCGCGGCCGGCAGGAAGCCAAGCGGATGCAATACCTGTCCGTGCCCGGCGTGCTGGCGACGCGCACCGACACCGCAGGGGCCGCCCCGCCGCCGATGCCCCGGGCGCGATGACCAGACCGGCTAATACCTTTCCCAGGTTCCTCGCCGTCGGCAGCGTCGGCTTCGTCATCGACGCGGGCCTGCTGTGGGCACTGATGACGCTGGGCGGGGATCCGTACCTTTCCCGCGGCCTCAGCTTTGGCATGGCCATGTCCGTGACCTGGGCGCTCAACCGCCGCTGGACCTTCCGGGGCGCCCGCCGCACAGCGATGCACCGCGAATACGCCGCCTACGCGCTGGTCCAGGGCCTTGGCATCGCCAACAATTTCGCCGTCTACGCGCTGATGCTCATGATCCTCGGCACCGGCCCGGGCATGGCGGTCCTCGCGCTGGCCTGCGGCTCCGGCGTGGCGCTGGCCGCCAACTATCTCGGCCTGAAGCACGCGGTGTTCCGCCCCGTCGCGCCCCACCGGACCTGATTCACGCCCACAGCGCGCACGCACCGGACGCACCTGACAACATGTCACAGGCCGCCCGCGGTACGTGAAGGGCCACGTCTCCCCCAGTTTTTGCACACATCGGCATACATCCGCCGGATATCGCCGAACTCTAGACTGCGGAAATCGCTGGACAATTCATGCGGGAGTAAATTTATTTACACTCTTTGCCGGCGAATCGGGAAAGTATTTACAGATAAAAGCCAATGATACCAACGGCTAAGTGTAAATTTTTACGAAACGTTTTATAACGCCGCCAATGC
This sequence comes from Roseovarius atlanticus, assembly GCF_001441615.1. Taxonomy (GTDB): domain Bacteria; phylum Pseudomonadota; class Alphaproteobacteria; order Rhodobacterales; family Rhodobacteraceae; genus Roseovarius; species Roseovarius atlanticus. The sequence continues at coordinate 13,091 of NZ_LAXJ01000011.1, forward strand.
GCGAATTGATCTATACCTCGAAGTCGAGGACCATCACTTGCGGAGGAGGAGACACATGACAAAACAACCCGAAACAGGTGCGTCCACGTACCCGCCCAGTGCCGATTTCGTGGCGCACGCCCATGTCGACGCGGCCAAGTATGACGAGATGTACGCGGCCTCGATCAAGGACCCCGAGGCGTTCTGGGGCGATCACGGCAAGCGCATCGACTGGATCAAGCCCTACTCCAAGGTCAAGGACGTCGATTACACCTACGGCAACGTCTCCATCAAGTGGTTCGAGGACGGCACGCTCAACGTCGCCGCCAATTGCATCGACCGGCACTTGGCCGACCGCGCCGACCAGACCGCCATCATCTGGG
>NZ_LAXJ01000012.1 GCF_001441615.1 Roseovarius atlanticus
GGAACAGGATGTCGTCGGCCATGCGCCGCGCCTGCCCCATGTCGTGGGTCACGAAGACGATGCGCACGCCCCGCTGGCTGGCCTCGCGGACGATCTGCTCGATGGCCAGAACCGACGCCGGGTCGAGGCTGGCCGTGGGCTCGTCCAGGAACAGCACCTCGGGATCAACGGCCAGCGCGCGCGCCAGCGCCAGGCGCTGCGCCTCGCCCCCCGACAAGAGGCGTGCGGGCTGGCGGGCCTTGTGGGCCAGGCCAACGTGATCGAGAAGGGCCGCGGTCCGCGCGCGGTCCTTGCCGCGCGCTTTCAGCACGAAGTCGACATTCGCGGCCACCGAGCGGCGCAGCAGCACCGGCTTCTGGAACACCAGCGCCTGCCGGGCCGTGACCTCGCGCGGCCCTTGCCCGCGCCAGTCGATACGGCCCGAGCTCGGCGCGATCAGCCCGTGCAGCAGTTTCAGCAGCAGGCTCTTGCCTGCGCCATTGGGGCCCATGACCATGGTGCAGCCCGAGGGGCCGAGATCGAAACTGACGCCGTCCAGTACGGTCGACGTGCCAAAGCGCAAGCCAAGATCGCGCACCGCCAGCGGCAGGAGGGCCGCGGGCCGTGCGGACGGCGCCATGTCCCGGCTCAAGGGAAGCGCCGCATCAGACATAGGCTTGCCGCGCCGCTGTCATGCGCACCGATTGGACGGCGGCGTTGACGCCAAGCGCGATGACCAGAAGGATGAGGCCAAGTGCGAGTGCCAGCGCCAGGTCGCCCTTGGACGTCTCCAGCGCGATGGCGGTGGTCATGACCCGCGTCAGGTGGTCGATATTGCCGCCGACGATGATGACAGCGCCCACCTCGGCCACCGCACGGCCGAACCCGGCCAGCCCCACGGTCAGCAGCGAATAGCGCGCGTCCCACAAAAGCGCCTGCACGGTCTGCAGCTTCGTCAGGCAGAACGAGCGGAACTGCTCGGCATACTCGGAATGCAGGTCTTCCAGCACCTGCCGCGACAGGGCGGCCACGATGGGCGCGATCAGGATGGTCTGCGCGATGATCATCGCGGTGGGCGTGTATAGCAGGCCCAGAAACCCCAGGGGGCCCGAGCGCGACAGATGCAGGTAGACCAGCAGGCCCACGACCACGGGCGGCAGACCCATCAGCGCGTTCATCACGATCAGCACGGCATTGCGGCCGGCAAACCGACCCGTGGCCACCAGCGCCCCGATCGGCAGCCCGATCAGGCAGGCCAGCGCGGTGGCCGTCAGGCTGACCCGCAGCGACAGCAGCACGATCTCGATCAGATCCGCATCGCCCGATAGAACAAGGTCGAACGCAAGGCCGAAGGCGTCTCCCATGGACTGCAAAATTTCCCACCTTGCAAATCTTCCGTTGTTTGGCACCGTATGCGATTCAGCGAAGGATGTTCAAGTCTGACAATGAAAAACTGCGGGTGAGTTGAATAATTGAAAATCCGACTTGTCCAATCGCCCAGCGGATGACTGCAAAATTTCCCGATTGGAGAGCCCGACGGAGGCCTGGGCAGCGCAGAGACACGCCCTGTTGCCCGACTCATGAGAGTGACGGAGACCCGACCTCCGAGACGCATTGCCGACCGCCGCTGCCGCGCCCAAAGCCCGGCGACGCGCGTCGGTTGGGGCCGGACCGCGCGCCAAAGGCACGTGTTTTGCCGAAGTCGTTGTACCCAAGGCCGGACTCGAACCGGCACGGTATCACTACCGGGGGATTTTGAAATTTCATGAAATTAAATGGCGACAACCTATTAGCAAAATTGACTCCCACAAAAACTGCGGCGTTGCCGATAAATATTGAAGTCCATAAATCCCGAGGAGCACCTTCACAATCGCGACGGGCGGTTGGGACACGGTTTGGTAAAGAGTCTTGGTGCTAAAAAATGAATGTTCAGACCAGCGATTGTGATGTCGCCCGGTCGAGACGACTGCATGTCATACCTTGAAGCACACATATCGGCTCTGAACTCTGCACCCTATTGGCGGTGGTCATATCTTTTTCGAAACAGAAATACAGGTATCCTGAGCACGGTCGCTACGTCGTGTAAGTGACAGCACGCAAAATCGTTTCTCGACTTGCCATGACTTGTTCGGTGATATCAGCCGACACTTAGTGCAAGGAACCGCGCCTACTTCAAAAGGTTTAATGACTGCCGCCATACAGATTACATTCTGAAACCGTGAAGGTTGGCGTCTCAGCGGCGGCACAATCCGCACCAAACCGTTCCGGGTTTTAAATCGAAATAATTTATTTGAGCGCTCAATAAAAATTGCTAGAGTGCCGGCAAGCCACTCAACCCGGAGTTTGCCATGACGCCCCCAGCCACACAGGCCATAGACCTGCCCAACGACCACGACCGCAAGGGACTGCCCGCCTGGAGTTACTTCAACACCGAGATGCTGGAGATGGAAAAGGACCTGCTGTTCCGCTCGCACTGGCAGCTTGTCTGCCATGCCAACGATCTGCCGGAGGTCGGCGATTTCGTCACGCTGGACTGCGTGGGCGAACGCGCGCTGGTGATCCGGGGCAAGGACGGCGAATTGCGGGCCTTTCACAACCTGTGCCGGCATCGCGGGTCGCGCGTGGTGGCCGGGGAACAGGGCAATTGCAAGAATGCGATCATCTGCCCCTTTCACGGCTGGGTCTACAACCTTGACGGCACGCTGCGCGGGGCGGCGCAGCCCGACACCCTGCCCGAGCTGGACCCCGTCGCCTTTGGGCTGAAGGCGATCGAGCTGGACCTGTGGAGGGGGTTCGTCTTCGTGCGGTTCCGGCCCGGCCCGCAGCCCGCGATGTCCGAGGTGCTGTCGCGGTTCGATGCCGAGATTGACCAGTACGACCTTGAAGGTCTCATGCCTTCGGGCGAAGGTTTTTATGCCGACGTGGCCGAGGTGAACTGGAAGTGCATCCGCGATGTGGACAACGAGGGCTATCACGTGCCCATGGCGCATCCGGGCCTACAGGACTTGTTCGGGTCCAACTATTACGACGAAGATTTCGAGGATGGCGCCTCGCGCTCCTATTCCGAGTTCCGCGAGGCCAATCACCGCCTGTGGAGCGTGCGGGCCTATACGTCCATTCTGCAAGCGCCACCCAAGCTGGACGAGAGCCATGCCAAAGCCTGGCTTTATATCGGCATCTTCCCGAATTGCGTGCTTGGCATTTACCCCGATTGTGTCAAATTCTACCAGGAATTCCCGGTGGAGTATGGCAAGACCATGCAGCGCGGAACGACGTACAGGCTGGGCACCGAAGACCGCCGGATGCGGCTGTCGCGCTATCTCAGCAGCCGGATCGACAGGCTGACCTCGGAAGAGGACGAGGAACTGGTGCGCTGGTCCTGGGAAGCGGCGTTTTCCAGCGGCTATGACGGCGTGATCCTCTCGGACCTGGAAAACACCGTGCGCAGCTATCACGACTGCCTGCGCGAGCTGTTCCCGGTGCTGAACGAGGACGAGCCGCCGAAAGGCACGGTGGCCGCGCGCAACGCAGAACTGCTGGCCCGAAAGGTCGCGGCCGAATGAGTACCAAGCCCGCCTCCGGCGGAGGCGCATCCTGATGGCATGGCGCTTTGACCGGGAGGCGGGACAGGGCCTCAAGCTGATCAGCCCGACATTCGGCTATGTGCTGGTGATGCTGGCCGCGCCGCTGTTGATGGTGATCACCTTCAGCTTCTGGACGCAGGATTACCTGACGATCGACACGACGCTGACGCTGGACAATTACCGCGAGGCGTGGACCCAGCCGCTGTATCAGGTGCTGATGTGGAGGTCGTTGAAGATTTCGTTGATCGTGACGGTGGTGACGGTGCTGCTGGCCTTCCCGATCGCCTATTACCTGTCGTTTCACGTCAAAAAGCGCAAGGCGCTGTGGCTGTTCCTGATCACGGTGCCGTTCTGGACAAGCTATCTGCTGCGGGTGTTCCTGTGGAAGGTGATCCTGGGCTATAACGGCGTCTTCAACACGACGCTGATGGGCTTGGGGTTCATCGAGGAACCGCTGACCTTTATCCTTTACAACCTGAACGCCGTTGTCATCACGTTGGCCCACGCCTGGGCGCCTTTCGCGATCCTGCCCATTTTCGTGGCGCTGGAAAAGATCGACCGGTCCCTGCTGGAGGCGGCGACCGACCTTGGCGACAGCCCAATGCGGCGTTTTTTCCGTATCACGCTGCCGCTGGCGATGCCGGGCATCGTCGCATCCACGCTGATCGTGCTGATCCCGACAGTAGGCGATTTCATCACGCCGCGGCTGGTGGGCGGCACCGACGGGCTGATGATCTCGAACATGATCCAGATCCAGTTCGGCAAGGCCAACAATGCGCCGCTGGGGGCCGCTCTGGCCGTCTCGGCGATGGTGGTGATCGGGCTGATCAGCGCCGGAATTTTCTTTGCCGGCAAAAAACTCGGAGGACGCGTGCGATGAAATGGCTCTCGGTCAAGTGGCTGACGATCTATGCCGTGGTCTACATGATCTTCCTCTATGCGCCGGTCATCCTGCTGCCGCTCTTTGCCTTCAACACATCGACCATCATCGCCTTCCCGCTTTCAGGCTTCACCACCGAATGGTTCGTGGGGCTATGGCACACCGACACGCTGCACACCGCGCTGGGCAATTCGATGATCGTGGGGCTGACCACGGCGGTGCTGAGCACGCTTCTGGGCGCCTTTGCGGCCCGCGCCTCGGCCCGGTTCACGTTCCCCGGCAAGACCGGGATCGTCGGGCTGATCATGCTGCCGCTGGTGCTGCCCGAGATCATCGTGGCGGTGGCGCTCTTGGTGATGCTGAACCAACTGGGGATGCCGCTGTCGCTGTGGACGGTTGTGGCGGGGCATGTGCTGATCTGCACGCCCTTTTCCATCGCCATCCTAAGCTCGGCCTTCCGCGGGCTGGACCGCGAGCTGGAGGAAGCCTCGTTCGACCTGGGCGAGTCGCGCTGGGGCACGTTCCGGCGCGTGACGCTGCCGTTGGTGCTGCCCGGCGTGATATCGAGCCTGCTGATCACCTTCACCATCAGCCTCGACGAGTTCATCATCGCCTTCTTCCTGACCGGGACGGACGTGACCCTGCCGGTTTATATCTGGAGCCAGCTGCGCTTTCCGGCCAAGCTGCCGTCGGTCATGGCGCTGGGGACGATCCTGCTGGCCGTCTCGGTCCTGCTGCTGATCGCCGCCGAGGCACTGCGCCGGCGCAGTGCCAGCCGGCAGGGCGTCGAGACCACGCTGGCCGGGGTTTGAACCATGAGCGGAAAGAGTGACATGCAAGACGACAAGACGCCGATGATCGCGATCCGCGATGTGGTCAAGAAATTCGGCAGCTTCACGGCGCTGCACGGCATCACGGCAGATATCCGCGAGGGCGAGTTCTTTTCCCTGCTGGGTCCGTCGGGGTGCGGCAAGACGACCCTGTTGCGCACGATTGCGGGGTTCGAGCCCACGACCAGCGGCACCATCGCCATCGACGGCAAGAACATGGCGGACATCCCGGCCAACGACCGCCCTACCAACATGGTCTTTCAAAGTTACGCGATTTTCCCCCACCTGAACGTGGAGGAAAACGTGGGCTATGGCCTGAAGACCCGGAAGATGCCGAAAAAGGACATCGCCCGCGAGGTGGCCGAAGTTTTGTCGCTCGTGGACATGGAGGGCTATGGCAAGCGCAAGGCGCATGAGCTGTCGGGTGGTCAGCGTCAACGCGTGGCGTTGGCGCGCGCGCTGGTGATGAAACCCAAGGTGATCCTGCTGGACGAGCCGCTGTCGGCGCTGGACAAGAAGCTGCGCGACCAGATGCAGGTGGAGCTGCGCAGCCTTCAGCGCTCGATCGGGATCACCTTCATCCTGGTCACCCACGACCAGGAGGAGGCGCTGATCATGTCCGACCGGATCGCGGTGATGTTCGAGGGGCAGATCGAACAGCTTGATACGCCCGAGGGCCTGTACCGGCGCCCGGTCAACAAGCGGGTCGCGTCCTTTATCGGGGTAATGAATTTCCTGTCCGCCAAGGTGACGGAACAGACCGACACGCACCTGACGCTGGACATGGACGCCCTGGGCAAGATCGACCTGCCGCGCGACAGGCTGGGCGAAGATATTACCCCCGAAAGCATCGGCACTGTCGGCGTGCGGCCCGAGATGCTGACGGTGCTCTTCGACCAGAGCGACTGGTCGCAGAACAAGGTCGAGGGCGAGGTGGTCGACACCGAGTATTACGGTGACATGACCTATTACAAGGTGCGCCTGCCCGGCCGGGACGCGCCGCTGAGCATCTCGATGCGCAACACGGCGGGCCGGTCGGTGGTGCCGCCCGGCAGCCCGGTCACGGTTGGCTGGGGCGCGGAATCGATTGTCGTCTTCGGGGATTGATCCGATGCATGTCACCGACCTGATCGACGCCCAGCAGGACGGCCACGCGATGGCGCAGGCGTTCTATACCTCGCCTGCCGTGTTCGAGGCGGACCGCCGCGCGATATTTGGGCGAGAGTGGATGCTGGCGGGGCATGTCTCGGAGATACCGGACCCCGGCGACTACCTCGTGTTCGATATCCTCAAGGACAGCGTGATCGTCTGCCGCGACCACGACGGCGACGTCCGGGCCTTTGCCAATGTCTGCCGGCACCGAGGCTCTCGCCTGTGCATCGAGGCGCGGGGGAACGTGCGACGGCTGACCTGCCCCTATCACGCGTGGGTGTTCAACCTGGACGGCAGCCTGTTCAGCGCGCGGATGCTGGAAGAGCATCACGACAGGAGCGCGCTGGGACTTTTTCCTGTCGCAGTCGAGATCCTTGAAGGTCTGATCTACGTCTCGCTGGCCGACGATCCACCGGATTTCGCACCGATGCGAACGCACCTGACGCCCTGCCTGGCACCATTCGACCTGGCAAACACCAAGGTCGCGCACCGCGAGATCTATCCGGTTGCCGCCAACTGGAAGCTGCTCCTGGAGAATTACAACGAGTGTTACCATTGCACTCCGGCGCATCCGGAATTCTCGCGCAGCCATGCCACCCACATGTCGGACGAGCGCGTCACACCGTTGAACGAGGCGATGGCGGCCCGGTCGGCCGCCTGCAACGTTCCCACCGATTTCATCGACCGGGTCGGAAAGCACGCGCCTGCGCCCGGGGCGGATTATGCCTATAACCGCTATGCCCTCTACGACGGGTTCCTGACCGGAAGCGAGGACGGCGCGCCGCTGGCGCCCTTGCTGGGGCAGATCACGGGCCATGACGGCGGCGCGTCTGATGTCTACGTGGGCTTACTCAATCCAATGCTGCTGTATTGCGATCACGCGGTGCTGTATCGGTTTCTGCCTGTCGACACGGACACCTGCGCGCAAGAGATCATCTGGCTGGTCCATGCCGATGCGCAGGAAGGGCGGGACTATGAGTTGGGTCGCCTGACATGGCTGTGGGACGTGACCACGAAAGCCGACAAGCGCATCGTCGAGGACAACGCGCGTGGCGTCGCGTCACGGCATTACATGCCCGGCCCGCTGGTCCCGATGGAGTGTTACGTCGCCCGCTTCATCGACGCCTACCAAACCACCTTGAGACAACACGAGGCCCTGACATGACCGACCTGAACTATGATGACCGACACATCGCGCTGCTCGAGTCGTTGTGGGGCGAGGGATATCTGTCCCCCGGCGGCCCGGAAGAAGTGGCGCGCGTGGTCGAGCATGCGCCGGTCGCGGGCGCCAGGATGCTGGATATCGGCAGCGGGTCCGGTGCCATCACCATCTCCCTTGTTCGCGACCACGGTGCCGCGCATGTCACCGGCATCGACGTCGAAGCGCCCGTTTGCGCGGCGGCGCGACGGCGGGTCGAGTCGGCGGGGCTGAGCGACCGGATCGCGATAGAGCTGGTAGAACCCGGCCCCCTGCCCTTTGACGACGCGACGTTCGACGTGGTGTTTTCCAAGGATTCGATCATCCACATTCCGGACAAGGAGGCGCTGGCCGCCGATGTCTTTCGCATCCTCAAGCCCGGCGGCTGGTTCGCCGCCTCCGACTGGATGATGTCGCATGACGACGCGCCCTCGCCCGAGATGGCGGCGTATATCGCGATGGAGGATCTCGATTTCGAAATGGCCTCTCCGGCGCGGTACGAAAAGGCGCTGGCGGACGCGGGGTTTCGGAACATTGCCTTGACCAACCGCAACGCGTGGTACCTGGCGCTGGCCCGGGAGGAACTTGCCAGTTTTTCCGGCGCAAAGCGGTCCGACTGGGAACAGGCGCATGGCGCGGACCTGATCGCGTCCTCCATCGAGACGTGGAGCGCGATGATCACGGTTCTGGAAACCGGCGAGCATTGCCCGCATCACCTGCTGGCGCAGAAGCCCGGCTGACCCTTACGCCTTGAGCCCCAAAGAAACGAAAACCGCCGCACCCGGTAGGCTGCGGCGGTGTCTTTTTCGCATATGGCTCAGGTTCAGAACCCGGCCTTGATGTTCTCGAATTCCGCGATCATCTTCTCGCGCATTTCCGATCCCGGAGGCGCCTGCCACAGGGTGTTTTCACGCAAGGACTCGTTGCTGTCCAGCCCGACCGATTTCAGCATCTCCTGATCCATCTCCGCCATCTGCGCGGCGTTGGAGTGGCCGTAGCCCCAGGCGTTGACGATGTAATCGGCCGTCTTCGGCTCCAGCCATGCGTTGATGAAGTCGTAGAATTTGTCGTCGGACCCTTCACCATCCTTCAGCTTGACGTAGCCGCAGACCCAGCTTGACGCGCCTTCCTCGGTGTCGCGTTTCATCGCGATTGGATGGCCCTCGCCGCTCATGGTGGCCGAGGTTTCGTTCCAGGCCCAGGCCAATTCGACTTGGCCCGACTGCATAAGCTGCGCCAACGACGACGAACTGTCCCAGTAGGACAGCACGTTCTGGTGCACCTTTCGCAGGAAGTCGGAGGCGTTCTGGAAATCCTCGTCGGTGGCGGTGGTCCAGTCCTGCACGCCCGTGGCCAGGAAACCGAGCGCATAGGCGTCATCCACGCTGTCGCCAATCGACACCTTGCCCATCATCGACGGGTCGGCGAAGATCTGCAGCGAACTGACCTGCTCTTCGGTCAGCTTGTCGGTGTTGTAGGTCAGCGCCGTGTTTCCCCAGTCCATCGGGACGAAATAATATTCACCGTCCTTCTTGTAGGCTTCGATCTCGCGGAATTCCTCGTTGAGGTCATCCCAGCGGTCGATGCGGGAGGTATCCAGCGGCTCCAGCAGGCCGGCCTCCATCCATTTCGGCACGGACTGCGAACAGGGGTGCGCGGCGTCGGCCTTGAAGCCCGAGCGCAGTTTCTGGAACGCTTCTTCCTCGTCGCCGAAAAACGCAAAGGTCGGCGGTGCGCCGTGTTCCTCGGTATAGGCGGTGTAGAACTCGGGATCCTCGTACCCGGCCCAGTCGAAAACGGTCAGTTCGGAATCCTGCGCCATGGCTGTCGTGGTCATCAGCGCGGCGGCGCCTGCGAGCGCGGCTATCTTCAGTCGTGACATGATCATCCATTTCTCCCTGTTTCTTATTGTACCGGCCCGTCCGGCACGGATGCGGCGGGCTTCTGGCTGCAAAGGCTACGGGGGAAAGGAGACCGATACAAGATTTATTTGAGCGCTCAAATAATATGCGTCTCGACCAGCGCGCAACGCGTCAGTCCGAGGCCATCTGCGCGGTCACCTCTTCCAACGCGTCCTCCAACAGGACGAACATCTCGTCCACTTGGGCCTCGGTGATGATCAGCGGCGGCGAGAAAACCGCCATGTTGATCAGCGGTCGCACCAGCAATCCGCGCTTGTCGCAGGCCTCGTCCAGCAACGCGCCCAGCTTGCGCTCGGCCGCCAGCGACGTGCCGGGCGTGTCGGGCCGGCCCTCGATACAGCCCAGAAGGCCCATGCCGCGCAGGTCACCGACGATGGGAAACTTTTCCAGCGCATGCAGGCGGGACTGGAAATGCGGGGTGATCGCGCGCGTATGTTCGAGGATGCGTTCCTCTTCCATGATCTCGATATTCTTCAGCGCCGCGACACAGCAGACCGGATGCGCCGAATAGGTGTAACCGTTCGAGAACAGGACATTTTCGTCCGGCCCGGTCATCCGCTCCATCACGCTGTCCGAGATGATGCAGGCCCCGAGCGGCAGGTAACCTGATGTCAGCCCCTTTGCGCAGGTTATAATGTCGGGCACGATCCCGAACACGTCCTCGGACGCAAACCAGTGGCCCAGCCGCCCGAAGGCGGTGACGACCTCGTCCGAGATATAAAGGATGTCGTGCTTGCGGCAGATCTCCAGCGTGCGCTTGTGATAGCCCTCGGGCGGGATGATGACACCGCCGGAACACAGGATCGGCTCGGCGATGAAGGCGCCGATCTTGTCGGGGCCGACCTCGGCAATCATGTCTTCGAGGTCCGCGACCTTGGCATCGCACCAGTCCTCGACGCTCATGCCGTCGGGGCGTTTATAGGGGTTCACGTCGGGCAAAAACCGCACGAGGCGCTTTTCCACGTCAAAGCGGCTCTTGTCGCGTTCCTTGCCGGTGACGGTGGACGCGAGATAGGTCGAGCCGTGATAGCCCTTTTCCCGGGCGATGACGATCTTCTTGTCGGGCCGCCCAAGGGCATTGTTCATGAAATGCATCGTGCGCAGCGCGGTGTCGACGGCGGTCGAACCGCCGGTGGTGAAGAAGACGTTGTTCAGGTCACCGGGCGCCAGATCGGCGATTTTCTTGGCGAGGATCGTCGAGGGATCGGTTGTCGTGGTCCAGGGCGAGGTATAGGGCAGCCGTATCACCTGTTCGGCGATCGCCGCCGCCATGTCCTTGCGGCCATACCCGATATTGACGCACCACATGCCGCCCGGCCCGTCGATGTAGCGCTTGCCGTCGGCATCCCACAGATAGATGCCCTCGGCGCTTTCGATCGGGTGATAGTCGCTCTCCTGCCAGGCATCCATGGCCGCCCAGGGGTGGATCTGGTGGTTGCGGTCCCATTCGTTCAGAAGGTCCGGCGAGGTGCCGTTGGTCATGGTGCGGGGAAGCGTTGTCATGTCGTACTTTCCTTGGTCATCAGAACGCTCCCGGGCGATGTCGCGCGGACGCGGTCAGGCCGTTCTGGCCCGCAACGGCGAGGATCGCGTCGTCTGTGTCCGCGGTCATGCGCCGTCTCCTGGATATCGCATCAGTCTTAGCCGAGGCCCGAATTCCCGTAAAGTTTTTTTGAGCGCTCAAATAAAAAATTTAGAATGACAATGCGGTGCTGGTATGGAAAAAACGGCAGCACCCTGCGGAGGAACGGTATTTGACTGAAGACACGATCAAAAGCTCTGCCAAGCCTCGCAAGGAGCGCAAGGCAAACGCCGACAAGCGCCGGCGCCAGTTGCTGGAGGCGACTCGGCGCTCGATAATCGAGCATGGGCTGGCCAAGACGACGCTGGCCACCGTCGCAGCGCAAGCCGGCCTGTCGCAAGGCGTTGCGGTCTTTTACTTCAAGTCCAAGAACGGTTTGCTGGTGGAAACGCTGCGCGCCCACTACGAGTTTTATAATGATACCTGGCGCGCGGCGCTTGATCGTGCGGGCCCTGACCCCAGACAGCGTTTGATGGCGCTGATCGAGGCGGATTTCTCGCCCGAGGTCTGCTCGCCGGAATCGCTTTCGCTTTGGTTCGCGTTCTGGGGTGAGCAGACCTTCGTGCCACAATATGCCGAAATCTGCCAAGAGTTCGACCGCGACAGGGTCGCAGCGATACGTCAAGTCTGCGGTGAACTGATGACCGGTGCGCAGGAGGAGGAGGTCAATCACGTGGCGCAGTGGATCGACACGCTGACCGACGGGTTCTGGCAGAACCTGCACCTACAACCAGCACGCATGACACCTGCGGACTGTCTGACATCCACCCGCGCGATGATCGACGCGTTGCTGAGTTCGGATGTTTTCCGAGCCTGATCGTACGTCCCTCCCCCTTTCAAACGCCCGGGTGTGGGTGCGCCCAAGTTTTTTTGCGGTACGCAAATTTTTTCGTATTGTGGAAGGCCGTGAGTCAGATTTTTCTTTATATCATTTAAGTCTTTTGCGGTGCTTGGTTTTCGGCAGTCCTTTGGGGCGTGGCTGCTCTTGCCCTGATGCGCTCTGGCGACTTGGTTTCGGTTCTTAATTCTCGATGGCCAAATTCTGCCATAGCCCATGACTTGTTGGTCAAGTCCGAAGTGAGCCTGCCCATCTGAATCGGTCCATCGTTATGTTCAGGAACGGAAGGCAGAGAATGACGAACAAGCGACACAGGCCCGAGTAAGTAGTTAAAAAGTCGCGGCAGGTTGACGTTCTTGTCGGCCAGGGGATGCCGCGTGTGGATGCGATCTGCGAGGTGCACATGCACACTCCATGGTCTCCGCAAGCGCGCGTGCGTTGAACTCGCGGAAGCCAATTGCTCAGACGCCGAAATCCAAGCTGCAACAGGTCAGAGCGCCGAAGCGGTAGCATACTACCGCAAATAAGGCGGACCGGAGAGCATTGCCGCGAACCGCACAGAAGCGGCGCTTCAAGGCATGATGTGGGAGTCACGCAATGCCGGAAGGCAAGCGCGTCATCGCTCAGAAGGCAAGCCCTTGAATTCTTTGGTACCCAAGGCCGGACTCGAACCGGCACGGTATCACTACCGGGGGATTTTGAATCCCCTGCGTCTACCATTCCGCCACTTGGGCACGGACCCAACCTCTACCCAACTCGCCGCCCGAGGACAATAGCAGAACTGGCGCTGGTGTCGGGCGGTGCGATTTGCTACCCGGATGCGGAAGATCCCTCGCGATCCGTTGACCAAGGACCCACGCATGACCGCCACACTGCCGGAAGATGTTGCGATATCGGACCGGCTTGACCAGCTGGCGGCCCGCGCCGGGGGGGCGCAGGTGACGCTGGGCTGGATCCTGGAGCAGCTGCACGAACGCGCCTTCGGTCTGTTCCTGCTGATCCTTGCCCTGCCCTGTTGCATCCCGTTCCTTTACGGCGTGCCGCAGATCGTCGCCCTGCCGCTGATGTTCGTCGCGGTCCAGATCGTCATGGGGCGGCGGGTGCCGTGGCTGCCCGCCCGCCTGGCCGCGCGCCGAGTCGAGACCGAGAGCCTGCGCCGTTTGTCGGACCGCGCGGGCCCCTGGCTGCGCCGGATCGAGGCGGTCAGCAAACCGCGCCTGGCGGTGCTGACACGCAAGCCGCTGGATCAGATCGTCGGTCTGGCGCTGGTTCTGTTCAGCGCCTCGATCCTGGTGCCCCTGCCCGCGACCAACACCGTGCCGGGCTTTGCCGTGGTGGTGGTGGCGATGGGGCTGTTGCAGCGCGACGGCATCCTGGTGCTTGTGGGCGCCGTGCTGGGCACCGCATGGATCGCCACGCTGATCTTCGCCGGGGCGACGCTTGTCAGCCTGATCAGGGGATGGCTTGGGCTGTGACACGGAAATTTGATCCCTTGCGCCGCCCCGCGCAGCCGGTCTAATTCCCCCGTTCCCAATTGTTCGAGGCCGACGTGACCCGTACTTCCTTTGTGATCCTCGCCGCCGGCGGTTCGCTGGCCCTGCTGTTGGGGGCCTGGGCGTTCCAGCACCTGGGCGGGCTGGCGCCGTGCAAGATGTGCATCTGGCAACGCTGGCCGCATGGCGTGGCGATTGCCGTGGGCGCGCTCATCCTGCTGGTGCCGCTGGGCGTCGGGTTGGCGCGACTGCTGATCGGCGTGGGCCTGCTGGCGGCGCTGACCACGGCCGCGATCGGAGGCTATCACACGGGCGTCGAGCGGGGCTGGTGGGAAGGGCCTTCGTCCTGTTCGTCCGGCAGCACCTCGGGCATGAGCACGGACGAACTGATGGACCAGATCATGTCCGCGCCGCTGGTGCGCTGTGACGAGGTGGCGTGGCAGATGCTGGGCCTGTCGATGGCCAGCTGGAACATGCTGGCCTCGCTTCTGCTAGCGGTGTTCTGGGTGATGGCACTGCGCCGGACGGCCTAACCCGCCTGTTTCTTGGTGCTCAGCAATAGGCTCGTCTCGGACGTGGCCACGCCCTCGAACCGGCGGATCTCGGCCAGAACGGCGTCCAGCTCCTCCAGCGTTTCGGCCCCGATCTCGACAATCAGGTCCCAGCGGCCATTTGTGCTGTGCAGGGCGCGCACGGCGCTCAGTCCGCGCAGGCGACGCTCGACCCGCTCGGTGCCGCGCCCCTCGATCCCCAGCATCATCAGGCCGCGCACGGGATCGCGGATCGTGTCCTCCTTGACCACCACGGTGAAGCCCACGATCTTGCCCGAGGCCTTCAGCCGGTCGATCCGCGACCGCACCGTGGTGCGCGACACGCCCAAGGACATGGCCAGTTCCGACAGCGACGCGCGGGCGTCATGGCGCAGCGCCGACAGCAGTTTCTGATCCACCGCATCCATTTCGCAGACCCAAGCCTCCGTTTTGCCGATTTTGGTTTCGTTCTGGTCAAAATACCTGCTTCATTCCGATCAATTTCGCAACAACATTCTGCACAACAGGAAAGGAGCCTCTGACATGACCCCGTCGAACTGCATTCTGATCGGTGCCCCCGTGGACAGCGGCAAGGCGCGCCGCGGCTGCCTGATGGGCTCGGACGCGCTGCGCGTCGCGGGGATCGAGAAATCTTTGTCTTCGCTGGGCCACAGCGTCGAGGATTGGGGCAACCTGACCCCTGCCCCGGCCACCGCGCCCGCCTCCCTGCCCGGCCACCTTGTGCAGCCGGCCGAGACCATCGGCTGGACCGAGAGCATTGCCGCCTCCGCCGAGAAGGCGATGCAGAGCGGCCTGCCGATATTCCTGGGCGGCGATCATGCGCTGTCATTGGGCAGCGTGATCGGCGTGGCCAATCATGCGGCCCGCGTGGAGCGCCCGCAATTCGTGCTGTGGCTGGATGCGCATACCGATTTCCACACGCCGCAGAGCACCGAATCCGGCAACCTGCACGGCACGCCATTGGGCTATGCCACGGGGCGCGACGGTTTCGACGGGTTCCCCGAAGTGAAAAACCCGGTGCACTATGAGAACATCTGTTTCCTCGGCCTGCGGTCGGTCGACCCGGACGAGCGCGAATTCCTGCAATCCACCCCCGCGCATCGCCACGACATGCGCAGCATCGACGAACAGGGCATCGCGCGGCCCCTTGCCGCCTTCCTCGACACGGTCGCGGCGGCAAACGGGATGCTGCACGTGTCTTTCGATGTTGATTTCCTCGACCCCGGCATCGCGCCCGCCGTGGGCACCACCGTGCCGGGCGGCGCCACCATCCGCGAGGCGCATCTGGTGATGGAGATGATCTGCGACAGCGGCCTCATGACCTCGCTCGATCTGGTCGAACTCAACCCCTTCCTCGACGAGCGCGGCCGCACGGCGCAGGTGATGGTGGAACTGACCGCCTCGGCGCTTGGCCGCCGCATCTTCGACCGCCCTACCCGCGCCTTCGCATGATTTCAAAGGAGCCTGACATGCCCATCCTCGCCCCCTCCGACAAGGCGCTCGTGCCGTTCGTGTCCGTCGAGAACATGATGCGCCTCGTGCACCGGATCGGCATCGAGAAGATGCTGACCGGGCTGGCCGACTACATCGCCGCCGATTTCGCGCGGTGGGAACTGTTCGACAAGACGCCCCGTGTGGCCAGCCATTCCGACGTCGGCGTGATCGAGCTGATGCCCACTTCGGACGGCGAGGCCTATGGCTTCAAATACGTCAACGGCCACCCCAAGAACACCAAGGACGGCTTGCAGACCGTGACCGCCTTTGGCCTGCTGGCGGATGTGGATACAGGCTATCCGGTTCTGCTGACCGAGATGACGGTGCTGACCGCGCTGCGCACGGCGGCGACCTCGGCGCTGGTGGCCAAGCATCTGGCCCCCAAGGGGGCCGACACCATGGCGATGATCGGCAACGGCGCGCAGTCGGAATTCCAGAGCCTTGCGATGAAGGCCGTTCTTGGCCTCAAAACCGTGCGCCTGTGGGACATCGACAAGGCCGCAACGCGCAAGGCCGCGCGCAACCTCAAGGGCCTTGGCCTGAACGTGGTGGAATGCGACAGCGCCGAGGAAAGCATGGAAGGCGCGCAGATCATCACCACCTGCACGGCGGACAAGCAATATGCCACGATCCTGACCGACAACATGATCGGCGAAGGGGTGCATATCAACGCCATCGGCGGCGACTGCCCCGGCAAGACCGAGCTTGCGCCCGCAATCCTGACCCGGTCGGACATTTTCGTGGAATATCCCGAACAGACCCGGATCGAAGGCGAGATCCAGCAGATGGAGCCCGACCACCCGGTCACCGAGTTCTGGCAGGTCCTGACCGGGGCCGCGCCGGGGCGCACCAGTGACCGCCAGATCACGCTCTTCGACAGCGTCGGCTTCGCCATCGAGGATTTCAGCGCGCTGCGCTATATCCGCGATCACATCCCGGGCACGGATTGTTTCCTCGATCTCGACCTTCTGGCCGACCCGGACGACCCGCGCGACCTTTTCGGCATGGTGCAACGCGCGACGCCCTGACGCCCGGGACCGATCCGCTCTCGCCTTGGGCGGCGAACTTGGCTATGACGCCGCCCGAACCCCAAGCGAAAGAGCGTGACGATGGCTTCATTCAAACGATGGCTCGACCGGCGGCGCAACCCGTGGAAGGGCGTGTTCTACGATGCCTTCCGCACGTGGCGGCGGCAGAACGGCCAGGCGCGGCTTGTCCAGTACCAGGATCTTGGGCCCGGCGACGTGGTGTTCGACGTGGGCGCCTACAAGGGCGAATGGACCGACACCGTGCTGGGCCAGCAGCCCGCCGCACAGATGCACCTGTTCGAGCCGCACCCAGGCTTTGCCAAGGCGCTGGAGCAGAAATTCGTGGGCCGCGACCACGTGCATGTGCACGAGCTGGCCATCGGCTCGACGACCGGCACGATGGAGCTTTCGGATGCGGGCGACGCGTCGTCCTCGGTGGCCGATCATGGCCGCGCCTTCGAGGCCAAGACCATGTCTGTGTCGGATTTCTTCGCCCATACGCCGGTGGACCGGATCGCGCTGATGAAGGTGAACATCGAGGGCGGCGAATACGACCTGCTGCCCGCGCTGATCGAGTCGGGCGACATCACCAAGATCGACCGCCTGCAAGTGCAGTTCCACCTGTTCGAGCCGGACATGAAGGCGATGCGCGACGATATCCGTGCCCGGCTGGAGGCGACGCACCACTGCGTCTGGTCCTATCCGTTCGTGTGGGAAGAATGGCAGCTACGCCCCTGAGGACACAAGAAAAACGGGGGGCACAAGGCCCCCCGGGTAAGTTTCGCCGCTCAGGCTCACTCTTTATGTACCGCCCGGTTTCTGCCTGCGGCCTGAGCTGCGTCAGGGGCGAGCGCACCCGCCCCGGATCAGGATGGGTCAGAGCGATAGTCTGCCCCCACCCTAGTCTTCAGACCTCGCGCGATGTCTCGCGCCTCTGGCCTGTCTCGTCGGGGCGGCCGGCCTAACGCCAAACCGGGACCGCCCCTGCACACCCCCCAGGGGATGTGTGTTTCGTCAGCTACCGTCAGTCCAGATGCTAAAAACCAATCGCGCCCAATCGACAAACTTTTGCTTTGCCAACCATTTGCCGAACTGAGATTGCTTCAGGACTTCTAACGCTTCTCGCTCGGTTTCAGCTTTCCGCATATCTTCCGCCACGGTTTCAAAACGAGAACGGAGTTCAGCGTCACTCAGTAGCAAATCTTTAAGGTCTTTAGACCCCACGCGAATATCACTTAGATTTACCTTCCCGATGTTCTGTCCGACAAAAGCTTGTCCGTCGCCAACATAGTCGAAACCCTGGACATCCGCCTCATTCATGTTCTTGAAGTCCAAACCTATTTTCGCGCCTGATATGCTTACGTTCTTAACTGTAGCACGGCCGATGCCGTCTAGTTGGATAGCTGATTCACAGTGTGGAGTTTTGTTTTTGCTCATTTGATCAGTCCTCAGCTACACCCGCTCGTCGCGCCGCAGGTGTTGCATTTCATACAAGTTCCATTGCGCACCAGCGTGTAGTTGCCGCATTCGCCGCAGGCCTCGCCTTCGTAGCCCTGCATCTTGGCCTTGGTGGCCGCGGTCATGCCCACCGTGCCCGAGGACACTGCCGTGGTGGTGGTTGCGGCGACCGATGCCTTGGTTTCCGGCACCAGCGTTTGCAGCGTGGTTTCAGGATCGCCGCTGTCCAGCGCCGTGGCGAGCGCCGCCCCGCCATTCAGCACCACCAGTTCCTGGGGCAGACGCTTGCGCAGGTAGCCGGTCGAGCTGATCTGCTTGAGCACTTCGAGGGACTTCGAGGCCGCTTCGCCCGACATCTCCTTGATGTTGCTCACGCCTTCCTCTTCGCCGCGGCCAAGGTCGTCAAACGACGCGCCTTCGGGTTTGACATGGGCGAGGTCCGTGCGGTCGAGGTAGCTGACCGCCAGTTCGCGGAAGATGTAGTCCAGGATCGACGTGGCGTTCTTGATGCTGTCATTGCCCTGCACCATGCCCGCCGGTTCGAACTTGGTGAAGGTGAAGGCGTCCACGAACTCCTCCAGCGGCACGCCGTATTGCAGGCCCACGCTGACGGCGATGGCGAAGTTGTTCATCATCGCCCGGAACCCGGCCCCTTCCTTGTGCATGTCGATGAAGATCTCGCCCAACGAGCCGTCGGCATATTCGCCCGTGCGCAGGTACACCTTGTGCCCGCCGACGACGGCCTTCTGGGTATAGCCCTTGCGGCGCTCCGGCATCTTCTCGCGGTGGCTGGCCTTGATGACCTCCTTCACGATCACCTTCTCGACGATCTTCTCGGCCAGCACGGCGGCCTTTTCCTGCGCCGAGCCGCTTTCGAGGATCTCGGCGGCCTCGTCGTCATCCTCGACCAGCGCGGCGGCCAGCGGCTGCGACAGTTTCGAGCCGTCGCGGTAGAGCGCGTTGGCCTTGACGCCCATCTGCCAGCTGCGCTCATACGCTTCCTGGCAATCCTCGATGGTGGCGTCGTTGGGCATGTTGATCGTCTTGGAGATCGCGCCCGAAATAAACGACTGCGCCGCCGCCATCATGTCGATGTGGGAGTTCACCGACAGGAAGCGTTTGCCCTTCTTGCCGCAGGGGTTGGCGCAGTCGAAGACCACGTAATGTTCTTCGCGCAGGTGCGGTGCGCCTTCCAGCGTCATCGTCCCGCAGACGTGGTCGTTGGCCGCCTCGATGTCCTTCCTGGAATAACCCAGCGAGGCCAGCAGGTCGAAGGTCGGGTCGTTCAGCTTTTCGGCCGGGATGCCCAGCACGTTGCGGCAGAACTCCTCGCCCAGCGTCCACTGGTTGAAGACGAAGCGGATGTCGAAGGCGCTGCCAAGCGCCGCGTCGATCTTGGCCAGCTCGTTGGCGCCAAAGCCGTGGCCCGCGAGCGTGGTGTGGTTGACGCCCGGCGCGTTGCCGATGGTGCCGTGGCCTACGGCGTAGGCGACGATTTCCTCGATCTCTGCGCTGCCATAGCCCAGCTTTTCAAGTGCTGCGGGAACCGACTGGTTGATGATCTTGAAGTAGCCGCCACCGGCCAGCTTCTTGAACTTCACCAGCGCAAAGTCGGGCTCGATGCCCGTGGTGTCGCAGTCCATCACCAGGCCGATGGTGCCGGTGGGCGCGATCACGGTCGACTGCGCGTTGCGGTAGCCGTGCTTTTCGCCCAGCTTCAGCGCCTCGTCCCAGCTGGCCATCGCCAGATCGGCCAGGCGGCTGTCGGGCACGTTGGCCAGGTCCAGCGGCACCGGTTTCACGGCCAGCTTCTCATAGCCTTCGGTCGCGCCATAGGCCGCGTTGCGGTGGTTGCGCATAACGCGAAGCATGTGCGCCTTGTTGCGCTTGTAGCCGGCGAACGGTCCCAGTTCCTTGGCCATCTCGGCCGAGGTGGCATAGGCCACTCCGGTCATGATCGCGGTCAGCGCACCGCAGAGCGCGCGGCCCTCGTCACTGTCATAGCCGAAGCCCATGTTCATCAAGAGCCCGCCGATATTGGCATACCCCAGGCCCAGCGTGCGGAACTCGTAGCTCAGCTGCGCGATTTCCTGGCTGGGGAACTGCGCCATGGTGACCGAGATTTCCAGCGTCACGGTCCAGAGGCGGGTGGCGTGAACATACGCTTCCGCATCGAACGTGGCGCCGTCGAAGAACTGCAGCAGGTTCATCGACGCCAGGTTGCAGGCCGTGTCGTCGAGGAACATGTATTCCGAGCACGGGTTCGAGCCGCGGATCGCGCCGTCTTCCGGGCAGGTGTGCCAGGCGTTGACGGTGTCGTGATACTGGATGCCCGGATCGGCACAGGCCCATGCGGCATGGCCCACCTTCTCCCACAGTTCACGCGCCGGGATTTCCTTGACCACCTTGCCGTCGGTGCGGTTGGTCAGCTGCCACATCGCGTCGTCCTTGACCGCCTTCAGGAAGGCATCCGTGACACGGATCGAGTTGTTAGAGTTCTGGCCCGATACGCTGGCGTAGGCTTCACTGTCCCAGTCGGTGTCGTAGGTCGGAAACTCGATGCTTTCGTAGCCCTGCTTGGCGTAGTCCAGCACGCGCTTGACATAGGTTTCCGGGATCGCCGATTTCTTGGCGCCGCGAATGGCCGCCTTCAGTTGCTCGTTCTTCGACGGGTCCACCGCATCCTCGGTGCTGCCGTCCCAGGCGCGGATCGCGCCGAAGATCTCGTTCAACTTCTGCTCGTGCATCTTCGAGCCGGCGACGATCGACGCCACCTTCTGTTCCTCGATAACCTTCCAGTTGATGAAATCCTCGATGTCGGGGTGGTCGACGTCGCAGATCACCATCTTGGCCGCCCGGCGCGTGGTGCCGCCCGACTTGATCGCGCCCGCCGCGCGGTCACCGATCTTCAGAAAGCCCATCAGGCCGCTGGACTTGCCGCCGCCCGACAGCGGCTCGTTGGCCGCACGCAGCGAGGAAAAGTTGGTGCCGGTGCCCGAGCCGTACTTGAACAGGCGGGCCTCGCGCACCCACAGATCCATGATGCCACCGTCGCCGACAAGGTCGTCCTTGACCGACTGGATGAAACACGCATGGGGCTGCGGGTGCTCATAGGCGCTGCTCGATTTTGTCAGTTCGCCCGTCTTGAAATCCACGTAGTAGTGGCCCTGGCCGGGGCCGTCGATGCCATAGGCCCAGTGCAGGCCGGTGTTGAACCATTGCGGGCTGTTGGGCGCCGCCATCTGCCGCGCCAGCATGTAGCGCATCTCGTCGAAATAGGCGCGGGCGTCTTCCTCGGTGGTGAAATAGCCACCTTTCCAGCCCCAGTAAGCCCAGGCGCCGGCCAGCCGGTCGAACACCTGCTTGGCGCTGGTTTCGCCGGTTTTCGGCGTGTCGTCGCTGGCGGGAACCGAGCGCCACAGGAACTCGGGCACGTCCTTTTCCTCGACCTTCTTCAGATCGGTGGGCACACCGGCCTTGCGAAAGTATTTCTGGGCGATCACGTCGCTGGCGACCTGGCTCCACTTGGCGGGCACCTCGACCTGATCCAGCTTGAAGACGGTGGTGCCGTCAGGGTTGCGGATTTCCGAACTCGTGGTGACGAAGTCCAGCTCCGCGTAAGCGTCCTGACCTGCCTTGGTAAACTTTCTTTCGATCTTCATTTTGGCTGCCCCATGATCCAGCGTTTTATGACCTGCACGACCCTTGGCCGCGACCCTCGCGTCTCAGTGGATCAGGAGGCAAAACCCATCCCCGCCGATGCGCCGCATCCGGTCGCACCTCGCCGTCCCGGCCGTGCCGGTGGAAGTCTGTGGTGTTCGTCCCTCTCCAGATCCGCGCCACTATATCTTGTGGCTTGCTGATCCGCCTGCACAACCTGACGTATCCGGCCCTCACCGGTCAACGAATTTTTTACCTTGATTGCCGAAAAATTTCCGAGCGTCGGGTTATCCACAGCACCGGGTTTGGCCTGCTGGCGATTCCTTTCCGGGCCCCGTGCGGCTGACCGCCTCAGCGGGGGCCGAAAAAGCGCTTTTATCCGTGTGGCTTAGCCGGTTCTGAACGACCGAGTTCGGCAGGACAACACGCAAGCGCCCAAGAATCCACCACATGTGGTGTTCCGAACACGCCAAAGACCCCAGATAGTGCGCGCACGTGTCTCGACAACACTCGTGGCGGTGTTATCCACAGAATCGACCGCGGGCGCGCGTGCCGGCGTGTCAGTCTTGTCTTGTCGGAAAGAAGTGGTCGGGGCGGCAGGATTCGAACCTACGACCCCCTGTACCCAAAACAGGTGCGCTACCAGACTGCGCCACGCCCCGGACCGTTTGGCCCGTTTAGAGCGGTTTGCCGCGAATGGAAAGCCCCTTTGCGACACGCGCCAAATCTGCGCGACACGTCATCCCGGACGTGATCCGGGATCTCGGGCCGAGAGGTCCCGGGTCAGGCCCGGGACGGGCGCACGCGAGCCTAGTCGGCGGCGCAGGGCCAGGCCGCGGCCCCGATCGCCGGATGGCGCAGCTCGGTGCCTTCGGAGATGCCCAGCTGCCGGGCCAGCCCGCCATTGATCTCCAGCACGTACTGGATGGCATCGCCGCCATAGATCAGCGTCTCGTCCAGAGGTTGCGCCTCGTGATGCACCTTCTGCACCGTGCCGGTGTCGTCGAGGAAGATCATGTCGAGCGGGATGAGCGTGTTGCGCATCCAGAACCGCACCGGGCGCGGCGCCGGATAGGCGAAAAGCATCCCCGCCGAGCGCGCCATGCTCTCGCGGTTCATCAGCCCCTGCGCCCGCTCGGCATTGTCGTCGGCCAGTTCCACGGTAAAGCTGGCCGAGCCCCAGTCGCCGCGCAGATCGACCTTGTCCTCGCGGCAGGCGCCCATTGCGGCCCCCGCCATCAGTACGAGCGCCAAAGCGCCCGTCAGGAGCCTTTGGATTCCTTGACCGCCATTTCCCATCCACACACCTCCGTGGCCATGCGGCCGCGTTTACCTTCTATGACACGAATGGCAAGCGCCTCGCCCGGCTGCAAGTCCGCAAGGCCCGAGCGGCGCAACACTTCTATGTGAACGAACACGTCCTCGTCGCGCCCGAAGGTGTTCGCGAAACCGAACCCCTTGCCCTTGTCGAACCATTTCACCCGCGCCGGTTCCAGCGGGGCGGCGCGGATCACCTCGGGGTCGATGCCTTCCAGATCCGCCAGCCCCGTCGCCTCGGCATCCTCTGGCGGCTCGATCTTCAGCACCTCGACGGCCTGCACGCCGCGATCGGTTTCCTGGACCATCAGCACGATACCGGCGCGGTCGGCGACCGAGCTTTGGCCGAAATTGCGCAGAACATTGGCGTGCAGCAGAATGTCGGGGCCGCCCTCGTCGGCCACGACGAAACCGAACCCCTTGACGGGATCGAACCACTTTACGTGGCCATGCAATTGCCTGGTACCGTCTTCCAAGTTCTTCACGTTCGCCGTCCGCTTGAGCCGTATTCACGGGCCGTTTCAGAATATTGCGCCGAAGTGAGCGCCGGATTCAAGAGAATCCCATGACGTTCAAAGGTTTGCATATTGGCATACAATGCGCCTTACGGGCTTAGCCGTGTGATTTCCCACGCATTTTCGTGTGTTTCGCGTCGCCAGACGAACCGGTCGTGCAGACGGAACGCGCCGTCGGCCCAGAATTCGATTTCAACCGGAGCGATACGAAACCCGCCCCAGTACGCGGGACGCGGTGGATTCGGCCCCTTGGCGGCGGTCACACGGGCCACCTCGGCCATCAGATCGGCGCGTGACCCCAGCGGCTGCGATTGTTTCGACGCCCACGCGCCCAGGCGGCTTTTGAGCGAGCGCGAGGCGAAATAGGCGTCGGCCTCGGGGCCGTCCTCGCGGGTGACGGTGCCGCGCACCCGGATCTGGCGGCGCAGCGATTTCCAGTGCAGCACCAGCGCGGCCTTGCCGCTGGCCGCGATCTCGGCGCCCTTGGCGCTCTCGTAATTCGTATAGAACACGAAGCTGTCCGCGCCGATGGATTTCAGCAGCACCATGCGCACGTTGGGCAGGCCGCTCTGGTCGACCGTGGCCAGCGCCATGGCGTTGGGATCGTTGATCTCGGTCTCTTCCGCCTCGGCCAGCCAGGCGCGGGCGATCTCGAACGGATCGTCACCTGCGAATTTGCCGCTTCTGTCGCTCATTGCCTTTTCCCCGTCTGCATCGTTCCTGCGCTAGACCGTGCCGCGCGCGGACGCAAGCGGAACCGCTTTGTCCGGCCACAGACATTGCCGACATGGCGCATCGCTTGGTCTTTGGCTTGATGCACCTTGGCCAATCGCCTAAAGCAGTCAGACAAGCGAAGTGGGCCGAGGGCACTGAATGTCAAATCAACTGATGGCGGGCAAGCGTGGGCTGATCATGGGATTGGCCAATGACAAATCCATTGCATGGGGAATCGCCAAGGCCTGCGCCGAGGCCGGTGCCGAACTGGCCTTTTCCTACCAGGGTGAGGCCTTGCTGAAACGCGTGGCCCCGCTGGCCGAACAGCTGGGCAGCGACACGGTGCTGCCGTGCGACGTGGCCGACATGGCCTCGATCGGGGCGCTGTTCGACGCGTTGGAAAAGAAATGGGGCAAGATCGACTTTCTGGTCCATGCCATCGGTTTTTCCGACAAGAACGAGCTGCGCGGTCGCTACGTCGACACCAGCCGCGAGAATTTCATCAAGACGATGGATATCTCGGTCTATTCCTTCACCGCCGTGGCCCACCGCGCCGAGAAACTCATGACCGATGGCGGCTCGATGCTGACGCTGACCTATTACGGCGCCGAGCAGGTGATGCCGCATTACAACGTCATGGGCGTGGCCAAGGCCGCGCTGGAGGCGTCGGTGAAATACCTGGCCGAGGATCTGGGCCGCGACGGTATCCGCGTGAACGCCATCTCGGCGGGGCCGATCCGCACGCTGGCCGCCAGCGGTATCGGCGACTTCCGCTATATCCTGAAGTGGAACGAGCTGAACTCGCCCCTGCGCCGCAACATCACGATCGAGGATGTGGGTAAGTCCGCGCTCTATCTTCTCAGCGATCTGGGCAGCGGCACCACAGGCGAGAACCTGCACGTGGACGCAGGATACCATATCGTCGGCATGAAGGCCGTCGATGCGCCGGATATCGACAAGAGCTGATCTGCCCCGGACGGGAGACACCGCATGACCGACCGCCTGCCCCACGAAAAAGGCTTTCACGTCAGCTGGGACCAGCTGCACCGCGACGCGCGGGCACTGGCTTGGCGGTTGCAGGACGAGGCGCCCGCCGAGGCCGACTGGAAAGCCGTGGTGGCCATCACCCGCGGCGGCATGGCGCCCGCGATGATCGTGGCGCGCGAGCTGGACATCCGCGCGGTCGACACGATCAGCGTGAAATCCTATGACCACCAGACCCAGGGCAAGCCCCAGATCCTGAAATCCCCCGACCCGGACCTTGTGGGCGATGGTGAGGGTGTGCTGATCGTCGACGACCTTGTCGATACCGGCAAGACGCTGGAGGTGGTCCGCGCGGCCCTGCCCCGCGCCCATGTCGCCACCGTCTATGCCAAGCCGCAGGGGCGCGAGCTTGTCCATACCTTCGTTACCGAAGTCAGCCAGGACACCTGGATATTCTTCCCGTGGGACATGGCCCTGCAATATGTCGAGCCCTATCGCGGGGCCTGAGGACACGATCATGACAAGCCGCACCGAGACGACCTTTTCGCCCCCGGTGATGGAGGCGCGGCGCTGGCTGGAGGGCGTCACCTTCCCGCCCGAGCGCCCGCTGATCAACGTGAGCCAGGCCGCCCCGGTGGACCCGCCGCCCGAACAGTTGCGCAAGGTGATCGCCGAGGCCGCGCTGAACGAGCCGCAGGCGCATCTTTACGGCCCGGTTCTGGGCCGCCCCGACCTGCGCGAGGAAGTCGCCCGCCAGTGGTGCGGCGCTTACGGCGGGGCCATCGCGGCAGACCAGGTCGCCATCACCTCGGGCTGCAACCAGGCCTTTGCCGCCACCATCGCGGGGCTCTGCACCGAAGCCGACGAGGTCATCCTGCCCACCCCGTGGTACTTCAACCACAAGATGTGGCTCGACATGCAGGGCGTCACGTCGGTGCCCCTGCCCACCGATGACGCGCTGCTGCCCGACCCTGGACGGGCCGAAGCCCTGATCACGCCCCGGACGCGGGCGATTTCGCTTGTCACCCCCAACAATCCCGGCGGCGTCGAGTATCCCGCCGAACTGGTGCGGGCGTTTTTCGATCTGGCCCGCCGTCACGGCATCGCGCTGATCGTGGACGAGACCTACCGCGATTTCGACGCCCGAAGCGGCGCGCCGCATGACCTGTTCACCGATCCCTCGTGGGACGACACGCTCATTCAGCTTTATTCCTTCTCCAAGGCCTACCGCCTGACCGGCCACCGCGTGGGTGCGATGGTCGCCAGCCGCGCGCGCCTCGCCGAGGCCGAGAAGTTTCTGGACACCGTCACCATCTGCCCCAACCAGCTGGGCCAGATTGCCGCCCTGTGGGGGATGCAGAACCTTTCGCAATGGCTGGCCGGTGAGCGGGACGAGATCCTCGACCGCCGCGCGGCGATTTCCGACAACATGGCCAAGCTCAAAGGCAAGGGCTGGCGCCTCATGGGCTGTGGCGCCTATTTCGCCTATCTCCGCCATCCATTCGCCATGCCGTCCGATGAACTGGCGCAGAAACTGGTGGCCGAGGCGGGCATCCTGCTCTTGCCCGGCACCATGTTCCAGCCCGCCGAAGCGCCCCAAGGCAAACGCGAGCTGCGCGTGGCCTTCGCCAACGTGGACCGCGCCGAAATCGGCACGCTCTTCGACCGGCTCTCGGCGCTCGACTGGCCCCTTGCTCCTCACTGAAACCGGCCTTAGACAGGCCTGAACCGCACGAGCAGCCCCGGGGGAGGCCACATGGCAGCCAAAAGCATCACGAAACCGCTTGTCTGGATCTTGATGGGTCTTCTGATCCTCGGTCTTGGCGGCTTCGGCGTCACCAGCCTGTCGGGCACCCTGCGCACCGTGGGGTCCGTGGGCGAGGCCGAGATCTCGGTCCAGGACTATTTCCAGGGCCTGCAGAACGAGATCCGCGCCGAAGAGGCCGACCGCGGCGAAAGCATCAGCTTTGCACAGGCCCAGCAATTGAACATCCCCGAAAAGGTGATGGGCCAGCTGACCGTGCAGGGTGCGCTGGACCATGAAACCATCGTCAACAACATCTCGGTGGGCGACGCGAACCTGGCCGACCAGATCACCTCGATGCGCCAGTTCACCGGCCCGGGCGGCGAGTTCGACCGCGAGGCGTACCGCTTTACCCTCGACCGCATGGGCATGAACGAATCCGAGTTCGAGGACGACATCCGCCGCGAGATCGCCCGCAGCTTCATCCAGGCCGCGGTGCTGTCGGGCGTCACCATGCCCGAGGCCTATACCGACACCGTCAAGCAATACCTGGGCGAACGGCGCGGCATCGAATGGGCCATCCTGGAACGTGGCGACCTGGAGGTCGGCGTGCCCGACCCCACCGAGGAAGAGCTGGCCGCGTACCATTCGGAAAACGAGGCGCAGTTCACCCGCCCCGAGCTGAAGCGCATCACCTACGCGCTTCTGACGCCCGAGATGATCCTCGACACGGTCGAAGTGGACGAAGAGGCGCTGCGCGAGGCCTATGAGGCGCGACGCGACGAGTTCGTGCAGCCCGAGCGCCGGCTGGTGGAACGGCTGGTCTTTTCCGACACCGAAGCCGCCGAGGCCGCGATGACCCGGCTGGACGAGGGCGAGGCGAGCTTCGAGGATCTGGTGGCCGAACGCGGGCTGGACCTGGCCGACACCGACATGGGCACCGTCACCGCCGCCGATCTGGGCGAGGCCGCCGACACCGTGTTTCAGGCCGCCCCGTCCGAAGTGGTCGGCCCCCTGCCCAGCAGCGTCGGCCCCGCGCTTTTCCGTGTGAACGCGGTGCTTCAGGCGCAAGAGACCACCTTTGAAGAGGCCGAGCCGGAGCTGCGCGACATCATCGCCGCCGACCGCGCCCGCCGCGTGGTCGAAGGCCGCGTCGATGCGGTCGACGACCTTCTGGCCGGTGGCGCCACCATCGAAGACCTGGGCGCCGAGACCGCGATGCGCGTCGACCAGATCGACTGGCACCCGGGCATGTCCGAGGATATCGCCGCCTACGAGGGCTTTCGCGCCGCCGCCGCAAACCTCAGCGCGGACGACTATCCCGAAGTGATCGAGTTGGAGGATGGCGGCATCTTCGCCATGCGCCTGGACGAGGTCGTGCCCCCCACCCTGCAACCGCTGGACGAGGTGCGCGACGCCGTCACCGAGGCCTGGACCCAGACCAAAATCAACGAACTGCTGCGAGAACAGGTGGCCGGTAAGGTCGGCCGCCTCGCCACCGGCGAAAGCTTCGAGGATGTCGAGCTGACCGTGGATGGCAGCGAAGAGGTGACCCGCCGCGGCTTTATCGATCAAGCGCCGCAGGAATTCATCCAGACCGTCTTTGGCATGGAGGCGGGCGAGGTCGAGGTGATCAACGGCAATGGCCGCATCTTCGTGCTGAAGCTCAACACGATCGAGCCGCCCGACCCCGAGGATGGCGACCTGCAACAGATCGACCAGTTCCTGCGCAACGAGACGGCGGGCAGCCTCTCGCAGGATCTCTTCCAGGTTCTGGCCAACGACATCCGCACCCGCGCCGGGGTCAGTTTCGACCAGGGCGCGCTCAACGCCGTGCACAACAACTTTCAGTAAGGGCGCCACCGTTGGACCTGACCCCGTCATTCGAGGATTTCGCCAAAGGCCACGAGGCCGGGCAGAACCAGGTCGTCTATGCCCGGCTGGCCGCCGATCTGGACACGCCGGTGTCGCTGATGCTGAAGCTGACGGGCGCGGCCCGCGATGCCTTCCTGCTGGAGTCGGTGACGGGCGGCGAGGTGCGCGGGCGCTATTCCATGATCGGGATGAAGCCCGACCTGATCTGGCAGTGCCACGGGCAGACCAGCCGCATCAACCGGCAGGCACGTTTCGACAGCGACGCGTTTGAACCGCTGGAGGGCTCGCCGCTCGACACGCTGCGCGCGCTGATCGCCGAAAGCCGGATCGACCTGCCCGAGGGCCTGCCCGCCGCCAGCGCCGGCCTCTTCGGCTATCTGGGCTATGACATGATCCGGCTGGTCGAACACCTGCC
The DNA here is from genome assembly GCF_001441615.1 of Roseovarius atlanticus. Taxonomy (GTDB): domain Bacteria; phylum Pseudomonadota; class Alphaproteobacteria; order Rhodobacterales; family Rhodobacteraceae; genus Roseovarius; species Roseovarius atlanticus. The sequence goes on from NZ_LAXJ01000012.1 coordinate 29,214, forward strand.
GGATGTGAACCCTGACCCGCTGGGCCTGCCCGATGCGGTGATGATCCGCCCCTCGGTGGTTGCCGTGTTGGACGGGGTCAAGGGCGAGGTGATCGTCGTGGCCCCCGCCTGGGTCAGCGACGGGCAAAGCCCGCGCGCGGCCTATGCCCAGGCCGCCGAGCGGGTGATGGACGCGGTGCGCGATCTGGAACGCGCCCTGCCCCAGCAGGCCCGCGACCTGGGCGATGCGCACGAGGTGGGCGAGCCGGTCAGCAACTTCACCCGCGACGGCTACAAGGCCGCGGTGGAACAGGCCAAGGAATACATCCGCGCGGGCGACATCTTTCAGGTCGTGCCCAGCCAGCGCTGGACGCAGGACTTTCCGCAGCCGCCCTTCGCGCTCTATCGCAGCCTGCGGCGCACCAACCCGTCGCCCTTCATGTTCTATTTCAACTTCGGCGGTTTCCAGGTGGTGGGCGCCAGCCCCGAAATCCTGGTGCGGGTAATGAAGGGCGAGGTCACGATCCGGCCCATTGCCGGCACAAGGCCGCGCGGTGCCACGCCCGAGCAGGACCGCGCCAACGAAGCCGACCTGCTGGGCGATCAAAAGGAACTGGCCGAGCACCTGATGCTGCTGGACCTGGGCCGCAATGATGTGGGCCGCGTGGCGAAAATCGGCACGGTGCGCCCCACCGAGGAATTCATCATCGAACGCTACAGCCACGTCATGCATATCGTGTCGAATGTGGTGGGCGAGTTGTCAGACGACCACGACGCCCTGTCTGCCCTGCTGGCCGGCCTGCCGGCGGGCACGGTCAGTGGCGCGCCCAAGGTCCGCGCGATGGAGATCATCGACGAGCTGGAGCCGGAAAAGCGCGGCGTCTACGGCGGCGGCGTGGGCTATTTCAGCTGCACCGGCGACATGGATGTCTGCATCGCCCTGCGCACCGCTGTGGTCAAGGACGGCAAGCTGTATATCCAGGCGGGCGGCGGCGTGGTCTATGACAGCGACGCCGAGGCCGAGTACATGGAAACCGTCCACAAATCCAACGCCATCCGCCGCGCCGCCGCCGATGCCACCCGCTTCACCGGCAATGGCAACACGTAGGGTGGGGTTTCACCCCACCACTCTCCACCCCCCATGCTGATCCTCTTCAACAAACCCATGGGCGTCCTGTCGCAGTTCACCGACAAGGGCACCGAGGACAGCCCCCGCCCCACGCTTTCGGCCTATATCGACATCCCCGGCGTCTATCCCGCCGGGCGGCTCGACCGCGACAGCGAGGGGCTGCTCTTGCTGACCGACGACGGCAAGCTTCAGGCGCGCCTGTCGAACCCGAAGTTCAAGACCGAGAAAACCTATCTGGTGCAGGTCGAGGGCGAGCCCGACGACGACGCCCTTAACGCGCTGGCCCGGGGCGTCACGCTCAAGGACGGCCCCACACGCCCCGCGAAAGCGCGCCGGATCGACCCGCCTGACCTCTGGGAGCGTGACCCGCCTGTCCGGTTCCGCAAATCCGTGCCCGATTGCTGGCTGGAGATGACCATATCCGAAGGCCGCAACCGCCAGGTCCGCCGCATGACGGCACATGTGGGCCACCCCACCCTGCGGCTGGTGCGCTGGCGCGTGGGGGATTTCACGCTGGACGGGATCGCGCCCGGGGAATGGAAGGCCGTTGTCGGCAGGTGAGCGCAGAGCGTGGTGCGTCTCGGGTGATCTGTCAGAGCCCCTTGAGACATCGGTGTGGCGCCCCCAGCCGGTTAACAGCCGCGAAGCGGCCCGGCCATCGTCAGCCCCTCCTACGGGCTGGCGATTTGGCAAAGGCTGGGCGCAACAATCATTCTGGGGATGTATTTGGCAGGCATAAAGTGCTTCAGAATTGCCGTCGGATCGCCATCCCAGGGGCTGACGCTCGCCTACGTCGTGAATGGCACCAGAGTCCGCTTCGCCGACCTTTCGAAACAAGCACCCGCGCGGAATCAACGTGCAGCTTGCTGCACCGCCGCGCATCGCCGTACCGCCAACCGGACGTCCCTACTCCGCCGTCAGCACCGCAGACACCGGCGCCAGCGCCACGCTGGCCGCGCGGTCCTGCAAGCCCCACAAGAGCAGCGCGCTGATCGTGTCGGGGCGCAGGCGGCCCACCATGATCACGCCGCCCTCTTCCTGGCCCGCGCGGAACGCGGCCTGGTCCAGGAACCGGCGCACCGCGCTGGCGTTCTGGCCGTTCGAGTCGAAATCGCGGAACACCGTGGCCGAAGGCACGCCCTCGCGCGCGATCAGCTTCTGCGCGGTGTTCAGCCCGTTGGGAAACATCACCAGCCCGTGGCCGCTGTCCTTGAGGATCGGCGCCAGCTGCTCGGCGGCCTCGCGGCTGGATTGCAGGCCGGTCCCCGTGCCCTCGAACACCGCCACGGCCTCGGGGACCGCGTCCAGCAGGACACTCATCGAGGTTTCGGCATCGCTCGCGGCGGCGTTCTGCGGCAGGTTCACCATGGCCAGCACCTCCATCCCCGCCGCGCGGTACGTGGCGGCGGTCTGGGCCGCGTCGGGGCGCGATGCGTCGACCGCAAAGCTGAGCGGATAGGGAAAATCCGCCAGCGCGGCGGGACCAATCGGGCTGGTGCCGTCGTCGATCAGGATGATCGACATCAGCGGCTTGTTCTCGGGGTTCTCGAATTCGGCGGCATAGCGCCGGACCGGCGGCAGGGCTTCGGCTTCTTCGACTGCGTCTTCGGCTGCGGCCTCGGCGGGCTCTGGCTCTGCCTCGGGATCGGGCGCGGGGTCAAGCGCGGTGGGCAGTCGGTTGGTGGTCACGCCTTCGGCGATGTCGCCGATCGTGCCGGTCGTGCCGGTCTCCGTCTCCTCGGTCTCCGTCTCCTCGGGCGCGGCCTCCTCGGGTGCGGCCTCTGCCGCTGCTTCACCCGCCTCTGCCGAAGGTGCCGCCGGCGCCTGCGGGGCATCGACGACCGGCTCGTCCTCGGCCTCCGGCGTCGCCGCATCGGTTTCGGCCTCCGCCTGCGTTTCGCCGTTCGCCTCGGGGTCCGCATCGCTGTCGGCCTCAGGCGTGGCCGTCCCTTCGGTCCCGGCCTGCGGCGCGGGGAAGGCCGCACTGTCCTCTTCGGCCTCTGGCACCACCGGCTGTGCCGGTTCGGTCGAGATCGACAGGTCATCCTCGCCCGCCGGCGCCTCGGGCGCCTGGGCCTGCGGGTTGGGCAAAACCGGCTCTTCGGTGCCGACAGTGACGCCGGTTTCGCCCTCGGGCGTCTCCGGCGCGCTCAGCGCGGCCTCGGGCTGGCCGGTTTCGGGCTGCCCCGACGAGGTCGTGTCGGCACCGTCCATCGAACTCAGGTCATCAGGCTCGGGCGCGGTCACCTGCGGCACGGCGTCGGGCGTGGGCGTGTCCTGCAACTGCGGCAGCGAGGCCGCGTCGTCGTCGCGCGACTGGTCGAACTCGGACCCGGGCGGCACCTCGACCGGCGTCGCCTGAGGCGGGGTATCGCCCGGCATCCCGCTCAGCACCGAGGCCCCGGCCAGAAGCACTCCCGACAAGGCCGTTCCAGATACCAGTCCGGCAAGAAATCCGCGTAACACTGCTTTTGCCCTCTTATTTCTTTCTTAACAGTTTTGCGCCTCTTGACCCTGCCGCGCAACCCTGAGCATCTATACCCCGATTGAAAGGTCGGGTCATAGGCCCGAAATGACACGGCACAGACGGGAAATTGGCGGGAAATTGGCGACATGCTGCTGCTTATCGATAACTACGACAGTTTCACCTACAACCTCGTGCAATATGTGGGCGAGCTGGGCGCGGACGTACAGGTGCACCGCAACGACGCCCTGAACGTGCAAGAGGCGATGGCGATGAAGCCGGCGGGTATCCTGCTGTCGCCCGGCCCCGGCACGCCGTCGCAGGCGGGCATCTGCAAGGCGCTGATCGAGGCGGCGGCGGACACGGGCACGCCCCTTCTGGGGGTCTGCCTGGGCCATCAGGCCATCGGCGAGGTCTTCGGCGGCACGGTCACGCGCCATACCGATATCGTGCATGGCAAGATGGGCACGATGCACCACACCGCCTCGGGCGTCTTTGCCGGGCTGCCCACGCCCTTCGAGGCGACGCGCTATCACTCCCTCGTCGTGGCGCGCGACACCTGCCCCGATGTGCTTGATATCACGGCAGAGCTTGAGGACGGCACGATCATGGGCCTGCAACACAAATCGCTGCCCATCCACGGCGTGCAATTCCACCCCGAATCGATCCGCTCGCAGCATGGTCACGCCCTGCTGAAGAATTTCCTCGACGTGATGAAGGTGCCCGCGTGAGCGACAGCCTGAAGCCCCTGATCGGCGCCGCCGCCGACCGCCCCCTGACCCGGGACGAGGCCGAGGCGGCCTTTACCACCCTCTTCGAGGGCGAGGCGACGCCGGCGCAGATGGGCGGCTTCCTGATGGCCCTGCGCACGCGCGGCGAGACGGTGGACGAATACGCCGCCGCCGCCGCCGTGATGCGCGCCAAGTGCAACAAGGTCCGCGCGCCCAAGGGGGCGATGGACATCGTCGGCACCGGCGGCGACGGCAAGGGCACGCTGAATATCTCGACCGCCACCGCCTTTGTCGTCGCGGGCGCGGGCGTGCCCGTGGCCAAGCACGGCAACCGCAACCTCAGTTCCAAGTCCGGCGCGGCCGATGCGCTCACGCAGATGGGTGTCAACGTAATGGTTGGCCCGGATGTGGTTGAGAAGGCTTTGGAAAACGCCGGCATCGCCTTTATGATGGCGCCCATGCATCACCCGGCCATGGCCCATGTCGGCCCAGTGCGCGCCGAACTTGGGACGCGCACGATCTTCAATATCCTTGGGCCCCTCACCAACCCGGCGGGCGTCAAACGCCAGCTGACCGGCGCGTTCAGTCCCGACCTCATCCGCCCCATGGCCGAAACCCTGGGCAAGCTCGGCTCCGAACGGGCCTGGCTGGTCCACGGCGGCGATGGCACCGACGAACTGAGCATCTCCGCCCCCAGCCAGCTGGCCGCGCTGGAAGAAGACGGCACCATCCGCGAGGCCGAGATTCACCCCGAAGACGCCGGCCTGCCCGTCCACCCGTTCGAGGATATCCTGGGCGGCACGCCCGAGGAAAACGGCCGCGCCTTCCGTGCCCTGCTGGACGGCGCGCCGGGCGCCTACCGCGACGCCGTGCTGCTGAACGCCGCCGCGGCGCTGGTGGTGGCGGGCCACGCGAGCGACCTCAAACAAGGCGTCGAACAGGCCCGCGACAGCATCGACAGCGGCGCCGCGAAATCGCGCATCGAAACCCTTGCCAGAATAACGTCGGAGGCCGCATGAGCACGCCATCCATCCTGGAAAAGATAAAGGCCTACAAGCTGGAGGAGATTGCCGCCGCAAAGGCCAACAAGTCCTTGGAAACGCTGGAATCCGAGGCCGCAAACGCCCCCGTTGTGCGCCCCTTCGGCGACGCGCTTTTGCAGGCCAGCAAGACCGGCTTCGGTCTGATTGCCGAGATCAAGAAGGCCAGCCCCTCCAAGGGTCTCATCCGCGAGGATTTCGACCCCGCCGCGCTGGCCGCCGCCTATGCCGAAGGCGGCGCGACCTGCCTGTCGGTGCTGACCGACACGCCCAGTTTCCAGGGCGCGCCCGAGTACCTGGTGCAGGCCCGCGAGGCCTGCGATCTGCCGGTGCTGCGCAAGGATTTCCTCTATGACCCCTACCAAGTGGTCGAGGCCCGCGCCTGGGGCGCCGACTGCATCCTGATCATCATGGCCTCGGTCAGCGACGCGCAGGCGATCGAGCTGGAAGAGGCCGCGCGCGAGCTTGGGATGGACGCGCTGATCGAGGTCCATAACGAGGCCGAACTGGACCGCACCGGCGTGCTGAAATCAAACCTTCTGGGCATCAACAACCGGGATCTCAACACGTTCGAGACCTCGCTCGATGTGACCAAGCGGCTGGCCCGGCTCGCACCCATCGACCACTTGCTGATCTCGGAAAGCGGGCTTTACACCAATGACGACCTGGCCGAGATGGCCCGCTACGGCACGCGCTGCTTCCTGATCGGCGAAAGCCTGATGCGGCAGAACGATGTCACCGCCGCCACACGCGATATCCTGTCGGGCAGCACCCCGGCCGCGCACGTCTGATGGCCGGGCTCACGCATTTCGACGGCAAGGGCGACGCCCACATGGTCGACGTTTCGGACAAGGACGTGACGGACCGCGTCGCGGTGGCCGAGGCGCACATCAAGATGGCCCGAGAGACCTTTGATATCATTACTGAAGGCCGCGCCAAGAAGGGCGACGTTCTGTCCGTCGCCCGCCTCGCTGGCATCATGGGCGCCAAGCGCACGTCCGAGCTGATCCCGCTCTGCCACCCCTTGCCCATCGCCAAGGTCGCGGTGGAACTGACCCCCGACCCCGACCTGCCCGGCATCCGCATCACCGCCACGGTCAAGACCACTGGCCAGACCGGGGTGGAGATGGAGGCGCTGACCGCGGCCAGCACTGCGGCGCTGACGGTCTATGACATGGCCAAGGCCGTGGACCGCGCAATGGAAATCGGCGGGCTGCGCGTGGTGCTGAAAGACGGCGGAAAATCGGGCCGTTACGAGGCCAAATGATTACCGTCGACGAGGCTCTTGCCCACCTCTTCTCGCTCGTCTCCCGCTTGGAGCCGGAAACCGTTCCGCTGCGCGAGGCGCATGGCCGCGTGCTGGCGCAGGATGCCGAGGCGCGGCGCGACCAGCCGCCGTTCGATGCTTCCTCGATGGACGGCTATGCCGTCAAACGTTCCGAGGCCGTGCCGGGCGCCAGCTTTGACGTCATCGGCGAATCCGCCGCCGGGCATGGCTTTGATGGCACCGTCAACGCGGGTCAGGCCGTGCGCATCTTCACCGGCGCGCCGGTGCCCGAGGGCGCGGACAAGGTCGTGATCCAAGAGGACGTCACCCGCGATGGCGACCGCATCACCCTGGGCGACAGGCTGGAAGACAAGCCGAACATCCGCCCCCGCGGCGACGATTTCCGCATCGGCGACCGGGTCGAGGCGCCGCGCCTTCTGTCGCCCGAGGACGTCGCGCTTTTGGCGTCGATGAACGTGGCCGAGGTCACCGTCACCCGCAAACCCAAGGTGGCCCTCATTGCCACCGGCGACGAGCTGGTGATGCCGGGCGAAGACCCCGGCCCCGACCAGATCATCGCGTCCAATTCCTTCGGGCTTTGCGCCCTGCTGGACACGCTGGGGGCCGAGCCCCGGATGCTGCCCATCGCCGGCGACACGCGCGAGGCGCTGGAAACCGCCTTTGATCTTGCCAAGGGCGCGGATCTTGTCGTGACCATCGGCGGCGCGTCGGTGGGCGACCACGATCTTGTCGGTGCGGTGGCCGGCGATCTGGGCATGGATCGCGCGTTCTACAAGGTGAAAATGCGCCCCGGCAAACCCCTGATGGCGGGCCGGATGGGGGATGCCGCCATGCTGGGCCTGCCCGGCAACCCCGTCTCGGCCATGGTCTGCGGACATATCTTCATGGCCCCGATGATCCGCGTCATGCAGGGCCTGCCCGCCATGCCCGCCCCACGCCTTTCGGCCAAACTGGCCACAGCCATGCCCCCCGGCAGCCCGCGCGAGCATTACATGCGCGCCCAGGTCGAGGACGGCACCATCCTGCCCGAACGCAGCCAGGACAGCGGGATGCTGTCGGTCCTGGCCCGCGCCAACGCGCTGCTCATCCGCCCCGCCGACGACGCCCCCCGGGCGCAGGGCGACTGGGTGGATTACGTGCCGATCTGACCGCTTATCCACAGACCCGTTGACACAAAACGAGAACATGCGTAGAACAAATGTAAACACATGGATCGTGGAGACGTGGGAAAATGCTGACCAAGAAACAGCTCGATCTGCTGGAATTCATTCACAAGCGGGTGCAGCGCGATGGCGTGCCGCCCAGCTTTGACGAGATGAAGGATGCGCTGGACCTGCGCTCCAAGTCCGGCATTCACCGCCTGATCACGGCGCTGGAGGAACGCGGCTTCATCCGCCGGCTTGCCCACCGTGCGCGTGCGCTGGAAATCATCAAGCTGCCCGACAGCATGACAAGCGACATGATCGGCGGCGGTGGCGGCGGCTTTACCCCCCGTGTGATCGAGGGCGACCGCCCCGAGGACCAGCCCGCAGATGCACGTCCGGTCGAGGCGGTGCACGCGCTGGAACTGCCCGTCATGGGCCGCATTGCCGCCGGTGTCCCGATCGAGGCCATCGCCCATGCCAGCCACAACGTGGCCGTCCCCGGCGACATGATCGCCGGCCCCGGTCAGCATTACGCGCTGGAAGTAAAAGGCGACTCGATGATCGAGGCCGGCATCAATGACGGCGACGTGGTGGTGATCCGCGAGACATCCACCGCCGACAATGGCGATATCGTCGTGGCGCTGGTCGAGGATCAGGAGGCAACGCTGAAGAAATTCTACCGCCGCGGCAATGCCATAGCCCTGGAAGCCGCTAACCCGGCCTACGAGACCCGCGTGCTGCCCGAAGACCAGGTCAAGGTGCAGGGCCGCCTCGTGGGCCTTATCCGTACCTACTGACGACTATCGGACCGCCCAGGACGGTCAATGTTCCAAAGTCGTGCGCCCGTCATGTCGCGGGCGCTCACGGCGCGCAGTCCGTCCTTCTCGCGCCAGATCGCCAACGCGCCGGTGTCCTTCAGCGTGCCGGGATGGATCGCGCGGCATGGCAATTCCGCCCGCGGCACGTTGTTGAACACCACCCAGTCCTTGGGCGCGCAGTCGGTGAACTCTTCTGCCGCCCGCTTGCCCCGGACGGCGGTGATCGGCCAGCCCGCGCCGCCCGCCACCTGCGTCCAGCGGGCAAAGGCCCCTTCCTGATCCGCCGGGTCGCCGTCATTCTCCAGCCAGTTCATCGCCACGAAGCCTGACGCGCGGCCCGTGGACAGCGCCCGCCCCTCGGGCGTCATCACGCCGACGAGGCTGCCGGTGTCGGAGACAAGGATATCTGGCCGCTCCGCCTCCGACCACAGCACGAAGGCCGCTGCCACCGGCACCGCCCCCGAGAACCGCGCCCGCCCTTGCCACAGCACGACGAAAAGCGCTCCCAGCGACAAGAGCGGCAGCACCCATGGCCCCGGCCGCACCACCGTGCCCCGCGCGCCGTCCAGCCCCGAGACCCAATGCGCCACACCCAGGATCCACTCCAGCGCGGGCTGCATCACGCCCAGTGCCAGCCCTTCCAGCCCCAAGGGCATCAAAAGGCCGGCCAGCACCGCCATGGGCATGACAAGCATGCCCATCAGCGGCACGCTCATCAGGTTCGCCACCAGCCCGTAATGCGCGATCTGGTTGAAATGCGCAGCCGCAATGGGCGCCGTCGCCAGCCCCGCCACGAAGGACGACATCACCACCGCCCAGACCGGCCGCATCCACTTGGGCCCCACGCGCCAGTCCCGGTCGCGCAAGGCGCCGAAGACCGCCACCAGCGCGGTCGTCGCCGCAAACGACATCTGGAACCCCGGCCCCATCAGCGCCTCGGGCCGCAGCACCAGAATGATGCAGGCCGCCAGCGCCACCGCCCGCAAGCTGAGCGCGCGCCGGTCCGCCAGCACCGCCAGCAGCATCACCGCCACCATGACGAAGGCCCGCTCGGTGGCCACGTTGCCGCCCGACAGCGCCAGGTACCCCGCCGCCGCCAGCAGCGCACCCACCGCCGCGATCTTCTTGGTGGGCAGGCGCAGGCCCCAGCCCGGCAAGGCGGCCATCCCCAGCCGCAACGCGGCAAAGACGAACCCCGCCAAAAGCCCCATGTGCAGACCCGATATGGCCAGAAGATGCGCCAGGTTCGACACGCGCAGGGCGGTCAGCGTCTCCTGCCCCATGCCCGAGCGGTCGCCGGTCATGATCGCCGCCGCGAACGCCCCGGCCTCGCCCGGCATCTGCGCCTGGATGCGGTCCGACAATGCCATGCGCGTCTTGAACAGCACCTGCCCGCCCGCCGCCGGTTCCAGCAGCAGGACGGGCGTGCGCGTGTAGCCCACGGCACCCAGCCCCTTGAACCACGCGTGCCGCTGAAAATCGAAACCGCCCGGCTCGACCGGGCCGGCGGGCGGCGACAGGTGCGCGGTCAGGATCAGCGTCTCGCCCGGGCGCGGATCGGCCCCCTCGGCCGCGCCGTGAAACGACACCCGCACGCGCCCCGGCGTGATGTCGGGGCCCATGTTGCGCAGCACCACGCGGTCCAGCGTCACCCGCAGCGCGTCCGAGCTTGATCGGTCGATATCCACCACGCGCCCCTCGACCGGGCCGTAATAGCGCCAGCCCAGCTTGGCATCCGCCACGCCATGCGCCCGCACGGCGGCGATGCAGACACCAACGGCCACAAGCGCCACGGCCCAGATCACCGGCGCCAGCCCCGCGCCGACGGCCCGAAGCACCACAAGCGCCGCTCCAATGCCCCCGGCCAGCGCCGCGTAAACCCAAAGCGGCGGCTCGGCTTTCAGCCCGAAATAAAGCGCGATCCCGCAGGCCAGCATCACCGGCACCCACGCAAACAGGTGCCCGCGCTGATCCATCCACGCGGCGACGGCACGCTGCCAAAGCACCAAGGCTTGTCTCCCTTTTCATGGGCCGATAGACAGGCACCGTATTGATACGTCTCCCATGCTTACCGAAAGGTTAACCGGCCCCATGTCGCAGCCAGTTGTCACCCGATTTGCCCCTTCGCCGACCGGATACCTGCATATCGGCGGCGCGCGCACGGCGCTTTTCAACTGGTTGTTTGCGCGGCGTCACGGCGGCTCGTTCCTTCTGCGCATCGAAGATACCGACCGCGCCCGCTCGACCCCCGAGGCGACGCAGGCGATATTGGACGGGCTTGCGTGGCTGGGCCTCGATCATGACGGCGAAGCGGTCAGCCAGGCCGCCCGCGTCGACCGCCACGCAGAGGTCGCGAACGAGTTGCTGGCCAACGATCAGGCTTACAAGTGCTTTGCCACGCAGGAAGAAATCCAGGCCTTCCGCGATCAGGCCAAGGCCGAGGGCCGCTCCACCCTCTACCGCAGCCCGTGGCGCGACGCCGACCCCGCCACGCACCCCGACGCGCCCTATGTCATCCGCATCAAGGCCCCGCTGGAGGGCACGACCACCATTGCCGACACCGTGCAGGGCGACGTCACCATCCGCAACGATCAGCTGGACGACATGGTCCTGCTGCGCTCTGACGGCACGCCGGTCTACATGCTGGCCGTGGCGGTGGACGACCACGACATGGGCGTCACCCACGTCATCCGCGGCGACGACCACCTCAACAACGCCGCCCGCCAGATGTTGATTTACACCGCGATGGGCTGGCCCCTGCCCGTCTACGCCCACATCCCGCTGATCCACGGCCCCGACGGCAAGAAGATGAGCAAGCGGCACGGCGCGCTTGGCGTTGATGAGTACCAGAAACAGGGGTACCCGGCGGCGGGGATGCGCAACTATCTCGCCCGACTGGGATGGAGCCACGGCGACGACGAGTTTTTCACCGACGATCAGGCGAAGGCGTGGTTCGACCTCGACGGAATCGGCAAATCCCCGGCCCGCTTCGACTTCAAGAAGCTGGAAAATCTGTGCGGGCAGCACATCGCCGCCAGCGACGATGCTGCACTGCTGCATGAACTGAACGGTTTTCTTGACGCGACGGCATCCGCGCCCTTGTCTGAGCCGAAACAGGCGCTGATGCTGGACGGCATGTACTGCCTGAAAGAGCGCGCCAAGACCTTCCCGGAACTGCTTGACAAGGCACAGTTTATTCTGACAGACCGCCCTGTCGAGCCGGACGAGAAAGCCGCCGCGCAGCTAGACGATGTATCCCGTGGTATACTGCGCGAATTGACGCCGCACTTGCAAAATGCTAACTGGTCGCGCAACGATCTGGAAGAGGCGGCGAACGCGTTCGCGGCCTCCAAGGAACTCAAGTTCGGCAAGCTGGCCGGCCCGATGCGGGCCGCACTGGCCGGTCGGGCGGCAACACCGAGCGTGTTTGACATGATGCTGGTCCTGGGCCGGGAGGAATCCCTCGCCCGACTGAATGATGCTGCCTCGCAGAGCGGTTAACCCGCTCGTAAGGCGTGCTGGAATATGCAGCCAAGGTGCGCCATGCGCCGCGGCATGACGAGGGAGATCCTGATGGCAGACAGTACCAAAACTGCAAAACTGACGATCGAAGGCACCGAGTACGAGCTTCCGATCTATTCGCCCACCGCCGGCCCGGACGTGATCGACATCCGCAAGCTTTACGCGCAGGCGGGCGTGTTCACCTATGATCCCGGCTTCACCTCGACCGCCAGCTGCGACAGCACGATCACCTATATCGACGGCGGCAAGGGCGAGCTTCTGCATCGCGGCTACCCGATCGACCAGCTGGCCGAGAAATCCCACTATCTCGAAGTGTGCTATCTGTTGCTCTACGGCGAGCTGCCCTCTGCCGCGCAGCTGGAAGACTTCGAATCCCGCGTGACCAACCACACCATGCTGCACGAACAGATGCAGTTCCTGTTCCGCGGCTATCGCCGTGACGCGCACCCGATGGCCATCATGGTCGGCGTGGTCGGTGCGCTGTCGGCCTTCTACCACGACAGCACCGACATCTCGGACCCGTGGCAGCGCGAGGTTGCGACGATCCGACTGATCGCCAAGATGCCCACCATCGCGTCGATGGCCTATAAATACACGCTGGGCCAGCCCTTCGTGTACCCGCGCAACGAGCTCGACTATGCCTCGAACTTCCTGCGCATGTGCTTTGCCGTCCCGGCCGAGGATTACGAGGTCAACCCGATCCTTTCGCGCGCCATGGACCGCATCTTCACGCTCCATGCCGACCACGAGCAGAACGCCTCGACCTCCACGGTGCGGCTTGCGTCCTCGTCGGGCGCCAACCCGTTTGCCTGTGTCGCGGCGGGCATCGCCTGCCTCTGGGGTCCGGCCCATGGCGGCGCCAACCAGGCCTGCCTGGAAATGCTTCAGGAAATCGGCACGCCCGACCGCATCCCGGAATTCATCAAGCGCGCCAAGGACAAGGACGATCCTTTCCGCCTGATGGGCTTCGGCCACCGTGTCTACAAGAACTTCGATCCGCGCGCCAAGGTGATGAAGCAATCCGCCGACGAGGTGCTGGACCTTCTGGGCATCGAGAACAACCCGACGCTTCAGGTCGCCAAGGAGCTTGAGAAACAGGCGCTGGAAGACTCCTACTTCACCGAGAAGAAGCTGTTCCCGAACGTCGATTTCTACTCGGGCATCATCCTCGAGGCGATGGGCTTCCCGACGTCGATGTTCACGCCCATCTTCGCGCTCAGCCGCACGGTCGGCTGGATTTCCCAGTGGAAGGAAATGATCGGCGATCCGCAGCTGAAAATCGGCCGCCCGCGCCAGCTCTACAAGGGCGAGACGCTGCGCGACTACGTGGATATGGAAAACCGCTGAGCCCGGAACACCAATGCGACAACGCCCCGCCGATGCGGGGCGTTTTTCGTTGCGGCACAGCTGCCCGCCGCTGATCTTTAAAATTTTATTGGAAAGCGTGCGCCTGTCTCAGTGCGGATTTACCGGCTGTTCAGTCCTCTGGCCCAAGATGCCCGGAACTGGGGTTAGCGAGGGCGCGATATGGCCATTATGGGCATTCTGTTACTTGTGGGCGGTGCCATGGCGGGGCTTGTCGGCCTCGGCGGGCTCGACCTGCCGGAGGTCGAACAGGACGCGGGCAACCGCAACGCCGCCGATGCCGATCCGGATGGGGCGGACCCTGATGCGACGGGCCAGGTCAAGCCCGGCGACGACCTGATCCTGGGCACCGACAGTGCCGAGGCGCTGACCGGCGAGCGCGGTGGCGACTGGCTCCTGGGCCTTGACGGCGACGACACGCTGTCGGGCGGTGCGGGCGGCGACGTCATCCTTCCCGGTGACGGCGCCGACGTGGTGCAGTCGGGCACCGGCAACGATTTTGTCGAGGCGGCCAATATCGTCGACGAGGCGGCCCTGCGCGCCTCAGCCGCCACGGCCACGGATATTTTCAGCATCAGCTTCGCCTATGACCTGCCCGCCACCTCCGACGCGGGCGACGTGATCGACCTGGGCGATGGCGACGACACGGTGGTGGCCGGCTCTGACGACACCGTCACCGGCGGGCCGGGCGACGACGAATTCGCCCTGGGCGACTGGATCGAGGGCGACGCCCCGGTCGAGATCGCCGATTTCGACGCCGCCGAGGACATCATCACCTTTGTCTATGATCGCGATGGCGATGCACCCGAACTCTCGGTCGAGCGCAACGAGACCACGGGCGTGACCACGATCCTGGCCGATGGCCGTTCGATCGCCGTGCTGCGCGACGCCAGCCCTGAATTTTCGCTGCGCAACGTCGCCGTCGGGCGCTACACCGCCTAACCGGTCGGGCCGCCCCAGACCGAGCGTTGGAACACTTCCTGGTTTTTCAGTTTATTGTTCCCGGAGCGGCGACAATGCAGGGCCGGAATCGCCATCTGATGATGAAATTCGACCCTCGCGCGCGAATGTTCAGGACCGGATACAAACGCGGCAGTATTCTGCAAGCGTGTGAGTCTCCTGGGGAATTCTTTCATGCTTGGTATAGTTCTGCTCAGTCTTCTGGGCATCGGTGCGACGGCCGCGCTGGCCATCGACCTTCTTGACGATGATGACGACGACAACGCGCGTGCACCGGACACGCCGGGCGAGGAAGAGCCCGAAACCGGCGGCCCCGGCCCCCTGCCCGAAGAGCCGGAAACCGGTGGCCCCGATCCCCTGCCGACCGACGGGATCAACCCGATCACAGGTACGGCGGGCGCCGATTCGATTGTTGGTACGGATGCCATTGATTTCATCGACGCCGAAGGCGGCGATGACGTGGCGCGTGGCGGCGCGGATGGCGACATCATCGATGGCGGCGATGGCGACGACCGGTTGTTCGGCGAAGCCGGGCAGGACGTGATCGCGGGCAATGCCGGCAACGACTTCCTGCGCGGCGGGGCCGACGACGATATCCTGATCGACAGCGACGGCGCCGACACCTTGCGCGGGGACACCGGCGACGACTTGATCCTGTCCACCGGCCTGACCGATCAGACCGCTTTCATCGACGCGGTCCGCACCGCGGCCCGTGATTTTGAAAATGGCGTGACGGCGTCGCTCGACGATCTGCCGGGCCTGGACCTGACCCAAGATGAAGACACCCAAGGCGACGAGGTCGATGGCGGCGCCGGCAGCGATGCCATGATCTTCGGCCAGGACGACACGGTGTCCGGCGGCTACGGCTTTGACCTTTTCATCGGCGGCAGCCCTCTTCTGGCGGGCAACCCAGCCACCATCACGGATTTCGAAGTGAACGAGGAGCTGCTTGTGCTGACCTACGAAGGCAGCGAGCCCCCGGACCTCAGCCTGACGGATGTGGGCGGCGACGCCGTGGTCAGCCTCGACGGCGCCCCCGCCGTCATCCTGGCCGGGCTTGGCGGGTCTTTCCTGCTCAGCGACGTGGAACTAATCGAGCTCGCCGACTGATCAGCGCCCTTCGTATTCCGGCTTGCGCTTGTCCAGGAAGGCGGTCACGCCTTCCTGGAAATCCCGTGTCCGACCGCATTCGCCTTGCAACTGCGCCTCGAGGTCCAGCTGCTTGTCGAAGCCGTTTTCCCAGCTGCCGCGCACCGCGCGCTTGATCCCGCCATAGGCCGCCGTCGGCCCCTTGGCCAGGTGCGCCGCCCGCGTCTGCCAGTGCAGCTCGAACGCGTCATCCTCGACCGCCTCCCATATGAGGCCCCAGGCATCCGCCTGCCGCGCCGAAATCGGCTCGGCGAACAGCGCCGCGCCCATCGCCTTGGCCGCGCCCACCTGCCGCGGCATCCAATAGGTGCCGCCCGCATCCGGGATCAGCCCGATCCGCGCAAAGGCCTGCAGGAAATAGGCGCTTTCCGTGGCGATCACCACGTCGAAGGCCAGCGCCAGGTTCGCCCCCGCCCCCGCCGCGGGGCCGTTCACGGCCGCAATCGTCGGCACCGGACAGTCCGAGATCATCCGCAGCATCGGCTCGTACTCGTCGCGCAACACGCGCTCCACGTCCAGCGCCGCCGCCGTTCCGTTGTCCGACAGGTCCTGCCCCGAGCAGAACGCCTTGCCATTGCCGGTCAGCACCACCACCCGCGCCTCGCGCCCGGCACGCTGAACCGCGTCGGTGATTTCGGCCCGCATCTGTGTGTTGAGCGCGTTCATCTTGTCGGCGCGGTTCATCCGCAGCACGGCGATGTCGTCTTTCAGGTCGTATGTCAGGGTCTCGTAACGTGTCATCGGGCGGGCCTCCATCTGGCGTCTGACGCCAATCAACCCCGCGCGGCCCGGAAATGCAACGCGCGACGGCGCGTCAGTCCTTCATGATTTCGCGCAGCCGCGCCTCTTCGGCGGCGCTCAGCCCCGCCTCGCCCTCGGGTTTCGAGTTCGCGCGCCCCCGGATATAGACCGCCGCCAAGAGCCCGCCGAGGATCAGCATCACCGGCCCCGCCAGCCACAGCACAAGGTTGCTGCCGCTGGCCACCGGGTTCAGCAGCACGTATTCGCCGTACCGGTCCACGACGAAGTCCACGACCTCTTCGTCGCTGTCGCCGGCCACCAGCCGCTCGCGCACCAACAGGCGCAGATCGCGGGCCAGGTCAGCATTGGAATCGTCGATGCTCTCGTTGCGGCAGACCAGACAGCGCAGGCCGGAGGATATCTCCCGCGCGCGCTCCTCCAGCGCCGGATCGTCCAGGATCTCGTCCGGCTGCACCGCCCAGAGCGGCGAGGCCAGAAGGCACAGGATCAGCACAAGCCGCTTCATTCCGCCGGCACCCCCACGGCGCGGGTCTTGCGCGCGCCGGCTGCCACGCGGTAACGCCGATCCGAAAGCGACAGCGCACCGCCGATCGCCATCAGGATCGCGCCGCCCCAGATCCAGTTCGCCAGGGGCTTGTAATAGGTCCGCACGGCCCAGCCGCCCGCCGCCTGCTCGTCGCCGATCACGACATAGACGTCGCGCAGAAAGCCGTTGTCGATCGCGGCCTCGGTCGTTGGCATCCCGGCCACCGGGTAGATGCGCTTTTCCGGGGTCAGCCGGCTGATCTCGGAGCCGCCCTTCGACAGGGTCACATCCGCCATAGTCGACAGGTAGTTCGGCCCCTCCACCTCGCGCACGTCGTCGAGCGTGATGGTCAGTCCCGACACGTCAAAGCTGTCGCCCACCTGCGCCACGCGGATATCCTCGGCCTCCCAGGCCAGCATCCCGGCGATGCCCGCGATGGTGATGCCAAAGCCCGCATGGGCCACGGCCTTGCCCCAGTCGGCGCGCGGCAGGCGCGTCAGCCGCGACAGGCGGCCCCCGCCCCGTCCCGTCCGGCTCCACAGATCGACCGCCGCGCCCGACACCAGCCAGGCCGCGAGGAACAGGCCCACCGGGCCAAGCGCGCTGCGTTCCGTCTGCATCGCAAACGCCAGCGCGCCCACGGCCACGGCCAGCGCGAACGCCCCCGCCAGCGGCTTCACCACGCGGCCCAAATTGCCCCGCTTCCACGGCAGCATCGCGCCCACCGGCAGGATCAGGCCCAGAACCACCATGAACGGCGTGAAGGCCATGTTGAAGAACGGCTCGCCGACGCTCAGCTTGCGGTCGAACATGAGTTCCGAGATCAGCGGCCAGATCGTGCCCACGAAGATGACAAAGGCCGACACGCCCAAGAGCACGTTGTTGGCCACCAGCATCGTCTCGCGGCTCATCAGGCCAAAGACCCCCTTGGCCTGCATCGCGCCCGCCCGCGCGGCGAACAGTGTCAGGCCCAGCATCATGAAAAAGCCGGTGATCATCAGCAGGAACACGCCGCGTTCGGGGTCCGTGGCAAAGGCATGAACCGAGGTCAGCACGCCCGAGCGGGTGATGAACGCGCCGATCATCGAAAACCCGAAGGCGATGATGGCCAAGAGGATGGTCCAGCTTTTCAGCGACTCGCGCTTTTCCACCACGATGGCCGAATGCAGCAGCGCGGCGGCAATGAGCCACGGCATGAAGCTGGCGTTTTCGACCGGGTCCCAGAACCAGAACCCGCCCCAGCCCAGCTCGTAATAGGCCCACCAGGACCCAAGCGCGATGCCGATGGTCAGGAAGATCCACGCCGCCAGCGTATAGGGCCGCACCCACCGGCCCCAGGCCGCATCGACCCGGCCCTCGATCAACGCGGCCAGCGCGAAGGAATAGGTCATCGAAAGACCCACGTAGCCGAGGTAGAGGAACGGCGGATGGAACGCCAACCCGGGGTCCTGCAACAGCGGATTGAGGTCGCGCCCGTCGAAAGGCGGCACGTCCATGCGCAGAAACGGGTTCGAGGTGAACAGGATAAACGCAAAGAACGCCACCCCGATCAGGCCCTGAATCGACAGCACACGCGCCTTCAGCGTCGGCGGCAGGTTGCCGCCGAACCACGCGGCGAACGCCCCGAAAAGCGTCACGATCAGCACCCACAGCAGCATCGAGCCTTCGTGGTTCCCCCAGACGCCGGTGATCTTGTAAAGCAGCGGCTTGGCCGAATGGCTGTTGGCCACCACCAGCTCCAGCGAGAAATCAGAGGTCACGAAGGCCCACATCAGCGCGCCGAACGCGCCCAGCGTCAGCACGAATTGCAGCGTCGCGGCGGGCTCGGCCACCGCCATCCACCCCGCCCATCGCTTATGCGCGCCGATCAGAGGCACGACCGACTGAAAGCACGCCACGAAGAAGGCGAGGATGAGGGCGAAATGTCCAAGCTCGGTGATCATGGCCCGGTTATAATCGTCCCGGGCCTCGTCTCCAACCCATTTCGGGTGCGACGGGTGATCACATTGTCGCGGGAATACGCCGCGCCATCGCTGCCCCCCGGGGTGTCGATCCAACGGCACATCGGCAGAGCTTTTTCTCGGCCAAATCCGAAAAACGTTCAAGCAATGTACCCGCGTCTGCCCAATCGCCGCCCCCTGGGTGGGGGGCAGCGATGGCGCGGCGGCGCGGCAAGCAGCGCCTTGATTCCGCGCCGGTGACTAGATACGCAACATCGTCCCGGACTTGATCCGGGACCTCCCCCGCCAAGAGATCACCGGATCAAGTCCGGGGATGACGGTGAGGACACGCGGCGGGCCCCGTGCTTCGCGCCACGCGCCCGCGCGCTCTTATCGCCCGTGGCTAGCGTCCTGCCACTCCCGCAGGGCCGCATTGGGCTCGCTGTCCGCCTGCTGCACCTGCAAGCTCAGCCCCGCGTCATGCCCGGTATCGGCCACGCCCGCGCTGCCCGCCTCCAGCGCGCGCAGGGATTTCAGGTTGCCCACCACCTGCGGCGTGCGGGCCATCGTGGCAGCGATGGAGCGGTGAAATTCCTGCCCCTTCGCCTGATGCCGCGCCCCGAAGTAAAAGCTGACAATCGCCCCCAACAGCCACCACAGCGGCTCGGGCACCAGCGCGATCCCCTGCATCCGCTCGGAAAACCAGATCGGGTCCACCATCGCGGCCACGAACAGACCCAGCGTGCCAAGCGCCATTGCCGGGCGCGGCACCCGGTTCAGCCCGTCGATGAACCGGTCGTACCAGCCCTTGCGCTCGGCCTTGAACTCCGCCGCCAGCTGCGCCAGCGCCGCGCCCTGCAACTCCGCCGCGCGTTCATCCGATTTCTCGGCATTCACCCGGAACGCCTCCGCCGTCTCGACCACGGCATTGCGCCCGCCGCCGAAGACCAAGCTCAGGAATGTCTGGATCAGTCCCATTTCGCCACCCGGTCCCGAAATTCCGTCGGCGTCAGGTGATAGCGGGGCGAGATGAACGCCTCGGCCCGCCGGATCCAGCCGCCCTTTCCGCCCGCCCGGGTGCGCGCGTATTTGCGCGACGCGGGGCGCTGATCGGCCAGCCGGAAATAGTAATTCCGCCGCGCGATCCCGTAGGCATCCGCGATATGCAGCGGCGCCACGCCATGGGCCAGCTCGGCCGCCTCGATGGTCTGCGGGCCGATGATGCCGTCCACCGCCACCTCGTGCCCCATCTGCCGCAACAGCCGTTGCAGGATCTTCACCGCATTGGCCCCGGCATTCACGTACATGTCGAACACGCTGGCCTGCAAAACCTGCGGCAGGCGGGCGATGCCGGGCCGGTGGTAGTAATGGTCGATGAAAATATCCTGCGCCTGTGCGCGGCTCAGCCGGCGCACATCGGCCACGTCCACATCCCCGTCGCGGTCCAGGTCCAGCCCCAGCCGCCGCATCGTGTGGATGGTCACGCCATGGTTGGTGGCCCCGCCGGGGTCGTTGGGGTCGTTCACGAACCCGCCTTCCCGCGCCAGGATATCCTTTGCGATCTCCGAGACAGTCTGCATTCCGCGCCCCCTTGGCCAGCGATGTCAACTCGCCGGCAAGGGTGGTCAGGAATGGTTAACGCGGGGTCTAGCTACCGTCCGGTTCCTGGTAGACGCCCTGTTCCTTCAGCGCGTCGACCACCTCTTTCGGCATGTATTCCTCGTCATGCTTGGCCAGGATCTCGGTCGCGGTAAAGACCCCGTCCTCATAGCGGCCCAAGCCCACCATGCCCTCGTTCTCTCCGAAAAGATCCGGCAGAACCCCGGTATAGCGCACCGGCACCGACGCGCCGCCATCGGTCACGCTGAAGGTCACAGTCTCGCCCTCGCCGCGCCTCAGCGTGCCTTCCTCAACCAGCCCGCCGATGCGGAACGTTTCCGAGGGTGCGGGCGGTTCGGCCATCACCTGGCTTGGCGAGCGGAAGAAGTTGATGCCGTCGCGCATGGCATAGCCGATCAGCCCCGTGGCCAGCACCAGCGCAATGGCCGTCACGGCAATGATCTGCACACGCCTTTGTTTTTTCAATGATTTCATCGCGCTACCCCGTCCTCCTCAGGGAAACTCATGGAAACACCGGCGCCAGCATCAGCCCCGTGGTCTCGTCGATACCTAGCATCAGGTTGGCATTCTGCAAAGCCTGCCCGCTCGACCCCTTGCACAGGTTGTCGAGTGCGGCGACCACGATGGCCCGCCCGTCGATGCGGTCCGCCACCACGCCGATATGGCAGAAATTGCTGCCCCGCACATGCCGCGTGCTGGGCCCTTCACCATAGGGCAGAACCTCGATGAAAGGCTCGTCCGCGTAAGTATTGAAAAGCGTCTCGTAAACGGCCTTGGCCTCACCCTTCACATATCCCGTCGCCAGAATCCCCCGGTTCGCCGGGATCAGATGCGGCGTGAACTGGATGCGCACGTCCCGCCCCGCAATCTCCGAGAACTCCTGATCGAACTCGCCCAGGTGCCGGTGCGTGCCCCCCAGGGCATAGGCGTGATACCCTTCGGACAGCTCCGCATGCAGCAGGTTTTCCTTGAGCGACCGCCCTGCCCCCGAAACCCCGCATTTCAGATCGAGGATGATCTCGTCGAGGTCGATCACCCCCGCCTGGATCAAGGGCCGCAGGATATATTGCCCGGTCGCGGCATTGCATCCCGTTCCGGCCACCAGCCGCGCGCCCCGGATGGCGTCGCGGTAGAACTCGGTCAGGCCATAGACCGCCTCTTTCTGCATCTCGACGGCGGCGTGCGCGTTGCCGTACCATTTCTCGTAAGCGTCCGGATCGCGCAGCCTGAAATCCGCGCTCAGATCCACGATCTTCAGATCCGTGGGCAGCGCCGCGATGACCTCCTGGCTGGTCTTGTGCGGCAGGGCGCAAAAGCACAGGTCGATCCCGGAAAAGTCGATCTCGTCGATCGTCACCAGCGTCGGCAGATCGAGGTGCCGCAGATGCGGAAACGCCTGCGCCATGGTCTGCCCGGCCTTGGAATTGGCCGACAGCGCGGCAATCTCCAGCCCGGGATGGGTGGCGATCAGCCGGACAAGTTCGGCGCCGGTATAGCCCGAAGCGCCCAGAATGGCGATTTTATGGGTCATGTCAGACCTCTTTCATCAGTTATCAGTCTTGTAAGGAAGATTGCGCGCGCCCGCAATGCGACGCGCTGGCCTCAGGCGGCGTGAAACGTGATCCCTCGTCGCAGGAACTGCGTCGCCCGGTCCGAGGTGCGCTTGGGGTCGCCCGTGGTCAAAAAACGCACGCCCTCGCCTCCGGTCGCCATTTCGGGGTGCCGCTCCAGGTAATCGGCCAGGCTCGCCGCCACCAGTTGCGGCTGCGAATAGACCTGCACCTCCGGCCCCAATGCCGCCTGGAACACGTCTTCGACCAGCGGGTAATGCGTGCAGCCCAGAACGGCGGCCTGCGGATTGGGCATCTTACGCTTCAGCGCATCCACATGGCTGCGCACCAGCGCCTCGGCCAAAATCATGTCGCCGTCCTCGATGGCATCCACCACGCCGCCACAGGCCTGCGCCTCGACATCCACGCCGATGGCCCGGAACGCCAGTTCGCGCTGAAAGGCCCTGCTGCTGACGGTCGTGGGCGTGGCGAACAGCGCCGCGTGCTTCACCGCCACCTCGCGCGGGGGAGAGTTGTCGCCCCATTGCCGCTCGGTCAGCGCCTCGATCAGCGGCACGAAGACGCCCAGCACGCGCTTGCCCTTCGGCACGCCTTCCTCCTGCATCCGGCGCAGCGCGGCGGCGGACGCGGTGTTGCAGGCCAGGATCACCAGGTTGCAGTCCTCGTCATGCCACAGCCGCTGCACATGCGCCTTGGTGCGAGTGAATATATCGTCAGGATCGCGCACGCCGTAAGGCGCGTTGGCGTTGTCGCCCAGATAGACCAGCGCCACATCGGGCAGCCGCGCCTCCACGGCGCTCAGAACCGTCAGGCCGCCAAGCCCGCTGTCGAAAATCCCAACTGCCATGTCAACCGCGCTGCCCGCGCCCCTAGTCGTATTCGAAGCCAATCTCGTCCGGGTTCACCGGACGCGTGCTAAGCTCATACGTCTTGTGCCGCAGAA
The DNA here is from genome assembly GCF_001441615.1 of Roseovarius atlanticus. Lineage (GTDB taxonomy): Bacteria > Pseudomonadota > Alphaproteobacteria > Rhodobacterales > Rhodobacteraceae > Roseovarius > Roseovarius atlanticus. The sequence continues at coordinate 52,166 of NZ_LAXJ01000012.1, forward strand.
ACGCCATCATGGATTTCGTGTCGCCGGCCCGGGCGCGCAATTCGTCCTGCGCGATGGGCTGGCCCACCACGACCTGCACGCGTGTGTCCACGCGCTTGCTGAACTCCTTGATCAGCAAGCCCATGCGCAGGGTGTAATGCAGGTGACTGGCCAGCTGGAACAAACGGCTGGTATGCCCTTCGAAGAAAATCGGCACCACAGTCGCATCCGATTTCGCCACCATCCGCGCCGTGAACCCGCGCCAGCCGGGGTCGAGCGGCTGGGCAAAGGGTTTGGCCGCCGTGCTGACCGTCCCGCCGGGGAAAATCCCGATGGCGCCCCCGCCCTTCAGATAGTTCAGCGCCGTCTTGCGCGTCTCGACATTCAGCGCGACAGCCTCTTTCGTCTCGTCGAAGCTGATCGGCAGGATCACGCGGTTCAGATCCTCAGCCTTGCGAAAGATCTGGTGCGCAAGGATGCGGAAATCGCCCCGCGTCTGGCTCAGGATATGGCCCATCATCAGACCATCCAAAATGCCATACGGGTGGTTCGCGATCAGGATCAACGGCCCCTTGCGCGGGATGCTGTCCAGGCTTCCGCCCACAACGTCCAGCGTCAGGCCATAGCGTTCCACCATCACCTGCCAGAAATCCCGGCCCGCCGCGACCTCCTGCTCATAGCCCGCCGCCCGCTTGATCAGCCGGATACGGCCCGTCAGGTTTTCCATCGTGCGGATCATGGCGCGGCCCCCGCGGGTCTGCGCCGAGTAGGCATAGCTGATGTCACGGGCCACGTGGCGTTCCAGGCGCATGTTACCGTCCGTCTCGATTCGCGTGCATCCATCTACATCGCCCCGCCACGTAACAGGGCGATGAAATTTGGGTAACAAAGGCGCGGGCGGCCTACTGTGCCGCGCGCGCCACGTCCTGCCCGCCTTCGCGGATCACCTGCAACAGATGCTCGCGCTGCTTGGCCGCCTTCTGCGCGTTCGCCATCTTCACCGGACCGAAGCCGCGAATCTGCAACGGCAGTTCGGCCAGCGCCACGATGGCGTCCTGCGTCCTGCCCTCCAGCTTAGGCAGCACCTGCGCCATGTCCGCCTCGTACTCGCGGATCAGCGCGCGTTCCATCCGCCGCTCCTCGCTATAGCCGAAGATGTCCAGCGGCGTGCCGCGCAAGCCCTTGAACTTCGCCATCAGGCGCATCGGCTTTTCCATCCAGGCGCCGAATTGCCGCTTCTTGGGCCTACCGTCCGGGCCGGTCTTGCTCAGGATCGGCGGCGCCAGGTGAAAGGTCATGTCGAAATCACCCGCGAACTCCTCCTCGGCCTTCTTCCGGCTCTGGATCAGCAGGCGCGCGACCTCGTATTCGTCCTTGTAGCTCAAGAGCTTGTGATAGCCCATCGCCACCGCTTCGCGCACTTGCTCGTTCTCGATCCCGTCCACCAGCTTGCGATACCGCTTGGCCAGCCGCTTGGACTGATATCCGACCAGGTGATCGGCGCGGAAGGCGATCTTCTCCTCCAGCGATTTGGGTTTCTGCACCACGTTCGGCGTCACCATGCGGTCCGCCTCCTCGGGGTGCACGGCGGCCCATCGCCCAATTTCGAAGGCGCGCAGGTTCCGCTCCACCGCGGCCCCGTTCAGCTCGATGGCAGCATCGATCGAGGCCTTAGACAAGGGCACGAGGCCCCGCTGCCATGCCGCGCCAAAGATGATCATGTTGGAAAAGATCGCGTCGCCCATCGCCACCCGCGCCAGTTCGCTGGCGTCGAACAGCACCACGTCATCCTGCATCCGCGCCTTCAGCGACAGCGCCAGCTGGTCGGTCGGCAGCGTGAATTCGGTGTCGCGGGTGAAATCGCCGGTCATGATCTCGTGGCTGTTGACCACGCCACCCGTGCGCCCCATCCGAGTCAGGCCCAGCGTCTTGGCCCCGGCGCTGACCACCAGGTCACCGCCAATCAGCGCATCCGCCTCGCCCGTGGCGACTCGTATCGCACTGATATCGCCCGGCTTCTCGGCAATCCGGCAATGGATATGCACCGCGCCGCCCTTCTGCGCCAGACCGGCCATTTCCATCATGCCCGCGCCCTTGCCGTCGATCTGCGCCGCCTGCGCCATGACCGCGCCGATGGTCACCACGCCCGTGCCGCCGACGCCGGTGATCACCACGTTATACGTGCCGTCGATCCTGGGCAGCGCGGGCTCGGGCAGGTCCGGCAGGTCCAGATCGGCTGAGGCTTCCTTGCGGATCTTCGCCCCTTCCAGCGTCACGAAGGACGGGCAAAACCCCTTGAGGCAGGAAAAATCCTTATTGCAGCTCGACTGGTCGATGGCCCGCTTGCGGCCCAGTTCGGTTTCCTTCGGCACGATGGCGACACAGTTCGACTGCACCCCGCAATCGCCGCAGCCTTCGCAAATGTCGGTGTTGATGAACACGCGCTTGTCGGGATCCGGAAATTTGCCGCGCTTGCGGCGACGGCGCTTCTCGGCGGCGCAGGTCTGTACGTAAATTATGGCAGATACGCCCTTGATTTCCTGAAACTTCTCCTGCACCTGCATCATCTCGGCCCGCTCGCGCCAGCCGATGCCGGACGGGAAGTGCGACTTCTCCGGCTCTTCCTTCTCGTCATAGACCACCGCGATGTGCTGCACGCCCATCGACTGCAGCTCGCGCGCGATCCGGTCGGGGCCCAGCCCGCCCTCGTTGGTCTGCCCGCCGGTCATGGCGACCGCGTCGTTGTAGAGGATCTTGTAGGTGATGTTCACACCCGCAGCCAACGCCGCGCGAATGGCCAGAACGCCAGAATGGTTGTAGGTGCCATCCCCAAGATTCTGGAACACATGTTCGCGGTTCGAAAACGGCGCCTCGCCGATCCAGTTGGCCCCTTCCGCACCCATGTGGGTGAACCCGCTGGTCTCGCGATCCATCCACAGCGACATGATGTGACACCCGATCCCGGCATAGGCGCGCCCGCCCTCGGGCACCTTGGTCGAGGTGTTGTGCGGACACCCGGCGCAGAAATACGGCAGCCGCGCCGCCAGCTCCTCGGCATTGTCCGATTTCTTCGCTTCGTCAATCAGTTGCAGGCCGGCCTTCACGCGATCCGTGCCGCGACCTTCCTCCACCAGGATCGTGCCGATCTTCTCGGCCACCATCACCGGGTCCAGCGCCATGCGCGTCGGGAACAGCTCCTCGGAATGCAGGCCGCCCGCACCGCCCTTGTACCAGCCATAGACGCGCCGCCCCTGCCGGTCGTCGAAAATCGCTTCCTTGATCTGGATCTCGATCAGCTTGCGCTTTTCCTCGACCACCACGATCAGGTCCAGCTCCTCGGCCCAATCGTGAAAGCCCTTCATGTCCATCGGGAAGGTCTGGCCCACCTTGTAGGTCGTCAGCCCCAGCCGCTCGGCCTCGGCGGCGTCGATCCCCAGCATGTCCAGCGCATGAGTCAGGTCCAGCCAGTTCTTGCCGGCGGCCACAAACCCGATCTTCGCGCCCGGCTTGCCCCACACCCGTTTGTCAATTTTGTTTGCGTGTGCAAAGGCTTCGGCGGCGTACCTCTTGTGGTCGATCATCCGCGCTTCCTGCGCGATCCAATGATCCCCCAGCCGGATGCTCAGGCCCCCATCCGGCATGTCGAACTCCGGCAACACGAAATTCATCCGGTCGAGGCTGCCATCGACGACGCTGGTCACCTCCACCGTGTCCTTCATCGTCTTCAGCCCGGCCCAGACGCCCGCAAAGCGCGACAGCGCAAAGCCATAGAGGCCAAAGTCCAGGATCTCCTGCACCCCCGCCGGCGACAGCACCGGCATGTAGGCATCCACCAGCGCCCAGTCCGACTGGTGACACACGGTCGAGCTTTCGCCAGTATGATCATCCCCCATGGCCATCAACACGCCGCCCAAGGGCGCGGTCCCGGCCATGTTCGCGTGGCGCATCACGTCGCCCGAGCGGTCCACCCCCGGCCCCTTGCCGTACCACAGGCCGAAAACGCCATCATGTTTTCCTTCGCCGCGCAGCTGCGCCTGTTGCGTGCCCCACAGCGCCGTCGCCGCCAGATCCTCGTTCAGCCCCGGCTGAAAGGTCACGTTCGCCTCGGCCAGCACCTTTTCCGCGCGCGCCATCTGCAAGTCCACGGCCCCCAGGGGCGAGCCGCGATAGCCCGTCACGTACCCGGCGGTGTTGTGCCCTTCGGCGCGGTCCCGTGCGGCCTGCATCAGCATCAGCCGCACCAGCGCCTGCGTGCCGTTCAGCAGGATCTGCGATTTGGACAGGTCCAGCCGGTCATTGAGGGAAATCTTCTGATCGCTCATTTCGTCCTCCCGTGGCGCTTGCGCGATCCGGCGCAATTGCTAAACATATAGGCGTGTATTAGGTCAATATACGTGACCTACCCCAAAATTTCACGCGAATTCGGCGCTATCGGCTGTGAACCGCAAATGTTTTTCTGCTATTGCGCCAGCGGGGAACGGATTGATTTGAAAGTTGCGAAATGGATTGGGACAAACTGAGAATATTTCACGCCGTCGCCGACGCGGGCAGCCTCACCCATGCCGGTGATCAGCTTCACCTGTCGCAATCCGCCGTCTCGCGGCAGATTCGCGGGCTCGAGGAATCACTCAACGCCACGCTTTTTCACCGCCACGCGCGCGGTCTGATCCTGACCGAACAGGGCGAGCTTCTGTTCGACGCCACCCGCGCCATGGTCAAGCGTCTCGATGCCGCCACCGCCCGCATCCGCGACAGCGAGGAAGAGGTGTTCGGCGAATTGCGCGTGACCACCACCATCGGATTCGGCACGCTCTGGCTGGCGCCCCGCCTGCCGAAGCTTTTCGCCACCTACCCCGACCTCAACATCGACCTCATGCTCGAGGAACGCGTGCTCGACCTGCCCATGCGCGAGGCCGACGTGGCCATCCGCATGAAGGAACCCAGCCAGGCGGACCTCATCCGCAAGCGGCTGATGATGATCAACATGTGCCTTTTCGCCTCGCAGAAATACCTAGACGAGCGCGGCACGCCGGAAAGCATGGAAGACCTCAGCCAGCACCGCATCATCTGCCAGAATCCGCGCTCGGCCCAGGTCGGCGCGGGCGCCACGCTGGTCAGCGAGCTGATGACCTACGACATCCCGTCGCTGCTGACGGTGAACAACTATTACGGCGTCTTGCAGGGCGTGCTCAACAATCTGGGCATCGGCGTGCTGCCCGACTACCTGGGCCACGATTTCGACCAGATCGTGCGCGTGCTGCCCGAGGTTCAGTCCTCGGACGTGCCGGTCTTCCTCGCCTACCCCGAGGAGCTGCGCCAGTCACAGCGCATCAAGGCATTCCGCGATTTCGTCCAGGAAGAGATCGTGGCCTATCGCAAAAACGTCGCAAAATAAGGCATTGCGCCCATTTCCCGAACAGCGGCCAATGCAGCTATGCGGCAACAGCATAGCAGGTTTTCACTTATTGCCGCCTGTTTATCCTTGATCGCTCGGAAAACGGGCACTAATTCGCAGGCATGACGGTGATCAACCCGATCACTTCATACCTCCCTGTTGGACTATGGCCGAGCTTATTGCTCGGCCTTTTTTTTGGCCTCACATCACCGGAATCTCGGCCTCCGCGAGCGGCGACAGCGCTCGCGGCGCACCTTCGGTAATTACGATGTTCTCCTCGTGCACCATGCACAGGCCCCCGGGCCGGTCGATCCCCGGCTCCAGCGTGATCACCATGCCGGGTTCCAGAACAGTCTCGTCGCGCGGGGTGAGAGACAGCCCCTCGGTCAGTTGCATCCCCAACCCGTGGCCCAGCCGCCCCGCGGTCTCGCCCGCGCCGACGATATCCGACATCGCGCGCCACAGGTCGCAGGCGCGCGCGCCGGGCCGGGCGATCTCCATCGCCGTCGCCGTGGCCTCGATCAGCCGCGCATGGGCCTCCGCCACGCCGTCGCCCACATGACCCACCGCGAAATTCCGGTCGAAATCGCAGAAATAGCCGTCCCACACCGCGCCCGTGTCCAGCATCAGCACGTCGCCCGCCCGCAGCGGCATCTCGGACGCGGGCGAGATCACATCCGCATACCCGCCCTGCGCCGCGCCGCCCGCAAGGTAGGGCACCCAATCCGCGCCTTCCTCCAGCAGCAGGCGCTGGAAATCGCGAAAGACCCCCGCAAGCGCCCGGCCTTCCCCCGCGAATTCGGGCACCCGGGCAAAGGCGCGGCCCGCAATGGCACAAGCGGTTTCGATCTTGGCGACCTCGGCCGGGGATTTGACCGCCCGCAGCCGCGCTACGATGCCCGCATCGCCGGTGAACGGCAGACCGGCCAGATCCCTAACCCGCGCGAAATCCGCCAGCGGCATGCGCAGATGCGTCTCGTATCCTGACGGCACCCCCACCGGGCCGCCAACCTCGGCCAGCGTCTGCGCCAGCAGGCTCACACCGTCATCCTCGGGGTTCGGAGCCGGCCACGTGCGGATATCCTCGATCCATGTCCGCCCCATCAGCGCGGCTCCGATCGAGGGAATCACCGCCTTGGGCGGTCCTTCGCGCGGCACCACCAGGAACCAAGAGCGGCTCGGGCTTTCCCAGAACCGCGTCCGAAAGCCGGTGAAATAGCGAACATCCGCCTCGGTGGTCAGCAGTAGCGCGCCCAGCCCCGCGCGATCCATCAGCACCTGTGCCCGCGCGATGCGGGTCTCGTACTCCGCCCGCTCGAACCCCCGGCTCATCCGTCGGCCTGCTCGCTCAGGATGCACAGCACCCGCGCGGTGGCCCCCAGCCCCATCAACCGCGCAGCCGCCAGCCCCGCCGCCCCCGATTCCGTGCTCTCCAGCCCCATCAGCGTCAGCTCCGGCAGCACCGCCGCCGCCTCGTCCTCGGTGAGGGTCGCAAAATCGTCGGCGTCCCGCGACAGCCCGCGCAGCGCGATCAACGACGGCTCCTTGCAATCCAGCCGCCCCATGGCCGAAACCGGGCCCTCGGTCGCCACCGGCCGCCCCGCCTCAATGCTGGCTTGCAAGGCCGGGGCCGCCTCGGGTTCCACCACGACGATGCGCGGCGCGGCGCTCCAGACGGCGCGGAAATAGGCGGCACAGGCCCCCGCCAACCCACCAACCCCGGCTTGCAGGAAGATATGCGTGGGCACCTCGGGCATCTGCCGCACGGCCTCTTCGGCCATCACCAGATAGCCCTCCATCAACCGCCAGGGCAGGTCCACGTACCCGGGCCAGGAACTGTCGGACAGAAGTGTCCAGCCATTGTCCGCTGCAGCCTGCTCGGCGGCTTTCATGCTGGATTCGTAGTCCACCCCGGCCCGCACCACCTCCGCGCCCATGTCGCAAAGCCGAGCGGCAAAGCTTTCCGGAACCGTCTCGGCGATATAAACCACGGCCTTCGCGCCAAAGACCTTAGACCCGGCGGCCACCGACATCCCGTGATTACCCGCGCTTGCGGTGACATAGGTTCGCTCCGCCAGTGCCATCGCCATGTCGTCCGCCCCCGTCGCCGCGGCCTCATGCGCAATGACATAGGCCGCCCCAAGCGCCTTGAAGCTCCCCAACCCCATGCGCCCGCGCTCGTCCTTCACGAATACCGTTGTACCAAAGGCCTCGCGCTGCTCCAGCGGCGTCTCCCCATGCGCCGGGCACTGCGCCAACAATCGCAACGGCGCGGCGGCCTCTACGCTTGGCCCCGGGATCTCGGCCAGCACGCCGTCCACCAGCCCTTGCCCGCGCCACGGGTTCTCGATGATCTTCATTACAGCTCCTTTTCGCCCAACCCCACGGCATCGCGACGGGCAGGTCAAGGCCCATGCCACCCGGGCGCGCCGCACCCCCTTCCCCCCGCTGCGATCATGGCCTAATAGGGGCGCCATCTGCACCGCACCTTGGGGGACATGTTTCACATGCAGGAACCGGCCATCACGTCCGATCTGATCGCGGCCCACGGGCTCAAGCCCGACGAGTACGACCGCATCCTCGAAATCATCGGCCGCGAGCCCACGTTCACCGAGCTTGGCATCTTCTCGGCCATGTGGAACGAGCATTGCTCTTACAAGTCCTCCAAGAAATGGCTGCGCACCCTGCCCACGGACGGCCCGCAAGTGATCTGCGGCCCGGGCGAGAATGCGGGCGTCGTGGATATCGGCGACGGTCAGGCCGTGGTCTTCAAGATGGAAAGCCACAACCACCCGTCGTATATCGAGCCCTACCAGGGCGCGGCCACCGGCGTGGGCGGCATCCTGCGCGACGTCTTCACCATGGGCGCGCGCCCCATCGCGTCGATGAACTCGCTTAGCTTCGGCGAGGTCGCCCACCCCAAGACCCGCCAGCTGGTGCATGGCGTGGTCGCGGGCATCGGCGGCTACGGCAACTGCTTCGGCGTGCCCTGCGCGGGCGGCGAGGTGCGCTTCGACCCGGCCTATAACGGCAACTGCCTCGTCAACGCCTTCGCGGCGGGGCTGGCCGATGCCGACAAGATCTTCTACTCCGCCGCCTCCGGCATCGGAATGCCCGTGGTCTATCTCGGCGCCAAGACCGGCCGCGACGGCGTCGGCGGCGCCACCATGGCCTCGGCCGAATTCGACGAGACCATCGAGGAAAAGCGCCCCACCGTGCAGGTCGGCGACCCTTTCACCGAGAAACGCCTGATGGAGGCCACGCTGGAGCTGATGGCCACCGGCGCCGTCATCTCGATCCAGGACATGGGCGCCGCAGGCCTCACCTGCTCGGCCGTCGAGATGGGCGACAAGGGCGGCCTCGGCGTGAAACTCAACCTCGACGCCGTCCCGCAGCGCGAGGCGAACATGACCGCCTACGAGATGATGCTGTCGGAATCCCAGGAACGGATGCTCATGGTCCTGCGCCCGGAAAAGGAATCCGAGGCCCGCGCCGTGTTCGAGAAATGGGACCTCGACTTCGCCATCGTCGGCGAAACCATCGCCGAGGACCGCTTCCTGATCATGCACAAGGGCGAGGTCATGGCCGACCTGCCGCTGGCAACCCTGTCGGGCAGCGCCCCGGAATACGACCGCCCGTGGGACGAGCCGGAAACGCCCGAGGCGCTCGACGATGCGAACGTGCCCAATGTCGATCCCATCGACGGTCTGAAGGCCCTCATCGGCTCGGTCAACTACTGCGCCAAGCAATGGGTCTACGAGCAATACGACACCATGGTGATGGCCGACAGCGCCCGCACGCCGGGACAGGGCGCGGGCCTCATCCGCGTGCACGGCACGGACAAGCACCTCGCCTTCACCTCCGACGTGACCCCGCGCTACGTGCGCGCCAACCCCTTCGAGGGCGGCAAACAGGCGGTGGCCGAGGCCTATCGCAACCTCACGGCACTGGGCGCCGTGCCGCTTGCCACCACCGACAACCTCAACTTCGGCAATCCGGAAAAGCCTGCGATCATGGGCCAGTTCGTCATGGCCATCAAGGGCATCGGCGAAGCAGTTGCAGCACTCGACATGCCGATCGTATCGGGCAACGTCTCGCTCTATAACGAGACCGATGGCAGCGCCATTCTGCCCACCCCCACCATTGGCGCGGTCGGCCTTATCAAGGACCCCGAGACCGCCATCACCGGCCAGGCCCGCGACGGCCACGTGGCCCTGCTGGTTGGGGAAAGCAACGGCCACCTGGGCCAATCCGCATTGCTGGCCGAGGTCTACAATCGCATCGAAGGCGACGCGCCGCCCGTCGATCTGGCCGCCGAAAAGCGCAACGGCGACTTCATCCGCGCCAATGCCGAATACATCAAGGCCTGCACCGACCTCTCCGATGGCGGCCTCGCGCTGGCGGCTTTCGAGATGGCCGAAGCGGCGGGCGTGGGCGTCTGCCTCGACAGCGACGAAACAGCGGTCCTCTTCGGCGAGGATCAGGCCCGCTACCTCGTGGCCTGCAACTTCGACCAGGCCGAGGCGTTGATGATCGCCGCAGGCCAGGCCGGCGTGCCGATCCAATCCGTGGGCCGCTTCACCGGCAGCGACGTGCAGATGGGCCGCTCCAGCGCGCCACTCACCGAGCTGGCCGCGATCTACCGCGGCACCTTCGGCGACACCTTCGCCTGACACACCGTAGGGCGGGGTTTAACCCCGCCTCCGCACGCCGGTGCCGGGATGAAATCCCGGCCTACGCTGACCCGCGCACAAAATTACACCGCCTGTCCGTCTCACACCTCCACCCGCCGTCCCGCAGGGCGGGGTTTCACCGCGCCACCCCACCCGGATACCGGGATCAAATCCCGGCCTACCTTAATCACGTTTGCGTCGGGGGCGTTGGCGTGCCCGCCGTCCCCTGCCATTCTTTCGGACACCGTACCGTCCGAAAGGTCCCACCATGCTCCGCCTGTCTCTGACCCTTGCCGTCACCCTGCTGCCCCTCCTGGCCAGCGCGCAGGACAGCGAAACACCCGCCCCGGCCCCTGTGCCCGAGGCCCCCATGACGGTCGACCGGCTGAATGACATCCTCGTCGCGCTCGACGACAGCGCGCGGATCAACGGCCGCGTCTGGCAGCTGACCATCGCCGGCACGCCGGTCCTGGTGATTGCAGACCCCGACAACGACCGGATGCGTGCCCTGTCCCCCGTGGCCGATCTCGAAGACGTACAGATCGACACGCTCCAGCGGATGATGCAGGCCAATTTCGACACCGCGCTCGATGCCCGCTACGCCATCGCCAAGGACATGGTCTGGTCCACCTATATCCACCCTCTCAGCCCGCTGGAAAAGGACCAACTGATCTCTGGCTTGGGCCAGGTGATCAACCTCGTGCAGACCTACGGCACGCTCTACACCGGCGGCGCGATGCAGTTCGGCGGCGGCGACAGCGGCGCGATCCAGCGCGACCTCATCGACGAGCTACTGAAAAAGGGCGAAGAACTCTGACGCGGCGCGCGCCCGCCCCACATCGTAGGGCGGGGTTTCACCCCGCCGCCTCATCCCGATGCCGGGATGAAATCCCGGCCTACCGCGCCGCGGACGACGTCGCCGGAAACCACGTCCGTCGCTTGCATCCCGGCCCTGCGCTCTCTACATCAGGGGCAGACACCAAGGAGGCGCGCACATGCCCATGCAAGTCCAGGAAATCGAGGACCTGATCCGCGAGACTTTCCCCGACGCCAAGATCACCATCACCGATCTGGCCGGCGACGGGAACCACTATGCGGCCGAGGTCATCGACGAAAGCTTCCGGGGCAAGAACCGTGTCCAGCAGCAGCGCGCCGTCTATGCCGCGCTCAAGGGCAAGATGGACGGCCCCTCGGGCGACCTGCACGCCCTGGCGCTGACCACCAAGGCCCCGGACTGACCGCAATGAGCTGGACGCTGATCATCCTGCTGGTCCTGGTTGCCGCCGCCATCGCCGCGGTCGCCATCGTGGGCCAGCGCAAATCCCCCGGCAAACGTGGCAGCGAACCGGGGACCGGAATGCATGTACTGGAATCCGACTACCAATCCGGCATGGGCGGCGGCAACGTCCGGCGCTGGGAAATCCCCCGCGATCCGCAAGCCTATGCCAAAATCTTTGCACCGAAGGACACCAAGAAATGAGCGATCCCAAGACGCAAATCGAAGAGACCGTCAAAGCCAACGACGTGGTGCTCTACATGAAGGGTACCAAGACCATGCCGCAATGCGGGTTCTCGTCCCGAGTCGCGGGCGTGCTGAACTACATGGGCGTCGACTATACGGACGTGAACGTGCTGGCTGACGATGGCATCCGGCAGGGTATCAAGGATTATTCCGACTGGCCCACCATCCCGCAGCTTTACGTGAAGGGCGAATTCGTGGGCGGCTGCGACATCATCACCGAGATGACCCTCTCGGGCGAGCTTGATACGCTCTTCGAGCAGAACGGCGTGACCTATGACAAGGACGCCGCCGAGAAGATCCGCGAAGCCAACGGCTGAGCCGGTCTTTCCCAAGACTTGATCCAAAGCGCGGTCCCGGTTTCGGGGCCGCATTTTTCTTTGCGAATGCTTACCGGCGCACGGTCCGTTCACACAAGCCTTCGGACAACGGCACCGTCGCGACACCACCAAAATACCGACGCGATACCGACGCGGGTTTTCGCCCCCGATTCGCCGTTAAGACATTGGCCACAGGATCAAAAACAGCCCCGCCGCGAACGCCGCCGCGCGCAGCGGCCAGCCTTTCTTCAGCACCAGCGATAAGCTGACCAGCGCCAGCCCCGCGCCCACCTTCACCATCGCCAGTACCGCCCATCCGGGCGCCTCGGCCAGCGCCGTGATGCCGGGGTTTGCCACCATCCCCAACGGGATCAGGTAAAGGCCCACACCCAGCGTCATCGCCGTCAGCGCGACCCGCAGCCAGTTCTCGCCGATCATGCCCGCCGCGATGAACACCGCCCCGCAGACGGGCGGCGTGATGGTCGACAACAGCGCATACCAGAAGACGAACAGATGCGCCTGCAAGGGCTCCATCCCCAGTTTGATCAGCGCCGGCCCGGCGACCGACACGCAGATCACATAGGCCGCTGTCGTGGGCACTTCCATGCCCAAAATCAAGCAGGCACAAGCGGTTAGCAGCAGCGAGGGCCACAGCATCCCGCCCGAGGCCGACAGGATCAGCGAGGTGATCTTGACCCCCAGCCCGGTCACACCCAGCACCCCGATCACGATCGAGGCGCAAAAGATGATAGCGCCGATCAGCGCCACCTGCCGCGCCGCCGTCATTACGGCCAACTCGGCGCGCTCCAACGCCCGGCGCGCATTGAACCGCAGGTCCGAGCCCACCAAAAGCAGCGCCGCCCCGGCAAAGATCGACAGGCAGGCAGCATATTGCGGCGTCACGCGCATCACGAACATGCCCCATAGCAAGATCAGGAACGGCACCAGGAAAAATGCAGACGTGACAAGCACATCGCGCCGCGCGGGCCGGTCCGCATCCGCCAGTCCCCGCAGGTCGAACCGCGCCGCATAGCCGTCGATCCCGACCCACACGGCCCAGAAATACAAGAGCGCCGGAAGCGCGGCCGCCGCCATGATGCCAGTGTATGGCACCCCCGTCAGCTCGACCATCACGAAGGCCCCCGCCCCCATCAGCGGCGGCATGATCTGCCCGCCGGACGAGGCCACCGCCTCGACCGCGCCGGCGATCCGCTTCGGGTATCCCAGCTTTTCCATCGCCGGCAGCGTCACCGCCCCGGTCGAGGCCACGTTGGCCGAGGCCGAGCCAGAGATCGACCCGAAGAGCGCAGAACTCAGCACCGACACCTTCGCCGCTCCGCCCCGCAGACGCCCGGCAGCCGCAGAGGCCACGTTCATGAAACCCTGCCCCGCCTCGCCCGCGTTCAGCACCGCACCGAAGATGACAAAGATCGCCACCACGTTCACCGATACCTGCGTGAGCGATCCCCAAAGCGCGCCTTCGGCAATGGTCAGCGTGCCCAGAAAGCTCTCGATCGGCGTGCCCGAATGCCCGAAACGCCCCGGGATATATTGCCCGAAGAGGCCGTATAAAAGCGCGATGGCCGCCACCAGCGGCAAGGGCCAGCCAATCGCCCGCCGCGCCGCCTCCAGCACCACCAGGATCAGCACCGCGGCGATGGCCACCTGACCCTGCCCTTCAAGAAACCCGTACTGGTCGCCCAGCATGTCGCGGTTGAAAACCACCCACAGCGCCGCGCCCACGCCAAGCACCGCGAGCACGTAACCGCTATGACGCATGAGCCCCGCCTGCCCCCAGACCAACACCCAGGGCAGCACGAATACCAGGTGCATCGGGCGGCTGACCAGGTTCGGCACCAACCCCCAGAACACAAGCCCGATATGAAAAACCACCGAGGCCAGCGCCAGGCCAAGCCAGAAAAGCCGCACAGGACCAGCCTGCGCGGCGGGATCGGGGGTCGTCAGGCTCACGCGGTCACTTCTGGGCGTCGGTCAGGGCCATGCCTGCCTCTTCGTAATACCGCACGGCGCCGGGGTGGATCTGGCCGGTGATGTTCTCCATCAGGGCCTCGTCCACGCCGTTCCACCAGGCCGAGGATTCGCCCAGCTTGGCCTTGCTTTCCCAATAGGTCTTGGTCAGCTGATACGCCGTCTCGTCATCCATCTTGGTCGTCGTGTAGGCCGCCACCGGCAGCGAGGTCGTCACGATATCCTCATCCTGCCCGGCATAGGTGCCGGCGGGAATGACCAGCTTGGTGCGCCCGGTCTCGGCGATCTGCTCGTCGCTCATCGACAGCACCGTCACACCTGTCGAAGCCGCGGCCTCGACCACGTTCGGCGCGGGCCACGAGCCTGCGGTGACGAACCCGTCGATCTGGCCGTTCTGCATGGCCGGAACGGCATTGGACAGTTCCACATCCGCGATCTCTACCTTGTCCGCCAGGCCAAAAAGACCAAGGTACTTCTCGCCCTCCGTCGCGCCGAAGCTTCCCTTGCCCAGAAGGATCGTCTTGCCTTCCAGATCGGCCAGCGTCGTCGCGCCGCTTTCCTCGGACATGACGAAATGCATAGTCAGCGACGGGATCGGAAAGAGCGCGCGGATCTCGTTGAAGGCCGGGTCGCCCTTGCCCTCGAACATCGCCTTGCCGCCCTGCGCCAGGCTGACCAGCACGGGGGGCGTCGTAAACACGTAATCGCTGCCCCGCGCCCGCACCTCCATCACGTTCTGCACCGAGCCCTGGCTTTCCTCGACGGTGACGCTGATCTCGCCGTCCGAGGCCTCTTGCATGGCCTCGGCGATCTGCACGCCCATCTGGTAATAGGACGAGGCCGTCTTGGCCGATTTGTAGGTCACGCGCGTCTCGGCGGCGGCCGGCAACGCCAGCATGGAACCGGCCAGAACGGCGGCGGTCAAACGGTGAAACTTCATGGTATCCTCCCAACTGTCTGGGGCGCATCAAGACACGCGCCCCGGACAGGGTCAATGGTCAGATATCCAGCGTATGGTCCTTTTCCCATTGGCTGAAATGCGCCATGTAGGAATCCCATTCCTGCCGCTTCATCTTCAGGAACGCGGCCGAGAATTCCTCGCCCAGCATCGCCTTCAATTCGCGGTCCTTGTCGTAAAGCCGCAAGGCATCCAGCATGTTCAGCGGCAGCTTCGGCGCACCGCGCACCTTGTGGCCTTCGGCGTACATGTCGATGTCGTGCCGCTTGCCCGGATCGGCCTTGGACCGGATCCCGCTGAGCCCCGCCGCGATGATCACGGCCTGAAGCAGGTACGGGTTCGCCGCCCCGTCCGCCAGCCGCAGCTCGAACCGCCCCGGCCCCGGCACGCGCACCATGTGGGTGCGGTTGTTGCCCGTCCATGTCACCGTGTTGGGCGCCCAGGTGGCCCCCGACGTGGTGCGCGGCGCATTGATCCGCTTGTAGCTGTTGACGGTCGGGTTGGTGATCGCCGCCATGCCGCTGGCGTGCTTCATGATCCCGCCCAGGAAATTTGCGCCCCGGTCCGACAGGCCCAGCTCCGCTGTCGGGCTGCCCTCGGCGGTGTCGGTGGCAAAGACGTTGGTCTTGGCCTTGGCCCCCGGCGCGTCCCAGACCGAGATGTGCACATGCGCGCCGTTCCCGGTCAGCCCTTCGACCGGCTTCGGCATGAAGGTCGCGCGAAAGCCGTGCTTTTCGGCCACCGACTTGGCCATGAACTTGAAGAACGAATGCCGGTCCGCGGTCACCAGCGCGTCGTCGAATTCCCAGTTCATCTCGAACTGGCCGTTGGCGTCCTCGTGGTCGTTCTGATACGGCCCCCAGCCCAGATCCAGCATGTAGTCGCAGATCTCGCGCACCACGTCATAGCGGCGCATCACCGCCTGTTGGTCATAGCACGGCTTTTCGGCGGTATCGAACTCGTCCGACAACGAATTGCCGTCCGGCGTCAGCAGAAAATACTCCGCCTCCACGCCGGTCTTGACATGCAGGCCTTCCTCGGCGGCCTCGTCGATCAGGCGGCGCAGCACGTTGCGCGGGGCTTGCGCCACATCCTCGCCTTCCATCACCGGGTTGGCGGCCACCCACGCAACCTCGGGGTTCCACGGCAGCTGAATGACCGACTCGGGGTCCGGCACGGCCAGCATGTCGGGATGCGCCGGCGTCATGTCCAGCCACGTGGCAAAGCCCGCGAACCCCGCGCCATCCTCCTGCATGTCGGCAATCGCCTGCGCCGGCACCAGCTTGGCCCGCTGCCCGCCGAAGAGGTCCGTGAAGGAAATCATGAAGTATTTGACGCCGTTCTTGTCGGCGAATTTCGCCAGGTCCGTGGCCATTGTCGTCTCCCCGTTTCTTGTCGTTGTTGATTATTGTCGCGATTACATACCGCCCTGCCCGGGAATCCAAGAGGTTCCCGCCAGAGGCACTCGCGCCATGGCGGCGGCCTCTACGGTAAGAGCTTGTAAATCTTCTGGCTCCAGGTTGTGCACGTGGTTCTTGCCGCAGGCCCGGGCCAAGGTCTGAGCCTCCAGCGTCAGAACCTGAAGGTAGTTGTTCAGCCGCCGCCCCGCTTCGACCGGATCAAGGCGTTTCGAGAGTTCCGGGTCCTGGGTGGAAATCCCGGCAGGGTCGCGGCCTTCGTGCCAGTCGTCATAGGCCCCGGCGGTGGAACCGAGCGCGTTGTACTCGGCCTCCCACTTGGGGTCGTTGTCGCCGATGGCCACCATGGCCGCCGTGCCGATGCTGACCGCGTCCGCGCCAAGTGCCAACGCCTTGGCGACGTCCGCGCCGGTGCGGATGCCGCCCGAGACGATCAGCTGCACCTTGCGGTGCATCCCCAGTTCCTGCAGCGCTGCGACGGCCTCGCGGATACACGCCAAGGTCGGGATGCCAACATGTTCGATAAACACGTCCTGGGTCGCGGCCGTGCCGCCCTGCATCCCGTCGATCACCACCACGTCTGCCCCGGCCTTCACGGCCAGCGTCGTGTCGAAGAACGGGCGCGCGGCGCCGACCTTGACGTAGATGGGTTTTTCCCAGCCGGTGATCTCGCGCAGTTCCAGGATCTTGATCTCCAGATCATCCGGCCCGGTCCAGTCGGGATGCCGGCAGGCCGAGCGCTGGTCGATCCCCTTGGGCAAGGTGCGCATCTCGGCCACACGGTCCGAGATCTTCTGGCCCAACAGCATCCCGCCGCCGCCGGGCTTCGCGCCCTGGCCCACGACGACCTCGATGGCATCCGCCTTGCGCAGATCGACCGGGTTCATCCCGTAACGGCTAGGAAGATATTGATACACAAGCGTTTTCGACTGCCCCCGCTCTTCCGGCGTCATGCCGCCATCGCCCGTGGTGGTCGAGGTTCCGGCCATGGACGCACCACGCCCCAACGCCTCTTTCGCCTGCGCCGACAGCGCGCCAAAGCTCATCCCCGCGATGGTGATCGGGATTTTCAGCTCGATGGGTTTCTTGGCATAGCGCGTGCCCAGCACCACGTTCGTGTCACACCGTTCGCGATAGCCTTCCAGCGGATACCGCGACATGGATGCGCCCAGGAACACCAGGTCATCGAAATGCGGCACCTTCCGCTTGGCCCCGCCACCGCGGATATCATAGATACCGGTGGCTGCCGCGCGCCGGATTTCCGCGTTAACGTCGGGCGTGAAGGTATTGGAATATCTCGGCAAAGTCCGCGGAGCGGATTTTTGATTGTCGCTCATCTGTCCGTCTCCTCAATAGGCGTTGTCGACTTTGAAATTATAGAGCTTGCGAGCCGAGCCATAGCGCTTGAACTCGGACGGATCGGCGTCGATCCCGGCCTTCTCCAGCAATTCTCTCAGCTTCTCGATGTGCTCGGGCCGCATCTCCTTCTCGATGCAGTCGGCGCCCAGGCTCTTTACGCTGCCGCGCACGAACAGCTTCGCCTCGTAGATCGAGTCGCCAAGCGCATCGCCCGCATCCCCGCACACCACCAAGTGACCCGCCTGCCCCATGAAGGCCGACATATGCCCCACATTGCCGCCCACCACGATATCGATCCCCTTCATCGAGATCCCGCAGCGGGAAGACGCATTGCCCTTGATCACCAAGAGACCGCCATGCCCGGTCGCCCCGGCATACTGGCTGGCGTCGCCTTCGACGATCACCGTGCCGCTCATCATGTTCTCGGCCACGCCGGGGCCGACGCTGCCGGCGACCCGCACCGTTGCCTGTTGGTTCATGCCCGCGCAATAATAGCCGGTCGATCCCTTCACGGTCACATCCAGCCGCGCGTCCAGACCCACGGCAATCGCATGGCTGCCGCGCGGATTGACCACCTCCCAGCCGGTCTCGTTGCCGCTGGCCCCTTGCAGCGCGGCGTTCAGCCCGCGCAGCCCGTCTGCTTCCAAGTCGTATGTCTGCATGTCAGTGGCTCCAGAAATAAACGGTGGCAGGCTCCGGCTCCCACACGCGGGCATCCTCGATCCCCGGCAGGTTCACCAGAGCGCGATACTCGCTGCCGAAGGCCACGTATTGATCGGTTTCGGCCATCACGGCCGGTTTGCAGGCGATGGGGTCGCGCACCACGCCGAACCCGTCCTTGGTGCCGACCACAAAGGTATAAAACCCGTCCAGATCACCCAGCCCGGCCTCCAGAGCTTCGCCAAGCGTATGACCTTGCTGCATTTTCCACGTCAGGTAGGCCGCGGCCACCTCGGTGTCGTTCTCGGTTTCCACCGAAACGCCTTCGCGCGCCAGCTGCCGGCGCAGGGCGTTGTGGTTGCTGAGCGAGCCGTTATGGACAAGGCACTGATCCGAGCCGGTGGAAAACGGATGCGCGCCCAGCGTCGTCACCGCGCTTTCGGTGGCCATGCGGGTATGTCCGATCCCGTGGCTGCCCGTCAGCTTGGGAATGGCAAAGCGTTTCGCCACGTCCTCTGGCAGGCCGACTTCCTTGTAGATCTCGATGATGTCGCCCGCGCTCATGACCCGGATATCCGGGCGCAGCCGCTTGATCGCCTGCCGCGCCGCCGACAGCTTGTCCTTCGGCAGGTTCAGCACCGCGTGGGTGTCGATCACCCGTTGCGCGATGTCGGCGCCGACCTCCTGGCCGATCTCGTCGGCAAGACCCTCGAACTGGCCTGGATCGGCGGCCTGAAGCGTCAGCTTCGCCTGCCCGTCCCGATCGGTGCCGTAGACGGCGATGCCTGCGCTGTCGGGCCCGCGATCGGTCATCGTGATCAGCATTTCGGTCAGCATTTCGCCCAAGCGCGGCTCAAGCGTCTTGTCCTTCAGGAACAGTCCTACGATTCCACACATATCCGTGTCTCCCATGTTCAGAAGACGCTAGTACGGCCCGTGCAAGGATGCAATAGAGGGAATTAAATATTCTTCTGGGGAATATTCATCGATCCCCTTGCGGGTATGAAATCACCGACAGGTACCGGATCGGCAAACGCAGGAGTTCGTCCGGGCCATGTGGCGCGTCGGCATCGAAAAACAGGCTGTCCCCGGGCCGAAGGTGAAACCGCTGGTCGCCGTGGCGATAGCCCACCTCGCCCTCCAGGATATAGAGCAACTCTATCCCTTCATGTTGAAAGGTGGGAAAGACATCCGATTCCTCGTTCAAAGTGATCAGGTAGGGCTCCACCACCACGCCGCTGTTGTTGGCGCCGATATGGCCCAGCAGGTTGTACTGGTGCCCCGCCCGCGTGCCCGCGCGCTCCATTTCCACCGCCTCACCCGCCTTGACATGTACGGCCTCGCGCCGCTCCTCGAAGCGGCGGAAGAAGGCCGTGATCGGCACGCTCAGCGCTGCCGACAGCGCCTGCAACGTGGTCAGCGACGACGAGGTGACCCCGTTCTCGATCTTCGACAGCATTCCCACGGACAGGCCCGTGACATCCGACAGGTCCGACACCGTCATGCCCCGGGTCTTGCGGAACTCGCGCACGGCGCGCCCGATGGCGGTTTCCAGGTTCATGTCCTGTTGTTCACGAACCTTGTGTGGGTCCTGATTCAGCTTGCCGGCGGCCATGGTGTCTGCACTTTTTCTCGTTTCGGAACTTACCCTTGCACGGTCGCGCTGAAGATTACGACAGAAAATTCATCGCAACTGCCACAATCCCGCCACATTCCGGCCCAACTTACGCCGCCATCCCCGGTGAACCTGATCGGATAACCAGGCGCCGGTCGGCGCTGTCCGGCCGGTCTGACCCATAAAGGAGCAGGCAAATGGCAACGGCACCCAACCTCCCCCAAAAGTCGCAGAAACCGGCGCCGACACCGCGCAATGTCGTCCGCAACGACGCCAAGGTGATCGTCTCGAAGCAGGTCTTCACCGACTTCGCCGCGATCTGATCCGGTCCATCAAAACGAAAACGGCGCGATCCGAAGACCACGCCGTTTCCCAAATACTGTCTCGGCGCGATCAACCGACCAGTTCGAGCCCCGAGAAGAAATAGGCGATTTCGACCGCCGCCGTCTCCGGCGCGTCTGAGCCGTGGACCGAGTTTTCGCCAACCGATTCCGCGAATTCCGCGCGGATCGTGCCCGGGGCCGCATCGGCGGGGTTCGTGGCCCCCATCACTTCGCGGTTCTTGGCGATGGCGCCTTCGCCTTCCAGCACCTGAACGACGACCGGCTCGGACGCCATGAATTCGCACAGCTCGTCATAAAACGGACGCTCGGAATGCACGGCATAGAACACACCGGCCTGTGCCTTGGAAAGGTGGATCCGTTTCTGCGCGATGATGCGCAGGCCGGCATCCTCGAACTTGGCGTTTATCTTGCCGGTCAGGTTGCGTTTGGTGGCATCGGGTTTGATGATGCTGAGCGTGCGTTCGACAGCCATTGTAGCCTCTTTTCGTAATAGTCATGGCGCAAACCCCATGCCTGCGCCGTCATTCGGCGCCCCGATAGCATGGGGGTGCATGATTGAAAAGCTGCGATTGACGGCGCGGGCGCGATACGTCATGCGGTTCGCATGTTGCGTCTTGATGACATAAGTTTCTCGGTCGCCGGCCGCCCCCTGATCGAGGGCGCATCGGCCGTCATTCCCGCAGGCCACAAGGTGGGCCTGGTGGGCCGCAACGGCACCGGCAAGACCACGCTTTTCCGGATGATCCGGGGCGAGCTGCCGCTGGACACCGGCACGATCTCCTTGCCCGAGCGCGCTCGCATCGGCGGCGTCGACCAGGAGGTGCCGGGCAACGAGGTGTCGCTGATCGACACCGTGCTGGCCGCCGACACCGAACGAAGCGCGCTGATGGCAGAGGCCGAAACCTCGACGGACGGCACGCGGATCGCCGAAATCCAGACGCGGCTTGCCGATATCGACGCCTGGAGCGCCGAGGCCCGCGCGGCAACCATCCTCAAGGGTCTGGGGTTCACCGACGACGAACAGGCCCAGCCCTGCTCGGCTTTCTCGGGCGGCTGGCGGATGCGCGTGGCGCTGGCCGCGGTGCTGTTCACCGCGCCGGACCTGCTGCTCTTGGACGAGCCCACGAACTATCTCGATCTCGAAGGCGCTCTGTGGCTGGAAAGCTATCTGGCGCGCTATCCGCATACCGTTCTGGTCATCAGCCACGACCGCGGTCTTCTGAACCGTGCCGTGGGGTCGATCCTGCATCTGGAGGACCGCAAGCTGACGCTCTACCAGGGCGGCTACGACACGTTTGCCGAAACCCGCGCCGCGCGGCTCGCCAATGCCGAGGCCGAGGCGAAAAAGCAGGACGCCCGTCGCGCCCACCTGCAATCCTATGTCGACCGCTTCCGCTACAAGGCGGACAAGGCGAAACAGGCGCAGTCCCGCATCAAGGCTCTGGAAAAGATGAAGCCGATCTCGCGCCCGCAAGAGGCCGCGCTGCGCCGATTTACCTTCCCCGAGCCCGACCAGCTATCGCCGCCCATTCTGAGGCTGGACAACGTGGCCACGGGCTATGACGGCGTACCGGTGCTGCAGCGCCTGACGATGAGGATCGACCAGGATGACCGGATCGCGCTTCTGGGGCGCAACGGCGAAGGGAAATCCACGCTTTCCAAGCTGTTATCCGGCAAACTTGAGGTTCTGGACGGCAAGAAGCACGCGGCCTCGAAGCTGCGGGTGGGCTATTTCGCTCAGCATCAGGTGGACGAGCTGCATCTTGATGAGTCCCCGCTCGATCACATCCGCCGCCTCTATCGCGATGACGGCCAGGCCAAGCTGCGCGCACGGCTGGGCGGCTTCGGTATCGGCGCGGAACAGGCCGACACCAAGGTGGCGAAACTGTCGGGCGGGCAGAAGGCGCGGTTGTCGCTGATGCTGGCCACCACAGACGCGCCGCACATGCTGATCCTAGACGAGCCGACCAACCACCTTGATATCGAAAGCCGCGAGGCGCTGGTCGAGGCGCTGACCGATTACACCGGCGCGATCATCCTTGTCAGCCACGACATGCACCTGCTGGAGCTGGTGGCCGACCGGCTGTGGCTGGTCAAGGACGGCACGGTCAGAGCTTACGAAGGCGACCTGCAAACCTATCGCGCCGCCTTGCTGGACCAGAAGCCGGCGAAAAAGGAAGCCGCACCAGCGTCAGCCGAAAAGCCCGCGCCGAAACCCAAGCGCCCCCCTCGCGATATGGTTCTCGAACTGCGCCAGGATGTGAAGACCTGCGAACAGCGCGTGGAAAAGCTGAACGTGATGCGGGACAAGATTGCGGCCAAGCTGGCCGATCCCACGATCTACGCCGACGCCAAGGCGAACGACATGGAAGCCTGGCAGCGCAAATATGCCGAGGTGATGGACGGCCTGGACCGGGCCGAGGCGCTGTGGCTGGCTGCGCTGGAACGGCTGGACGCGGCGGAAAACTGAACCAGGGCGGTTTACAAGCCGCGCATCCCGTCGCAAACCACGCTTATGGATCCAAGCTTCCTCATCACCGCCTGGGTGGCGCTTTTCGTGATCATCGACCCGATCGGGATGACCCCGCTTTTCGTGGCGCTGACCCAGGGCGACAGTCCATCGCGCCGCCGCGCCATCGCCCTGCGGGCCTGTATCGCCGGGGCACTGATCCTGATCGTTTTCGCCAGCTTCGGCGAATCCGTGCTGGAGTTCGTGGGCATCTCGATGCCCGCCTTCCGCATCGCGGGCGGTCTGCTCCTGTTCCTGACCGCGCTCGACATGCTGTTCGAAAGGCGCACCAA
Source organism: Roseovarius atlanticus (assembly GCF_001441615.1). Lineage (GTDB taxonomy): Bacteria > Pseudomonadota > Alphaproteobacteria > Rhodobacterales > Rhodobacteraceae > Roseovarius > Roseovarius atlanticus. The sequence goes on from NZ_LAXJ01000012.1 coordinate 75,197, forward strand.
GCGGCGCAAGGACCAGGCGGACGAGGAAGACGACCGAGAGGATCCCTCGATCTATCCGCTGGCTATTCCGCTGATCGGCGGGCCGGGGGCCATCACCACGGTGATCCTTCTGGCGGGACAGCAACCGGGGATCGAGGGCCTTGCTTGGGTCATCGGCGTGATGCTGAGCGTTGTGCTGCTGGTGTTCCTGCTGTTCCTGACGGCGGGTCTGCTGGAACGTGCCCTGGGGCGGACCGGCATCAACGTCATCACCCGCCTGCTGGGGATGCTTCTGGCCGCGCTGGCGGTGCAGTTCGTGCTGGACGGATTGAAGGGGTTTGGGCTGGCGGGCTGACGCGCCGCCGCCTATATCTGCACCATGACCGGAGATGACACCGCCCGCCTGCTCTATCTCGTGCTGCTCGGCGCGGCCGTCGTGGCGTGGTTCTTCGCACAGAACCGCACCTCGCTGGGCAAGAACATGCAATACGCGGTGGTCTGGGGGCTGATCTTCATCGGCGGTATTGCCGCCGTGGGCCTCTGGGGCGACATCCGCAACACCGTCAGCCCTGCCGCCTACACCACCATCGGCGAAGATACGATCGAGCTGCGCCGGGCGATGGACGGTCATTACTATGTCACTGCGCAGGTGAACGGCGCGCCCGTCGATTTCGTGGTGGATACGGGCGCGACGCTGATCGTACTGACCCGCGCCGATGCCGAGCGCGCGGGGTTGCGCACCGAGGATCTTGCTTTCGTGGGGCGCGCGGGCACGGCGAATGGCACGGTCAGCACCGCGCCGGTGCGTCTGGACAGCCTGTCCATCGGCCCGCTGGAGGACCGCGGCATCGCGGCGTCGGTCAATGGTGGCGAACTGGACCAGTCGCTTTTGGGCATGAGCTATCTCGAGCGGTTCTCGAACGTCCAGATTTCCGACGGGCGGATGATCCTGACCCGCTAAGCGGACGCCCGGCGTTCACGCCTCGGCTTTCTTCTCCCAGCGGCCCGACTCCTCGGACCAGTATTGCGCCGAACAGCCGGCACCGGTTAGAGCCTTCCATTGGCCACGGGCGTGGTTCAAGGCCTGGTCGTCATTCCCGTCGAACAGGATGCAGGTCCGTTCCAGCGCCTGCACTTCTTCGGGTGACACCTCGGCGCCGTCGACGCTCATGATGCAGACCGCGCCATTGGCCGCCGCGCCCGTCCCCAAAAGGATCGGCTGGCGCGCGTCATGCGGGCCACCCTCGCGGCCATGGGGCAGAAAGCCGTCCTCGGGGCCCAGCCACAGCTTTTCGTCCAGCCAGTCCAGCCGCGCCGCCTCGGTACCGCGCACCAGCACGCGCCACCCCGCGTCGCGCGCCTTTTCCAAGAGCATCGGCAGCGTCGCCTCCAGCGGGCGGCGAGTCAGGTGATAGAAATAGACCGCGCCCATCACTCCCCTTCGTATTGATCGGCGACCAGCCGGTTCAGGCTCATCACGCCCCACCCGGTCGAGCCCTTGGGCGCGAAATCGGTGTCCTTGGTCACTCGCGCCACGCCCGCGATGTCAAGGTGGATCCAGGGCGTGCCCTCCTCGACGAAACGTTGCAGGAATTGCGCCGCGGTGATCGATCCTGCAGCGCGGCCGCCCACGTTCTTCATGTCGGCGATGTCGGATTTCAGTTGCTTGTCATACGCCTCGCCCAGTGGCAGACGCCACGCGCCCTCGCCCTCGTTCTTGGCGGCGCGCAGGAACTTGTCGGCGAAATTGTCGTCGTTGGAAAAGACGCCCGCGTTCTCATGCCCCAGCGCGATGATCATCGCGCCGGTCAAAGTGGCAAGGTCGATGATCGCTGCCGGTTTATAGGTCTGCTGCGCGTACCAAAGCACATCGGCCAGCAGAAGCCGCCCCTCGGCGTCGGTGTTGATGATCTCGACCGTGTCGCCCTTCATCGAAGTGAAGACGTCGCCTGGCCGATAGGCCTCGCCCGACGGCATGTTCTCGACCAGCCCGACAAGGCCCACCACGTTGGCCTTGGCCTGCCGCAGCGCAAGCGCGCGCATTGTGCCTGTGACCACGCCGGCGCCGCCCATGTCCATGGTCATGTCCTCCATCCCCGTGGGTACCTTTAACGAGATACCCCCGGTGTCAAAGACCACGCCCTTGCCGACCAGCGCCAGCGGCGCATCCCCGTCGCGCCCACCGGACCATTCCATCACGGCGACCTTGGTGGGCGAGGCCGAGCCCTGTCCCACGGCCAGCAGAAGCCCCATGCCGTGTTTTTTCAGCTCTTCTTCCTCAAGGATCGTGATCTTCAGCCCGAGGCTCTCCATCTCCTTGATGCGCTTGGCGAACTCTGTGGTGGTCAGGTGGTTCGCCGGCTCCGACACAAGATCGCGGGTCATCAGCACGCCCTCGGCCACGGCCAGGGCGGATTTTGCCGCCTCTGTCGCCTCGTCCGGTTTTCCCACCATGATCGACACCGTGCCCTGCGCGTCAGGCTGCTTGGACTTGCGCGCGTCGAAGGAATAGGCCCTGAGCGCGATCCCCTGCGCCAGCTCGGTCAGCCGCCGCGCGGTGCCTGCCAGAACCAGAAGCGGCCCATTGCCCTTCAACTTGCCCAAGGCCGCACCGGCCTTGCGCGTCTCGACCGGGTCGGCCCCGCGTTCCAGGCACAGCACGTCCAGCGCCTTGGCCGCAAGGCCCGTGGGCCAGGCCAGTGTCACCACCTGCCCGGGCTTGGTCTTTTCCCATGCGTCGCTTTCCAGCAGGCGCTTGACCGCCCCCTTGGTCAGCCGGTTCACACGCCGCGCGCCCGGGCCCATCTTGCCGCTCGGGGTGACCACCACCGCCACGCGGCCTTCCGCTTGGGCGATGGCGTCAAGGTCCAGCTCGGTGAAGGTAACGGAAACGGGGGTGCTCATGAGATGCTCCTTGCGCGGAAGTTGTGTGTCTTTCGCCACCAGATCTAGCGCCTTGCGGACGGGAAGGCCAGTGCCGGCCGCAAACCGCCGGTCCGCATCGCTTTACAGGTTTTCCCCCGCAGTCAAATCGCTTAACTTGCCCGGAACTGCTGTTAAGTTCCGGGGGGGAATGCGTGACCAGATTCGACAGGTATATGCTGTCGCAATTCATGGTGCTGTTCGGGTTCTTCGCACTCGTGCTGGTGTCGATCTTCTGGATCAACAAGGCGGTGCGGATGTTCGACCGGCTGATCGGCGACGGCCAGCCTGCCTGGATCTTCCTGGAGTTCACGGCCCTGACCTTGCCCGGCGTGATCGGCGTGGTGCTGCCCATCGCGACCTTCGCCGGCGCGGTCTATGTCACCAACCGGATGACGACCGAATCCGAACTGACCGTGATGCAGGCCACGGGCTATTCACCCTGGCGGCTGATCCGGCCGGTGCTGATATACGGATGCCTGATCGCACTCATGATGTCGGTGCTCAGCCACTACCTGATCCCCAAAAGCCTGAGCCAGCTGCGCCTGCGCCAGGCCGAGGTCAGCCAGAACATCACCGCCAAGCTGTTGACCGAAGGCGAGTTTCTGCATCCGGCCCCTGGCATCACGTTCTACATCCGCGACATCACGCCCGAGGGCGAATTGCGGGATGTCTTCCTTTCGGACCGGCGCAACGACAAGACGCCCGTCACCTACACCTCGACCCAGGCCTATCTGGTGCAGGAGGGGGGCGGCACCAAGCTGGTCATGGTGGATGGGCTGGCGCAGAACCTGCGCACCGAGGGCAATCGACTGTTCACAACGCATTTCGACGATTTCTCGTATGATATCAGCAGCCTGATCTCGCGCGATCCGACCAACCTGAACCGGGTCGATTTCGCCCTGACCGGCGACCTTCTGTTCCGGCCCGCGGAAATGGCCGAGATCACCGGCAGCACCGTGCCCGAAGTGCTGTACGAGGCGCATGGCCGGTTCGCGCAGGCCCTGATGTGCGTGGTCGCGGCGCTGATCGGCTTCGCCACGCTGCTGGTCGGCACCTACAGCCGCTTCGGGGTCTGGTGGCAGATCGTCGGGGCCTTCACCCTGCTGGTGCTGATCAAGATGGTCGAGGGCGGCGTGTCCGGTGCCGTGCTGGCAAGCGCAAGCGCCTGGCCGCTGATATACCTGCCCACCGGCATCGGCGCCCTGCTTACGATCATTCTTCTCTACCTGGCGGCCTACCCGGGTATCTGGCGCCGTCTGTGGCCGTTCGGGCCGCGCAAGGGTCCCTCCGGGCCGGTGGAGGGCGCCGCGTGATCCTGCACTACTACTTTGCCCGCAAGTTCCTGTGGACCTTCCTGGCCATCGCCGCGGTCTTCGTGATCCTTCTGGCGCTGATCGACCTGGTCGACGAGCTGCAGGATTTTCCGAACCTGCCGTTCATGGACGTTCTGGGCGTCGTCCTGCTGAATGTCCCGCACGCGAATTACGAGATCCTGCCGCTGGTCGTCATCCTGTCCGCGGTGGCGCTCTACCTGCGGCTTGCGCGGTCCTCGGAACTGGTCGTGGTGCGGGCCGCCGGGCGCTCGGCCCTGCGCAGTCTCGCCGCCCCGATCACAGTGGCCGCGCTGATCGGCATCCTGTCGATCACCATGCTGAACCCGCTCGTTGCGGCGGCCTCGAAACGGTACAATGACGTGGTCAACACCTATATGGGCGGCGGCACCAGCGTTCTGGCGATTGCCTCCGAAGGGCTGTGGCTGCGCCAGGGCAGCGCCGAGGGCCAGACGGTGATCCACGCCGCAAGGGCCAGCTCGGACGTCACCACGCTTTACGAGGCGACCTTCATCAACTTCTCGCCCGAGGGGGACCCGGAGCGGCGCATCGTGGCCGAGACTGCCACCCTGGCCGCGGGCCAGTGGGAGCTGAAGAATGCCAAGATCTGGGAACTGACACTCGGGCAGAACCCCGAGGCCTCGGCCCGCGAGGTGGCACAGCTGGACCTGCCCTCGGCGCTGACGCAGGACCGCATTATCGACAGTTTCGGCAAGCCGGAATACATCTCGCTGTGGGATCTGCCGGGCTTCATCAACCAGCTTGAGGAGGCCGGTTTCTCGGCGCGGCGCTACGCGGTCTGGTTCCAGATGGAACTGTCGCGGCCGCTGTTCCTGGTGGCGCTGGTAATGGTGGCTGCGGCCTTCACCATGCGGCACGCACGGCTCAGCAATACCGGGATTTCGGTTCTGATCGCGGTGATGCTGGGCTTCACGCTGCATTACATCCGCAATTTCGCGCAGATCCTTGGAGAGAACGGTCAAATCCCCGTCTACCTCGCGGCCTGGGCACCGCCCGTCGCCTCGTTCATGCTGGCCGCCGGCATCCTGTTGCACATGGAGGACGGATGACCCGACTGTCCGGAATACGCGCCCGGCTTGCAGGGCTTGCGGCAGCGCTGATCTGCTGGACCGCGGCCGCGGTCGCGCAAGGCGGCGTCGATCCGTCCCTGCCCGCCGCGCAGGACGCGCCGCAGCCCGCCATCCTGGTGGCCGACGACGTTTTCCTGTCCGGAAACGAGCAACTGGTGGCAACCGGCAATGTCGAGGCGCTTTACGACGGGCGGCGGCTCAAGGCGTCCCGGATCGTCTATGACCGGACCACCGAAACCCTGCGGGTCGAGGGACCGATCTCGCTGGAAGAGGCCGATGGTTCCATGCTGGTGCTTGCCGACAGTGCCGAGCTGGACCGCGAGATGAAGAACGGCCTGCTCAAGGGCGCGCGGATCGTGATGGACGACCAGGTGCAGCTGGCCGCGAATGAACTGGCGCGGGTCAACGGGCGGTACAACCAGCTTTACAAGGCCGCCGTCACCTCCTGCCGGGTCTGCAATTCGCAAAGCCCCCCGCTCTGGCAACTGCGCGCGCGCCGGGTGGTCCACGACCAGCAGGAAAAGCAGCTTTATTTCGACGATGCGCAGTTCAGGGTGCTTGGCACGCCGGTCTTCTACCTGCCGCGCTTGCGGCTGCCGGATCCGACGCTCGAACGCGCCACGGGCTTTCTTGTGCCGTCGCTCAACAACTCGTCGCTTCTGGGGTTCGGCGCCCGGGTGCCCTATTTCATCCGGATCGGCGATCACAAGGACCTGACCGTCACGCCGTATCTCTCCACCGAAAGCCGCACGCTGGAGCTGCGCTATCGGCAGGCGTTCCGCACCGGCACGATCGAGGTGACCGGCGCGCTGAGCGACGACGACATCGGCGGGCGCAGCTTCAAATCCTATGTCTTTGCCAACGGCACCTTCGCCCTGCCCCGCGATTTCACCCTGCGGTTCGACATCGAGGCGGTGAACGACGACACCTACCTTCTGGATTACGGCTATTCCGAGAAAGACCGGCTGGACAGCGAGATCTCGGTCGAACGCGCCCGGCGCGACGAATACATCCGCGTCGCCCTGACCGGTTTCCGTTCGCTCCGCGCGGGTGAAAGCAATTCGACCCTGCCCACGATCGTGTCGAACGGCGAATACGAGCGCCGGTTCCAGCTGGGCTATGCGCCCGGCGGCGAAATCCGGCTGGGCGTTCTCAGCCACGCGCATTACCGATCATCGAACCTGGCCGTCGACGGCGCCGATTTCGACCCTTTCGCGGATGGCCGCGACGTGGCGCGCTTTACCGTCAGCGCGGATTGGCACAGGTCCTGGACACTTGGCCCAGGGGTGCTGACCAGCGCGCAGGTCGGACTGGCCATCGACAGCTTTCATGTGCAGCAGGCCGGCGTCACCAGCCGGTCCGAAGCGGTCGAGGTCACGCCCTCGGCCTCGGTCGAACTGCGCTGGCCGCTTCTGAAAACCTCATCGGCGGGCGCCACCCACATGATCGAACCGGTGATGCAACTGTCCTGGGTCGGGGGCAGCAACCCGCTGGTGCCCAACGACGAAAGCACCCGGATCGAATTTGACGAGGGCAATCTATTCGCCACTTCGCGTTTCACCGCGCCGGACCGGCGCGAACGCGGCTTCAACTCGGCCTACGGGATCAGCTGGACGCGTTATGGCAACAAGGGCTGGCAAAGCACCTTCGCGGTCGGACAGGTGGTGCGCGAAGAGGCCCAGATCGACCCCGCCGGCGGATTCGCCTTTACCAACTCGTCGGGATTGCAGGACCGCTATTCCGACCTTCTGATCGCCGGGCAGTTCAAGACAGATGACGGGCTGGCCATCACCGCGCGCGGCCTGTTCGACGACGATTTCGTCACCACCAAGGCCGAGGCCCGCGCCAGCTGGCGCAACGACCGCGCAACGGTCGGCGGCACCTATATCTGGCTGCGCAACGACCCGGCCGAGGCGCGGCCCAACAACATCTCGGAATGGGCCTTCGACGCCTCCTACCGCCTGTCGCGGCACTGGACCGGCAGCGCCGACTGGCGCTACGACGTGGCCAGCGACGAATCCGTGCGGGCGGGCCTTGGTGTCACCTACACGAACGAGTGCGTGGACATTTCGCTTTCGGCCTCGCGTCGCTTCACCTCTTCCACTATCCTCGTGCCATCGACCGATATCAGTTTCACGGTTGGCCTACGCGGCTTTACCACCAAGACACGCGACAAAAGCTACGTCCGGACATGCGAGCAATGATGCCAAGACTTACATACCTTACTTCCGCGCTGCTGGCGCTTTCCCTCTTTGCCACCGCCACCCTGATCGGCTCTGGTCCGGCGCGGGCCCAGCAAAGCCCGTTCGACGCCGTGATCAAGGTCAACGACATGGCCATCACCCGGTACGAGATCGCGCAGCGGGCGCGGATGCTGCAACTGTTCCGTGCCCCCGGCGATCCGGTCAAGCTTGCGCGCGAACAATTGATCGAGGACCGGCTGAAGCTGGACGCGGCCACCGCCGAGGGATTCGTGATCACCGACGAGGCGCTCATGGCCGGGATGGAGGAATTCGCCAGCCGCGCCAACATGGACGCCGAACAGATGATTGCCTCGCTGGGACAAGCCGGGGTCGACGCATCGACCTATCGCGATTTTGTCCGCGCCGGCCTGACGTGGCGTGAATTCTCGCGGGCGCGCTTCGGCCCGCGCATCAATGTCGACGAAGACGACGTAAACCGGGCCCGTCTGTCGTTCGGCCGCGAAACCAGCGTGCGCGTGCTTCTGTCCGAAATCATCATGCCGCTTGCCAACGCCAACCCGCAGACGGTGCAAGAGCGTGCGAACCAGATCAGCCAATACACGAGCGAGGCGGAGTTTGCCGCCGCCGCGCGGCGTTACTCGGCCACCGAAAGCGCCGGGCGTGGCGGACGCATGGACTGGGTCGCGGTCACCGATCTGCCCGAAGGCCTGCGCTCGGTGGTTCTTGCCCTTGCCCCCGGCGAGGTCAGCAACCCGCTGCCGCTGCAAGGCGCCATCGCCCTGTTCCAGCTGCGCGACATCGAGGAAATCGCGCAACCCGAGCAGGAATACGAGGAAATCGAGTATGCCGCCTATTACATCGACGGCGGCCGCACCCAGCAGACCCTGGCCCGCGCCGCCCAGATCGACGCGGATACCGACACCTGTAACGACCTCTACGGCATCGCCAAGGATCAGCCCGAACGGGTGTTGGAACGGGGCAGCAAGGCACCCTCCGAAATCCCCGATGACATCCGTTTTGAGCTGGCCAAGCTTGACCCCGGCGAGATTTCCACAGGCGTGACGCGTGCGGGCGGTCAGACGCTGGTGCTATTGATGCTGTGCAGCCGGACGCCCAAGACCGACGGCGACGCGCCCGACGCCGATCAGCTCACCAACTTCATTCAAAGCCAGCGGCTGGACAGCTATGCCAGCGCCTATCTCGCCGAGCTGCGCGCGGCGGCCCGGATCGTCGAACTGGAATGACCCAGGCTTCGGCCCTGCCCGTCGCCATCAGCTGCGGCGAACCCGCGGGCATCGGGCCGGAAATCGCGGCCCGGTCCTGGCACGCGCTGCGGCACGAGGTGCCGGTGCTTTACCTGGGCGATCCGGACCACCTGCCCGAAGACGTACCCGTGGTCTGCATCGACCAACTTGAAGACGTGCCCGAGGTCGGGAAAACCGCGCTGCCCGTCCTGTCGCACCGGTTCGACGGCCCGCTGACCCACGGCCGGCCCAACCCGGACCATGCGCAGTCGGTCGTCGAGATGATCACCACCGCTGTCACGCTTTTGAAGAACGGGGCCGTCAGCGCGCTGTGTACGGCGCCGATCCACAAGAAGGCCTTGCAGGATGGGGCCGGTTTCACCTTTCCCGGACATACGGAATTTTTGGCGGACCTGTCCGATACGGCACATGTGGTGATGATGCTGGTCAGCGAGCAATTGCGCGTCGTACCGGCAACGATCCACATGCCGTTGTCCGAGGTGCCGCAGGCCCTCTCGCCCGAGGTTCTGGAGCAGACCATCCGCATCACGCATGACGGCCTGATCCGCGACTTCGGCATTCTCGTGCCCCGTATCGCGGTTGCGGGTCTCAACCCCCATGCCGGCGAAGGCGGCAAGATGGGGTGCGAAGAGATCGAGGTGATCGCGCCCGTGCTGGACAAGCTGCGCGGCGAAGGCATGGACCTGCGCGGCCCGCTGAGTGCGGACACCATGTTCCACGCCGCCGCCCGCGCCACGTATGACGCGGCGATCTGCATGTATCACGACCAGGCGCTCATTCCGATCAAGACGCTGGATTTCGACCGGGGCGTCAACGTCACGCTGGGCCTGCCCTTCGTGCGCACCTCGCCCGATCACGGCACGGCGCTCGATATCGCGGGCAAGGGCATTGCCAATGCCTCGTCGATGATCGAGGCGGTGCGCCTTGCCGCCCGCCTGGGCCGGATCCGCGCGTGAGCGGTATCGACTCGCTGCCCCCGTTGCGCGACGTGATCACCACCCATGGTCTCAGCGCGCGCAAGTCGCTGGGTCAGAACTTTCTGCTGGACCTCAATCTGACCGCCAAGATCGCGCGCATGGCGGGCGACATCGAAAATGCCGATGTTCTGGAAATCGGCCCCGGCCCCGGCGGACTGACGCGCGGCCTGCTTGCCGAAGGCGCGCGTCGCGTTCTTGCGGTGGAAAAAGATGCACGCTGCATCCCCGCGCTGGAAGAGATCGCCAGCGCCTATCCCGGACGGCTTGAAGTCATCAACGGCGACGCGCTGGAACTCGATCCGACCGAACGCCTGACCCCGCCGATCAAGGTCGCGGCGAACCTGCCCTACAACGTGGGAACAGAGCTGTTGGTGCGGTGGCTGACACCCCCGTCCTGGCCGCCCTTCTGGCAAAGCCTGACCCTGATGTTCCAGCGTGAAGTGGCCGAGCGCATCGTGGCAACGCCCGGATCGAAGGCTTATGGACGTCTGGCCGTGCTGGTCCAATGGCGCGCGTCGGCGCAGATCGTGCTGAACCTGCCGCCCGGCGCGTTCACGCCACCGCCCAAGGTGTCAAGCGCAGTGGTGCATCTCACGGCCCTCAATGCGCCCCGGTTCCCGGCAGACCCGAAAGCGCTGGAACGGGTGGTGGCGCGGGCCTTCAACCAAAGGCGCAAGATGATGCGTGCGGCCTTGAAAGGCATGGCGCCCGATATCGAGGACAGGCTGATCGCCTCGGGGATCGAGCCCACGGACCGCGCGGAAACCGTCGGGCTCGAGCAATTCTGTGCACTTGCCAGAAATCTCGGCTGACAGGCCGCTCGGAACGCGGATGGACCGCGTCGTTTACTCTGCCGCCGTAGAGGTGTCGGAATTGCCGCCCTGCCCCTGGTCACCGCCGTCATTGTTGCCCTCATCGGGCTTCTTGCGCGGTTTGCGGCTACGCTTGGGCTTTTGCGGTTTTTCACCGGACTGATCTTCGGGCGTTTCCACCAGCCCGCTGTCGCCCTCGAAATCGCCTTGCATCGCGTCGGAGCCAGAGTCGTGATCCTGGCCCTGGTCGCCCTTGCCCTGGTCGCTTTGGCTTTGGTCGCCCTTGCCCTGATCGCCGCCGCCATTCGATTCTTGTTCCTGGCGCTGGGCGCGCTCCCGATCTTTCTCGGCCTGGCGCTCGCGGTTCTGGCGTTCCTGTTCTTCGCGGCGCTGGTCCTGTTCCTTCTGCGCCGATCCCAGCAGCCGAAGGTAATGTTCCGCGTGTTGCTGGAAATTCTCGGTCAGCACCCGGTCGCCCGCCAATTGCGAGTCGCGGGCAAGCTGGTTGTACTTGTCGATAATCTGCTGCGGCGTGCCGCGCACCTTGCCTTCGGGGCCGGAACTGTCGAATACGCGATTGACGACATTGCCCAGGGACGAGCGGTTGCGGTTGGACTTGTTCCGCGAACGTGACTTCGATGATCTCATAAGTTTTTGTCAGCCCTATTGCTTGAAGCGCCGTTTGTTCCGGGTGACGCCCCTCGCGTCGAAAATGACCGGATCAATGTGCTGGCTTGAACTCACGTGCGGGTGTCTCAAGGACCCTCTACGTCGTGATGTTCCCCAGTAAACACGCATCGGCCGGTTTCACAAGGGGTAAGCTGGTAAAATCGCCAATAAACCGGGCAAAACCGCCGATTTTCCCCGTCTCACGCGGGCGACTGGCCGCTGATCACCCTGTCCCGGCCTTCCAAGTCGCGGATCACCGAGACCTCTTGAAAGCCCGCTTCCCGGAAAAGACGGCTGACTTCGGCGGCCTGTGTCCAGCCGATTTCGACCATCAAACGCCCGCCCGGGCGCAGGTGCGACACGGCCCCCGGCACGATCCGGCGATAGGCCGACAGCCCGTCACCCTCGTCGGTCAGCGCCACGCGCGGTTCGTGCCTCAGCTCGGGCGCCAGCTCCGTCATCTCGTCAGCCGTGATGTAGGGCGGGTTCGACACGATCAGGTCGAACCGCCCTTCGACGGCCTCATACCAGTCGGACTGCAACAGCAGGCACCTTTCGGCGACGCCCAGGCGCCTGGCATTGCGGTCGGCAAACGCCAGTGCCTCGGGCGAGACATCGGTCCCCAAGCCGGCGGCCTCCGGCCGGGCGGCAAGCAGCGAAAGCAGGATACAGCCCGAGCCTGTGCCAAGGTCGAGCACATGGCGGAACGGCTGCTCCAGCGCGGCCTCGACCAGCGTTTCGGTATCGGACCGAGGGTCCAGAACCGCGCCACTGACCTCGAAGCGATGACGGTAGAAGTCGCGCCAGCCGGTCAGATGAGACATCGGCACGCGTTGCCCCGCACGGCGGTCCAGCAGGTCTTGCAACCGCGCCGCCGCGTCAGGGGGGACATTGTCGTGGGACAACAGGCGGACCCGATCGGGCGCCACGCCGAGGGCGAGTGCCACGAGGGCGCGCGCCTCGCGCGGCGCGTCCTCGATGCCCGCGGCCTTCAGCACGACCCCGGCATGGCGCACAAGGTCGGCCACCGTCTGGCTCACCCTTGCATCTCCGCCAGAAGCGCCGCCTGCGCATCTGTCGTCAGCGCGTCGATCACCTCGTCCAGGTCGCCCTGCATCACCTGGTCCAGCTTGTAGAGCGTCAGGTTGATCCGGTGATCGGTCATGCGTCCTTGCGGGAAATTGTAGGTGCGGATGCGTTCCGAGCGGTCGCCGGAGCCCACCTGTGCCGCGCGGCTGGCCGAGCGTTCGTCATGCATCTTCTGGCGTTCCATGTCGAAAAGGCGCGTCTTCAGCACCTGCATCGCGATCTCGCGGTTGCGGTGCTGCGATTTCTCGGAACTGGTGACGACGATGCCGGTGGGGATGTGGGTGATCCGCACGGCGGAGTCGGTGGTGTTCACGTGCTGGCCGCCCGCGCCGGAACTGCGCATCGTGTCGATCCGCAAGTCGTTCGGATCGATCTGGATATCCACGTCCTCGGCCTCGGGCAGCACGGCCACCGTCGCAGCCGAGGTATGGATCCGCCCGCCCGATTCCGTTTCCGGCACGCGCTGCACCCGGTGCACGCCGGACTCGAACTTCAGCCGCGCAAAGACGCCCTCGCCCTTGATGTTGGCCACGACCTCCTTCACCCCGCCCAGCTCGGTCTCGCTGTATTCGATGATGTCGAAGGTCCAGCGCCTGCTTTCCGCATAGCGCTGGTACATGCGCAAAAGGTCGCCCGCGAACAGCGCCGCCTCCTCCCCGCCCGTACCGGGCCGGATCTCGATGATGGCAGGCCGCGCATCGGCCTTGTCGCGCGGCAGCAGCGCAAGTTGCAGCCGTTCCTCCAGGGCCGGGCGCTGCTCTTCCAACGCGTCCAGCTCCTCGGCGGCCAACTCCTTCATCTCGGGGTCGGCCAGCATGGCGCGGGCGCTCTCGATCCCGTCCAGCACCTCGTTATAGGCGCGGATCTCCTCGACAACCGGGCGCAGTTCGGCATATTCCCGGCCCAGCTGCGCGATATCGCCCGTCCCGGCCGACATCTGCGCCTCGATATACTCGAACCGCTGCGTGATCTCGCGAAGTTTGTCCAATGGCACCATCCGGGCGGTGTTGCCTATTCGTGGCGCTTGGTCAAGTCGGCAAAGCGTGCTAGCATCTCGCCATGAAACGGATTTTCGTCCTTCTCTTTGCGTTCACGCCCGTGCTGGCCACGGCACAGGGCAAGACGGTCGAATGCTACTGCACCGACAAGTCCGGCGCGCGGATCGAGATGGGCGAGACGATCTGTATGCAGGTCGACGGGCGCAGCTTCATGGCGCAATGCCAGATGTCGCTGAACGTGCCGATGTGGCGCAAGGTGTCCGACGGGTGCCTCAGCTCATAGGCGCGCCAACCACCCGTCCAGCCGCTTGGCGTTGACGCCCATATCCGATTTGCCGAACCGCAGCCGACCATAGAGCACGATCTGACCGCCCTGCCGTGCGACCGTGGTATAGTCGGGAAACCCCCACAGCGCCGAACGGGTGATATACGTGATCATCCCCTCGTCGACCGAGCCTGCCAGTACCGTGGTCCGCGGCGTGTCGCGAATGATCGCGTCCAGCCGTTCGAGTGTGTCACCTTCATTCGACACCACTCGCACCGCGCTGCCCGCACCTTCACCGGGTTCCAGACCGTTCGGCAGATCGTGCCAGTCCTCCGCGTAAGACGGCGCAAGACGCACGTAGATCCCAAGCGCGATCAGAGCAAGCACCAGAACGACAATGATCCGCGTCAGAATATACATGGCTATCCCTCTCTATCGCCGCGTCCAGCCCCAAAGGCACAGCATCTCCATCACCACATGCGCGCCCGCAATGGCCGTGGCCCCGGTGGTGTCGAACGGCGGCGACACCTCGACCATGTCCCCGCCCACAAGGTTGATCCCCGCGATATCGCGCAGGATCGCGGCGGCCTGCCAGCTGGCCAACCCGCCCCAGACTGGCGTGCCTGTCCCCGGTGCGAAGGCCGGATCGAGGCAGTCGATGTCGAACGTCATGTAGGTCGGCGCGTCGCCCAGCACCTCCCTGATCCTCGCAGCAACGGCGGCGGGCCCCATCTCGTGCACCTCCCGCGCGGTCAGGGTCGGCACGCCCAGGTTATCCTCGTTCACCGTGCGGATCCCTACCTGGATCGAGCGCGCCGGGTCCACCAGCCCTTCCTTCACGGCCTTGTAGAACATGGTGCCGTGGTCGATCCGCTCCATGTCGTCATCCGCCCAGGTGTCGGAATGCGCATCGAAATGCAGCAGCGACAGCGCCCCGTATTTCTCGGCATAGGCGCGCAAAATCGGGAACGAGATATAATGATCGCCCCCGATCGCGATGCTGGCCGCGCCGCCCTTCAGGATGCCTCGGATGTGTTCCGTCAAGGCGGCGGGAAACTCCGACACCTTGGCATAGTCGAACGCCATGTCGCCGTAATCCACGATCGCCAGCGCCTCCAGCGGGCTGTAGCCGTCCCAATAGATGGGCGGATCGAACGGTTGCAGGCTCGACGCCTCGCGCACCGCGCGCGGCCCCAGCCGCGTACCGGTGCGGTTGGTCACCGCCTGGTCGAACGGGATGCCGGTGATGGCCACGTCCACGCCCTTCAGGTCCTTGCTGTATTTCCGCCGCAGAAAGGACGGCGCGCCGCCAAAGGCGTTCTCGAACGACAGCCCGCGCAGATCGTCCCGCGTGAACGCCTGGTCCACCTGTTTCTTAGCATCCTCAAGCGCCATCCTTGCGCCCTCCTTCGTTATCCGTTCAGCGGTTGCGCCCGCTCCACCAGCCGGGCAAAGAACGACGCCCCAACCGGCGCCACCGCATCGTTGAAATCAAATCCGGGATGATGCAGCGACGGCCCCTCGCCCTGTCCCAGAAACAGATAAGCACCGGGCCGCGCATTCAGCATAAAGGCGAAATCCTCGGCCCCCATCTCGCGCTGGCGGTCGGTCTGCACCATGTCGGCTCCAGACACCTCGCCCGCCACTTCGGCGGCAAAACCCGTCTGGTCGGCATGGTTCACCGTGGCCGGATACCCCGTCTCGATCCGCAGCGCCGCTTCGACCCCGTAAGCGGCCGCCTGCCCCGCGATGATCTCTTCCAGCCGCGTGTGCACCATCTGTTGCACCTCCGGCGCAAAGGTGCGGATCGTGCCGTTCACATAGGCCGTCTCGGGCACGATATTCTCGGCGCTGCCGGTGTGGATCTGGGTCACCGACACGACCAGATCCTGCAGCGCGTGATGGTTGCGGCTGACGATAGTCTGGATCGCCTGCACCATCCCCGCCGCCGCCACGACCGGATCGCGCGTGTGGTGTGGAAAGGCGCCGTGCCCGCCCTGCCCGGTGATATCGATGTGGAACGTGTCCACCGCCGCCATGATCGGCCCCGGCGTGGTGCTGAACAGCCCTTCGGCATCCCCCGGCATGGTGTGCAGCGCGTAGACCTGTTCGATCCCGAATCGCTCCATGATGCCTTCCTCGACCATGATCCGCCCACCGCCCGGCCCCGCCTCTTCGCTGGGCTGAAAGATCAGCGCAACGCGGCCTTTGAAATTGCGCGTCTCGGTCAGGTACCGCGCCGCGCCCAGCAGCATCGTGGTGTGCCCGTCATGCCCGCAGGCGTGCATCGCCCCCGGCGTCTGCGAGGCATGGGGCACGCCCGTCGTCTCATGAATCGGCAGCGCATCCATGTCGGCGCGCAGCCCGATGGTCGGCCCCGGCCCCTGCCCCTCGATCACTGCCACCACGCCGGTCTTCGCGATCCCGGTCTCGATCTGCGTGATCCCGAACTCCCGCAACCGCTCCACGACAAAGGCCGCCGTCTCATGACAGTCGAATCCAAGCTCGGGCCGCTGATGCAGATGCCTGCGCCACGCCGTCATGTCGTCTGCAAATCCTGCGATCCGGTTGATGATGGCCAAGCGTCTGGACTCCTTTTCGCTCTGCGGTCAGGGTCCACTCAACGCCAGAAAGAAGGAGGGTGCAATGCCCGATGACCTGATCCATGACCCCAAGGGCGGGATGCCCCGGCTGCGCGCGATCATGCGCGCGCTGCGCGATCCCGACACCGGCTGCCCGTGGGACATCGAACAGGATTTTGGCACCATCGCCCCCTACACAATCGAGGAAGCCTACGAGGTCGCCGACGCCATCGAGCGCGGCCAGTGGTCCGAGCTGCGCGACGAACTGGGGGACCTCTTGTTCCAGTCCGTGTTCCACGCCCAGATCGCCGACGACAAGGGGCTGTTCGATTTCGACGACGTGGCCAATGGCATCGCCGACAAGATGGTCGCCCGCCACCCGCACGTCTTTGGCGATGAAAGCCGCGACAAGTCCGCCGAGCAACAGACCCGCGACTGGGAAACCGTCAAGGCGGCCGAACGGGCGGCCAAGGCCCAGACCGGCGTGCTCGACGGCGTGGCGGTCGGCCTTCCCGCCCTCATGCGCGCGGTGAAACTCCAGAAACGCGCGGCGCGTGTAGGCTTCGACTGGCCCAATGCCTCGCACGTCCTGGACAAGATCACCGAGGAAGCACACGAGCTGCAAGAGGCCGCCGACACGCTTGGCCCCGACGAGGTCGAGGAAGAATTCGGCGATCTTCTCTTCGTCATGGCCAACCTCGCCCGGCACATGAAGGTCGATCCCGAACAGGCCCTGCGCCGCGCCAACGCCAAGTTCACCCGCCGGTTCGAGCGGATCGAGGCGTTTCTGGCCGAAGACGGCAAGACCCCGCAAGACTCGAACCTGGCCGAGATGGACGCCTTGTGGGACCGCGCCAAGTCCGAGGAAAAAGCCTGAGGTCAGGTGGCTGTCGCGCCGCCCCGGTCATCGCTGGCCTCGCCGGCGCGTCTGTCCTCACCTTCCACCACGATCTGCCGGTAGAGGTGCCATGTGGCATGGCCCAGAAGCGGCAGCACCACGAACAGCCCCAGGAAGCCCGGAGCGAGTGCCACGAACGTCAGCACCGCCACGATCGCGGCCCAGCACAGCATCGGCACCGGGTTGCCCGCGACGGTCTGAATGCTGGTGATCATCGCGGTCACGAAATCCACCTCGCGGTCCAGCAGCAGCGGCAACGCCACCACCGTCATGGAAAACAGCAACAGCGCAAAGGCCGCGCCCACGGCACTGCCCACGGCCAGCATCGTCAGCCCCTCGCGCGTCAGGTAGATGTCGTAAGAGGTCGAGACGTTGGTCATGGTCGAATAGCCCAGGAACAGCGCAAAGATCATATGCGCGAGGAAGAACCAGAACAGGAACACCACGATCACCACGGCGCAGATCGACGGCAACTGCCGATGCCTCTGGTCAAAGATCACGCCCATGATGTCCTTTGCCACCAGCGGCGCGCCGGTCTCCAGCCGGTGACTGACCTCGTACAGACCGACCGCCGCGAAGGGACCGATCAGCGGAAACCCCACCGCCGCGAAGACCAGCCAATAGGTCTGTCCGGTGATCCAGGTTATCCAGATCATGCCCCAGCCGATGGCCACGTAGACGCCCGCGAAAAGAACGGCGTAGCCGGGCGCTCGAAGCATGTCCCGAAAACCCCGGCGCAATGCCGTGCCCAGCATGTCCAGCCGGACGTCGCCAAGCTCCGGCACACCCAGCGGCCGCGCGTGCTGTTCCCTTTCGGCCATGGAATCCTCCCTCGGGCGACAAGCCTACAGCCTGCCCGCGCGTCGGCAAAGCCGAATTTGAGTTCGGCGCACTACAGGATCGGCGGCCGCGTCTCGGGCCAGCGCGTCGCGCGGTGGTAGGCCTCGGCCAGCTCCAGCAGGCGCGCATCGTCGCCGTGCCGCCCGATCAGCTGCAGCCCCATCGGCAGGCCCTGCGGCCCGAACCCGGCGGGCACCGCAACGGCGGGCAGACCCAACAGGCTCGCGGGCACCACCACCTCCATCCAGCGATGATAGGTGTCCATCCCCTGCCCCGCGACGCTCTTCGGCCAGTCCAGCGCCTTGTCGAACGGCCAGACCTGCGCCGTGGGCAAAGCGATGACGTCGAACCGCTCGAAAAACGCGTCAGCGGCGCGCAGCCAATCGGAGCGCAGCACACTCGCCGCGTGCACGTCCAGCGCCGACAGCGCGCGGCCCTGCTCGACCTCCCAGATCGCCTCGGGCTTGAGATGCCGGCGCAGCGTTTCATCCTCGTACATCGGCGACTTGTCCGACGCGATGGCCCAGCTACGCAGCGCGGTCCAGGACTGCCACAGCGCCTCGCGGGAAAACGGCGAGGCGGGGCTGTCCACGGCGCAGCCCACCTGCCCCAGCACATCCAGCGCCGCTTCGCACAGGGGCAGGATACCGTCCTCGAACGGCAACGCGCCGTTCCAGTCCGCCAGCCAGGCCACGCGCAAGCCTGCCGACTCGCCGCGCAGCGCGCCGACCGGTGCAAAATCCGGGCCCCGCAGGCCACCCTTCCGCGGCACCGACATCACGTCCAGCTGCAACGCAAGATCGCCGGGGCAGCGGGCCATCGGCCCGTTGGTGGCCAACCGGTGCAAAAAGACATCACCCTCGGCCCCACCCGGCACCCGGCCCCAGCTGGGGCGCATCCCGTAGACGTTGCTCCACCCCGCCGGGTTGCGCAGGCTGCCCATCATGTCCGAGCCGTCGGCGATCGACAGCATCCCCGCCGCCAGCGCCACCGCCGCGCCGCCCGACGACCCGCCGCAACTGCGCGTCAGGTCATAGGGGTTGGCGGTGACCCCATGCACCGGATTGTAAGTGTGACTGCCCAACCCGAATTCCGGCGTATTGGTCTTGCCGATGACAATCGCGCCCGCCGCGCGCAGCGGTGCGATATGCGGGCTGTCCACGGCGGCGATCTGCCCGGAAAACGCGGGCGAGCCATGGCTGGTGGGCAAGCCCGCCGCGTCGGCCAGATCCTTGACCGCGAGCGGCAAACCGTGCAGCGGGCCTTTCGCCTCGGCCTTGTCCGCCGCACGCGCCTCGGTCAGCAACACCTCACGCTCGCGCATCGACACGATGGCATTGAGCGGCCCGTTCACGGCCTCGATCCGGTCCAGTGTCGCCGCCATCAGGTCGGTCGCGCGCAACCGCCCTTCGCGGATCGCGTGCGCCTGGTCCGCGGCGGTCAGTGTCAGCGGATCACTCGTCATGGGAACAGATCGGCGGACGCGGCGTGCCGCGCTCCGTGGCGTTGATGCCTTCGACCCAGCCTGCGCCGATGGCCAGCATCATCATGTCCATCATCGTCCAGGCGTTGACCGCTTCACCGTTCGTAAGCTCGGCCAACGTCTGCGCCACCTCGACGGTGACCGGCGCGCCATTCGCCTCGCAGGTCACGCGGTTGGCATTGTCGCGCACCAGCGTGTCGAAATGCTCCAGCATCAGGGCCTGGCTGCGCCGGATTGCGTCGATTCCCGGCACATCCGCACAGTCGCCCGTCAGCACCTGAAACCCCATCGGCGTGCGCAGCGGATCGTCGGAGAAAAAGCTGACACGACCCGACCGCACGCCCTCCGCGAGGATCCTGTAATAGGCGACCGCCGCCGCGTCGCGGGTCAGGCCCTCCTGCTGCATAAGCGCCTGCTGCATGTCCTCGCCCACGATGAAACAGCCGTATTCCTCGAACTCCGCATAGGCATCGACCGCCCCGATCCCGCGCTGAACCACCGGCGAGGCGATGTCATAGCGGGTGTCGATCTTCGGCGGCTGAATGGTGCATATTTCGGGCCCCAGCACGATCCAGTCGCCGTGCCTGTCCGCCTCGCCCCGCGCCAGCGCCGCCTCGGCATAGGTTGTCAAAGTGTCGTGGAGCTCCGGCGTGGGCATCTCCTGCGCCATGCGCGCCTGCGGCCCGACCACGCAGCCATTTTCCGACAGGTAGGCCCGCACAGAGGCGTCATCGGCCCAAGCGCCGCCCGCGGTCAGCATCATCACGATGCCCGCTGCGGCAAGCGTCCTAGACATCCTCGCCCTGCGCCTCGGCCCGCGACTTGCCCGACACGTCCAGCGCCAGGGTGGCGGCCATGAACGGGTCCAGATCCCCGTCCAGCACACCCTTGGTGTCGCTGGTCTCGTGCCCGGTGCGCAGGTCCTTCACCATCTGGTAGGGCTGCAACACGTAAGACCGGATCTGGTTGCCCCAGCCTGCATCCCCCTTGGCCTCGTGCGCGGCGTTGATATCGGCATTCCGCTTGTCCAGCTCCAGCTGGTACAGCCGCGATTTCAGCGCCTTCATGGCGATATCCCGGTTCTGGTGCTGCGACTTTTCCGAGCTGGTCACGACGATGCCCGTGGGATGGTGCGTGATCCGCACCGCCGAGTCGGTCTTGTTCACGTGCTGCCCGCCCGCGCCCGAACTGCGATAGGTGTCGATGCGGATGTCGTTGGGGTTCACCTCGATCTCGATATTGTCGTCCACCACCGGGTAGACCCAGACCGAGCTGAATGATGTGTGCCGCTTGGCCGCCGAATCGTAGGGCGAGATCCGCACCAGCCGGTGCACACCCGATTCCGATTTCAGCCAGCCATAGGCGTTGTGCCCGCTGATCTTGTAGGCCGCCGACTTGATCCCGGCCTCGTCGCCCGGCGTCTCGGATTGCAGCTCGACCGTGTAGCCATGCTGCTCGGCCCACCGCACGTACATCCGCGCCAGCATGTTGGCCCAGTCGCAGCTTTCCGTGCCGCCCGCGCCCGCGTTGATCTCCAGGAAGGTGTCGTTGCTGTCGGCCTCGCCGTTCAAGAGTGCTTCCAGCTCCTTCGCCGCCGCCCTCTTGGCCAGCCGCCGCAGCGCCTCCTCGGCCTCGGACACGACCTCGTTGTCGTCCTCCATCTCGCCCAATTCAATCAGGCCGGTCTGGTCCTCCAGCTCCGCCTTGATGGAATCATGCGTCTCGATCGCATCGACCAGAGCCTGCCGCTCGCGCATCAGCGCCTGCGCCTTGGCAGGATCGTCCCAAAGATTGGGGTCCTCCACCCGCGCGTTGAACTCTTCCAGCCGGTGCTGCGCGGTCTGCCATCCCAACCGCTGGCGCAACAGCTCCAGCGAGGTTTCGATTTCGGCAACAAGTGTCTGTATCTCGGCGCGCATTGTGGCGATGTCCTTGGGTCTGCTCAGGGCTTGGTGATATCAAGGCCCTTCGCCGCGGACAAGATCACGCGCACCTTCGCGACGCGGCAGGACGGCCCGTCAGTACAGGCCGCCCGAGCTCATGTTGCCGAAGCTGGATTTCTGTCCCACCTGCGCCTTGTTCCCGGTCGAGGTCGTGACCTCGCGCACCTGCTCGGTCTCGCCGGCCTGGAACAGGTCGAAATCCCCGCCCATCGCATAGCCGCCGTCGAACATGATCCCGAACAGCGGGTCTTCGCCTTCGCGGAAACATTCCGACACCACATTGGCGCCCGAGGCACCGTCGGGCAGGCGCGAGCCTGAATAGCGGTCGATGTTGATGAAATCGCAGCCCTCGGGCACCTTGAACTCCGTGCCGCCGTATTTCTGGATCGCCTTTTCCATGAACGCCTGGAAGACAGGCCCGCACATGGACGAGCCATAGGCGCTGCGCCCCATGCCGCGCGGCTGGTCATAGCCGATGTAACAGCCCGCCGCGATGGTCGACGAAAAGCCCACGAACCAAACGTCGCGCGCATCGTTGGTGGTGCCGGTCTTGCCGGCAATCGGCACCGGCAGGTTGATCGCGCCGCGCGCCGTGCCCCGGTCGACCACGCCTTTCATCATCGATGTCAGCTGATAGGCTGTGACCGGGTCCATCACGCGCTCGCGGTCGGACACGATCCGCGGGCCGCGCGACCGCGGGATGCCGGGATCGTTGCAGTCGGTGCAATCGCGGGTGTCGTGACGGTAAACCGTGCGCCCGTAACGATCCTGCACCCGGTCCACCAGCGTCGGCTGCACCCGCTCACCGCCATTGGCGAACATCGAATAGGCCGCCACCATCTTGTAAAGCGTGGTCTCCTCGGAGCCCAGGGCGTTTGCCAGAAACGGCTTCATGTTGTCATAGACACCGAATTTCTCGGCATAGCTCGCCACCGTCTCCATCCCGACCTCCTCGGCCAGCCGGATGGTCATCAGGTTCCGCGACTGCTCGATCCCCGTTCGCAGCGGCGTCGGGCCGTAAAACTTGTTCGACGAGTTCTTGGGCCGCCACAGCCCCTGCGGCGTATTGATCTCGATAGGCGCGTCCACGACGATCGTCGCCGGCGTATAGCCGCTGTCCAATGCAGAGGCGTAAACGAACGGCTTAAAGCTCGACCCGGGCTGGCGTTTGGCCTGCGTGGCGCGGTTGAAGACCGAATGCTGATAGGAAAACCCGCCCTGCATCGCCAGCACGCGGCCGGTGTTGACGTCCATCGCCACGAACCCACCCTGCACCTGCGGCACCTGCCGCAAGGTCCAGCGGATAAAGCTGCCATCGCTGTCGGCCGTCATGCGTCGCACATGCACGATCTCGCCGCGCTCAAAGGTTTCCTGGAAATTGCCGGGCAGCCAGGCGATGTCTTCGCGCGGCACCACATGCGGCTCGGCGTCGGTTTCCTCGACACCCTCGATGCCAAGGCGCATCTGCTGGTCCCCGATCTCAAGGATCACGGCGGGGTACCACGTGCCGTCCAGCTTGATATCGCGGGCCACGCGTGTGTCGGCCAGCGCCGCGCGCCAGGTCTCTTCGCTTGCCAGCGCCTCCTCCGGCAGGGTCTTGCCCGTACCACGCCAACGACCTGTACCCCGGTCATAGATTTCAAGCTGTTCGCGCAACGCTTCGGCGGCAATGTCCTGCAACTCGCGGTCGATCGTGGCCCGCACGGCCAGCCCGCCCGAGAAAAACTCGCCCTCGCCGAAATCCTGGCTCAACTGGCGGCGAATCTCGTCGGTGAAATAGTCGCGTGGCGGCAACTGCGCCGAAAACGGTTCGAAATCGCCGTTCTGAACGGATCTCAGCGGCTGCGCCACCTCGGTCTCATAGCTCGCTTTATCGATGTATCCGTTCTCGTACATCTCTTTCAGAACGAAGTTGCGGCGCGTCAGCAGCCGCTCGCTCTCGCGCACTGGATGGTAATCCGACGGCGCCTTCGGCATCGACGCCAGGAACGCCGCCTCGTGCGGGGCCAGCTCGCGCAGCGGCTTGTTGAAATAGGTCTGCGCCGCCGCCGTCACACCATAGGAGTTCTGACCGAGGAAGATCTCGTTCATGTAAAGTTCAAGGATATCTTCCTTGCTCAGCGTCTCCTCGATCCGCGTGGCCAGGATGATTTCCTTGATCTTGCGCTCGATGCGGCGATCCCCGGACAGCAGGAAGTTCTTCATCACCTGCTGGGTGATGGTCGACGCGCCACGCACGTTGCGCCCGCGCGACCGCACCGCCTCGACGACCGCCGCCGCGATGCCGCGCGCGTCATAGCCTGCGTGGCTGTAGAAGTTCTTGTCCTCGGCCGAGATGAAGGCCTGTTTCACCAGGTCGGGAATATCCTCGGCCGGGGTGAACAGCCGCCGTTCGCGGCTGAATTCGTCGATGATCCGCCCCTCGCCCGAATAGATCCGGCTGATCGTCGGCGGGGTATAATTCGCCAGGCTCTCGTGGCTGGGAAGGTCCTTGCCATAGATGTGAAACACCGCGCCGATCGACAGCGCGATCACCACGACGACAAGCGTCACGAGGCTAAAGATGGTGCCCAGGAATGTGGTGATGGGTCTCAACAAAATAACGGTCCTTTCGCAGTCGCCTTCATATAAGCGGGGCCGCAGGGCGCGTCAAAACACATTCCCGCGCGGGTTCGCCTTAGGCGCCTCATTGCCGCACCAGTTCGGCATTGGCCGCGTCGGCCAGCCGCCAGGCGACAATCGCATCGCTGACCGCCTGCGCCATCCGGTCGCGCCAGGCCTTGTCGGCGATATTCGCACGGTCCCGGTCTGAGCTCAGAAAGCCCACCTCCAGCAGGACCGACGGGATATCCGGCGATTTCAACACCGAGAAACCGGCCATCCGCATGGGGCGCGAATTCAGCGGCAGGTCGTTTTCCCGAATGCCCAGCTGGATCGCCTTGGCAAGCTGCCCCGCACGCGGCTGTGTCTCCAGCCGCGCGAGGTCCATCAACACGTCGGCCACCACGTCGTCCGAGCCGGTCAGGTCTATCCCGGCCAAAAGATCGGCCCGGTCATGCCGTTCGGCCAGCGCCTCGGACGCCTTGTCGGACGCGCTGTCGGACAGGGTATAGACGGTCGCCCCATGCGCCCGCCCCTCGCTCAGCGCATCGGCGTGCAGCGACAGAAAAAGGTCCGCATCGACCTGGTGCGCAATGGCCACGCGCCGCTCCAGTGAAACGAAACTGTCGTCCTCGCGCGTCAGAACGACCCGGATATCGGCGTCGCGCAACAGCACATCCTTCATTTCCCGCGCCAACGCCAGCATCAGGTCCTTTTCCGTCAGGCCATCCTTTTCGGCGCCGGGATCAATCCCACCATGGCCCGGGTCGATCACCACGGTAAAGGGCTTGTCCGCATCCTTTTCAGCGCGCTCCAGATCCGACGCCTTGCGCACATCCCAGCCCGGCAGGTCCGGCGCGCCCGAGGCCGCGGCGAACGCCTCTGCCGAGACACCCTCCATCTCGATCACCAGTCGTGCGGTGCCGGTTTCCGCGTCCAGCGCCATGTCGGCGCCCTCGATCCCATAGGGCCCCGCCAGCGCCACGACCATGCGCGACCAGCCGGGCTGAAACGATCCCACGCGCACCTCACGCGCGCGCTCGGCCATGTCGAGCAGCGTGCCGTCCACACCGCGCCAGTCCACCTCGCGGAAATCCACGACCAGTCGTTCCGGCGCATCCAGCGTGAACACCCGCCACGGCACGCCCTGGCTCAACGCAAGTTCCAGAATCAGCCCCTGCCGCGTGTCCGACAGGCGCGAGCCCTCCATGTCGACACGCGCCAGCCCGCCGAAGGACTGCGCACTGGCACAGGCCGCCCAAAGGCACATCATCAAACTCAGGATAACCCGGATCATACTGCTCTGCCGCTTTCATCGGTCTTGTTACGTGCCAGTCTACACCAGCCCCGCCGATTCCCACAGCCCGGTTTTTTCTGCTTTGACGGTGCGTCCGAAACCATAAGGCCACCCGCGCGTGCTCATCACGATCAGGCGAACGGGCCGCTATCGCCTTGACGTTGCCGCCGCGAAACCCGACACATGCCACGTCTTTTGTACAGGAGAGCCCCGGATGATCCGCCCCCTTGTGACCGCGACCGCCCTCACCCTGAGTTGCGCCCTACCCCTTGCCGCGCTCGACCTCGACGCCATGTCCGATGCCGAGCGGGAGGCTTTCCGCGAAGAGGTCCGGGCCTATCTTCTGGAAAATCCCGAAGTGATCATGGAGGCCGTCGCAGTGCTGGAACAGCGCGAGGCCGCCGCGCAGGCGCAGAATGACCAGGACCTTGTCGCGGCCAATGCGGACGCGCTTTTCAACGACGACCGCTCCTGGGTCGGCGGCAATCCAGAGGGCGACATCACGCTGGTGGAATTCATCGACTATCGCTGCGGCTATTGCAAACGCGCCCACCCCGAGGTCACCAACCTTTTGAAAGAAGACGGCAACATCCGGTTCGTGCTGAAGGAGTTTCCGATCCTCGGCGAACAGTCAGTCACCGCCTCGCGCTTTGCCATCGCCACGCGGCAGGTGGCCGGGGACGAGGCCTATCATTCCGTCAGCGAAGCGCTGATCGCCTATTCCGGCGACATCACCGAACCCGCGCTGCGCCGGATCGCCGAACCGCTGGAGCTTCCGGTTGACGAGATCATCGCGGAAATGGGCAGCGCGGACGTCACCGAAGTGATCGAAGACAACCACGCGCTTGGCCGTGCGCTTCAGATTTCCGGCACGCCGTCCTTCGTGATGGAGAACCAGATGCTGCGCGGCTACGTCCCGCAGGCCGAGATGGAACTGATCGCCGAAGATATCCGCAACGGCGGATGATCGCGTGAAGACGCTCGCGTAAGCCCTTGATAAAAAACTATTCCGCGGCGTGCGGGTCTGCCGCCGCCGCGGCTTCCAGCTCGGCGGCCTTCTTCTCGACCTCCTCGACGATGTGCTCGATCATCTGGTCGTTTGACATCTTGTGACTGGCCTTCCCGGCCAGATAGACCATACCGCTGCCCGCGCCGCCGCCGGTAAAGCCCACATCGGTCATCAACGCCTCGCCCGGCCCGTTGACCACGCATCCGATGATGCTCAGGCTCATCGGCGTCTTGATGTGCTCCAGCCGTTCTTCCAACGCCTCGACCGTCTTGATCACGTCAAAGCCCTGCCGCGCGCAGGATGGGCAGGATATGATGTTGACCCCGCGATGCCGCAGGCCCAGCGATTTCAGGATTTCATAGCCGACCTTGACCTCTTCGACCGGATCGGCTGACAGGCTGACGCGGATCGTGTCGCCGATCCCCATCCATAGCAGGTTGCCCAGACCGATCGCGCTCTTGATCGTGCCCGAGGTCAGGCCGCCCGCCTCGGTGATCCCAAGGTGAATGGGCGCATCGGTCGCCTCGGCCAGTGCCTGATAGGCGGCGGCGGCCATAAAGACATCGGACGCCTTGCAGCTGATCTTGAACTCGTGAAAATCGTTGTCTTCCAGCACCTTGATGTGGTCCAGCCCGGATTCCACCATCGCCTCGGGCGTCGGTTCGCCGTATTTCTCCAACAGGTGCTTTTCCAGCGACCCGGCGTTCACGCCGATCCGCATCGAACAACCGTGGTCGCGCGCCGCGCGAATAACCTCGCGCACGCGATCCTGGCTGCCGATATTGCCGGGGTTGATCCGCAGGCAGGCCGCGCCCGCCTCGGCCGCCTCGATCCCACGGCGATAATGGAAATGGATGTCCGCCACGATTGGCACCGGGCTTTCGCGGACGATTTCCTTCAATGCCCTCGAACTGTCCTCGTCCGGCACCGATATCCGCACGATATCCGCCCCAGCATCCGCCGCGGCCTGGACCTGCGCGATGGTGCCCCGGATATCCGTGGTCGCGGTGTTGGTCATCGTCTGCACGCTGATCGGCGCATCGCCCCCCACGGGGACGTCGCCCACCATGATACGGCGGCTGGATCGACGGTAAATGTTACGCCAGGGGCGAATGTGGTTCAGTGACATCTCATCGCTTTCGGGCGGTGTCGGGTTTCATCCCGAACCTAAGCAGGCACAGCAAGGATGACAATGCGGTCGCTTCTGTTTCCCCAAGGAAACCCGCTCACTCCTGGATCGGGGTGACCGCGTCGGCCTCAAGCTCGGCGACATAGCGCGACAGGTCCTGGTCCGCGTCCAGATTTGCCACCGGCAGGGCATCGGCCAGCATCTGGGAATCGAGCGGCAGGCCCGACGTGACCTGACCACGCTGTCCTGCGGGGCCATGATGCACGCCATTCACCGCGAAATAGATCGCGCCGCTTTCGCCGATCCGGATCGTCGGGGCGCCTTCCATCACGGGCACATCCCACGTGTCGCCCGCATTCATGATCGTCTCATAGATAACGCTGCCGTCCGGGGCCTGGACGCGCACCCACGCGGGGCGCACCGCGACCATCTTCACGCCTGCCGGCTGATCGGCCAGAACCTGCGGGCTTTGACGCGGCTGATCCTGAGGCTCCTGAACTTCGGCAACCTGGGCCGCGCCCGCCGTGGCCGTGGCATAATCGGGCGAGCTCCGGTCCGCGTCCGGCAGATCGCCGCTGAACGCACCCATTTCCGCCGGGTTCAGCGTCGAGATCGGCGCATCCCGTGCGACCATCACCGGAACCTCCAGCGCCTCGGGACGGTAAAGCCGATCCAGTCGCTCGTCCCGCGGTGCGTTGAAAACCGACTCGGTCGTCGCAGGGTCGTTCTCTTGCGTTTCATCGTCGCGGCCCGAGGCCGGTACGGCCCCGTCCAGAGGATCGAGGTCGCTCAGAACCGCGGGCGTGTTCTCGACCGGCGCGAACTGGACGCGCTGCACCTCGTTCAGCACGCTCCATCCGCCGTATCCCAGCCCGCCGATCAGCAGGGCCAGCACCATGACCGACCCGATCGCGCCCGGTTCGATCCGCGCCAGGAACGACTCCGTGGCCGGCACGAACGGCGTCTTGGGCAGCGCGATGGGGTCTTCCTTGCGCGGCGTCCGGCGCAGCGGGCCGGCATCCGGGCGCCGGATGCTGCTGGCCTCGGCCGACATGCCGTGCGCGATGGAAAAGCCGCTTTCAGCGCAGAACCCGGCAAAAGCCCGGTCCGGGTCCATGTTCAGATAGCGCGCATAAGAGCGCACGTAGCCGGGAATGAAGCCGGGCGTGTCGAACGCATCGGGGTCGCAATTCTCGATGGCAGCGATGTAGGACGCCTTGATGCGCAGCTCGCGCTCCACATCCAGAAGGGATTTACCGATGGTGGCCCGTTCGCCGCGCATAAGATCGCCAAGGCGCAACTCGAACGCGTCAAAGCCGCGCGGCTCGACGTCATGCTCTTCCGTAGTCCGCTTGGATCGGAACCCTATCATCAGGTTCTGCCCTCTAACTTCGTGCCTGCGCTGTCCTTGCGCGCGATCCCCGCTGGTGCGGGCTGTCCGATTCGCGCGCTGCCCTTCTTCTTTACGCTGTTTTACCACAGCGCAAGAAACAATGCACCTTTGGCGAGGTCACGCAGTTAATTCGGCACGATTCAGCGCGCAATGGCTCCAAAGTTCATCCATTGCATTAACCAGATGGTCCATCTCGCGCGGGCCATGCACGGGCGATGGCGTGAACCGCAAACGCTCGGTGCCGCGGGGTACGGTCGGGAAATTGATCGGCTGCACGTAGATGCCATACCCGTCCAGCAGCATATCCGACAGTTGCTTGGTATGGACCGGATCCCCGACGATCACCGGCACGATATGCGTGCCGTGGTCGATGATCGGCAGTCCCAGCCCCTTCAGACGCAGCTTGAGGATGCTCGCCTGAGTCTGGTGCTGTTCACGCAACGCCTGATCGCGCTTGAGATGCGCGACCGACGCCGCAGCGCCCGCGGCAACCGCCGGCGGCAGCGACGTGGTAAAGATGAAGCCCGGCGCATAAGACCTTATGGCGTCACACATTTTGTCGCTGGCGGCAATATAGCCGCCCATCACGCCAAAGGCCTTGGCCAGGGTGCCGTTGATGATGTCGATCCGGTGCATCAGGCGGTCGCGCTCGGCCACCCCGCCGCCGCGCGGGCCGTACATGCCCACCGCGTGCACTTCGTCGAGATATGTCAGCGCGCCGAATTCATCGGCAATGTCGCAGATTGCCTCGATCGGCCCGAAATCTCCGTCCATCGAATAAATCGACTCGAAGGCGATCAGCTTGGGCGCGTCGGGATCGTCCGCCGCCATCATCTCGCGCAGGTGGTCCAGATCGTTGTGCCGGAAGATCCGCTTGGCCCCGCCATTGCGGCGGATCCCCTCGATCATCGAGGCGTGGTTCAGCGAGTCCGAATAGATGATCAGCCCCGGAAACAGTTTCGGCAGCGTGGACAATGTCGCGTCATTGGCGATGTAGGCAGAGGTGAACAGCAGCGCCGCTTCCTTGCCGTGCAGGTCCGCCAGCTCGGCCTCCAGCCGCTTGTGATAGACCGTCGTGCCGGAAATGTTGCGTGTCCCGCCCGAGCCTGCGCCGGTGGCGTCCAGCGCCTCGTGCATCGCCTTCAGAACGACCGGATGCTGGCCCATGCCAAGATAATCATTGCCGCACCACACCGTGATCGGCTGCTCCACCCCGTCGGGGCGCTTCCACGTCGCGTGCGGGAACTGGCCATTGGTCCGCTCGATATCGATGAAGGTACGGTACCGTCCTTCTTCGTGCAGTCGGCTGAGTGCGGCATCGAGCTTGGCAGTATAATCCACGCGGATCTCCTCCTGGCAGTCTGACGAGGCACGGCACGGAGGCATTCAGCTTCGCCTTGGTGCGCCGGATATAGTTTTAAGGCTTCCCGCGCAACAGGTTACAAATTGCCACGCCCCTCCCCGGCTGGCAACCACACCTCGGCCCCTCCTTTGGTCGCAACGGCATGGCCCCCTCGAACCCGCTGGACAGCGCGGCGCGCGATGCTAGGGTCGCGCCAACATTTCCCCCAAAGACCGGAGGTCGCGCATGTCCCTCGACGCCATTCTCACCCGTATCGACGCCCAGTTGCCCGACGCGATGGACCGTTTGAAGGACCTTCTGCGCATTCCTTCGATCTCCACCGATCCGGCCTTCAAACAACCCACCGACAAGGCCGCCGACTGGCTGGTCGCCGACCTGCAAAGCCTCGGCATCAAGGCCGAGAAGCGCCCCACCACCGGCCATCCCATGGTCGTGGGCCATGTCGATGGCCCCAAGGGCGGCACTGGCCCGCACCTTCTGTTCTACGGCCACTATGACGTCCAGCCCGTCGATCCGCTCGACTTGTGGAAGACCGACCCGTTCGATCCCCAGATCGAAGACACGCCCGCCGGCAAGGTCATCCGCGGCCGCGGCGCCTCGGACGACAAAGGCCAGCTCATGACCTTCGTCGAGGCCTGCCGCGCCTACAAGCATGTCACCGGCGAGATGCCCTGCCGCATCACCTTCTTCTTCGAGGGCGAAGAGGAATCGGGCTCGCCCTCGCTCATCCCGTTCATGAAGGAAAACGCCCAAGAGCTTCAGGCCGATCTTGCGCTCATCTGCGACACCTCGATGGTGGCCCCCGGCGTGCCGTCCATCGCCTCGCAGCTGCGCGGCATGATGAAGGACGAGTTCACAATCCACGGCCCCCGCATCGACCTGCACTCGGGGCATTACGGCGGCCCGGCCCTGAACCCGCTGCGGGAAATCTCGCGTCTCATCGCCTCGTTCCACGACGACACCGGGCGCGTCGCCGTCGACGGCTTCTACGACGGGGTGCAAGAGGTTCCGGCCGAGCTTCTGCGCCAGTGGGAAAGCTGCGGCTTCGATGAAAAGGAATACCTGTCCTCGGTCGGCTTCACCCAGGCGCATGGCGAAGAGGGCTACAGCACCCTCGTCCAGCAATGGGCCCGGCCCACGCTGGAAATCAACGGGCTCTGGGGCGGCTACCAGGGTGCGGGCACCAAGACGGTCATCCCCGCCGAGGCGCATTGCAAGCTGACCTGCCGGCTGGTCGACGACATGGACCCCGACGCCCTGCGCGTGAAGATCCGCAAACATGTCGAGGACCGCCTGTCGCCCGACGCCCGCGTCACCTGGAACGACGACCTCGACGGCTCGCCCGCGGCAAAGATGAACATCGACCGTCCCGAATTCGAGGCCGCCCGCCAGGCGCTGTCCGATGAATGGAACCGGGAGGCGGTCTTTAACGCCATGGGCGGCTCGATCCCCATCGCCGGTTTCTTCAAGGAAATCCTGTCACTTGATTCCATGCTGATCGGCTTTGCCCAGGAAGACGACGCCATCCACTCGCCCAACGAGAAATACAACGTCGAAAGCTTCCACAAGGGCATCCGCAGCTGGGCGCGCGTGCTCGACCGGCTGTCGCGCTAAGCCATGCCCATCCTCGGCTTTCGCCACGACACCGCGCAGGTGAACGGCACCAGAATGGCCTACAGCATCGGCGGCGCTGGCCCGCCGCTCTTGCTTCTGCACGGTTTCCCGCAGACCCGCGCGCTCTGGGCCCGCGTGGCCCCGGCGCTGGCTCAGACCCATACGGTCGTCTGCCCCGACCTGCGCGGCTATGGCGACAGCGGCAAACCTCGGGATGTGGCCGCCTACAGCTTTCGCGAAATGGCACGGGATCAAGTTGCACTGATGTCCCATCTGGGCCACGACAGCTTTGCCGTCGCGGGCCATGACCGGGGCGGTCGCGTGGCGCACCGGCTTGCCCTCGACGCGCCCGACGCCGTGACCCGTCTATGCCTGATGGACATCGTCCCCACCCACACGCTCTTGACGGAATTGCGGATGGACGTGGCGCAGAGCTATTACCACTGGTTCTTCCTCGCCCAGCCCGGCGCCCTGATAGAGGACATGATCGCCGCCGACCCGGACGCCTATTTTCATTCGTGCCTGACCGGCTGGGGCGCCGCCGCCCTCGAAGATTTCGACCCGGATCAACTGGCCGCCTACCGCGCCAGCTGGCGCAACCGCGACACCATCCGCGGCATGTGCAACGATTACCGCGCGGCCATCGCCCATGACGTGCACCACGATGCCGCCGATCTGGGCGCCCGCATCGCCTGCCCCACGCTGATTCTCTACGGTCGCAACGGGGCGATGGCCCGCCACTACGACGTGCCGGCCACTTGGGCGGCGAAATGCGCCGACATGCAAGCAGGTACCGTTCCGGGCGGGCATTTCTTCATCGACACCGCGCCCGAGCCGACGATCACGGCGCTGCGCAAATTCTTTGACTGACTGTAAGGAAGGACGTGGCGCGGTTGACGGGGCTCGAACCCGCGACCCCCGGCGTGACAGGCCGGTACTCTAACCAACTGAGCTACAACCGCGCAAAGGTCGTAATGTTCTGCAGCAGTGGCGCGGTTGACGGGGCTCGAACCCGCGACCCCCGGCGTGACAGGCCGGTACTCTAACCAACTGAGCTACAACCGCCCGCTGCAGGCCCGGAACCATGCCCCGAGCGTGAGGTGCTGTTTAGGCGGCACGGCCCGCCCCGTCAAGCGGTCACCGCGTCAAATCATGAGGAATTTTGCCATCCGCCAAAAGCCGCAGAAAGCAGGATCCTGAACGTTACGGAAACAGTGTTTTTCGTGCGATTCATGTGCAGGCATACCGCAAGACGCCTTTAAGATCCTTTACTGAGGACCGGTCAAAGGCTATTTGACGAAAAAGCAAAATGCCTCTTATAAATGACTATTAGTCCGTAAAACAGGATTACTGACCAGTGTTAGATTTCCACGACCGACTGAAGACCTACATCAAAGGTTCTTCCTACGATTACAAAGGCCTCTCGCTCGAGATCGGCCAGGGCGAGCGTTATATCTCCAACCTGCTGTCTTCGAAAAGTGATCCGGGCTATTCCAGTGTCGTGAAAATCTGCTCGGCCCTCGGCATCACGCCGAACCAGATCGCGGGCCTCAACGACCAGATCACCCTGGCGGGCGGCGAGATCGACAACCGCATCGTCTCCGCCCAGGCCGAACGCATCCTGACTTCCGTCACCCGCGAGGCGCATCGCAAGCTGTCGCAACGCGGCGCGCGCCCGCTGTTGGATGACGTCCTGACATGGTGGCATCAGCAGGGCGGCGTGCTGACCAACTTCGACACGCTCAGCGAGCATGTCGACCTCTACCTGGCCCCCGACGAGCATTCCCGCCTGCCCGAGCCCTACAAGATCGGACATCAAAGCCTGGCCGCCGAAAGCTTCGGCATCCAGACGGCCGAGCATCTGCGATATCTTTTCACCACCTTCGACGACAAGCTGTGTGAAAGCGTCCGCCTCGCCCATGTCGAGACCACCAAGGGCGACCCGAAACTGACGATCGAAGAGATCGACGTCATGCTGCCCGGCCACAGCTTCCCGCTGCGCTTTACTTACAAGCGGCTGCTGCTGCCTGTGCGCGACGCCTACAACAACAAGTACGTGCTGAACTATTCACAAGCTCTCGAGTGAGCCGGCGTAATACGCCATCATGTGGGCGAGATGCTCGGATGACAACGCCACCAGCCACTCGCTGTCACCGCGTCCCGGCGGCGGCGGATCGGCCCATTTCGCCACGCCCGGCACCTGCACCGTGAACCCATAGGTCGTGGCGAACCCGGCCATGACATCGCGGTCGCGCATCATCGCATAGGTCCAGTCCACCGGCCATTTGCTGGCGATGCAGCAATGCAGCAAGATCATCAGGTGGCGCAGTCGCTGCCGCGACCCGCGCTGACCGGGGGCCACGAACAGCTCTCCGATATAGGCCATGCGGCCGTGAAAGCCCGGCGGCAGCGCGGTGGTGAACGCGGTCAGCGTTTCGCCGGACGGGTGCGGATAGTGCCGGCGCATCGTGCGGCGCATGTAATCGCCCATGCTTTCGCGGCCGACATTGTCATACCGCGTGGCGACCGCCGCGACGAACGTCTCGCCTTCCCACAGAACCAGCCAAAAGCCAGAGTTTTCGGTAAAGTCGTTGTAATGCGCCGACAGTTTCGCGGTCACGCTGGTCTTGCCGTGCGCGCGCACCAACTGCTCCATTTCGTCGAAGTCCGACACCGTCTCGATGCGGTACCCGTTCCGGCCCAATCCTGCGACGCACGCGCCGCCCACCTTGATCACGTCAAGTGAATTCAGCATCTGGCTTTGCATTCCCCCGAGTGAACCGTCTGTCCCGCGCCGGGTTTGGCCCGGCTGCAAGACATGGTTAACAGCACGCTATGCAGGTTGGAATGACTCCGATCCTTAAAAACGGAATGTTTCTTCTGCCGAAACAGTCTCCGAACCAGCCGATATGCAGGAAAGCATGGTGGGCGGTGAGGGACTCGAACCCCCGGCATCTTCGGTGTAAACGAAGCGCTCTACCAACTGAGCTAACCGCCCCTGCCGGCTTCCTCTAGCAACAGCGTTGTCGCCTTGCAAGATGCATAAAGCAATTGGCGATGCACCTCGAACCGCAGCCCGTCGTGAAACGCGTCGGTCGTGTTAATGGCCGGCAACGCCGGGCGCGCGCGCGCACACCTGTCGTCTGAGCGCTGTTTTGGCGCAACAGACCACGTGAATCGGCAGGCCTGTGCGAAGAAACAGGTGTCGAAACCCGCGCTGTCGCGGCTAGCCTTGCGCACCGAAAACCCGCAAGTGGCGCGATTTCATGGCACTCTCTCTCGTGGCTTTTGCCGTTCCGGCGGCCTTGTTCCTCGGTCTGGCCCTGCTTCCCCATGGGCGTCGGGCGCTCGTGGCCGGGCTGATCGCGGCGGGTGTGCTGGTGTGCCTCTGGCTGGTCCACTCACTCGATCTTCTCGGGCTCGGTGCGCACGGCGACGACAGGATGCAGATCAGGGTTTTCCTGATGCTCTTGGCGCTCAGCCTCGCGTGGTTTCTCGGAACGTCGCTTCAGGTCTTG
This sequence comes from Roseovarius atlanticus, assembly GCF_001441615.1. GTDB lineage: Bacteria > Pseudomonadota > Alphaproteobacteria > Rhodobacterales > Rhodobacteraceae > Roseovarius > Roseovarius atlanticus. Next base: position 110,472 of record NZ_LAXJ01000012.1, read on the forward strand.
CGCCGCCGCTTTCCCGCCCATTGGCCGGGCTGGAGCTGGCCCGCGGTCGTGGTCGTGACCCTCATGGTCATCAGCTTCGGCATCTGGCGGATGGCGACGCTCTGACAGGGACGGTCGCTTTGGGAAAAATGGTGGGCGATAGAAGATTCGAACTTCTGACATCTTCGATGTGAACGAAGCGCTCTACCACTGAGCTAATCGCCCGCCGAGGCCGCTGTTTAGCGCCCCTTTGGCACTGGTGCAATAGCAAAGCTGCACGGAATTTCCGAGGACAATCGACGTCGCGAAACACCGCCGCGCCTTGCTCCGGCGGCGTCAGGTTTCGGTCGCGGCGCCGTTCGATTTGGGCTGACGGATCTTCGCCACCGTGACGCGCGCGTTGCCGGTATCCTTCTGCCGGTTGATCTTCACCTTGCCGAACGGCTTGAGGTTCAGCTCCCGCCCCTCTGCCAGCGCCTCGCCCAGCACTTCGAGCATGGCTTCGACCACCGGCTTGACCTTGTTCTTGTTCAGATCGGCCCGGTCCGCGACCAGCTGGAACAGCTCGGACTTTTTGAGCTCGGTCGACAGGATATCGGCCCCCGAGGTTTCGGTCACCACTTCCAGGTCCGGTTTGGCCCTGGCCGCGGTTTCCTTGGTGGATGCATCAGATTTAGAACTTGCCGTACTGCGCGACGCCATTTTGGGCCTCTTTCCATGAAGTTTTGCCACACGATACCCTAAAATGCGGCGAATGCTACCGCCGAGTTGACCTTTGACCGTCTTCGACGCATAACTTTTGGCGTTATGCAAACTGGGGATCACAAAGTGACCAAATTCATTGCCGCAGTCGCCTTCGCATCGCTCATCGTGATCGAACCCGCCATCGCCGGAACCCTGTCCGAGCCCGTTCTGGATCAACAGATCGTCATGGACGCCGCGGTCGAGGATTCCACCGCCAAGGTCGATATCCTGATGATCACGCTGATCTCCGTGTTCATGATCGCGATCGCCGGCGGCGCGTTTTAAAGCGTTTGGCGACAGACCCGATGTGCAGCTTGCCGTGAAACCCCGCGGCACGCGGCGCACGCTTCTCGCGGATGGCTAAGGTCAAAGGCAAAACGCCTGAGCGTCGCCGGACCAAAGCACGTCTCAAAACCCCAGCGCCTCGCGGCCGGTCTCATCTCGTCCGACGATTGGCCCGGACCGGGCCGGCACGGCCCCGGTCCATGGCCTTGCCGCAAGATCTCTTGATGCACCGCCCTAGCCGACCGCCGAGGATCTCAGTCCTGTATCGAAAAAGGCGCCCGGCATTGCGGGCGCCTTTCGTGTTTCTGCGTGACAGAGGTCAGTGGGTCACGGCCCCCGCCCCGTCCTCGCCGGACTTGCGCGCCGCTTCCGCGGCAGCAGCCTCTTCGGCCGCTTCGTCCCATTCCACCGGCTCGGGCGTGTCCACCAGCGCCAGTTTCAGGACGTCGCTCACGTGTTCCACGGGGATGATCTCCAGCCCCTCTTTCACGTTGTCCGGTATCTCGGCCAGGTCCTTTTCGTTCTCCTGCGGGATCAGCACCGTCTTGATGCCGCCTCTCAGCGCCGCCAACAGCTTTTCCTTCAGCCCGCCGATGGCCAGCGCGTTGCCGCGCAGCGTAACCTCGCCCGTCATCGCGATGTCCTTGCGCACCGGGATGCCGGTCAGAACGGACACGATGGACGTCACCATCGCCAGACCCGCGCTGGGCCCGTCCTTGGGCGTCGCGCCCTCCGGCACGTGCACGTGGATGTCCCACTTCTCGAACCGGGGCGGTTTCACCCCGATCTGCGGGCTGATTGACCGCACGTAGCTTGACGCGGCGTCGATCGATTCCTTCATCACGTCGCCCAGCGTGCCGGTGGTCTTCATCCGGCCCTTGCCCGGCAGGCGCAGCGCCTCGATGTTCAGAAGCTCGCCCCCCACCGACGTATAGGCCAGCCCGGTGACGACACCCACCTGGTCCTTCTCCTCGGCAAGGCCATAGCGGAACTTCTTCACGCCCAGGAACTCGTCGATATTCTCGGCGGTCACGTCGACGCGCTCGGCCTCTTTCTTGATGATCTTGGTCAGCGCCTTGCGGCACACCTTGCTGATCTCGCGCTCCAGGTTCCGCACGCCCGCCTCGCGGGTGTAATGCCGGATGATCGCCGTCAGGGCAGTATCGTCCAGGCTAAACTCCTTCTGCTTCAGACCGTGGTTCTTGATCTGCTTGGCCAGAAGGTGCTGCTTGGCGATCTCGCGCTTTTCGTCCTCGGTGTAGCCGGCCAGCGGAATGATCTCCATCCGGTCCAAGAGCGGCCCCGGCATGTTGTAGGAGTTCGCCGTGGTCAGGAACATCACGTTCGACAGGTCGTATTCGACCTCCATGTAGTGGTCCACGAATGTTCCGTTCTGCTCGGGGTCCAGCACCTCCAGCATGGCCGAGGCGGGGTCGCCCCGGAAATCCTGACCCATCTTGTCGATCTCGTCGAGCAGGATCAGCGGGTTCGTCGTCTTGGCCTTTTTCAGCGACTGGATGATCTTGCCCGGCATCGAGCCGATATAGGTCCGGCGGTGGCCGCGGATCTCGGACTCGTCGCGCACACCACCCAGGCTGATGCGGATGAACTCGCGCCCCGTCGCCTTGGCAACCGATTTGCCCAAGGATGTCTTGCCCACGCCCGGCGGACCGACAAGGCACATGATCGGGCCTTTCAGCTTTTTCGAGCGTTGCTGCACCGCGAGGTACTCGACGATCCGCTCCTTGACCTTTTCAAGGCCATAATGGTCGTGATCCAGCACGTCCTGCGCCCGGCTCAGATCCTTCTTCACGCGGGATTTGACACCCCACGGGATCGACAGCATCCAGTCCAGGTAGTTGCGCACCACCGTGGCCTCGGCGCTCATCGGGCTCATGTTCTTGAGCTTCTTCAGCTCGCCTTCGGCCTTCTCGCGCGCTTCCTTCGACAGCTTGGTATTCTCGATGCGCTCTTCCAGCTCGGCAATCTCGCCTTCGCCGTCCTCGCCATCGCCCAGCTCCTTCTGAATGGCTTTCATCTGCTCATTCAGGTAATATTCGCGCTGGGTGCGCTCCATCTGCGACTTCACGCGCGTCTTGATCTTCTTCTCGACCTGCAGAACGCTCATCTCGCCCTGCATCAGGCCGTAAACCTTCTCAAGCCGCTCGCTGACGCTCAGCGTCTCCAGCAATTCCTGTTTCTGCGCCACTTCGATGCCCAGATGCCCCGACACCAGGTCGGCCAGCTTGGCGGCATCGTCGGCCTCGGTCACGGCGGCCAGCGCCTCTTCGGGGATGTTCTTCTTGACCTTGGCATAGCGCGCGAACTCGTCCGACACGGTGCGCAACAGCGCCTCGATGGTCGCGGCATCGCCCGGCATCTCGGTCAGGTACTCGGCGCGCGCCTCGAAGAAATTCTCGTTTTCCAGGTACTCGGTGATCTTCACCCGCGCCACGCCCTCGACCAGCACCTTCACGGTGCCGTCCGGAAGCTTCAACAATTGCAGCACATTGGCCAGCACGCCGGAATTGTAGATCCCGTCCGCCGCCGGATCGTCCTCGCCCGGGTCGATCTGGCTCGACAGCAGGATCTGCTTGTCGTCCTGCATCACCTCTTCTAGCGCGCGGACAGATTTTTCGCGCCCCACGAAAAGCGGCACGATCATATGCGGAAACACCACGATGTCGCGCAGCGGCAGCACGGGGTAAGAGGCGTTAAGGGGATCTTGCATTCTCGGTATCCTGTATTGGCAAGAAGGCTCCGGTCCCGACTTGGCGGCAACCACCGGCCTTCTCCGTTTCGATAAGGTTAATCTGGGCGCTTTCGGCACAGTTTCAACCTCGGCCCCAGGAGGGGTCGCGGCAAGAATGCATTGCGCCACGGATGGGCACAAGCACCAAATATACCCGTTCTTAACGGAAGGACCACGAAGCTTGGCCTGCTTGCGTTCCAACCGGCTGGCCTTGCTGTCTTTGCGCCGTTCGAAAAAACAGCGCGCCAAATCGGGTCCAAAGGGCTGCGTCGACGTCTTTTCCCGGCGTGACGCCACTGTGGGCCGACGCCCCCGGCATCATGCCAAAAGCAGCGCGGCCAGAACCGCCACCGAGGCCCAGCTGAACGTGAATGCGGCATATGTCATCTCATTGCTCCCAGTCTGTCACAGTGTCGTGATGGCTCTGGGTCGCGTTCTACCGCCGATGGGTTCAAATATGGTGTACCGGCCCCATTCGCGGGACCGGTCCTTTTCGTGGAAAGAAGGATGCGCGTCGCGCTTTTCGCGTCACGCGAGCAGTATTGCCGCGAAAAGCGCGACGGACATCCAGCTAAAGGCAAAGGCAGCGTAAGTCATTGTAATATCGTTCACTTTCTAAAATAGTAGAATCATTATAAGCGAAAATCCGCCCATCACCTAGGAAATTCGGATGCCATTTGGGAAACAGTTTGGGGCTGAAAAACAGTGCTCTGGCTAAGCGTCGGTAAAGCCAGTCAAATCGCCGCGATATCGCCCTCTGCCCGCTGCGCATGAAACGCCGCCTCCCAGGCGTCGAACCGGCCGGCGGCAATCGCCGCGCGCATCCCCGCCATGATCTCCTGATAGTAATGCAGGTTGTGCCAGGTCAGCAGCATGGAACTGATGATCTCCTGGCTGCGGAATACGTGATGCAGATACGCGCGCGAATACTTCCGGCACGCCGGGCAGGTGCAGGCCGCGTCCAGCGGGCGCGGGTCGTCCTGGTGCCGCGCGTTCTTGATGTTCAGCACGCCGCGCCGGGTAAAGACCTGCCCCGTCCGCCCCGACCGCGACGGCAGCACGCAGTCCATCATGTCCACGCCGCGCTTCACCGCGCCCACGATGTCGTCGGGCTTGCCCACCCCCATCAGGTAACGCGGCTTGTCCTCGGGCAGATACCCCGTGGCATAGTCCAACACGCCGAACATCGCCGCCTGCCCCTCGCCCACGGCCAGCCCGCCGATGGCGTAGCCGTCAAAGCCGATCTCGACCAGCGCGCTGGCGCTTTCCTCGCGCAATTCCTGCGTCACGCCGCCCTGCATGATCCCGAACAGCGCGTGCCCCGGCCGGTCCCCGAACGCATCCTTCGACCGCGCGGCCCACCGCATCGACAGGCGCATCGCCCGCGCCACCTCGTCATCGCTCGCCGGCAGCGCGGGACATTCGTCGAAACACATCACAATATCACTGCCCAACAGGCGCTGGATCTCCATCGACCGTTCGGGTGTCAGCTCGTGTTTCGACCCGTCGATATGACTTTTGAACGTCACGCCCGCCTCGGTCAGCTTGCGCAACCCCGCCAGGCTCATCACCTGGAACCCGCCACTATCCGTCAAGATCGGCCGCTCCCAGTTCATGAACCGGTGCAAGCCGCCCAGGGCATCGATCCGCTCTGCCGTGGGGCGCAGCATCAGGTGATAGGTGTTGCCCAGAAGGATATCCGCCCCGGTCTCGTGCACGCTTTCAGGCATCATCGCCTTGACCGTGGCAGCGGTCCCCACCGGCATGAAGGCGGGCGTGCGCACGTCGCCGCGCGGCGTGCGGATCACCCCCGTCCGCGCCTGCCCGTCCGTTGCGCCCAGCTCGAAAGCGAAACCCTGCGTCATGTTACCGTCCTCTCATCCTGCGCCCTCCATAACGCCTCTGGCAAAAGCTTCAATCCATCGCGCGCGCCCGTCCCCCGCCTTGACCCCGGATAAGTTTTTGAACCAAAAGCCACCCGGTCGGTTAGACTGCAAATAAAAGACGGGACATGTGACCAGCCATATGACAGCCATCGCCGCCCCGCTGCGCGTTCTTTTCGGCGCGATGCTCTTTGCCATGTGCCTTGCCCTGCCGGGCGCAGCGCAGGAAGAGCCCTATTTCGAGGTCGACTTCCTCAACCCCGGCCTGCCGGACATGCCCGACAGGATCAATCGCGACACGCCCCGCGCCACGATGGAAAGCCTGCTCGCGCTTTTGGCCGAGGACCAGTATGGCGCGGCGGCCCACCTTCTTGACCTGACAGACTTTCCAGTCGAACAGCAGGCCAATCGCGGCGCCGAACTCGCGCGCGAACTCAAGATGGTCATCGACCGGCAGATCCTGATCCCGTGGTCCGACCTCTCGGATCGGCCCGATGGCTGGCTCGAAGGCCCGCAGGAAGATCCAGGAACCGGCCGGACCCGCCGGTCGATCCTGCTCAGCACGCTGGAGCTCGACCAGCGGCCCGTACCGTTGCGGATCAACCGCGTAAGGTCCACCAACGGCGAGGTTGCCTGGGTCATTTCCCGGCAAAGCGTGCGCGACATTCCCCGCCTCTACGACCGGTTCAAGCCGACCGAGCTTGAAATGGCGATGCCCCCGTGGGCGCGCGAGCGCGGTCCCTTCGGGATGTATGTCTGGGAATGGCTGGTGCTGCCCGTCATCACCGTCATCGCATTCCTGCTGGGCTATATCGCTTACCGCATCGTCGGCTGGCTGGGGCAATTCTCCAGCCGCCGCATCGTGCAGGCCTGCGTCCGCGCCTTCCGCCTGCCCGCCACGATCGTCGTCGTCTCCGCGGTCATCGGCTTTGCCACCAACCGCCTGCTGGTGGTCACCGGCCCGATCAGCGTCATTGTCGGGCCCCTGGTCCTTCTGGGCTATGTCACCGGCTTCGCCCTGGCCGCCGTGCGCGTCGCCGACGAGATCTTCGACCGCGTCAGCCTCAACAGCCCCGAGGAACTTGCGATCCCGGGCAACGCGCATTACCGCAATATGGCCACGATGCTGTCGGGCTTTCGCAAGTTCGTCATCATCCTCGCGATCATCGTCGGCGCCGTCACCCTGCTCAGCTCTGTCCAGGTGTTCAATTCGGTGGGCTACACCCTGCTGGCCGGGGCCGGTGCGATCACCATCGTGCTGGGTTTCGCCGCCCGCGAGGTGCTGGGCAACCTCTTGGCCGCCGTGCAGATCGCGCTCAACCGCTCGGCCCGGATCGGCGACCAGATCATCTTCGAGGACCGCTTCTGCACCGTCGAGCGCATCCATTTCACCTATGTCCAGCTGGCGATCTGGACCGGCAACCGCTTCATCGTGCCGGTCAGCCATTTCGTCAAACATCCGTTCGAGAACCTCTCCGCCGGCGACCGCGAAATGACCCGGCCCATCCGCCTGACCTTCGCCCAGACCGCCGATGTGTCGGCCCTGCGCACGGCGTTTTTCCAGATCATGGACGAAATCGACGACGGCACGCTGGGATCGAAGGACGACGCCGGCGTCTGGGTCGAGGATCAGGACGTCTTCGGCAAGAAGGTCCTCTTCGCCCTGCCCACGCCCGACCAGTCCACCTTCTGGGATCTCGAAACCGCCTGCCGTGAGCGCCTGCTGACCCGCGCCGCCGAGCTTGAACAGGAAACCGGCAAGCCCTTCCTGCCGCAAGGCCCGGCGCAGGATTATCCTGACAGCTGATCCCGCGCGCCCGGCACCGCCACCAAAGCCTTGCATTGGCGCGCGTCACGGCCCTATTAAGCCGGGACCTTTTCAACGGGGATCCCGATGACCGAAGACCAGATTATCGACCTGCTCTCGTCCAACCTGTCCTACATCCTGCTCGCGCTCTTGCTGTTCATCGTGATCTTCCAGGGCGTGAAGATCGTGCCGCAATCCGAACAGCACGTGGTCGAACGCTTTGGCCGCCTGCGCTCGGTGCTGGGGCCGGGGATCAACTTCATCGTGCCCTTCCTCGACAAGATCCGGCACCGCGTCTCGATCCTCGAACGCCAGCTGCCCAATGCCAGCCAGGACGCCATCACCCGCGACAACGTGCTGGTCGAGGTCGAAACCTCGGTCTTCTACCGCATCACCAACCCCGAAAAGACCGTCTACCGCATCCGCGATGTGGACGCCGCCATCGCCACCACTGTCGCCGGGATCGTCCGGGCCGAGATCGGCAAGATGGATCTCGACGACGTGCAGGCCAACCGCTCGCAACTGATCGACACGATCAAGCAACATGTCGAGGACGCCGTCGACAACTGGGGGATCGAGGTCACCCGGGCCGAGATCCTCGATGTCAACCTCGACCAGGCCACGCGCGAAGCCATGCTGCAACAGCTCAACGCCGAACGCGCCCGCCGCGCCCAGGTGACCGAGGCCGAGGGCAAGAAACGCGCCGTCGAATTGGCCGCCGACGCCGATCTCTACGCCGCCGAGAAAACCGCCGAGGCCCGCCGCATCCAGGCCGACGCCGAAGCCTATGCCACCGGCGTCGTGGCCCGCGCCATCGCCGATAACGGGCTGGAGGCCGCGCAATACCAAGTCGCCCTGAAACAGGTCGAGGCGCTCAACGCCCTGGGCCAGGGGCCGTCTTCGCAGACCGTGATCGTGCCCGCCCACGCGGTCGAGGCCTTCGCCAACGCCTTCACCATGTTGAAGGGCAAGCCATGATCGACCTGCTGTCGCACTGGTGGGTCTGGCTCTGCGCCGCGCTGGCCATCGCCATTCTCGAACTGCTGATGCCGGGCTATATCTTCCTAGGCATCGCCGCGGGCGCCGCAGTCATGGCGCTTCTGGTGGCCCTGCTCGGCCCTTTCATGCCGCCGACGCTCATCGCGCTCTTCGCGGCGATCTCGCTGGTTGCATGGCTGATACTGCGCCGCGTCTTCCGCGCCTCCGACGACCAGACCCGCTATTTCGACGAAGACATCAACAAGTAATCACGCCGTCCCCGGCAGACATGCCCCGCGCCACGCGGGCGCTGTCATCCTGCCGTGACCTTGTGCCGACATTGATTACGTGGTGAAACTTGCAGTTCCACCGTCGACCGATCCACTACGAAAAGGCCGCCACATGACAAATTCCGCCGACAGCCCCGAGATCCTGAACTTTGGCTGGGAAGAATGGATTTCCCTGCCCGGACTGGGGGTGCCGGCATTGCGAGCCAAGGTCGACACCGGGGCGCGCACCTCGGCGCTTCACGCCTTCGACATCGAAACCTTCGGCCCCTCCTCCAAACCCAAGGTCCGGTTCACGGTCCACCCGATCCCGGGCCGCGACGACCTCGTGATCCCCTGCTCGGCCCCCATCGTCGACCGGCGCGAGGTGGCGTCCTCGAACGGCGAGAAGGAACTGCGCTACGTCATCGAAAGCAAGCTCGAGGTCTCGGGCCAGTCCTGGCCCATCGAGATCACGCTCACGAACCGCTCCACCATGAACAGCCGGATGCTCCTGGGCCGCACCGCGCTCAAGGATCACATCTCGATCGTCGCCACCGACCGCTTCCTTCAGCCCGAGCTCAACTACGACGTCTACCACACCAAGAAGATGCGCGAGGCCCAGCCCAACCGCTCCTTGCGCATTGCGGTGCTGTCGCGCGAAGACAACTATTCGACCCGCCGCCTCGTCGAAGAGGGCGAAAAGCGCGGCCATTCCGTCGAGGTCATCAACACCACCCGCTGTTACATGGCGATCAACACGCTGGCGCCCGAGGTGCATTACGACGGCAAGCGCCTGCCCCGCTACGATGCCGTGATCCCGCGCATCGGCGCCTCGATCACCTCGTACGGTGCCGCCGTCGTGCGCCAGTTCGAAACCATCGGCACCTATTGCGTGAACCCCTCCGCCGGGATCTCGTCCAGCCGCGACAAGCTCTACGCGCATCAGCTCATGGCCCGCGCCAAGGTGGGTATGCCCAACACCGCCTTCGCCGCCTCGCCGCAGGACACCGGCAACCTGATCGGTCTCGTCGGCACCGCGCCCCTGATCGTCAAACTGCTGGAATCGACCCAAGGCAAGGGCGTCGTGCTGGCCGAAACCAAGAAGGCGGCAGAGTCCGTGATCGACGCCTTCCGCGGCCTCAAGGCTAACTTCCTCGTACAGGATTTCGTCAAGGAGGCCGCGGGCGAGGATATCCGCTGCCTCGTGATCGGCGGCAAGGTCGTCGCCTCGATGAAACGCACCGGGGCGGAAGGCGATTTTCGCTCCAACCTGCACCGCGGCGGCTCGGCCAAGTCCGTGCGCATCACCAAGACCGAGCGCGAGACCGCCCTGCGCGCCGCCCGCGCCTTCGGGCTTGGGCTGGCGGGCGTGGATCTTCTGCGGGCCGAAGCCGGGCCCAAGGTGCTCGAGGTCAACTCCTCGCCCGGGATGGAAGGCATCGAGAAGTCCACCGGCAAGAACATCGTCGGGATGCTCTACGACGATATCGAGGCCCGCGTGCGCCCCGAACCCGTGCGGCGGCGGCGCACCAGCAAGTGACCCCTGGGAACGCAACGTCACGCGGCGCGCGTTAACCCTTTTGGGCCGCCCGATGCCGCGCCGCGGCGGTGTACGGGGGGTGCACGCGGGGTGTACGCATGTCACCCCCACCCGATCCGGCCAATATCGGGCGTTAATCCACCGCACCCCCTCTGGACGCGGCGCTCTCATATCCTTATATATTCAGTCGGATAACGGCACAGGACGTGACATGACCCAACAGCCAGAACCCCTCGAAGGCGCGCCGCTGATCGCGCCCTCCAGCACGGATCACCCGCTTTACGACCAGATCGTCGAAGCGTGCCGTTCGGTCTATGACCCTGAAATCCCTGTGAATATCTATGACCTCGGGCTGATCTACACGATCGACATCACCCCCCAGAACGAGGTCAGCGTCATCATGACCCTCACCGCCCCGGGCTGCCCCGTCGCCGGCGAAATGCCCGGCTGGGTCGCCGAGGCGATCGAGCCGTTAGCAGGTGTTAAACAGGTTGATGTTGATCTGACCTGGGAACCGCCCTGGGGCATGGACATGATGAGCGACGAGGCAAGGCTCGAACTTGGATTCATGTAAGGCAAGTAAAATCGCTTGCATTTCTCAAAAGCAAGCAATATTACTTGCATATGATCTGGACCGTCTTCACTGGCGATATCGTCGACTCCTCCGCCCTTTCGGCGGACCGTCTGGACGATGTCATGGCCTGTCTCGACCGGCTGTCAGATGACATCTCCGCCTGGGGCCAAGGCGCCACGGCAGCCTTCGGACGACGTGGCGGGGACGGATGGCAACTGGCGGTCAATCCGGCTGAATACACCCTTAGATCAACGCTTTACCTTCAATCCAGCCTGATGGCGTTGGAGCCGGCAGTGCAAACGCGCATCGCCGTAGCGACAGGCAAAGGCACCCTCTCCGACGCCAACCCCAACAGCGCCCACGGCCCCGCGTTCAGCGCCTCGGGCCGCCTGCTGGAAACGCTCACGGGCAACACGCTTCTCGCCCACGCCGCCGGTGGCCCGCTTGATGCCACCTACCGGCTTGCCGACCATATCGCGCAGGGCTGGACACAGGCCCAGGCCCGCGCCGTGGCCGAGATGCTGCCCCCCGGAACCGGGCCGCGCCGCGTCGCCGCCGACCGCCTTGGCATTTCCCGCCAGGCCATTGATCAGGCCCTGCACGCCGCCGGCTACCCGGCTCTGCACGATGCCCTGACACTGCTGGAGACGTCGGAATGATCGAGACCCTGACCGCCCTCCTCTTTGCTCATGTCCTGGCCGATTTCGTCCTGCAAACCGACTGGATCCACCGCCACAAGCGCCATTTCGGCGTCATGCTCCTACACGGGGCACTGGTACTGGTGGCCTCCATGGCCGCGCTTGGCCATGTGCAAGCGTTGCCGGTTCTGGCACTGGCCGCCCTGCACCTGGCCATCGACTGCGCCAAAACCTACGGTAAATTCAAAGGCCTGACGGCGTTTCTCACCGATCAGGCCCTGCACCTACTGGTGATTGTCGCCGTCGCGTTCTACGCCCCCACCCTCTGGGCCACCGGCGCCTGGGCCGACATGCCCACCCTGTTGCCGCTGATGGCGCTTCTCTCTGGCCTGATCGCGACCCTGGTCGCCGGACAATACGCCATCGGCCTGTTGATGCGCTCACATGGCGTCTTGATCCAGCAACGCGGCCTGCGCAACGGCGGCCGCCAGATCGGGCTGATCGAGCGTGGGCTGATCTTCTTTTTCGTCATGGCAAATCAACCGATTGGCGTCGGCTTTCTGATCACGGCCAAGTCCATCCTGCGTTTCGGCACGGCCGCGCGGGATCAAAAAACGGCGGAATACGTGATCATCGGCACGCTCGCCTCCTTTGCATGGGCTTTCCTGGTGTCCGAGGCCACCCGCGCCTGGATGGAATTGCTGCCCCCGCTTGAGATTGCCGGATGGCTTGCTTAGATTGAGGGCAACGCAGCGAGAAAGGCAGCACCATGTTCGGAATTCCAGGCAAGCAGGCGGTCACCATGACCCCCAAAGCGGCGTCGATGATTGCCCGCCTGATGGACAAGGACGGCCACCAGGGCCTGCGCATCGGCGTCAAGAAAGGCGGCTGCGCGGGCATGGAATACACCATGGACTACGTGACCGAGGTCGATCCCAACGACGAGGTGGTCGAGCAGGACGGCGCCCGCGTCATGATCGCGCCGATGGCGCAGATGTTCCTCTTCGGGACCGAGATCGACTACCAGACCTCGCTTCTGGAATCGGGCTTCGTGTTCAATAACCCCAACGTCACCGAGGCGTGCGGCTGCGGCGAGTCGATCAAGTTCGAAGGCATGTAGCCGTTGCCCCGCCCGGCGCAAGCCGCTACCACTCCGGTCAATTAACCCGGAGGTAAGGAATGGCGCGTAAGCTGGCGGCTGGTAACTGGAAGATGAACGGCACGCGCGGTGCCTTGCAGGAATTGTCCGCTCTCGCACAGGCGCATCCCGATCCGTCCGTGGACATCCTCATCTGTCCGCCCGCCACGCTGATACATCCGGCTGCGGCGCTTATGGCGGACTCGTCCGTTCAGATCGGCGGACAGGATTGTCACGCGCAGGTCAGTGGCGCCCATACCGGCGATATCTCTGCCGAAATGCTGGCCGACGCCGGCGCCAGCAGCGTCATCCTCGGACATTCCGAACGGCGCGAAGATCACGGCGAAAGCAGCGACGCCGTCAACGCCAAGATCCGCGCGGCCCACGCCGCCGGGCTGGTCGCAATCGTCTGCGTGGGCGAGTCGCTGTCTCAGCGCGACGCGGCCAACACGCTTGATATCATCGGCGGGCAGCTCGCCACATCCCTGCCAGATGCCTGCACCGCGGCCAATACGGTGATCGCCTACGAGCCGATCTGGGCCATCGGCACCGGCAAGGTGCCCACGACCGAACAGATCGACGAAGTTCACGATTTCATCCGCACCCACATGATCCGCCGCTTCGGCGAGGCCGAGGGCGGCGCAATGCCCCTGCTCTACGGCGGATCGGTGAAGCCCGACAACGCCGCCGAGATTTTCGCCACCGACAATGTCGACGGCGCCCTCGTCGGCGGCGCAAGCCTCAAGGCCGCGGATTTCTCGCCCATTATCAAGGCATTGGAGCAATCGACCTGATCGTCTAGACCGGCAACATCGTCGTCGACTTGATCTCTTCCATCGACAAGAGCGCGGTGACGTTGTGCACTTTCACCTCTGAAATCAGCGCCTGGTAGAAGGTGTCATAGGCCCGCGCGTTGCTGACCACGACCTTCAGGATATAGTCAATATCACCCGCCAGCCGGTGCGCCTCCATCACCTCCGGCCGGGTTCTCAGAGCATTCAGAAACCTGTCCTGCCACTCCTTATCGTGCTCTGACGTGCGGATCAGGACAAAGAAACAGGCCTCCAGACCCAGGGCCTCGGGATCCAGCAAAAAAGTCTGCTGGCGGATCACCCCGCCTTCCCGCATCTTGCGAATCCGGTTCCATACCGGCGTCTTCGAACTGCCCACGGATTTGGCGATATCGTCCAGCGACTGCCCCCCGTCCTTTTGCAGTTCCAAGAGGATTTTCCGATCCAGTTCGTCAAGGCGAACACTCATTCCACAATTTCCCTTTTCCCGGAACACGCCCTGTCCACTGAATGCATTTTGGAACGCATGTCCTTATTCGCACCGACCAGTGGCGCAATACCGGGAATATTTTCTATATCTAAGGGCAAGTCAATCGCAGCCGGAGGCCAGCCCCCGTGAAACATTTTCCCATCTTCGTCGCGCTCGAGGGCCGTCGCGTCGTACTGTCCGGCGGCGGTGACGCGGCCCTGGCCAAGCTGCGCCTGCTGCTGAAAACCGAAGCGCACCTGACGGTGTTCGCCCCGTCTCCCGCGCAAGAAATCGAAGACTGGCACGCCGCCGGCAAACTGCGCCTCGTGCGTCGCGCGATGGAGCCCGGCGACACGACCTGTGCCGTGCTCTTCTATGCCGCGGACGAGGACGACGCCGAGGATGCCCGCACCTCCGCCATCGCCCGCGCCGATGGCGCGCTCGTGAACATCGTCGACAACCTGCAAGACAGCGCCTTCATCACCCCCGCCATCGTCGATCGTGACCCCGTAACCGTCGCCATCGGCACCGAGGGGGCGGCCCCCGTTCTGGCCCGCGCGATCAAGGCTGACCTCGAAGCGCGCCTGCCGGCCACGCTGGGCACCCTCGCGCGCATCGGCAAGGCGTTCCGCAAGGCGGTCGAGGTGCTGCCCATGGGCCGCAAACGCCGCGACTTCTGGTCGGAGTACTATTTCGGCACCGGCCCGCGTGCGATGGATGAAGGCGGCGAAGAGGCCGTCAACAACGCCCTGCCCGCCCTTCTCGACACACATGTGAAGGCCGAAGAGCGCCAGGGTCACGTCGCGTTCGTCGGCGCCGGCCCCGGTGATCCGGAACTGCTGACCCTCAAGGCCCGCAAGGCGCTCGATGCCGCCGACGTGGTTATCCACGACCGCTTGGTGACGCCCGAAGTCCTTGAGCTTGCCCGCCGCGAAGCGACGCTTATCGACGCCGGCAAGACCGGCTTTGGCCCGTCGATGTCGCAGGAGGAGATCAACGCGCTAATCGTCGAGCACGCCGCCACCGGCGCGCAGGTGGTGCGCCTGAAAGGTGGCGATCCGACCGTCTTCGGCCGCCTCGACGAAGAAATCGACGCGGTCGATGCCGCCGGGATCGGCTGGCACATCGTGCCCGGGATCACCGCCGCCTCGGCCGGTGTGGCCGCCATCGGCCAAAGCCTGACCAAGCGCCAACGCAATGCAGCGGTGCGTTTCGTCACCGGCCATGACATGAAGGGCTATGCCGAGCAGGACTGGGCCGCCCTCGCCCAACCCGGCGAGGTGGCCGCGATCTACATGGGCAAGAAGTCCAGCCGATTTATCCAGGGCCGCCTGCTGATGCACGGCGCCGACCGCGCCACACCTGTTAGCATCGTCGAGAACGCCTCGCGCCCGGAACAGCGCATCGTCGCCACCACCGTGGCCCGCATGGCGCAGGATCTGGAAGCCGCCGATCTCGACGGCCCCGCCCTCACCTTCATCGGCCTGGCACCGCGTGCCGCCGAGGCAAGCCTTTCCCTCTCGACCCAGGAGTTCGCCTGATGCCCAGAGAATTCACGCCCAAGGTCGTCACGGCCAATGCACTGCTGGAAGGCGACGTCGTCTATCAAACCGCCGACGACCGCTGGTCGCGGCACCTGTCCGAGGCCGAGCTGATCACCGACGAAGCGCTCGCCAAGCTGCGGTTGGCACAGGCCGAAGGGCAGCCCGAGCTCGTTGTCGGGGCCTATCTGGCTGACGCGAAACCCTCCCAAAACGGCCCGCAGCCCACGCATTTCCGCGAGGAGTTCCGCCGAACCGGGCCGTCCAACTATCACCATGGCAAGCAAGCCGAGGTAAACTGATGTATTCCTATTCCGAATTCGACGCGGCATTTGTCGCCGAGCGCAACCGCCAGTTCCGCGCCCAGGTCGAGCGCCGCATCGACGGCAGCCTCACCGAGGACGAGTTCAAGCCGCTGCGCCTGATGAACGGCCTCTACCTGCAACTGCACGCCTACATGCTGCGCGTGGCCATCCCCTACGGCACGCTCAACGCGCGCCAGATGCGCCAGCTGGCCCATATCGCCGAGACGTGGGACAAGGGGTACGGCCATTTCACCACGCGCCAGAACATCCAGTTCAACTGGCCGGAACTGCGCGACGTGCCCGAGATTCTCGACGCCTTGGCCGAGGTCGAGATGCACGCCATCCAGACCTCGGGCAACACCATCCGCAACGTGACCGCCGACCATTTCGCCGGCGCCGCCGAGGACGAGATCGCCGATCCGCGCCCGGTGGCCGAACTCTTGCGGCAGTGGTCCACCGACCACCCCGAATTCCAGTTCCTGCCACGCAAGTTCAAGATCGCTGTCACAGGAAGCCCGAATGACCGCGCCGTGATCAAGGCGCACGATATCGGCATCCAGATCGTCGAGCGTGAGGGCGAGATCGGCTACCGTGTTCTCGTCGGCGGTGGCCTTGGCCGGACGCCGATGATCGGCAAGGTGCTGTCCGATTTCGTCAGCCAGGAAGACCTGCTGCCCTATATCGAGGCCACGGTCAGCGTCTGGAACCTGCTCGGCCGCCGCGACAACAAGTACAAGTCGCGCATCAAGATCACCGTGCACGAGCACGGCATCGACGACATCCGCGCCCGTGTGCAGGAACGGTTCGAGATTGTTCGCCCCGCGTTCAGCGGCATCGACGTCGCTCTCTTCGAAGACATCAAGACCGCCTTCGCGCCGCCGGCGTTTCGGAAGGACGGCACCGAGGTGTTCGAGACCACGTACAAGACCGACCCGATCTTCCGATCCTGGGCCGACACGAACCTCGTCGCCCACAAGGCGCCGGGATATTCAATCGTCCAGATCAGCCTCAAGTCCCATGGCGCCACGCCGGGCGACGCCACGGCGGACCAGATGCGGGTGATGGCCGACCTTGCCGAGTTCTACGGCCATGACGAGCTGCGCATCAGCCACGAGCAGAACGTGATCCTGCCGCATGTGCACAAGTCCGACCTGCCCGCGCTGCACGCCATTCTGAAAAAGCACGGGCTGGCGACGGCGAATATCGGCCTGATCTCGGATATCATCGCCTGCCCCGGCATGGATTACTGCGCGCTGGCCACGGCGCGCTCCATCCCGATCGCCCAGCAGATCGCGACCCGCTTCGACGAGTTGAAGCTGGAGCATGATATCGGCGAACTGAAGATCAAGATCTCGGGCTGCATCAACGCCTGCGGCCACCACCATGTGGGCCATATCGGCATCCTCGGGCTCGACCGTGCAGGCGTCGAAAATTACCAGATCACGCTGGGTGGCGACCACACCCAGAACGCGGCCCTGGGCGAACGCACGGGCCCCGGCTTCTCGGCGGACGAGATCATCCCGGCCGTCGAGCGGATCGTCGAGACCTATCTCGATCAGCGACAGGGCCGGGACGAGACGTTCCTGGAATTCTACCGCCGTGTCGGCATGGCGCCGTTCAAGACCGCCCTCTACGAACAGGAAAAGGCCTATGCTGCAGAGTAAGATCGACACCAGCCTGCCGACCCGCGTCTCGGGTCTGAACGAGTGGTATCGCCTGAACTCCGCGACCGCCGTGCTGCGCCACGCGCTGGCCAGCCCCGAGGCGGGCAAGCTGGCGCTCGTGTCCAGCTTCGGCGCGGAATCCGTGGTGCTTCTGCACATGATTTCGGTGCTGAAACGCGACACGCCGGTGATCTTTCTGGATACCGAGATGCTGTTTGCCGAAACGCTGGTCTACCAACAGGAACTGGCCGAGCGGCTGGGTCTGAAGGACCTGCGCATCATTCGTCCTGACCCCTCGGAGGTGGCCAAGCAAGACCCGAACGCGGACTTGCACCAATCCGACACCGACGCCTGCTGCACCATGCGCAAGACGGTGCCTCTGCAATACGCGCTGCAAGGGTTCGACGGCTGGATCACCGGGCGCAAACGCTATCACGGTGGTGACCGCGCGGCGCTTGATTTCTTCGAGACCGAAGAGTCCACGGGCCGGATGAAGGTCAACCCGCTGGCGCATTGGACCCGGGAAGACGTGCAGACCTACATGGAAGAAAACCGCCTGCCCCGGCATCCGCTGGTGGCGCAAGGCTATCCGTCCATCGGGTGCAAACCCTGCACCAGCCGCGTGGCCGCCGGCGAAGACGCCCGCGCGGGCCGCTGGCGCGGCACCGAAAAATCCGAGTGCGGCATTCATTTCGTCAACGGAAAACCCGTCAGAACAGGAGAAACGGCATGAGCGTTATCGTGACCGATCAAGGCTTTACAAGCGACGACTGGGGCGGCCCCATCGCCGCGCTGAACGACGCGCATCCTGGTTGTGCCATCGATCTTGCGTCCAGCAACGACCCCAATGAGCTGGCCGGGCGGCTTTCGGACATCCCGATGATCCGCGTCGACTTTCCCAGCTTTTCCGACGGGCGCGGCTTCACCATCGCGCGGCAACTCCGGCTGATGGGCTTCAAGGGGCGCCTGCGGGCGCGCGGCCATGTCATCGCCGACCAGTACGCGATGGCGCGCCGGGCCGGTTTCGACGAGGTCGAAATCTCGGACGACTTGGCCCAACGACAGCCCGAGGACCAATGGCTGTTCCGGGCGAATTGGCAGGCGCATGACTACCAGGCGCGCCTGCGCGGGGCCGAACGCGGCAGAATTCCCGCCGAATAACCCCTGTCATCTGACCTGAATCAAAGTATACGAGGAGACGCCCGGGCTAAGACCCCGGGCGATGATTGCTGATGAACGAGACCGTGACCGTGACCGAAGCGAAACCCGTCAAAGTCCCCACCCTGCCCGACGCCCAGACCGTGACGGCGGTCAAGCACTGGACCGACCGGCTGTTTTCCTTCCGCACCACCCGACCCGCCAGCCTGCGCTTCCGCTCGGGCGAGTTCGTGATGATCGGGCTGATGCAGAAAGACGAAAAGACCGGCAAGGAAAAGCCACTGCTGCGGGCGTATTCCATCGCTTCGCCCTCGTGGGATGACGAGCTGGAATTCTACTCGATCAAGGTGCAGGACGGCCCCCTGACCAGCCGGTTGCAGCACATCCAGCCGGGCGACGAGATCATCCTGCGGCCCAAGCCCGTGGGTACGCTGGTGCATGACGCCCTTTTGCCAGGCAAACGGCTATGGCTCTTTGCCACCGGCACCGGCTTTGCGCCTTTCGCCTCGCTGCTGCGCGACCCGCAGACCTATACCGATTACGACGAGGTGATCATCACCCATACCTGCCGCGAAGTGGGCGAGCTGACATATGGCAAGGAGCTGATCGACGGCATCCGCACAGACGAAATCTTGGAAGAGCTGATCGGCGAAGGCTTCCACGAAAAGCTGCGGTACTATCCCACGACCACGCGGGAAGAGAGCGCCAAGATGGGCCGGATCACCGACCTGATGCGCAAGGGCGAGGTGTTCGAGGACTTGGGCGTCGAGCCCCTTACGCCCGAGATCGACCGCGCGATGGTGTGTGGCAACCTGGCCTTCAATCTCGAGATCAAGGAAATGCTGGAGGAATACGGCCTGCGCGAGGGCGCCAACTCCGATCCGAAGGAATACGTGGTCGAGAAAGCGTTTCTCGACTAGACTTTTTTCCGCCCCCGAAAAAGAAACCCGCGCTGATTGCAGCGCGGGTTTTATCGTTTCAGACGGCTGGTGCGGTCAGAGGTTCAGCGCCTCGCGCACGGCATCCAATGCACTTTCCAGCATGTCGGGATTGTCCTCGGCCGCTTGCAGGCTGGACTTCAGTCCTGTCTTTTGCACCGTGCTGAGGTCGGAATTGTCGATGTACTCGGCAACCTCGTCGTAATCGAAGCCCTCGGTCGTCAACAATTCCGTGATGGGCGTGTCGGAGCCGTCCGCAGCCACGCCATCGGCTGAGCTGACCGCCTCGTCGGTCGCGGCGTCTTCGGCTGCGGCGTCGGCGGTATCGGCGGCATCTTCCGCGACCTCTTCGGTCGTGCTGGCCGCGTCCTCGGCCGCCTCTTCGGTTGCGGCGGCGGCGTCGCTGGCGGTGTCAGCGGCGTCCTCTGCCGCGTTTTCCGTCGCCTCGGCCGCGTCGCTTGCGGTGTCGGCGGCAGCATCGGCCGCGTCCGAGGCGGCTTGCGTGGTTTCCTCGGCCACCTCCTCGGCGGTTTCGGCGGTCGCGTCTGTTGCGTCCGCGGCAGCCTCGGCGGCTGCGTTTGCGGCGTCGCTGGCCGCGTCGGCGGCGTCGGACGCAGTGTCCTCGGCGAAATTGGCCGCATCGTCGGCGGCCTCTACGGCGTCCTGCGCCGCTTCATCGGCGGCGTTGCCGGCAGCATCCACCGCGTCTTCTGCTGCGGCGGCGGCCTCCTCGGCGGCCTCGGCGGTTGCGTCGCCCGCGGCCTCAACCGCTTCGCCGGTTTCCTCGACGGCGTTTTCGACCGCCTCACCGGCGGTTTCCGCCGCACTGTCCAGCTCCTCCGGCGAGGATACCGAGTCGGAGACCTCGTCCACGACCTCTTGCGGTGACTTGCCGGTGAAAAGCATGTACCCCCCGGCAAGGATGGCAAGGGCCACGATCAGCCACAAAATGTTTCTCATTTGTATTCCCCTCAACTGGCAGGTTTCTGAACACTTTCACAGCCTGCCTTACAGTTGCTTCGAGATGAAGCCTAAAATCGGCTCATGCAAGGGGAAATTACCGTCGAACAAGGCTCTGCCGGCTGATTTTGCCGCTTGAAACACCCCCTGCGCGCGGTTACCTTGCGGCCTCAAACTTGCTGAACGATCGAAGGACAAAAACCATAGCCCGCAGACCACACAACGCGCCCCCGACGCGCGACACCGGCCCCCGCATCAACGAAAAAATCCGCGTTCCGGAAATACGCCTGATCGGCGCGGATGGCGAAAACGTCGGCGTCGTGACGCCCGAACGTGCCATGGGCATGGCGGAAGAGGCCGGGCTGGACCTGGTGGAGATTTCGCCGAACGCCAATCCGCCGGTCTGCAAGATCATGGACTATGGCAAGTACAAGTACGAACAGCAAAAGCGGGAATCCGAGGCGCGCAAGAAGCAGAAAGTCATCGAGGTGAAGGAGGTGAAATTCCGGCCAAACACCGACACGCATGACTATGATGTCAAGATGCGCAACGTGTTTCGCTTTTTGGAAAACGGCGACAAGGTGAAGATCACCCTGCGCTTCCGTGGCCGGGAAATGGCGCACCAGGATTTGGGCCGCGAGCTGTTGCAGCGAGTGGCCGAGGACATCAAGGAAATCGGCAAGGTCGAGAACATGCCGAAGATGGAAGGCCGGCAGATGATCATGATCATCGCGCCGGGCGCCAAGTAATCCCGCGCGCCGCGCTGGATGTTTATCGCAGACCGCTGTGCAAGGTTATTTGATTTTGAATCTGACAGGCGGTCGGGTAGTGTCTTTCCCACGTTACGGGACACAATAGCGAGGTTGGCCACGCGTTCCGCGCCGGGCGCCTGAACCGTGGCCATCCGGGATATGGGTCCGTCGGGAAAGGGCTTGGGGATGCAGTTTGGACTTAAGGTGGCACTGGCCGTCGTGGCTTGCGTCATGGGACAGGCCGCCGTGGCGGAGCGTGCAAGCGACGGGCAGGTCAATCTGATCTTCTGGCAGGCGCCGTCGATCATGAACCCCTATCTTACTGGTGGTATCAAGGATATCGAGTCGGCCAGCCTGGTGCTGGAGCCGCTGGCGCGATACGACGAAACCGGCACGATGATCCCGTGGCTGGTCGCCGAAATCCCGACCGTGGAAAACGGCGGTGTGGCGGAAGATTTCAAGTCGATCACCTGGCGGCTCAGGGACAACCTGACCTGGTCCGATGGCACGCCGGTCACGGCGTCGGATGTGGCCTTCACGTGGTCCTACTGCACCGCGGATGGCGGCGGTTGCGCCCATGTCGACAAGTTCTCTGGCATTGCCGATATCGAGACGCCGAACGACCGCACCGTCGTGATCCGCTTCGACGAGGCCAAACCTTTTCCCTACGACGCCTTTGTCGGCGCGTCCTCGCCCATCTTGCAGGCCGACCAGTTCGCCGACTGCCTTGGCGACCGGGCCCCCACCTGTACCGAGGCGAATTTCTATCCCATCGGCACCGGGCCATTCGTGGTGGACGATTTCCGCACCGGCGACGCCGTCAGGATGTCCGCCAACCCCTATTACCGCGACCCGGCCAAGCCCGCCTTTGCCAGCCTGATGATCAAGGGGGGCGGCACGGCCGAGAACGCGGCCCGCGCCGTGCTGGAAACCGCGGATTACGATTATGCCTGGAATCTGCAATTGCCGCCCGAAGTGCTGGATGGAATGCAGGCGGCGGGCCGAGGCGAGGTGGTCGCGGCGTTCGGGACGCTGGTGGAACGCGTCGTGCTCAATCTGACCGATCCCTCCTCGGCCCTGGGGGACGAACGCTCGACCCTCGCGCATCCGCATCCCTTCCTGACCGACATATCGGTGCGACAGGCGCTGAGCATGGCGATCGACCGGGCGATCCTGGTCGAGATCGGCTATGGAGAGGCCGGGCGTGTCACCTGCAACATCCTGCCCGCGCCGGAAATCTATGCCTCCGACGCCAACGAGGCCTGCAAGATGCAGGATGTCGAAGGTGCGAAGGCTCTGCTGGACAGTGCCGGCTGGACGGACAGCGATGGTGACGGGGTGCGCGACAAGGACGGGGTCGCCTTGCGCCTGCTCTTCCAGACCTCGACCAATGCCGTGCGCCAGACCTTCCAGGCCGCGATCAAGAGCTGGTGGTCCGAACTGGGCGTCGAGACAGAGCTGCGCAATGTCGACGGCAACGTCTTTTTCGGTAGTGATCCGAACAGCCCGGACACCTATCAGAAGTTCTATGCCGACGTTCAGATGTACGCCCAGATGTTCGACGGCACGGATCCCGAGGCCTATATGGCCAGCTGGACCTGCGAACGTATTCCGACGCCGGACAACCAGTGGCAGGGAACGAACATGCCACGATACTGCAATGAGGCCTTCGATGAGCTGGTCTCGGAGATGCGCGAGACGGGCGGGCTTGAAGTCCGGGCAGAACTGGCCCGCGCCATGAACGACATGCTGATTCAGGATTACGTGATCCTTCCGCTGGTCCATCGCGGGCGCGTCTCGGCGCATGTGAATTCGCTGGGCGGGGTTGTTCTGAACGCCTGGGACAGCGAGTTGTGGAATGCGGCAGATTGGTACCGCATCGAGACCGATTGATCCGTCAATCGCTGTGAGCCGCGCCGGAAGGGACAGGGTTGGATGCTGACATTCGCGTTGCGCCGCCTGCTTGTGTCGGTTCCGATGCTGGTGGTGATCGCGCTGGTCATTTTCCTGCTGCTGGACCTGGCACCGGGCGACCCGATGGGAAATCTGCCCCAGACCATCTCGCCTGAGGTAAAGGCCCAGATGCGCGAGGCCCTGGGGCTTGGAGAGCCATTGCATGTGCGGTTCTGGGCCTGGATGACACAGATTTTCTGGGTCGAGCCGCAGGTGCTGATCGACCATGTCTTCGGTACCTCGTTCGCCCTGGAAAAGCCGCGGGTGCTGAGCTGGCAAAGCCGGGCGCCGGTTATGTTCGAGATCGCGCAGGCCCTGCCCCAGACGTTGTGGGTGGTTGGCACGGCCTATGTGGTTGGCATCCTGGTGGCGCTGCCGCTTGGCATCTTCGCGGCGTACCGCCAATACTCGGTCTTCGACAACGCCAGCACCTTCGTGACGATGGTGGGGTATTCCCTGCCGCCTTTCCTGACCGGGCCGCTGGTCATCTTCGTCTTCGCGGTGCAGCTTGATCTGTTTCCGTTCATCTACGAGACGACGCACCGCGTGACGGACTGGGAAAGTTTTACCTATCAGGTCAGGCAGATGGTCCTGCCCGTGCTGGTGCTGTCGGTGCAGACAACGGCCCAGATCAGCCGTTACATGCGGTCGGCGATGCTGGACAACCTGAGCCAAGATTACGTGCGCACGGCGCGGGCCAAAGGCATGAGCGAATGGGTCGTCGTGATGGTGCATGTGCTGCGCAACTCGATGATCCCGGTGGTGACGGTCATTGCGCTGGGGGCGCCGGCCGTCTTCGGCGGCGCGATCATCACTGAACAGGTGTTCGCGATCAACGGGATCGGGGCGCAGCTGATCGGAGCAATCAAGGCGAATGACCTGCCGCTGGTGCATACGCTCACTTTCCTGTTCGCCGTTCTGATCGTTTTGGCCAACCTGGTGGCCGATCTGCTGTATGGCCTGCTTGACCCGAGGATCCGGTATGGCTGAGCATCGACACGTCTCGCACGGCCTCTGGCGCGATATCGGTCGCCAGTTCATGCGCCACAAGGGGGCCGTTTTCGGCGCGGTGCTGTTTGCAACCATTGTGATTGCCGTGCTTGTCGGCCCGCTGCTCTGGAATCTGGCACCGGATGCCCCCGACTTTTCGGCGCGAAATGCCGGCCCCAGCGCGGCGCACCCGTTCGGCACCGATCAGCTGGGCCGTGACCTGCTGGCGCAAGTGCTGGCGGGCGGGCGTATCTCGCTTGCGGTGGGTCTGGCGGCGATGGTGCTGTCGGTGGGCCTGGGCACGCTTGTGGGCGTTCTGGCGGGTGTCTTTCGCCGGCTTGACGGACCTCTGATGCGGCTGACGGACCTTTTCCTGTCACTTCCTCTGCTGCCCCTCCTGCTGGTCATCGTGATGCTGTTTCGCGAAGCCCTGAGCGCCGCGGTGGGCACCAATACGGGTATCTTCCTGCTGATCGTCTCGGCCATCGGCGTCACCAGTTGGATGCCGGTTGCCCGGATCGTGCGGGCTGACGTGCTGAGCGTGCGAGAGCGGGATTTCGTGCTAGCCGCGCGCGCCTCGGGGACCAGGCAACTGCACCTGATCACGCGACACATCTTGCCGAATATCCTGTCGCCCATCGTCGTTTCGGCCACGCTGGGCATTGCCAACGCCATTATCACCGAAAGCGCGCTGAGTTTTCTCGGGCTGGGCTTTCCGTCCGATTTCCCGACCTGGGGTCGCCTGCTGAGCGACGGGGTGGTCTATCTGTCCGAGTTTCCGTGGCGGGTGTTCTGGCCCGGCCTGATGATCTCGCTCACGGTGCTGAGCGTGAATTTCATGGGTGACGGGCTGCGCGATGCGCTCGACCCAAAGCTGCGGGGACGGGCCGCGCCGATTTGATCCCGATCAAGGTATGCCCTGCCCGGCTTGCTACGCTGAGATCGCAGCAACAGGAGGCCGCCATGGATTTCACCCGCCAGAAGACCAGCCTGCTTGAACGCCGCGAGGCGCTGACCGCACATTTGAACGCGGTCGAACATGCCCTGGACGAGACGCCGCCCAAGGACTGGGAAGACCGCGCGTCAGAGCGGCAGGGCGACGAGGTTCTCGAAGTGCTCGGCCTGAAGGAAATGGCTGAACTGCGCCGCATCGACGCCGCGCTGGCGCGGATCGAGGCGGGCAGTTACGGCATTTGCCAGATGTGCGGCGAGAGCATTGCCGAGCCGCGGCTGGAGTTCCTGCCGGACACGCCCTTTTGCACGGCCTGCGCGTCCTAGGGGGTCAGGCCGGCATCCGCTGCTCGACGATCCCAGCCCACCAGCTGCACCCCGACGGAATGACGTCGTCGTTGAAATTGTATTCCGGGTGGTGCACCGGGGCGGACGCACCGTTGCCGACGAGGATATAGGCGCCGGGACGTTCCTCCAGCATGAAGGCAAAATCCTCGCCGCCCATCACTAATGGCGCCGTATCGCATTGACCTGAAACGGATTTTGCCACTTCGGCGGCAAAGTCAGTCTGTTCGTCGTGGTTGGCCATCACCGGGTAGTTGTATTCGTAATCGAGCGAAATCTCTGCTCCGAACGCCGCGCCGATATGGTCGCAGATGCCCTTCATCCGGGTCGCAGCCAGCTCGCGCGTCTCGTTGCTGAGCGTGCGCACGGTGCCCATCAGCGTGACGCGCGACGGGATGACGTTGAAGGTGTGCGACGAGGTTTCCATCGAGGTCACCGACACGACGATCTGCTGGATCGGGTCGGCGTTGCGGCTGACGATGGTTTGCAGGGCCGTGACAAGGTGGCCGGTGACGACCGTGGGGTCGATGGTTTCATGCGGCTTGGCGGCGTGACCGCCCTTGCCTTCGACCACGATGTCGAACTTGTCGGTGGCGGCGAAGAACGGGCCGGGGCGAATGGCGAACTGGCCCGGTTCGACCCCCGGCCAGTTGTGCATCCCATAGACCTCCTGGATGCCGAACCGTTCCATCAACCCGTCGTCGCACATCTCCTTGCCGCCGCCGCCGCCCTCTTCGGCGGGTTGGAAGATGATCACGGCGGTGCCGTTGAAATTGCGCGTCTCCGCCAGGTACTTGGCGGCGCCGAGCAGCATGGCGGTGTGGCCATCGTGCCCGCAGGCGTGCATCGCGCCGGGGGTCTTGGAGGCATAGTCGAGCCCCGTCGCCTCGTGAATGGGCAGCGCGTCCATGTCGGCGCGCAGGCCGATGGTGCGGCCTGAAGAGTTTTCGCGCCCCTTTATCACCGCGACAACGCCGGTGCGGCCCAGCCCGGTGACCACCTCGTCGCAGCCGAAGATTTGCAGTTTTTCGGCAACCAGCGCACTGGTACGGTGGGTTTCGAACAGAATTTCGGGATTTTCATGGATGTCCCGACGCCATTTGGTGATCTCATCCTGCATTTCTGCAAAGCGGTTCTTGATGGGCATGGGCGGTCCTTTCAGTATCCACAGTCCGAGGTCAGAACGACATGATCCGGCGAAACGCTGCGATAGAGCGACGGACCGGGGTCGTGATCCTTGGGGTGTATAGGGGACGGGATCGGTTTGAAACTCAAATCACTTATACGCCGCCGTTGGGCGGGATCGGCGACAGGCACCGCGCGCAAAAGATCGCGGGTGTAGGGATGCTGGGGATTTTCCAGCACAGCCGCGCGGGGGCCGCGTTCGACGATGCGCCCGGCGAACATGACCGCGACGTGATGACTGACCCGTTCGACCACGGCCATGTCATGGCTGATGAACAGGTACGAAAGCCCCAATTCGGCCTGCAATTCCATCAGCAAGTTCAGAACCTGCGCCTGGACGCTGACATCGAGCGCCGAGACAGCTTCGTCGGCGACAATTAATTTCGGGTTAAGCGCCAGCGCGCGGGCGATGGCGACGCGCTGGCGCTGGCCGCCCGACAGCTCGTGCGGGTAGCGGTCGAGATAGCTGCGCGGCAAGCCGACACGGTCGAACAGCGCGGTCACGCGGTCGGTGCGTTGCGCCTTGGTCTGGCTGGTGAAGTTGCGCAGGGGTTCGGCTACCTGCTCGGCGAGGCGCAGCACGGGGTTGAGGCTGCCGTATGGGTCCTGGAAAATCATCTGCATCTGCGCGCGGGCGCGGCGCAAGTCTGCGGATGGCAGCGCGGTGATGTCCTGGCCATCCAGTATGATGCGTCCGCTTTGAGGCTCCACCAGCCGCAGGAGCGAACGGCCTACCGTGGACTTGCCGCAGCCGGATTCGCCAACCAGGGCAAGGGTTTGACCGGCGTTTATGGTGAAGGACACATCCTCGACCGCGTGAACATGGCCGACCGTGCGGCGCAAGAGACCGCCGGTGACGGGAAAGCGGGTGGTGAGATGCTCGACACGCATGAGTTCGGCACCCTGCCCCGGGACGGGTCTGGGCGGTTCTTCGGCGTCGAGCGCAAACGGCTCTGGCCCGGGTTTCCCGCGCATGTCGCCCAAGCGGGGCACGGCGGCCAGAAGCCGTTGCGTATAAGGATGGGCCGGCGCGGAAAAGACTTGGGAAACAGGGCCTTCCTCGACCTTTTCGCCCTCTTTCAGAACCACGACGCGATCAGCCACCTGGGCCACGACGCCCATGTCGTGGGTGATGAACAGCACCGCAGTGCCGTGGTCGCGGCGCAGGCGGTCGATGAGAGCCAATATCTCGGCCTGGGTGGTGACGTCGAGCGCTGTGGTGGGCTCGTCGGCGATGAGCAGGCGCGGCTCGCAGGCGAGGGCCATGGCGATCATCACCCGCTGGCGCATACCGCCCGAGAGTTCGTGGGGGTATTGCGCAAGGCGGCGGGCGGGTTCGGACAGGCGGACTTCCTGCAGCAATTCCAAGGCCCTGGAGCGCGCGGCGGCGCGCGAAAGACGGCCGTGTTTGCGCAGGCCTTCGGTCAATTGGAAACCGATGGTGAAGACCGGGTTGAGGGCGGTGGAGGGTTCCTGAAAGATCATGCCGATGCGGGCGCCGCGCAGGCCGCGCATCTGATTTTGCGTGAGTTTTCCGAGATCGACCGGCCCCTGCCCTGCGTCGAAGAGGATGTGCCCGCCGGTGATCTGTCCGCCGTCGAAGCCCACAAGGCGCATCAGGGCCAGCGAGGTGACGGATTTGCCGGAGCCGGATTCTCCAACGATTGCAAGGGTTTCGCCGGGCGCGATTTCAAAGGAGACATCGCGCACGGCGGCGGTCTCGCCCGCGTCGGTGTGGAACGAGACGCGCAGGTTGTCGATCCGGGCCAGGGGCGTGTCGCGCATGAGACCGAGTTAACCCGGCGCGTTTGGCGAGGTCAAATGACAAAGGTTAAAGGCGACTCGGCGGCTGAAACCGCGTCGGTATCGCGTCGGTATTTGCATCGGTATCGCGTCGGTGGTTCCGTCCGGCGCCCCGAATGAACGGGCCGGACGATGGGGGTCAGAATTCGTTGACATTCCGGGGCCGGAAAATGCGCATTTTCCGGGGCATTTTCTGCGCAGAAAATGTCGCCCCCACCTCAGGGCGCGGCGGGGGTCAGGCGGGTGATTCCGACCGAGGCGGCGCGCGCCAGATCGGCGTCGAGCGACATCGGGATGTATTCGCCCCGGCGCCAGAGCTGGGCCATGTCATCGTAATGCCGGCTGAGGAAATGGCCCGATTGCCCGGTCGCGGTAATGAAGACGCTGCTGTCGGGATCGGCGAAATCGTAGACCCCGCGATAGCCCGCGCCGTGCACGTTGTGGAACGGGTCGGGCCCCTGCCCGCGCGTGCGGCCGCGCAGAAGCGTGTTGTCGCCGCCCGAGGTGGACTGGCGGATGTTGACGAAATACTTCAGCAGCGGCACCTCGCCCAGAACCTGGTGATCGTGGGTGGCCTGGTGCGCGTCGCCCCAGCGCAGGCTTTCCAGCGCGCTGCCGTAGCGTTCGTCGATCCAGATGAGCGCCGCGTCGAGCGAGATGCGGGCGAGGTCCGAGCAGGTTTCCTGCACCGTGGATTGACGGATATCGCACCACGCGGACGCGCCGTCGATGTCGCGGTAGACGCGCTCGATGAAGACCGGGTCGGGATGGGTGAACTCGTCGGCCAGCGGCCCGAGGTCGTCGACGATAAGCCGGTGCATCAACTCGCGCAGCCAGGCGGCATAGATGAGCGGTTCGGGCAGGTGCTCGTTCATCTCGCCGTTCCATTCCGACAGCAGCGTGAGCGCGCGCTGGCGCTGGCGTTCGGGGGTGCCCTCTGGCGCGGCCTCGCCGGTGAACCACAGGTCCTTGCCGATGAGCGGCAGAAGCGAGCGGGCGGTGAAGCTGACGGTGTCGAGCTGCGCCTCGATGAAGCTATCGCGGGTGTGGACCTCGCGGTTTTGCATCAGGCGACGCCAGCGGAAAACGCGCTGCGTGTCGCCCCACTTGTAGCTGACATGGTTCGGAAACGGGCGGTCCACCGTCTTGTTGTTGGTGTTGCCCAGCAGACCGCCGGCAGGCGCCGTGAACTCGGGGTTGGCGGAATAGGCCAGCGTGCCCTGCCAGCGGTTGGTGTCTTCCCACCCTCGCGAGGGGTAGCGGCCGCGGGTTTCATGATCGGCGTCGCGTCGGGGCATGGCGCCGATGGTCTTCATGGCGATGGTGGACTGATCGACCAGCGTGAGGTTCTGCGACGGCGCGATATAGCCTTCGCCCGCCGCGAGCGCCTCGTCCACCGAGGCGGCGCGCATCAGAGCCATGGCCGAGGACAGCGTCGTGTCGCTGTCGGAAAGCGCGGTCCAGCTGAGCGAGGCGACGTGTCCCGGGGGGGTGACGTCGGCGAGGTTGTAGTGCGAGCCGGGCAGCACGGGGCCATTTTCCGTCCAGCGCAGGGTGAGCGTGATGGGCGCGTTGTCCGCGATACGGATGATGGTGCTTTCGGTACGGAAGGGCTTGTAGCCGTCGGGCGTCAGGTATTCCTGCGGATTGTCGGGGTTGAGACGCTCGATGAAGAGGTCCTGATCGTCAAGATAAGAGGAGGTGACCCCCCAGCCCAGATCGGCGCTGCGCCCGGCCATGACGATGGGCACGCCGGGGATGGTGGCGCCGATGACGCCGCCCGTTTGCAGCTCCAACCGGGCGAGATACCAGATGGCGGGCGCGGTCAGGCCCAAATGCGGATCGTTGGCCAGAAGCGTGCCGCCCGAGGCCGAGCGTTTGGGCGCGGCGGCCCAGGCGTTGGAGGCGCCGGCAAAGGCACGTTTTTTGAAGGGCGACAGCGGGTGGTCGGGGAGGCCGGGGCCTGTGCTGTGCGCGAATTGCGTGCCTTCGGGGAAGAGGCTGGCGTAATCGGGCAGCGCGGCGATGCCGGTGCCGGGGGCGAGCGGCATGATGTCGGCCAGGCGGTCGGCATCGTCCAGTTCGAGGGCGGCGTGGGCGTAGAGCACTTCCTCTTCCAGGTGCGCCGACAGCTGCACCGCCATGAGCTTGACGATGGCGATGGAATCGGCGGGCGTCCACGGGGCCACGGGGTTGTTGAAGAGGAACATCTCGGGCGCGCCACGACCCAGGGCGGATTCGTTGATTTCCTTGAGCCGGGCGTTGACCCCGGCGGAATAGGCGCGCAGGGCGGCGAGCGTCTGGGTGTCCTGCGCCTCGACCGACCGCTGGGCCAGCGTGTAGAGGTCGAAGCGGCGCAGGATCTTGTCGATCTCGACGGTGCGGGGGCCGAACACTTCGGAGAGGCGCCCCTGCACGGTGCGGCGCATCATCACCATCTGCCACAGCCGGTCCTGCGCGTGGGCATAGCCCAGGCCATAAAACGTGTCGGGGTCGTTGGTGCCGAAGATATGCGGCACGTTGGCATTGTCGCGCACGATCTCGACCGGTTCCAGGATGCCGATCACGTCGAGGTCCTTGGAATAGTCGGGCAGAGACCGAGACAGCAGGAAATAGACGCCCAGCAGCGCGATCAGCCCAAGCAGGATCATTCCGCCCGCGATCCGCACCAGCCATTTGAACACTTGCGCCATGCCCCACCCACGTTAGGTTGCCATTCCGGTGGGGATAGTCACAAATCCCGGCATAGACAATGGGCCGCTTTTCACAATGCGGCGCGAAGGCATGAGGGAGATTGCGATGACGAAGCTGGCATTTCTGGGACTGGGCGTGATGGGGTATCCGATGGCCGGGCACCTGGCCTCGGCGGGCCATGACGTGTGCGTGTACAACCGGACGGCGGCCAAGGCCGAGGGATGGGTCAAGGAGCATGGCGGGACCAGCGCGCCCACCCCGCGCGAGGCCGCGGAGGGCGCGGAGTGCGTGATGGCCTGCGTGGGCAATGACGACGATCTGCGGTCGGTCTGCCTGGGCGAGGATGGCGCGTTTGCGGGCATGGAAAAGGGCGCTGTTTTCGTGGATCACACCACGGTGTCGGCACAGGTGACCGAAGAGCTGTATGCCGCCGCCAAGGAGGCCGGGATCGGCTATGTCGATGCGCCGATCTCGGGTGGTCAGGCGGGGGCCGAGAACGGGCAGTTGTCGATCATGTGCGGCGGCGACGAAGATGTCTATGCCAAGGCCGAGCCGGTGATGGAGACCTATGCGAAGCTGTGCCGCCGGATTGGCGAGAGCGGCGCAGGCCAGATGACCAAGATGTGCAACCAGATCGCCATTGCCGGGCTGGTGCAGGGCCTGTCCGAGGCGCTGCATTTCGCCGAGAAGGCGGGGCTGGACGGGCGCGCGGTGGTCGAGGTGATCAGCCAGGGCGCGGCCGGAAGCTGGCAAATGGCGAACCGCTACGAGACGATGCTGGACGACCAGTTCGAGCACGGTTTTGCGGTGGACTGGATGCGCAAGGACCTGGGGATCTGCCTGAAGACAGGGGACGAGAACGGCGCGTCGCTGCCGGTGACGGCGCTGGTGGACCAGTACTACAAGGATGTGCAGAAGATGGGCGGCGGGCGTTGGGACACGTCGAGCCTGATCAAGCGGCTGCGCAAGCTGGGATAAGCGCGAGGCGGGGCCGGGATGCGTGGCCCCGCCTCGGGCTGTCTGTCGGGTGTGCCGCCGCGCGCCGTCATGCGCAACTTGGTGGCGGTGCGGGTCGCGGGCCCGGCAGGGAGTGACACCGAGAATAGGCGGCGCATGGGGCGGCGTAAGTGACAAAGTCACGTAAGAGGCGAAAAGGTGAGCGCGGACGGGGCGACAGACATTGCGGACTGGACGGAGCGGTTCAAGGGGACACGCGCCCTGCCCCGTGCCGTGCGCGACCGGCTGATCCGGGCGGCGCGGACCCTGCGGCTGGAGAAAGGCACCCAGGTCTTCGGGCCGGACAACGTGCCGGACCGGCTGTTCTTTCTCTATGATGGGCGGATTCGCGTGTCGCAAACCTCGGAGGGCGGGCGCGAGATCGTGCTTTACCGGGTGGAGGCCGGGGACAGTTGCGTGCTGACCACCGCCTGCATGTTGGCCGAGGAAGCCTATAACGCCGAAGGGATCGCCGAGACGGACGTGGTGGCCGTTGTCCTGCCCAAGCCCGATTTCGACCGGCTGGTGGCCGAGGAAGAGCCGTTTCGCAAGTTCGTCTTCGATGCCTATTCGCGGCGCCTGATCGACATGCTGCGGGTGGTGGACGACGTGGCGTTCGGGCGGATCGACGTGCGGCTGGCCGAGCGCCTGCTGGCGCTGGCGGGCGACAGCAAGGAGATCGCGGCGACGCACCAGGACCTGGCGAGCGAATTGGGCACCGCGCGGGAGGTGATTTCGCGCGTGCTGGCGGATTTCCAGAAACGCGGGCTGGTGCAGCAGTCGCGGGGGCGCATCGCGCTGGTGGACAAACCGACGCTGCGGGCGCTGGCGGAGAGTACGTGAGGTCCGGCGGCGGGGGCCGCCCCGCCTAGCCCGGCTTGACGCAGATGATCTGGACCGGGTGGGTCCGGCGCTCTTCGATGTTGCGCGCAGCGTTCTGCACGATTTGCGGCGCCTGCGGGCCCAGCAGGATATGCACGCCGAAGACCGGCGTTTCGCCCTTGCGGGCCATCTCCATCGCGCGCTTGTAGCCCTCGACGTATTTCGCGCCCGTATCGGTGACCTCGATACCGGCGAACCCGGCCCGTTCCAGCGCCGCGACGGTGTCGGCGGGGCGCATCAGGTAGGCGCCGCTGCCATCCTCGGACCAGGGTACGGGGTGATGCGGGGCGCCGGTCTCGCCCAGCCCGTGCTCGGTCAGGGCGAAAAAGGCGCCGGGTTTCAGCACGCGGAACGCCTCGGCAAAAAAGGCGGCACGGTCGGGCACGTTCATGGTCACATGCTGCGTGTAGCCGCCGTCGAAGGTTGCGTCCTTGAAGGGGAGTTTCTGGCCGTCGCCATGCACGCAGCGCACGTCGTCCTGCATCCCCACCAGTTCGCTGAGCTTGTTGGCGGCCTCGACGAAGGGCGCGGTGATGTCGATACCGTCGACCTCGCAGCCGAAGCGCCGTGCGAGATAGCGGGCCGGGCCCCCGAGGCCGCAGCCGATATCGACAAGCCGGTCGCCCTGGGAGACCGGCAGGGCGTCAGCCAACTCGACGGTCGCCGGAAAGCCCCTGGCGTGAAAATGATCCACCGGGGCGAGCTGTTCGACAGTGACGGTGTCGGGATCGAGTCCCGCGCGCTTCATCGTGTCGAGGATGCGGGCGTAGACATCGCCCTTGGCCCAGTGATCGGAAATGGATGTGGCGTCGGTCATGCATGTCTCCTGTTCTTGGGCGCATCATAGCACGGTTTCGCCGATGTCATGCGTCCGGGTGCAGCGCGACGGAACCGGCGCGACGCTGCCGCGTTAGGCTGCGAAATGAAAGGTGTACGATATGACCAAGTTCTTCCTCGGCAGCGCATTGGCGCTTGCGCTTTCCTCGACATCGCTGACCGCCGCCCCGATCCACGGGGCAGGCATCGCCACGGGCGTTGGTACCGCGCCCGACGCACAGGTCTGGCTGGCGCAAGGCAACAGCGGCAAGGGCAATGGCAAGGCGAAGGGCCAGGGCGGCGGCAACGCGCAGAAAAAGGCCAAGGGCAATTCCGGCAAAGGCAATGCCAAGGCCGAGAAAGGTAATGGCAAGGCCAAGCAGGCCAAGACCAACCAGAAGGCCGCCAAGGAGAACCCCGGCAAGGGCAAGCCCGAAAAGGTCGGTAAAGGCAACGGCAACGGGGCCAAGCGCGCGGCCAAGGCCAAGGCAAACGACGGCAAGGTGAACAAGGGTAATGCCAACCAGACGCGCGAGGTCTTTACCACGGCAGAGCGCGAACAAGTTGTGGAGCGCATTTTCCAGGCCCCTGCCCCTGACGGCCGCGACATGACGCGGATCCTGACCGGTGCGGGCCTTGCTCTGTTGACGCCGGACATGGTGGTCTCCGATATCCCCGGCAATGAACTGGTGACTTACGCCAACTGCCCGCCGGGTCTGGCCAAGAAGAACCCGCCCTGCGTGCCGCCGGGCCTGGCGCAAAATGGCATCGGCTACGACGAGTGGGTGTCCTATGACCGGGACCGTTATGACCGTATCTGGATCGACCGCCGCGACGACTGGCTGGGCCGTGGGTACGACGTGGAGCCCGACCCCGGCTACCTGTTGCTGCAATCGGACGAAATTGCGCGGCTCTACGGGCTGGACCGCGCGCCGCGCGGGCAACGCTATGCGCTGATCGACGGGATGCCGGTCCTGCTGGATGACGACGACTACCGCTCGCTGATGCTGGTGAACCAGCTGTCGCAGGTGACCGACGTGACGGGCGGCGTGCCGGTGTCGCCAACGGCGGCGCTGACGCAGGCCGAACTGATCGACCTGTACCGTCTGCCGCAGCTTGGGAACGACCGGAACTACGCCGTGGTGAACGGCCAAGTGGTGCAGGTGAACAACGAGAATTACGAATTGCTGCAACTGCTGCGCGTCGCACGCGCCGTTCTTTGAGGCCACATGACGACATCCGCGATTGAAGCGGACAGCCGCCGGGAGACCGGCGGCTGTTTTCGTGCGTGATATGCAAATCTGTGCGACCGCCCGGTTCAACCCTGCAGGCTGCATCGCTTTTGGCCCGGCGCGTGCGGGATGGGTGACTATGTCACTGACGCGCGCCGTCCCGAGGCGTACAGATAGGGCATCATTTCCATGGAGGACACCATGACCGTCAATGTAGGCACTATCGACCGTATCCTGCGCGCCGCGTTGGGCGTGGTGCTGCTGTATCTTGCGTTTTTGAGCGGACTGCCTGCGTTCGAGGCGCCGGTCTGGAAATACCTTGCCGCGATTATCGGCGTCGTGATGCTGATCGTGGCAGCCGTGCGGGTCTGCCCGATCTATTCCATCCTCGGCGTCCGGACCTGCGCGCGGTAAATGATGGAGACGGCGTTTACACCATTCGCGTCGCTGGCCGGCGGCGCGCTGATCGGGCTGGCGGCGGTGCTGCTGATGCTGGGTCTGGGGCGCATTTTCGGCGCGACCGGCATCCTGTCGGGTTTTGTGTTCGCCGAAGGGCGCGAGGAGGTGTCGTGGCGTGCGGCGCTGATCCTGGGGATGGTGCTGGTGCCGGGGCTGATGTTTCTGGTCACCGGGCGCTGGCCCCGGATCGACGTGCCGGTCAGCCCGGCGATGATCGTGATCGGCGGGATCGTCGTGGGATTCGGCGCAAGTCTTGGCTCGGGCTGCACCTCGGGGCATGGCGTTTGCGGGTTGTCGAGGTTGTCGCGCCGGTCCATCGTGGCGGTGCCGGTCTTCATTGGCACGGCAGCGATTACGGTGTTCATCATCCGTCACATGATGGGAGGCTGAGCTATGAGACTTCTGTTCGCGGTGCTGACTGGCATGGTGTTCGGCGCGGGCATCACCCTGTCGGGGATGATCAACCCGGCGAAGGTGCTCAACTTCCTGGATATCGCTGGGACTTGGGACCCGAGCCTGATCTTCGTCATGGGCGGGGCCGTGGTGGTGACGTTTGTCGGCTATCGGGCGGTCTGGCGGCGGTCGGCGCCGCTCTTTTCCGCGCGGTTCCAGGTACCGACCTCGACCGTGATCGACGGCAGGCTGCTGGGCGGGTCGGCCCTGTTCGGGATCGGCTGGGGCATTGCGGGATTCTGCCCCGGTGCGGCCATTCCGGCGCTTGGCACGGGCCGCTGGGAGGTTATCCTGTTCCTGGGCGCGGTCGGCGTGGGGCTGGGTCTGGCGCGGCTGGCCAAGGGTTTGCCGCTGTGGCCAAGACGGGCGGAGACATAGAGGAGGAGTGACGATGACCGATTATCCCGTGAACATGAGTGTTCACCCGCATGTGCAGGGCTTTTTCGACGCGGCGACCAACACGATCAGCTATATCGTCAAGGACCCCGGCAGCGACGCCTGTGCCATCGTCGACAGCGTGATGGACATCGACTATGCCGCCGGGCGGATCACCTATGACCATGCCGACGAACTGATCCGGCAGATCGAGGATCAGGGCCTGCGGCTGGAGTGGATCATCGAGACGCATGTCCATGCCGACCACCTGTCCGCCGCGCCATATATCCAGGACAAGCTGGGCGGCAGGATCGGGATCGGATCGAAGATCATGGTGGTGCAGGACACGTTCGGCAAGGTGTTCAACGAAGGCACCGAGTTTCAGCGTGACGGCTCGCAGTTCGACGCGCTGTTCGAGGATGGCGACACCTATCGCGTGGGCGAGATGGACTGTTTCGCCATGTACACGCCGGGCCACACGCCGGCCTGCATGGTGCATGTGATGGGCGACGCGGCCTTCGTGGGCGATACGCTGTTCATGCCCGACGGCGGCTCGGCCCGGGCGGATTTTCCGGGCGGGGATGCGGGGCAGCTGTATGACAGCATTCAGAAGGTGCTGGCCCTGCCCGACGACATGCGGCTGTTCATGTGTCACGACTACGGCCCCAACGGCCGGGATATCGCGTGGGAGACAAGTGTGGGCGACGAGAAGGCGCACAACATCCACGTGGGCGGCGGCAAGACGCGGGACGAGTTCGTCAAGTTCCGCACCGAGCGGGACGCGACGCTGGCGATGCCCAAGCTGATCATCCCGTCGCTGCAGGTGAACATGCGCGCCGGAAAGGTGCCGACCGATGAACACGGGAACCCTGTGCTGAAAGTGCCGTTGAACGGGTTGTAGGCCAACGACACGTGCAGACCTTGAGGAGGGATCGCATGAGCGACGACATCCTGAGCAAAACCTCCGCGTCCAATGGCGCGGGCAGCCCCGACGTGATCGGGTTTTATGACGAGGATACAGGCAGTTGCCAGTATATCTGCATCTGCCCCGAGACCCGGAAGGCGGCGCTGATCGACGTGGTGCAGACGCTGGACCCGAAATCTTTCTCCACCGGGTTCGCGCCGGCGCAATGGGCGCTGGACACTATCGCGGAACGCGGGCTGGAACTGGAGTGGGTCCTCGATACGCATCCGCATGCGGATCACCTGATGGCGGGAGCCTGGCTGAAGGAGCAGACCGGCGCGCCCACGGGGATCGGCGAGAAGGTGCGCGATATCGCGGCGCTGTGGCGGGACTATTACAACGCGCCGCACGCCTTTCCGGTCGATCCGCATTTCGACCGGCTGTTCGCGGATGGCGACCAGTTCAATATCGGCAATCTGGACGTGAAGGTGATGCTGTCGCCGGGCCATACGCTGGGGTCCGTGACCTATGTGGTGGGCGACGCGATCTTTGCCCATGACACGCTGATGATGCCCGATGCGGGCACCGCGCGCGCGGATTTTCCCGGCGGGACGGCGGCGGAGCTTTATGACAGCATCATGCGGATCCTGGACCACCCGGAGGCGTTTCGCATCTTCATCGGGCACGATTACGGCACCGACAGCCGCGAAGAGCCTGCGTGGGAAAGCACGGTGGGTCAGCAGAAACGCGAGAACATCCACCTGAAGGATGGGGCAAGCAAGGCTGAGTACGTGGCCCGGCGCGAGACCCGGGATGCGACGCTGGCCCTGCCCGACCGGATGCTGGCGGCGTTGCAGGTCAACCTGCGCGGCGGGCGCCTGCCCGAGCCGGAGGAAGACGGAAAGAGCTATTTCAAGATCCCGGCGAACAGGTTCTAGCGGTCTGGGAGCGTGGGTTTTCACCCACCCTACGCGGATATCCGCAGGAATGCGCGCCCTGCCCTTTTTCATGCAATGACCGCAATCGCGCCTCAAAATGGGG
Source organism: Roseovarius atlanticus (assembly GCF_001441615.1). Taxonomy (GTDB): domain Bacteria; phylum Pseudomonadota; class Alphaproteobacteria; order Rhodobacterales; family Rhodobacteraceae; genus Roseovarius; species Roseovarius atlanticus. The sequence continues at coordinate 148,716 of NZ_LAXJ01000012.1, forward strand.
CGTCTGCCGTGGCATCCGGGACGGGCTGGAGACCACGGGGTTTGGCATGGACCGCATCGTCAATCGCATCTTTTTGGCCGTAACCGCGGCCATTCTTGGCTGGACATGGGCCGCGCCGGCGGTCTCGTTGCGGCATTTCGCCGTGCCTTTGGTGCATTACACGGGGCTGGCCCTGAGCATGTGGGCGGCGGGGGCGTTGATCCTGGTCTGCCTGGGGCTGATCGGCCAAGCTGTGCGCGGCCCGGCGCCTGTGGACCGTCTGGGATTCGTGAAGGAGTGGCTGGCGCACCAGCGGCAGGGACGGTTCCTGAACGTGGTCGTGCCGCTGGTGGCGTTCATCGTGACGATGGCCAGTTTCACCGTGCACAAAACGGTTGTTCTGCCGGGATACGGGTTCACGTGGGACGCGGATTTCATCGCCTGGGACCGGGTGATGTTCCTGGGGCATGACCCGTGGGTGTTGAGCCACGCGGTGTTCGACAGCGCGGCGGCGACATGGTGGATCGACCAAGTCTATCACGCGTGGTTCTACCCGATGATCATTGCCTACGTCATCTGCGGGCTGATGGTGTCGGGGCCGCTGGTGCGGGCCTGTTATATCGGGACGTTTTTGATCAGCTGGTTCGTGATCGGTTGTGTGTTGGCAGGGCTATTTGCATCGGCGGGGCCGGTCTATGACGGGGTGCTGTTCGAGGTAGGCCAGTTCGAGCCGTTGAAGGCGCGGCTGTCCGGACAGGCGGCGGAGGTGCCGGGGATCGCGTCGCAGGTTTACCAGGCGGAGTTGCTGGCAGGGTACAAGGCCGGGGCGATAGGATTGGGCTATGGCATCTCTGCGATGCCGTCGATGCATGTGGCGCTGGCCGCGATGTGGGCGCTGTTGTTCTTTGGCGTCAGCCGGTGGCTTGGACTGCTGGGCGTGGGCTACACCCTGTTCATCTGGCTGGGGTCTGTGCACCTGGGGTGGCACTACGCGGTGGACGGGCTTGTGTCCTCGGCGCTCGTAGTGGGGATCTGGGGGGCCTTGCGGGTGGCGATCCTGGGGATGGCGTCGGGCAAGGCCGTGGAGGACGGCGGTTTGCAGGGGGTGCCGGGGGAGTAGCCGGCGCCGCGTGGGTTTTCACCCGCCCTACGCGGACGCGACGCGAGCGGAGAAAGAGATACACCGCGGTTGGCAGGGAACGCGGGCGTGGCGGGCGCGGCGAGTAACCGGGGCACGCGTGGGGTGTCACCCACCCGACGCGGTGTTTGGACCGTCTTGGGAAGCCGTCTTCAGAGGCTGAGCTTGTCGCGCATGAAGGCGAGCGCCACCGACAGGCCGTCGGGGGCGATGCCGTGGGCGGTGCCTTTCATGACGTGGGCGTAGACCTCTTTCCAGCCGGCCGATTGCAGCGCCTCGGCGGCCTCGGGCAGCGACTGTGGCGGCACCACGTCGTCGGCGTCGCCGTGGACCAGCAGAACCGGCGGGCGGCTGACCACCTCGTCGGCCAGAAGCTCGGGTTGCAGGAGGCGGCCCGCGAAGCCGACGATGCCGGCGATCTCGTCCTCGCGGCGCGGGGCCACGTGCAGGGCCATCATCGTACCTTGGGAGAAGCCGAAGAGCACGACCTGTTCGGGCAGCACGTCCTCGTCGACCATGAGCGCGTCGAGGAAGGCGTTGAGGTCTTCCGACGCCGCTTGCAGGCCGCGATGGGCCTCTTCCTCGCTTGATCCGTCGATCCAGGGGATCGGGAACCACTGATAGCCGGTTGGCATCATCGGAATCGTCTCGGGCGCGTCGGGGGCCACGAAGAGTGTATCCGGCAGGTGTTCGGCCAGAGGGTCGGCGAGGCCCAGAAGGTCGGCCCCGTTGGCGCCGTAGCCGTGCAGGAAGACGACGACGGAGCGGGTCGTGCCCGAGATGGGTTCCTTGCGGCCGGCCTGAAGTACGCGGGTCATCTGATGCCTTCCCTTTGTTTCGCCACACGGTAGTAGGCCCAGAGCTGTCGGGCTGCAACCGATCTCCACGGGCTCCAGGCCGTGGCCATGACGCGCAGGGCGCGGTCGCGAGGGCGTTCGGGCAGGTCGTAGAGGAGGCGCGCGGCCTCTTGCAGGGCAAGGTCGCCGGGGGCGAAGACGTCGGCGCGCCCGAGCGAGAACATGGCGTAGATCTCGGCCGTCCAGGTGCCGATGCCGGGGACCTGCGTAAGGGTGGCGATTACATCGTCAGTTGGGACGTCGCGGAGAGCTCTGAAATTGATCCCCGCGTCCGAGAGCGCGCGGGCATAGCGGATCTTCTGACGGCTGAGGCCCACGGCGCGCAGGTCGTCGTCGGAGGCCCATTTGATCTTGCGCGGGCCGGTGAGGGCTGCGGTTTTCATGCGGCCCCAGATGGCGGCGGCGGAGGCGGTGGAGACCTGCTGGCTGACGATGGCACTGAGCAGTTCCGCGAACCCGTCCGGCTTGCGGCGTAACGGAAGCGGGCCTGTCTGCGCGTAGGCATGGGCCATGCGGGGGCAGATGGCGGTGAGATGCGCGACGCCTTCGGCCACGTCGTCGTGGGTTTGGATGATGCGCTCGGTCACAGGGAATGGACCCAGGCAAGGGCGTCCTCGACGGTTGTCACGCGGGGCGCGTCGGGCTGGGGCGGACGATTGATGAGCGCCACGCGGATGCCGAGGCGGCGGGCGGCGTCGAGCTTGGTGCGGGGTGTCGTGCCACCCGCGTTCTTGGCAATCAGCCAGTCGATGCCGAGGGATTTGAAAAGGTCGTATTCCTGGCGTTCCGAGAACGGCGGATCGCCTTGCAGGAAGCGCCCGTTCGGGAAGGGAAAGGGCGTGTCGGGCACGTTGATCTGGCGGCTGATGACGGTGCAGGCGGCCAAGTTGGCGAAGCGGTGAAGCGTCTGGCGGCCGGTGGCGAGAAAGACGGTCGCGCCGGGGGCGATGTGGGCGGCGGCCTCTTCCTCGCGGTCGATCAGGGTCCAGTTGTCACCGGGCCCCGGTCTCCAGGGCGGGCGCAGGAGTTGGCAGTAGGGGATCGAGAGGTCGGCGCAGACCCTTGCGGTACGCTGCGAGATGCGATCGGCGAAGGGGTGCGTGGCGTCGAGGACTGCCGTGATGGCCTGATCGTTCAGGTAGGTGCGGAACGCGGCCTCGCCCCCGAAGCCGCCGGTGCGCGTGGTCAGGGCCAGGGGTGCCGGCGCGCGGGAGGCGCCGGCGAGCGAGGCGATGGCCGCGATGCCGCTTGCGTGCAGGTGGGCGGCGATGATCTTGGCCTCGCCTGTGCCGGCGAGCAAAAGGAGCGTCACGGGCCGGGCCTTTGGAGTGAGGGGAGCGGTCGTCTGGGCATGGTCGGGCGGACTATAGGCGGGCAAGCCCTTCGCGCCAATGGGCCAATTTCGCATTGCGCGTGCCGCGCAATACGACCGATGCGAGGGGCGCTGCCCCTCGCGCTCCCCGGGATATTTCAGGCCAGAGGAAAAGGCATGGCGTGGCGGTGATTTGGGGACTTGTGGCCCGGTGCCGGGGGGTCTAGCAAGGCCGCATGACCGAGACCGCCCTGCCCCATGACGACGACCGCCGTGCGAAGCGGAACGTGACCGTTCTGGTACTGGCGCAGGCGATCCTGGGCGCGCAGATGGCGATGATCTTCGTCGTCGGCGGGCTGGCCGGGCAGAGCCTGGCGAGCAACGTCTGTTTTGCCACGCTGCCGATCTCGCTGATCGTGCTGGGGTCGATGATTTCGGCCAATCCGCTGTCGATGGTGATGCAGCGGTTCGGGCGCAAGGCGGGCTTTCTGATCGGGGCCATGGGGGGCGCGGCGGGCGCGGCGATCGCGGGCTATGGCCTTTATCTGGCGTCCTTTCCGATTTACCTGGCGGGCAGTTTCCTGACGGGGATCTACATGTCGGCGCAGGGCTTTTATCGCTTTGCCGCCGCGGACACGGCGAGCGACGATTTCCGGCCCAAGGCGATTTCCTATGTCCTGGCGGGCGGGCTGGCGAGCGCCATCATCGGGCCGCAACTGGTGAAGGTGACGAGCCAGGCGATGGTGGTGCCGTTCCTGGGCACTTACCTGGCGGTGATCGCGATCAATCTGGCCGGCGCGTTGCTGTTCTTTTTCCTGGACATCCCAAAGCCGCCGCCGAGCCCGGACAGCCCCAGGGGGCGCACGCGGTGGGAGCTGTTGACCACGCCGCGCATCGCGGTGGCGGTGATCTGCGCGATGGTCAGCTATGCGCTGATGAACCTGGTGATGACCTCGACCCCGCTGGCGGTGGTGGGCTGCGGGTTCGACGAGGGCAACGCGGCGGACATCGTGACGGGCCACGTGCTGGCCATGTTCGCGCCGTCCTTTTTCACCGGGCACCTGATCGCGCGGTTCGGGGTGGAGCGGATCGTCGGGGCGGGCCTGGTGATCCTGGCCGCGGCGGGCGTGGTGGCGTTGCAGGGGGTGGAGCTGGAGAATTTCTTTGTCGCCCTGATCCTGTTGGGGTTGGGATGGAATTTCGGCTTTATCGGGGCGACGACCATGCTGGCAGGCGCGCATGACGCGCATGAACGGGGCCGGATGCAGGGGATGAACGATCTTCTGGTCTTTGGCGGCGTCACCGTCGCCTCGCTGGCGTCGGGCGGGTTGATGAACTGCTCGGGCAGCACGGCGGAGGCCGGATGGACAGCGGTGAACCTCGCGATGGTGCCGCTGTTGACGCTGGCGGGCGGGGCGCTGATCTGGCTGGTGATGCGGCCGAAAGAGGCCTGAGATGGGCTGGTTCCGGCGCGCGCCCCTGGTCAGCGACGACATGGCGGGATGGATCGAGGAGAGCTTTGACTGGGTCGAGGCGGAGATCGCCCTGGAACGGCTGCCGGATTTGCCTGACGAGCTGTCGCATGAATATGGCGTCACGTCGCGGGTGGCAGGCGAATACTGGCAAGACGACACGCACCCGATGATCACCTACGATCCCAAACTGATGCGCCGCCCCGTCAGTTTCATCAACACGATGGCGCATGAGCTGATGCACGCGCGGCTGGCGCCGGTGGTGGATGCCCTGCCCGGCGGCGCGGGGGCGCATGAGCTGGCCACGGACCTGCATTGCATCATCGCGGGGTTCGGGCTGTTTCAGCTGAATGCGGCGGACCAGGATGGCTGGGCCGGGTACATGTCGCAAAACGCGCGGGCCTGGGCGCTGGCGGAGTTTGTGGCGCGCAAGGGGATCGCGCCCCATGAGGCGCTGGAGCGGTTGGGAAGCCGTCCGCGCAAGCTGGTGCAGCGCGCGGTGATAGAGATGGGCTAGCCCCCTCTTTTTCTTGCCGAAAATACTCTCGGGGGTCTGGGGGTGAAACCCCCAACGCACCAAAAGAGCGCGCCGCAGGCGCTCCGTTTACCAGCGTCCGGTCAGGGCCCGGTGCATCAGCCCGAGGCGGGAGCGGAAGGGCGGCAGGGTCAGGCGGTCTTCCGAGACGGCGGCGGGGTCGCGGCGGGCCTTTTTCAGGATCGCGTCGGTCTGCCAGAGGGCCAGCATGGCCGGACGTACTTCCGGCGCAAGTCGCGTGCGGCGGGTCTCTGCCAAGTCTGTCAGCGCGTCGTCGGCCAGGGCGCGGATCGCGGCGTGCGTGCCTTCGACCAGCGGGATGCTTCCCTGGCGTTCCAGTTCCGGCACGGCGCGCAGCCAGTTGGCGACGCCTTGGGCGTAGCCTGCCTTGAGGATCGGTGCCTCGGGCACGTCGCCAAGGGCGCGTGCGGCGGCGAGCAGCAGCAGGCCGGAGGTATCGGTGAGGTGGGTGCGGAACGCGTCCATGTCCTCGAACGGGTCGCGGTAGATGTCCCAGCGGCGGGCCTCGACCAGCGCGTCGAGACGTTCAGCCATGTCTGGGTCGAGCACCGTGGCAAGTGGCGTGGCGACCTCGTGGCGGCGCACCTCGGCGCCTGTGCGGATCTCCTCCAGCACGTCGCGCCACCATTGCAGGCGCATCTCGGCGATCATGGATTCCTGCGTGACCCACGGGGCGCGCGAGACCTCGACATTGAAGGCGTAAAGCGGGAAAAGCTTTTCGCGCGCGGGCACCGGGGCGGCCATGGTGGCGGCGAAACGCTGTGGGTCGCCGCGCTCAACGAGGCCCGCGCAGGCCATGATGTCAGGGTCGAGCGCCATGGCCGTCAGGTAGGCCCGAAGCCGGGGCGCGCAAGGATGAGCGCATAGGCGATGTCGCCGGGGGCCTGCCGCCAGAGGGTGATTTCGCGCAGCGCAGCGTCGAGGACTTGGCTCAATGCCGTGTCGGCACCGGGGCGCAGGGTGGCGATGCGACCGCCGAGTTCGGCGTAATACTCCGCCCAGGCCATGCCGGTGATGAGGCGGTGGTTCAGCACGGTGTAGCCTGCCGCCTCGACCCGCGCGGTGATGCCGTCGAGGTCGGAGATTGCCGGGTAGTCGGCCCAGAAATCGCGGGCGGCCTGCGGTGCCTCGGGGCTGAGGACGGGTTCGGAGAAGGCCACGGCGCCGTCGGTCGTCAGGGCGCGCCTCCAGAGCGTCAGCCCTTCGGTGACACCGAGGAAGTAGAGCGCGCCGGCGCACCAGATGAGATCGTAAAAGCCGCTTATCTGCGCCATGTCGCCGGTCGAGACGGTGACGTTGGTGAAGCGGGCGGTGGCCGCGCGGGCCTCTTCGACAAGGTGGGGCAGCTGGTCGATGCCTTCGATCCGCGCCCGGGGCAGCGCCTCGGCGAGTGTCACGAGGTCGGCGCCGGGGCCGCAGGCGGCGTCGAGCACATTGGGAGCGTCGGGCAGGTCAAGCTGGCTGAGAGCCCAGCGGACATCCTCGGATGTGCCGGGGCCTTGGCGCGTCATCTCGCGGTGGAGCGTCAGGAAGGCGTCGTCCACCGCTCAGGCCTCGCCGCCGTCGCGCAGGAGTTTCCAGTTTATGGCGTCAAGCAGCGCCTCGAACGAGGCGTCGATGATGTTGGGCGACACGCCCACGGTGGACCAGCGCCGCCCCTGCCCGTCCTCGCTGTCGATGATGACGCGGGTGACGGCCTCGGTGCCGCCCTGGGTGATGCGCACCTTGAAGTCAACCAGCCGCATGTCGGCGATGGCGTCCTGGTAGCGACCCAAATCCTTGGCCAGGGCCTGGGACAGCGCGTTGACCGGGCCACGATCTGTGCCGGTCTCGTCCATCGACTCGCTGACGGACAGTTTCTTTTCCCCGTCGACCTTGACCACCACCACGGCCTCGGACAGGGACACCATCCTGTCGTACTTGTTCTTGCGCCGCTCGACCGTGACCTTGTAGCGCTTGACCTCGAAGAACTCGGGCAGAAGGCCCAGTTCGCGGCGGGCGACCAGTTCGAAACTGGCCTGCGCCATGTCATAGGTGTAGCCGCGGTTTTCGCGGGTCTTGACCTCTTCGAGGATGCGCGGGAGGGCGGGGTTGTCCTTGGCGATCTCCAGCCCCGCCTCGGACAGGCGGGT
>NZ_LAXJ01000013.1 GCF_001441615.1 Roseovarius atlanticus
GACTGCCCCGCCTGGTTGGACATCGGGATGATGCGGGCGTTGCCGACGCTGGCCGGGTCGATATGCTCGTAGGTGGTAGGGTCCTTGACGATGGCGCTGGCGTGCAGGCCCGCCTTGTGGGCGAAGGCGGAGGCGCCCACGTAGGCCGATTGCTTCATCGGGACGCGGTTCAGTATCTCGTCCAGCTGGCGCGAGGCCATGGTGATGCCTTCCAGCGCCTCGGGTGTCACGCCCGTCTGGTAGCGACTGGCATAGGGTTCTTTCAGCAGAAGCGTCGGGATGAGCGCAATAAGGTTGGCGTTGCCGCACCGCTCGCCGAGGCCGTTGAGTGTGCCCTGTATCTGGCGCGCGCCCGCGTCGACGGCGGCGAGGCTGCCCGCAACGGCGTTCTCGGTGTCGTTGTGGGTGTGGATGCCCAGCCGTTCGCCGGGAATACCGGCGGCGATGACGTCCGAAACCACGTCGGCGATGCGGTGCGGTAGCGTGCCGCCATTGGTGTCGCAGAGCACGATCCAGCGGGCGCCTGCCTGATGCGCGGCCTTGAGGCAGTCGAGCGTATAGGCGGGGTCGCGCGCGTAGCCGTCGAAGAAATGCTCGGCGTCGAAGAGCGCCTCGCGGCCCTGTTTCACGATATGGGCGATCGAGGCGGAGATGTTTTCGAGGTTTTCGTCGGGGGTGATCCCGAGGGCGGTTTCGACGTGGAAGATATCGGTCTTGCCGACAAGGCAGATCGAGGCGGTGCCGGCGTTCATGACCGCCGCCAGCACGTCGTCGTTCTCCGCGCTGCGCCCGGCGCGTTTGGTCATGCCGAAGGCGGTGAGGCGCGCGCGGGTCTCGGGGGCGGCGTCGAAGAAGGCGCTGTCGGTGGGGTTGGCCCCAGGCCAGCCGCCTTCGATATAGTCGACGCCAAGCTGGTCGAGCGTGGTGGCGATGGCCTGTTTCTCGGCGGTGGAGAATTGCACGCCTTGGGTTTGTTGCCCGTCGCGGAGGGTGGTGTCGTAGAGGCTGAGGCGGGTCTTGGTCATTGGTCCGATCCCTTGGCGGGAAGGGCCGCGCCCGACCCTGGGAGGGCATGTGCAACGGGCAAGCGACGCGAGGCGGTGTCTTCAAGTCGTACAGGGGTTCGGCGCGTAACCTCGGCAAAGCGCCCTCCCGGGGGGAGGGTCGGGCGCGGCCCGGCGTGCCGCCGGGCGAAACAGAAGGATTGGAGGATCATTTGAGGGCCTCCAGTTTGGCGGGGTCGAAGTTGACGGTTGGTACGAGTTCCACAGCCGTCTTGCTCATGCGGACTTCCACACCCGCGTCGGCTAAATGCGTTTTCAGACGGTCAACTTCGGAGAAGTCTTTTGTCTGCATCGCCGTTTCACGCGCTGACATCAATTTCACTTCGATGCTGGAGAGGTCCACCTGTGAGGATGAAACCCATTCGGGAACGCTATCTTCCATCAGCCCGAGAAACTGAAGCGTGTAACGCAGGTTGGCGATATCGTCTGTCAGCGAAAGCTGGTGGCACTCGGAAATGGCCAGCGCAGTATTCAGGTCGTCTGCAAGCGCCGTGACAACCGGGGCGTAAGGGTCTCCCGTTCCGGTGCCTTGCGCCGCCTGTGCGTACCACTTGCGAAGCGTCCTCTCCGCCTCCCGCGCCTTCTCTGCCGTCCAGTCCATCGGCTTGCGGTAATGCGTGGAGAGGAACACGAAACGGATCACATCGCCGGGAATGCCCTGATCGAGCAAATCCTTCACCGTAAAGAAATTGCCCAGGCTCTTCGACATCTTCTTGCCCTCGACCTGCAGCATCTCGTTGTGCAGCCAGAAGTTGGCAAACTTCCCCTCGGGGTGGGCGCAGCAGCTTTGGGCGATCTCATTCTCGTGGTGCGGAAACATCAGGTCGTTGCCGCCGCCGTGGATGTCGAAGCTTTCGCCCAGGAGTTCGTAGCTCATGGCCGAGCATTCGATGTGCCAGCCGGGGCGGCCCCTGCCCCACGGCGAGTCCCAACCCGGTTGCGTGTCATCTGAAGGTTTCCAGAGGACGAAATCCATCGGGTCTTCCTTGTAGGGCGCGACCTCGACCCTTGCGCCGGCGACCATGTCGTCGACCGAGCGGCCGGAAAGCTTGCCGTAGTCCTGGTAGGAGCGGACGCGGAAGAGGACGTGGCCTTCGACGGCGTAGGCGTGCCCGTCGGAGATGAGCTTTTCGATCATCTCGACCATCTGGGGGATGTATTGCGTGGCGCGGGGCATCTGATCGGGTTCCAGCGCGCCGAGGCTGCCCATGTCATCGAGGAACCACTGGGTGGTCTCGGCGGTGATCTCGGAGATGTCCCGCCCGGTCTCGGCGGCGCGGGTGTTGATCTTGTCGTCCACGTCGGTGAAGTTGCGCACGTAAGTGACGTGATCCGCGCAATAGACATGCCGCAAGAGCCGGTAGAGCACATCGAAGACCACCACGGGCCGCGCATTGCCCAGATGGGCGCGGTCATAGACGGTGGGGCCGCAGACATACATGCGCACATCGTCCTTGTTCAGAGGCTCGAACACCTCTTTCTTCCGGGTGCGGGTGTTGTGGAGTTTGATAGTTGTCATGGCGTCCTCGCGCGCGTGGTCCCGCGGCGGGCTTAGCAACTTGGTTCGACTTATGGAATAGAAGACCGGCCCGCCTGACGATGTCAGCGGGTAATGCAGCAAATGGTGATGGGTGCAACGGTCATGGGGGCGACCATAAAAGGCCGCCCCCGCCCGGTCAAGCGCATCCCGCACAGGGTGCCCGCCGGGGGACCACCGGCGCCGGGGAGAGCTGCGCGCGGATGGTCAGGGCAATGCCGATGGCGATCACCGCCGCCCCGGCCCAGGTGAGCGGGGCATAGACCTCGCCCAGCAGCACCGTGCCGGTGGCCAGCCCCACGGCGGCGGCGACATAGCCGATCTGGCTGAGCAGGACCGGGCCGCCCGCGCGTTGCAGGGCGAAATAGGCCGGGAAGGTCAGGCCCGCGATCAGCATCTGTGGCAGGACGAGATGCGGCACGGCGTGAAGAGGCTCGAGCGGCACCGTGCCGGTCAGCGCGATCTGCAAGGTGGCGAGCGCCATGAGCGCGAAGATATGGCTCCACGCCGCCAGGGCGGCGGGGTGCGCGCCCTCGGGCCAGTCGAGCGTGCGATAGACATTGCCGATCGCCAGGATCGCCGGAAGCGCGAAGGCCAGGACCGCCCAGCCGAGGGCCCCTGCCCCGTCCGTGCCGCCACGCGTCAGCGCCACGAGCGCCGCGCCCGCAAGGCCCACACCGATGCCGATCACCCCCAGCCGGGGCGGCGTGGCAAGGCCTGCCAGCGCCGTGACCGCCAACGTCGCCACCGGCGAGAGGGCGAACATCAGCCCGGCATAGCCCGCGCCGACTTGCGGGATCACCCAAAACAGAAGCGCGTTGACCGCGGCAAAGCTGAGTGCGCCGGATATGGCTGCATAGCGCAGCATCCGCCCCCGGGGCAGCACGAAGCGCCGCTGCACGACCAGCACCGGGATCAGCACGCCGGCGGCCCCGGCGGAAATCACCATGGCCCAGACCAGCGGCGGCACCCCTGCACCGGACGCCAGCTTGCCCAGCGGCAGGCCGGCGCCCAGCAGCGCGCCGGTATAGAGCAGGAGGCCGATGGCGCGGGGGGTGTGGGCGGTGTCAGTCATAGGCCACCACCTCGAACTCGATCCCGTCGGGGCCGTCGAAATAGAACCGCCGCCCCGGTTCGTAGTCGGCGTGGTTGTGGGGCGTGTAGCCGGCGGCCTTGACCTTCGCCTCGGTTCCCGCGAGGTCGTCCACCGTGACGCCCACATGGTTCAGGCCGCCGATCCGGCCATAGGTCTCGCCCGTCGGCTGAAGATCCTTGTCGGGCGCGTAGAGCGCGAGATAGCTGTCGTCGTCGCCGACATGGACAGTAAAGCCGTGGTCCTTGGCCGCCCCCTGCCAGCGGACCTGCCAGCTGAAGAGATCGCACAGGATCGCGGCGCTGGCCCGGGGGTCGGGGACGGTGATGTTGACGTGTTCGAGTTTCATGAGCTGTTCCTTGTGCGGTTGATTCCGTTGTGAAATCAGCGTAATTCTTCAAGTAAGCTTGAAGCCAAGAGGGAAAATTCCCATGTCCGTCAGACCCTTGCGAGATCGCGGCTTGACGATCGGCTATGTCGCCGAGCGTACCGGCCTCGCGCCGTCGGCCATTCGCTATTACGAGGACGAGGGGCTGGTGCGTCCCGACCGCAACGACGCGGGGCACCGGCGGTACGCACGCTCGGACATCAGGCGGCTGAGCTTCGTGATGATCTCGCAAGGCTTGGGCTTTACCCTGCCCGAGATCCGCGCGGCGCTGGCCGAGTTGCCCGAGCACCGCACGCCGGGCAAGGCGGACTGGGCGCGGATCTCGCGCCGGTTCGGGGCGGTGCTGGACGCGCGGATCGCGCAGATGCAGGCGCTGCGGGCGCGGCTTGACGGGTGCATCGGCTGCGGCTGCCTGTCGTTGAGGACCTGCGCGCTCTACAATCCCCAGGACAAGGCGCGGGTGCGCGGGCCGGGGCCGCGCTATGTGATGGGGGACCGGTCGGACGAGATCTGAGGGGCGCGGGCCACCTGCTTGACTTCACAAAGGGTGCCGGGCCATGTGGCGGCGACGGAGCGAAGGAGGCTGGCATGGCATTGTCGAAGCGGATCACGGGGCTGACGGGCGGCGGATCGGACGGCTGGGACGTCTATTACAAGGCCAAGGAGATGATGGACGCGGGCGAGGATGTCGCCATGCTGACCATCGGCGAGCACGATATCGGCACCGATGACAGCATCCTCGATGCGATGCACGCCGCCACGAAGGCGGGGCACGTGGGCTATTCGATGTTCAACGGCAACCTGAACCTGCGCGAGACGGTGGCCGAGCGGGTGACCGCGCGGACGGGTGTGGCGACGACGCCGGATAACGTGCTGGTGGTGCCGGGCGGTCAGGCGGGGCTGTTCGCAGCGCATCACGCGGCCTGCGACGAGGGTGACCGGGCGCTTTATATCGACCCGTTCTATGCCACCTACCCCGGCACGATCCGGGCGGTGGGCGCGCAGGATGTGGCGGTGGCCGCGCGACCCGAGCGGATGTTTCAGCCCGCCCCCGCGGATATCGCCGCCGCGGCGGCGGAGGGCGCGAAAAGCCTGCTGATCAATACGCCGAACAATCCCACCGGCGCGGTCTATGGCCGCGAGACGCTGGAGGGGATCGCGCGGGTCTGCCAAGAGCATGACATGTGGCTGATTTCGGACGAGGTATACGACACGCAGCTATGGGAGGGCGATCACCTGAGCCCCCGGATGCTGGACGGGATGGCCGAGCGCACGCTGGTGATCGGGTCGCTGTCGAAAAGCCATGCGATGACCGGCAGCCGCATCGGCTGGGTCGTGGGACCCGAAGAGGCGATTTCGCATATGGGCAACCTGTCGACCCACACGACCTACGGCGTGGCGGGGTTCGTGCAGGAGGCGGCCTGTTACGCCCTGGCCAAGGGCGACGCGTTCGAGGCGCAGGTCGCGGCCCCCTTCAGGCGGCGGCGCGACCTGGTGCTGGGGCTGCTGGAGGGCCAGGACGTGGTGCGCCCGATCCCGGCGCAGGGGGCGATGTTCGTGATGCTGGACGTGCGGGCGACGGGGCTGTCGGGCGAAGAGTTTGCGCTGCGCCTGTTGGACCGGCACAAGGTGGCGGTGATGCCGGGCGAAAGTTTCGGCCGGGCCGCGGCGGGGCATGTGCGCGTTGCGCTGACGGTGGCGGACGACCGGCTGGGCGAGGCGCTGGCGCGGCTGGTGGAGATGGCGTCGGACCTGGCGGGCGTGGCGGCCTGAGGCAGGCGTGAGAGGTCCCGGATCAGGTCCGGGACGGAGGCGCTGCAAGCCCAACAAAGCTGCAACGAGAAACGGGTGGCATCGGTCTGCGCGCGGCTTCCTGCGACCGCCGGTCGCGTCGAAACCCTTGGCGGGGCGCACAAATTCAGCCTGTGACTTGGTTCAACTGGAGGAAAAAATGTTCAAGGGTCTGGGACTTTCTTTGGCGATCATCCTGGGCGGCATGGTCGGGCTGCCCGCCGCGATCCTGGCGGCGCTGTAAGCGACCGAACACGCCACATCGGGGCCCGCGACACGTGCGCGGGCCTTTTTCATGTTCGCTGCCCTGCGGCGTAAGATTATGTCGTTTTTGGACCATGCGTCGCTTACGGGACAGATCGGACATGGGGCTCCGGCCTTAAATCGGCCATTGGGCCCGGCGCTGTGGTCACGCGCGTGCGGGCTGGCGATGGAGGCCGCGCATGGCGCAGCGCTGCAAGATAGTTCTGAAGGTCCGCACCATCGGGGCGGAACGTGGACGGGCCGCGCGGGGGCGGCCGGGACGGGTCTGAGACACGCTTCCCCTTCCCTTTTCCCGCGATCCAAGGACCCAAGACATGAACAACCTGTCCCCCCGCCGTACCGGAGGCCGCGCCGCGCGCCGGGCCAGCCGGGCGGCCCCGCTCGATACCCTGATGCGCCCCGTACGTCCCGGACTGGAGGGCGGCACGCTGAAGGTTCTGACCGACGCGCAGATCACGCGCATCCATGACGCGGCGCTGGATGCGCTGGACCGCATCGGGTTGTCGGGCGCGCCGGCAAGCGGGATCGCCTATCTGACCGCCGCCGGAGCCATCCAGGGCGACGACGGGCGCATCCGCTTTCCCCGCGCGCTGGTGGAGGAGACCATTGCGCGCGCCAACCGCGAAATCACGCTTTACAGCCGCGACGGGCTGAACGACCTGCACCTGGGCGGCGCCCGGGTGCATTACGGCACCGCGGGGGCGGCGGTAAACATGGTCGACGTGGACGGGCGCAATTACCGTGAAAGCACGGTGCAGGATCTGCACGATGCCGCGCGGATCGTCGATGTGCTGGACAACGTGCATTTCTGTCAGCGGCCCATGGTGGCGCGGGACATTCCCGATAACATGGAGATGGAACTGAACACCGTCTATGCCTGCTGCACGGGCACGACGAAACATGTAGGCACATCCTTTACCGAGCCGCATCACGTCGCCCCGGCGATGGAGATGCTTTATATGATCGCGGGCGGCGAGGATGAGTTTCGCGCGCGGCCTTTCGTCAGCAATTCCAACTGCTTCGTGGTGCCGCCGATGCGGTTCGCGACCGAAAGCTGCGAGGTGATGGAGCGCTGCATCGAGGGCGGGATGCCCGTATTGCTGCTCTCGGCCGGGATGGCCGGGGCCACGGCGCCCTCGACCATCGCGGGGGCGATCATGCAGGCCACGGCGGAATGCCTGGCCGGTCTGGTCTATGTCAACGCGGTGAAGCCGGGGCATCCGGCAATCTTCGGCACCTGGCCCTTTGGGCTGGATCTGCGCACGGGCGCGATGTCGATCGGGTCGGGCGAGCAGGCGCTGCTGAGCGCGGGTTGCGCGCAGATGCACCAGTTCTATGGCGTGCCCGGCGGCGCGGCGGGCGGAGCCTCGGATTCCAAGCTGCCCGACATGCAGGCCGGGTGGGAGCAGATGTGCTCGAACGTGATGGCGGGGCTTGCGGGCGTGAACATGGTCTACGAGGCGGCCGGGATGCACGCCTCCCTGCTGGGGTTCTGTCACGAGAGCCTGATTTTGGGGGATGACCTGATCGGCCAGGCGCTGCGCTGTGTGCGCGGGATCGAGGTGGATGACGAGACGCTGGCGCTCGATCAGATGGAGGCGGTCTGCATCGGGGGCCCGGGGCATTATCTGGGCACCGAGGCGACGCTGGCGCGGATGCAGCGAGATCATTGCTATCCCAATCTGGGAGACCGGTCGTCGCCCAAGGAATGGGTGGAAAAGGGCAAGCCGGATCTGGTGGAGAAAGCGGTGGCGCGGAAGGAAGAAATCCTGGCGCAGCCCTCGGCGGCGCGGCTGAACCCGAGGCTGGATGCGGAGATTCGCAAGCGTTTCGCGATACACTTGTGAGGGCGAGACGCCCCGGTCAAGCTCGGGCCGGGTTGGCGCGGCCCTGCCCTGCGATTGACGGCGCACGCAGCTGCAGAAGGTGCCGCCCATCGACGGGCCGCGGCGCGGCGATCCGACGATTGTTCGGCAGCACTTTATCCCAGCCAACTCTGAATGAGATGTGAGCGAACCACCAAGCTCAGCCAAATCGCCGTGCCGTGGGGGCGGCCCGACGATGGGCGGCGGCGCGGCAGGGCCGCGCCTTGATTCCGCCCGGGCGTTTTGAGCGAGCGTTGTCCATGTTTTGACGCCAGGAGGTCCCGGGTCAGGCCCGGGACGGGTAGTCGGGGTGGCAGGTGCAGCCTTAAAGCCGCGACAGGATCGCGTCGGAATCGACCGCGCCGATGGCGCCGGTGGTGCGGCCCCGTTCGCCCGCGAGCCGGGTGGCGACGTAAGCCTCGGCCACCGGCGCTGGCGCGTGGCGGATGAGCACCGAGGCGGTCAGCAGCGTTGCGAGGCTTTCGACATACCACCGGGCCTGCGCCTCGTCCGGCAGGCGGGGAAAACGGGTGATATGGGCGTTGAGCGCGGCGTCGTAGCGCCAGTATTGCCCGGCCACGGCCCCCAGTTCGCGGCTGAGAACCTCGCCCGACAGAGGCACCTTGCGCAGGGTGCGCAGGATGTCGAGGCAGATCACGTTGCCGGATCCTTCCCAGATCGAGTTGAGGGGGGCTTCGCGATAGAAAAGCGGCAGGGGCGTGTCCTCGACATAGCCCATGCCGCCCAGCACCTCCATCGCCTCATAGACCAGGTTGGGACAGAGCTTGTTGCCCAGGTACTTGGCCAGCGCCACGGCGACGCGGGCGAAGGCACGGGCCTCGTCGGTGTCGCGGTCGAACTGCGCCGCCACGAACATCCCCAGCCCCAAAGTGCCTTCCCAGTCGAGTGCGAGGTCCGCCAGCACCGAGCGCATCAGGGGCTGGTCGATCAGCGTCTTCTGAAAGGTCGTGCGGTGGCGGGCCCAGTGCGCGGCGTGAGAGAGAGCGGCGCGCATAAGCCCCGCCGGCGCCATGGCGGTGTCGAGGCGGGTGTGGTGGACCATGTCGAGGATGGTTTTCACGCCCTCGCCTTCGTCGCCCAAGCGGTAAGCCACGGCGTCGGCATATTCGATCTCGGCCGAGGCGTTGGCGCGGTTGCCCAGCTTGTCCTTGAGCCGCTGGATGTGGATCGTGTTGCGCCGGCCCTCCAGCCAGCGGGGCACGAGGAAACAGGTGAGGCCACCCGGCGCCTGCGCCAGCGTCAGGAAACCATCGGACATCGGCGCAGAGCAAAACCACTTGTGCCCGCGCAGCACGTAGGCGTCGCCATCGGGCGCGGCGCGGGTGGTGTTGGCGCGCACGTCCGAGCCACCCTGTTTTTCGGTCATGGCCATGCCGAGTGTCGCGCCGGGCTTGCGCGCCAGCGGTTTCGGCGCGGGATCGTAGGCGCGGCTGAGCAGCTTGGGCGCCCACGTATCGAAAAGCGCGTTGTCGGCCTGAAGCGCGGGCACGGCGGCGTAGGTCATAGTCATGGGGCAGCACACGCCCGGCTCGACCTGGGAGGTCAGGTAGACCATCGCGGCATGGGTGGCGTGGCCGCCCGCCGCCCCTTCCCAGGCGATGGCGGCATAGCCCGCGCCGATGCCGGTGCGCATCAGGTCGTGATAGGCGGGGTGAAAGCGCAGCTCGTCGAGGCGCCGCCCGCCGGCGTCGAAGAGCAGCAGTTCGGGCGGGTTCCGGTTGGCCGCGCGGCCCGCCTGGGCCATGGCGGCGGTGCCGATGGTTTCACCGTAGGCCGCGAGATGCGCGGTGTCGGCGCCCGCCGCCCCGGCATGGTCGGCCAGGGCCGGGTCGGTGGCGAAAAGGTCCACATCGCCGCGGGCGTCGGGCTGATTGGTGACGTCATGGGTCAGCAGCGCGGCGTCGGGGGGCAAATGTGGCATGAATGACTCTCCTCGAACACGAGTAGTAGCCTTTAAGCGGTTTGATGTGAAAGGGGATTCACAAAGCGAATCGCCTGTGTCATTGTGGCCGGGCACCGCACGCAAAGAGGCGGGCACCAGAGGCAGAAAGAGCAGTCATGAAAACGCGCAGGCGCCCCGCATTCGGTGTGTTGATCTATTTCGCCATAGCCTTTGGGCTGGGGGCGTATTTCACCTTTGCCGCGGTGCAGGGCGATTATGGCCTCTTTCGCCGCGCCGAGATCGAGTCGGGCGAGGCGGAACTGCGCAAGCAACTGGCGGTGCTGGACGCCCAGGTTGCCCGGATGGAGAATCTGACGCGGCGCTTGTCGGACACCTATCTGGACCTCGACCTGCTGGACCAGCAGGCGCGCGACGTTCTGGGAATGCTGCGCGCCGACGAGATCGTCATTCGTTGACGCCGCCCCTGCCCCGTGACGGGCAATTTCATCGACAGGCGCGCGCATGGGAAGCTCAGGCAAGCGGCAGGTCGTGCAGGAGAGAGCCGGGTGTGAGGTGATACCGGGCAGACCTTGGCCCTGCGACTGTCAGCGTGCCGCGTGGCGGGTCCGTGCGGGTCACATCGACAGTGTAGGTCACGCCATCATGGATCAGCATCAGCGAGGCGCTGTCCGTCCCATCAACCGCAATCCAGTCATGATCGCCTTTAACGGCGGTGGCATCTGTGCTGAAACCGATCCGTGGCGGCTGGCCCGGTGCGCCGAGATGGAAGCCATAGAACAGTCCGGGCTGGAGGCTGATGCAGAGCACCTCGCCGGTGGCGGCAAGTGTGCCGAGCAGGACGATATGTTCGTCCGGGCCGCAGGGCGCGTCGGGCACGCCGGAGGAGGTGGTGGGCCGGGTCATACAGTCGGATCTGTTTGCGATCGGGGTGAAAACAGGCACAATGGTGGATACCCCGACAGACTAGGCTAGGTGGAGTCCCGACGGCAAGGGCAGCGGCAGGCAGGCCCCGTCCTGTCCCCTGCCAAGACAAATCGATACAGGAGCGACGTCATGAAACTCCAGCTTATCCCCTTGTTGATCCTCGCCCCTTTCGTGGTGTGCTTCGTCTACGCGACGATCCACGAATACCTGCGGTACAAATCGGACGGTCGCGCGACCTATGGTCTGGTCTATGACGAGGAGTCCGGCACCACCCATGTGACCGGGATCGGCGAGGGTGAAGAGGCGTATGATCCCGAGGATTTCGACCCGAACAGTTACAATGACCCGGAGAGCGGCGGCACGTCAGAGGACGAGCGCGACGACAAGACGGCCTAGATCCCGGCATCGGTTCGACCACGGTGCCGGGGCCTCGTGCGCGCCTGCTCTGACGCTGCGTCAAAATCCCCCTCGAAAAATTTCAGCGAGTCCTGTATAAGATAGTTTAAGGCTAAACTATTCTTTTCAGCACAGGAGCCCGCCCGCATGGCTGCCAGGAAAACAACAAAGAAACCAAACGTTTCCGCCGACGAGTTGAAGAAATATTACCGCGACATGCTGCTGGTCCGTCGATTCGAGGAAAAGGCTGGCCAGCTTTATGGCATGGGCCTGATCGGCGGGTTCTGCCACCTTTACATCGGGCAGGAAGCGGTTGTCGTGGGGCTGGAAGCCACCGCCGAAGAAGGCGACAAGCGCATCACCACCTATCGCGACCACGGTCACATGCTGGCCTGCGGGATGGACCCCGATGGCGTGATGGCCGAGCTGACGGGCCGCGAGGGCGGCTATTCCAAGGGCAAGGGCGGCTCGATGCACATGTTCAGCCGCGAAAAGGACTTCTACGGCGGGCACGGCATCGTCGGCGCGAACGTGCCGCTGGGTGCGGGCCTTGCGCTGGCCGACCAGTACAAGGGCAACGGGCGCGTGACCTTCACCTATTTCGGCGATGGCGCGGCGAACCAGGGCCAGGTTTACGAGACGTTCAACATGGCGGCGCTGTGGAAGCTGCCGGTGGTTTTCGTCATTGAGAACAACCAGTACGCCATGGGCACGTCACAGAAACGCTCGACCTCGACCCCCGACATCTACACCCGTGGTGCGGCGTTCGGCATTCCGGGCGAGGCGGTGGACGGCATGGACGTTCTGGCCGTCAAGGAAGCGGGCGAAAAGGCCGTGGCCCACTGCCGCAAAGGCGACGGGCCGTATATCCTGGAGGTGAAGACCTATCGCTATCGCGGGCATTCCATGTCGGACCCGGCCAAGTACCGCACGCGCGAGGAAGTGCAGAAGATGCGTGACGAGAAGGACTGTATCGAGCATGTGCGCGAGCTGCTCTTGGAGGGCAAGCACGCCAGCGAGGAAGACCTCAAGGCGATCGACAAGGAAATTAAGGACGTGGTGAACAAGTCCGCCGAGTTCGCCAAGGAAAGCGCCGAGCCGGACGTGTCAGAGCTGTGGACGGACATTTACGTCGAAGATACGCGTGAGGACGCCTGATGCGCAAGCGACCGATGCTGATCGGCGCGTTTCTGGCCGCCCTGGCTGCGCCGTCCGTGGCCGCAACGGATTTCACCGATCAGGCGGCCACGTTGCGCGCGCTGATGCGCTATGACGGTCCGCCGACCGCGGCCGGTCTGACGCAGACAGGCCTTGATATCCGGCCCTACTGTACCTTTGCCCAGGATGCGGAGGGCGAGATGCAGGGCGTCCAAGCGCGCGTTGTCATGTCGGGCGACCTGCGCAGCGTGGCACCCCGGGACATCTCGCTGGAGACGCACAGCGAGGCCGTCGCGATACGGTTCGACCTGACGCCGCCTGCGCCGAACTGGCAGGCCACGACCCGGATCGCGGCCGGCAATGCGCTGTACGATCAGCTGGTGTCCGACCCGGAGACCTTCGGCCCGCTGATGCCCGCCACGTGCACTGCCCAGGGCTGCGAAATGACTCGCCTGGTCCGCGATGACGAGGACCAACCTTTTTTTCGACTTTTAGTCACAGACATCATGACCGCGTCCGAGGCAGAACAGGCCACCGACGCGTTCCGCAACCTGGCGGCACTGTGCCAGGGCACGAGCCAGTAGGGAGAAAGCCGACAATGCCAACAGAAATTCTGATGCCTGCCCTGTCGCCGACGATGGAAGAAGGCACGCTGGCCAAGTGGCTGGTCAAGGAGGGGGACTCGGTCAATTCGGGCGACATCATGGCCGAGATCGAGACCGACAAGGCCACGATGGAGTTCGAGGCCGTGGACGAAGGCACCATCGGCAAGATCCTGATCGAGGAAGGCACCGAGGGGGTGAAAGTGAACACGCCCATCGCGGTGCTGCTGGAAGAAGGCGAGAGCGCGGACGATATCGGCGAGACGTCGTCAGGCGGTGGTGAGTCCTCGGCCAAGAAGGACGACAGCGGCGGCGATGACGACGACGAGAGCCGCGGCAAAGCCGAGCCGGTCGCGGCCTCGCCCGCGGCCCCCGTGCCGCAGCCCGACGCCAGCCCCGACTGGCCCGAAGGCACGGAAATGACCAAGATGACCGTGCGCGAGGCGATCAACGCGGCGATGGCCGAGGAGATGCGGAACGACGAGGACGTCTTCATCATGGGCGAGGAGGTGGCCGAGTACCAGGGCGCCTACAAGATCACCCAAGGCTTGCTGGACGAGTTCGGCGCCAAGCGCGTGATCGACACGCCCATCACCGAGCACGGGTTCGCCGGGATCGGCGTCGGTGCCGCATGGGGCGGGCTGAAGCCTATCGTGGAGTTCATGACGTGGAACTTCGCGATGCAGGCGATTGACCAGATCATCAACTCTGCCGCCAAGACGAATTACATGTCCGGCGGGCAGCTTGGCTGTTCCATCGTCTTCCGTGGCCCCAACGGGGCGGCGGCGCGGGTGGCCGCACAGCACAGCCAGGATTACGCGGCGTGGTATTCGCACGTACCTGGGCTCAAGGTGGTGCAGCCCTATTCGGCGGCCGATGCCAAGGGACTGCTGAAAAGCGCCATTCGCGACCCGAACCCGGTGATCTTTCTGGAGAACGAGATCCTCTACGGGCGCAGCTTCGAGGTGCCGGTGCTCGACGATTTCACCATTCCCTTCGGCAAGGCGCGGATCGCCCGGCCCGGGGATGACGTGACCATCGTCAGCTTCGGCATCGGCATGACCTATGCGCTGGAGGCCGCCGACAAGCTGGCCGAGGAGGGCGTGAGCGCCGAGGTGATCGACCTGCGCACGCTGCGTCCGCTGGACTATGACACGGTGCTCGCCAGCGTGATGAAGACCAACCGTTGCGTCACGGTCGAGGAAGGCTTTCCGGTGGCCAGCATCGGCAACCACCTCAGTGCCGTGATCATGGAGCGAGCGTTCGATTACCTGGATGCGCCGGTGATCAACTGCACGGGCAAGGACGTGCCGATGCCCTATGCCGCGAACCTGGAAAAGCTGGCGCTGACCTCGACCAAGGAAGTGATCGAGGCCGTCAACAAAGTGACCTACCGGTAAGGAGAGAGCGCGATGCCCACGGAAATACTGATGCCCGCCCTTTCCCCGACGATGGAGGAAGGCACGCTGGCGAAATGGCTGGTCAAGGAAGGCGACACGGTGAATTCCGGCGACCTGCTGGCCGAGATCGAGACCGACAAGGCGACGATGGAGTTCGAGGCGGTCGACGAAGGCACGATCGGCAAGATCCTGATCGAGGAAGGCACCGAAGGGGTCAAGGTGAACACCGCCATTGCCGTCCTGCTGGAGGAAGGCGAGAGCGCGGATGATATCGGCGACGTGGGCGCCCCGGCCTCCGGTGGTGGCGGCGACACGACCGAGGCCAAGGACGAAGCGCCCAAGAAAGACGCCGAGGCCAAGCAAGCGAAGCCCGAGAGCGGCGACGTACCCCCTGCCCCGGCGGCGCCCGTGAAGGACGGCGAGCGCATCTTCGCCTCGCCGCTCGCGCGGCGGATCGCCAAGCAGAAGGGCATCGACCTGACCGAGTTGAAAGGGTCCGGCCCGCACGGGCGGATCGTGAAGGCGGACGTGGAAAGTGCCAAGGCCGGTGCGGCCAAGCCCGCCGAGGAGAAGGCGGCGGGAGGTCCCGCACCAAGTGCGGGACAGGCGGCCCCTGCCCCGGCTGGCCCCAGCACCGACGCTGTCGTGGCGATGTACAAGAACCGCGACTTCGAGGAGGTCAAGCTGGACGGGATGCGCAAGACCATCGCCGCCCGCCTGACCGAAGCCAAGCAGACGATTCCGCATTTCTACCTGCGGCGCGATATCCAGTTGGATGCGCTGCTGAAGTTCCGCGGGCAGCTGAACAAGCAGTTGGAAGGCCGTGGTGTGAAGCTGTCGGTGAACGACTTCATCATCAAGGCCTGTGCGCTGGCCTTGCAGGCGGTGCCGGATTGCAACGCGGTCTGGGCCGGCGACCGGGTGCTGAAGCTGAAGCCGTCGGACGTGGCCGTGGCCGTGGCGATCGAAGGTGGCCTGTTCACGCCGGTGCTGAAGGATGCCGAGATGAAATCGCTGTCGGCCCTGTCGGCAGAGATGAAGGACCTGGCCACCCGCGCGCGCGAGCGCAAGCTGTCGCCCGAGGAATACCAGGGCGGAACCTTCGCCATTTCCAACCTGGGCATGTTCGGGATCGACAATTTCGACGCGGTGATCAACCCGCCGCATGGCGCGATCCTGGCCGTGGGCGCGGGCGTGAAGAAGCCTGTCGTGGGCGACGATGGCGAGTTGACCGTGGCGACGGTGATGTCGGTGACGCTGAGCGTCGATCACCGGGTGATCGACGGGGCGCTTGGGGCGGAGCTGTTGGACAAGATCCGGGAGAACCTGGAGAACCCGATGGTGATGCTGGCCTGAGGGCTTAGCGCTTCGCGAAATGTAGGCCGGGGATTTCCCCGGCCTTTTTCGTTCGGGGCGGTGGTGGGTTGAAACCCACCCTACGGGTCCGGGCATACGTGACGTCGCGCGAGTTACGCCTTTCACGTCAAAGCGTAGATCCCCAGCCCGACGGCCAACCAGCCATAGGCCAGAAGTGCCAGCCAGAAGAGCACCCGGTCGAGCCAGCCGCCATGATCGTGGTCGTGCCCGTCATGGTCGCCCGAGCCGCGCCAGGCGAGCCAGCCGAAGACCGCCGTCAGTGCCAGGAACCCCATGTTGAGCCAGAAGGTGTAGTCGATCTTGAAACGCTCGGATGGCTCGACCATTCCCTTTGAGCTGCTTTGCGGCTCGAGTCCCAGCAGGGCAAAGCTGTAGTGAATGGCCAGCGCCGTCAGGATCAGCGCGCCGAGGAACAGCCCGGCGATGTAAAGCGCCATCTTCCAGCCGTAGAACTGCGCGTTCACCCGGATGACCGGGAAGACCACGAGGTCTGAAAAGATGAAGGCCATGATTCCTGCCACGCTGACCCCGTTGGCAAACAGCAGCCCGGCGAGGGGGATGTTGCCCATCGAGCCGATGAAGGTGAAGAAGGCGGCGACGGGGCCAATCACGGTGTGCGACAGAACCTCCAGAAAGCTGCGCGCGCCCTCGTCGCCGGTGCCCGGGAAAAGCCAGGTGAAGAACTCGGACGGCACGAAGGCGGCGATGATGCCCGCGACGGTGAAGCCGACGGTGACATCCTTCCACACCATCTGCCATTCCATCAGGTAGGCGCGTGCCATCCTGGACCAGAGCGCGGGCGATTTCGTGAGATCGGACGGATCCTCGGGGTCGTCCTCTTCGCCCGCTTCGAGTGATTGGCGGACATTCTCGATCAGCTTTTGCGGCCGCCAGAGGGCCACCAGCCCCCACATGACCACGATCAGGATCAGGCCGCCCACGTACTCGGCCACAACGAAATGCCAGCTGAGGAAGACCGAGATGACGATGCCAAGCTCGATCACCAGGTTGGTGGAGGCCAGAAGGAACGCCATGGACGGCACAAAGCCCGCGCCCTTGGCGAAAAGCGCGCGGGTGGTGGCGAGCGCCGCGAAGCTGCACGAGGACGACACGAATCCGAAAAACCCGGCGAGCGACATGGATTTCAGGCCTTCGTCGCCCATCGCCTGGCGCATCCGGTCGCGACTGACGAACAGCTGAATCACGGCGCTGACCAGATAGCCCAGGCCGAACGCCCAGAAGGCCACCCAGAAAAAGCCGAGTGTCGTCAGGGCCGCGTCGGCCCAGGTCTGAAAGAAATTCATTGCGTCGATCCCCACTTGCGTGATCAACGCGACGGGGTTGCCGCCTGTTCCAGCGCGTCGTCAGATCAGAACGCCGGCGTGCCCGTCTGCTTGGCCTTCTGCGCCTTTTTCCAGGCGAAGACCTTGCTGCGCTCGGTCCAGTCGTAGCGACCATCCTCGCGCACGAGGCTCCAATAGAGATCACCCGCGTCGCGCCAGGGGTCCAGCACGAGACTGTCTTCCATCGAGTCGCCGCGACGGCCGAGGATGGTGGTGCTGTGTTCCAGCCGGATGCTGTCGTAATTGGCGATGGCGCGGTGGATTTCCAGCGTTCTAAAATTCTCGCGCTGCAGGCGGGCGTCCATGTCGTGCGCCCAGTGCCAGCACAGGCCGCGCGGCTTGGTGCCGAAATTGACGGCGGTGTTATGCGCCAGCGGGCCGCTGTCGATTTCGTATTCGACAACCAGCTGCGCGACATAGGTGTAGGCGACATAGGCGGCGCGCCCGGCCTCTTCGGGGTCGACGCCGGGGCCGAGATCGAGGAAGGCCTGTTTCAGCGCGGCAATGTTGGCGGCCTCGCGCTGTGCGGCGGCCTGGTAGAACGCCTTGTCGAAACGGTGACCGTAGCGGGCGAGCTGCGCGGAGCGCTGCCAGACGGCGTCGGGCATGGAAATCGCCTCGGCCAGGGCAGTGGGCGGCAGGTTCAGGTTGGCGGTCGCGTTGCGCGACGAGGCGAAGGACGACGTGCCGCTGTCCTCGGGCACTTCGGTGCAGCCTGCGAGGGCAACAAGAGCAAGGCACGGAAGAAGTTTCAGCAGTTGTGATCGCATGGCGCGAGGCCCCCCGGGCAGACAGTCGCGAATAGGTTAACTTGTCAGGCGTATCTAGACCCGCCCTTTCGGGTTGTCGACCTGAACAGGCGGGGTAACGCGCGGCCATGGCTGTCGGTTGCAGCATTTTTGCATCAATCCGGGCAAAGAAAAGCCCGGACCGACACGCGGACCGGGCGACTCTGCGGCTAGACTGCCCAAGCGGGGACGTTCAGCGCACGCCCAGAAGCTGGTCCATCGCGACGGAGGGCTGGTCGCAGCCCGCCTCGCCCACGATCTTTGCCGGAACGCCTGCGACGGTCTTGCATGGCGGCACCTCCTGCAGCACCACGGAGCCCGCCGCGACGCGGCTGCAATGGCCGACCTTGATATTGCCCAGAACCTTGGCCCCGGCGCCGATCAGGACGCCATCGCCGATCTTGGGATGACGGTCTTCCTCTTCCTTGCCGGTGCCGCCCAGGGTGACGGAGTGAAGCATCGAGACGTTGTCGCCCACCACGGCGGTCTCGCCGATGACGATGGAATGGGCGTGGTCGATCATGATGCCCTTGCCGATGCGGGCGGCGGGGTGAATGTCGACGCCGAACACCTCGGAACAGCGCATCTGGAAGAACCGCGCCATGTCGCGGCGGTCGGTCCGCCACAGCCAGTTGGCGACGCGGTAAGCCTGGATCGCCTGGAAGCCCTTGAAGAACAGCATCGGCAGGATGAAACGGTCGCAGGCCGGGTCGCGGTCATAGACGGCGACGATATCGGCGCGCGCGGCCTGTCCCAGTTCGGGGTCGTCGGCATAGGCCATGTCGCAGATCTCGCGCAGAAGCTGCTCGGGCATTTCGTTCGCGCCCAGCTTCATCGAGGTGCGGTAGGCCAGCGCGGATTCGATCGTCTTGTGGTGCAGGATCGAGGAATGGATGAGCCCGCCCAGGAGCGGCTCGTCCTTGATCGCGGTCGTTGCCTCGGTGTTGATCCGGGCCCAGACCGGGTCAAGCTCGGCCAGCTTTGCATGTGTTTCGGCCATGGTCATGCTCCTTGGTGCGAAATCCTGTTATACCAGATATGCTCGATCCGTAAAATGCAAAGGCGTCATGGGTGGGTTCACGAAAATGAATGAGGCAGAGGTGACCGCGTTCCGCGAATTGATCGAGGCGCGGTTGGCGGAACTTAGCGAGGAGGATGCCCGCGGCGCGGCGGGCAAGGCCACGGTGGAACTGGACCAGCAATCGGTGGGCCGTCTGAGCCGGATGGATGCCCTGCAGAACCAGGCGATGGCCAAGGCCACGGATGCGCGGCGCGCAGGCGAGCGGGCGCGGCTGACCGCGGCCCTCGCCCGGATGTACGAGGGCGAATACGGTTACTGCGAGGATTGCGGCGAGGAGATCGCCCTAGGCCGCCTGAAGCTGGACCCGGCCGCGACGCGCTGCGTGGAGTGCGCGCGGGGCTGA
Organism: Roseovarius atlanticus; assembly: GCF_001441615.1. Classification (GTDB taxonomy): domain Bacteria; phylum Pseudomonadota; class Alphaproteobacteria; order Rhodobacterales; family Rhodobacteraceae; genus Roseovarius; species Roseovarius atlanticus. Next base: position 19,339 of record NZ_LAXJ01000013.1, read on the forward strand.
GGGGGCAGGTTCAGGCGGGCCAGATCACGCGGGCACCTCGATTCGTGCAAAGCGGCCCGGCCCGAAGCGCGTTGAGACCTGCGCGACCTGGATCTCGTAAAGGCCCGACAGCGCGTCGGCGGCCTGATTTGCCGCGCTGTAGGTCCAGACCGGCGCCGTGGTGGTGACCTGGCGGATCACCGCGTTCTGCTGCACCACGCGCACCAGGTATTCCTCGCGGTCCTCGCCCAACGGCACATCGGCTGTGTCCCAACGGTCACCGTCGATGCGGGTGCGCCGAATCCAACTGAGCGACAGGTCGCCCCCCGCCCCCGCAGCCAGCCGCAGGTGCACCGGCGACAGCGGGCGCAGGCCCAGCCCGTCGAAGGCCAACCGCACCGCGCTGAAGCTGGGGTCGTCCACCGGGCGCCCGGCGGGGCCGATCCGGTAATACCGCGCCAGCCCGCGCTTGGCCTCAGTGAGGTCGATCTGTTTGGCCGTACCGTCAAGGCGCACCAGATAGCTGCCCTCTGGCCACGGATCGGTGCGTTCGGTGCCCACCTGCCCGCGCAAGCGGTTGCCGAGCAGGTAGGTGTCGGTGTCGACGAGGTCGGCGTCGCGGAACTGGATCAGCTCCCACCCGTCGGGGGTGCCGTCGCCGATGGCGCAGAGGTTGCCGCCGTTCAAAAGCGCAAGATCGCTGATGCTTTCCAGCGTGCCGCCCAGCATCCGCACCTGAAGGTCCGGGCCACGGTCGATACGGCCCGGGTGGGCCGGCAAGAGCGGCGTTTCCAACACGCCCACGGGGGTGCGGGCCGTCACGAGGGTGTTGAGCGCATAGTTCGAATCCTCGTCCGAGGCATAGAGCGCGACCGAGCCGGGCCAGGGCCTGGCGGTGACGGCGAAATGCGGCGCGTGGGGCACCTCGTCGCCGGTCAGAAGCGGCAGGTCGAGGAAGAAGGGGGCCACCGGCGAGGGCGGCACGAAGGGGCGCAGGGTGACGGCCTCGTCCTCGAACTCGGCCGGGCGATAGCTTTCGGGTTCGATCCGCACCGCCTCGAGCTTTTGCGCGCCGGCCATCTGGTCGGCCCGGTCGATGCGGAAAAGGCCCCTGCCCTGTCCTTCGGGAATGGCGATGACATCGCCCGCCCCGGTCTCGAGCTGCGAGGGCGGCAGGGTCAGGCGCAGGGTGTCGGTGGCAACGCGCGCCTCGGAGAGCCAGCGTTCGACGGTCTGGCGGCCCTCGGCGCGGGTCATGGCCAGCGGGAATTCCGAGGTGGAAACGGCATGGGTGGCGTTGTCAGGCAAAATCGCCTCTTCGGCGATGACCTCGAAATCACCATCGGCCTCGACAAAGCGCAGGCGGACGCGGCCCGCCAGTTCCACGGTGCTGCCGCGGGTTTCCTCGATGACGCCGTCCATCTCGGGGTCGCGCACCAGCGTGTCGAGGTCGATCACCCGGTCGGTTCCTCCGTCGCGCATGATGAACTGCAGGCGGCCACCACGTTCCACCGCATCGAAGCCATAGCGCAGCATCAGAGGTTGCAGGGCGCTGCGCGCCTCGGAGACCTGATCGACCGTATAGCCGCGCACCAGGCCGTGGGCGCGCGACGTGTCGCAAGCGTCAAGGCCGGCGCGCAGGCAGATTTCGTCGATGACCGAGGCCAGCGTGCGCGACGAGATGCGCCCGTTGAGCCAATGGCCGCGTGTGTAGTTCTCGCCATCGCTCCAAAGTTCGCGGTTGTTGGGGAAATAGGGATAAGGTCGCATGTCCCAGGCCCAGGCATAGGCGTGATCCATTTCCAGCATCGCGCCGTCGTAGACATCCGATTGCGGGTTGTTGGCGGGATCGTTCCAATAGCTGAGAAAGGCGCGCAGGTATTGCTGCTGGATCAGCTCGTCGCGGCGCCCGTCCGAGTAATGCGGCAGGGTGGATTCCGAGGATTTCGGATCGAGGAACTTGTTGGGCTGGTTGGTGCCCTTGTCCACGGCGGCACAGCCGTACTCTGTAAAGCGGACGGGTTTCGATCGCGGCTCCCACGCGGTGGCATCGGGCTGGCGCACGCCGCCGATCCGTTCGAAATGCGCGTTCTGCCACCAGTTGCGGATGTCCTTGTAGCGCCAGATCCACGGCTCATTGTGAGCGTCGTCGGTGATCGGCGTGCGGACCTGTGCGTCGCGGGCGTTGGCGGAGCTGTAGAACCAGTCATAGCCCTCGCCGCCCTCGATGTTGGAGCGCAGGTAATCGAGGTCGTAGATCGTCTTGTGCGCCTGCGCATCGAGGTGATCGGGGCCATCACGCCAGTCGGACAGCGGCATGTAGTTGTCGATACCGATGAAGTCGATGTTGGGGTCCGCCCAGAGCGGATCGAGATGAAAATACCTGTCGCCCGTGCCGTCCTGCGGCTGGTAACCGAAATACTCCGACCAGTCGGCGGCATAGCTGATCATGACGTAGGGACCGAGCAGAAGGCGAACCTCGGCAGCGAGGTCGATAAGCGCCTCGACGGCGGGAAAGCTGTTGTCCGCGCCGCGGATCTGCGTCAGGCCGCGCATTTCCGAGCCGATGCAAAAGCTTTCCACACCCCCGGCGGCGGCGCAAAGCGCGGCCTGGTGCAGGATGAAGCGGCGATAGCTCCATTCGTCCGGGCCGGAATAGGTGATCGGGGTCACGATGCGGGTGCCGGAATATTCGACCAGCTCGGCGGGCGTTTCCACCACCTGGGGTCCTTTCGGAATGGACCCTTCGCTGCCCGCGACCCAGCCGGTGAACGCGCCTTCCTCAGGGTCCGGGTCGGTCAGGAAATCCGCCGCCGTCGCGGTGCCGAAAAAGGCGGCGACCTCGGCCTCTGCCGCCGCCGTGCCATCGGGGCTGCCGTCGCGGTTGGGCGCGAGGGACGTGGTGATGCGCCCGCGCCAGGGCAGAACGGGCTGGTCCTCGGCCTCGGAATAGGGGTCGGGCAGGCCATTGCCAGGCATCTGGTCCATAAGGATGAACGGGTAATACATCACGTCCGTGCCGGCGTTGTTCAGCGCCTGGATCGCCTCGATCACCGCCTGGTCGGTGGGGGTGCCGCCATAGACCTGGCGGTCTTCGTCGTCGGTTGGAACAAGCTGCGCCGTCTGGCGGGTGAGCGGGCCCACTTGCCACGGCATGTTGCCCGCGTCGTATTGCGCCTGTTCGACCTTGGGGCGGATCGTGCATTGCCCGCAGCGCAGGTCGTCGCCGAACCAGCTGACGATCAGAGAGGTGCTTTTCAGCCCCTTCAACTCGCCCGTCATCTGGCCCAGCGAGGTCAGGAAATCGGTCTTGCCAGAGGGCGAATTGACATTGGCGGGCTGTTGCGACCCCGGCCCGTAATTGATGTTGGCGGTGGTGGTGGCAAGGGCGTATTCACCGCTGCCGGGCAGCAGGGCGGTCCCGCGAACCGCATAGGTGGGCGCGATTTCGGCCCCAGGTTGGTCGGCGGGCACGGGGCGGCTGACCTCGAAGGTGAATTGCGGCACGCGGTTGCCATAGGGCGACAGGTCCAGATCCTCGATCACCACATAGGCGGTGCCGCGATAGGCGGGCACGGTGCCCGCGCCCTCGACCGCCTCGATCTTGGGGTCGGGCAGCTGGTCACGGCTGCCGGTGTAGACGCGCAAGGTCAGGTCGTCGGGCGAAATCTCGATCCCGTCGGCCCAGATCCGGCCCACGGTCGAGATCTCCCCTTCGCAAAGCGCCACGGCGAGGCTGAGCGAATAGCTGTATTGTGTGACTTTCGGACCGCTGGGCGCGCCCTTGCCGCCGCCGCCCGAGGTGGTGGAGGTCTCGAGAAACTCAGTGGCCCATATGACCTGGCCCGCCACGCGCATCCGGCCATAGACCTGCGCGATGGCGTCGCCTTCGCCCGTACCGGTGAGGCGCAGGCGATTGACCCGGCCGGTTTCCACCGTATCCGACCCCTGCCCCATGAGGCGCTGGTCGATGCTGCGCCCGATGACCGCGCCGGCAAAGCGGCCCACCGCCGCCATGGACAGCCCGAGGATGGAGCCGCCGACAGAACCGCCGAGCGCTGCACCGGCGGCGGAAAGAAGGACCGTTGCCATTGTTTACGTCTCCTCAGGGAATGTGAACCGGGCCACGATGCGGCGCTGCCACGGCGTGCTGAGCGGGCTTTCGACCACCGCGTGCCCGGAATAGGCGTGGATGAAGGACGGGGCGGCGCCAATCTGCGCGACCAGTCCCAGGTGCTTGGCCACGGAGCCGTCGCGCATCCGAAACAGCAGCACGTCGCCCGGCGCCATCTGGGTCGGTGCCGGCGCAAGGTGCCGCCGTGCCGCCCGCCACAGCACCTCGTCCCGCGCAGGTTCGGACCAGTCCATGCTGTAGGGCGGCACGGGTTCGGGCTCGGCCCCGTAAAGCGCGCGCCAGATGCCGCGCAAAAGGCCCAGGCAATCGGTGCCCGCGCCCCGGCAGCTGGCCTGGTGGCGGTAGGGCGTGCCGATCCAGGCGCGCGCCTCGGTCACGATACGGTCCTGGTGCGGGGTCATCTGCGGCGGCTCCCGCCGTCGAGGCGCTGTTCCCGGGATGGGTCCGAGATCGACCAATCGTCGCCGGGAATATCGGGAAAACCCTGAAAGTTCAGGTAGTTGTCGAACTTGAGGCGGCAAGTCTTGCTGCGCTTGTCGCAGCCTGCAATGACCCGCACCGAGTCGCCGGGGCCGATATCCACCCTCAGCGGATGCCAAAGCTCGATCTGCCGCGCGTCCGTCAGCATGACGTCGCGCTTGATCGTGCCCGTGAGGCCCGTCGCCGCACCGTCCAGCACACGCAGCACGCCGTGGCGGAACCATTCGGGGGCAAAGCCGTCTAGTACCGGAAGATGCAAGATGCGCCGGTCCTCAATCGCCACCACGCCCACCTCGGCGGCATAGCCCGGCGCCGTCAGGTCGAACCCGCAGGTGGCGTCGCCCAAGACCGCGCTGCAGGGTTTCTGAAAGACCCGGCCCAGCGGCACGTTCAGCCGGTCGGTCAGCCCGCGCAGCTCGGCCTCGAACGCGCCACCCGCGCGGCGGATCTCGCCGATGGTGCCGCGAAACTGCAGCTGACGCTCCTCGACATTGGCCCAGTTGACCAGCCACGCCAAGACCTCGGCGGCGTCATAGCGGCCGGCCTCGATATCGTCCTCGGTGATCGCGGCATCGCTGAGCGCGCCCAAAGCCTCGGTGTTGTCGACCGACAGGCCCGTCGTCTGTTGCAGCGCCTTGGCGCCAAGGCCGGTATCGGCGCGAAAGGTATGCCCGTCGAATTCCAGCGTGCAGTCGTGATCGGTGAAGCCCAGCCGCACGCCGTCGCGGCGGATCAGCGCCCAGCAGCGGCAGGTCGTGGTCAGCCCGGCCTGAAGGTGGGTCTTCAGCCCCTCGTTGAAATCACTCATACCCGCACCTCGACGATGGGCACGTTGGGCACGTCGCCTGCCTGGAAACTGGCTAGGCTGGTGTGGATGCGGTCGATGTCGAACCGCACCGGCACGTCGAATTCGAACCCGGCGGTGATGCGCACACCGGTATCCACGGGGTGCGGAAAGATGAGCATTCCGGTGGTCAGATCGACCTCGAAATTCACGCCTTCGCGCTGTTCTTCTTCGTCCAGCGCGACCTTGACGGTTCCCTCGACCGGCTTGGTGATGGGGCGCAGGTACGTGTTTTCGCCCGAGCGGTAGGTCTTGACCAGCAGATAGCGGTCGGTGACGTCATCGCCGAAGGCGATGATCTGGTCCTCTGGGCCCACGTCACGGCGGGCGGCGCTGGACTTGTAATCGGTCCAGTCCTTCCAGCGAAACCCGTACATCTGGCCTTGACGGGCCTCGAAAAAGGCAATCAGCGTCTCGATATCGTCAAGGCTGCGCATCGCCACGCCCGCGTCATAGCGACGGCGCGAATGCTTCCAGGGCGTGTTGCGCTCTTCGAACCCGTTGGCGAGCGTGACGACATCCGTGTGCCGCTCCGGCCCGCCGATGGAGCCGAAGCTCAGGCTTGCCGGAAAGCGTATCTCGTGAAATCCCATGTCCCTGCTCCTTTAGCGGTTGCGGTTGCCCCGGCCGATGGCGCGGCCCAGTTGGGCGGCGATCTGCGCCTGGCTGCGGCGAAAGCCCTCGGCGTCGGGCGTGTGGATATTCATCACCACGTTGACGGCCCCGCCCCCGCCACCGCGCACGCCCAGCTTGCCGTCGGGGCCGCGCGCCAGCGGCATGATCGCCTCGGGGCCCGCCTCGCCCATCAGGCCCATGCCGCCACGCATCGGAAAGGCCGTGGGGCTGCTGACGATCCCGCCCGAGGCGAAAGGCTGAACGCGGCCTTGGGCAAAACTGCCGCCTTTCTCGAAGGGCAGGATCGAGGAAAAGATGCTGCCGATCCCCTGCGACAGAAGCCCGCCCACGTGGTCGGTCACGGGCCGCACGGCAGAGTTGAAGGCCGAGCTGATCATCGAATTGGCGAGGTTGCGCAGCGACTCCGACAGGCTGTCGCCATTGACCACAGCGCCGCGAATGGCACGGTTCAGGCCCCGGCTGATGCCCCGTTCCAGCGTCTTCACGTCCTGGCCGGTATGGGCGAAGGTTTCGCGCACCCGCGCCAGTTCACCGTTGAAGGCCGCGGCCATCTGGGTTGCCCCGCCCAGGTTCTCGTCGAGGGCCGCGACCTGAAGGTCCAGCTCGTCCAGTCCGTCCATGTCAGCCATCGTGGTCGTCTCCAGTCTTGTCGGGATAGGCGGACATCAGATCGTCCAGCCGGTTGCGTTTCAGGGGGGCCACGCCCGAAGGCTTGCCCAGCATCAGTTCCAGTTCCGCCGGAGTCAGCGCCCAGAAATCGGATGGGCGCAGGCCCAGCCCCCGGATGCCCGCCCGCATCAGCGCGGGCCAGTCGATGGGGGTCCCACCGCTCACGCTCATGCCTCGTCCGGCGCCATGAACGCGACGGCCAGGAGTTGCGCGGCGACGCGGGCGGCGCCCAGCGGACCGCCTTCGATCTCGGCCGCCAGCAGGTCCGTTGCGGTGCCCTGCCAGCCGCCCCCGCGCAGCCCCGCCACGATCAACGCCAGGACGTCCCGGGTGGAAAAGGCCCCGCTCTCGAACCGTTCGACAAGATCGACAAGCGTGCCCGGGTCCAGGTCGGACTCCAGTTCGGCCAGCGCGCCAAGCGTCAGCTTCAGCACCCGGCGTTCGCCGTCGAGGGTCAGCGCCACCTCTCCTGCCCAGGGGTTCGCCATCGGCTCAGTCCGCCGTGAATACCAGCTGCCCGGCGGACGCGAGCGACAACTCGTAGGTCGCCTCGCCATCATGGGTGCCGGCATATTCGATGGCGGTGACCTGGAACGGGCCTTCCATGATGCCGAAATCGGGGATCACCACCTGGAAATCCGGCATCTCGCCGTCAAAGAAGATCTGGCGCACGCGTTCATCGCTGGCCTCGTCACGGAAGATGCCCGAGCCGCTGATCGCGGCGGTCTTGACCCCCGCCCCGGCCAGAAGCTCGCGCCAGCCACCGGCGGAATCGAGGCTGGTGACATCCACGCTTTCTGCGTTGAAGCTGACGCGCGTCGCGCGCAGCCCCGCTACCGTCTGGAAATTGCCGTCGCCGGTCAGGTCGATCTTGACCAGCAGGTCCTTGCCGTTTTGCACTGCCATGAGTCTGTCTCCGAATGATCAGGGTTGGGGGATGTCTTGGGTGCGCGCGCGAAAGGTCAGGTCGATCCGGCGCAGGTCGCCGGTGCCTTCCCGCTTGGCCCGCGCGCGAAAAAAATGCAGACCGGCCAACGCGCCGCGCGTCAGCGTCAGGTCGGCGTCCACCAGCGCGTCGCTGACCGCTGCGGCCACCTGCTTGGCGGCGTGAAATCCCGCGGCGTCGGTGACCACGGAAACGGTGAAGCGGTGCCAGGCGCCGTCGCCGCTGCAATCGGTGGCGTCGCGTACCTCCTCGGGGCCGAGCGTGACGTAAAGCGACGGCAAGATCCCGGCGGGCAGCGCGTCATAGATTGCGCCCTGGACCAGCGCATCGAGTGCCGGGTCGGCCAGCAGGGCGTCGTAAACGGCCTCTTGCAGGGCTGCGGATGCGCCATAGCTCATGTCGCCACCTCCTCGATGCAATAGCAGGTCAGGAAACGTTCGCCGGGTTCGCGTTCGGCGACGGCCTCGATGGCGAAGACGCGCGCGCCGTCGCGGAACCGCTGCCCGGCCTTCGGCCGCGAGGGTGCACTGAAAGGTGCGGCCCGGACCGTGATCCTGAAGGTCGTCTTCGACAGGCTCACGGCCTCGCCCGTGGCCTCGCGCCCAGATCCGGCGCGGATATTGGCCCAGAGGTTGCCCAGCGTGACCCAGGTTTCGGTGAAACCGCCGGCCCCGTCGGGTGAACGCTCGGGTTCTTGCAGCAAAAGCTGCCGGTTGAGGTCGTTGGCATTCATCCCGCCGCCCCCCCGCCGAAGATCCGCACGGTGCGATAGCGTTCGATCAGGCTGTGGACGCCAAAGGGCATCGCCCGGTCACCTGCACCGCTTTCATTGCGATTCTCGTAGTAATGCGCCGCCAACAGCGTGACCGCGTGGCCGAGGTCCGAAGGCAGGCCGCCCCAGGTCTGCGAGTAGCCGGCGGTAAAGCTGATCTCGGCCACGCCCCCATTCGGAATCGCCGGCAGGCGGCTTGATCTGGGACGTAAAACAGGGCGTTGGGCGTCAAGCTCCAGCCGGTAACTAGCAGGATCGATCAGTTCTTGATCTTCTGCCCGGTTGCGCAGGGACAGCGCATTGACCGCGCTGACCGGGGCCACCGGCAGGGCCTGACCGCCCGCGTCGCGCCAGCGCGTCAGCGTCCATGAAAAATCGCGTTCGATCAGTATATTGCCGGTCCTGGCCTCGATGGCCGAAATCGCAGCCCGCAGGTAGCTTTCCAGGACGACATCCTGCACGTCTCCATCCGAAAAGCCGGACCCGAGGCGCAGATGCGCCTTCAACTCATCCACCGGAAGCGCGGCCAGGGGCACTGCGGTCTCTTCGATCAACATCATCAAATCACTCCAGAAATCCCGGCCCCTCCGCGGGTCATGCGCGCGCCGTTGTGCCAGCGGCCCGGAGGGGGGTGGCCGGATGGCGGAAGAAACGGCGCGCGCGCCGGAGGCGGAAGCTGTGCCCACCGCCCCGTCAGGGCGTCAGGACAGGCCGAACTTCAGCAGCTTGATCGCGGCGAAATCGCTGATGTCACCGCCCACGCGCTTGGTCGCGTAGAACAGGACATGCGGCTTGGCCGAGAACGGGTCACGCAGAACGCGCAGGTCGGGGCGTTCGGCCACGGTGTAGCCGGCCGAAAAGTCGCCGAACGCGATCGCGGTGGCGTCCGACGCGATGTCGGGCATGTCTTCGGCGATCATCACGCGGTAGCCCATCAGGCGTGCAGGCTCGCCCGCCGCAAGGCCATCGGACCACAGGAAGCGGCCATCGGCGTCCTTCAGCTTGCGCACCGCGCCCGCGGTTTTCGAGTTCATCACGAAAGTGCCGTTCGCGCGGTACTGCGCCCCCAGGGCATAAACCAGGTCCACGATGGCATCCGCGCCGTCGAAATCGCCGTCCGCGCCGGTGGCCACGTAGCCGAGGTCGCCCCAGGACCAGCTGTCGTTGGCGACGATGTCATAGGTCAGAAAACCGGTGGGCTTGTCCACGCCGTCGCCATTGACAAAGGCCGCCGCCTCGGCCCGGGCGAACTTGTCGGCGATCCGTGCGGCCAGCCACATCTCGATATCGAACGCGCTGTCGTCCAGCAGGCGCTGCGAGGCCTTGGGCAGCGCGCTGAGTTCGTGCAGCGGGATGGTGATGCGGTCGATCGCCGGGGTCGAGGTCTCGGTCGCATCCGCCGTCTCGGTGGCCCACCCGTGGCCGATATCCGTATGGTCGACCAGCACGTCGAAGGACGACGCCTCGACCTGCACGACGTTGGCAATGGCCCGGATCGACGCGGTCGAGCTGAGCACGCTCTTGATCGTGTCGGCGGTTTGCGGATCGACGAGGTAGCCACCATCGGCGGCCACGGCCGAATTCATCGCCTTGCCTTCCAGCTCCAGCCCGCGCAGCGCGTCGTCATCGCCTGACCGCAGGTAGGCGTCGAACGCCTTCTGATGCGGGGCCTGGGTGTCGGCGCCTTGCGACAGAACCGGGCGCTTGAGCCCTTGGGATTTGCGTTCGATCATGGTCATCTTTTCTTCCTGTTGTTGAAGTCGCGATTGAATATCGGCCCGGAAGCCACTGAAATCTTTTATGAAGCCCGCCACGGCAGTCTTCACCTCGGTGACCGGAGACACATCTTCCCCGGCCCGAGAATTGGTCTCGGAATTGGTCATCACTTGATCCTGTAGGTTTGGTTCGCTGCGACGCGGTTACATGCGCGTCATCTCCCGGCGGGCGTCCTCGAAGGCCGCCGCCACCTCACGCAGGTCGTCCTGGCCCAGGGTCTCGCCCTTGGCCCCCACCCGCGCACTGGTCAACATCGGGAAGGTCACGAGCGACACCTCCCAAAGCTCCAGTTCCTGCAAGAGCCGGCGGCCCTTGTCATTCTTGACCGCCTTCAGCGTCCGGTAGCCGATGCTGAGCCCGTCGATCGCCTTGGCCTCCAACAGGGCCACCGCCTCGCGGGCGCGGGCCACGGTTTCCAGAAGGCGGCCCTTGACGTAAAGCCCCCTAGCGTCCTCGCGCACCTCGTCCCAAACGCCGATGGGCTGCGCCGGGTCGTGCTGCCACAGCATCTTGACCTGCCGCCCTTCCTCCGCCAGCCGTTTGAGAGAGGCGGCATAGGCGCCTTTCTCGACGATATCGCCACCGCGATCCTGGTCGCCAAACAGGCTTGCATACCCTTCGATCACCACGCCATCACTGACCTTGATCGTATCGTCGAGGCGACAATACTTGTGTTCCAGTGTCATCTCGTCTTCCATCTGCTCTCTCCTTACGGCCCTGAGACCTGTTGTCAGGTCACAAGAACGCTGCTCTGCATGATGATGGACATCAGCCCACCCAGGATGGCCGCAATGATCAGCCAGACGAGGCGCGAGATATGCCCCTCGATCTTTTCCAGCCGTCGGTCGATCTGGTTGAATCGTAGCTCCATGAACTTCTGTTTTTCCTCACTGACCGCGTGTTCGGTCTCCATCGCCGCCATCGACAGCTCCAACGAGGCAAGCCGCCGCTCGACATGCCGGAACATCGCCTGCGTGCCGTCGAACGAGGCGTAGAGCCCGTCCTGATGGCACAGCTCGCCCGCCTCGCTCATGTCTCCTCCTCAAGCGCCGGCAGACCCAGGAGCGTGCGTTTCTCGGCTTCGGTCAGGAAATCCGCACCGGTCACCCGCGCCCATTGCGCATCGCGTTCCGCCGACAGCGCCGGCACCTGGTCGAGGTCGGGCTTCAATTCCAGCGCCTCGCCGGTGAAACTGGCCAGCCAATCGGCCACGCAGGCCGCCACCCGCGCTGCCAGTGGCAGCACCGTCTGCCGATAGAAGGCGCGGTTGGCCTCCTGGTAGTTGGCGAAGGTCGCGTCGCCCGGAATACCCAGCAGCATCGGCGGCACCCCGAAGGCCAGCGCGATCTCGCGCGCGGCACTTTCCTTGGTCTGCTGGAATTCCATGTCCGAGGGGCTGAACCCCATCGGCTTCCAATCCAGCCCGCCTTCCAGCAGCATCGGGCGGCCCGCGTTGCGCGCGCCCTGGTGGTGGCTTTCCATCTCACTGACCAGCCGGTCGTATTGATCGTTCGAGAGGCTCCCCTGCCCGTCGGCGCTTTTATAGACGATGGCCCCCGAAGGCCGCGCGGCATTGTCCAAAAGCGCCTTGGACCAGCGCGAGGCGGAATTATGCACGTCCACCGCCTGGGCCGCCGCCTGCATAGGCGAAAATCCGTAGTGGTCGTCCTGCGGGTGAAAGCTCTTGACGTGGCAGACCGGCGACGGCCCCTCGCCCACGGTAAAGCGATGCTTGCGCCCGCCGACGCTGTATTCATAGGCAATGGGCCATCCGTCATACCCCGGCACCACGCTCATTCGGTCCGAGCGCAGCACGTGCAGTTCCAGCGGGATCTGACTTTCGGCGCCGCCCACCGCCTCGACATAGGCGTTGCCGGTCAAGAGGAGCTGGCCGTAAAGCGCCTCGAAGAGCTCGGCCCGGCCCTGAGCCGGGTTGGGGCTGCGCACCAGCGTCAGGATGGGATGCGCGGCGTAGCGTTGCGCGTCGTCCTGCAACACCAGTGGCAGCGAGGCGGCGGCCTCGGCCACCATCTTGACGCAGCGAAACCCCACCGGGTTGCCGGAAAAACCGGTGCGCGTCAGCGTCACGGTGTCCCGCGGGCTCCAGGCCACGCGGCCGGCGCCATGCCATGCGGCGACCCGACCCGTGGCGCTGGCCTTTTGCTCGGGCACCTTGGCCTCTGCCCCGTTCTGGCGGAAGAAATCCAGGATCATCTGTTGCGGTCTCCTTGGTCTGCGGCCTGCCGTGGGAAAGTGTCATGTATCCCGCGATTGAGAAGCATCAGACAGGTAAAGGTTTACGAAAGATTTATCAGACAGTACGCTGTGCTGGCTTCGGTCTAAGCAGCTGAAAAATCTCAAGGAAAAGCACTGCAGTGAACACCGCCCTACATCAGGACCTCGTCTGGTGCCTGCAAGCGCTATCGCAGGATGCGGCGCAGCAGCGCCAACTCTACCCCGATTTTGTTCATCTGGCCGACGAGCTGGTACTGGACTTCGATCAGGCGCTTGACGTCGCGGGCCGTGACATCCTGGACAGAAACCCCGACCTCGCGGCGCTGGACGCCTTGATCGATTCCAAGGGCGGCCTTTCGGACTATTGGAGTGATGAGGCACTCGAAGGGTCCACCTTCTGGCAAGAGATAAGAGCACGGGCGCGCAACGCGCTGACCAATCGTGACTTGCCGGTCGCGATGCCGGGGACACCGCCATCCGGTATGTATTATGTCGAGGGAAATGTCGGGTGGCGTGACCGGCTTGCCGTCTGGTTTAGGCGCAAGACTTGAACCACTGGCTGGTGCCGTCACACCGGAAAGAAAAAGACCGGAGCAGATCGCATGAACCCGCTCCGGCCCTTTAAAGCCCCCGCACCTGCGGGTTTCGCCACTTGGCCGCCGGCACGATCATCAGCTCGGTCAGCGCCCAAACCAGCGCATCCACGCGGTCGGGGCTGCCCCGACCCTCATAGCCTTGCGCGGTCATCTGGCACATCTGGTCTTCGAGCATGTCGAGGCCCCGGACATGATGCGCCCGGCCCTGTTCATAAAGCGCGGCGATAGGCTCTGCCCGGGCCACCTTGCCTTTGCTGGCATGAACCGACCGGATCGGCACCAGCGGATCGACCTGCCGGATGACCTGTTCCACCAGATCGCCGCCCTGGTTGACCTCGGCCACCAGCTTTTCGGCACCGAACTGTTCCATCGCCAGGATCGCCGCGTTGGCCCAGGCCATCGGCGAGGCCGCCGGAAGGCTGGCATCGGCCAAAACATAGGCGCGCCAGTCCTGCACCGGGCCTTGCGTGACGGCCCCCGCCACCACGATCCCGCATTCGTCCGAACCGTCCTTGCCGGTCACAGGTGGGTCGATGGCGACCACGATCCGGTCCAGCTCGGGCGGGCGTTCGACGCGCGACGCCTCCAGCCGCGCGGGCGTCCAGAGCGCGCCGTCGGCCTCGTCGATCAGCACGCCGTCCAGTTCCTGCCGTCCCAGCCTTGTCCCGGCATAACGGGCGCGCACCTCGTCCAGGAACCCTTCGGCCAGGTTGGCGCGATTGGCCTCGGTCGGGGCGCTGGTGGTCACGGTGGTTTCGCGGTCCAGCAAATCCTTCAAAATCCCCACGTTACGCGGTGTCGTGGTCACGCAAACGCGCGGCGCCTCGCCTAGTCGCAACCCGAATTGCAGCATGTCCCACGTCTCTTGCGCCTTCTTCCATTTGGCCAGTTCATCCACCCAGGCGCCGTCGAATTGCGGGCCGCGCAGACTTTCCGGGTCATGCGCCGAGAACACCTGCGCGATGGCGCCGTTGGGCCATTGAAGTTGCTTGCGGGTGGCCTGCCAGACAGGGCGGCGGTCGGGCGGCGAACAGGCCATGATGCCGCTTTCGCCAAAGATCATCACGTCGCGTACCTGGTCGATGGTCTCGCCCACCAGGGCCAGACGATGGCACCGGCCCGCATCCAGCGGCCTGGCGCCCTCGACCTGGCTGCGCACCCATTCGGCACCGGCGCGTGTCTTGCCCGCGCCGCGCCCGCCCAGGATCACCCACGTGCGCCAGTTACCCTCGGGCGGGCGCTGATGTTCCATCGCCCAGAAATCGAACAGGTAAGGCAGCGACAGGATCTCGCCGTCACTCAGGCTGTCCAGAAACTCTTTCTGCGTCTCGGGCCCTTCGGAGACGAGCCAGTCGATATCCGATGCTGTCGCGGGCTTCGTCGAGGTCGAGCGCGTAGGCGCCAGCGATGCCACGCTCTTTTTCTCTTCGTCTTTCAAAATGCGCCTCCGCTTCTATCGCGATCTTCAGCCATTGCCGTATCTCCGATGTGGCCCGTCTCGCGTCCTTCAGGTCTCCGAAATGACCCTGTTTGATCTGGGCATAGATTGCCTCCAGCTGGGCACGCATGTCCGACAGTTGCTGCTCGAGCGCATCTATCGACAGCGTCACCTTGGAAGGGGTCCGATCGTGCGTGATCAGTGACATGCGGGCCGGCACCTCGAAATTTTTTCATCGCGGAAGAGTCATCTCAAAAAGCAAACAGGCGACCGGTGGTCCTGCCACGGGTCGCCTGTAGTTTTCAAAGAACTCGGTTAAACGTTCGTCGCGGCACCGCGCGGTGCCTCGAAGCCATGTCCTGGGAGTCTACTGGTTGGCGCGCTCTGCCTCCAGCGCGCGATAGGCCGCCACGTTGCGGTTATGCTCTTCCAGCGTTTCCGCGAACAGGTGGCCGTCGCGCGGGTCCAGCGTGCGGGCCACGAAGAACACGTAATCGGTCTCTTCGGGGTTCACCGCCGCCTCGATGCTGGCGCGGCCCGGATTGGCGATGGGCGTCGGCGGCAGCCCGTCGATTACATAGGTGTTATATGGCGTCTCGGCGCGAAGCTCGCTCTGGCGCAGGCCGCGGCCCAGCACCCCCTCGCCATTCGTGATGCCATAGATCACGGTCGGGTCGGTCTGCAAACGCATCCCTTCCTTCAGGCGGTTGGTGAAGACGCTGGCGACCTGTCCGCGCTCGGTGGGCACGCCGGTTTCCTTCTCGATGATCGAGGCGAGGATCAGCGCCTCTTCGGGGGTCTCCACGGCAATGTCCGACGCCCGGTTCTGCCAGGCTTCGGTCAGGATCAGGTCCTGCGCCTCGCGCATCCGGTCGAGGATGCTCAGCCGTGTGTCGCCAACGCTGAACTCATAGCTGTTGGGCGCAAGGCTGCCTTCGGGCGGTACCGCCTCGACATCGCCCTCCAGCGCATCCACGGCGTTCAGCGCGTTGACCACCTGCCAGCTTGTCACGCCCTCGGCCACCGCCACTCGGTAGCGCGTGTCGGCCTGCTGGCGCACGTCGGTGAACTCGGCCGGCGGCGCGACCTCCTCGGCCTGCGGGTCAAAGGCGGCGACCTCGACAAATCGGTTGGTGGCCGGATCCAGCTCGCGCACTTCGACTTCGCTGGCGTTGACGCCGATCCGGTACACCACCTCGGTGCCACAGGTGCTGGCGCCGCCACGTGTCACGATATCGGCAATCTCGCCCATGCTGGACCCTTCGGGAATCAGCCAGCTGCCGGCCTTCAGAAGCTGCGTCTTGTCGGTGTAATCCGCACCGATGCGGAAAATCCGCTCGCTGGTGATCGCGCCCTGCTCGGCCAGGTCGGTCGAGATGCCGCGCATGGAACTGCCGCGCGGCACTTGCAGGCAAATGGGCTCTTCCAGCGGTCCTGTGGCCTGATACTCGTTCTGGCCCCACAGGATCACCCCGCCCAGCAGAAAGACCACCACCACCAGGAAGGTCAGGAAATTAGAGGCAATGTGCCGCCACATCAGCGCACGGCCCCCAGGCAAAGACAGGCGTTCGTGCCGCCGAAGCCGAAGCTGTTGGACAGCGCCACCTTGATCTCGCGTTCATGCTTGGCATTGGCGGCAAGGTTCATCGGCGTTTCCACCGCCGGGTTGTCCAGGTTGATGGTGGGCGGTGCCACCTGGTCACGGATTGCGAGAATCGAGAAGATGCCCTCGATCGCCCCCGCTGCGCCCAGAAGGTGCCCGGTCGAGGATTTGGTCGAACTCATGGTCGCCGTCGAAGCCGCGTCGCCCAGCAGTTTCTCGACCGCCTTCAGCTCGATCGTGTCAGCCATCGTGCTGGTGCCGTGGGCGTTGATGTAATCCACGTCGCCAGGCTCGATCCCGGCGTTGCGCAGCGCGCCCTGCATGGCGCGGAATCCGCCATCGCCATCCTCGGCGGGTGCCGTGATGTGATAGGCGTCGCCCGACAGGCCATAGCCCAGCACCTCGGCATAGATCTTGGCGCCACGGGCCTTCGCGTGCTCGTATTCCTCCAGCACGACCATGCCGGCGCCCTCGCCCATGACGAAGCCGTCGCGGTCGGCGTCATAGGGGCGGCTGGCCGCCTGCGGATCATCCGCGCGTTTCGTCGACAGCGCCTTGCAGGCGTTGAACCCCGCGATACCAATCTCGCAAATCGCCGCCTCGGCCCCGCCCGCGATCATCACGTCGGCATCGCCATGCTGGATCAGGCGCGATGCGTCCCCGATGGCGTGCGCGCCTGTCGAACAGGCCGTCACGACCGCGTGGTTCGGCCCCTTGAAGCCGTAGCGGATGCTGACCTGCCCGCTGATCAGGTTGATCAGCGCGCCCGGAATAAAGAACGGCGAGACCCGCCGCACGCCACGGTCGCGAATAAGCAGCGTCGTTTCCTCGATCGAGCGCAGCCCGCCGATGCCGGACCCGATCATCACGCCGGTGCGCAGACGGCTTTCTTCGTCCTCGGGCAGCCAGTCGGCATCGCGCACCGCCTGTTCCGCCGCCGCCACGCCGTAGAGGATGAAGTCATCAACCTTCCGGCGCTCCTTTGGCTCCATGTAGTCCTCGGAATTGAACGTGCCGTCGCTGCCATCGCCCAGGGGCACTTCGCAGGCGTATTTCGTGGCCACGTTCACAGGGTCGAACCGCGTGATGGTGCCCGCCCCGGACTTGCCCGCCAGAATGCGGCTCCAGCTTTCCTCCACGCCAGATGCAAGCGGGGTCACAAGACCCAAACCCGTCACGACCACTCGACGCATGATGTTGCCCTCTTGTCCTACCTTCGTCGGTGTCCATACCGCGCCTTGCCTATCGGGGGCAAGGCCAACGACAAAGGGGCGCGGCCTTCCGCGCCCCCTTTTTCGAAGCCGGGCTTCGGCTTACTGGAATTCGGCCGTCGGCTCGCGCTCGCCCTGCGCCACCGCCAGCGCCTCTTGCAGCGAGACATCGCGCGACAGAAGCGCCCGGCCGATGATCGTGCCCGAGATGTTGGGCACGTATTTCAGGCGCGATACGTCATCGACGCTGCGTACCGTGCCACGGGCGATGACGGAGTGCCGGGTAAGCCCCGCAAGCCCGCTGATGACGCCCAGCGTGCCGTCGCTGTCCTCGATATCGGCGTCGATATCGGTCAGGATGATACCCGCCAGCGGCGCGTCGTCGAAGGCGGCTATATAGCTATCGGGCGAGAACGCGCTTTTTGTGCGCCATCCTTCGGTCATCACCGACCCCTGGAAGATATCGACTGCCAGCACGATCTGGTCGGGATGGAATTTTGCCAGTTCGCGCAGCGTGTCGGGGTCGTAGGCGGCCATGGTGCCGACGACGATCCGGCCCGCACCCTTGTCGATCCATTTCGTGACGCTGTCGCGCGACCGGAAACCGCCGCCAACCTGCACCGGAATGCCGACCGTGCGGATGATCTGCTCGATCAGCGCGCTGTTGTCGCCTTCCCCCGCAAGGGCGTCAATGTCGGTGACGTGCATCCACGACGCCCCCGCCGCCACGAAGGATTTCGCGGTCTCGACAGGGTCGACATGCCAGATGACGGGTTCTTCGAGACGACCGCGCGTGAGCGACACGCATTTGCCTTTGTGCAGTTCGATGGTGGGATAGATGATCATGCGTCAGTCACCTTCTGATTCGGGCGGGTCCTGCCTTGGGTACAGGCTCCGGCCCTGTTTAGACCGGCGGCCCGTGCACGCTGGTCTCAAATCGGCATGATACAGTCTGTTCCCGAAGTTTTCCAACGCGCAAACGAAAAGACCCCGCCATTGCGGCGGGGGC
>NZ_LAXJ01000014.1 GCF_001441615.1 Roseovarius atlanticus
CGGAAATCTGTCGCGCGTCGCGGCTTACGACGCTTCCTTGATGAACTTCACCGCGTCGCCGAAGGTCTGGATGTTCTCGGCCGCGTCATCGGGGATCTCGATGCCGAATTCCTCTTCGAACGCCATGACCAGTTCGACCGTGTCCAGGCTGTCCGCGCCCAGATCGTCAATGAACGAGGCGTTCTCGGTCACTTTGTCTTCTTCGACGCCCAGGTGTTCCACCACGATCTTTTTTACGCGGTCTGCGATATCGCTCATGTTTCGTTCCTCATCTTCAGCCGGGTCACTCGCCCGTTTTATGTGCCCTCGCCCTTGTGGACAAGCAGCTAAGTATGCCCCTTGACCGGGCGGCTTGCATGACCCGTATAACGGGCATTTGCGGAGTAATACAGTATTACCCCAGCGTAAACTGCGCCGCCTATAGCATATGCGGCGCGATTGGCAAATGGATTCCCCTGCCCTTGTTTCTTTGCGGCGGCGCGGTGGCTCAGAGCATCGCCATGCCGCCATTCACATGAAGCGTGGCCCCCGTGACATAGCCCGCCTCGGGGCTGGCAAGGTACAGCACGGCGGCGGCGATTTCCTGGGGCGTGCCCATACGGGCGGCGGGAATCTGCGCGTTGATCTTGTCCTTCTGCTCGTCGGTCAGCTTGTCGGTCATCGCCGTGGCGATAAAGCCCGGTGCGACCGCGTTAGCGGTGATCCCGCGGCTGGCCACCTCATAGGCGATGGACTTGGTCATGCCCACCATCCCTGCCTTGGAGGCGGCATAGTTCACCTGCCCCGGGTTGCCCGTCGCGCCCACGATCGAGCTGATATTGATGATCCGGCCCCAGCGCGCCTTCATCATCGGACGCATCACGCCCCGGCAGAGACGCATGGTGGCCGTGAGGTTCACGTCGATCACGTTCTGCCACTCTTCGTCCGACATCCGCATGAATATCTGGTCGCGCGTGATCCCCGCGTTGTTCACCAGGATATCGACGCTGCCCATGGCCTCGGCGGCCTGTTTCGGCAGCGCATCGACGGCCTCCGGGTCGCTCAGGTTGCAGGGCAGCACATGCGCCCGCTCGCCCAGCTCGCCGGCCAGCGCTTGCAGCGGCTCGACCCGTGTGCCCGACAGCCCCACCGTCGCGCCTGCGCCATGCAACGCCTTGGCAATCTCTCCGCCGATGCCCCCGGATGCGCCGGTCACCAGCGCCGTCTTTCCCGTCAAGTCGAACATCTGTCTTGATCCCTTTCGTCTGGCGCCAAATTTCTTTCAGAAGAAATTTGACAAGAAAATCCCATTTTCTTGGTCCCGGCTCAGCCGGCCATCGACTCGGCAGCCGCTCTCACATCCTCGGGCGTGCCCACCGCGCGCGTGTCAATGTCGCGGTTGATCCGGCGCACCATGCCAATGAGCGCCTTGCCCGCGCCGATCTCCCAGACTTGGGTGATGCCCTGCGCGCCCATATACTCGACCGACTCGCGCCAGCGCACCGATCCCGTCACCTGCTTGACCAAGAGTTCCCGGATCTGTGCCGGGTCCTCAACCGCACTGGCCGTCACGTTGGCGACCACCGGCACGCGCGGCGCCTTGATCGTTACCTCCGAAAGCGCGGCGGCCATCGCATCGGCGGCAGGCGCCATCAGCGCGGAGTGAAACGGCGCGCTGACCGGCAGCAGCATGGCACGCTTGGCGCCCTTTTCCTTGGCCAGTTCCACCGCCTTTTCCACCGCAGCGGCATGACCCGAGACCACCACTTGCGCCGGATCGTTGTCATTGGCCGCCTGCACCACGCCACCATTCGCGGCGGCGGCCTCGGCCACTTCGCTCACCGTGGCGAAATCCAGCCCCAGGATCGCGGCCATCGCGCCCTCGCCCACCGGCACGGCGGCCTGCATCGCCTGACCGCGCGTGCGCAAAAGACGCGCGCAATCGCTCACGCTCAGCGCTCCGGCGGCGGCAAGCGCGGAATATTCGCCCAGCGAATGCCCCGCCACCAGTGACGCCGCCTCGATGCTCACACCTTCGGCCTCCAGCGCGCGCATCGCCGCCAGCGAGGTGGCCATCAGCGCCGGCTGCGCGTTCTGCGTCAGGGTCAGGGTCTCCTGGTCGCCCTCCCAGATCAGCGCGCTCAGCGCCTCTCCCAGTGCCTCGTCGACCTCGTCGAACACCGCCCTTGCCGCCGGATAGGCGTCGGCCAGCGCCTTGCCCATCCCGACCGTCTGCGCGCCCTGCCCGGGAAATACGAATGCCTTGCTCATGGTCCCTTGCCCTCCCGTTCAATGCCCTCCGATAGCGTGACGCGCCGGGCGGTGCAATGTCGCGGGTGGAAAAACCGCCCCATCCGCACGTCGCCTGTGCGCAGGCAATCATTGCCCCGGCCCCGCGCTCGGCTAGATTGCAGCCGAAAGTTTCCGACATAGCAGAGCCATCACCATGCCCCTCGCCAATGCGCACGACCGTTACGGTGCCGTCACCAAGACCTTTCACTGGCTGACCGCGCTCCTGATTCTCTCAGCCATCCCGCTGGGCCTTATTGCCAACGACCTCGCCCACGCGGTGCGCAACCCCGACATCGCCACAACCGAGGCCGACGTCTCGCGCGCAGCCTTCCTGTTTTCCCTACACAAGACAATCGGCGTGACGGTGTTCTTCGTGGCGCTGCTGCGTATCCTGTGGGCCATGGGCCAGACCAAGCCGGGCCTGCTGAACGGCGACAAGCCGGTCGAGGCGCGGGCCGCCGAAACGGTGCACTGGCTGCTTTACGGCTCGCTTGTCGCGGTGCCGCTGACCGGCTGGATCCACCACGCCGCGACCACCGGCTTTGCGCCGATCTGGTGGCCTTTCGGGCAATCCCTGCCCTTCGTGCCCAAGGATGACGGGCTGGCCCATACATTCGCCTCCCTGCACTATATCCTGAACTGGGTGCTGTGGTTCAGCCTCGCCGCCCATATCGCCGGGGCGCTGAAGCATCACGTCATCGACCGCGACGCCACCCTGCGCCGGATGCTGCCTGGCCGCACCACGGCGGAGCCGACGGTCCGTCAGCCCGGGCATGTCCTGCCAGCCGTGGCGGCGCTTGTCATCTGGGCCGCGGCCCTCTGCACGGGCGGTGCACTGGGCTATTTCTCGCACGAAACCGCAGAGGCGCAGACCGCCGGGGCCGACGCTCCAGACCCGTCCACGGAGACCGCAAGCGCAGGGACCGAGACCACTGAAACCACCGCCCCGGCCGAGACCGCCGAAAATGCATGGACCGTCACCGAAGGCACGCTTGGCCTGACGGTGGTGCAAATGGGGTCCGAGGTGACGGGCCAGTTCGAGGATTGGACCGCCGAGATCGTCTATGACGAGACCGCCGACAGCGAGGGCAAACACGGCACCGTCGATGTGACTGTGACCATCGCCTCGCTCACGCTCGGGTCAGTGACCAGCGACGCCAAGGGCTCCGACTACCTCGCCGCCGAAGACCATCCCACGGCCACCTTCTCTGCCGATCTTGTGTCGCGCGATGGCGGGCATGTCGCCACCGGCACGCTAACGATCAAAGGCAATTCCGTTCCCGTCGAGATGCCCTTCGAGCTCAGCATCGACGGCGACACCGCCACCGCCTCGGGCGGTCTGACGGTGGACCGGCGAGATTTCGGGGTCGGCGGACAAAGCGAAGGCAACGTCGGCGCCTCGGTCGATATCCGCTTCGAACTGACCGCCGAACGCTAGGGCCAGTCACGCTGGGTCCCGGGCCTGACCCGGGACCTCCCCCGCCTCCCGCACGCATGAAAAAGGCCCGCATCCTGTGATGCGGGCCCTTGATGTACCGAATATCGGCTAAGGCTTATTCCGCCTTTTCGGCCTCGATCGAGATCATCACCTGAACCTCGTCGCTGACCGCCGGCGCGGCATAGTCCAGCCCGTAATCCGACCGCAGCAGCGTCGTCGTTGCATCGAACCCTGCCCATTGCTTTTCCTGCATCGGATGCGCGTCGGCCTTGTTCAGTTGAGCGTCCAGAACAACAGACTTGGTTACGCCATTCATCGTCAGATCGCCGGTGATCTCGGCTGTGGTGTCGCCGGTCACCTCGATACCGGTCGAGGTGAAGGTGATCATGTCGCCCTCTTCCGCACCGAACATGTCTTCACTCATGAAGTGCTCGAGCCGCTTTTCCCAACCGGTATACATCGACATCACCGGGATCGAGACCGACACGCTGGAATTCGCCGGGTCTTCCTGATCGAACATGATCTCGCCCTCGAAGCCCGTAAAGACGTTGTAGGTGGTCGAGAAACCCAGGTGTTCATATGTGAACACCACCTGGCTGTGGCTGGGGTCCAGATTGTATTGCTCCGGCGCAGCCAATGCGGCGGTCGACAGGCCGGCAAGGGCCATCGAAGTGGCGAATGCGATGGTCTTCATGAATGTGCTCCTTTCATGGTGCAGTGTTCGTTCCCCAGCGAACATGATGCATTCCACGCCACGAGCAAGGTGCAAGATTTGAACAAATCGTGTGGAGCGATGAACAGATCCGCTCAGCAGGCGCGCGGCATCGCGCTGCGAATGGCGCTGGCCTCTTCCTCGGATCCGATCGGCATTTCCAGCACCAAAACGCCGGACGCATCGCGGGCCCGCAACTTGCGTTTGTCCACCGAAAGCTCCTGCAACGCGTCGATATCGTGGCAGGCCTTCAGGGTCGAGCGGCCCTTGGCATCGTACTCATAGACGCGAAGCTGGCGCTTGACCGGGTCGATCTGCACTTCCGGGGCCGAGTCTGCGCGGTTCAGGCCATTGAACAGGATCAGCCCGCCCAAGAGCAGCACCACGGATGCCAGAAGCTTGATCAGTTGCATCGCCGCGTCCTCGGACGGCACCAGCCACAGCCCGCCCGCCGACATGCAAAGCGCCGCCCCGGCGCAGGCAATCAACGCCCGCCGCGGGCTGCTGGATATGGTCTCGTCCTGCGCTGCCATATCGGTCAGCGGCTGGTCCTCGAAACGCGTATCGAATGCATGTGCCATCGGTCTGTCCTTGCCCATCTGGTCGTTGGGTCAAGCCTGCGCATCAATCGAGACCAAAATGCGGCGGACCAGGGGCTGCACCCGGGCAGAGGCCGGGCAATTTCGCGGCTGCCGACGCCTCTTGCCAAGTGCAAGAATGCGTCGTATACGCCCACTTCCTTTCGCACGTATATCGAACCGCGCAGTCTCTCGTGGACGGGCCGCGAAAGGACCAGATGGCCCGCCTTTGAAATGCGCCCAGACAGAAGTGGAACCCACATGCCGCTCTACGAGCATGTTTTTATCTCGCGTCAGGACTTGTCCAACACGCAAGCCGAAGGCCTTGTCGAACATTTCAGCACCGTGATCACGGACAACGGCGGCACGATCGTCGAATCCGAGTACTGGGGCGTCAAGACGATGGCCTACAAGATCAACAAGAACCGCAAGGGCCACTATGCCTTCCTGCGCACCGACGCCCCGTCGGAGGCCGTGCAGGAAATGGAACGCCTGATGCGCCTGCACGAGGACGTGATGCGCGTTCTGACCGTCAAGGTCGACGAGCACGAGGAAGGCCCCTCGGTTCAGATGCAGAAACGTGACGAGCGTGGCGACCGCCGCGAACGTCGCCCCTGATCGCTTGAAGAAAGGACACTAAACCATGGCTGCGAAACCGTTTTTCCGTCGTCGCAAGGTCTGCCCGTTCTCTGGCGAGGACGCACCCAAGATCGACTACAAGGACACCAAGCTGCTGCAACGCTACATTTCCGAGCGTGGCAAGATCGTGCCCTCCCGTATCACCGCCGTCTCGGCCAAGAAGCAGCGTGAACTGGCCCGCGCCATCAAGCGCGCCCGCTTCCTCGCCCTGCTGCCCTACGCCGTGAAATAAGGAGAAAGACCCATGCAAGTCATCCTTCTCGAACGCGTGGCCAAGCTGGGCCAGATGGGCGATGTGGTCGAGGTGAAGCCCGGCTTCGCCCGCAACTACCTGCTGCTGCAAGGCAAGGCGCTGACCGCCTCGAAAGAGAACATCGCGTCCTTCGAAGAGCAGAAAGCCCAGCTCGAGGCGCGCAACCTCGAATCCAAGAAAGAGGCCGAAGCGCTGGCGGCCCGTCTCGACGGACAGAAATTCGTCGTGATTCGCCAGGCCTCCGATGGCGGCAACCTCTACGGCTCTGTCTCGACCCGTGACGCCGCCGCCGTCGCCACCGAGGAAGGCTTCTCGGTCGATCGCAAGCAGGTCCTGATCCGTCAGCCGATCAAGACGCTGGGCCTGCATGACGTCGAGGTGCACCTGCACCCCGAGGTCGAGGCGCATATCGTCCTCAACGTCGCCCGCTCGCCCGAAGAGGCCGAGCTTCAGGCGTCGGGCCGCACCATCCAGGACGTGGCCGCCGAGGAAGAGGAAGCCGCCGATTTCGAGATCGCCGAGCTGTTCGACGACATCGGCGCCGCCGCCTCCGAGGACGAGCACATTGCCGAAGCCGTCGAGGACGAGACCGCGTCGGACGAGGACGGATCGGACGAAGAGAGCGAAGACAAGTAAGCGTAGGCAAATCGCCTCGTGACAGGGCCGCCCACCGCGTGTGGGCGGCCTTTTTCGTTCGATCATCAAGCGTCGCGGAAGCGGCGGAAATTGTCGGACGTCATCCTGGGCCTGATCCGGGATCTCCTGGCGCAGGGGGTCCCGGGTCAGGCCGGGGACGGGTCAGCTCTGCGAGACTTTGCTGCCGTTCACGCCCCAGGCGAGCGTCAGCCCCTGGGGTGGCGATCCGACGGCAATTCTGTAGCACTTTATGCCTGCCAAACACATCCTCTGAACGATCGGTGCGCCCAGCCTCAGCCAAATCGCCAGCCCGAGGGAGGGGCTGACGATGGCCGGGCCGCTTCGCGGCTGTTAACCGGCTTGGGGGCTCGACACCAATGGCTCACAAGGACTCAGAGCGAACATTGCCCTCCGACCCGTCGCTTAACTTGCGAGCACCCAAAACGAAAAAGGGCCGCCCCACCGGACGGCCCCTTCCCTAAAGCGATAACCGGCAGACCTCAGTCTTCCAGCTTCTCGACCTCTTTCTCCAGCTTGTCCTTCGACACCTCTTTCTCGGTGATCTTGGCCTCGCTGGCGATGTGGTCGATGACCTTGTCCTCGAAGATCGGGGCGCGCAGTTGCTGGCGCATCTGGGGGTTCTTCTGCACGAACTCGAAGAATTCACGCTCCTGCCCCGGATATTGCCGCGCCTGCTCCATGACGGCCTGCGTCATTTCCTGATCGGTCACCTGCACCTCGGCCTTCTGGCCCAGGTCAGCCAGCAGCAGGCCCAGACGCACGCGACGCTCGGCCAGCGTCTTGTGCTCGTCCGTCGGCTCGATCTCGGGGTGATCGTGGCCTTCCACATCAGGGTTTTCCTCATGCCACAACTGATGCGCGATCTGGTTGGCTTCCGCCTCCACCATGCTCGGCGGCAGCTCGAAGCTGACCAGCCCGTCCAGTTGGTCGAGAATGCCACGCTTCATCACCGCGCGGGCGGCACCAGCGTACTCGGCCTCCAGCCGCTCGGCGATCTGTTCCTTCAGCGCGTCCAGGCTTTCTGCCCCGAACTTCTCGGCCAGCGCATCGTCGATCTCGGCGGCGACCGGCTCCTTCACCGCCTTCACGGTACAGGTGAACTCGGCGTCCTTGCCCGCCAGATGCGGCGCCTGGTATTCCTCGGGGAAGCTGACCTTGACCACCTTCTCCTCGTCGACCTTCACGCCGACCAGCTGTTCCTCGAAACCGGGGATGAAGCTGTTGGAACCGAGCGTCAGCGGGTAATCCTCCGCGCTGCCGCCCTCGAAGGCCTCGCCGTCGACACGGCCCACGAAATCGATCGTGACCTGGTCGCCATCCTTGGCCTTGGTGCCCTTCTTGCGGTCCTTGAAGTCCTGCGCGCTGGAGGCAAGGTTCTGCAGCGCCTCGTCGACCTCGGCATCACCGGCCTTCACGACCAGCTTCTCGGCCTTCACCTTGGACAGGTCCACCTCGGGGATGTCCGGCAGCGCCTCATAGGTCATCTCGACCTCGACATCGTCGCCCGGTTTCCAGTCTTCGTTGACCATCTTCACGGCCGGCTCGGCGGCCGGGCGCTCGCCCTTCTCCTCGAAGTGCTGGCTCATGGCGCCGTCGACGGCTTCCTGCATGGCCTCGCCCATGACGCGCTCGCCGAACTGCTTTTTCAGCAGCGGCAGCGGCACCTTGCCCTTGCGGAACCCCTTCATCTCGACATCGGGTTGCGCTTCTTTCAGCTTGTCCATGACCTTGTCGTCCAGCTCCTTGGCCGACAGTTTCATCGTGTAGCCGCGTTTCAGCCCTTCATTGAGCGTCTCTGTGACCTGCATGTTCGTCCTTCCATTGCAAAAAGGCCGCGGAGGCGTCCGCGGCGGTCAAAATCACTCCGGCTATCTATTGATGGTGGATGGGGCGTGCAAGCGGAGTCTTGGCGCATCCGCGCCAAGACTCCGTCCCGGGCTCGACCCGGGACCTCCCAGCCACTTCGCACCAACACGTCCCGGACTTGATCCGGGACGTCCCAGCCAACTCGCACAACCCGTCCCGGACCTGATCCGGGACCTCCTAGCCCCCCACGTATTTCCGCACGATCGCACTCACCTGCTCGGGCGGCAGCACGGGCGGCACCTGGGTCAGCACCTCGCCCTCCGGGTCCAGCAGATAGATAAAGCTGCCGTGGCTATAGATCGGCCCGTGCTCGGGGTCGTCGAAGAGATGCTCGAACTCCACCTGGAATGCCTGATAGGCCACGTCCAGCGCCTCTGGCGTGCCGGTCAGCCCCAGCAGATCGTCCGAGACCTTGGCCAGCGATGCCCCCATCGTTTCGACCGTGTCGAGCTTGGGGTCGATCGTCACCACAAGCGCCGCCATCTCCACGCCGCCCGCCTCAAGCTCCGCCACCGCATCAGCCATCAACGGTAAGGCCGCGCTGCAAATGCCGGGGCAGTTGGCATAGCCGAAGAACAGCAGCTGATGCCGGCCTTCCGGATCCGCCTGCGTCCGCGTTCTGCCTGTATGATCGGTCAATTCAAACGGCCCGCCGACCTGCCACGGCAGGGCGGTCGGCGCGTCCTTCAGCGCGGCCGCAAGCCGGTCGTCGGGCAAGGTCGTGGCGCCCTGCCCATGATCTTCACCGTCATGGGCCAACGCCATTCCAGCCAATAGCGTCACCGCGATGGCCGGCACCGCCCGCATCAGAACCACTCCTCGATAAAGGCCGCGTCCGCCTCCAACCCAAGACCCAGATAGCCGCTCTCTTCGATCATGCCGTTCACGCGCGGATCGCGCCGGAACCAGGGGCCCTCCCCCTCGGCATCCGGATGTGCCTCGGCCCATTTCTTGGTCCAGCTGTTGGCCGTCACCCACTCGCTCTCGCCCACCTCGCGGATCTTCTGCACAAGGTAGATATTCGTGGCCCCCAACTCCGGGTCCTCGATCATCAGCCCGTCCACCTCGACCGTCGCGCCACAATAGGGCGCCAGTTCCAGCGCCGCACCGGTAAAGGCCGGCTGGCTGTTCTTGTTGGGATAGATCAGCACGTCATCCGCCGCCCGCAAGAGCCCCAGCTGGCGCTTCCCATCACCACAATTCTCGGCGCAGTCACCGGTGAGTTCGCACAGCATGTCCACCACAGTCGCCTCGAACCGCGCCGGTTTTTCAGCCGCCAGGTTCCAGGATTTCGCCTCGGATCCTTCCGAGAAATCCTGCGCCATCGCGGGCAGACCGAGGCAGATCACGGCCGTTGTTATCGCAATCCGTTTCATGGTCGCTCTCCTCATTTCGCCGGTTCGGGGATGGCAAAGCCCGGCACGGGGCCATAGATGTCGTGGCTCAGGTTCGTGATGCCGTGATCGGTCACCACCTCCTCGACCACCAGGTAATTCAGCCCGTCCCGCTCGTAGAGCATCCCGTCCGCCGTCACCTCGTGGCTGGCCAGCCGCAGCTGCGTGTCCCCACTGGCCGAAGCGTCGTCACCCTCGATCTTCAGCACCATGTAGACCTCGCCATCCTCGCCCAGAAGGCCGACAGGGATGCCGCCCGCCGAACACCACAGCGCGCAGGTGTGATGCGCGGTTCCCACCACGGCCTCCGGCCCGCCCATGACACCCGAGTAGTAGCACCAGGTGTCGATGATCTCGCCTCTGACCTCGATCCGCTCGCCCTCCGCCGCCAGCGCGGCCCCCGGCAGCAGACAGGCCAGCGCCGCCAGTCGTGAAATTCGTCCCATCACCCGATCCTTTTTGAAATGACGTACCGTTCCTATACCGTAATTAAGCCCCGAGCACCGATCACAGGTCCAATCACGTTTTCTTTGGGACGGAGGCACATGCGGACGCGTGCAGCCCTCTCGCGAGCGCGACGAGTCACTCCGACGGCGGATAACCGGTGCAGAACGTGCTTTCTGGAGAGCGAACTTCGCCACTCCCCGGCCTCGGCTTTTCAAAGGCGGCAGGCCGGGTAGGACTGGTGCCCCCACACGGACTCGAACCGCGGACCTACTGATTACAAATCAGTTGCTCTACCAGCTGAGCTATAGGGGCACTGACCGCCTGATTACGCATCCCCGGCACGATCCGCAAGATGAAATCTGGACTTGCCCAGTCGGCCCCGAAAGCGGTTTAACTGCCCGGAAAAGCCTCTATATTGCGCCCGCGGACGAAAAAACGGGAGTGTCCAGTATGCAGGTTGTTATCCACGCCGGCGCGCATATGACGGACGAGGATCGTCTGATCAACACCCTGCTGGCAAACCGCGACCTGCTGGCCGAGATCGGCACCGACGTGCCCGATCCGAAGACCTATCGCAAACTTCTGCGCGATGTCCTGAACGAAGTAACCGAAAGCGGGATCACATCCGAGACCCGCGACGACGTGCTTGGCGCAATCAACCACGACGCGGGCAATGACCGGCTGGTTCTGTCCAACCAGGCCTTTTTCGGCACGCCCAAGATGGCCGTGGGCCAGGGCATGTTCTATCCCGCCGCCGAAATGCGGATCGAGGCGTTTCGCCAGATCTTTGCCAATGACGGGCTGGAGCTTTTCCTGGCCCTGCGCGACCCGGCCACGCACCTGCCGGCGCTTTTCGCCAAGACGCCGCATGACACGATGGCGGACTTCCTCAATGGGGTCGACCCGGCGCAGTTCCGTTGGTCCGAGACGATCGCGCGCTTCAGGCGCGATTTTCCCGACATGCCGATCACCATCTGGTGCAACGAGGACACGCCCCTGGTCTGGGCGCAGGTCCTGCGCGAGATGGCCGGGCTCGACCCGCATTCATCGTTCAAGGGCGAATTCGCCCTGCTGGAAGAGATCATGACCTCTGCCGGCATGAAGCGATTCGAAACCTATCTCGCCTCGCATCCCGGCATGACGGAAACCCAGAAACGGCGCGTGATCTCGGCCTTTCTCGACAAGTTCGTCAAGGACGAGGAAATCGAGGAAGAGCTCGACCTGCCCGGCTGGACCGAAGAGCTGGTCGAAGCCCTGTCAGAGGCGTATGACGAGGACGTCTACGAGATCGAGCGCATCCAAGGCGTCAATTTCATCGCGCCCTGAGGGCGACTTGCCTGCCGGCCTCGTAGGGTGGGTGAACACCCACGCGCTGCTGCGCCAGGTGCCCGCCCCGACACGGCCCACTCACATCCCCAAGGCTTCCTTGTACATCTCCAGAACCGCCTCTTCCTCGGCGATGTCGTCCTTGTCGCGCTTGCGCAGCGCGATCACCTTGCGCATCACCTTGGTGTCATAGCCGCGCGCCTTGGCCTCGGCCATCACCTCTTTCTGTTGCTCGGCGATGTCCTTCTTCTCCTGCTCCAGCCGCTCGAACCGTTCGATGAACTGGCGCAGCTCGTCGGCGGTCACGCGGTAGCTGCTGTCGGGGCCGGGTTGGGGGGTCTGATCGTCCATGAAGGCTCTCCAAGGTCAGGGCTGGACCCCTTGACTACAAGCGCGCCCCGTGCCCCGCAAGCCCGTTTTCGCACCCCGCCGCTTGCGATGCCCTACCCGATGCGCTACCCGCAAACGCACCCATGATGGTCGATTGCGGAGGCGTCTGATGGAAATGCTGATCTGGCTCGGGGCGGCAGTCACGCTGGCCGGTCTGGCCCTGCTTGTCTGGTGCATCCTGCGCGTGATCCGGGCCCGCCGCGCCGGCCTGTCCGACGACGAATTGCGCGCCGCATTGCAAAAGATCCTGCCCGTCAACACCGGGGCGCTTTTCCTGTCGGTGATCGGTTTGATGCTGGTGGTGCTTGGAATCGCGCTCAGCTGACCGCGCCGCCGAAAAAGCGCCGGCCGAACTTGACCATCTCCTCCAGCGTCGCAGGCGGCGTCCACAGGCCCTGCCCCAGCGGTACCAGCGCCTTCATCGCGCGCACCAGGCCCAGCGGCCCGCCCACCTCCGGCCCGATATCGGCCCACAGCAGCGGTCCGCCCCGCGCCGCGTCAAACCCATAGCCGCGCACCATGCACAGATCCACGTCCGAGGCCCGCGCCACGGTGCCGTCGCCAAGCATCCGCGCGGCTTCGGCCACCAACGCCGCGTGCAGCGCCCGCTCAAGGGGCATGTTCGGCATCTCGGGCAGGTCACTCTGGTCGCTGCGCCAGGTCTCCAGCCAGCCCGCCAGTCCCGGATCCGGGGCCAGCGCCTGGCCCTGGGACTCGTAAAACCCCTGTCCGGGCGTCTTGCCGGCGGCCACCGCATCGGCCCGCGCGTCCAGCAGCGCCAGTTCCGGCACGCTGCCGAAAACCCGCCGCAGCCGCGCCACCGTCACGCCGATCCCGTCCGTCTCGATCAGCTCCAGCGGCCCGCGGGCAAAGCCCAGCCGCCGCGCCGCATCCTCGACCGCTTGCGCATCGGCCCCGGCGCGCATCAGCGCCAGCGCGGCCCGCTGCACCGCGCCCATCAGGCGGTGACCGATCATGCCAGGGCGGTCCGCGCTGCGCAGCACCACGCGCCCGGACCCCGCGAAATACCGCATCACGGTCATCACCGCTTCGGGCGCGGTACCGTCCGGCACCGCCAGTTCGACCAGCGGCAGCGCATAGGCCGGGCGATAGGCCCGCAGCGCCAACACCTCGACCGACGCGCCCAGCTGCGCGCGCCGCGCCGCCGCGCCATCGCGCCCCGACACCAGGCACCAGACCGCGCCCTTGCGCACCGCCGCCCCACCGGGGTCACCGCCGCCGCCGTCCAGCACAAGGTCGGCGGCCATCAGCACCACCGGATCGCTGCCATGGCTCAACCGCGCCAGCCGCGCGTCGCGCTCCTCGGGCGCCATGCGCTTTCGCGCCACGGCGCCCTCATAAACCGCCCGCACGCGCGCCGCGACCGCCGCACCCGCCGGGCCGGGCGACAGCACCGCAACGCGCTGACCCCGATCCAGGCAATGCACCGCCAGTTCCGCCAGCACCGGGTCCGATCCGGCCAGCACCACGGTGCCGATCTCGCGCGCGCGGCCCTCCTGCGCCTCGGGCCAGGCCAGCGACCGCCGCTCGGCGGCATAAAGATGCCGCATCGCGCGCGCCCCCGGTCGTGCCAGGCAGGCCTCGAACGCCGCTTGCTCAAACTGCACCCCCTGGTCGTAGGGCAAAAGCTGCGCCGCCTCGACACAGCGCAGGATATCGGCCTCGGCGCTGTCGCCGGGCCGCAGCCGCGCGGCCACGTCTGTGACCGCCGCGCGATAGGCCGCCGGGTCGGAAAACCCCCGGTCGATGTCGCGCGCCCGTGCAAAACCGGGCGCCTGAGCAAACCTCCGGGCCGTGGCCAACGCGGCGGCCAGCGGGGCGTCTTCGGTCAACGCCGTGAACAGCTTGGCCAGCCGCGGCTCGCCGGCGTCGAGCGGGCGTCCCGACAACATGAATTCCAGTGCCGCCTGCGCCCCGAGCAGACGCGGCAAACGCTGCGTGCTGCCGCCGCTCGGCATCAAGCCCAGGCTGACCTCGGGCAGCGCCACGCGACAGGTCTTTCGCGCCACCCGAGCATGGGCCGCCAGCGCCAGCTCGAACCCCGCGCCCAGGGCGGCACCGTCAAGGGCCGCGACCACGGGTTTGGGGTGGTCTTCTATCTTGCGTGTCAGCGCCTCGATCCAGGGCTCGGCCAGCGGCCCGTCGAACTCCGACAGATCGACGCCGGAACAGAACGTGTCCCCGGCCCCGGTCAGGACCACGGCCCGTGCGCCGTCATCCTCGGCGGCGCGGTCCAGCGCAATGGCCAGGTCGCGTCGCATGGCGGGCGACAACGCGTTGGCCTCGCCCCGCGACAAGCGCAGGACGGCCACCTCGTCGGCCAGCTCGTAAATGACTTCGGACACTGCTCTTTTGCGCCCCGGTACGCGTCAAACCATGCGGGGATTAGACCCTCTTGCCGGGGTCCGGCGCAATTGTTTTGAGCCGCGACGGCGGCGTTCAGACCGGCATATTCTCGAACTGTGCCTCAATCGCCTCATCCAGAAGCGTCGCGTTCAGGCGCTGCATCTCTGACGGAACCGGCTCGCCGGCATGGCGCAGCTGGCCCAGCAAACCCGCCAGCCGCGGTTGAAGCCGATACCGCTCGGCCTCGTCCAGGTCCAGGATTTGTCGGTGCAACTGTTTGATTTCCTGT
Organism: Roseovarius atlanticus; assembly: GCF_001441615.1. Classification (GTDB taxonomy): domain Bacteria; phylum Pseudomonadota; class Alphaproteobacteria; order Rhodobacterales; family Rhodobacteraceae; genus Roseovarius; species Roseovarius atlanticus. Next base: position 14,628 of record NZ_LAXJ01000014.1, read on the forward strand.
GTCAAACGTGTCATGGCATCTCCTCCCAGGGGGCAACCTGCCGCGTCCGGTCACTGTAACCGCAGGTCCCGCGCCACAACCATAGCATGAGACCGCGGCGCAATAGAAGACGCGCGCGTCCCGAAAAGCCGCCTTTTCGCGGCTTTTCGCCCGCAATGCGCAACGCTTGGGCAGATCCGCGCAGGCGGACCTCGCAAAAGCGGCGTAACCCCCCATTGAACGAAGAGCCCGCGCTTGTCCTGTGGCATCGCAAACGCTCCGAAGCATCGGCCTTGGGATGGCGATGTGGGGCGGCCTTGGCCCACACCGCTTCGGCGCCGCGAAACCCGGGCACCCAACAGATCGCGTCAGCGGCGTGATTTACCCTAGCCCAGGCTTGGGCCGCCCGGCATCGGCAATTCGTCATCCTCGCCATCGGCCTCGAACCGCGCGGCGGCCCGGGCGAGTTCCTCTTCGACCAGCGTGTCGAGGTCGGAATCGCCGTCACCATCCGTATCCACGCTTAGTCCGGGCAGGTCCGTCAGGCCGCCGGCATCCCCATCCAGCGAGGGCAGGTCCGGCAAGTCGGCCAATTCGCCCGGTTCCGGCAGGCCGGGATCGTCCCGTGTATCGCCCGGTGCGGGCAGGTCGGGAAAATCAGGCAGCGCGTCCAGGCCCATCGGATCGCCCGAAAGCTCCGCCCTGCCCAGGCCGCCCGTGTCCGGCCCCTCCAGCGCAGCGGCAGCACCAGCCTCGGCGGGACGGTCCCGCGATAGCTCCTCCGCGTCGCTTTTCAGAACCATGCGCACGGCACGAAACCCGTTCAGCTGGCCCAGCCTGGCAGGCGCTACCTTGTGCCCCTTGGCGCCGATCACCCGGGCGCCGGTCACCGTGTCCGGCGACAGCTTCAGCACCGTGCCCGGCGCCCAGCGGCAGATCTCGCGCAGCGGCAGGCGGACCGGTGCCAGCACCGCATCCAGCATCACCGGCGCGTTCATCGCGTTTTCTTCCAGCTTGCGGGCCAGGGTGTTGCCGCCCGGCGTCTCGACCTCGGGCACGGGCGGGGGTTCGGGCAGGATCAGCTCCATCATCCCGGTCTTGGCCCCGGGCCCGAAATCCACGCTCAGCCGATAAAGATCGTAATCCGGCGCCCACAGCGCCAGCGCCAGCGCGCGGCCGTTCTCCACCCGGTCGCCGAACCGGAAACGGGCCGCGTCCGGCACCCGGTCGCAGGCATTGACCTGCTCGGCATAGCTGTCCAGCACCGCATCCATCAAGGGCTGCACGATGGCCGCGTCGGTAGGGGTGAAGGGGCGCGGTTTCGCTTCGCCTTGCCGCACCTCGCCCATCAGCTGCACCTCGATCAGGGCCATGACGAATTGCAGGTCCAGCTTGATCGCGCCCGGCGGGCCGTCCAAACCGTCCAGCAGGATCAGCAGACCGTCGTCGCCCGCCAGATCCTCGATCCCGGTCAGGGCCACGCTTTCATGTTCGACCATGCGCACGACCAATGGCAGTTCGAACTGCGCCGCCGCTTCCTTGGCCAGCGCCAGGCGCAGCGCCTTCGACGGCGACATCTCACGCGCATCGAACTCGTCACGGGCCACCTTGGCCTTGCGGTGAATGACCGATGCGCTGCTGGCGGGCTCTGCGCTCATGACCTGTTCCTGCCCCCTTCTCTTGCACCCGGCGGCAACGCTGGAAACGCGGCCGCGCGCCCTTTTCCGGTCCGACCCTGTTCAGGCGATGTGCGGCAGTTAACCGCAAGAAGGTTACGATAGGATTTATACCGCGCTACTGCGCCGCCTCCGCCGCTGCGCCGCGCCCCACCGGCAAATAGACCCGGAACGCCCCGCCCGCCTGACCGGGCAAATAGTCGATGCCGCCGCCCAGCCGCGCCATGATCTCGCGGCAGATGGCCAGCCCCAGCCCCGCGCCGCCGGCCTTGGTCTCGCTCACCCGCGAGAATTTTTCAAAGACCGTCCCCTGCTGGCTGGCCGGAATACCGCTGCCGTTGTCGATGAAATCCACATGCAGCTGTCCGTCGCTCTCGGCCACGCGAATGTCCAGCCGGGGCGCATCGGCATCGCAATATTTGCGCGCGTTCGACATCAGGTTGATGAACACCTGCGCCAGCCGGTCGGTGTCGGTGTGCAGCCACACGCGCTCGGCCTCGGGGTCGCGGCGCATCTCCATGCCGCCCTCTGTCAGCCCCGCCGCCACCGCCGCGCGGTCCAGCAACGGGCCCAGCTGTCCGTCCTGAAGGCTCAGCACGATCTGCGCGTTCTCCAGCACGCTGAGATCCAGCAGGTCGTCCAGCAGCCGCGTCAGGCGGATCGCCTCGTCATGGATGATCGACGCATAGCGTCGCTGCCCTTCGGGCGGCATCTCGCCACCATCCCGCAAGATTTCCGAGAACGCCCGGATCGAGGTCATCGGCGTGCGCAGCTCGTGACTGATCTGGCTCAGAAAGGCGTCCTTCTGCACCGAAATCTGGGTCAGCTTCTCGTTCACCTGCCGCAGCTGCCGCGCGGTGCGCGCCTGCTCCTCGGTCTTCATCTCCAGCTGGCTGGAATATTCCATGATTTGCGCGGTCTCGTCGGCCACCGCCATCAGATCCTGCACCGACACGCTGGCGCCGCCCACGATCTGGCTGATCATCGCGTGGGCCGTGGCAGCGCCCACCGAGCCCGCCAGCGACCGCTCCAGCCGGCTCAGGAAATCGGGCGTGGGTTCGGGCAGGTAGCCGCTCATTCCCTGCGCGCGCGCCGCCTCGCCGAACAGCGCCTGCGCCTCCTGCGCGCCCATGATCCGCTGCGCCATGATCATCAGGTCCTCGCTCTGGGCCAGCCCGCCGGTCCACCCACCCGACGGCGCCGAATGGTCGAACACGTTGACGAACTGCGCGCCCTGCAACCGCTCCACCGGCTGCGGAAAGCTGATCAGCGACACAAAGACGAAGACCACGATGTTCAGCGACAGGCTCCACATGAAGGCATGGACCACCGGGTCCATTCCCGCCGCCCCGAACAGCGCCTGAGGGCGCAGCCAGCCAAGCCCCATGGGGCCGTTTTCCAACAAGCCCTGCGGCATCACCGCCGACGCGCCGAAGCTGGGCAGGAACAGGCTGTACATCCAGATCGCAAAGCCCACGGCCAGCCCCGCCAGCGCCCCGCGCCGGTTGGCCCCGCGCCAGAACAGCCCCCCCAGAAGCGCCGGCAGGAACTGCGCCACGCCGACAAAAGAGATCAGACCGATCGCCGCCAGCGCCGCGCCGCCACCCGACACCCGGAAATAAAGATAGCCCAGGAACAGGATCACCATGATCGACAGCCGGCGCGCCCGGATCGCCACCGCCCGCACGTCGCCCGAGATGACCGCGCTGCCCCCCGTCATGTGCAGCCACACCGGCATGACCACGTGGTTCGACACCATCGTCGACAGGGCGATGGCCGCCACGATGACCATGGACGTGGCACTGCTGAACCCGCCAAGGAAAGACAGGACCGCCAGCCCGTCCTGCCCGTTCGCCAGCGGCAGCGTCAGCACGAAAAGGTCGGGATTCGCGCCCATCGGGCTCAGGTCCAGTCCCACCGCCGCGATGGGCACGACGAACAGGCTCATCAGCATCACGTAGGTCGGAAACGCCCAGGATGCCGTGCGCAGATGCGCCTCGTCTTCGTTTTCCACCACCATCACCTGGAACATCCGCGGCAGGCACATGAAGGCGGCTGCCGACAACAGCGTCAGACCCACCCAGCGGCTGCCGGGCACCTCCCACCGGGCGATGGCGCTGGCATCGATCCGCGCCAGCGTCTGCTCGACGCCGCCCGCCAGGCCCCAGACCACGAAGACGCCGACCGCCAGCAAGGCGAACAGTTTCACCACCGCCTCGACGGCGATGGCCATGACAAGGCCATGATGCCGCTCGTTGGCGTCAAGGTTGCGCGTACCGAAGAGGATCGTGAACACCATCAGGCCGATGGCCACCCACAGGGCGACACCGGTTTCGCTGATCTCTCCGGTATGGGTGGGGTCGACGGCGGCGAAAGCGGCAAAGGAAATGGTCACCGACTGCAATTGCAGCGCGATATAGGGCGTCGAGGCGATCACGGCGAGTACGGTCACGCAGACCGCCAGCGCGTTCGACTTGCCGAAACGGCTGGAAATCAGGTCGGCGATCGAGGTGATCCGCTGGCTGCGGCCCACGCGCACCATCTTGCGCAGGGTCCACCACCAGCCCACCATCACCAATGTCGGGCCAAGATAGATCGTCAGGTATTCCAGCCCCGACCGCGCGGCGAAACCCACCGCGCCGTAAAAGGTCCAGGCCGTGCAATAGATCGACAGCGACAGCGTGTACACGATGGGCGAGCGCAGCCATGTCCCCCGCCCGCGCGCCGCCGCCCGGTCCGCGGCGAAGGCCACGCAGAACAGCAGCGCCACGTAGATCAGACTGACAAGGACGATGACGTTGAGCGCGCCCATTCACCCCTCCCGGGAGACACGCACCCGCTCTTGCGGCCCGTCTGCCGCCACCGGCACGTCCGGTGCACGCGACCGGTCTGGCGGGCCCGGCGCCTCGGGCCCGGACAACCGCCGCGACACGATCCAGCCCAGCCCGATCAGCGCGCTCCAGCACAGGAAGATGTAGAACATGACCACCACCGTGCGCGTGCCCTCGCCCGACTTCCACAACAGCGGCAGCACGAACATGCCCGCGCCCAGCACCGGCAACAGCCGCGCGGCATCCATCATCCGGCGCTGGAAATAGGCCCGCCGCGCCAGAAAGACCGGCCCCCTTTCGGGGCTCATGACGGCACCAGCGCCCGCACGGCGTCCAGCACCTCGGCATTGGAAAACGGTTTGGTCATGTACCGGTTGGCCCCGGCCCGCTCGGCCATCTCAAGGTCCTTGGCCTGGCCGCGGGCCGACAGCATCAGGACCGGCAGGCTTGCAAATTGCGCCTCGGCCCGGATTTCGGACAGGATGTCGAAACCGCTCTTGCCCGGCAGCATGACGTCAAGGATCACCACGTCCGGCTCGCGCGCGCGCACGGCCTCCATCGCGTTCTGGCCGTTGGCGTGGGTCTTCACCTCCCAGCCGTCACGCGACAGGATAAAGCTCACGGCCTCGATGATATTCTGTTCGTCCTCGATCAGAAGCACGGTCTTGCCCATCCAACCGGCCTCCCCTCCGATCAAATCCTTTTCCCGTCCGACGACTATTGCGAAACTCTTCGGCCCTGTCAAAAGAACATATCTCAGAACCTATCCTTCAGGACCGATCCCTCGCGCCGCGCAAGGCAGCCTTCGATGGGGCAGATCCGGCAGGTCACCCCTACGGGCCGTGCCGTGGCCCGGTCCGGTCCACGCCGCTCTGGCAAGATCAACATGTAGGCCCGCATCAGGGGCGGGTTGTCAAAGCCCGCCGGCACAGTCTCTTCGGCCACCGCCAGCGCCCGCACCCGCAGGTCGCCCTGTGCCAGCACCGCCTGCACCGGGCGGGCGGGCTGGCTCAGCACCTCGTAAAGCGGCCACATGCCACAGCCCGCGCCGCTGCGCGGCGTGGCGAACCCCATGACCGTCTTGCGCAGGATCAGCGCCCCCGCGCCGTCGACCACGATCAGCCCCACGGGCCCGACCATGTCCTCGGGAAGCGTCGCCATGCGGCGAAAGACCTGGGCGAGCGATCTGCCCGTGGCGCGTGCGATGGCGTCGGGTGCCGGGCCGTGCGCGGCCAACAGCACGTCCATCTCGTCGCGCGGCAGCGCGCGCGCGTCCTCCAGTATCTGCGTCAACGCCGCCCGTGCCAGCGCCCGTGCCGCGCGGTGCTCGATCTCGGAAACGACCGCCTCGATCCGCGCTTCGGCGCCCCACCCCTCAAGCTGCGGAAAGGTAAAGCCGTGGCGCTCCATGAAGGCGTGCATCTCGTCCTGGGGCGAGGTCACCTCCGCCCCCGCTTCGGGTGCGGCCTCAAGATAGCGCATCAGCGCCTCGGCACCCTCGGCAAGACGCGCGCCATCCTCGTTGATGTTGCGGTGAAAGCGCATCTGCCACTCGGGCTCCAGTTCGCGCGTTTCGGCCAGGATCGACGCGGTCGACCGGATCGATGTCACCGTGGAAATCACATCGTGCAGCGTCGCCGACAGTTCCGGGTCATGCGCCAGCCGCTCGCTCAGCGCCTTGACCGTGCGTTCCAGCGCGTCACGCTGCTGCCCCAGGTCGGCCAGCCGCCCGGCCCAGCCGGGAAAGCGCCCGACGAATTCCTCGACCCGGTCGAGTTCCGGCGCGGCCTCGGCGAAATTGCCGCCACTCTCACCGTCGCCCGCCGCCTCCTGCAAGGCCGCCAGAAGCTGCGACTGCACCCCTTCGGTCAGCGTTGCCGGCTCCACGTTCAGCGCCGCGGCGATCTGCAACAGCGTCCGCCCCCCGATTCGACGCCTGTTGTGCTCGATCAGATTGAGGTAGCTGGCAGAGATACCCGCCGCCTCGGCCAACTCGGCCTGCTTCAACCCGGCCACCAGCCGCCGCTGGCGGATGCGCGTGCCTGCCATACCTGTCTCTGCCATCGCGGTATCCTTTGAATCCAGCGTGTTCGGTGCGGTTTGGAAAACTAATTTACAGATTTCTGCGCTGCATTGAAGATTTTATTTACAAAAAAAGTCTTTGGCCAAAGGCGGTTGTTGAACGGTTTTCACCCCCCTTCAATAATGCCAACAGCACACCTGTGCGCCCGGCCGGGCCTGAGGAGCCCCGGCCGCGGAAACACTCAAGGGAGGGATTCAATGTCCAAAACTGACCTCACGCGTCGTGGCCTGCTGAAGACAAGCGCCATCGCGGGCGCCGGCGTCGCACTGCCGACCATCTTCACGGCAAGCTCCGCCGCGGCCTTCACCAACGAACCCACCGGCGACACCGTCACGCTGGGCTTCAACGTACCTCAGTCCGGTCCCTATGCCGACGAGGGTGCCGACGAACTGCGCGCCTACGAACTGGCGGTCGAGCACCTGAACGGCGGCGGCGACGGCGGCATGATGAACACGTTCTCGTCCAACGCCCTGCAAGGCAACGGCATCCTGGGCAAGAAAGTCGAATACGTCACCGGTGACACCCAGACGAAGGCCGACGCGGCCCGCGCCTCGGCCAAGTCGATGATCGAAAAAGACGGCGCCGTCATGGTGACCGGCGGCTCGTCCTCGGGCGTGGCCGTGGCTGTTCAGGCGCTCTGCCAGGAGGCGGGCATCATCTTCATGGCCGGCCTGACCCACTCCAACGACACCACCGGCAAGGACCGCAAGGCCAACGGTTTCCGCCACTTCTTCAACTCGTACATGTCGGGTGCCGCCCTGGCGCCGGTGCTGGCCGCAAACTACGGCACCGACCGCAAGGCCTATCACCTGACCGCCGACTACAACTGGGGCTACACCACCGAGGAAGCCGTGCGCGCCTCGACCGAGGCCATGGGCTGGGAAACCGTCGCCGCCGTGAAAACGCCGCTGACGCAGACCGACTTTTCGTCCTACATCGCGCCGGTGCTGCAATCGGGCGCCGACGTTCTGGTCCTGAACCACTACGGCGGGAACATGGTGAACTCGCTGACCAACGCGGTTCAGTTCGGCCTGCGTGAAAAGCAGGTGAACGGCAAGAACTTCGAGATCGTCGTTCCGCTCTACAGCCGCCTGATGGCCAAGGGTGCCGGCGCCAACGTGAAGGGTATCTTCGGCTCCACCAACTGGCACTGGTCGCTGCAAGACGAAGGCTCCAAGGCGTTCGTCAAATCCTTCGGCACCAAGTACGGCTTCCCGCCGTCTCAGGCAGCCCACACCTGCTACGTCCAGGCGATGCTTTATGCAGATGCCGTGGAACGCGCCGGGTCGTTCAACCCCTGCGCCGTGGGCGAGGCCCTGGAAGGCTTCGAGTTCGACGGCATGGGCAACGGCAAGACACTCTACCGCGCCGAGGACCACCAGTGCTTCAAGGACGTGCTGGTCGTGCGCGGGAAAGAGAACCCGGAAAGCGAGTTCGACCTGCTCGAAATCGTCGAGGTGACCCCGGTCGACCAGGTGACCTATGCCCCCGACCACCCGCAGATGGGTGGCGCCGAGGCAACGCTGGGCGAATGCAACCCGGGCGCCTGATCCTACGGGCCTGATCGCATGGGCCTGACCTGACAACATCCGACGCGGGCGCGCCTGCCGCGCCCGCGTCCACCAGCAAGCCGGACCACGCGCCCCGCGCGCGTCCGTGACCATAACCGGCATCTCTGCAAATCCGAGGGGCACTTCGATGGAAGCCATTATCCTGCAAATTCTCAATGGCCTGGACAAAGGCTCGGCCTATGCGCTGATCGCGCTCGGCCTGACGCTGATCTTCGGCACATTGGGCGTCGTGAACTTCGCGCATGGCGCGCTGTTCATGATCGGTGCGTTCTGCGCCGTCACGCTGAGCCGTATTCTCACGCTCTCCCGTACCGTCGTCGACGAAACACAAACCGACTTTCTGGGCAACCCGCTCGAAGTTCAGGTGCCCTATGTCTACGACTGGTTTGGACAGGCCACCGGGGACGCGATCATAGACTGGGCCGTGCCGCTCTCGATCCTCTTCGCCATTCCGGTGATGATGCTGATCGGCGTGATCATGGAACGCGGGCTGATCAAGCATTTCTACAACCGCCCCCACGCCGACCAGATCCTGGTGACCTTTGGCCTCGCCATCGTGCTTCAGGAAATCATCAAGTTCTACTACGGTGCCAACCCGATCCCGACGCCGGCCCCCGACGCCTTTCGCGGATCGTTCGATTTCGGCGCGATGCTGGGGCTCGACCCCAACGTGGTGATCTACCCCTATTGGCGGATCATCTACTTCGCCTTCGCGGCCGTGATCATCGGTGCCGTCTTCGCTTTCCTGCAATTCACCACCTTCGGCATGGTGGTCCGCGCCGGCATGGCCGACCGCGAGACCGTGCAGCTGCTGGGCATCAACATCGACCGCCGCTTCACCATCATGTTCGGCCTCGCCGCCGCCGTGGCGGGCCTGGCGGGCGTCATGTACACGCCGATCAACTCGCCCAACTACCACATGGGCATGGATTTCCTCGTGCTCAGCTTCGTCGTGGTCGTCGTGGGCGGCATGGGCTCGCTTCCGGGCGCCGTGCTGGCCGGGTTCCTCTTGGGCATCCTGGAAAGCTTCGCCTCGATGCGCGAAGTGCTCGAGGTTCTGCCCGGCATCAACCAGATCATCATCTACCTGGTTGCCATCATCATTCTGCTGACACGTCCGCGTGGCCTGATGGGCCGCAAGGGCGTCATGGAGGACTAAGCCATGCTCGGTCTCGACAAGAAAGACTTCCGCCTGCTGCTGATCGTCATCGCGATCACCCTGCTGGCCCCCTTCATCCTCAACCCGTTCCCCGAGAACTCGGGCATGGCACAGTTCAACGCGGGCTATCCCGACCTGATGCAGCGCTTCGTGATCTACGGGATCTTCGCCATCGGCTTCAACATCCTCTTCGGCCTCACCGGATATCTCTCCTTCGGCCACGCGGCCTTTCTTGGCGTCGGCTCCTACGCCGCGATCTGGATGATGAAGCTGGTCACGCTGAACGTGATCCCGGCGATCATCCTCGGCGTGATCATCGCGGGCCTCTTCGCGCTGGCCGTGGGATATATCTCGCTGCGCCGCTCGGGCATCTACTTCTCGATCCTGACGCTGGCCTTCGCGCAGATGTCCTATGCGCTGGCCTATTCGGTGCTGACGCCGATCACCGGCGGCGAGACGGGCCTTCAGATCAAGTCCACAGACAGCCCGCTTCTGTCGAACTTGGAGCCGGGCGAGATCGGCCGGGCGAACCTTTTCGGCATGGACATGCGCGCGGGCTTCGACCTGTCGTTCGGCGATTGGCTCTTTACCATCAACGCGGGCTACTACATCGCCGCCGTGTTCATGATCATCGCCTTCTACCTCTCGATCCGCATCTTCCGCTCGCCCTTCGGCACCATGCTGCGTGCGGTGAAATCGAACCAGACCCGGATGTACTATACCGGCCTCAACGCCCGCCCCTACACGCTCGCGGCCTTCGTGATCTCGGGCATGTATGCCGGCCTCGCCGGTGGTCTGCTGGTGGCGATGGACACACAGGCCGGTCCCGAACGCATGTTCTGGACAGCCTCGGGCGAGGTCGTGCTGATGACCATCCTCGGCGGCGCGGGCACGCTCATCGGCCCCGTCCTCGGCTCGGGTGCGATCAAGTACATGGAAAACATCCTCAGCAAGATCAACAAGGACATCCTGCACGAATGGTTCGCCTTTATGCCCGACGGGCTCGAGGATTTCGTCATCACCATCGTCTATCCCTTCATCGGCAAGGGCTGGCACCTGACGCTCGGCCTGATCTTCATGGCCGTGGTCATCTTCCTGCCCGGCGGCCTGGTCGAGGGCGGACAGCGCATCGGCCGTCTGCTCCGGGGCAAGAAAGCGAACCCGGACGACGAAAAAGCCACCCAATCCACCCCGGCCGAATAAGGAGCGACGACAATGGGTATTCTTGAAGTCAAGAACGTCAATAAGCGCTTCGGCGGCCTTCAGGCCCTGGGTGACGTGAACCTCAGCGTGGCGGAAAACACCTGCCACGCGATCATCGGCCCCAACGGGGCAGGCAAGTCCACGCTGCTCAACTGCCTCATCGGCAAACTCATCCCCGACACCGGCTCGGTCATGTTCGACGGCCAGTCGGTACTGGGCCGCAAGCCCTACCAGATAAACCAGATGGGCATTTCCCGCGTGTTCCAGACGCCCGAGATCTTCGGCGACCTCAGCGTGCTGGAAAACATGATGATCCCGATCTTTGCCCGGCGCGACGGCGCCTTCCGGATGCACGCTCTGGGGCAGGCCACCCGCGAAAAGGACATCGTCGAACAGGCCGAGGACATGCTCGAAAGCCTCAACCTCGCCGATGCCCGCCACGACCACGCCGCGGCCATGTCGCGCGGCAACAAGCGGCGGTTGGAAATCGGCATGTGCCTTGCGCAGAATCCGCGCCTCCTGCTCTTGGACGAACCCACCGCCGGCATGGCCCGCGCCGACACCAACAACACGATCGACCTCTTGAAACAGATCAAGGACGAACGCGACATCACCATCTGCATCATCGAACACGACATGCACGTGGTGTTCTCCCTGGCCGAACGCATCACCGTCCTGGCCCAGGGCACGCCCCTGGTCGAGGACACGCCCGACAAGATCAAGGGCCACCCCAAGGTCCGCGAAGCGTATCTTGGCGAAAGCGCCTGAGGTGCCACGGTGCGCGTTTCTCCCGAAGCCACCCGTGGCCTCGAGGTCCTGGCGGAACACTTCCATCAGGATGCTGACCTGATGGCGGACAGCGTGAAAGAACTCGCCAGACTGAGCGCACAAGGTATGGATCCCGAGGCACATGAGGCGCTGCGCGATCTGGTGACCACGGCGCTCGACACGGGTACGGTCAGTGAACTCAGGAACCCGTTCCGCCGTGCCGGAGCGGACATTTATCCCCAACCAGGACGCGACGCCGCGTTCTGGAGCGAGGTCGCGACAGGCCTTTCAGCCCCCAACACCCGAACAGCGCAAGCTTGAGAGGACCCGAAAAATGAACGTCAAACCCGACTTTTCCAAGCACCGCAACCACGCCGAGACGGCCCCCGCCTTCCTGTCGGTCTGGGGCATGAAGGCCTATTACGGCGAAAGCTACATCGTCCAGGACATCTCCTTCAACGTCCACGAAGGCGAGATCCTGGCGCTTCTGGGCCGCAACGGCGCGGGCAAGACCACCACCCTGCGCGCCATCGCCCGCATGGACACGCCCCAGGTCAACCACGGCGAAATCTGGCTGGACCACCAACCGCTGCACAACATGAAAAGCCACGAGGCCTCGGCGGCCGGCATCGGCCTCGTCCCCGAGGACCGCTGCATCATCCCCGGCCTGACTGTGGAAGAGAACCTGCAACTGGCCCAGATCGCGCCACCGATCGGCTGGTCCCTCGACCGACTCTACGAGCTTTTCCCCCGCCTCAAGGAACGCCGCCGTCAGGAAGGCGTGACGCTCTCTGGCGGGGAACAACAGATGCTCGCCGTCGCCCGGGCGCTCGCGCGCGACATCAAGGTCCTGCTGCTCGACGAGCCCTACGAGGGCCTCGCCCCCGTGATCGTCGACGAGATCGAAAAGACCCTGCGCATCATCAAGGAACAGGGCATCACCACGATCCTCGTCGAACAGAACGCCGTCCGCGCCCTTGAACTCGCCGATCGCTGCATCATCCTCGATACGGGTGGGATCGCCTTCGATGGGACCGCGTCAGAGGTGCTGGAAAACGAAAGTCTTCGCGCCGAGTATCTGGCCATCTGACGCCAACCTTCCTAGGCTGCCACCAGGAGGACGCCTGCCCCCGCCGCGATTTGCCGGCGGGGCGGGCCTGAAAGACATTCAAGACCACGTAAGGGAGGAACCATGTCCGATAAAACCTATGCGCCCAGTGCCGATTTCGTGGCCAACGCCCATGTCGACGCGGCCAAGTATGACGAGATGTACGCCGCCTCGATCAACGACCCTGAGGCGTTCTGGGGCGACCAGGGCAAGCGCATCGACTGGATCAAGCCCTACT
>NZ_LAXJ01000015.1 GCF_001441615.1 Roseovarius atlanticus
GTTTCGAACGGTCAAACTTTTCCTTTGCCATCTCGTGGGGCGCCTTATCCTATTGGGGGCCTTGCGTGGCCCGAATTGCTACTGGCCGCGCATTTATTGGCTTCAACCGGGAAAATCAAGCGCTTCATGCGTCTTTCCGACGCCCCGCGCGGGCTGTGCGGAAGGTCGCCCTACTCCGCCGCCTGCGCCCCAACCTTTTCCAACGCCGCCTTGGCCGCTGCCTGCGCCTGCTCTTCCTGCGAGGCCGCGGCCCGCGCTTCTGCGGCCCGCGCCTTGGCCTTGTAGCGTGCGGGCCTGCCGTCATCCTCGAACCAGCCTTCGGCATTGTTCTGCCGCACCAGCCAATTCTCGATCAGCTTGGCCGCCTTCGCGGTCAACTCCTGCATCTGTTCCTCGGCCGTCCGCGTCAGGCCCGATCCCACGACCGTATCCCCCGACAGGCTTTCGATCACGGTGATCAGTTCCGGCGTCTCGTTCAGTCGCGCCTGTTTGGCGTCGTCCCAGGCCGTGACCTTCAGCACCAGCACCGACTTCGGCGCCGCCACCACCGGGATGCCGGCCCGCGCCAGAACATAGGCTTCCAGCGTGATCCCCAAGTGATAAAGCCGCGTGCCCTCCTGCCGCGAGAACCGCGCATCGACCGCCTGCTTCATTGCCGCGATCCACGCCGACTTGCTGGCCTCGCGCGAGAACGGACCTTTTTGCAGGTTGGGTGCCGCGACGACGTTATACCCCAAATGGAAATTGCCGAGGTAGACCGGCACCTCGTCAAGGTCGTCCACCCGCGTGCAGGCCGCCACCCCGGCAACCATCAGCCCCAAGGCCAGTCGTCGCAGCATCCTCGTCCCCCCAATCCGTCCCCTTTCAGCGATAGCAAGGCCGTCCGCCGCTGGCAATTCCCGCCCTGCCCCATATTGCCGCAGATTTCCGCCGCAGGTTTGCCGCCTGCCCTTGCCGCGCCTATGTTTGACACGAGCATCACCGGAGTCCCCATGTCCCACGCCGACACTCCCGTCAAAGTCCCCCTCGTCACCGAGCCGATGGGTATCCTCGGCAGCCTTGGCGCCGCCCGGCGCAACGTGCTCAGCATCATCCCCGAACTGGCCACCCGCCAGCCCATGGTGTCCGGGCGCACCGGCAAGCGCTGGCACATGGTGATGGATCCCGGCGCGATCCGCGAAATGCTGCTCGAGCGGGTCGATACCTATCCCAAGTCAATGGTCACCAAGAATCTGCTCAAACCCGCCATCGGCGAGTCCCTCTTCATTGCTGAAGGCGCGCACTGGCGTTGGCAGCGGCGCACAGCCGCGCCGGTGTTCTCGCACCGCAACGTCATGAACCTTGCCCCGATCATGACCGCCGCCGCCCAGCGCAGCGCCGACCGCGTGGCCCAGGCCGGCCCCCGCGCCATCGACATGGCCGCCGACATGGTGCGCACGACCTTCGACGTCATCGCCGACGTCACCTTTTCCGGCGACGGCATGTTCGACGCCGACGCGGTGCATCGCGGCATCGACGCCTACATCTCCGAGGCCGGCAAGATCTCCCTCCTGGACGTGTTGGGCGCACCCGACTGGGTGCCACGCCCCGGCCGCCTGATCTTTTCGCGCAATGCCGTGGGCGAGATGCGCCGCATCGCCGACGAGGCGATCGAGGCCCGGCGCCAGCGTGGGCCAGAGGGCGTGCCCGACCTGCTCGACCTGCTGATGGACGGCGAAGACCCCAAGACCAAGCGCCAGATGAACACGGCCGAGTTGCGCGACAACCTGCTGACCTTCATCGTCGCCGGCCACGAGACCACGGCGCTCACCCTGGGCTGGTCGCTCTACCTCTGCGCCTTCGACCAGAGCGTGCAGGACCGCGCCCGCGCCGAACTCCGCGCGGTCTGCGGCGAAGGCCCCGTGACGGGCGAGCACGTGGAAAAACTCCCCTTCATGCGCCAGATCATCGACGAGGCCCTGCGCCTCTACCCGCCCGCCGGAATGGTGTCGCGCACCGCCATGGCCAACGACACGCTGTGCGGGCGCGAGATCCGCAAGGGCGATACTGTGATCCTGCCGATCTACGCGCTGCACCGCCATCACATGCTGTGGGACGATCCCGACGCCTTCCGCCCCGACCGATTTGCCGACCGCAAGGCGGTCGAACGCTACGCCTACCTGCCCTTCGGCGACGGCCCGCGCATCTGCATCGGCGCCAGCTTTGCCTTGCAAGAGGCGGTGATCATCCTCGGCACCCTCCTGAACCGCTTCCGCTTCACCCCGGTCGCGGGCCGCGACCCGGACCCGGTGATGATCCTCACCCTGCGCCCCGAAGGCGGCGTCTGGCTCGAGGCCGAGCCGGTCTCAACGCCCCAACCGGCCTCCGTGGCCTGACCATGCCGCGCGCTAACGTGGCGTAGGGTGGGTGAAAACCCACCTCTTTGGTGGGTGAAAACCCACCACTCTGGCGCGTGATAACCCACGCACCCCGACGCTAGCCGCCCAAGACCGTCGGCCAGTTCGCCTCGCCCTTTGACACGTTGCCGGGGACATCCCCCAACCAACGCTGACGCACCGATTTGTTGTAATTGGGGTAAAGCCTGCCCTGATGCACCGTCCACGCATCCTTGTCGCCATGCGCGGTGTAGCCCTGCGAGACTGCCCAGGCGCAATACCCACCAAAGGCCGGCGCATATTTCTGCGGGTTCGCCTCGAACGCCGCCTGGTTCTCGGCCGACGAAAATCGCCACTTCGCGCCGTTCCATTCGGTCACGAACTTGTCCGAGCCGGCCACCCCGTTGGCCCCCGGTTCCAGCCCGAAATACGCCACCACGTCCGCGCCATCCGCCGCATAGGCCCGGTTCTGGTACCAGCGCGGCTCATCGGCCATCACCGGCCTTGCCAGCAGAGCCGCCGCGCCGCTTGCGATCAATACCCGTCGTGTCAAAAGCATGTCCATCCTCCTTGCATCCATCTGCAAGCAAGCTAAGCGGCACCCCCCGCACACGACAAATCAATCTCAGGTGAAACGGTTGTTACGCGGAAACCCCCGTGGCGCCATGCGCCCCGCGCCCGCGCGCCGCGCGGTCCATTCCTCCAGCGCCGTCTCGGTGCGTGTCCGACCCGCCGGATCAAGCCAGCTCAGCCCTTCGGCCAAAGTGAAGGTCGTGGCATCCGACAACCCGCCATCCTTGTATTTCTGCAACCGCACGCCCTTGCCGCGGCCCATCTCGGGCAACTCGTCCAGCGGGAAGATCAGCACCTTGCGGTTCTCGCCCACGCAAGCAACGTGATCGCCCGTGACCGCCCGGCACACCTGCGCCCGCACACCTTCGCGCACGTTCAGCACCTGCTTGCCCGAGCGTGTCTGCGCCACGACCTCGTCCTCGGGCACGATGAACCCGTCACCCGCCGAGGACGCCACCAGCAATTTCCGGCCCGGCTTGTGGATAAAGATCGCCACGATATCCGACTCGTTCGGCAGGTCCACCATCAGGCGCAAGGGCTCGCCCATCCCCCGCCCGCCGGGCAGGTTGGCCGCACTCAGCGTATAGAACCGTCCGTTCGTGCCGAACACCAACAGCCGGTCGGTCGTCTCGGCATGGAAGATGAACCGCCCTTCGTCACCATCCTTGAACTTCAATTCGCGGTCCAGGTCGATATGCCCCGACATGGCCCGGATCCACCCCATCTTGGAACAGACCACGGTGATCGGCTCGCGGTCGATCATCGCCTCCAGCGGCACCTCCTCGACCTCGCCCGCCTCGGCAAAGGTGGTGCGCCGCGCGCCGCCCTCATACTCCTTGCCGAATTTCTTCTTCACCTCTTTCAGCTGGTCCGAGATCGCGTCCCACTGCAGCCCCTCGCTGTCCAGAAGGTCCTCCAGCCCGGCGCGCTCTTCCATCAGGGCATCGCGCTCCTTGACCAGCTCGATCTCTTCCAGCCGCCGCAAGCTGCGCAGCCGCATGTTAAGGATGGCCTCGGCCTGCACCTCGGTCAGCCCGTCCTCGCCACCCTCGGCAGGCGGCACGTAATCCGCCTCGTCCCGGGCGCGGACGAACTCCCGCCCCCAATCCTCGCGCATCAGCGCCGCCTTGGGATCGTCGTCATAACGGATGATGTCGATCACCCGGTCGAGGTTCAGGAAGGCCACGATAAGCCCTTCCAGCACCTCCAGCCGGTGGTCGATCTTCTCCATCCGGTGCTCGCTGCGCCGGATCAAAACCTCTCGCCGGAAATCCAGGAACGCGCGCAGCACTTCCTTCATCGAACAGACCTTGGGGGTCACCCCGTCGATCAGCACGTTCATGTTCAGGCTGAACCGCACTTCCAGGTCCGAGTTGCGATAGAGCGACTGCATCAGCACCTCGGGCTCCACGTTCTTCGAACGAGGCTCAAGGATCACGCGGATGTCGTCTGCGCTCTCATCCCGCACATCCGCCAGTATCGGCACCTTCTTGGTCTGGATGACCTCCGCCAGCTTCTCGATCAGCTTGGATTTCTGTACCTGATAGGGGATTTCCGTGACCACGATCTGCCACTGCCCGCGCCCCAGATCCTCCACCTCGTAGCGGCACCGTAGCCGGAACCCGCCCTTGCCCGTCCGATAGGCCTGCGCGATGGCCTCGGCCGGCTCCACGATAATGCCGCCCGTCGGAAAATCCGGCCCCGGCACGTAATTCAGCAGCGTGTCATCCCTCGCGTCCGGCGTCTTGATCAGGTGCAGACACGCATCCACCAGTTCCGCGATATTGTGCGGCGGAATGTTGGTTGCCATCCCCACCGCGATCCCGCTCGACCCGTTGGCCAGCAGGTTCGGAAACTGCGCCGGCAGCACCACAGGCTCGGTCAACGTGCCATCGTAATTGTCACGGTAATCGACCGCGTTCTCGTTCAGCCCCTCCAGCAGGGCCTCGGCCACGATGGTCAGCCGCGCCTCGGTGTACCGGCTGGCGGCCGGGTTGTCGCCGTCGATATTGCCGAAATTCCCTTGCCCGTCGACCAGCGGGTAGCGCACGTTGAAATCCTGCGCCAGACGCGCCATCGCGTCATAGATCGCGGCATCGCCATGCGGATGATAATTGCCCATCACGTCGCCGCTGATCTTCGCCGACTTGCGGAAGCCCCCCGTCGCCGAAAGCCGCAGCTCGCGCATTGCAAACAGGATCCGCCGGTGCACCGGCTTCAGCCCGTCGCGCGCGTCCGGCAAGGCGCGGTGCATGATGGTCGACAGCGCATAGGTCAGATAGCGCTCGCCGATGGCGCGGCGCAGCGGCTCCGCCACGGATTTGCCACCATCTTCGGGGCCTATATTGGGGTCATCGACCAAATCACTCATAGATGCTGTGATATCCCCCGCCCTTGCGCAGGTAAAGCACAGGTTGGGCAGATTCCGCACCTTTTCCCATGCCGCACGGAACCGAATCGTGTAAATTAGGTTATCCGGTTAATGCAAAAGATTGTGATTTTGGGGGGCTTGGCCCGATGTGGCGCTTTATTCTTGTGACATTCGCTTTCCTCGCCTTCGCCTTCTGGGAGATGAGCGGCGGCGCCGATTATGCACCCGGCGCCAACTCGATTCAGGCGCAGTGGAACCAGCCCGACCCGGCCCCGGCCGAGGCGTCCGAGACCCGCACCGCCGCCGCCGATCCGGCTCCCCGCGCCGAACCCGAACAGATCGAAGTCCCCACAGCACAAAAACCCGAGCGTTTCCAGATCACACTGGCCTCCATCGGCGAGATGGCCGAGGCCGGCGCGGCGCAGGAAACCGCCCGCACCGAACGGGTCGAAGACAAGGCCCGCTTCCTGACGCAGCCTGAGACCAGCGAGGACAACGCCGTGCTGGCCGCACTTCAAGACGGCGGCGAAGCAGCCGAAGACGTGCGGCGCGACTGGCCCGGCGCGATCGAGCTTTTCGAACAGCAGGCCTCGCAGGCCAAGCTGCGCCGCGAGGCCGAGGCGGCGGCCCGCTCCGCTCGCGCCGACAGTTCCGGCATGGACCTGCGCTTTGTCACCGCCACCTCGGCCAACATGCGCGGCGGTCCCGGCACGGATTACGCCCGCCTCGGCTCGCTCGACGAAGGCGCCGAAGTGGCCGTGCTCAGCGCGCCCGGCAACGGCTGGCTGGAGCTTGAGGTGGTCGACACCGGCGAAATCGGCTGGATGGCCGACTGGCTGGTCAGCGAACCGGCCCAATAGCACGGCCCACGCCCCCGTCAGAACGATTGCATATGGCCGCGGACCGCGCCAAGGTCCGCGCATGACAATGCGCACGCTTCTCATTACCGGCTCTTCCTCCGGCATCGGATACGAGGCCGCCCACCACATGCGCGCCCGCGGCTGGCGCGTCTTCGCGTCCTGCCGCCAAGCCGCCGATTGCGACCGGATGCGCGCCGAAGGCTTCGACAGCCCGCTGATCGACTACCAGGATCCCGCCACCATCGCCTCGGGCCTTACCGAAGTGCTCGATGCTACGGGCGGCACGCTCGATGCGCTCTTTAACAACGGCGCTTTCGGCTGTCCCGGCATGGTCGAGGATCTGCCCACAGACGCCCTGCGCGCCATCTTCGAGGCCAATTTCTTTGGCTGGCACGAGCTGACCCGCCAGGTCATCCCGGTGATGCGCGCCCAGGGGCATGGCCGGATCGTGCAGAACTCCTCGGTGCTCGGCTTCGCCACCCTGCGGATGCGCGGCGCCTACAACGCCACCAAGCACGCGCTTGAGGGGCTGACCAGCACAATGCGGATCGAGATGCGCGACACGCCCCTCCACATCATCCTGATCGAACCGGGGCCGGTCACGTCCAAGATCCGGGAAAACTCGATCCCCCATTTCGAACGCTGGATCGACTGGGAAAATGCGCCCGCCCGATCGCTCTATGAAAAGCGCCTGCTGCCCCGGCTTTATAACGCCGGCGGCCCCGACACGTTCGAGCTGCCCGCCACCGCCGTCGCCCGGAAACTGACCCATGCGCTGGAATCACCCCGCCCCCGGCCACGGTATTACGTGACCACACCCACCTATCTGCTCGACGCGTTGCGGCGCATCCTGCCCACACGCGCCCTCGACTGGATCCAGGCCCGGCTCTAGCGAGACGCCTCGTGCGGGCCTGCGCGCCTGCTTGCGTCACCATGGCCTATTCGCCTTTCCGCCCATGCGGGCTACGTCGCCCAAAACCAGACAAACCACGGAACCGACATGCTCAACGACCCCCTCTTCATAATCGTCGCCCTCGCCTGCGCGGTGGTCGGCGTCATCCTCATCCTGGGCATTTCCAACTTCGGCAAGGAAGGCATCGACAACGCCAAACGCTCGAACAAGTTCATGCGCTGGCGCATCATCGCGCAGTTCATCGCGGTGGTCCTGATCCTGCTTTTCGTCTATATCCGCCGCCAAATGGGAGGTGAATGAACATGGTCGTTCTCAACAAGATCTACACCAAAACCGGCGATCACGGCGAAACCGCGCTCGGCAACGGGTGTCGCGTGGCCAAGCACTCCATGCGCGTCACCGCCTACGGCACCGTGGACGAGGTGAACGCCACCGCGGGCCTTGCCCGCCTTCATGCCGAGGGCGAAACCGACGCCGCCCTCGCGCGTATCCAGAACGACCTTTTCGATCTCGGCGCCGATCTCTGCCGCCCGGACATGGAAAACGACGACAAGGCGGAATTCACGCCGCTGCGCATGGTCGACAGCCAGGTCGCGCGCCTGGAATCCGAGATCGATACGATGAACAAGGTGCTCGAACCCCTGCGCAGCTTCATCTTGCCCGGCGGGTCTGCGCTCTCGGCACATCTGCATCTCTGCCGCACCGTCTCGCGCCGCGCCGAACGGCTGACGGTGGAACTGGCCACGATGGAACACGTGAACCCGGCGGCGGTGAAATACCTCAACCGCCTCAGCGACTGGTTCTTCGTCGCCGCCCGCATGGCCAACGATTCGGGCCGCGACGACGTGCTCTGGACTCCGGGCGCCAACCGCTGATGCCGTGCAACGCGCCGGGCAAGCCAGGCAAGAATCGCCGCACCGCACCGGAAACGCGACGTCGCAAGTCGGAAACGTGACGATTTTACCCTGTTTCCCCGGCTAACAGTTCTGTATCTAACGCCCCAGAGCAAGAGGCGGGGTCGCATCACAGCGGCTCTGCGCAATTTTTTAGGGAGACCATGCCGATGAAGGTGCTCGTGCCTGTCAAACGCGTGATCGACTACAACGTGAAGGTCCGCGTCAAGGCGGACGGATCGGGCGTCGATCTTGCCAATGTCAAAATGTCGATGAACCCGTTCGACGAAATCGCCGTCGAAGAGGCCATTCGCCTGAAAGAGGCCGGCAAGGCCGATGAGGTCGTCGCCGTGTCCATCGGCGTCAAGCAGGCGCAGGAAACCCTGCGCACCGCGCTGGCCATGGGCGCAGACCGCGCCATCCTGGTCGAGGCCGCCGACGACGTGCACACCGATATCGAACCGCTGGCCGTCGCCAAGATCCTCGCCGCCGTCGTCAAGGAAGAAGAACCCGGCCTCGTGATCGCCGGCAAGCAGGCCATCGACAACGACATGAACGCCACCGGCCAGATGCTGTCGGCCCTGCTGGGCTGGTCCCAGGGCACCTTCGCCTCCAAGCTGGACATCGACGGCGACAATGCCGTGATCACCCGCGAGGTCGATGGCGGTCTGCAGACGATCAAGGTCAAGATGCCCACGATCGTCACCGTGGACCTGCGCCTGAACGAGCCGCGCTATGCGTCGCTGCCGAACATCATGAAGGCCAAGAAAAAGCCGCTCGACGAGAAAACCGCCGCCGATTACGGCGTCGACGTCGCGCCGCGCCTCGAAATCGTGAAGACCGAAGAGCCCGAGGCCCGCAAGGCCGGCGAAATGGTCGGATCGGTCGACGAACTTGTCGCCAAACTCAAAGAAGCGGGGGCCGTGTAAATGTCTGTACTTCTTCTTGCCGAAGTCAACGATGGCGAACTGGCGCTCGACGCCACCGCCAAGGCCGTCACCGCCGCCAAGCAACTGGGCGACGTGACCGTGCTCTGCGCCGGGGGCTCTGCCGCCGCCGCCGGGGAGGCCGCCGCCAAGATCGACGGTGTCTCCAAGGTCCTCGTGGCCGAGGATCCCTCGCTGGGCCACCGCCTGGCGGAATCCACCGCAGCGCTCATCGTGTCGCTCGCGGATGACTACGAGCATATCGTGGCCCCCGCCACCACCGACGCCAAGAACGTCATGCCCCGCGTGGCCGCCCTTCTTGACGTAATGGTGATCTCCGACGCCTCGGGCGTTGTCGACGCCGACACGTTCGAGCGTCCGATCTACGCCGGCAACGCGATCCAGACGGTGAAATCCTCCGACGCCAAGAAGGTCGTCACCTTCCGCACCTCGACCTTCGATGCCGCCAGCGACGGCGGCTCGGCCTCGGTCGAGACCATTTCCGCCGCCGACAACCCCGGCCTTTCGGAATGGGTCGAGGACAAGGTCGCCGAATCCGACCGCCCCGAGCTGACCTCGGCCGGCATCGTCGTCTCCGGTGGCCGCGGTGTCGGTTCGCAAGACGACTTCAAGCTGATCGAGAACCTCGCCGACAAGCTCGGCGCCGCCGTGGGCGCGTCCCGCGCCGCCGTGGACTCGGGCTATGCCCCCAACGACTGGCAGGTCGGCCAGACCGGCAAGGTCGTGGCCCCCGACCTCTATATCGCCGTCGGCATCTCGGGCGCGATCCAGCACCTTGCGGGGATGAAGGACTCCAAGGTCATCGTCGCCATCAACAAGGACGAAGAAGCGCCGATCTTCCAGGTCGCCGATTACGGCCTCGTGGCCGACCTCTTCACCGCCGTGCCGGAACTGACCGAAAAACTCGGCTAATCCGTCCCGCACATGACATCGAACTGACCCGCCCCCGTGGCGGGTCTTTTCGTTTGGACGGCCGCAACCCGCGCCCGACCATTCCTCCTCGCTCACGGGTGTAGGGTGGGTGAAAACCCACGCGCCTCCGACTGCAAGCGCTCACGGGTCCAACACCCCCGCGAGAACCGGGATCAACGCCTCCGCCACCGCGTCATGCGCCGCCTGCCCCGGCAGATCCCGTGGCGCGTCCCGTTCGCCCCCCGCCGCGTAGGGTGGGTGAAACCCCACGCCTTGACCGTCTCGCGCCACTTTGCCGGCTTCCACGAACGCCACCGCGTGCCGCTGCAAAGCCACGACCATCTCGCGCCCCACCAAAACCGGCTCGCACCGCGCCTCGACCCTGTCGTCATCCCGGTCCAGGTCGCGTTCGGAACACCACAACAGGATCACGGGCGCCCGGATCTCCGCAATCAGGCGCCGCATTCCATCACTCCACGCCTGCTTCAATCCCTGCCGCACGTCATCGAACCGCTCCGCAGAGACGGTATGCAGATGCATCAGCATGTGCCGCGTGAAACTGAACTCGGTGAAATCCACCTCCGGGAACAGCGCCCGCAACGGCGCTTCCGCCCGCAGGAACCGATCGTTGCGCCGCGAATGCACCTTGTAGAACGGGTTTGACAGGTTCGCCGCGCAAGGCACTTGCAAGACCACTGCCGCCGCCCCGGACGCGATGCGCGTCAGGCCCGGATCGCCCAGCATTACGTCGATGCCCGCATTGGGCTGGCCAAGGTTCACGCACGCCACGCCCGTCGCCGCTTCGATACCTTGCGCGAAGGGCCGGCTGACGAACTTGCCATAGGTCTCGGTCCCGCCAAGGAACGCCACATATTCATTCGTGAGGCTCCGCTTCGGCCCCCGAAACGCCAGCTTCGACGCCCCGTACCGGCACGCCTCCGGCGCCGCTTTCCAGCGGCCCTTGCCATGAAAGGACATCACGCCCACCTCATTATACTCACCCAATCGCCAGCTTTGGGCCGCAGGTCTTGCGATTCCGTTAAACGCTCAATTCGCCCAGAATTTTAACGTCCGCTTTCCCTTGCAGCGCCCTCGGCACGGGGCATATGGTGTCGCAAAAGCGAAAGGGACCTGCATGGACATCCGCAAGGTGGGCGTCGTCGGCGCCGGACAGATGGGCAACGGAATCGCGCATGTGATGGCCGTCGCGGGCTATGACGTCCTGCTCAACGACATCAACCAGGAGGCGCTGGACAAGGGCCTCGGCGTGATCAAGTCGAACATGGACCGCATGGTCAGTCGCGACAAGATGAAGGCCGAGGACCGCGATGCCGCCTTGTCGCGCATCACCACCACGCTCGACCTGCCCGAACTGGGCAAGACCGACCTCGTCGTGGAATCCGCCACCGAGCGCGAGACCGTCAAACAGGCCATCTTCGAGGATCTGGTGCCGCATCTCGGCCCCGACACGATCCTCACGTCGAACACCTCGTCGATCTCGATCACCCGGCTGGCCAGCCGCACCGACCGCCCCGAGAAATTCATGGGCTTCCACTTCATGAACCCCGTGCCGGTCATGCAACTGGTGGAACTCATTCGCGGCATCGCCACCGACAAGCCCACCTACGACGCCTGCCTCGCCGTCGTGGAAAAGCTCGGCAAGACCGCCGCCAGTTCCGAGGATTTCCCCGCCTTCATCGTTAACCGCATCCTGATGCCCATGATCAACGAGGCGGTCTATACCCTCTACGAAGGCGTCGGCTCCGTTACCTCCATCGACACGTCGATGAAGCTCGGCACCAACCACCCGATGGGCCCTCTGGAGCTGGCGGATTTCATCGGGCTGGACACTTGCCTTGCCATCATGAACGTACTGCACGACGGGCTGGCGGACACCAAATACCGCCCCTGCCCGCTGCTGACGAAATATGTCGAGGCCGGCTGGCTGGGTCGCAAGACCGGTCGTGGCTTCTACGATTACCGCGGCGACGAGCCCGTGCCCACGCGGTAATGAATGCGCTCCGCCGGTCTTTTCTCTACACTCTGACCGCCGGTGCCGGGGCCGTCACGCTGGCCGCAGGAGCGACCGGACTTTTCCGCGCGACCGGCACGACCGCGGACATCGTTGCGACTCGTGAAAGCCCGCGACTTCCGCTGGCGGATGTTCCGGAAGGCGAGACCAGAACCTTCAAGATCAGCGGCCGGCCCCTGCTGATCTGGCACCGCAACGCGGAGCAGACCGAACGGGCGCTGGCGCAAGACGTCTCCGACGACTGGCGCGATCGCAGGCCCCAGCGCGGCTGGTCCGGGCAACTCCTGCTGCCCTATGACCGGAACAGAACGGTCGATCACAAATGGCTCGCGATCTGGAACGTCTGCCCCCGTTTCCGATGTATACCGCTGGCACAACATGGCGATTTCGGCGGCTTTTTCTGCCCCTGCGGCGGTTCGCATTTCGACATGGCAGGCCGCATTCGCAGGGGACCAGCCGCCAGGAACATGCGGACTGTCCCCGCGAGGATCACCGATGACGGGCGGGAAATGGACGTGTTTTCGGCCTTCGGGCTGACTCCACCGCCCGGATAAGCCATCGCATTCACTGTTCCCGAAATACTCCCGCCGGAGGCATGAAACTCTTGCGACCCGACGTCACCGCTCGCCCAAGCTCAACGTATGCTCGCGCAGCCACGCCATGAACCCGCGCGTCACATCCGTAGGGTGGGTGAAAACCCACGCCCGGCACCTTGCGTAGGGTGGGTTAAAACCCACGCGTACCTTCACCCCTCGCCCAGGCTCAACGTATGCTCGCGCAACCACGCCATGAACCCGCGCGGGTCCTTGTCCAAAAGCTCCATCTGCTCCGGCGTGATCGGCTTGCCCACCACCGGCTTCTGCGGATGGTTGCACCCCCGCACCACCTCGTGCAGCAACAGGCTCTGGCGCAGCGTCGCCGAGATGCAATTTGCCATCTGGTAGGCCCGTGAATTGGCGCCGGGGAAGTAGATCGGCACCACCGTTGCCCCCGACCGGCGGATCATCTGCGCGGTGAATACGTTCCACTCCCGCTCCTTGACCGGCCCGAACAGGCTGTCCGACGACGCCACCACACCCGACGGGAATACGCTGATCGCGCCGCCTTCCTTGAGGTGCGCCATCGCCTTGGCGCGCATTTCCACCGACTTGCGCTGCGCGTCGGGCTCGTGCGGGAACGGCACCGAAATCATGTAGGACGCCGCCACTTCGTCGATCCCCGTCAGCAGCGCCCGCGTCAGGATCTTGTAATCGGTCCGCCGCCGTCCGATCAGGTCGGCCAGGATCATGCCATCGACCAACCCGTGCGGATGGTTCGCCACGACCACCACCGGCCCGGTCTCGGGGATATTGTCGATCTGCTCCTGCGACGTAAGCAGCGGGATACCCATCGTATCCAGCGCCGCCCGCCAGAACGGCTGGCCCGTGGGCGCGCCGCGCTTTTCGAACGCCTTGATCATCTTGATGATCGTCAGCTTGCCGGTGACCCACTCGATCGCCCGAATGGTAAAGGCCGTGGCCGGGCTGTCGAAAGAATTGGCATAGGTCAGACTGCGCCGGTCATACTTGGTGAAATTGACCGATCCGGGCTGCGCCTCGCCGCTCTGATCCTGCGCCTTGTCCGCCACGTGGTCTGTTCCCGTTCCGCCGCGCATCGCGCGCCTACATGTCCTCGCCGAACCGGTCGGCCACCAACGCGCTCACGGCATCCGCCAGCGCCTCGGCGTCGGGCCCCCAGGCTCGCACGTCAATAGTCGTTCCGCGTGACGCTGCCAACATCAAAAGGCCCATGATGCTGTCCGCGCCCGTGGTCTGCCCATCATGGCTGACCTCGGCTTGCGCGTCGAATCCCTCGACCACCTCCACCAGCTTGGCCGCCGCGCGCGCGTGCAGCCCCTTCTCGTTGACGATCTTGATCTCGCGGGTGACGGTGTCTGTCATGTCGGTCTTGGTCTTTCCGGGTCTGCCCGCATCACGGGGTGTGGCTGTCTATGTACTTGCGGCCGGCATCCAGCGCGGCACGCGCGGCCTCGGGCACCGGCAGGTCGCGGCTCTTGGCCAGCTTCAGCAGCATCGGCAGGTTCGCCCCGTAAAGGATGCGCCGGTTCTCCGGCTGGCACGCCTTGAGCGACAGGTTGGCCGGCGACGCGCCAAAGATGTCCACCACGATCAGAACGCCGTCGCCCGTATCCACCTCGTCGGCCACCCGGCAGATCTCGTCCTGTTTCTCGCCGCGGTCGAAATCGCCCTCGATCGGGATGGCGCGGATACCGGACTGGCTGCCGACGACGTGCTCGATCGCCTTCAGATAGCCTTGCGCCAGGCCGCCATGTGCCACGATCACGATCCCGATCACGCTCCGATGTCCCTTTCCTTCGCTGCCTCGGCCGCTGCGCCGGGGCCTGACGGCACAAGCAAGCCGCGCCGTTCCAGTTCGCGATGCCTTATAGACACCTGCCAGCCCGCCTCTGCAAGGGTCTCGGACAAGGTTTCTGCCATCGTGACGCTGCGGTGCTGCCCGCCGGTACAGCCAAAGCCGATCGCCAGATACGCCTTGCCTTCCGCCTTGTAGGCCGGCAAGAGCTGCCGCACCAGATCGCCCACGCGGTCCGCAAACCCCTCGAACATAGGATCGCCGCCCACATAAGCCCGCACCTGCGCGTCCTGCCCGGTCAACCCGCGCAGGCCGGCCTCCCAATAGGGGTTCCGCAGGAACCGGCAATCCAGCACCATGTCCAGGCCCCTCGGCAGCCCGCGCTTGTAGGAAAACGACTGAACCGAGACCGACATCTGCCCGCCGTCTCCCGGCGCGAACCAGCGTGACAACTCCGCGCGCAGATCGTGCGGCGACAGCTCGGACGTGTCGATCAGGATATCCGCCCGCGCCCGGATCGGGCCGAGCAGGTCAAACTCCCGCGCGATCCCCGCATCCGGCGTCTCGGCGGGGGCCAGCGGGTGGCGTCGGCGCGTCTCGGAAAACCGGCGCGTCAGAACCTCGGCGCTGCTGTCGACGTAAAGCACCTGCAACTGCACCGTCGCATCCGCACTCAGCGTGTCGATCACCTCGATCAGCGCGTTGGTCGAGAAATCGCGGTTGCGCGTGTCCACGCCCAGAACCAGCGGCTTGTCCGGTCCGTTGCCTTCGATCAGGCGCGGCAGCAGGGACAGCGGCAGGTTGTCGATCGCCTCGAACCCCATGTCCTCCAGCGCACGGATCGCCGTGGTGCGCCCGGCCCCCGACGGGCCGGTCACCAGAACCAATCTGTTGCTTACCGGGCCTGCCGACATCGCGGGCCACTCCTCATTCCAGCCGCTCGCCCCTTAGATATACTGCCACCGCGGCAGGAAAATGGGCGCTCTCGGATTTGTTAATGACAGGCAAGGCGATGCCCATCAGCCGCGCCGTGCGGGCTTGGGGAAGGCGCTCGGTCTCAACCTCGTCCATATTCACGACCAGCGCAACCTTGCACGGCCCCTGCGCCGGCGCCGAAAGGATACCCACGCCCCGCGCCTCGATCTGCCCTCGGATCGTGTCCGGCGCGTCGGCCCAGAGCGTTTCGCCCTCCGCCCAAACCACCGTGCGGTCGTCCGCCACCAATCCCGCGCCCAGCGCCAGAAGCTCCAGCGCCAGCCCGGATTTGCCGCTGCCCGACGCCCCGCGGATCAGCACCGCGCGGTCTGCCATGGCGACACAGGTGGCGTGGAGAGTCTCCGTGTCGGTCATGAAACTGGTCCGGCACCGCGCGCCCCGCACGCCGCACCTGCGCGATCAGACCGGCAAACCCACGACAAAGCGCGCCCCCAACGGGTCCGAAGTGACGTCGGCATCGGTGGGCCGGATGTTCTCGGCCCAGATCACGCCTTCATGCGCCTCGACGATCTGCTTCGAGATCGACAGGCCAAGGCCCGAATTGTTGCCGAAATCATTGGCGTCGCGCTGCGAATAGAAGCGGTTGAAGATCTTGGTCAGCGCCTGTTCGGGGATGCCCGGCCCGGTATCCTCGACCACCACGACCACGCGGTTTTCACGCTTGCGGGCCCACAGGCGAATGGCGTCGCCTTCCTCGCAGAACGAGGTGGCGTTGGTAATCAGGTTCACGAAAACCTGCGCCAACCGCGCCTCCAGCCCCATGATGACGATCGGGTCCTTGGGAAAATCGGTGATGAACTCGACGCCCTTCTGCTGCGCCTGTTCGCCCAGGTAATGCGCCAGGTTGTCCAGCATCTGAATCAGGTCGAAGGCTTCCTGTTCCTCGCGCACCAGTTCGCTGTCCAGACGCGAGGCGTTGGAGATATCGCTCACCAGCCGGTCGAGCCGACGCACGTCGTGCTCGATCACGTTCAGCAGTTTCTCGCGCTGGTCCTCGCGCTTGGCCACCCGCATCGTGCCCACGGCGCTGCGCAAGGACGCCAGCGGGTTCTTGATCTCGTGCGCCACGTCCGCCGCGAACTGCTCGTTGCCGTCGATGCGGTGGTACAGCGCCGTCACCATCCCGCGCAACGCGCCGCTAAGACGCCCGATCTCGTCGGGCCGCGCGGTCAGGTCCGGGATGCGGACGCGCCCGCCGCCATTCTTGCCGCCCTGGCGGTTGCGTGCGCCGCCCACCTCGGCGGCAGCGGCCAGCTCGGCCAGCGGGTTTGCAATGGTCGAGGCCAGGATCAGCGACAGCCCGACCGACACCA
This sequence comes from Roseovarius atlanticus, assembly GCF_001441615.1. GTDB lineage: Bacteria > Pseudomonadota > Alphaproteobacteria > Rhodobacterales > Rhodobacteraceae > Roseovarius > Roseovarius atlanticus. The sequence continues at coordinate 16,559 of NZ_LAXJ01000015.1, forward strand.
GCGTCGCCACCAGGAACATCTGCAACACGCGCTCGCGCTCCATCCGGCTCAGCTTGTCGATCTCGCCCGACGCGCTCGACAGCGCGACCACGCCCACCGGCCGGTCGCCCTGCATGATCGGTGTCGCCACCGCGAAAATGGTCGACCCGTCGTCGTCGCCGCGGCCCACTTGAGTGCCTTCGTCCAGCGCGTCCTCGACCAGCCCCTGCGCCAGCGTCTCCACGCTGATTTCCGTTTCATTCACCAAGATTGCCGAAAACGGGGCCGACACCCAGTTCCACACGTGGTTCAGCGCATCCGTGATCACCGTGGGCTTGTCCGGGACATCCGCACCCGGGCGCGCCAGGTGTCCTTCGGTCCGGCCCACCAGCTGGGCCGCGCGGTCATAGACCAGCACCTGCACCCCCTGCTGCACGTCCAGGCCCTCCAGCGTGCCCGCGACATCCAGCCCGTCCATCGCCACAAGGCTGACGGGCGCGCCTTCGGGCAACTGCGCCTCGAACACGTCGGCAATCAGCTCCACATCGCTTTGCAGCCCGTCGGCGTGCTGCTGCGCCAACCCGTCGCGCGACGAATTGAGATAGAGGATCCCCGCCACCAGCACGTTCAGCGCGATCAGGTTGAAGGTGATGATCTTGCGCGTGAGCGACCCGCCGCCGCCGCCGAAATAGCCCCGGCGCGCGCGGCGCATCCGGACCTCTTCCTCGACCACGTTTTCCGGCGCCACGAAATCATCGCCAAGAACGACGCCGTCATCGTCATTCAGCGTGTGATCGCGCACCTGGAACCCCTCCGCCAATGCCATGTCTCAGGCCATCATTCCTCGTTGTAACGATACCCGATCCCGTACAGCGTTTCGATGGCCGAAAATTCCGGGTCCACCATCCGCAGTTTCTTGCGGAGGCGCTTGATATGGCTGTCGATGGTCCGGTCGTCCACATAGACCTGGTCGTCATAGGCCACGTCCATCAGCTGGTCGCGGCTCTTGACGAAACCGGGTCGCTGCGCCAGCGCCTGCAACAGCAGGAATTCCGTCACCGTCAGCGACACATCCTGGCCTTTCCACGACACCGCGTGGCGCAAGGGGTCCATGCGCAGCTCGCCGCGCTCGATCACCTTGGTGTCCTCGGTGTCGGCCACCACGTTGCCGTCCACCGCATCCTGCCGGCGCAACAGCGCGCGGATACGTTCCACCAGCAAACGCTGGCTGAACGGTTTCTTGACGTAATCGTCCGCGCCCATTCGCAGGCCCAAGACCTCGTCGATCTCGTCGTCCTTGGAGGTCAGGAAAATCACCGGCATCGCCGATTTCTGCCGCAGCCGCTGCAACAGGTCCATCCCGTCCATACGCGGCATCTTGATATCCAGCACCGCCATATCGGGCAGCTTCTTGCTGAATGCTTCATAGGCCTGCTGACCGTCGTTGTAGGTTTCGACCTCGAAGCCCTCTGCCTCAAGAGTCATGGAGACCGATGTCAGAATATTTCTGTCATCGTCCACAAGGGCGATTTTCGACATTATGATTTCCTTGTACTGCTCGGTTGCCTGCTTTTTTCGGGTACTATGGGCCGTTTTCGGCTTTTTAATCAATCCCAAACTGCGAATCAGCCGGGCTTTCCCGACCATCTGACGCGAAAATGTCTTAGGAATGGCTAAATTGACTCACTTTACCGGCCGGCGGTTGCAGACCCATGGCGGCGGCGCGCCCATGATGGCGCTAACGACAGGCATGGTGGCGCTAACGCCCGGTTTGATTGCGCTAACTGTGCATTTGCGTCCTGTTCAATCATAAAACCGTCATGTTAAGACGCCGGCGAAACGGCCGGCACGCGCCGGTTTCTCACCGCCGAAATCGGCGGACCTGCATGGCCAGCCCCGCCACCAAGGGCGGACGGCCGGAACTCAAGGAGCGCACGCATGTCAGCAGGACGGGTCAATCCCAACTTCACCCTCGAGGATCAAGGCATCACCGGACTGGGCGAAGTTCACTACAACCTGATCGAACCCGCCCTGATCGAAGCGGCCCTGCGCAAGGGTGAGGGACGTCTCGGCAAGGGCGGCACCTTCCTCGTTTCCACCGGCCAGTTCACCGGCCGCTCGCCCAAGGACAAGCATGTCGTCAAGACCGACAGCGTCGCCGAACACATCTGGTGGGAAAACAACGCGCCGATGTCGCCCGAGGCCTTCGACCAGCTCTATACCGACATGGTCGCCCACATGCAGGGCCGCGATTACTTCGTGCAGGATCTCGTGGGCGGCGCCGACCCGGCCCATTCGATCAACATGCGCATGGTCACCGAACTCGCGTGGCACGGCCTTTTCATCCGTCACATGCTGCGCCGTCCCGAACGCGAGGCGCTCGACAGCTTCACCGCCGATTTCACCGTCATCAACTGTCCCAGCTTCAAGGCCGACCCGGCCAAGCACGGCTGTGTGTCGGAAACCGTGATCGCCATCAACTTCGACCGCAAGCTGATCCTGATCGGCAACTCCGAATACGCCGGGGAGAACAAGAAATCGGTCTTCTCTGTGCTGAACTACCTGCTGCCGGAAAAAGGCATCATGCCGATGCACTGCTCGGCCAACCACGCCAACGGCAACCCCGTGGACACCGCCATCTTCTTCGGCCTTTCGGGCACCGGCAAGACCACGCTTTCGGCCGATCCCGACCGCACGCTGATCGGCGATGACGAACACGGCTGGTCCGACCGCGGCACCTTCAACTTCGAGGGCGGCTGCTATGCCAAGACGATCAACCTCGACCCGCAGGCCGAGCCCGAGATCTATGCCACGACCGAGAAGTTCGGCACCGTGATCGAGAACATGGTCTATGACGAGGAAACGCTCGAACTCGACTTCGAGGATGACAGCCTTACCGCCAACATGCGCTGCGCCTACCCGATGAGCTATATTTCCAACGCCTCGGAAACCGCGCTTGGCGGGCATCCCAAGAACATCATCATGCTGACCTGCGACGCGTTCGGCGTCCTGCCCCCCATCGCGCGCCTGACCCCGGCGCAGGCGATGTACCACTTCCTGTCGGGCTTCACCGCCAAGGTCGCCGGAACCGAGCGTGGCCTGACCGAGGCCGAGCCGACCTTTTCCACCTGCTTCGGCGCGCCCTTCATGCCGCGCCGCCCCGAGGTCTACGGCAACCTTCTGCGCGAAAAGATCGCCAAGCACGGCGCGACCTGCTGGCTGGTCAATACCGGCTGGACCGGCGGCGCCTACGGCACCGGCGAGCGGATGCCGATCAAGGCCACCCGCGCCCTGCTGACAGCCGCGCTGGACGGCTCCCTGAACGAGGTCGAGTTCCGCAAGGATCCCAATTTCGGCTTCGAGGTCCCAGTCAGCGCGCCCGGCGTGCCCGAGGTCCTGCTGGACCCGCGCCGCACATGGGACGACGGCGACGCCTATGACGCGCAGGCCGAGAAACTGGTCAAGATGTTCGCCGACAATTTCGAGCAGTACGTGCCCTATATCGACGAGGACGTGAAAGCCGCCGCCATCGGCTAAGGCGCACATGTCCCGACCGGGCCGAAACCGCCCCCGCGCCTCTGGTGCGGGGGCTTTTGATGGCGGGCGTTTGTGGCTGCCACGCGCTTGCGCGGCGCGTCTCCGCGCCGGACGTCACACCGCCCGTCCCGGACTTGATCCGGGACCTCATGCCCCAGTCCCGGAGCTTCGCGCGCGTAGGGTGGGTGAAACCCACGCGTCTCCCCGTCGCGATTCAAAACCCTACCCGCTCCGCCACTACCGCGGCGCACCCTTGGTCTACGGACTCTCCACCGGCGGCGCCACGTTCCTACCGTAGGGTGGGTGAAAACCCACGCGCCACCCCCCTACCGTGGCGCACCCTTGGTCAACGGGTTCTCCACCGGCGGCGGCGGCGCGTTCATACCGTAGGGTGGGTGACACCCCAGGCGGAGCACCACTACCGTGGCGACGCCGTCGTCAATGGACTCCCCTCCGGCGGCGGCGCGTCCATACCGTAGGGTGGGTGACAACCCACGCGGCGCGCCACCCTACCGCGGCGCACCCTTGGTCAACCGGCTCTCCATCGCCGGCGGCGCCACGCCCCTACCGTAGGGTGGGTGAAAACCCACGCGCCCCGCCACCCTACTGCGGCGCGCCCTTGATCAACCGCCTCTCCACCGGCGGCGCCACGTCCATACCGTAGGGTGGGTGAAAACCCACGCGCTCCACCACTACCGCGGCGCACCCTTGGTCAACCGCCTCTCCACCGGCGGCGCCACGTTCATACCGTAGGGTGGGTGAAAACCCACGCGCCCGGCCACTACCGCGGCGCACCCTTGGTCAACGGGCTCTCCACCGGCGGCGGCGCCACCTCCATCACCCCCAGCGCATCGAACCCGCCCAGCACCGCGTCCACCGCGATGGTCGCCAGCACGATCCCCATCACCCGGCTGATCACGCTGGCCCCGGTACTGCCGATCACCCGGTGCACATAGGTCGCCGCCAGCAACAGCCCCAGTGTCAACAACAGCACCACCATCAGCAGCGCCGCCGTAATGGCCTGGTCAGTCAGCGAGGCGGTGTCGTTGTCCGTCAGGATCACGATGGCCAGCATCGCCCCGGGCGACGCGATCGACGGCATCGCCAGCGGAAAGACCGCGCCCGCCAGGTGGTCGCGCTCGGCCTCCTCGATTTCGCGCGCGGGCTTCGACTCTCCGAAAATCATCGTCAGCGCGAACAGAAACAGGATGATCCCGCCCGCGATCTGGAACGACCCCAGCCGCAGCCCAAGCGATTCCAGCAGGAATTGCCCGCCCACCAGGAACGCCAGCAGCACCAGCGCCGCAATCGCCACCGCCCGCAGCGCGAAACGCCGGTGCAGCGCACGCGGCACACCCTGCACCGCGAAAAGGAAGACCGGGATCGACCCAACCGGGTCGATCACGACGATCAGCGTCACCAGTTCTCGTGCAAGGGCGGCCCAGTCCATGGCGCGGTGCCTCTCAGGTCGGTGGCGGTGCGCGAACGCCCGGCGGCGCCCGGGCGGCCCGCCCCATGATGCTTACGCAAAGCCGCCCGGTTTTGAAAGTGTCGCGACTGCCCCGAGCCGCCGTTTCCGCAAGGGCCGATACTCAATTCAGCTACTCTTTCTGCGCCCCCGTACTAGTTCAACGGCAACGGGTTCATCGGGGGCATGGGGATGCTGAGCGACGACAACCCCTCTATCGGACGTTTCGACAAGTCGTTCCTGATCCACATGATCCGGGACTTTTTCATCATCCTCGTCATCGTCACCGTGCTTGAGTTTTCGCTCAAGGCCGCGCTCGTCTATTACAACTACGTCGCCAACGGCGAGGACGAGGCCCAGGTCGTGGCCGAGGACCTGGCCGACAACGTGCGCTCGATCATGCGCAACGAAGGCGGGCCGGTGGCCGCCCGCACCATGTATCCCATCCTCGAGACCAACTGGTCCGATCTGGGCTACGTCATCGCCATCGAACCCGCCCCGGTCACCGTGGCCTCGATCGAGGAGGGCTTCGGCTTCACTCCGGTGGGTATTCCGGCAGAGGACTGGCCCGAGGGCAATTTCCGCGTCTCCAGCGTCGATGTCGAGGCCGAGGCCTTCTGCCTTGCCTGCCACACGCAGGCCGAGGTCGGTGATACGCTCGGCACCGTCACCGTGCGCAACTACCTCGCCCGCGACTTCGCACTCTGGGCCGAGGACGTGCGCCTGACCGCGGCCCTTTCGGCAGGCAAGATCGTGCTGCACTCGTTCCTTCTGTTCCTGATCCTGCGCGCCCGACTGGAGCCGCTGATGGAACTGCGCTCAACCGTCAGCAGGCTCGCCCGCGCCTATGGCAGCCTCGGCCACCGGGCCGAGATCCGCACATCCGACGAATTCGGCGTGCTGGCCCGCGACCTCAACCTCTTTCTCGACCGCATTTCGACCATCATCGGCGAACTGGACGCCGTGCTGGCCAAGGTGGTTGCCGTCAATGACGACGTCATCGCGCTGCAAAGCGATCTGCGCGGCTCGATCGACCGCGTGGTCTCGGACGTACGCCGCCTGGAACGCGACGCCATGATCTCGGCCAAGCGCGAGCCGCGCCTGTCGAACGAATGGTTCGCCGCTGTGCGCGGCCAGATCGCTGAGCTTGACGCCGCCCTGCCCGAGACCGAGACCGCCTCGGCCGCCGAATTGCTCGAGTCCCTGCGCGCCGTCGTCGCCGATGCCGAGGCCAAGATCGCCTCGTCCGAGGAGGTGTTCCGCAAGCTGGCGGATATCGGCGACCAAAGCGAGACGCTCAAGGGCTCGATGCTGGAAATGACCCGGCTCGAGGAGCGCCTGCAAAGCATCGTGGAAACCTGCGGCAACCTCGTGCGCCGCCTGCAACCCGAAGACCGCAAGCCCGAGGCGTGACATTGCCCCGTAATGCAGGGCGCCACGCCTATCTCAGCGAAGGCCGGAACCAATTCGGCAACGCCCCTGCCGGTCTCGCGTCCCGGCTGGCACCGTAGGGTGGGTGAAAACCCACGCGATCCCACGCCGCAATTACTTCGGCAACGTCCCTTCCAGGACATAGCGCAGGATATCAACCACCTGCCCCGGCTCGCGCGTCACGGCCAGCGCCGCGGCGTCCACCTCTTTCAACGCATGGTCATGCTCCGGTGGCTGCAGAATGATCAGCGACTTGCCCATCGCGCTGGCGTAGCCTGCGTCAAAGGCCGCGTTCCACTGCTTGTACTTGTCGCCGAACCGCACGACCACCACGTCGGCCTCCTCGATGCCCTTGCGCGTCCGGATCCCATTCACCATCGCGCCCTTGTGGTCGTGCCAATACTTGTTCTCTTCCGCGCCCAGGATCTCCACGCCGCAATCGTCACTGGCCCCGTGATCCGTCACCGGCGCGGAAAATTCCACGTCCAGGCCCTTGGCCCCCTCGATGATCTGCTCGCGCCAGTCGGTATGGATCTCGCCGGAAAGGTATACGCTCAGCATCTATTATCCTCCTTGTTCATTGTCGCCGCACAATCTGCATCCCGCGCCCCGGATGACAAGCCGAACGCGGCACGACATCCACCGTAGGGTGGGTGAAAACCCACGCGCTTCCGCGTGCGCCGTACCGCGATTCAATCTCACCCGCGCAGCGTGCCACCCGTCGCCTTCGTGACCTTCTCGACGATCTTGGCCGATACGGCCTCGATATCCGCGTCCTTCAACGTCTTGTCCGTGGGTTGCAACCGCACCGTCAGCGCGAGGCTCTTCTTGCCCTCGCCCAGGCTGCCGCCGATGAACTCGTCGAACACGCGCACATCCTCGATGAGGGATTTATCCGCCCCGGCGGCGGCGTTGACCAGCGTCAGCGCCTCCACGTCGGCATCCACCACGAAGGCGAAATCGCGTTCCACCGCCTGCAGATCGCTGGCGGTCATCGCACCCCGGTTGGCATCCGCTTTGCGCGGCAGCGGGATCTCGGCAGGATACAGCGTAAAGCCCACGACCGGCCCCTTCACATCCATCTCGCGCAGAACCTTCGGGTGCAGCTCGCCAAAAACGCCCAGCACCTTCTTCGGCCCCAGGCAGATCATCCCGTGCCGCCCCGGATGCCACCACTCGGACGCGCCGCGCAGGATCTGTACCTTCGCCGGTGCGTCCAGCGCCCCCAGGATCGCCTCGGCATCCGCTTTGGCATCATACAGATCCACCGGACGGCTCGCCTTGTGCACATCCTTCGGTCCTGTCCGGCCCACCAGAATACCGCTCACCTGGACATGCTGCTCGCCCGGCTCGCCACCGTGAAACGCATGGCCCAGCTCAAACAGCGCAAGGTCCGTCGCCCCCCGCGCCTGGTTCCGCGCCGCGGCCTGCAACAGTCCCGGCAACAGATCGGGTCGCATGTGGCTCATCTCGCTGCTGATCGGGTTGGCCAGCATCGTGGCATCTTCGCCCCCGCCGAACAGCGTCGCACTCGCCTTGTCGATGAAGCTGTAGGTGACGCACTCGTTATAGCCTAGCGCCGCCGCCATGCGCCGCGCCGCCCGCTCGCGCTGCTGCGCGGTGCTCAGGATCGGCTCGGGCACGCCCGCCTG
>NZ_LAXJ01000016.1 GCF_001441615.1 Roseovarius atlanticus
GCGGCCTTCCAACTTGGTCAGCGACGCCACCCGAGCCACTTCCTCCACCAAGTCGGCCTCGCCCATGATATCGGGCCGCCAGCTCGGCACGTGGGCGGTGTTGCCCTCCATGCGAAAACCCAGCCGCGTCAGCGTCTGGCGCTGCTCGGATTCCGGGATCTCCATGCCCACCAGCGACTGCACCCTTGCGGCATCCAGGCGGTACGACCGCGCCACATCAGGCACCTCGCCCGCCACCACCAGGTTCGACGCCTCGCCCCCGCACAGATCCAGGATCATCTGCGTCGCCAGGTCATGCGCTTGCATGTTGAACGCCGGGTCGATGCCCCGCTCGTTGCGATACCGCGCGTCGGAATTGATCTTCAGCGCCCGGCCCGTATGCGCGATCTGGATATGGTCCCACACGGCGGCTTCCAGGAACACATTGGTGGTCTCGGGCGTACAGCCCGTCTCCAGCCCGCCCATGATGCCGCCGATGCTCTCGATGCCCTTGTCGTCGGAAATCACCACCTGGCCCTTGGAAAAGGTGTATTCCTTCTCATCCAGCCCGGTGAACGTCTCGCCCCCCGCGGCGCGATGCACCCGCAGGTTCCCCGCGACCTTGTCGGCATCGAAGACGTGCAGCGGCCGGTTGCGGTCATAAGTGAAGAAGTTGGTGATATCCACAAGCGTCGAAATCGGCCGCAGCCCGATGGCCCGCAGCCGGTCCTGCAACCACTGCGGGCTCGGCCCGTTGGTCACGCCACGGATCAGCCGCCCGGCAAAGACGAAACAACCGTCCGTCCTGGTATCCTCGTCGATGCTGACAGTGATCGGGCACGGAAACTGCCCCTCCACATGCGCGCGCGGCGCCTCCTTCATGGTCCCCAGCCCCCGCGCCGCCAGATCCAGCGCGATCCCCCGCACGCCCAGCGCGTCGGGCCGGTTCGGCGTGATCGCGATCTCGATGACGGGGTCCACCTTGGCCGGATCGTTCTCGGCCAGCCAGTCGACGAACCGTTCGCCCACTTCGCCCGACGGCAGTTCGATGATCCCGTCATGCTCGTCCGACAGTTCCATCTCGCGCTCCGACGCCATCATGCCGAAACTCTCGATCCCGCGGATCTTGCCCACGCCGATCGTGGTGTCGATCCCGGGCACATAGACACCGGGCTTGGCCACCACCACGGTGATCCCCTCCCGCGCGTTCGGCGCGCCACAGATGATCTGTTTCACACCCTCGTCGGTCTCCACCTGGCACACGCGCAACCGGTCGGCATCGGGATGCTTCTCGGCGCTCACCACCTTGCCGATGGTAAAATCCGCCAGCCGCTCGCCCGGATTGGAAATCTCCTCCACCTCGAGGCCAAGATCGGTCAACGCCTCGGCGATCTCCGCCACGCTGGCGGTGGTTTCAAGATGGTCTTTCAGCCAGGACAGGGTGAATTTCATCGTCTCTCATCCATCAGGGGTCACTCTCGTCCCGGGCGCTTTACCGGATATGTCCCGCGCTTGAAAGAGGGCACCGCAAGGGGGGGCCAGCCCCCCACGTCGAAACCGGGGTTTCGACGCTCCCCCCGGGATATTTTCGGCCAGAGGAAGAAGAGCGTGACACCCAGCTTCCTCTGGCCGCAAATATCCCCGCCGGAGGCCCCCGCCCGCCAGGATGTGCAACGCCGGGTCCGCTCGTCACGCCGGGGCTCCCGCGCCCGAGGAAGCGCCCGAAGGGCGGCGACGAGATATCCTGTGCGGCGCAGCCGCTCATTCGCCTCAAAAGCTCATGATCCCGCGCCGCACCAGGTTCAGGCCCGCGATGACCAGCACCGCCAGCGTCAGCCGCCGGAACAGCCGCTGGTCGATCCGGTCCTGCAGCATGAACCCGATCCACAGCCCAAACAGCGCCGGCAGGATCAGCGACAGAGACAACGGCAGAGTCGCGCGATTCAGCACGCCCGAGGCCGTATGCGCTCCGGTCAGCAGCACCGCCCCCATGCCGTAGATCACCCCCTGCACCCGCATCTGCTCGGTCTTCTCGGTGTCCAGCGCGGTCAGCATCGCCACCGTCGGCGGCCCCCAGACGCCAGAGATACCGCCGAAAAAGCCCGCCACGGCACCGATCCCCGCCTCCACCCGCCGGCCCGGATGGGGCGGCAGGCGCAAGGGCCGCCCGGCCAGCGCGAAGCCCGCATAGATCATCACCGGCACCCCGATCAGCAACAGCATCACCGCCTCGGGGATCACCCGCACGACCTGCGCCGAGACCAGCAGGACCGCCATGCCCGACAACAGGAACACCCGGTACTTCGCCAGCGAGCCCAACGCCGCCCGCACGCCCTGCCGCAGCGCCTGCCAGACGTTCGACACCAACGTGGGCAGGATCAGCCCCGCCAGCGCCACGTCGGGCGGCATCACCGTGCTCAGCCCCGAGATCACCACCATCGGCATGGCGAATCCCACCACGCCCTTGACCAGGCCGCCCAGGATCGCGACCGCCCAGGCGAACACCATCAGCAGCAACCAGTCCGGGCCAAGCAAAGCGTCCATGCGCCTGTCCTAGCACTTTTCCTAGGGCACGCACGGCCTAAATGACCGTCACGACAGTCTTAAATCCACACGGTCCCACCGCGACCCGCGACACGACAGCGCAATATTCGACCAAATCGCACGCCGCGTGAGCATAATAGTTGCGCTGCACCTGCGAAATGGCTATGCCGGTGCGGCGAAAACCGAAGGAGCTTTCCCATGGCGCATGACGGACAGGACGTTGACCTTTCGACCCAGACCCTCCTGAAGGACCTGCTGGATCTGACCGGCAAGGCCGTCGCCCCGGCCGAACAGATCCTCGACAAGGCCAGGGACGCCCTGCGCGACCTCGTCACCGTCGAGGGCCGCGTCTCCTCCCGCGCCGTGGAACAGCACCAGACGGCCAGCCACGGCCTCGCCTGGCTCGCCACCTATGTCGAATCCCTGCGCCAGATGCAGGGCTGGGCCACCCGCCTCAAGGACGAGGGCAAGTTCGGCGAGGTCGAGCAGCTCATTCATCAGATCGCCTTCGGCGAGTATCTCTGGCAAATTTACGGCGGCATCCCGATGAACCAGGGCGAGATCCTGCGCCTTCAGGACATCGGCCTTTCCCAGGACGACATGCGCGTCCTGATGACGCCCGAGGTCCAGACGCTCACCCAATCCGGCAACACCCAGGCCGCGCGCCTGAGGCTGGTGGAATTGATGCAGGAACGCGTCGCCGAGATCACCGTGGGCGTGACCGGCCTCGACGAAGAGCTCGAGATGATCCGCGAACAGTTCCGCCGCTACGCCGTAGACAAGATCCTGCCCGAGGCGCATGAATGGCACCTCAAGGACGAACTGATCCCGATGGAAATCATCGAGGAACTGTCGGAAATGGGCGTCTTCGGCCTGACCATCCCCGAGGAATTCGGCGGCCTCGGCCTGTCGAAAGCGTCGATGTGCGTCGTCTCCGAGGAACTCAGCCGCGGCTATATCGGCGTCGGCTCGCTGGGCACCCGCTCGGAAATCGCCGCCGAACTCATCATCGCCGGTGGCACCGACGCGCAAAAGGAAAAGTGGCTCCCGGGCCTCGCCTCGGGCGAGATCCTGCCCACCGCCGTCTTCACCGAACCCAACACCGGCTCCGACCTCGGGTCGCTGAAAACCCGCGCCAAGCAGGACGACAACGGCGACTGGATCCTCAACGGCAACAAGACCTGGATCACCCACGCCGCGCGCACCCACGTGATGACGGTGCTGGCCCGCAGCGTGCCGGGCACCGACGACTACAAGGGCCTGTCGATGTTCCTCGCCGAAAAGACCCCCGGCACGGATGAAGAGCCGTTTCAGGACCCCGGCATTTCCGGCGGCGAGATCGAGGTGCTGGGCTATCGCGGCATGAAGGAATACACGGTCAATTTCGACGACTTCAAGGTGAAGGGCGAGAACCTTCTGGGCGGCGAAGAGGGCAAGGGCTTCAAGCAACTTATGGAGACCTTCGAGAGCGCCCGCATCCAGACCGCCGCGCGCGCCATCGGCGTGGCGCAGAACGCGCTCGACCTCGGGATGCAATACGCCCAGGACCGCAAGCAGTTCGGCAAGGAGCTGATCGAGTTTCCCCGCGTCGCCAACAAGCTGGCGATGATGGCCGTGGAAATCATGATCGCCCGCCAGCTGACCTATTACTCCGCGTTCGAAAAGGACGAGGGCCGCCGCTGCGACGTCGAGGCCGGCATGGCCAAGCTGCTGGGGGCCCGCGTCGCCTGGGCCGCCGCCGACAACGCACTGCAAATCCACGGCGGCAACGGCTTTGCACTGGAATACCCGGTCAGCCGCGTGCTCTGCGACGCCCGCATCCTCAACATCTTCGAGGGTGCCGGCGAGATTCAGGCACAGGTCATCGCAAGAAGGCTCCTCGGCTGACGATGTCGCAGACCGTCCAGTGGACGATCTGCCTCGCCGGCACGCGAGAATCTGGCACAGGTCATTGCAAGAAGGCTTCTCGGCTATTCGTAGGGCGGGGTTTCACCCCGCCACGCATCACCGATGTAGGGTGGGTAAAAAGCCACGCGCACTTGTCCGGGTCACACGTCCGCCTCCACCCCCATTTTCTTCTTACGAAGAAAATCCACCACCGCCGGATCTCGCCAGCCGCGTCAGCCCGCGAAACTTACCTGCACAGGCTGCAATCCCTCGACCCCGTCATGCAGACGGCTGCCCGGCCTCCCCGGCTCCGCATCCGCAGGCGTGCCGGGCACATTCAAGTCCCACGGCGACAAATGGCAGAACCACAAAAGCCCCGCCATGATCCGGCCAGGTCGCCGATCCCGCCAAGGCCATCGGCCCGCGTCAGAGGCCCCGGGATCGCAGCGGTCCCGCAATTCTGGCCCATGTCGCAGGGCCACCGCGAACATCATCTCACAGTGGCAACTGCTTGGTCTCGGGCGGCAAGGGGATGGTCGCGCCACCCATACAATAGACCTGGGCGGCATGGTTCCGTCCCACGAAAAACACCCGTCGGATCGGACAGACCGCTTCTTCCCCCTCGACAGGCAGGGCATGGACCGGGGTGGGATCGAACAGATACCCGGTGGACATCGACCCGACGCCTTCGCTGCCGCCCCATGCGCATTGCCCGCGCCCGTAGGGTGGGTGAAACCCACCTTTGGTTAACAAAACCCACCTTTGGTGGACAACACCTGCGCGCGGCCAACAACCCGGATCACGCCACCCGGTTTCCCCGGCTCCAGACCGCCCGCAAGGCAGGCACGCCGCCGCGCAGGTCGAACCGGATCAGGTCCGCCCGCTTGCCCACCGCGATCTCGCCCCGGTCCCGCAATCCCACGGCGCGCGCCGGCGCCGCCGTGACCGTCGACACCCCCCGCGCCATGCAGCCCCAGTCCTGCCCCAGCTTCACCGCCGCCAGAAGCAGCGCCGAGGGCACGTAATCCGACGACAGGATATCGAGAAGCCCCGCGCGGGCCAGCTCGCCCGCCGCCACGTTGCCCGAATGCGACCCCCCGCGAATGAGGTTCGGCGCGCCCATGATCACCGCGATATCCCTCGCGTAGCTCGCCTCCGCCGCTTCCACCGTGGTCGGAAACTCCGCCATCGCCACGCCGTAGCCTTTCGAGGTCTCCACCTGTGCTTCGGTCGTATCATCATGGCTCGCCAGCACCGCGCCATAGCGCGCCGCCTCGCGCACCGCCGCCGCCTCGTGCCGCTCGCCATTGGCATCGCGCAGCGCCTTCAATTGCGCCACATGCTCTTCGAATTCCGCATCCGACAGGGCGTGCTTGCCCTTCATGTAATCGGCCAGCTTGGTGATATCCCGGAACTGCCGCTGCCCCGGCGTGTGGTCCATCAGGCTGACGATGCCCACCCGATCCTCGGGTCCGAACTCCGCCATCTCCTCTTCCAGCGTTTCCGAACACACCTCGGCCCGCAGATGCAGGAAATGGCTGATCTTGAGCGCGTCTTCCTCGCGCAGCGCCCACAGCTCGCTCGCCAGCCCCCGCGCATAGGCCAGGTACCGCCCGCGCCCCGTGGGGATCGAGCCCACACGCATGGCATCGAACACCGTGGTGATCCCGGTACTGGCCAGTTCCGCGTCATGCGCCAGGATCGCCGCGTTATGCGGCCAGTCCACCTTGGGCCGCGGCTGGATGTGCCGCTCCAGGTTGTCGGTGTGCAACTCGATCAGCCCCGGTGCCACGAAACCGCCGCCACAGTCCACCGCACCGACGGGCACCGCGTCGCCCTCCTCGATCCCGGCGATCACGCCCTCCTCCACGGCCACGGCCCCGGTCATCACCCGGTCGCGCAGGATTACTTGCGCATTGGCAAGGCAAAACGTCTCTGTCATGGAACCATCACTTGTCTTGAAGTTGAAACAGGGACAGACCCGCGCACATGGCCTTCCGACGTTACGCTGTCTACCACACCCCGCAGGGCGCCCTGGGCCGGTTCGGCGCCGACTGGCTCGGCTGGGACTTGGAAACCGGCCGACCGACCACCCCGCCAGACATCGAGGGCCTTCCGGCCCCGTGGGACGACATCACCGGCACACCCCGCAAGTACGGCTTTCACGCCACGATCAAGCCCCCCTTCCGTCTGGCGGAGGGCAAGACGGAAACGGACCTCCTGACCGCCTTTGCCAAGCACTGCACCCGCACCGCGCCGGTCACGCTCGACGGTCTGGAACTGGCGCAGCTCGGCCGCTTTCTGGCTCTCGTGCCCACCGGCGACACCAAGCCGCTCAACCGCCTTGCTGCCGACATCGTCCGCACGCTCGACCCGTTTCGCGCGCGACCGACAGACGCCGACCTCGCCCGCCGCCGCGCGTCCGGTCTCACACCTGAACAGGACGCGCTCCTGCTGCAATGGGGCTATCCTTACGTGATGGACCAGTTCCGCTGCCACTACACCCTCTCGGGCAAATTGCCCAAGGCCCAGGCAACCCAGCTTCGCGCGGCCCTCGACCCCGTGCTCACGCCCCTGCTTCCACACCCCTTCGTCCTCGACACGCTCAGCCTCTGCGGCGAGGATGCGGCGGGCCGGTTCCACCTCGTTCATCGCGCCACCCTTTCGGGCTGAAGCTGCGCCCAGACTGCCTGCGCGGCCTCATTCACCGTCCCGGTGTTCTCGACCCGGATCACATGGCTCAATCCACCGGGCAAGGCAAACCCCGCCCGCTCCAGCCGCGCCGCGATCACCTCGGCACTTTCGCGCCCGCGCATCGCCAGCCGCTCTGCCAGAACCTCCACCGGCGCGGTCAGATGCACCACGGCAAAGCCCGGAAACATCGCTTGCGCCTCGCGCAACACCGTCCGCGACAGGTTCACCAGGCACAGATGCCCCGCCGCCAGATCCTCGTGCACCGACATCGGCACGCCATAGCGCAACCCGTGCGCCCGCCAGTGCAAGACGAACGCCCCGGCCCGCGCCCGCGCCGCGAACACCTCCTCACTGACCGCCTCGAAATCCTCGCCGCCCGAATCTGCCTCCCGCGTGATCACCCGCCGCACCAGCCGCACGCCCTCGTGCCGCGCCGCCAGCGCCTGCATCACGCTGTCCTTGCCCACGCCCGACGGGCCCACGACGCCGATCAGCCGCCCGCTATGGACCGGCGCGCGCATCACGCCGCCTTCGGGGTAAAGACCGACACGTCGATCTCCCGGTCGCACACCCGGGCCCGCGCCGCCTCGTCATGAAAGATTCCCACGATGGCCGCGCCACGCATCTTGGCCTCCTCGATCAGGCGCAGCACCGTCTCGCGATTGGCCGCATCCAGGCTCGCCGTCGGCTCGTCCAGCAGCATCGCCGGATAGCCATGCGCAAAGCCCCGCGCAATGTTCACTCTCTGCTGCTCGCCCCCCGAAAAGGTGGTCGGGCTCAACCCCCACAACCCTTCGGGGATGTTCAGCCGTCCAAGCAACTCCTCGGCCCGCGCCATGGCGATACCCCTCTCTACGCCCACCGCCAACAGCGGCTCGGCCACCACCTCCCGCGTCGGCACGCGCGGCACCACCCGCAGGAACTGGCTCACATAGCCCAGCGTCTCGCGCCTTAGGGCCAATATCTCGCGCGGCTCGGCGCGCGCGACATCCACGCCCCCCACCACGATCCGG
Source organism: Roseovarius atlanticus (assembly GCF_001441615.1). GTDB lineage: Bacteria > Pseudomonadota > Alphaproteobacteria > Rhodobacterales > Rhodobacteraceae > Roseovarius > Roseovarius atlanticus. The sequence continues at coordinate 8,118 of NZ_LAXJ01000016.1, forward strand.
CCCGAGGCGGCCAGGTAATTGCCATAGATCATCCGCATCAGCGTCGACTTGCCCGCGCCCGAGGCCCCCGTCAGCGCCACGCACTCACCGCGCCCCACCGACAGCGACGCCCCCGCCATCACCGGGATGACCGCGCCACCCTGGTTGTGCAGCACGAAATTCTTCGACACGTCCTCGATCTCGATCATCGCCCCGGCTTTCACTGTTCCCGAAATACTCAAATCCCGCCGCCTCACACCTGCAAAACGCTCGAGACGAGCAGCTGCGTATACCCATGCTGCGGATCGTCCAGCACCTGGTCGGTCAACCCCGTCTCGACCACATGCCCGTCCTTCATCACCATCAGCCGATCCGCCAGAAGACGCACCACCGCCAGGTCATGCGTCACGATGATCGCACTCAGCCCCATCTCCCGCACCAGCCCGCGCAGCAAATCCAGCAACCGCGCCTGCACGCTCACATCAAGACCGCCCGTCGGCTCGTCCATGAACACCAGCCGCGGCCCGGTCACCAGGTTCCGCGCGATCTGCAACCGCTGCTGCATCCCGCCGGAAAAGGCCGTGGGCCGGTCATCCACCCGGTCCTCGGCGATCTCCACCCGGCCCAGCCAGTCGATCGCACTACTGCGGATCTCACCGTAATGCCGCGCACCCACGGCCATCAGCCGCTCGCCCACATTGCCGCCCGCACTCACGCCCATGCGCAGCCCGTCGCGGGCGTGCTGATGCACAAAGGCCCAGTCGGTCCGCCCCAGCATCCGCCGCTCGGGCTCGGACATCATCAGCGTGTCGCGCGGGCCGTCCACGGCAGTGTCGAAAATCACCTCGCCGGCATCCGGCGCCAGATGACCGGCGAGGCAGCCCAGTAGCGTGGATTTACCCGATCCGCTTTCCCCGACGATTCCCATCACTTCTCCCGGATAAAGGTCGAAGGACACGTCCCGGCATCCAACCCGGGGACCATAGAACTTCGCCACATCGCGCACCTGCAAAAGCGGAGTCATCACGTCAGCCCTCCCGCACGCGGATTTTTCGAAAAATCCGCTCCAAAATTTTTCCAAAAAATTTTGCGCGCCCCGTGTCTCACGCCGCACCCTCCTCGAAAGGCACGCCCTGCGCCCCCACATGCCCCGCGGCCCGGCGCCCCCGACAGTAATCCGTGTCCGAACAGACAAACATCCGCCCGCCCGCATCGTCCACGATCACCTCGTCGAGGTAACTCTCCCCGGCCCCGCACAGGTCACAGTCATGCTCCGCCTTGCTCGGCTCGAACGGATGGTCCTCGAAATCGAGGCTCACCACCTCGCACCACGGCGGCAGCGCATAGATCCGCTGCTCGCGGCCTGCGCCGAACAGCTGGATCGCCGCCATCTCCATCTTCGGATTGTCGAATTTCGGAATCGGCGACGGGTCCATCACGTACCGCCCCTCCACCTTCACCGGATAGGCATAGGCGGTGGCGATCGCCCCGTGCTGGCTGATATCCTCATAGAGCTTCACGTGCATCAGCCCGTATTCTTCCAGGGCATGCATCTTCCGCGTCTCCGTTTCGCGCGGCTCCAGGAACCGCAACGGCTCGGGGATCGGCACCTGGTAGACCAGGATCTGGTCCTCGGTCAGCGCCGCCTGGGGAATCCTATGCCGCGTCTGGATCAGCGTCGCGCGGCCGGTTTCCTCGGTCGTCTCCACGCCCGCCGTCCGCTCGAAAAACTTGCGTATCGACACCGCGTTCGTGGTGTCATCCGCCCCCTGGTCGATCACCTTCATCCGGTCCTCGGGCACCAAAGTGGCCGCACTCACCTGCACCCCGCCCGTGCCCCAGCCATAGGGCATCGGCATTTCGCGGCTGGCGAACGGCACCTGGTAGCCCGGAATGGCCAGCCCCTTCAGGATCGCCCGCCGGATCATCCGCTTGGTCTGCTCGTCCAGATAGGCGAAATTGTACTCGTTCACAGCAGCCCCCGCTCTGTCAGGTCCCGGCGCAGCGCGTCGGGAGTGGTGAAATGATGCGCCTGCCAGCCCGCCTTGCGCGCACCGTCCGCATTCGCGGCGCTGTCGTCGATGAACAGGCAGTCGCTCGGGCTCAGCGCGTTGCGCCGGCACAGAAGGTCATAGATCTCGCGCTCCGGCTTGACCGTGCCTTCATGCCCGGACACGACCACGTCCTCGAACGCCTCGCCCAACTGCGGGTGCACCCTCAGGGCCACGGGCCAAGTGTCTGCGGCGAAATTCGTCAGCCCGTAAATGCCGTGGCCCTTCGCCCGCAACCGCTCCATCAATGACCACGTCTCACAGATCTTGTCCTGGATGGTCAGGTGAAACCGCTCGAAATACCCGTCCAGCAACGCCGCATGATCCTCCCGCGCCGCCGCAATCGCGTCGGCCCGGCTGCGCCCGCGATCCTGCTCCAGGTTCCAGGCGTAGAACTCCACCTCCGCCAGAAACGCGTCGATCTCGGCGTCGCTGGCGAACCCGTGCCGGAACGCCGCGCGCGGATCCCACGCGATCAGCACGTTGCCGATATCGAAGACGATATTCATGCCACGCCCTCGCGGCCACGCGCATACCGCGCCAGCCGCTGCTCCAGCGTGCCGGTATGCAGCTCCAGCAAATGCCCATCCGGTGAATGAAAATACACCGACCGCCCCTCGCCTTCGACCCGTGGCCGTGCGGGCCGCATCTCCAGCCCCAGCGCCTCGATCCGCGCCACGCGCGCCTCGATATCGGCCTCGTCCACCTTGAACGCCACGTGGTTGTACGTCCGCTCCGCCAGCGGCGCGCCTTTCATGATTGCCACCCACACGTCGCCCACCATGAAAAACCGCTCCTCGGACAGCGAGAATTGCTCGGCCCCGCTGGCATAGACACAGCGCGCCTCCAACACCTCCTCCAGGACCCGCTGCATCCGGTCCAGGTCGGTACAGATAAAGGTGATATGCGACAGGCCGGATCTCATTCCGCCGCCTCGCGCGCCGCCTGGCCTTCTGCCTCGCGCCGCAACTTCCGCACCAGCTCCAGCTCGCTCTGGAAATCCACGTAATGCGGCAGTTTGATATGCTCCAGAAACCCTGTCGCCTGAATGTTGTCGGAATGCATCAGCACGAATTCCTCGTCCTGCGCCGGCGCGCCCACGTCGTCCTCGCCCAACTCCTTCCAGCGCAGCGCCCGGTCCACCAGCGCCATGGAAATCGCCTTGCGCTCGGTCTGCCCGAACACCAGCCCATAGCCCCGCGTGAATTGCGGCGGCTCGGTCTTGGATCCCTTGAACTGGTTCACCGTCTCGCATTCGGTCAGGGTGATTTCGCCGATCCCGATGGCGAACCCCAGTTCGGGGATGTCCATCTCGACCTCCACCGTGCCGATGCGCAACTCTCCGACAAAGGCGTGGTTGCGCGCATATCCCCGCTGGGTCGAATAGGCCATGCCCAGCACGAACCCCTCATCGCCCCGCGTCAACGATTGCAGCCGCAGCGCCCGGCTGGCGGGCAACTCCATCGGCTCGCGCGTCAGGTCGGGCGGCGTGGCGTCACTCTCGTCCTCGGTCTGGATCAGCCCCTCGCGGTTCAGAAACCCGGTGATATGCGGCACCGGCCCGTCCTTGGCCTCGCCCTCCGGCGCCTCCGGCACCGCGCCCTCGGCGGCCAGTTTGAAATCCAGCAGACGGTGCGTGTAATCGAACGTGGGCCCCAGAACCTGCCCCCCCGGCGCATCCTTGAACGTGGCCGAGATCCTGCGGTCGCACACCATCTCGCCCGTCTCCACCGGCGCGGACGCGCCGAACCGTGGCAGCGTCGTGCGATAGGCGCGAATGAGGAAAATCGCCTCGATTAGGTCCCCCCGCGCCTGCTTGATCGCCAGCGCCGCGAGGTCGGGATCATATAGCGAGCCTTCCGCCATCACGCGATTGACGGCAAGGCTCAACTGCTCACGGATCTGCGCCACCGACAGCTCCGCCACGGACGTGTCGCCCCGCCGTTCCTCGGCCAGCCACGCATGGGCGTTTTCAATGGCCCGCTCGCCGCCCTTCACCGCAACATACATGGCTCAGCCCTCCACTTTCGTGGTCCGCGGCAGCGCCGCGACCTGCCTGCCGCAGGTGAAAAAGAAATCCAGCCCCAGCGGAAACGCCTTTGCATTTTGCTGAAACGCCGCCACCTCCGGCAGGCGCAATCGCGCCGTCTCTTTGATCCCCGGCCCGCGCAGCACCGCGCCGTCGGCCACCAGTTCCGGCACCTCGACGATCAGAGTCGTCGACCTGTCCGGATATTCGGGCGTGCCCACCGGATAGGCCTCCAGCGGCCCCAGCGCCTCCCAAGACCCAAGCGCGAACATCGCCGCTTCCGGCCCGGCAAACGGCGCGCCGGTGTGAAACGTGATCCACTCCCGCACGGCGGGCGCATCGTGATCGCCCGCCAGGTACACAGGCGTCTCCGCATCGCACAGCGTCAGCACCAGCACCCCCGCCGCCACCGACAGCGGCGCAGGCGGCTCCGCCCCGGCCAAGTCCTCGATTCGCCCGGGCCGCGCCATCGCGTTCATCGCCCCGCGAAAGGCCCGTGCCGCATCCACCGGCGCATCGCCGAACCCGCCTGTCAGGGCTTCCGTGTGCATCAATCCTCTCCCCGCTGCATGGTGAAGAACTCCACCCTGGTCGCCGCCGCCTTGGCCCGCCGCGTCGCCTGCGCCGCCGCCAGCGCCTCGGTCAACGGCGTCACGACTCCCTCGCGCACCCGGTCGGCCTTATCGGTCTGCATCAACGCATCGACCAGCGCGGCGGTCGTGGCATGGGCCTTGTCGCGCCCCTGCACGTATCCATGCCCGACGGCCCCACAGCCCAGCCGCAGCGAACAGCGCGTCACCGTCATTTCGCCCAGGTTGAACGGCGCGCCCGTGGCCCCGGTCCGACCGCGCACCATCACCGCGCCCACCTCCGGCGCGCGCAGCATCTCGTGCTCGGGGGCCAGCCCCAGCCCGTCCCACAGCCGCGCCAGGTCGGCGGCGGGGGCCTTGGCCAGCGTGCTCATCCACGCCTGTCTTTCGGAGGGTTCGGTCATTTCCGCCATCTAGACACCTTGCGAAGTTGTCTAACTTACTATACAACTAGACAAATCTATAACGCATAGCATCCGAGTTGCCAAGTACCTTGTCCGTGAAGGTTTCATGACATGCCGACCAACACCGCCACACGCACGCCTGTCTGGAAATCCATCCTGGGCACGCTCACCGACGACATCGCCGCCGGTCGCTACACCCCCGGCGACAAGCTGCCGACCGAGGCGGAACTCGCCCGCCGCTTCGGCGTCAACCGCCACACCGTCCGCCGCGCGCTGGCGGACATGGCCGAGGCGGGCACCGTCTTCCCTCGCCGCGGCGCGGGCGTGTACGTCGCTCAGAAACCCACCGATTACCCCTTGGGCGAGCGCGTCCGCTTCCAGACCAACCTGCGCGCCGCCGGGCGTCTGCCGTCGCGCCGCGCCCACCTGATCGAAACCCGCGCCGCCGACGCCTCCGAGGCCGAGGCGCTGGCCCTCGCCCCCGGCGACCTGGTGCATTCCTATGACGGCCTGTCGCTGGCCGACGACCAGCCGCTGGCCCTCTTCCGCTCGGTCTTTCCCGCAACCCGCCTGCCCGGCCTGCCCGACGCCCTGCGCCGGCACCAATCCATCACCGACAGCCTGCGCGCCATCGGCATCCCCGACTACACCCGCGCCTGGACCCGGGTGGCCGCCCGTCTGGCCAGCCCCACCCAGGCCGGCCACCTGCAGATCCGCGAAGGCGCGCCGGTCCTGCGCACCGTCTCGCTCAACGTCGACCCGGAGGGTCAGCCGCTGGAATACGGCCGCACCTGGTTCTCCGGCGACCAGGTCACGCTGACCCTCGGCGACGCCCTGCCCGAAAATGAACCAGAAAAAGACATGGATAATTAACCCTTTGTCACTCCCACGATACAAATCCACGCTACTTTAGCGAGAAACGATCGAGAGCAGTCCGATGATCCCGAAACCCTGCGACATGCGCCTGACGGGCGCCCAGGTCCTGCGCGACGGCGAAATGCAACGCCGCTCGGTGGTGGTGCAGGACGGCATGATCGGCAAGGGCCCCCTGCCGCGGGTCGACCTCACGGGCTATCTCATTCTGCCCGGCATCGTCGACCTGCACGGCGACGCGTTCGAACGCCACATCGCCCCCCGCCCCTCGGCCCCCTTCCCGCTGGTGGACGGTCTGGCCGCCACCGACCGCGACGCCGCCTCGAACGGCATCACCACCGCCTGGCTGGCCCAAAGCTGGTCCTGGGAAGGCGGCCACCGCGCCCCCGACCAGGCCGAGGCGCTGGCCACGGCGCTGGCCACCTACCGCCCCCGGATGCTGACCGACCTGCGCCTCCAGATCCGCTGCGAGACGCATCTTACCGACAGCGCCGACCGCCTGCTGGCGCTCATCGACGCGCATGACATCGACTACGTCGTCTTCAACAACCATCTCGACGACGCGCTCGACACCGCGCAAACCCGGCCCGGCACCCTGGCCCGCTGGGCGGAAGAGGCGCACCGCTCGCCGCAAGAGCACCTCGCCACCCTGCGCGCCGCCAAGAAGAACGCCACCTTCGTGCCCCGCTTCCTCTGCCGCCTCGCCGAAGGCTTCGATCGCCGCGGCGTCCTTTACGGCAGCCATGACGACCCCGACGCCGAAACGCGCGAGACCTACTCGATGATCGGCGCCAAGATCTGCGAATTCCCGGTAACGCGCGCCGCCGCGCGACTGGCGACGGCGGTAGGAGACCCGGTCCTTATGGGCGCCCCCAACGTGGTGCGCGGCGGCTCGCAGGCCGGCAACGCCGCCGCCGAGGACCTGATCGAGGCCGGCCATTGCGACGCGCTGGTCTCCGACTACCACTACCCGTCGCTGGCCCGCGCCGCCTTTGCGCTCGTGGACAAGGGCTTGCGCACGCTGCCCTCTGCCTGGGCGCTGATCAGCAGCGCCCCCGCGCGCATCATGCGCCTGCCCGACCGGGGCGTGATAGACTATGGCCGCCGCGCCGACCTCATCGTGGTGAACGAAGCCACCCGCCAGATCGAGGCCACGATCTGCGCCGGCCGCATCACGCATCTCGCGGGCGAGGCCGCCACACGGTTCTTCGGCGCCGGCGCCGAACTGGCGATGGCGGCCGAGTAAGCGTCACCCAGCCTTCACCCAACCGACACATCCCTGTTGCACGACTCGCCCATAAAGGCGGCGTTCACTTGTCCCCGAACAACCCAAGCATTTTTGATGACCAAACCGGGCGGCCTACGGGCCGTCCTTTTGGGTCGGGAAGACCCCACGCGCGACTTTCGCGTAGGGTGGGTGAAAACCCACGCGCACGCACGCAACGCGCACAATCCCACCCTGGCTCACCCGTCGTACTTCTCCAAAAACGCCTCCGCCGACAGACCCCGGAAATCCTCCAGCGCCGTCCGCAGCCGCGCATGGTCCCAATCCCACCAGCCCAGCGCCATCACCCGCTCCGCCACCTCGGGCGCCAACCGTGCGCGCACCGGCACCGCCGGCACGCCCGCCACAATGGTGTAAGGCGCCACGTCCCGCGTCACCACCGCGCCCGAGGCCACGACGGCTCCGTGCCCCACGCTCACCTCCGGCTTCACCTGCGCATTGTGCCCCAGCCACGTGTCATGCCCGATCACCGCCCGCCGCGCGCGGCGCTTGCCGAACCACTCCGCATCATCCTCCGCATCGTCCCAGTAACTCGCTGACCGGTACATGAAATGATGCAGGCTCGCCCGGTCCAGCGGATGATCCGTCGCCCCCACCCGCACGAAACTGGCGATGTTGGAGAACTTCCCCACCTGCGCATTGGCGATATCGCACATCCGGTCGCAATAGGAATAATCCCCGAACACCGACTGCGCCACGCGGCTCCCCCGCCCGACCTCGCAATAGGCCCCAAAGGAACTCTCGGAAATCTCGCACTCGGGATGGATCAGCGGCGCATCCGCCCTCAGCTTCGGCATTCCGCCCTAATGCCCCGCATCGTCCGACTGGATCAGCCGCCGCCGCAGCATCCCCGACACCCAGTCCATGAAGATCACCATCAGCACGATCAGGACGATGTAATAGGTCACCTCTTCCCAATCCTTCTGGGTGATGATCGCCTGCGTCAGCAACAGCCCGATTCCGCCGCCGGTGATCGCGCCGATGATGGTGGCCGACCGCGTGTTGCTTTCAAGGTAATACAGCACCTGGCTCAGCAGCACCGGCGTCACCTGCGGCAGCACGCCGAAGCGATAGCGCTGCACCGGCTTCGCCCCCGTCGACTGCACGCCCTCGATCTGCTTCTCGTCCACGTTCTCCAGCGCTTCGGAAAACAGCTTCCCGAAAGATCCCGTGTCGGTCAGCAATATCGCCAGCGCGCCCGTCAATGGCCCCAGCCCGAACGCCCGCGTCAGAATGATCGTCCAGATCAGCGCATCGACCCCGCGCAGGAAGTCGAACAGCCGCCGGAACCCGAACCGCACCGTCTTCAGCGGGGCAAAGTTCTTCGCCGCCATGAATGCGATAGGCAGCGCCACGATCGCCGCGCCCATGGTGCCAAGGAACGCCATCAGGATTGTCTCGAATATGGCCCACATCACATCCGAGTGCCGCCACATCTCGTTGTGCCAGAAATCGTCCCAGATCTCGCCCGCCTCGCCGTTGAAAGCGCGGCCCAGAACCTGCCCCACGCTCATCCCGTGATAGGGACTGTCCAGCGTGAAGAAAAACAGCTCCCAACCGGTGAAGTACCGAAACACCTCCGCCCGGTTCCGCGTGACCGACAGGCGGCCCGCCTCGGTCGTGATCGCCAGCCGGTTCTTCGATGCGTTGATCCACTCCGGCAGATCCCCCTCGGGAAACTCCTGCATCACGCCCTGGCTGCGGCTCGGCGTCGCCCGGATCACGCCATAGCCCGGCACATCATAGCTGATCGTCTCGGGTCCAAAGATCACCACGTGACCGCCGCCAAGATCGATCACCGTGTCACGGCCCAGTTCTACCCACTCAGGACCCTCGCCTTCGGGATATTCGCCTTTCCGCTCGCCCTCGATGGCCACCTCGACGGCCCCGTCGCGATTGTCCCGCGTCACATGCACTTTGTAGCTGTAGGTGTCCGCCACCAGAGCCCGCGCGTTCTCGGCACTGGCCCTCTGCATCAACCCGGGAACATCGAAGGCGAAAAATACGTAAACCAGATACGCCAAAATCAGCGCCGGCACGCCGAACGCCACCATCCGCTTGCGCTGAAACAGCCGCTCGGTCTGCGCCATCAGCGCATCCGTATCGGTCATCTTGGTGTTCGTCGACGTCGCGCTCATCGGTGCATCTCCACCTTGCGTCCATGCACCAGCCGGTCCCGGAAATGGCTCGACAGCTGGTCGAAAAGGATGATCGTGGCGAACAGCATCAGGAACATCGCCGCCGCCTCGTCATAGCGCCCCTGCCCCCAACTGATCGCGTTCTTCAGCTCGTAACCAAGGCCCCCCGCGCCGACAAAGCCCAGGATCGCCGAGGCCCGGATATTGATCTCGAACCGCATCAGCGCATAGCTCAGCCAGTTCGGCGCCACCTGCGGCACCACGCCCAGCATCATCCGCTGGCTCCACGTGGCGCCCACCGATTCCAGTCCCTCCAAAGGCTTCAGCGACGCGTTCTCGTTCACCTCGGAAAACAGCTTGCCCAGCGCGCCCGCCGTATGGAACGCAATCGCGATCATCGCCGGCACCGGCCCGCCACCCAGCACGAAAATCAGGATCAGGGCGATCACGATCTCGGGCACCGCGCGGGTGATGTCCATGATCCGCCGGAACACCGGTACCAGCCGGGGAAACCGCGCCAGCCCCCGCGTCGACAACAGCGACAGCACGACTGCCGCCAATGCACCAACTAGGGTGCTGACCGCAGCGATGTTCACCGTCTCCAGCAGCGCGGGAAAGAATGTCACGAAATGCGCGGGCAACTCGCCCGCCTTCTCCACGGCTTCGGCCACCACCTCGCCGGGATAGTCAAAGAAATTGTCCAGCCCACCAATGAAGGACCCGCCATTGCGCTCCTCGGCCAGCCGGAACCCCGACACCATCAGCAGGATGAAGACCAGCAGCGTGATCCCCGAATAAAGCCGCCGCTTCGACACCTGCGCCATGTAGGTCGCCTGCATGTCGCTCAGCCGGGGCGCGCCGCCGGATTGGGTCACATCTGCCATGAAGCCTCTCGGGAAATATGCAAATGGCGGGCCCGGTCATGGGGCCCGCCACCTGTGTCTACAGTCATTTATTGCGACGCGGACTTGCGCGCCTCGATGATCGACAGATACGCGTCATGCGTGATCGGATCGAAGCCCAGGCTTTCGCCGGCCGAGATCGAGTAGGTGCAATCGGGGTCTTTCTCGTACATGCCGTCGACCAGCGCCACCATCGTCTCTTTCACGTCCGCGGGCAGCGACTTGCGCAGCACGATCGGGCCTTCCGGGATCGGGTTGGATTTCCAGATTTCCACCAGGTCGTTCATGTCGACAAGGCCCGCATCCACGGCCTTGCGCAGCGCGCCCGAGTTGTATCCGTCTTCCCAGTTGCCCTGGCCGTCGGCCCAGGTCACGCCGGCGTCGATGTCGCCGTTGTTGACCGCAACGATGGTCTGCTCGTGGCCGCCGGTGAACTTCACCTCGCCAAAGTAATCACCGGATTCCATGGTGATCTCTTCGCCGGCCTGCGGGATCTCGATCGACGGGATCAGGTACCCGCTGGTCGAGTTCGGGTCGCCAAAGCCGAACACCTTGCCTTCCATGTCCTCAAGGCTGGTGATGCCGCTGTCCTTGCGGGCAAACCCGATGGAATGATACCCGTAAGAGCCGTCGAGGTTGATCTTGACCAGCACCGGCTCGACCGCCTCGGGATCTTGCAGATAGGTCGCGGCATAGCCCGACGCACCCAGCCACGCCATGTCCAGCGTGCCGCCAACCAGGCCCTGGATCACACCGGCATAGTCAGCAGGCGCAAACAGCTTGGTTTCGACGCCCAGCGCTTCCTCGGTGTAGGTCTTCAGGCACTCGTGCGAGCTCAGGCGGTCCTGGGCGTTCTCGCCCCCCAGGATACCGATGCGGAATTCTTCGATGTCCTGGGCCATGACCGGCGCGGTCATGGCGGTGGTGGCCGCAAGGGCAGCGATCAGTTTCTTCATCTTAATCCTCCGTCTGGGTTTGTTGCCACCGGCCCCCGTGACCGGTGCGCAGATGAATTTCAGGGTCGTAGGGTCAGGCGATCTCGCGCTCCGGCGTCTCGATCGCGGTCGAGGTCGCAGCCTCGGAAAAGCCTGCGTCGGCGCCATAGATGTCGCGCGCCACGCCGGTGGTCAGCTGTTCGGGCGTGCCGTCGAACACCATCCGCCCGTCACGCATCCCGATCACCCGGTCACAGTATTTGCGGGCCGTATCCAGCGTGTGCAGGTTGGCCACCACGGTGCGGCCGTCTTCCTCGTGGATGCGGCGCAGGTCGTCCATGACCAGCTGCGCGTTCATCGGGTCAAGGCTGGCAATCGGCTCGTCGGCCAGCACGATCTTGGGCTCCTGCATCAGCGCCCGCGCGATGGCCACGCGCTGCTGCTGCCCGCCCGACAGCGCCTCGGCCCGCTTCGGCGCGTGCTCGGCGATGCCCAGCCGGTCCAGGATGGCGATGGCGCGATAGATGTCGGCCTGCGGATACAGATTGAACATCGTGGCAAAGGTCGAGCGGCGATTGAGCGTGCCGTGCAGCACGTTGCTCACCACGTCCATGCGCGGCACCAGGTTGAACTGCTGAAAGATCATCGCGCAGTCCGACTGCCACGCGCGCTTCTCGGCCCCACGCAGCGCGGTCACGTCACGCCCCTCGAACACGATGCTGCCGTCGCTCGCGTCGGTCAGCCGGTTCAGCATCCGCAGCAAGGTCGACTTGCCCGCGCCCGACCGGCCGATGATGCCGATCATGGCAGGCTTTTCCACGCTGAACGTGATGGCATCCACGGCCTTGTGCTGGCCAAAAACCTTCGTCAGCTTGGTAATTTCAAGCACGCTCATGTCCCCCGGTCGTTCCGGCGCACACCTACGCGGGGTTTCCGAAGCTTCTGTGACGCTGCGGTAAAACTTTTGTAACGGTCGGCAACGCACGTCTTTTCGCGCACCCATGCTGCGTCGCGGCGAACCTCTTGCATTGCCAACGGCGCAGGCGTATCCCCAAGGTATGGCACGCGCGGCATCACGCCTGAACTCAAATGACTGGCTTTCCGCCGGGCTCGAAGCGCTGTCCGAAACCGGCCCGCGCGCGCTCAAGGCCGAGCCTCTTGCAGTACGGCTCGGTGTCTCCAAAGGCTCGTTCTACTGGCACTTCCGTGACGTGCCGGCGTTTCACGCCGCGCTTCTGGCGGGATGGCGCGACGATTGCATCGCCCGCCTGCCCGAGCTGGCCAGCGACGGCGCCACCGACGTGGCCCGCCTGCGCAACCTGACGCAGGTCTTCGCCGCGCCCGACGCCACCGAACCCGCCCTGCGCGCCTGGGCCAATTCCGACGACCTTGCCCGCGCCGCGGTCAACGACGTGGACGATGCCCGCCTCGCCGCGTTGCAGAACCTGCTGTCCGAGGTCGGCATCGACAACCCCGAGATGGCCCGCATCCTTTACGCGTCTGCCATCGGCATGACGTCGCTCGGCAATGCCAGCCCCGCCGACCATATCAGCGCCATCGGCTCACTGGTCGACCTGGTGCTGGCCCTGCGGTGATGCGCGGCCTACTGACGGTGCCCCTCGTCGTGTCGCTGCTGAATTGCAGCGGCGATGAAACCCTCTCGGGCCACGGCGCGGCGGACAAGACCTGGCAGCTCGGGGAACTCGACGGCACCGCTTTCGACGCGACCGCCACCATCACCTTTCCCGAAGAAGGCAAGATCGTCGGCGAGGCGCCTTGCAACCGCTACTTCGCCGCGCAACTGCAACCCTACCCGTGGTTCGAGGCCGCCGAGATCGGCACCACCCGCCGCACCTGCCCCCAGCAGGTGCAGGAAACCGCCTTTCTCGACGCGCTCGGTGCCATGTCTCTTGCCGAGGTCACCGAAACCACCCTGATCCTCAGCACGCCCGAGGGCCGCGAGATGATCTTCCGCGCCGCCGAGTAAGGCGCGCCGGGGTCTGCAGCCCGCAACGGCAAGACGCACGCAGTTCCGACCCCCGGGCCATCCCCCTCTTCCTTTGGCTTCAAATATCCCCGCAGGAGGCATCCGCCACCGCCATGAGCGCCGAAGGACAGCCATCCGGCCGCGCGGGTTACACCAACCCATCGACCAGGATCGCATTCAGCTCCGACCCCGACCGCCGCAACACTGCCAACTCCTGGAACGCGTCAGAGTGCCAGAACGCCCGCGCATGGTCCCGGTCGGGAAACTCCAGAACGAAGGCCGCGTCGGGCAGCACACCCTCACCCTCCATCCTCTCGGGCGCACCGCCCCGCACCAGGAACCGGCCCTCATGCGCCGCCACCACCTCGGGGATCTTGGCGAAATACGCCTCCATCCAGTCCCGGCTGTGGATCTCCATCTGCCCGATCACGTATGCCGCCATCGCCCTGCCCTCCGTCCTGTCGGCCAATCCTAGGCCGCACGCAGCACCACGCGCAATGCCACCGGCCCGCCGCACGGTTGTTCTCGCAGCCCTCAGCCCCCAAATGACAGGGAACTGATGAAAGGCCCCGCCATGCGCTATTCCGTTCTCGACCTCGCCCCCGTGCCCGAAGGCCACGACACCGCGACCGCCATCGCCAACAGCCGCGATCTGGCCATCGCGGCCGAGCGGATGGGCTATCACCGCTACTGGCTGGCCGAGCATCACAACATGCCCGGCATCGCTAGCGCCGCAACTGCGGTGCTGATCTGCCACATCGCCGAGGCCACGACGACCATGCGCGTCGGCGCGGGCGGCGTCATGCTGCCCAACCACGCGCCGCTCGCCATCGCCGAGCAGTTCGGCACGCTGGCCACCATCCATCCCGGCCGCATCGACCTTGGCCTCGGGCGCGCCCCGGGCGGCGACATGGCCGTGGCCCGCGCCCTGCGCCGCGGTCTCGAAGCCGACCGTTTCCCCGACGACGTGGTCGAACTCATGGGCTTCTTCGCCGATGCCGATCCCGCCGCCCCCGTCTCGGCCCATCCCGGCCAGGGCACCCACGTCCCGGTCTGGATCCTCGGCTCCAGCCTCTACGGCGCGCAGCTGGCCGCGCATCTGGGCCTGCCATACGCCTTCGCCTCGCATTTCGCGCCCGACGCGCTCGACCAGGCGCTGGAAATCTACCGCACCCGGTTCCAGCCCTCGGCCCAGCTCGACCGGCCCTATTTCATGCTCGCCGCCAACGTCTTCGCCGCCGAGACGGACGCCGAGGGCGCGTACCTGCGCACCTCCATGCAACAGGCCTTCGCCCGCCTGCGCACCGGCCAGCCCGGCAAGCTGCCCGCGCCGGTTCAGGATATCGAGACTGCCATCGGCCCACAGATGACCGACAACGTGAACCACGCCCTGAGCGTCTCTGCGACAGGGTCGCCCGCCACGGTGCGCGCCCAGCTTGGCGTTCTCAAGGACCGCTACCAACCCGACGAGATCATCCTCACCGGCCAGATCCACGACCACACCGCACGGGTCAATTCCTTCCGCATCGCCGCCGAGATTTTGCAGGACATGACCAGGGCAGACGCGGCCTAAGCCCAGCTTTCCAAGCCGCGCGATCGCCAGACCGCGGGATGGCGATGCGACTGTCTTTCAGAGCACTTTATGCTCGCCAAATCCGCAAAACTTTCGATCAATGAGCGCACGGCACCCAATCGCCAGCCCGTCCGGGCGGCCCACCTTTCGGCGATTGCAGGCAATCGCCTTTCGGTCAGCGGCCGATCGCGCGGCGGCCTACGGCCTTGATTCCGCGCGGTATAAGACCAACCGCAGTCCGAAAAACGCACCCTCACTCCTCCGCCACCTGCTCCAGCCGCCGGATCAGCCGCGCCCGCGCCTCGGGCAGCGGCTTGTGTCCCATCTCCGGCGCCAGGTGGTGCATCAGGAAATACCCCGTCACCCCCAGCCCCTCCAATATCTCACCGTCGCTGCACTTCCCCTCGCCAAGCAGCGGCGCAGGCAGCGGCAACAGCTTGTCCGCCCACTCCCCCGCGCCCGCCCGCGACACCGCCCGACCCGTGCGCGGCGAGATGAAGCTCAGGTCGTTCGCCGCCCGCCCCTTGACCGCGCATTCGCTCAGGTCCAGTCCGAAACCCATCTCATCGAGCAGCGCCATCTCCCACTTCAGATAGGCCAGCGGCCACACATCCCCCTGCCCCAGCAGGTCCAACAACGCCTCGGTCTGGCCATAGAGCCGTCGATGCGTCTCCCGCTCCGGCAGGCAAAAGATCAACAAGGCCGTCACCGCGTTCAACCCCGCCAGCGCCACGCGGTCCCCCAGCGACGCCGCCGCGCGCGACCGCACAGGCTCCACGGTGAAGGCACCCAGGTGATCCTCCAGCCGCGCTTTCCACGTCACGTCCACCTGTCCGCCCGGCTGCAACACCGGCGCCATCTTGCGCGACGCCCCGCCCCGCACCACGCCCGCGTGCCGCCCCTTCAAAGGCGTGAACACCTCCAAAATCGCGGCCGCCTCGCCATGCGGACGGCTGGCCAGCACTATGCCTTGGTCGCGCCACTCCATCACACCGCTCCACCTTTCGAACGGACATAGGACATCAAAAGATGAACCCTGCCAAGGCCCGCCCCGACCCACGGTCTGGAAATCCGGACATGACCGGGGACGCCAGATATGCTTATCTGCCCCCGAATTGATTTTTTGATTGAGGGGGACCCGATGACATATACCACCACCCGCGCCCTGGCGCTGACCACCGCACTTCTGGCCGCCCCCGCGGCGATGGCCAATGACAACGTGATGGTGGTCTTCGACGGCTCCAACTCGATGTGGGGCCAGATCGATGGCACCGCCAAGATCGAGATCGCCCGCAACGTCATCGACAACCTTCTGGGCGACTGGGCCGACGATCGCAGCGTCGGTCTCATGGCCTATGGCCACCGCGCCCGCGGCGACTGCACGGACATCGAGGTCATCGTCGAACCCGGCGCGGCCCAGCGCAGCGAAATCCTGGACCGGATCAAGTCCATCACCCCCACCGGCAAGACCCCTCTGACCGACGCCGTGGAACAGGCCGCCACCCGGCTCTCCTATACCGACCGCCCCGCCACCGTGGTCCTCATCTCCGACGGTCTGGAAAGCTGCGAGCGTGACCCGTGCGAGCTGGCCCGCGCGCTGGAAAAGGGCGGCGTCGGCTTTACTGCCCACGTGGTGGGCTTCGGCCTCGGCGCGGACGAGGACACCGCGTCGCTCGCCTGCATCGCCGAGGAAACCGGCGGGCAGTACATCCAGGCCTCCAACGCCGACGAGCTTGGCGCGGCCCTCTCCGCCGTGGCCACCGCCGTTGCAGCACCAGAGCCGGAACCAGAACCGCAAGCGCCAGAAGTCACCGTCGACGCGCCGGACACCGCCGTCGCCGGCAGCCCCACCACCATCACCTGGGACCCCACCGTGAGCGAGGCCGACTATATCGCCGTCGCCCCCGCCGGTGCCCCCGAAACCGAGCTGGGCCAATACACCCGCATCGGCAAGGACACTGCCGTCACCTTCGCCATGCCGGGCGAGCCCGGCGCCTATGAAGCCCGCTATTACAGCACCGAGACCAAAACCGTCCTCGGCACCGACCCCATCGAGATCACGCCAGCCCAGGTCACCCTGCAAGCCGCCGACACCGTCCAGACCGGCAGCCCGGTCACCATCAGCTGGTCGCCCACGATCAACCCGCGCGACTATATCGCCATCGTGCCCGCCGGTACCGATGCCGGCACCCTGGCAAACTACCGCGCGGTCAACGATCACGACAGCTTCGACCTCACCGCCCCCGCCGATCCCGGCATGTACGAGATCCGCTACATCCTCAACGTCGACAGCCGCACCGTCGCCAGCCGCCCGCTCGAGGTGGCCGATCCCCAAGTCACGCTGCAAACCCCCGAAACCGCCCTTACCGGCGCCGAAATCCCAGTCAGCTGGGCGGGCACGGTCAACGCCAAGGATTACATCACAATCGTCCCCATGGGCGCCGAGGAAGGCACCTACACCAACTACTTCCCCGTCCGCGACGACAGCTCCGGCCGCCTTCTGGCCACCGCCGATCCCGGAATGCATGAAATCCGCTACATCCAGCGCGAAGGCGGCAAGACCCTCGCCAGCGCCACCATCGAGCTTCTGACCCCCGAGGTCACGGTCAGCGGCCCCGCCACCGCCGTCACCGGCGCGCAGGTCCCTGTCAGCTGGACCGGCACGGTCAATGCCAAGGACTACATTACTATCGCCCCCACGGGCTCGGATGCCGGCACCTATGGCAGCTACCAGCCGGTGCGCGACGACGACACCGTGACGCTCACCATGCCCTCTGACCCCGGCATGTACGAACTGCGCTACGTCCTGCGCGAAGGCCCGCGCGTGCTGGCGACTGCCCCCATCGAGGTGGCCAATCCCGAGGTCACCGTCTCTGGCCCCGAAACCGTCGGCACCGGGGCGCAATTCACCGTCTCGTGGACCGGCGCGGTCAACCCCAAGGATTACGTGACCATCGTCCCCGTGGGGGCCGAGCCCGACACGTTCGGCAGCTACCAGCCCGTGCGCGACGACACCGAAACGCGCCTCGTCGCGCCCTCCGATCCCGGCATGTATGAACTGCGTTACCTGCTGCGCGAGGGCACCAAGGTGATGGCCACCGCCATGATCGAGGTCACCGAGCCTCAGGTCACCGTCTCGGGTCCCGAAACCGTCTCGACCGGCGCGCAGTTCACCGTCTCGTGGACCGGCACCGTGAATGCTCAGGACTACGTCACAATCGTCCCCGTCGGCGCCGCAGAGAACGAGTTCGGCAACTACCAGGTCGTCCGCGACAACGCGGAAACCACGCTCACCGCGCCCTCCGAGACCGGGATGTACGAACTGCGCTACCTTTTGCGCGAAGGCCCCAAGGTCATGGCCACCGCCATGATCGAGGTCACCGAACCCCAGGTCACCATCTCCGGCCCCGACAGCGCCGCGACCGGCTCCTCCGTGACGGTCGAGTGGACCGGCACCGTCAACACGCAGGACTACGTCGTGGTCGTCCCCGCCGGGGCGCCGGAAAACGAGTTCGGCAACTACCAGGTCGTGCGCGACGCGTCAGAAGTGGCGCTGACCATGCCCGCCGATCCGGGCATGTACGAGCTGCGCTACCTCATGCGCGAAGGCCCCAAGGTGCTGGCCACCGCCATGATCGAACTGACCCCGCCCGAGGTCACGGTCACCGGCCCGGAACAAATCCGCGCGGGCGACGAAATCACGGCCGAATGGACCGGAACGGTCTCCACCAACGACTACATCAACCTCGTCCCGATGGGCGCGGCGGATGACAAGTTCGGCACCTACCTGACCGTCCGTGACGGCACCACCGCCACGCTCAAGGCCCCGGCGGAAACCGGCCTCTACGAGCTCCGCTACGTCCTGCGCGAAGGCACCCGCGTGCTGGCCCGCCACGCCGTCGAAGTACTGGCCGAAGACGCCGCCCTCAACACCGGCGCCGCCCTCACCGCGCCCGACAGCGCGGCCCCCGGCAGCACCATCGACGTCTCCTGGCAGGTGGACAGCAGCAGCGCCGACCAGCGCATCACGCTGGCACGCGGCAACCAGGCGATCTTCACCTGGCTTCAGGCGGTCAAGATCACCGACGGCGCCACCGGCGTGCAAATCGACCTGCCGAATGAACCCGGCGTCTACGAACTGCGTTTCCTCGACGTTGCGGGTCAGGAAGTGCTCGCGCGCAAGGTCATCACCGTGGAGTAGGCCCATGCACAAGCCCCAGGGCTACCCGGATGTCTCCGCCTACCTGATCGTGCCGGATGCGGCCGCGGTGCTCGACTTCTGCGCCGCCGCCTTCAACGCCGACCGCCTGCGCGTGATCGCACGCGACGGCGGCGGCATCCTGCACGCCGAATGCCGGATCGGCGACAGCGTCGTGATGATGGGCGAAATGCCGGACGGCCCGGACGCCCACCTGCACCTCTACCTCGCCGACGCCGAAGCCGCCTTCGACCGCGCCGTGGCCGCGGGGGCCGAAATCGTCCAGCCGATGCAGTCCCAAGATGACGGCGACCTGCGCGGCGGCGTCCGCGATACCAGCGGCACGACCTGGTGGATCGCCCGGCAGGAAGAGGCATAGCACGCCGCCGCGCTATCACATCGCCGTCCCGGACCTGATCCGGGACCTCCCGCGCCCCCGGTCCAACGCCCAAGGCATTAACCGCCCCTTTACCGCGCACGCCCCGTTAAGTCCGGGGGTTGGCCAATGGCACCGACGCGATACCGCTCAAATACCGACGTGATACCGACGCGGTTTTCGCGTTCTTCAAGCCGTTAACCTTTGTTCGGCTCCGTAGGGTGGGTGACAACCCACGCGCCCCCGTCGCTAGTCCCGCAACCCCGGCTCATTCAATAAATGCCGCCCCTGCCGGTCCTCCACCTCGATAACCCACAAATCAGGGTCGAACGACCGCTGTCTCGCCACGGCCTGATCGACGTCGCGCTCGTCGCCTTCGGCCAGCGTGACCCACGTCCGCGCGCCACTCATCAGGTCAAAAGAGCGTTGAAAAACAGACGCTTGCCCGTCCAGCGTGTTCAGCTTCACCAGCACCGCGCCGCCGGTGTCATCGCCATGCGCCACGACAAAGGCCGGGATCTCCATCAACCGCAGCCGCGCCAAGTACGCCTGCACCCAGAACTCCGCCGTCAGTCGGCTCACCCGTTCCCGTCCTTGAAATCAAGGCCCATCTCGGAATACCGCTCGGCTTCCTCCAGCCAGTTGGGCCGCACTTTCACTTGCGTGAACAGGTGCACCCGCCGCCCCAGGAACTCCTCAAGCTCGGTGCGCGCCGCCTGGCTAACCGCCTTGATCGTCTCACCTTTTTTGCCCAGAACGATCCCCTTGTGACCGTCCCGCATGACATAGATCACCTGGTCGATCCGCGCAGATCCGTCCTCGCGCTCCTCCCAGTTCTCGGTCTCGACAGTCAGCTGATAAGGCAATTCCTGGTGCAGCCGCAGGGTCAGCTTTTCGCGCGTCATCTCGGCCGCGATCATCCGCAGCGGCAGGTCGGCGATCTGGTCCTCGGGGTACAGCCACGGCCCCTCCGGCATCTCGTCCGCCAGCCATGTGCGCAGGTCCTCGACCCCATGCCCCTTCTCGGCGGAAATCATGAAAGTCTCAACAAATTCATGCCGTTCGTTCAGGTCCTTGGTCAGCCCCAGCAGCACCTCGGACTGCACCCGGTCGATCTTGTTGATCGCCAGCGCCACGCGCCGCCCCTTGGGCAAGGCGTCCAGCCCGTCCAGGATTTTCTCGACCCCTTCCGTGACACCCCGATGCGCCTCGACCAACAGCACGACCACATCCGCATCCGCCGCCCCGCTCCAGGCCGCGGCCACCATCGCCCGGTCCAGCCGCCGGCGCGGCGCGAACAGCCCAGGCGTGTCCACGAAAACAAGCTGCGCGTCGCCCTCGATGGCCACGCCACGGATCCGCGCGCGCGTGGTCTGCACCTTGTGCGTCACGATGCTGACCTTCGCGCCCACCATTCGGTTCAGCAGCGTGGACTTGCCCGCATTGGGCTCCCCGATCAGGGCGATGAAACCGGCACGTTGGGTCATGATGCAAAGCCTTTTGTCATAAGGGCTTCCCCTACCCGATCCGTATGCGCTTGACCAGTTCAGAACACCGCATGGTCGCCGCGTTCCAGCGCGATCTCACCCGCCGCAAGCCGGGCATAGAACTCCTCCAGCCGGTCCTGCCCGAATTCCGGTGTCGCGTCCGCGTCATAACGTTGCCGGGTCTCGTCCCAGACCAGCATCGACTCGGTCGCGTAATAGCGCCCGATCCGCGCCAGCTCTGCCTTGGCGCGGGCACGCCTGTTTAACCTTCCGGTAACACTCAGTGTGGCAATGATAGCGTCAAGCAAACCCACCGGCACGCGTTTCATCCGGAACGGCACGCCCAGCGAATCGGCCAGCAACCGGCCCTGATCCTCGGGCGTCAGCGCCGGACCGGGCCCGCCGACCGGCAGAATTCGGTTGTCGCAGGCCGGATTGGTCAGCGCGTTCACCATGAACCGCGCCAGATCGCCATCGCTGATCGGCTTGCAGGCGGTCATTCGACCGTCGCCGAATGCAAGGTAAGGCTTGCCCGCCCGTATCCTGTCCATCTGCCCGGACAGCGATTTGAAAAACGCCGTGGGCCGCACGATCACGTGGCACAGGTCCGATGCGCGCAACTCCGCCTCGAAGGCCAGCTTGGCCTTCTGGAACGCCAGCACCGGTTTCTGCACGCAGATCGCCGACAACAGGACGAACCGCCCGACGCCCTGCGCCTCCGCCGCGCGCAGGGTCGTCATATTCAGCCCGTGATCCACCGCCCAGGCATCGCCGGGCGCGCCCGACCGCGAGGCCAGGCAACTGACAACGGCGTCGGCCCCGCGCATCGCGTCCTTCAGCAGATCGGGCGCCGACAGGTCCCCGATGACGCGCTGCACCTGCTCAGGCACCGATGCGTCAGCGCGGCGCAACGGGCAAATCACTTCATGGCCATCGGCCAGCAGCACATCCAGAACCGCCCCCCCGATCGTGCCGCTTGCCCCCAACAGGACAACACGCATCGGCGCACCGGTGGTCTGGGAAATGTAGGCTGGATCCTCGCGCATCAGCGGCACCCGCTCGTGTTTTGAAAAGACTACACAAGGCACCCTCGGAAACCAACGCACCGCCGCAAATCCTTTCAAAAAGGATTTGCCAAAAGCTTTTCCAAAGCTTTTGGCCGCGCCCTAAGCCGCCGCCCCATCGGTGAACTGTAACCGCGCCAGCCGGGCGTAAAGGCCCCCCTCGGCGACCAGGCTGTCATGCGTCCCTTCCGCCACGATGCGGCCCTGTTCCATCACGATGATCCGGTCTGCCTTCTTCACCGTGGCCAGCCGATGCGCCACGATCACCGTCGTGCGGTCCTTGGCCAGCCCGTCGACCGCCTGTTGCACCGCGCGCTCGCTCTCGGCATCCAGTGCCGAGGTCGCCTCGTCCAACAGAAGCACGGGCGCATCGCGCAGAATTGCGCGCGCAATCGCCACCCGCTGTTTCTGCCCGCCCGACAGCATCACTCCGCGCTCACCCAGATAGGTGTCATACCCGTCCGGCAACGCCATGATGAACTCATGCGCCGCCGCCGCCCGCGCTGCCGCTTCGACCGCGTCGTCATCCGCGTCGATCCGCCCGAACCGGATGTTGTCCCGCGCCGAGGCGGCAAAGATCACCGGCTCCTGCGGCACCAGCGACAGCTCCGCCCGAAAGTCGGGCCGCGCCATCCGATCAAGCGGCACACCATCCAGCGTTACCTGACCCGATTGCGGATCGTAGAACCGCTGGATCATCTGGATGATCGTCGTCTTGCCCGCCCCGGACGGACCCACCAGCGCCACCGTCTCGCCCGGTTCGATCACCAGGTTCAATTCATGCAGCGCCGGTGCATCGGGCCGTGTGGGATAGGTGAAGCTGACATTCTCGAAGGCGACACGCCCCTTGACCGGACGCGGCAGCATCTCGGGCCGGGCCGGGTCCTGCACCTCGTCCTCGGCCTGCAACAGCTCCACCAGCCGCTCCGTCGCCCCGGCGGCCCGCTGCAATTCGCCCCAGATCTCCGACAAGGCCGCAACGCCACCGGCCACCATGACCGAGTAGATCACGAACTGCACCAATGTGCCCGCCGTCATCTCACCGGCGCGCACGTCCCGTGCCCCGATCCAGAGCACGCAAACAATGCCCGTAAACACCAGGAATATAACGATAACCGTCATCAACGCCCGCACCCATATGCGCCGCCGCGCCACGTCAAAGCTGCGCTCGGTGACGTCCGAGAACGCCGCCCGGCTGGCCCCTTCATGGGTGAAGGCCTGCACCGTCTGCACGTTCAATAGCGCCTCCGAGGCATTGCCGGAACTGGCCGCAATCCAGTCCTGGTTCTCGCGGCTCAGCTTGCGCAACCTGCGCCCCAGCGTAAGGATCGGCACGATGATCAGCGGCACCAGCAGCAACACCATCCCGGTCAGCTTGGCCGAGGTAAACAGCATCAGCACCAGCCCGCCCACGAAGATCAGCAGGTTGCGCAGCGCGATGGAAATCGACGACCCGATCACCGAAAGGATCAGCGTCGTATCCGTTGTCACGCGGCTCAGGATCTCGCCCGTCATGGTGCGCTCGTAAAAGGCCGGGCTCAGCCCGATAACCTTGTCGAAGACCGCCTTGCGCATGTCCGCCACGACCCGTTCGCCCAGCCGCGTCACCAACGCATAGCGCAGCCCCGTGCCAATCGCGAGCAGTCCCGCGATACCGACCGCGGCCAGGAAATACTTGTCCAGGATCGCCCCGTCCTCGACCGAGAAATTGTCGACCACGCGCCGCACCGCCAACGGCAGCACCAGCGAAACACAGGCCGTCAGCACAAGTGCCAGAACCGCCAAGGCCAGCAAACGTCGGTAAGGTTGCAGAAACGGCCAGAGCTCCGACAACGCCCCCATGCGCTTCGACCCCTCCCGCTCGATCATGTCTGCGCCGTTTTCGGCCCGTCTTACCATGTATCCCCGCGCAAGATTTTCGTCCGGCCCATGTCATGGCGGGGCACGCCGCCGGGGTCAAGGGCGTAACATCCGCTCGATCACCGGGCACGGCAGCCTATGGGCCTGCAAGGGCGGGGATACTGGAGCGGGCGACGGGAATCGAACCCATATCATCAGCTTGGAAGACAGATGCGCAGACGGGAATTTATATCATTATTTCAAATACTAAAACGTACGCACTAAAAGTTTTTGTCGGCAAACTGTCGGAAATGAATTTCTGGAGCGGGCGACGGGAATCGAACCCGTATCATCAGCTTGGAAGGCTGAGGTCTTACCATTACACAACGCCCGCTCAACAGTTCAGAGGAGTATTTCATGCACTCGGCGGGGTCAAGAGCAACGTCCGCAAACGGCCCTGAGCTGCCGTTCCGAGATTGGTGACTTGCTGCGTCGCAGCTTCCAGATAGCGAACGTTCAGCTTATCCCCTCGCGACGACAGAGTTCCGCGATACTGATTTCGCCGCGCAGACCTTCCAGCACGATGCGGATCTTCTCCTCCGCGCTGAACTGGCGCCGTGTCTTGCGGCGGATGTCCTTGACGACCTTTTCGGCCGACCCTTTTGGTGTTCCGGATTTGTGTCTCATCTTCACTCCTTGACGGTTCAGATGAGCCAGAAATCCTCCGTTATGCAATCACGCTGATCTGTCCCATGGGCGCTGATCCCGGACAAAATCCCTAACCTCCGTCGCGCTCCTCGCAATGATTTGCGTGCTCAGCGCTACTTCACACGCCCAGGCAACAACCCTCAGCGGAAAGCTTGTCCATGTCCGGGACGCAGACACCATCGAGATTGCAACAAGTCGTGGACGCATTGCCGTGCGGCTCAATGGTGTCGATGCTCCCGAATTGAACGAACGAGGAGGGCAGGCCGGGAAGCGCTGGATGCAGAATGCCTACAGCAATGCTTTGATCACTTGCGAGTTCAACGGTGAGAAGACCTATGACCGCTGGGTAGGCGTCTGCTGGGACAAAGATGGTTTGGATCTGGGTGCTGCGGTGATAGCTGCCGGACATGCCAGAGACTGCCCTCGATACTCAGGCGGTAAATATCGGAAATTCGAAACTGAAGCTTCGCGGGTCATACCTTCAAAACCGTATTGTCGTTAAACTGGTTAGCTTCGGCCCAGAGCCGACATTCGCCTCTGTTGCAACGAATGATGGTTTGGCGATCAGAATGATCACCTGACAAGATACCGGCTTCCGGTGCCAAGCGATTGAAGTTCTCTAGTAGTATCGGCTCTGAATACGGCTGAGCGCATGCGAGAGCTGCTCACTTTCGCGGCTGGAATT
This sequence comes from Roseovarius atlanticus, assembly GCF_001441615.1. Classification (GTDB taxonomy): domain Bacteria; phylum Pseudomonadota; class Alphaproteobacteria; order Rhodobacterales; family Rhodobacteraceae; genus Roseovarius; species Roseovarius atlanticus. The sequence continues at coordinate 33,221 of NZ_LAXJ01000016.1, forward strand.
GAACTCCTCCGGATAAGGTTCCTTGCCATCTGCTATCTCTCGGGCGGTCTCGGACAGGCGCTCCAGAGGGCGCACGAAATGCCGTGTGAACAGGATCGAAAACGCTCCCAAGACACCGAGCAAGCTCAGCAGACTGATCCACATTGCGACGGACAAGTCCGATACATCCTGACCGAAAGAAGCTGGCGGAACGCGCGCAACCAGAGAGAGGCCAGTGGGGGGCGCGTTGCCGACCGTGAGCTCGGGCGCAACGGCGTAGATGTTTCTCACGCCGTTTGCATCCTCGACGACCTGTGCGGATTCGATATTGAGAGAAAGGGAACTGAGACTGGCTGGTGTAAGGTCCACGCTGGTCTGCTGTTGCGTCGGAAAGATTGAGCGGCCGCGCTTGTCGACGACATAAGCCAGCAAGCCAAGGTCGTCCGCAGCAGCCTGAACGTAATCCTGAAGCCAACTTGCTTTCAGACTGTATACATATACTCCAGTAACATCTCCATCGGCGGATTTGACTGGCACGGCAATGTTCAACACATCGTTCTGCTCATGCGCCGCGGTGGGGTTGGACGATGTTATGTCACCAAAAAACGGACCGCGAAGACCCTGTCGATACCAGTCTGTGCTTGATACGGAGGTGCCCACGCGGCTCCCATTGGAGCCGACTCTGATGGTGCCGGAAAGATCGGCGAGCCCAGCCCAAGCGACACGTCCACCGGCGACGAGTACAGCGTCGGTGAATGCGCGGATCTCTTCGTTTTCCATTGGAGCGATCTGTCCTGCGACGGCTTGAAGGCTTTCCCATTCCCGTTCAACCGCCCGGGAAACCGCGAGCCGAAGTGCCTTCACTCCGCGGATGGCATTCTCGGATTCGACCCGTGTTTCGAAGCTTCGCGCGTGCTGATGTATAGGCCACCAAATTGCAACCATGCCCAGCAGGCCGCAAATCATGACAAAGCCGAAGATAGATGTTGCTAGTCGTGGAGCGTGAACGTTTTCCCTGCCGGAACTTGTCAAATCAGGCTTAACCATTTGTCGAATTCCACTTACTTTTACTCATGAACGGGGTGCGCTCTGCCTCTCACCACGGACATCCAAGACGACCACCCGATACTTTTCACAGCCGCATAACTTCGAATTCTGGCAGCAGTATGTGCAACTTTCCAACTTTCGTTCCACAACAGGAGCAAAGATGGAGTTGCATACACAACTCACAGACGAGCGAAATCTTCCTACACCATAGTATCGTTAATTTGGTTGTGCGTATAAAGGTTAAACTATGCTTATAATTGCAAGAGGGGCCGACATTGCGGTATCTTCGCCTGTGTATTGGTTTTTTTCTCCTGTTTGGGGCGCTCTACGTCATTGTCGTGGAGCAGATGACCGGGGCCAGCGCGAATGCATTTGTTAACGCGCCTCTCTTGACCGCGCGTGCTCCCGTCGCCGGGGACGTTGATCTTCCGGATCGCGCGCCTGGTGCTTTTATCAAAGAGGGCTCAACACTCTTCTCCGTCGAAGATGCAAGGGCCGACCAGGTGCGCCTGAACGACCTGCAATTGGAAAGAGACCTTCTGGCTGCGGATCTGACAAGCTACAAAGCCGAACGCGATGCACGACGGGAAGCGTTGCGCTGGATCGAATCGACGGCCGGAAAGTACGCGGCTGCACGAACTCGGGAACTTGAGATCACCGCAGGTGGAGCACCGTCTGATCCAGACACCTCGCCAAATCGGGACCAGCCACCCTCGGAATCTGGCAGCCTTACCGTCGACGAGAACAAGCTTGCGCCCGATGAAAACGACCCCGATCGCTTTCTCGAACTTTCAGGCGCGTTTCTGGATGGCGCCATCGAGGACTTCGCCGGTTTGGAGGCTCTGCAACTGCTCGCAGCGCGGCGCGCGATATATCTTGACGACTCCGCAGGCGCGGCATGGAATATGGCACTGAGACAGCGCGAAGCAGAGACCTCGTTGACACTTGTCGAGGCAAATATCGCCCGGGCCGAAGAACAGCTGGCGGCTTACGAAACCCGCATAGAGCGGGAGTTGTCGCGTCTCGTCAAGCTGCGCGGAGATACACTTTCTTCGCCGGTCAACGGCGTTCTGTGGCAGGAATTGACTGCAAACGGCGTGAACGTCCAACGGGGTGATCCTATCATGAACATCGCCGACTGCGCGTCGGTGCTGGTCACGTTGTCGGTGTCGGAAACCATCTATAATTCGCTTTCCACCGGCGACACCGCGACGTTTCGCCCGCTTGGCGGCGACGAGGCGATGCAGGGGACGGTCGCCCGCCTCGCGGGCTCCGGCGCGGCCTCTGTATACGAAGGCATGGCGGTGGCTCCGAGCGAAGAACACCTGCAACGCTACGATGTAGCGCTCGTCGTTCCGGAACTGAGGACGGATCCGGTGGACGGTTGCAGCATAGGCAGAACGGGCCGCGTGTTCTTTGATGACCGCCCACTCGATATATTGTGGAAGTTCTGGGAGTAATGCTGCCAAATCTTTACCTCGGCGATATGGGCGCGAGCCTGATGCACGTGATTCCAATACTCGGCTTGGCACTGATTCTGCCGTATGTCATCGACCGTCAGGACACCCATCACCGTATCTTCCTGTTCGTGATCGCGATCATTTTCGCGATCAGGTACGCATGGTGGCGCACGACCGAAACGATCGCCCCGGTGGGCTGGACCATTGATTTTCTGGCAAGTGGGCTGCTGCTGGGGCTGGAGTTAATGGCAATCGTAAGCTCGATCAGCGCGTTCTTCATCCTTATGCTTCACCGCGACCGAAGTCCCGACGCCGACCGCAACGCCGGTTGGTGGGGGGACACGCCGCCGAAGGTCGCGATCCTGATCGCGACATATAACGAGGAACTGGAGGTGCTTGAACGTACCATCATTGGTTCCAAGGCCCTGCGCCATCCTGCCAAGGAAGTCATGGTTCTCGATGACGGACGTCGCGACTGGTTGCGTGATTATTGCGAGAAAGAGGGCGTCACCTACATACGGCGCCCCGACAACAAGCACGCAAAGGCCGGCAACATCAACCATACGCTTCAGGTTCTCTGGGCGCGGGAGACGCCCCCGGATTACGTGGCCGTTCTGGATGCCGATTTCGTGCCGCATCGCGGATTTCTCTCACGCACGCTGGCCCTTTTTCACGATCCGGCGGTGGGTCTTGTCCAGACCCCGCAGCACTTCTTCAACGCCGATCCTATACAGCACAACCTCGGGATAAGCCGGTCCTATCCCGACGAGCAGCGCTTCTTCTTCGACGACATGCAGCCCTCGCGCGATGGCTGGGGCGTCGCCTTCTGCTGTGGGACATCCTCGATCATGCGGCTGGACGCCTTGAAGGATATCGGCGGCTTCCCCACCGACAGCATCACCGAAGATTACATGATCACGCTGTGCCTTCAGAATGCAGGCTGGCACACCGCATACCTCAACGAGCCGTTGACCGAGGGCCTCGCACCGGAGGGGTTGAAGGAATACGTCACGCAACGCTCGCGCTGGTGCCTCGGCATGATGCAGATCGCGCGCAGCCGGGTCGGACCGTTCCGCAAGAACGGGCTGCGTCTGCGCGACCGCTGGAGTGTCATCGATGCCAGCCTCTACTGGATCACGACGTTTCCGTTCCGCGTCGCGGCCATGATTTTCCCATTGCTCTACTGGTACGGGAACATCACCGTCGTGGACGCCAGCCCGGCCGATGTCATATCTTATTTCGGCTGTTTCTTCGCCTGGAACCTGATGGCCATAAACCTGATGTCGCGCGGCAACGTGGTGCCGATCCTGACCGATGTCAGCCAGCTGCTGGGCGCCTTGCCGATCACCCGCGCGGCGTTCACCGGGCTCGTGCAGCCAAGGGGCCACCCTTTCAGCGTGACGGCCAAGGGTGGGGACCGCAGCCGCATCGTGGTGCAATGGAACATGCTGGCCCCTTTCGCCATCCTGCTTGGTCTTACTATTGTCGGGCTTCTGCTGGGTATCGTCACCGACCGTTTTGCCTTCAACGACGCGGGCGAAGGCAAATGGGTCATACTCTTTTGGACGATTTACAACATGATCGTGCTGACGCTGACGATCATCGCTTGTGTGGAACTGCCCCGACGCGAACGCCATGTTGCCGACACGCCAGAGCGCGTCACCTTCACCTCGGGCGAAGTATCAAAGCGCATGTGGGTGACCAGCCTGACCCAGGACACCGCACGGGTGCGGGGCGGGCATTTCGACGTCGGCACCTATGGGAAGATCGACCTTCCAGGCGTTGGCGAGCTGCCAGTTTTCGTCCTGGCGCAGACAGCCGACGGAATGCGCGTCGAACTTATGCCCGACGAAGAACAGCGCGATGCCCTGTTCATGAAGTTCTATACCGAAGACAATACACCCGGTATCAGCGTCGTGAACACTTGGAACATGCTGGGTGACATGGCGCGGCGCATATCGCGCATCAGCCGGGACAGGACAGCCAGGAAAGGAACAACACTTGACCGCAGGGACTAAAACCATGCGCTACGCCGCCGCGATGCTTGCGTTCGCAGCCCCGGCGGCACAGGCCGACGGAGAGTTCTATCAACTGGATCTCGGCGAAGACACCACGACGGCCGTGATATCGGTCGAGCGCGACCGTCTGTCATACGGCATGGTATTCAGCGACTATACCGGGCCGGAGGATCTGAACCTGACGGCCAGTTACAAATTCACGCTTGGGACGCCGGTCACCTTCCGCGCCGGACCGGCAATCCAGCTTGAGGGGCTTGAGACGGTCAAGGGTGGGATACGGCTCGTGGCCGAGCATTATCAGCCCACAAGTTTCGGCAGCATCTTTGTGCTCGGTGAGGCAACAACGATCGATCGCGGCTACTTCGCCCTTGCCGCCATCGGCTTCGACAAACCGGACGTAACGTTCGAGTTCAGCTATCTCGGGGACGACGACGGTTTCCGCGACAAGGTTGCGGCGGTGGCATTCGGGATCCCGAATACTAAGGCGAGTTTCCGTGCCGGCTACAAGTTCGATTCCGAGGAAAGTTTCATTGGCATCTCGATCAATACGTTCTGAGCTTAAAGATTAAAGCAACCCGGTTGCTTAACCCGCAAAGCGGACGTTCTCAACCTAAGCAGCGAATGTCGGCTCTCCGCCCTTTTGGACATGAACATTATGCGCCTTATTGCATGATTTGAAGTGACACATGCGAACAGATCAAACCGCACTTTGTGCCCCAGTTCTGTCCCTTGCAAAAAAGTCACCTCACAAGCTTGGTCTGGCAAAGCTGTAGGAGGGGCTGGTTTAACTTTGAAGCCGATCGATCAACCGCTGCCTGTACTCGGGAAGTTCCGAAACTGAAATCGACTTAAACGTAAGCGGGCGCAAATAGATCATCCCGGCGTGCGAAGCGCTGGCCTCCATCGGGGTGAAGACGTCTTCCAGATCGACACCAATTCTGCCTGTCTTACCATACGTGGATTTGCCGCCAGCTGCGGTTGTGACAAGAAGCATCTCCTTGCCTCGCCACAATCCGGGGCCAACCCTGCCCCAGACGTCATTCAAATACGCCTTCATCATTGGCGTGATGTTAAACCAATGCGTCGGGAACATGAACACGATCCGGTCATGCTGCCGAATGATTCCGCGTTCGTTTTGCGCGTTAATGGCACGCGTATCGAAACCGTAGATTGTTTCTAGATTTCGTACTGTCACCCCATTTACACTCTCGGCCGCCTGTTGCAGCCCTTTGTTAAACACGGATCGTTCCGGATAGGGGTGTGAAGCGATCAAAAGTGTTTTGATGTCCGTGTTGTATGGCTTATCGGCGGTCTGCGCCTTCGCTGCGCGACCCGTGACCAACCCGCTGGCAAGTGTGGCGGAAAAAAGCAGTTTAGCCTTCACGAATTCACGTCGTTTCATACCAGTCTCTCTTCCATCAGCCCGCTTTTGCGCTGCCCCCGGCCGCGCTCGCACATTACAACCTTCGACTGAAAGGCGGGAAGCTTGTGCCAATCTGTCCAACCACCTGACTTACAGTCTAGTTGAGCGCCGGGAGTGCGTCCGAGCACTTCGGCTCTGAAAAGCAACTCAAGTTTTACGTTGCTTGCGAAACAATTCGCTGAACCTACTTCCGATGTGTCGCTTCCAGATCTGATGATCTTCATCATTCGACTTTCCTGTACCGTCAGCGAAATTTTGTGAAATGATAGGTCAGGGCCGGGCCGCCTGGCTGTGCATAGGCCAACTCCGCCGTGACCATAGCAAAGGGCTCCACGAAACGCCCAGTGCGCAGCCCCCCCGCCTCCAGTGGCTGGAATCCTGCGTCCCGGATCAGGTCTTGAGCAACTTTCTTTGCAGAAAGACTTTCGCCGTAGATCAGGACCTGCGGAGGCGGTGTTTCGCCTTTTCGGGCAAAAACTGGCTCGAAGGCCTCTGATGGCACGGTGTTGAAGCATGAAACCCAACGGGCATCGGGAAGACGGCGCGCCAGCTCTTCCGCGCCCGAAGTCGTCGTGCCCAGAACGAGCTCCGAGTTGGCATCGTTCAGAGGAACGCAGCAGTTCAACACAACTCGGTCTTTGAGCGCGCCCGATTGTTCGAGCACATCCGGAACACGGCTCCAGTGGACAGCCAGAAGCAGCGCATCGGCATCGCGCACTGCCTCTGACACCGTCGCACTCTGCCCGCCACATTCGCGAGCGAGCCGGTCCAGCTTTGAAGTGCTGCGGGAGTAGGAGAACAGCACGTCATGCCCGCAAGTCGCCCAGATCCGGCCCAGTTGCGACCCCATCAGGCCGGAGCCCAAAATACCAATCTTCATGCCGTTTTCCTTCTCTTCGCCTGACTCAGTCCGCGCGGTTCTCGAACACGTCTTTAGCAACCGGCATTGCCGAAAAGACTTTGGGCCAGCCCGCGTAGAATGCCAGATGCGACAGCATCTCGCCGGCCTCTTCTTGCGTCAGGCCATTATCCATCGCCCGGTTGAGGTGGAACGTCATCTGTTCCGGCTGGCCAGCTGCGATCAGCGCCGCGACCGTCACCAAGCTGCGGTCGCGCGGCTCGAGCGCGGGGCGACGCCAGAGGTCGAGGAAGAGAAGCTGTTCAGTATCATCGACCACGCCTTGGCTGACGCTGCCATAAGTTCCTTGTACGAACTCCTGGCGGTTTGCCTCAGCTTCCTCGTCATATGGCAGCAGCTCGGGGTCGACCGCGGGCAGCTCTTCTGCGGTGATGCCGTGATCGTCGAAAACTGGTGCGGCGGCTTTGGCGGCGGCGGTCGCATTGCCCCAGCCTGTATAGAAAGCGAGGTGCGTGATTGTTTCGGAAATCTCTGCCGCGGTCACACCCGCGTCCAATGCCAACGCGAAATGAACCTCAAGTGCGCCTGTTTCGTGCCGGGTCATCAGTGCCGCAAGCGTGACAAGCGCTCGGTCGCGCGGCGACATAGCGGCGTCTGTCCAGACCTCGCTGAAGAGCGCGTTGTTGGAATAGGCCTCAAGCGCCGGGGCGACCTTGCCCACGGCCTCTGGCAGTGTTTGCGTTGCGTCCTGGGCCACGGCGGCGCTGGTCATCAGACCGAGGGCGGAAGCGGTGAGAAAGGTCTTCATCGGGGAATCTCCTTGGTTCGCTGTGATGTTCCCCTCATATGGTGTGAACGCCGCTCGCCTTAATGGCCGGGATGCTCAAGCCATTCATGATCCCTTCTCATCAATCCCTCAGCTCTTTTCACGGAGCGCATCCAGCACGACACCAAACGCCGATGAAGGCCGCTGGCGACTGGGATAATAGAGGTGGAAACCGGGGAAATAGGGGCAATACTCCTCAAGACACAGGCGCAGCGCCCCGCTGTCTAGATGCCCCTGCGCCAGCCGCTCGGGCACCAGCGCCAGCCCGTGCCCGTCCTTGGCGGCCCGCAGCACCGGGTTGATCGTGTTGAACACCGCCTGTCCCTGCACCTTGACCCGGATCTCGGTGCAATCCTTGTCCTCGAACTCCCACGCGTAAAGCGCGCCGTGGTTCGTGAGGCGAAGGTTGATGCACTGGTGCCCGGTGAGGTCTTGCGGCACCTCGGGCGTGCCCGCCACGTCAAAATAGGCGGGTGCCCCGACGCAGATCATTCGTTCATCCGGGCCAATGCGCATCGCGATCATGCCATCGCTCACCTGATCGCCGTACCGCACGCCCGCATCGCACTGGCTTTCGGCCAGATCGGTATAGCCATAGTCCATCACGAACTCGACCTTCACGTCTGGGTATTCCTTCAACACCGGAGACAGCTTGGGCCAAAGCAGGGACTCGATGGCATACTCAACCCCTACGATCCGCACCGTCCCAGACGGCGCGCCCTGAGAGGCGTTTAGCGCATGAAGACGCGCCTCGATCTTTTCCAGACAAGGGTTCAGAGTGGCGAGCAGGTCCTCGCCCTCCAGCGTCGGCGCGACAGAGCGCGTCGTGCGCGTTAGAAGCCGCAGACCAAGGCGCTGCTCCAGCCCCTTGATCGTATGGCTGAGCGCAGATTGCGACACGTTGAGCCGTGCTGCGGCCCGGGTAAAGCTGCGCTCTTCGGCCACGGCGGCCAGCGCGATAAGGTCCTGGATATTCTCTCGAAGCATGAGGGCGCCTTGGATCTGCGGATCGATGATCACGTCGGTTGCCCCTCAGAATATATGTCGAATTTTCATGTGTCGAAGAATTATGCCGCCCCGCCGAATGAATGGGCGGAGCGGCAAGAGTCGCTACTCGGCCCCGTATTCGGCGTCGGTCACATGCTCGCCCCAGACGACGTTCTCACCGTCGGCGAACTGCTGCACCGCGATATGCGTGACAACCGTGCTGTCCGTCGCGCCATGCCAGTGCTCGACTTCCGGCGGACACCAGATCACGTCGCCGGCCTGCATGACGTGGCGCTCCTGACCGCGTTCCTGTACCCAGCCGGTGCCCTCGGTCACGATGAGCATCTGGCCCGCCGGATGCGTGTGCCAGGCCGACCGTGCGCCGGGCAGGAAGGTCACTTTGCCCGCGTTCACGGCAAAGGGCTCGTTGGCGGGGAAAACCGGTTCGATATAGGCGGTGCCGGTGAAGAGATCGGCATCGCCGATAAAGCCCTCTTGATCGCTCGCGCGAGTGATTTCCATGGATTGCGCGAAGGCGCCGGGCGCGGCCAGCCCCAGAGCAAGTGTGGGTCCCAGAATTCGTGTCATGTCGAAAAATCTCCTTTTGGCTGCGTTTATGGGTCGGTCACCGCGACCGTCCCGACATGAACGGCTACCTAAAGCGCGTGATGGCCCGGATCATGGGCGGCATTCGGCAAGCGGACATGAGGAGGGTTCATGAATGATTGCCCTCATCACTCGGCGAACAATGTCACCCATTCATGAGGCGCCTTCATGAGAGGTAGAGATTCAGCGGGGATTATCCCGCGCCGCCATCGGCGTATATCTCCCTCATCACCAAGGAGGGCTGACCATGATCGCGCCGAAGACAGCACTTAATCGCCTAGCCATCGCGGCCCTGACGATCAGCCTTGCCCCCGCCGCAGAGGCAACCGACCAAGGAAAGGAGGCCGCCATGACCGAAATCAGAGTGATCTTCGGGGAAAAGACCCTGACAGCCACGCTCGACACGACGCCGGTGACACAGGATTTTGCGGCGCTTCTGCCTCTCGACCTGACGCTGAGCGACTACCACGGGATTGAGAAAGTCGCGGACATGCCGCGCAAGCTGGACACCAGCGGCGTACCGGACAGCTATGAGCCCAAGGCCGGTGACATCACGCTTTACGCGCCCTGGGGCAATCTGGCGATCTTCTACAAGCCATTCCAGCGCTCGCGCGGTCATGTGCGGCTAGGTGCCTTTGACGGGCCGATCGACATGCTTGTCCGCAACGGGGATTTCCCTGTCCGCATCGAGGTGGCGGACTAGGCCACCGCAAACCTAACCCACCCAAACCGCGCAGGGCTTGAACGCTCTATCCGTTCCAAACCTGCATCCAAACGAAAGGACACATCATGACCGACAACATCACAGGCAAAGTCATCGTCATCACCGGCGCTTCCTCTGGCATGGGCGAGGCCACGGCCCATGATCTGGCCGCCAAGGGCGCGAAACTGGCCCTTGGCGCACGCCGCAAGGATCGGCTCGACAGCATCGTCAAGAACATCACCGACGCGGGCGGTGAGGCTGTCGCGGTGGAAACCGACGTGACCAGGCTAGAGGACGTGCAGGCGCTCGTCGCGAAGGCCAAGGACAGCTTTGGCCGCGTCGACGTCATCTTCAACAACGCGGGCCTCATGCCTCTGTCGCCGCTCGAAAGCCTACGGATCGACGAGTGGGACCAGATGATCGACGTCAACATGAAGGGCACGCTCTACGGCATCGCCGCCGTTCTGCCGATCTTCAAAGAACAGAAATCAGGGCAGGTCATCAACGTGTCCTCGGTTTACGGCCATATCACCGTGGCCTCAGGAGCGGTCTATTGCGCCACAAAGCACGCTGTGCGCTCACTCTCCGAAGGTCTGCGCCAGGAGGTCAAGGATTACAACGTGCGCGTAACCGTGATCTCGCCGGGTGCCGTGGATACCGAGCTGAAGCAACACATCACCGAGCCCGAGCTCGGCGATAATGTGCGCGACTTCGTCAAACAGATCGCCGTTCCGGCCACCACGATGGCCGACATGGTGTCTTTCGCTGTGTCCCAACCGGAAAACGTCGACGTGAACGAGATCCTATTCCGCCCCACCGTTCAGCCAGTATGACCGACCAAAGGGCCGCTCCGCACCGCGGTGCGGCCCTATATTGGCCTGCGTATCTGGCGAAGTCCACCGGCTTTCATTGGCACACTTGATTTCTATCTCGACGAAAGACATCTGCTCCGAGTCGGCATTGATCACGTTGTGCTCGATCCCGGCGTCTCGGCGATAGGCCGTGCCCGCCGGAACGATGAACTGATGGCGATCTCCGCATGGCTCTATCAGCTCCATCTGGCAGTCAGTCAAAGCCACGATCACATAGTTGAATTCTTGGACGTGCCAGCCGGTCTCCTGTCCCGGTTTGAAATCGAACCGGGTGACGCTAGCAAGTGTATCCTCAATAAGCGGTATGGCCTCACATTCAGTTTTCAATAAACAATCCCTTATGAATTCGGCTTCAGCATAGGATCCGATGATGAGCTATCCGGCCGTCAGGTCTGCTTCGATCAGGACAGGTCCAGCCTGTTCCGTCGACTGAGCGAACAAAGCATCGAATTCTTCTACCGTCGTCGCTAGCTTGGCCGCGACCCCCATGCCCCGCGCCAAGGCACGCCAATTCAGATCCGGGTCGCGCAACGACATCATCCCGTGCGCCTTTTCTCCAGGTTTCGAAACGCCCACGTTGCGCAACTCACCTTTCAGGATCTCGTAAGACCGGTTGGACAGGATGATCGAGACAATATCCAGACGCTCGCGGGCCATAGTCCAAAGCGCCTGCAGCGTGTACATACCCGAGCCGTCCGCCTGTAACACCACAACCTTTCGGTCTGGACAGGCCACAGCTGCGCCTACGGCAAGCGGCAGACCGATCCCAATAGCCCCTCCGGTGATCTTGAGTCGCGTATGCGACGCCGCCACGGCCAGTGCCGCCATAATCGGTGCCCCCGAGGTCAGAGCCTCTTCGTGTCCGGGATCAGCGCCCATGGGACAGATCGGCGTGATTGCATAACGGAGGATTTCTGGCTCATCTGAACCGTCAAGGAGTGAAGATGAGACGCAAATCCGGAACACCAAAAGGGTTGGGCCGTCCGTCCGCACGTACACGAGTTTTGGTCGGAACCTTCCCGCATGGGACGGGTGGCCAATTCCGACCGCATTGCCCATACGTCCGCCAGCCGCGCGCTTTATTGTCGGGAAGATGGCAGCCCGAAACAGGTTGGCGACGAGGTGGTCAATCCCGACCTCGCCCAGACCCTCAGCCAAATCGCAGATGAGGGCGCAGATGCGTTTTACAAGGGCGAAATCGCGGCCTGCATCGCATAGGACATGCAAGAGCATGGCGGACTGCTGTCAGCGCGTGATCTCGAAGGTTATGAAGCGAAGATCAACCCGCCGCTGACCTCCCGCTACCGGGACTTCACTGTCACCACCAACCAGCCGCCGGGCGGCGGCCTGATGCTCGCGCAAATGCTTAATATCCTTGGCCAGTTCGACCTGGCGTCCATGGGCCACAACAGCCCCGACTACGTCAGAACGGTCGCCGAGGCGATGAAGTATGCCACGATCGATAAGGACCGCTTCATCGGCGACCCCGACTTTGTCGACGTACCTGCTGACCGTATCTTGTCAGAAGACTATGCGGCAGAATTGGCCGACCGGATCAAAAGCGGCGAAAAAGCCGACGTTCCGCGTTTCGACCCCGCCGGCCAGTGCCGCGACACAACGCAGATTTCGATCGTCGATGGCGACGGGATGTGCGTTTCGATGACCCATTCCCTGGGGATGCCGTCGGGCGTCGTTACCGATGGCCTGGGTTTCATGTACAACGGATGTATGGGCGTCTTCGATCCGCGCCCTTGTCTGGCTTGTTCGATTGCGCCCGGGAAGGCACGGTTCAGTTCGGTATGTCCATCAATCATCTTCCGGGACGGGGCTCCTTATGTCGTCATCGGCGCTCCGGGCGCGACGCAGATCGCGATGGGTGTCCTGCAAGCCGTTTTGAACGTGTTGGATTTCGACTGCTCGATGTCCGAAGCCGTGACGCGACCGCGTTTCTCGGCAACGAGCAACGCCATCGACGTTGTCAATCGTATTCCGAGATCGGTTACCGAAGAAGTCGAGGCGCTGGGGTACGAGGTAATTCGCGACGCGCGAAGCTATGGGATCGCATGGGTTCATGGCATCCGCATCGCGGAAACTGGCCTCGAAGGCGGCGCCGACCCCGCGACTGATGGCATGGCTTTACCCTGAAAATCACAGCCAAGGAACCTGCTATCTGCGCTATCATCAAGGCAGACATTGACGCCGTGTCATCGAAAGACCGCTTTGTCCGCATGGGGGACATCTGACGATCTTGATACCTTCGCAAGCAGTCATTTTTTGCTAGAAATCTAAGATTGCCGCTTATGACAGTCAGTCCACACTCTCCAAATAGCAATGTGCCGGTTAATCGTCCGGGCCGGTCTGGATGCAGTGCTTCAAAACCCAGCCTTCAAGTTGGCCGTCAGTACCCCGAATACGGATCTTTGCGAAATTCCCAGATTGGGACAGGAGCGTTACTTGATCGCCCTGCATGAAACTACCGATCTGGTCAGCGCCTGGAGCGGATCGACGAACGATGGCTAAACTGCTTACTTGCTCGATGTGAGCTTTCCACACTTACCTAGATCGCAGGACCGGTGAGATTTTGGGTCTTTTCGAAATGAAGCAAATTGGAAGCCTGATCTGACTGATTACAATCATCCGCCATATCCAGCCAGCAACAGCATGTACGTTTAAAGTTCTGCATGGCCTCCTCCAGCGGCTCATGATCGTTCAATGTCTCTGCACTCCGGACTTTTTCACACCGACTGCATGATGAACGCGCCACCTGCTTGTACCCGACGGGAACCCACCCATATTTTGTGTACGCCAAGGCCTGAGCTCCAGGAGGCTAAGATGGGTTACACGAAAACGGCAATTCTGATGGCGGCTATGACCGCGCTCTTTATGGGCGTGGGCTACTTGCTCGGTGGATCCGGCGGCGCTTTGATCGCGCTGGCTGTTGCCACAGGCATGAACGTTTTCACTTGGTGGAACTCCGACAAAATGGTTCTGCGCATGCACAACGCGCAACCAGTCACGCGGGATGATCGGCTTGGGCTACACGCCATGACGATGGAACTTGCGCGCAATGCAGGCCTACCCGAGCCTGAGCTTTACCTGATTGACACGCCACAGCCCAATGCCTTCGCAACGGGCAGAAACCCCTCCAACGCCGCGGTGGCTGTGACATCGGGCCTCGTCCAAAACCTGAGCCGCGAGGAACTGGCCGGCGTGATTGCTCACGAACTGGCACATATCCGTAACCATGACACTGCGATCATGACCGTCACCGCAACATTCGCAGGTGCGATTTCAATGCTCGCCAACTTCGCACTCTTTTTCGGCGGATCGAGAGAGCGTCTTGGTCTACTCGGCACGCTTCTCTTGATGATCCTCGCACCGCTCGCCGCAGCTTTGGTGCAGATGGCGATCAGCCGGACACGGGAATACGCGGCCGATAAGGCCGGTGCTGAAATTTGCGGGCAACCGATGTGGCTTGCTTCGGCCCTTGAAAAGATCGCTGTCGGCTCGGCCAGGATCGACAACGAGGCGGCTGAGCGCAATCCAGCAACTGCGCACATGTTCATCATCAACCCATTGCACGCACACAAGCATGACAATCTTTTTGCGACCCACCCCGCGACAGAGAAACGTGTCGCCGCCCTGCGCGCGATGACACAACAGCCTCGGCAAGCCTCACAGCGGGGCCCCCAGCCAACCGTCCAAAGCCATATTCCAAGAACGCGAAGAGGTAACCGCGCAGGACCTTGGTCCTGAAACCTCAGCTTGCCAAGCCCTGTGTCCGAGTTCAAACGCTCGTGTTCCAAATCATCTTGAGACGAACAGTCGATACGTCGCGAGAAGGGTTTCTTGCAGGATGTCGTCGAACACGACGCAACACGTGGTCACGAATACAAGCGCCGCGCCAGACTAATTGCTTCATCAAGAGCCGCTTCGCCCGAAAGAGAGACGAGGTCAGGTGATCCCGCCGGAATAACTCGGGACGATCAAAACGTCCCGGATGTGACCCGCCAGAAGGCGATCGCGCGTCGCTTCTGCAAAGGTCAGGCGCAGGCTCCCGGTCACAGGGCCGTCCAGAAGATCATTCAGTGCCGCACCTGTGCTGTTCCGCGTGCTGATCCTGCCCTCGACCGTTTCGACCGCCCCGCCGACAGTGACTGCGCCAGACGAAGGCGTGAAGAGGATGGCGTCGAAGACCGTTTCTTCACCATCGGTCGAAACCACGGCGATCAGAAGGTGATCGAGCGACAGTTTATCCAGATTGACAGGATAAAGTCCGCGCGCAAGGGCGACGGCAATGCTCAGGGGATCACCCTCGTCCGCTGCGGCCCCCAGCGTCTGCCACGCGCTTGGATAGTCGCCACGTAAGCTCAGGATCAGATCACCTGTGCGGTCGCGGCCCAAAGCGTTGCTGACCTGATCGGCGTATAGTGGGCTGTGAAGTGCGGTGCCTTCTATGCGAAAGGTCATGCCCGCAATAGCATCGAAATCAAACAGGGCATTCGCCCCGCGATCCGCCACCAGTCGCCAGGACTGTTCGAAACCCGTGCCTTCGAAAGCGCCTCGGACACCTTCGGACCGCGGTATCATCGACAAAAGCCTGTCGCCCTCGGGCATGCCGGTCAAAAAGCGTGTCTCGGGGAGGCCGCGGACCAAAGTACTCGCTGCCGTTTCCGGTCTCACTACCACTCGCGACATGCCACGGGATTCGAGCGTCATCGAAAGACCTTCACCCGAAAGCGACAGCGCCTGCAGACCGATCGAGACCGTAGAGATCGATGCGGCGTAAAAGCCAGGCAGCTGCTGCTGGAACGCCTGACGTGTCGTGTCAAATTCCAACACCCCGGTTTCGCGGAAGCGTTGGAAACTCTCACTATCCAGCAGCGCCAGATCAAGCTCCATCTTGATCGGTACCCGCTGGGTGAGGGACGATGTCGCATAAAATTCCAGGCGCGAAAGATCACGCAGAAGTCGTGCCGACCCCGTCAATCCGCGCAGGTCCGCATCAATATCTCCATTCGGCTGGCTGTTGAGATCGACCTGCCAATAGTCC
Organism: Roseovarius atlanticus; assembly: GCF_001441615.1. GTDB lineage: Bacteria > Pseudomonadota > Alphaproteobacteria > Rhodobacterales > Rhodobacteraceae > Roseovarius > Roseovarius atlanticus. The sequence continues at coordinate 49,054 of NZ_LAXJ01000016.1, forward strand.
CCCGCGACGATGCCGGCCGGAAGGGCGAAGCGTTCGAAGGCCAGCGCTTGCTCGGCAAGCTGTCCTATGGCCGTGGCGCGCTGCAGGACATCCCGGTACGCCTCGCCCAGAATCGAGGCCATCCATCGATACGCCTCGGCGGGCAGGTTCTTCATCTGCAGGAAAGTAAGGATATCGGCGGCGTGGCTCAGCTCCAACTCGGCTATGGCTTGATCGGCTCTGGCCAATTCCAATGCGAACTGCTCCGTCAGGATTTCTTGGGTCCCGATCTCGATATCCTGCCGTGCCAGATCACGCTTGATCTTCCAGTCTTCCGACCGACGCTTGAGATCCCCGCGGAACCCTTCGAGCGCGGCGATATTGATCTTCTTGCCGCCGCCCTCTTCCTTCAGCAAGAACGTGATCAGCTTGTCCAACCCCTTGGCGGCAGTATCCACGCCGCTTGCCACACCGCCCGGGCCGGGATCCTCGATCTGGTCGATTGCGTCGATTGGATTTTCAGGCAATTCAAGCTCCGACAACTCACGCGTGAGGCTGACGAGGTCGGTTATGCTGGAGAAGGGGTTCGTGAAGCCCGTGAAGCTTGCGCCAAGGCTACCGAGCGACCCGAGAAACTTGAACAGCTGTTTCAATGGGTTCGATTCGCCCGTCTTCAGATAACTCTTGATCACGTTGTCTTCGTGTTTGTTATTCCCCGCCTCGATAAGCGCGTTGTAATGCTCCGCGCCAATGATCGCATGCTCACGCTGGCGACGCGCAAGTTCGACATTGGCCTCACCCGCTCCGACTGCCAGCGCGCTGCGCGTCACTCGGGCTTCAGCCACCTGAAGACTCTGTTCGACCTGCAACAGATTCAGCCGCTCTCTGTCTTCACCTTCCAGCGCCGCGAGATAGCGCGCTTCGATCTGTGCGGCGACGTTGGCAAGCATGCGCGCTTGCGGCAAAAGCGTTCCATAGCGCACGGGAACAGGTGGAACGTCGACTTGCGCTGGCGCACCTGGGGCAAGTCCGGTTCGGCCAATCCCGATCGGCCCGCCGTATGGGTCATAGACACGTTCATAGCCGGCAACGTTGCGGCACGTGCGAATTCGATCCAGAGCCGTCTCGGCCCGGCGCCGCAGCGCCTCCAATTCAGGATTTTGCGGAATGCAGAAGCTCAAGACCGTTCCGGTGACGCGGTCTGTCAAGCTCAGGCCGGCCAGACTGATTGCCGCCAGTGGCGATGCGGCACGAAGGTGGTAGGCGCGCAACAGCCTAGTGTCTATCGTCGATCTTTCTGGTGTGCGGCGGTCGCGCGGATCGAGAATCGGCGGATCGAGGTCGCGCGTCGTCAGCCATGTGCCAGCAACATCAAGCTCCGCCCGTGCTGAGTCGATGCGCGCGATCAGATCGGCGCGTCTTCGCTCGCCAACCCGAAACGTTTGGCTGAGAAGCGCCCGGTCGTGGTTCGTCGCAAGCAGGCGCGACTCTGCGCGCGTCATGATGCGTGCGCGCGTTTCAATCCGTGCAGAGACAGGACGCCGTCGCGGTCTGCGCGGCCGGACTTCGCCAAGCCGTTCACGCATGCGCGCGACCGTTTCGCCCTGTGGAACAGATGGATCGCGCGCAATCGCGATCAGATCGTCGACCGTTTCCCGCACGATGCCAGGAGACGGCAGTTCGCCTAAGACAAGCGTGAAATCGTCAATTGGCAGGTCGGGCTGATCCTCCAGTTCGAACCGCAGCCTTCCGATGATATCGGCGCAACGGTCCACACCGGTCAGGCCGCGCAATCGCGCCAAAAGCTCCAGCGCCCGGCGATAGAGGTCGCGTGCCTTCGAAATGGTTTCGGGCAGATCGCGTGCAAAGTTGGCGTCTGCCTCTGCGACAAGACACGCGATGATACTCAGCATAACCCTGCGCGTATCGCTTTCACGGCGGGTCAGCGCAACCGCGTGCACGTCGTCGGGATCGCGCAACCATGTGTCGATGGCGTTGAACGAAAGCGGCCTGTCTTCCTCCTCGATCAGCCCGTAGGAAATCTTCCGAGATCCAGCATCGGCACCTTCGTCGTATACGGTGCGATACCATTCTTGCGCTTCGGCGTGGTGTCCCGCGGCGCAGAGTGCGTCTCCGAGCATGATCGGCACAAGAACAGACCGCTCCCGCAGCAGCGCCTGGATCGAGGGCGGGCCGTCTTCATTCTTGGTGTAAAGGTTCTCGCTGCCATCCCGCCTGTCGAGTAATTCGCCTGGATCTTCGGGTGGCAAGATCTGCGGTTCGGCCGACGTGTTGAGCGTGATCCGCTGATCGCCGATAGCGCTGATGCCCCCGCCCGAGCGGCGCACGACCGTCCAGAAAGCGCCACTCCCGGTATCGTTGGGCAAGAACTCCTTCCAAAGCGCGACAGGCTTTCGGTTCTCCAGACCCGGCAAATGGTCGTAGCCGGAAGTGCCTGCGATTCTTTGCTCTCGGATGCCTCCGGAAAACGAAGCCGACACGCTGACAGACGACGTGCGCTGTACAAACTGGATCGGTTTGACGCTGCCATCTTCCTCATCGTCGAAATTTGGGTCCCAACCAAACTCGATCATTGGTTCGGAGATGCTGTTGAGGAAGGTCTGACGTATCAGCGACCGGATGCCATGGCGGTTTTCGGTCAGGCGACGAACCTGATCGTCGAGAAACGTCCACCAATAGGCAGGGCTGGCAAACGGGTTGGTCTGGGTCAATTCGTCCAATGCTTCGATGAAAACATCGATTGCGAAGTTCTTGTACTGAATCAGGTAGAAGTTTCGCTCATTCTCGTCTGCGATGTAGGCGGCTTCGTTGTCGACCCAGTCTTCGTGGATCGCATTGAATTGGAAACTCGTCATGGTCAGCAGTTCGTAGAGCGTACCATTGAAGGGTGCGAGTTCAGGATGCGGAAGCTGATCACCGAACTTCTCGTCAGTATTCGGAAAATTGAGCGGGTTGAGGCTGGACGTGCTGCCCTGAGGCACATTCGCGAGCGGGATCACGACCAGGTAGGGCTGGAATCCTGAGAAACTGAACAATTGCGGGTCATCGAGACTTACGCCAAGCTCGTTGCGAAATCGTTCTTCAATGTTCTCAATGAACAGCTCTTCGAAACGCAGATCGTCGTCCGGTATCCCAACGCGCGTCGCGGCGATGTCCGCGACCGTGTACCGCGACGCTCCAGGCGGGTTCACGAAGGAAATAAGCTCGTTGCGGTCCGGCCATCCGATCGCACCGGCAAATTCCGCAAACCCTGAGCCGATAGAAATCCGGTCGAAGTCGTCGTTCTGGAAGGGCTCGACCAGCGACACGGTTCGGAAATCGTTTCCTCCGTCGCCGCCGATGATCAAGGCGGCTTCATCGTCTCGGATCTGGACGAAATCGAGAAGCCGGCCGCTGGCCGACGGGCCCTGAATGGGACGCCACTCATCCGTCCAGCCCCTGAGATCCTGCTTCATGCGGCGGATGTAGAGGCCACCGCCTTCGGTATGGACCGCCACAAGAGTTGGCGTGCTTGCGAGCGCCAGATCGAAACCGCTGCCATCCGGGACATACTTCCTCAGAACGGATGCGTCGAAGCCTTTCTCCCGCGCCTCTTGCGGCACGGAAAGGTTGCGAGGGCCGCGCCATTTGCCGGTCTCAAGCTCGAAGCGGCACAGGAGCAGCGTGGCGGCGCCAGCGTTGCTGTCTTCCGCAAGAAGGACAATGGAAGCCTCGCCCTGCCCACCATGCAGAGTAGCGCCCAAGAGCCGCGTGACGTTTCCCAGGCGGCCCAGCGGACGCCACGTCGTGCGTGTGTCTCCGGCATCATCGGCAGGGTCGAGCATGGCCCAGTAAACCAGGCCGGAATCCGCATGACCAAACAGGAAAAGCCGATCAACCACAGTCGCACCGCCCGGATCGCATGCGTCATCTGGCGGCAGGAAGGTCGGGGCAAGGCAAGTGGCGGACACCTCGAGCCCGCTGATATCATCGAAATACGCAGCATAGGCCGTTGCCAGTTCGCAGGCCTTCGGCGGGGTAAGCTGGTTCGGCATGTTGGCGACCAAACGCTCGAGCCCGTGCGAGGCCCCGCCGGGAAGCACGCGGCTGGTGAGGTTCTCCGGCCACAGGAAGGCGAACAAGGCGGCACGCCATTCCTGGTAGCTGAGTAGGCTCCTGGCAGCGACAATGTTCTCGGCATCGATGGCGACATTGTCGAGCGCATCGGTCAGCGTTCCGTCGAGCACACCGCGCAGAAGCCGCTGCAGCGTCTCGATCGCGAAGGCGACCCGCGTAGTGCATTGGCAGCCACCGGCATCCATGGCCACAAGCAAACGCGTGTCCAGGTCCGAGGCCCGCTCGGCCAGGGTCTGTCCGGTCAACGGACCGCGCCGGATCAGGGCATCCCGGAGGATGTGCAAAGATAACTCTTCGGCATCTGAAACGACACGTTCGAGCGTGGCGAATGCCACGTTCACCGCGTCGTCCCTGACACGCCAACGGCGCGACCATCGGCGCGCAAAGGCCGCGCGACCAGTGACATCGAACGGCACACGGCCCTGATCGACCTGTTTGAATAACCGAGGATGCAAGGCAATCCCGCCATCGCGCTCCTCCGCCCGCCATTCCGTCGCGCGCAGCCGTTTTTCGACGTCGATCAGAATGGCGCCGATGAGAGCCCACTGATCGGCCAGCAACTGCAGTCCCGCAGCCGCGCGATGCCCGAACGCCACAACTGCGCGGAACGCCGGCGGGTCGAAGGCAAGTTGCTGGATCGCCCGCTCGATATCGTGACCCGCAGCCTCACGTTCCACGAGCGCATCGATGCGGTCCTGCAGATCAGGCACAACCGACTCCGCCAGTACCGCTTCAAACTGCGCTGCGACGCCGCCCGCACCGCTGCGTGCTATGGCAAAGGCAGAACGGCGTCCATCGGCCCATGCCTGTCGCGAAGAGAGAAGACCCAAGGCAGCATCACGGTTAATCTCGTGCGCAAAGGGCTCGTATCCGGGCTCCAGGAACTGCACGATTTCCGCGGGCGTCAGGTGGGCTGGGTCGATCACAGGATCCCCGCTGCGACGCTGCAGGGCCGCGCGCCATCCCGACACCAGATCGTTCGCGACAAGCAGCGATGGCCGCGGCATGTCGGGAAGGTCGGGCTGGTGGAACAACGCAGAGGACAATCCGATGTTCTCATCGATCTCGGCGGCGATCCAATCGGGCCACAGGCTGCGCGCATGCCGGCCCACGAGAATATTTGCGGCATCCTCCAGGATTTCCGGATCGCTCAGCGCCGGATCGCCCTCGGCATCCAGCATCTCTGCAATTTCGACGGCGCGAACAATGGCGCTCACATCCAGCAGGAGTTGGTCCTGGGTTTCCGCTTGCGCATCCGCCAAAGCTTCGGGGCTCGCAGGAACGGCGCCGGTCAGCGTGTCCCGCAGGGCCTGCAACTCAGCGAGGCTCCGCCCCAGCCGGTTAGTGATCTCGCCCAGTAGGCCAGCAGCGCCGGCAGAGGTCGTGATTGCGGTGCGCTCTGCGTCCAGTGCGTCGCGACGTTCAGTGTAAAGGACAAAAACGGGATTCGTGGCGTCCCGCGGCAAGCGGATTACGGTATCGTCTATGATCCTAGGATCAATGGCCGGCCGTACTTGGTCTGGCCCCCATGGGTCGTTGTCACCATCTTCGGCCAGCCATCGGCGCCCTATCTCTGCCAATTGCAACCGCAAGACCAGAGCCATTGGCACATCGGCGGTATGGGGAATGTCGGTGCGGCGCAGGCCAAAGAGCTCTTGCAGTGATGCTTCGTCAGGCGCGTCTGCCAGAACGATCTCAGGCAGATCGCCCACTGCCACTTTAAGCCGCTGGGCCAGCTGATTGCGCAAGCCGTCAAGCGACGGATCGAGCGCCTGCGCTACCAACAAATCGCTGAGCGTGACACTGTAGGCAGACAAGAGCGCAGCATAGACAGTTCGTCTGTAGTCGGCATAGCGCCCATTGAAGACAGTTTCACCAGGGTTCGCAGCTCCGCCGGTAAACGACCAAAGGACTTCGATCGCCAGACGTATATGACGAAACTTTTCATTTACGCCGTCGCATTCGGTCGTCAGATCGCTGAAAGGTTGGTGAAATCCCTCTTCCAATTGGTCCAGCGTGATTGGCACTCCGGCGGACACGACATTGACGGTCATCCAGTCCAGAAGGTGCGCCAGATAAGCACCAGGGCTCAGCGCCGAATTGCAATCGCTGCATCCGCATTCCGCGATATCGTTGAAGATATCCTCGAAATCGGCTGCTTCGGGTGCCCCGTCGACATCTTCGTCATCCCCCTCGTCGTTCTCTTCGCCAAAAGTGAGCCACGCATCGCCGACGAGGCGGGCCACATGCGCTTCGTAGATCCGAGCGCCCGCGTGAAACGCGGCGGCGCGCTCTGACCCGCCCAGACCGTCGCCGACAATCTCGAGAAACCGCGCCCGATCGATACGGGCGATACCAAGCGGTCCGTCGAACCCGGTCTCTTCCAGCGCTCTGGCGATACCGGGTTCAATACCGGCCGCATGCCACCGTGCGGTTCGATGCACGCGCGTGAAATCGTCGGGATCTACCCCTTCGACCCCACCGTCAGCGCGCAATATCTCAGCGACGGTGCGAATTCCGCGGTCTGCCAACAGTGTCACGGCCGGATCGTCGGAGATGTCGCTCAGACCGATGTCGCCCGGTCGGGCCTCCGGTGACAGCGCTACGCGAACCTCAATTTCGCTTTGATCTGGCGCAAGAGAGACAGATGCATCCGCTATCTGCTGTCCAGTCAGGTCAAACAGGGCGAGGTTCAAACTTCGCGAAGCGCCCTGGTCAAAGGCCAACATGAACGCCACCCGCCCGGCACGATCCGTCCGCAAACCGGTCAGAGCAATCGCGGCGCGCTCGTCCGACAACGAAAGCGCGGAATTCGCAATTGGACGACCGTTGCGATCATCGAGAATTTGCAGACGGACGCGCTGCGCCGGTCGTCGGTCCTCCGCCGGCCGTCTCGAAGACAGCAGCGCCGCGATGGTCTCGGCACTTTTTACATCCGCAGGAACAATGTTGTCTGCAATGGCTTGTCGAAGCAAGCGTGCGATGTCGTCCGCGGTGAGAGCGAATAGGTCGAATCCGGAAGGATCCGTGCAGTACGAAAGTAGCCCGTATGCGGCTGCCAGTCCGATACCTGTATCAAGCTCCCACTGCTCCGCGGCGGCAAGGCGCGATATCAACGCCAGTTCGTCTTCCGCGTCAAACCGCTGCACACGGCAAAGCGCCCGGGCCGCAAACTGTTTTTCTTCGTCGCTGAGCTTGCGGACACGCGAGGTTCCCACCGCCCGCGCCAAGGCCGCCCGCAAAAGCTCAAATTCGCTTTTCGCCTCGGTTCGCCGGGCTGCTGGTAACAACTGCAACGTCACATCAGCAAGATTTTCCGGAGGGCAAAAGTATGTCTCGGAAACCGCTTTCAGCCCTCTGCCCTGATCGAACGCCCGAAGTTCCAGATGCGGCGGCCGGTCCGCCGGCACCTCATACGCCAACGTGAACTCACCGAACTCATCGATCGCGTCCGAAGCCAAAACTCTTCGCCGGCGTAACTCGCGCCGGTAAAGAACAATCGATGTACCTTCGGGCGCCGGCGCGCCGGATGAGTCCAAAACCTGCCCAGAGACTGAATATCGCGTCATAAAAACACCCGCTATGTTCGAAAATATATATGTTACAGAAACTTAGGAGGAGCCGAAGCCATAAAGAGAATAACAATCAGAGGGCATTCAAAAAAAATCGGCTCTACTCAAGATAGAATACGGCTTCGGACGGAACAAATGGCGGATTTTCTGGTTTCGCCGGTGCGCCCGGCGAGTTCTTGCCGAAAGGTTGCTGAACCTACCTGTAAGGTCTCGGACGATCACATGTCCGTCGTCAGATGATTTGGAACACGTTGGCCTGACGGTTAGCGGAGGCTCTGGCTCTTTCATGGTTTAGGCTACGCGGCTGTCTGGCGATGAAGCAAGCGCCGCTTCTCGATTGTCTTCTGTTTGATCTCCTTTCGTCGTCTGAGGATGGTGTCTGTCCTTGACGACCTTTTCGGCCGACCCTTTTGGTGTTCCGGATTTGTGTCTCATCTTCACTCCTTGACGGTTCAGATGAGCCAGAAATCCTCCGTTATGCAATCACGCCGATCTGTCCCATGGGCGCTGATCCCGGACAGTCGACATGTCTTGGAAGTCACTCAAGCCAAATTTTGAGAAGTGCCCCTCCAGAATCGCAGCCACATCTCTGTGCATCTGCCTGGCTTCTTCGGTTTCCCAGTCCCAGCCGCGCCTTTCATGAATTTTCTTGTTCTTGAAATGCGATCTCAATCTTGCACCTCATCTACTCGTTCACGGTTCGGCCAGTTTCTCACGGTGGGAATTCTTCACGGTCCGATGGTCAATGGCTCTGATAAGCAGGGGTGCGCCGATTGAGGACTGCAGAATAAGGTGCGTGCCGCTGCGACCCTCTTCGCGTAATCGGCGACCGCCGCCGCTGCATAATTCGCGACCGGCGCCTCCTAGACGGAGTGGTGTATTCCGGCTCGTGCTACTGGCCTACTATCGACGTTTGGAGCAATTCCGGGCGGCTATTCCTAGTTTGGAGCCTCTAGAAACCAATGCCGTGCTTGTCGTACCAAAAGTCTTCGAGGTTTCGTGCATGGCGCCCGCTTTCTCTTTCCGCGCTCTCGTGCGCCGTTGCCATCGCATCAACCGCGCTCTGGCCTGACTTCCAGACCAGCCGAACTTGTTCACCGGCCGAAACGAACGCACTGATCGGCGAACCGTCGTTGTTATAAAGCTCCATGCTGCGTAGGATCAGGTTCACCTGATCCGCAAGCGTATCCGGCTTCAATTGCGATCCATACTCCAGAACACAGAGAAAGGTGCCGTTCCCTGCATAGCAAAACAACGCGCCGAACTCTTCGAGTGCAACAGAGATCGCCTCGGCCACATCGGTCACGATGCACTCGTATTCGTAACGGGTAGATTTCCGGTGCAGTTCCTCGATTTCGCGGATGGTGAACCCGATTATGGATGAGCCGAACAGCTTTTTCCTGGACATCAGCGAAACGTAATTCTCAAGCGCCTGATGCGTGATACATCCGTCGACGTCCTGAACGAAAATCGGTTCATGCAGCGCCAGCGTCGCTGAATTCGACGTGATCGTCTCGGTTTTGGAATTGGTCTTTGCGCTCACGACGGTTTGGCTGGCGTTCCGGGACAGGTCGCCGATCAGCTGGACTCGGCCGCGCAGGTTGTCGATATCGAACGGCTTGGTGATATAGTCGCTGGCCCCTGCCGCGAAAGCCCTGTCGATGTAGGACTTGTCGGTCATCGCGGTCAGCATGAGAATGGGTGTCAACTGATACTGCGGTTGCGCGCGCAGCCATTCGCAGAGCGCGATGCCGTCGGTTTCCGGCATTTGAATATCGATAAGGAAGCAATCAATTGCCGGCGTCTCGGGTTTCGCCAGTATTGTATGCGCCTCGGCAACGGATGTCGCAGTGATCACGGTGTGGTCGCCGAGCGTCTGAATGATCAGTTGAAGCAGTTCGAGGATTGTTGGTTCGTCGTCAACAGCGAGTAGATGCATTTCCATGACTCCCGAAAGGTCAGGCGGTTCTCAGACCCGTTGCTGTCTCGTGCAAACTTGTCCGCCTAAACGCGATCTAAACCTCGAAAACCGGCCAAATTAAGTCAACTTTAAGGTGATTCAAAATTTGCCAGCATTATTTCGCGGTATTTGCCCCGACCGAAAGTGTCCGGCGCGATGCACCAAAGGTCGGAGCAAACTGGTTCTGGGTTGCCAGCAAAATTGAGACGCATTCAGCACTCTGCCAATGCCCCGACGACACGAATTTGTCCGACGCATCCCCGGCTGGAGCGGCATTGATGTTGTCATGCGTGGCAACGCCAAGAAAATGCGCAACGAGGTCCAAATCGGTCGGGCCTTCACTAAATGAAGTTATGAACATTACGCCTCCATGACCATTGCGCTATTGCGGATCGCAATTGTTGTCGCGGACGAATCCGGTTCTTTTTTGTCGAAATAGAGAGTTTTTCCCGCGCTTGAGACGTTTGCGCCTTCAAGCTGCCATACTTGGGTTCGTGAACCGCGCCGCGCCGGGGTCTGCGACTCGTCTAACGACATTCGCAGCAGGACGGTTTCTCCAGTTTGCGGATACCGGTCATTCCGCCGGCCCAGAATGCACCGTTGGGCTGAACGGCCACTTGAGCATCCGCGTATTTCTCGACATGCCCGCCAACCGCCTGAGCCCTTGGATGGAAGCTGAAGAGGAAGTGTGGCATATTTGCTTCAAAATTAACCTTCGGTGGAAACAATACACCTAAGAACAACCCTTTGTTGCCACCTCAGCTTGCAAGATCAACCTGAGCTATTAACAATTTGTTAAGGAAAAAGGCCACGTTGCGATTGTTTTCGCACGAGATTTGGAGGTTATCCACATGCCGTCGCAAACGCATTCGGAAGGACGTGTCTGTTTTGAGTTCTGTTGAAACAACGGGCACCCATCACGCGCCGGATGCGGATTGGAGCGCCTATGCAACGGCCTACGACTTACTGTCCAGACACAACCCAGAGTATAAGGCGCTGATGAAGGACTTCGAAGCCTTCCTTTCAAAGATCGAGGCGCCGAAAATCATCTACGACGTGGGCGGCGGGACCGGAAACTATACCGAGATCGCGGCTCGCCTGTGCGCTGACAGCACTATCTGCCTCGTCGAACCCGATCCGGGCATGATGCGGGCCGCCAAGGCAAAACTGAGCGCTCACAAGAACGTAACATACCAAAATGTTGGGCTGGAAAGCGCCAAGGTACCCGACCGCGCCGATCTCGTCATCAGCGTACATTCGCTTTACGCGATGCCAGAGCCGGAGCACCGGCTTGCCGACATCCGCCGTATGTTGCGACCGGGCGGGATACTCTACCTCATCGATCTCGGCCGTCCGATGGATGTCCGGGACTGGCGCAACTTTCTCTTCTCCTCGATCAGGAAAGAACACGGACTGCTCGGTACTCTCAGGATCTTCTGGCAGGGCCGACAGATCGCCAGGCAGAACAAGGCGATCTTCAAGGCACAGCAAGACGGCACATACTGGACCCACACCGCGGCCAAGATTGCGTCGGCCGTCACGGCAGCAGGTTTTGAGATCATCGACCAGCGCTCAGTCTACCGCGGCTACAGCGACCTTCTGGTGTGTCGCGCGACGCCATGAAACCTCAGCTTTGAAGGATCAACCATGAACGAGCAGGTCATCGCGGCTCTCGAGCAGTCCCGCTACGAGGTTCTGACGAAGGACGACGACATGGAAGACGTCTTTCGACTGCGGTACTCTTGCTACCGCGCCGAGGGAGCCGTGCCCGCAAGGGCGGACCAACGGATGACCGACGCGTTCGACGAAACCAAGAATTGTGTGCATGTTGCAGTCAGGGTGGATGGCACGATCCGGGCGGCTGTCCGATTGCATCTGGTTTCGAAACTTTGCCGGACATCGCCGACCCTCGAGGTCTTTCCGGAACTTCTGGACAAGCTCAATGAGGGTCAAACCATTCTTGATCCGACTCGATTTGTCATCTCTTCATCGGCCAGAAAGAGGAGGATCCCGCTGAACTTCCTGACGTTGCGGATCCCGTTCCTTGCGTCGATCTTCTACAAGATCGACCTGGCCTTGGCCCCGGTTCGCGCCGAGCATACGGCGTTTTACCGTCGTTACCTGGGATATGAACCGGCGCTGGAACCCCGCAGCTATCCCGGGCTGGCAAAACCCATACAGCTTCTGACCGCCAATTTCCAGGAACAGCGCGAACAGGTTCTGGCCCGCACGCCGGTCTTCGGTCCGATTAAGGATATTCCGGGGGCGAACATCGAGTTCCCTTCTCTTTCAGGCGCATATGCCCCGTTCAAATCGGGCAGTTCCGAAGCGGCATGACCTAAGGCAGCAAAGTCGGAGCGCAACCTGGGCTGTGAAACATGGCCAGCACTGAGCGTTCGTTTCGCGAAAACCGCTTAACGAGAGCAAACTCTCGCCTTTTTCTGCCTTAGACTGTCCAGCGATTTGCCACTTTCTGCCCGATTAACAGCAGAATTTAAACAAATAGGGTCCTTATGTTCAGCCAACGCGTGCATAAACAGAGGTCGAGATGAGAACGCTATTGAAGGCTTGGTCGCCACCAGGAGACTGGTTCACCTCGCAAGGCCGAGAACAACGGATCAAGGACTACATGGTGCTGTCCAATGGATTGATCTGGCAACGGCAGGCGAGCTTTTTTGCGGCGGCCGTTCTGGCAGCGTTTTACTTCGATCCGCTGTCGGTCTTCGCGTGTTACAGCGTCGTCCTTTTAACGGAGATGCTCGACCAGATCCTCGGAGCGCAGGCCAAGTCCTGGGACGGCGTAGATCCGGTTTTCGGCCGCAAACTGCTGAAACGCATCGCCGCCAACACCGCCATCAGCGCCTTGGCGATCAGCGTGTTCATCGCCAACATAGCCGTCCAGCAGAATGCCGGCGGCCAGTTCACTTCACTTTTCTTCCTCTTCTCGGCGTCGCTCTTCGCGGCAATGTACAACAGCCAGATGATCGGCATCCTCATACTGCGCCTTTCGATCTACAGCGTCACATTTCTTTTCATCGCATTTCTGGATGTCTTGCGTTTCGCACCGCCGATCACTTCCCCGATCTGGCTACAGTTCTTCACGATCATGTTCGTTCTCTATTTTATCGTGGACAACTCCGCGAAGTTCTACCGCGGCTATCAAGACCGTTTGCAACAAATGAAATTGATTGAAGAAGAGAACGAACGGACCAAAGCGGCGTTGGAGATCAAATCGCAATTTCTATCCACTGTTAGCCATGAACTGCGCACACCGCTCACCTCGATCATCGGGTCGCTTGAACTGGTCAACAACGGCGTACTCGGGGAAATGCCTCAGAATTTCAAGCCTGTCATCGACATGGCCACCAAGAACAGCCGCCGACTGGCCAACCTGATAGACGATTTGCTTGACCTGCAGAAGATCGAAGCGGGCGAGATCGACTTCCAGATGGAGCCGATCTGCAGCAACGACCTGGCCAGAGAGGCTATCGACTCCATCTCTGGCTATGCGAGCATGCTTGGGATCAGTCTTGAATTGCACGTTTGCAAGGACGAATGCCAGATCATGGGTGACCGGAAAAGGCTGATACAGGTGATGAACAATCTTCTGTCGAATGCCTTGAAGTTCTCCAAGGACGATGACGCCGTGAAGGTGTTTGTCGAAAACGTTGGAAGCCGCGTTCGTATTTCGGTCGAGGATAAAGGCGCGGGTATTCCCGACTTCGCGGAGGAGCGCGTTTTCGGGAAGTTCAGCCAACTCGATTCATCCGACGTGCGCCGGGTCGGCGGCACCGGCCTGGGACTTAACATTTCGAAACAAATCGTCGAAAGCCACAACGCAGAGATCGGATATGTCAGCGCGCTTGGTGTCGGCTCTACATTCCATGTCGACTTCGAACGGCTCGAGGTAATGGACCGTGACGAGGCAAATGTGGAAAACATGTCCGAAATCTATAGTTGCGACGCGGGTGAATCAGCTGACTCGGCTCCAGAAACTCGAAAAGCGAGTTAGAAAACGTTTCCCGATCCATGAGACGCAGGTTCTCAAGTCTCGTAGTGCCTTGATCCGCGGAATTTGAGGCAGTGATGACAAACCGGTCAGACCGTGGATCGGCCAAACCCGGGGGAGCAGAGCGCCTAGAGCGCGTTGACCAGGTCACTTGCTCTAACCCATGCCGCGGCTGAACCATTTGTTGAACATCGCCGACTGCGCAGCGCAGCACCGGATTCGGCATCCGTACGAAGGCTAATCCATCACTTTGCTCCCTCTTGGATGCTCTCAGATTGCAGGGAAAGACGACACGACGCGCGGGAACAGCGTCTGATAGGCTTCGGCATGCGTGATGCGCGTGCCGGAGTTGAGCCACGCCTGGTTGCCCCGCTGAAGCGCCACGCGCGTGTGATAATCCCACAGCCATTCCTGAGCGTCCATGCACTCGAACGCCTTGCGTTTCAAGTCAAAGACCGGATCGATGTTGAGATAGAGGTCCGGTTTCCAGCCTGAGTTCTCCGGCTGGTGCGGTTCATACATCAATATCGGAACCGGTTTCGCCGAAGGAACCTGCGGATTATGCCCCTTCGCCTGCGAGATGATCTGCGCTTCCTGCGCCACCCGGCTGGTCAGTTCGTGATCGAAATTCCACGGATCGCCCGGCGCGTGGCTCAGGATGAAGGATGGCGCGACCTCGCGGATGGTATCCGCCAGTTGCAGGATCGTGTCCTCCGTGATCCGCATAGGGTAATCCAAGTGCCCCAGCAACCGAAGGTTCGCGCCCAGCACATCCGCCGCCCGGCGGGTTTCATCGGTACGTTCCGCATTAACCCGGTCGAGCGTCATGCCCTCCTGGCGCCACAGCTTCGCGCTCTCACCCCGGGCACCGAGCGACAGGCAGACGACATGCATGTCCCAGCCTTCCCTGGCGTGAAGCGCGATGGCACCGCCCGAGCGCCAGACGAAATCGGCCGCGTGGGCACTGATGACAAGGCCTGATGGCATGGATTAACTCTCCTTTACGGGGTCAGGATTCTTTCGGGCGCCAAGCGCGACCCAGATCACCAGCAGGACCGACATGACGAGGAACGCGGCGCTGATGGGGCGGTCGATGAACACCATGAAATCCCCGCGGCTGATCAGCAAGGCACGCCGGAAATTCTCTTCGATCAGGGGTCCCAGGACATATCCCAAGAGCAATGGCGCCGGCTCGAACCCGAAGGCCACCATGACATAGGCGGCCAGGCCCAGTCCCGCGACAAGGAAGACGTCGAAGCTGATATTCGCCACGCTGTAGACGCCAACGGCGATGAACAGGCTGATCGCGGGGAACAGATAGGTTGGCGGAATTTTCAGCAGCCGGACCCAGACCCCCATCAGCGGGATGTTCAGGATCAGAAGGATGAAATTCCCCACGAGAAAGCTGACAGCCAGCCCCCAGAACAGCTCGGGGCTGTCCGCGATGACTTGCGGGCCGGGCGTGATGCCATGCACCAGAAGCGCACCCAGGATCAGCGCCATGATCGCATCGCCCGGAATGCCGAGCGTCAGGGTGGGAATGAACGCGGACTGCGCCGCAGCATTGTTGGCCGCCTCGGGCGCGCTGATGCCGGGAATGGCCCCGTTGCCGAAGCTATCGGGCTTTTTCGATATGCGCTTCTCGACCGCGTAGGCCATGAACGCCGCCATCGACCCGCCACCGGCGCCCGGCAGGATTCCCACGGCCGACCCCACCATCGAGCCGCGCAAGATCGGGTTGCGGCTTTCGGCAAGATCGGCGCGACTGGGCATCATACTGCGCAGGGTGACCTTGGCATTCAGCGCGTGATCGCGGGCGAGGCCGATGCTCGTCATGACTTCGGTGACGCCGAAAAAGGCCATCGCGATGACGACGATGCTGATTCCATCGAAAAGCTCGGGCGCTCCGAAGGTGAACCGCATCGCGCCCGAGCTGACATCCGTTCCGACGATGCCCAGCAGCAGGCCGACGGTCACGCTCGCGGCACCGATGAACTTCGATCCTTGTATCAGCGTGCCTGCCGCGACAAGGCCAAGCGCCATCATCGAGAAATAGTCGGCGGAATGAAACGACAGGGCGGCGCGCGCCAGGGGCGGCGACAACATGATCAGCAGCGAGATAGCGATGCAGCTGCCGACGAAGGATGCAATGGTCGTGATGATCAGCGCCGTCCCGGCCCTGCCCTGCCGCGTCAGCGGATACCCGTCGAGACAGATCACGGCGGACGACGCCGTGCCGGGCATGTTTATCATGATCGACGCGATCGACCCGCCATATTGCGCGCCGTAGTATATGCCAGCCAGCATCACCAGCCCGGCTGTGACGGGCGCATAGAAGGTCAGGGGCAGCAGCAGCGAAATGGCCGTCAAGTGCCCGATCCCGGGCAGCACGCCGACGACCATGCCGACCGTCACACCGATCAGGCAATAAATCAGGTTCTGAAAGGTAAGCGCCGTTTCCAGACCCAGGAGGAGGTTGTCCACGACTCCCATCAGAATTTCCACGCAAAGGCGGGCGCAGGAATGCCCAGCAGAACGATGAAAAGAAAATAGGCGGCCGGGATCAGCACCACGCACAACACCGCCAGCGCGATCCACTTCGGCGGGCTTTCGGACAGGCCCGAAAGCACGATCAGCAAGGCTGACGCGGGAACGAAGCCCAGCCGCTCGATGGTCAGCGCGAACACGACCAGCGACAAGGTCACCATGACCATCGGGCGCGCCCGCATCGGACGCGCGTTCTCGCTGCTCCGAAGCCCGCTGATCGCCGCGCCGATCCCGCACAGGATCAGGACGATCCCAAGCGCCAGCGGCACCAGCCCGGGTCCCATCCGCGCAGGCGTGCCGATGCGATAGCCCAGGCTGATCCAGCACACCCCGATGCCGATGGCCAACGCGATTAGTCCGGCGCCGATATCCTTGCGCATTCCGATCTGCATGATGGTCCTCCCGTCGCGCCACGGGCGGTGGCACATGCACCGCCCGTGGCGTCATGCGTTACTGAGCGGTGATGCCCGCAGTCTCGATGATCGTTTTGAACTGACCGCGCAGGCGGTCGAGCATCGCATCGAACTCATCGCGCGACGACGGGTAAGGTGCCGCGCCCGCATCGGTCAGGGTCTTGGCCACCTCGGGCTCGGCCAGGATTTCGGCGATTGTCGCGTTGAGCTTGTCCAGCACCGCATCCGGCGTTCCGGCCGGGGCCATCAGGCCGGTCCACTGGCTGGTGTCGACATTTGGCACGCCGCCTTCCTGCATCGTCGGCGTTTCCGGGCTAGGGTCGATCCGCTTGGCCGAGGTTGTGGCCAGAACGATCACGTCACCGCTGTCGATGAACGGCTTGGTCGACGAGTACGAAACCACGCTGACGTCCACCTCGCCGCTGGCCACGGCCGTCGCGGCAGGGCGACCGCCCTTGTAGGGAATGTGCTGGATCTGGATATCCCCTTCCAGCGACATCCACTCCGGCGCCAGGTGGTTCAACGTACCGATACCGGCCGACGAGTAGGTGATCGACCCCGGCTCGGCCCGCGCGGCCTCCAGGAATTCCTCGAACGTCTTGAAGCTGGCATTCTTGTTCGCGACAAGGATCAACGGCGTGTCCGTGATCGTCGAGACGGTGGTGAAGTCGGCCTCGGCGTCATAGGGTGTTTCCTCGAACAGGGACGGGTTGATCGTCAGCGTTCCGGCCTCGCCCATGAACAGGGTGTATCCATCCGGCTCCGCCTGCGCCGCGGCGCTCGCCGCGATGAAGCCCGAACCCCCGGCGCGGTTCTCGACGATAACCTCCTGGCCCAGGCGCCGCGAAAGCCCCTCGCCGATCGTGCGCGACGCCAGGTCGACCACGCCGCCCGGGGCAAAGGGCACGAGAATGGTGATGGCGCGGTTCGGATAATCTTCCTGCGCCGCCGCGCCGGTCGCAATCATCGCCGCAAACGCGGCTCCCAGCAGTTTCTTCATGGTGTTTCACTCCTCCCATTGTGCGGCCCCTTCGAGCCGCCTGACTGATCGGCTCGAAAGACCGATCGTTTTCAGCGTCCCGCCCGGCATCGCTACTAGCCCGGCAGGAAACTCAGAAATCTCCGAACAACCGGACGGATACCGCCTTGAGATGCGCGCGCATCAGCGCCTGGGCGGCGTCCGGGTCGTGATTGGCGATGGCCTCGGCAATGCGCCTGTGCTCGCCGAAGCTGCCATGATCGCGCGACGGCTTCGGCGTCTGCCGCTGCACCGCGCCCCACGTAACCGAGCGACGGATCGAATTGAGCCTGTCGAAGATGGCAACCAGCGGTATGTTGTCGGTGGCCTCCGAAATCGCACGGTGAAAATCGTCGTCTGCGGCCTCGTAGGCGTCCCAGTCGTCCGCCGCGTGTGTGGCGCGCTCCGCCGATGCGATCCGGTCCAAAGCCTCGGCCGAGGCATTCATCGCCGCCTCCCGCGCGATGGACGGCTCGATCGCCAGCCGTGCGGCCATCATCTTGACCGGCGTGGTGCGCCGCGACAGGGCCAGAGTGGTGTCCGCCTGCTCTTCCGCGCTGTCGGGGTCGGACATGAAGGTGCCCTTGCCGACATGCCGCCAGATCTTTCCCTCGTCTTCCAGGTCCTGAAGCGCGTTGCGCAGCGCCGCACGGTTCAGGCCCAGCTCGTGCAAAAGCGCCCGCTCGGACGGAAGACGGTCGCCCGGACCGAAATTGCGCTCCTCGATGAAGGCGCGCAGCCGGGTTGCCGCCGCCTCGTTGTCAGCCGTCCGGATTTGAGTAGTCTCGTCCACGCCCACCCCGATCAATTTTCAATCTATCCGATCAATACTTCAATTGGTCGACATGGTTGCCACCCTGGATTCGAAAAATCAACTGTTTTATAAATTTATTCCGCAGATCATTTTTAAATTGATCTTCTCAGAAGTTATTTCTATGGGTTTATGTCAAATTAATCTGAAAGGTTGCCATGGCTGATTTTGCTATCTCCCCGCCCGAAGTTATCAGTGTTCCCACCGCCTCCGGCGCGCGATTCCCCGTGCGTCGCGTCTATTGCATCGGCCGCAATTATGCCGCCCACGCAATAGAGATGGGCCATGACCCGGACCGCGAACCGCCGTTCTTTTTCCAGAAGAACCCGGACAACCTCGACGCGTCGGGCGAGTTTCCCTACCCGCCCCACAGCTCCGACGTTCACTACGAGGTCGAGCTTGCGGTCGCGCTCAAATCCGGCGGCGCGAACATTTCGGTTGCGGATGCGATGTCGCATGTGTGGGGCTACGCGATCAGCCTCGACATGACGCGCCGCGACCTGCAGGGCGAAATGAAGAAAATGGGTCGCCCGTGGGAGATCGGCAAAGCGTTCGAGCGTTCCGCGCCTATTTCTCCGCTGGTCCCGATCGAGCAAAGCGGTCCGCTCGACGAAGGCCGGATTGAATTGCACGTCAACGGCGAGCCCAAGCAGGACGGCGACCTGAACCAGATGATCTGGAAGGTCCCCGAAATGATCAGCTACCTGTCGGAATACTTCGAACTCGCCGCCGGCGACGTCATCCTTTCAGGAACGCCATCGGGCGTCGGTTCGATTGTGAAAGGAGACATTATGCTGGCAAAGATCGACGGCCTCAATGACTTCGAAGTCAAGGTGGTCTGAACCCAGCCTTTCCGCCCCAACTGAAGCGTCGAAACGCTTTGGGTCGGGCTTTGCACATTGATATGCCGGGATCTGCACGATCCCGGCTTATCTGCAAATTGGGACAGGTTAAGTCTATTCGCCCCGAACTAAGCGCGCTCGGGCATTACGTCGCGCGTTCCATTTCCTTACGGGCAACAAGACTGCTTTACACCGGATCGTCCGGGCGGGCCAAGTTCCATGCTGTCGCTATGCTGGTGTAGTCTCGGTATCCCATCCGGGCAATTGGTTGGGCTGCAGTCGTCGCGAACAAGCCATCTTTGATAAATTCATCCTTGATATGCGTCTGCACGACTTCGCCAATTATCATGAACTTTTCGAGCAGAGCGCCCTGCCTATCCTTGAGTTGAAACGCATCGACCGTGACGCATTCCAGTGCAGCGGGACTGGCCGCAACAAACGGCGCCTGGATCTCGACGGACCGGCCTTGCTCAAGCCCTGCCAGTTCGAACTCGTCGATACCGTCAGGAACATTTTCGGATGAAATGTTCATCGCATCGGTCAATTCGGCTGTAACGAGAGAAAAAGTGAATTCCCCTGCGTCGCGCGCATTGATGTAAGAATTCTTCGCGCCCTCGCTGGCGAACATCACCATGTCCGGGCCGGAACCGACGCCGTTGAAAAAAGAGTATGGCGCAAGGTTCGCCACACCCTCCGCGTTCAAGGTTCCGATCCATCCGATCGGTCTGGGCGCGATGATTGCCTTGAAAGGATTGAACGGTAGTTCTTCAGGCCGGCTGCGTCCATAATGCATTGCAAATTTCTCCATCCATGCGAGGCAAGTCGCTTTCGGCACCAGTCTTACGATAGAGGCGGGCCGTCCTGGCTCTGTCTTCCACGCAGAATTCGGACCACCGGTTTTCTCAGCGGCAACAGCACCAGCAACAGGGCCAGCCCCAGCATCACCGCGCTTGCCGGACGCTCCAGAAACACGGAAGGGTCGCCGCGCGCGATGACCAGCGATCGACGCAAGTTCTCTTCCATCATCGGACCCAGAATGAACCCCAGCAGCACCGGCGCGGGATGGAATCCCCGCCGCATCAATAAATAGCCCAGCACGCCGAAGATCAGCGTCACGAACACGTCGAAAACGTTGTTGGCCACACTGTAGGAGCCGAGGCAGATGAAAAAGATCACCACCGGATGCAGGATCCGCCCCGGCACGGTAATGATCTTTACCAGGAAACCGATCAGCGGCAGGTTCAGGAACAGCAAGATAAGGTTGCCCAGCCAGAAACTGACCAGAAGGCCCCAGAACATCGCCGGCTCGTTCGAGATGAATTGCGGCCCGGGCACCACCCCGTGCATGATCATCGCGCCCAGAAGGATCGCCATGACCACATCGCCCGGTATCCCCAGGCTGAGGGTCGGAATGAACGCAGCCTGCACCGCTGCGTTGTTGGCCGCCTCGGGGGCCGCCACGCCCTCGGGGGCGCCCCGTCCGAACCGGGCGGGATCGCGCGCGACCTTCTTCTCGGTGGCATAGGCCATGAACGCCGCAACGGTCGGACCCGCGCCGGGCAGTGCCCCGATCATCGAGCCAACGGCCGTGCCGCGCAGGGTGGGCAGCCATAGCAGCGACAGATCCTTGCGGCTTGGCAGCATCGATGCCAGCGACAAGTCGGCCACCATGCTCTTCGGTGCATCCTGCGACGGGCCCGCCATCTTGCGCACGATCTCCGCGACCCCGAACATGCCCATCGCGACGGATATCAAGCTGATCCCGTCCGTAAGCTCCAGGAACCCGAACGTATAGCGCATCGCGCCGGAATTTATGTCCATCCCGACGATCCCCAGGATAAGGCCGAAGACCACCATGATCAGCGATTTCAGTGGCGAGCCGCCCCCGATCGTGCAGGCCGCCACCAGCCCCAGCACCATGACGGCGAAATATTCCGTTGAATTGAACCGCAGCGCAATTTCGGCAATCGCAGGGGCAAATGCCATGACCACCAGGATCGAAATCGAGCTTCCGCAGAACGACGCCACCGCATTGATGAACAGCGCGAAACCCGCGCGGCCCGACTGCGCCAAGGGATACCCGTCCAGCGCCGTCACCGCCGTCGAAGCCGTGCCCGGCAGGTTCAGCAGAATGGACGAAATCGAGCCGCCATACTGCGCCCCATAGAATATTCCCGCCAGCATGATCAGCGCCACGGTCGGGTCCAGCCCGAAGGTCAGCGGCAGCGCGACCGAGATTGTGACCATCGGCCCAATGCCCGGCAGCGCCCCCACGAATGTTCCGATGCAACAGCCAAGAAAGCAGTAAAACAGCGCCTCTGCGGTAAAGGCCGTCTCGAAGCCCAGCGCGATATTCGACAGCAGCTCCATGGCCTAGAACACCGGCCAGATGTCAGAAGAAATCGGCTCCAATGGCAAGCGCAGCACCGCGACGAACAGGAAATATCCCACAGCCCACAGTCCGGCGATGATCCCCGCAACGGTCAGGGGCGTTATGTGATCCGGCTCGGCGGCGACGACCAGCAGGACCATCGCCATCGTGGCCGGGAACAGCCCGATCGGCTCCAGGAGAACGGCAAACGCCGCCAGCGCCAGTGACACGCAGAAAAGACCGCGCAGGTTTCGCGTGTCTTCCCCTCTGTCCTCCTGTCGCTCGAATAACAGGCCGATCCCCAGCAAGACCATCAGCCCCCCGAGCCCCAGCGGGAAGAACCCCGGACCGATCCGGCGCATCGAGCCGACGGACAGCTCGATACCACCATAGATGACGAAAAGACCGAAGCCGATGATCACGAGGCAGAAGGCATCGTGCGCCACATTCCGGTTGCCTAGCATTCTGCGGGACTCCATGTGCCGGACAAGGTGACAAGACCGGGAGCCCGTTCGGATAGCACGTAGCCCCCGGTCCCAGCCGTTGCAATTGCGTCAGTCGGCCTGCGCGTTGGCCGCGTTGGCGATATCGCCCCACTTCTTCACTTCCGAGGAAATGAAGCCGTCAAGCTCACCAAGGGCCATCTCGCCCTTGGAAATACCGCTCTTGGCGTAGTAGTCCGTCACCGCGTCCGACGCGATAGCCGTCGTCACCGCGTTGTTCAGCGCCTCGGTCACGTCGGCGGGCATGTCGGCAGGGCCGTGCATCAGCCACCAGGCAATCAGGTCGAAGCCCTCGAAGGTGTGGTTGATGGGCGGCACCTCGGGCGCCACTTCGGACCCGGCGGCACCGCTGACGCCCAGCGCCCGCAGCTTGCCGGCGTCCACGTTCTGCTTGGCCGAAACCGGGTGGTTGAACATGAAATCCACCTCACCGGAAATCACCGCCGCCAGGCCGACCGCACCGGACCCGAACGGCACGTGGATCATGTTGGTATCACTCAGCGTCTTCAGCAGCTCGCCCGCCAGATGCGTCGACGTGCCGTTGCCGGTCGAGGCAAAGGTGACGCCCTCATCCGATTTGGCCGCCTCCACCAGGTCGTCCAGTGTCTCGAACGGCGTATCGGCGCCCACGACCAACAGCGTCGGCGTGTATCCGACAAACGCGATCGGGGTCACGTCGCTTTCCGGATCATAGGGCAGCTCTGGGAAAATCGACTTGTTGATGGCAAGGGTTCCGACGGTGCCCATGGAAATCGTGTAGCCGTCCGCGTCGGCGCTGACCACGTCCTGGGTGCCGACGCTGCCACCCGCGCCGGCCCGGTTTTCCACCACCACGGTCTGGCCCAGTTCCTCCGACATGCCCTCGGCGATCAGCCGGCTGACCGTGTCGGTCGACGTGCCGGCGGCGAAAGGCACGATCATCGTGATCGGTTTATCGGGAAACGACTGTGCCAGCGCGCTCCCCGCCAAGCCCAGGGTTGCGGTCAGCGAGACCGCCAGAATATTGCGAATTGACGTCATGATATTTCCTCCCTCGCGCAGCTTGAAACTTGCGCTCTCCCAGCGGCGCAACATGCGTGCGCCTGAATTGGCCCGCAGGAACACGGCATGGCCCCTGCTGCTACGGCCGATCATCATGACCACTGTACACTCTGTCAATAAAAATCGATATTTTTGAAATTATCTTGAGAAACTAATTTTTATCGATAATAGTCGCTCCAACACTCGATACGAGTATTTGGACGAACACACGCAAGCGAGGTACGATGCGATACGTCAGGTATGAAGTGGATGGTCAGGCACGACTGGGCGCCATGATCGATTCGGACATCGTCGATATCGAGGCCGCCTGGCCCGAGGCGCCCAGGACCATGCGCGACTTGATCGGCGCTGATCCCGCCGTGCACGCCACTTTGGCCGACCGCCTGGTCCAGTCCGGCGCGGCGCGCACACCCCTTGCGGACTGCAAGCTGCTGACACCTCTGCCAGACCCGGGGAAAATTGTCTGCCTGGGCCTCAACTATGCCGATCACGCCAAGGAAGGCGGGCACGCCGTGCCCGAGTACCCAGCGCTTTTCCTACGCGCGACCAGTTCCATGATCGGCCCGCAGGATCCGATGATCCTGCCGGAATGCTCCGAACAGCTGGACTACGAGGCGGAGCTTACCATCGTCATCGGCCGCCGGTGCCGCCATGTCTCTGCCGCCGACGCGGCCTCGGTGATCTTCGGCTATACCGCGTTCAACGACGGCAGCGTCCGCCATTACCAGCGCCTGACCGCGCAATGGACGGCCGGCAAGAATTTCGACGGGACCGGGGCGCTTGGCCCCTGCATCGTCACCGCCGACGACCTGCCGGACGAGGCCAGCGGGCTCAAGATCCAGACGCGCCTCAACGGCAATGTCATGCAGGACTCGAATACCGACCAGATGATTTTTGGCGCCTTCCGCACGGTTGAGATCCTGTCCGAAATCATGACGCTCGAACCCGGTGACCTGATCGCGATGGGCACGCCCGCCGGGGTTGGCCATGCGCGCAGGCCTCAGGTATGGATGCGCGACGGCGACACCGTCGAGGTCGAGATCGAGGGCATCGGCACGCTCCGCAATCCTGTGGTCGCAGAAAAGGTCACCGCCTAGCGCGGCAGGACAGCGGGCGCACATCGCCAGCCGGACGCAAAGGATAACACCGACATGACCATGGCCCGCAATTCTTCGGAACCAGATGGCGCGTTCCGCTCGCGCACCAGTGAAACTCACATGCGAATTCGAGATGACGTGATCAGCGGCAAGCTGAAACCGGGAACCAAGCTCAAGATAGAGCACCTCTCGCGCGAAATCGGCGTCGGCGCCACGCCTGTACGAGAGGCGCTCAGCTCGCTTGTGTCCGACGGCCTCGTCGTGCGTGAAGACCAGCGCGGCTTTCGCGTGGCCGGCATTAGCAGCCAGGAATTCGACGAGCTTTTGTACGTCCGCTCCTGCGTCGAGGAACGGGCCCTGCGCCTGTCAATCGAACGCGGCGGCCCCGACTGGGAAGAAGGCATCGTGCTGGCCCAGTACCGGCTGCGCGCCATCGCGCCATCGGATCGATACGATCCCGATTGGGAGCGCTGCCACCGCAACTTTCACCTGGCGCTGAACGCGGGCTCGGGCTCGGAAACGCTTTTGCGGCTCTGCAGCCAGTTCTTCGATGAAAACAGCCGCTACCGCCACCTGTCGCGCTGCGGCGGCGGGCGCGCGCCGCGTGACCTGTCGGATGAACATGACGGCATCGCCGAGGCGGCACTGGCGCGCGACCCCGACCTCGCGGTCGAGCGCCTTATGACCCACTACAACCGCACAGGCAAATTGCTTCGGCAGGCACTCAAGGATATCGAGAAAGGCTCGCAGTGATGCCAAGGCGATTGACGCTGACCTTCGACAACGGCCCCTGGACTGGCGCGACCGAACACCTGCTCGATTTTCTCGCCACGCGGAAGCTCAAGTCGACCTTCTTTGTCGTCGGCCGACAGCTCGAGGATCCTTCTGCACGCAGCCTCGTCGAAAGGGCCCATGCCGAAGGCCACTGGATCGGCAACCATACCATGACCCACGGCGCACCGCTGGGCCGCGAGGATGGCCCCGTCCGCTACGCCGAAGAGATCGGCGCCGCGCAGGATGCGATAGGAACACTGGCCCATCCGCGCAAGTTCTTCCGCCCAAATGGCGGGGGCGCCATGGGCCAGCACCTGCTGTGCCCCGAAGCCGTGGACTATCTGAAACGCAATGACTTTACCGTCGTCACCTGGACCTCCGCCCCCGGCGACTGGAAGCCACCACACACCCATTGGACCAAAGGCGCGTTCGAGGCGCTCGAACGAGACGACTGGACCGTGCTCGTTCTGCACGACCGCTTTATCGCGCCGCAGCTCGACGTGCTTGCGCGCTTCTGCGACCAGGTCGAAGAGTTGGGCGTGGACTTCGTTCAGGATTTTCCCGCCCGTTGCCTGCCCATCGAAAACGGGAAAGTCCACGACATCACCGAAGAAATCAGCGCCATCGCGTGAAATCGCGACCGCTCAGACACAGGATTTGTCCCATGTATGACACGCTCTTCCCGACCAGCCTCGTAGGCAGCTACCCGCAACCGGACTGGCTGATCGACCGCGAGAAACTCCGCTCCAAGGGGCCGCCGCGTGTCCGCGACGCGTCGCTATGGAAAATGGCCGAGGCCGATCTGGCCGAGGCGCAGGACGCCGCCACGCGGCTGGCCATTCTGGACCAGGAAGAGATCGGGCTCGATATCGTCACCGACGGCGAGGTGCGTCGCGAAAGCTACTCCAACCACCTCGCCACGTCGCTCGACGGGCTGGATTTGGAGAATCCCGGCACCAAGACCGGACGCAGTGGGCGCCCCATGGTGGTGCCGCGCGTCGTCGGGCCGATCCAGCGCCGCGAACCGGTCATGGAGCGCGAAGCCGCCTTCCTTCGCAAGCACACCAAGCGGCTTACCAAGATGACCCTGCCAGGTCCTTTCACCATGACGATGCAGGCGCTCAATGAGCATTACGAGAATGAAGCCGCGCTTGCGATGGCCTATGCCGAAATGTTGCGCGAAGAGATCGCCGACATCTTCGCCGCCGGCGTCGACATCGTGCAGCTGGATGAACCCTACATGCAGGCCGAACCCGAAGCGGCCCGCGCCTTCGCCATCCCGGCCATCAATCACGCGCTTCAGGGCGCGGCCGGGCGCACCGTGATCCACATGTGCTTCGGCTATGCCTACATCATGGACCAGGCCAAGCCCCAGGGCTATTCGTTCCTGAGCGAACTGGAAGAGTGCACCGCCGACGAACTGTCGATCGAGGTCGCGCAGCCGGGCCTTGACCTGTCACTCATCGAGGGGATGAAAAAGGGCTTCCTGATCGGCGCCCTGGACCTTGGGCGTGAGACACCCGAAACGCCTGAAGAGGTCCGCGACAGGCTGGTCGCCGCCGCAGAGCGCATCCCGGCCGCCAATATCGTGGCGGCACCTGATTGCGGGATGAAATACCTTCCGATCGATCTGACCCAGGCAAAACTTGCAGCCCTTGTTGAAGGTTCGGCCATGGCGCGCGCGCTTTCTAGGTGAGTGTCCGGAAATGATTTGGGAGGCGACTGTAGCGCAGGACAAAGAGCGGCACTTCGCCGCGCAACGCACTTGCATCTGCTGAGCGATGCTTTTCTTCCGTTGATCTGGTCAACGCTATGACGCGCCCGACATCTTGATCGCGGGAAAACAAGCCTAGCCAATCTTCACGGCGTCATGTGCAGCAAATAAAACGCCCGCGCCGACATAATGGCGCGGGCGCTTCTTCTGCAAACCTATTGCGTACTCTCTGCGGTCACTTTGTAGATCATGCCCTCATCCGTGGCGACATAAAGCGCGTTATCGGGGCCCATGGCAAGACCACGGAATCTCTCCGAAAAGCCAAGCGGCATCCGCGTAATGGTGTTGATGCCCATGCCGTCATCTGTGAGACTGATCATGTCGATCCTGGACCCGATCGGCGTGTCGCCAAATCCGATTCCCATGATGCCGACGGCCAGGCGACCCTCGTAGATGCCCCAGTTCTCCCCCGTGAGAAACGCGGCGGACCCGGTGCCCTGAGAAAACCCGTTATTGTTCCACGACGGCGGCATCAGGTCTTCGAAACGCGTGTCACTCATCGGGGTGTAGGCCGCGCGGATCGCGGGATCCATGCCTTCGGTCTGGTTCGGCTCGTAGCCACAGTATTCATCCGGGCACTCGCCCCGGCCACCCGTGTTCTGCGCAGGATCCCACCCGGCATTGCCCCCGTTCACAAGCGCCGTGATTTCGTCGTTGTGCCAGGGCCCGTGCTCTGCGGTGAAGGCTCTGCCATCGCTCGGGCGAAAATCGATGCCCTGCACGTTCCTGTGCCCGTAGGTATAGATGCGCGGGTCAAAACCTTCGGGGGGATTGTTGTCGGGATGAGCGTTTCCATCCCCGTCGATCCTCAGGACCTTACCACAAAGCAGTTCTCCATCCTGCGGACAGATCCCCCGGTGACGATCACCACCCGTGACCCACAGAAAGCCCTCCGGCCCAATACGGATTCTGCCACCGTTATGCGCGCCAGGCCCGCCAAAGGGCTGGTCGGAATCAAACGGCTTGTACTGGATATCCGTTACGATGTCGGCTCTGTCGGACACGCTTGTCAGGTCATCGCTGACCGTGAACTTCATCACGATGTTGCCGTCACACCGCTCGAAGTTGGTCTTGCACCCGTCGCCATGATACTTGTCCGAGCTCGAATAAAGATAGAGCGTTCGGTTCTCCGCGAAGTTGCTATCGGGTGCCACGCCCAGCATACCGGCCTGACCTTCGCAAAAGAGGTCACTGCCAGTATCTGCGTAGCCTTCGGTATCCCTCATGCCATAGAGCGCATTCACGGTTCCATCCGGCGTTCTGACCGAAAGACCATCGCATTTCTCGGTGAAGAACATTGTGCCATCCGGCAGAAAAGCCATGTCCCAGGGGGCGTCCAGATCCTCCAGAACAGCCGAGGGCGTAATTTTCGGTACGTCCATCGCTCCGTCGTTTCCCTGCGCAAATGCAGCGGGTGCCGCGGTCATCACACCGAGTGCCGCGACGGCTGATAAAAGCCGTTTTTCCATAGTAATCCTCCCAGTCGCCGGTATTTTCTCGTTTTGAGTGTGTAATGCTCGGATGAACACAACTCAGGCGTCAAGAAAAATCGCATTGAAGTCAGAGTGACCGACAAGACATGTGATCGGCATTGTCCGCATAAGCAGGCGGTAAAGGAGACTCATTCTCCGGCCGGCAGATTTAGATTGCGCCAGGTGTCGACCAGATTTGAAAGTCTTGCTGGTTGCGCTGACACCAGCCCCCACGACTTGGTGTGCAGGCCCACCATTGATTTCCTGCGCGATGCCATCCGCCTGAATTGACGCGACCGCATTGATCTGTATGCCTCAAGGTACCGACGCATTGCGAGACACCGAATGACCCCTTCCGCCACCATCCATTTCTGTCAGAACTGCGGCCCTTTGAGCCTTGGGGCACTGAACGAGGCTTTAGCCACGGCAGAACTGCAAGACGCGGTGCATATCGTCGAACGCGGATGCATGAACGGATGCTCCCGCCCGGTTTCGATGGCCATGCAGGGCCCGGGCCGGGCCACTTATTTCTTCAACGGCGTCGACCCGACGGCGGATGCCGACGATATCGTTGCAACATTGCGCGCCTACCTCGCCGCGCCGCATGGCTGGATCGAGGACGCGCAGCCCTGCGGCCGGCTTCGATTCTGTCTGGTGGGGCGTGTCCCCGCGCTCAGTTGCTCAACGTGACGGTCTGCGCAACCGGCGTATCGTCCACGGCCAGCGAGCGGTGATCGTTGCTGTTCAACGCCACCTCAAGTTCCACCTCGCCTTCCGGCAGGCTGTCCAGGTGCATCCAGGGGCCATAGACCCGGGCCAGCTTGACGCCGTTGGCGTAGACATGGGCATGTCCTTCGCCCGGAACATGGTCACGGCTCGCGTTTTCAGGCGAGAACCGGAAGTTCTCGGTCATGATATGCAGGTTCCATCCGGCGGACGGATCGGGCGTGACCTCGATCTTCAGCTTCGGCGCATCGGCGCCCGCAGGAACCGACAACATGTCACCGTGATCGTGCATTCCGGCCGCGGCGTGTTGCTCATGCCCGCCGTGATGGGCCGGGTCGCCATGGTCATGCCCGTCAAAGGTGACACCGTTCGCCGCAGCCACCGTGAACCCAAGTCCCCCGCCGAAAACGAGGCCGATTAAAAGCATTGGAATGGAACGGTCCATGAGCGGGTCAGACCTCAGGTTTGAAAAGAAAGCGGGCGCGCAAGGCGCGCGCCCGGAATAGGATGTGCCGGTATCAGGCGGTCTGAGTCTGGCCGGCCGCTTCGCTTTCGCGCGACCAGAAGAAACCCGCAAAGGCTCCCAGCATGACCCAGGCCGCCAATCCGATCCCAAGTGCGCGCGATGCGAACAAAGCGCCGATCTCGGTCGGCACGGGTCCGGTAAAGACCTCGGGTTCGGGCGCACCGATGACATGCGGCGCCAGCAACAGCACCACGGCGGCGCCCCATCCGGCCCAGTTGCGGCTGAAGGCGATCAGCCACATGGCGATGGCCGCAGTCAGCACCGTTGCGAACCACCACACTTGGCGCTCGTAGACATCGGCAGCAGCCACGCCCGGAACTTCCGGCGCGAGGGTAAAGCCCGGCGCAAGGTGCACCGCGACAAACCCGGCAACGCCCCAGATCAGGCCCGTGCGCGCGTTTATCGCCGCACCACGGGTCTCGGCCAGCGACATCAGCGCCACCAGAACCATCGCGTAACCGGAATAGATCAGCATCGTGAAGACGATGCTAAGCCCGTCGCGCACGGCATCGAAGCCAGGCAACTCCGGCGTGGCTGTAACGTTCGAGTCGGATCCGAAATGCACCAGCTCGCCGCCTTCATAAAGCTCGGCATGAAGCAGGACAGGCTGCACGAAAAAAAGCTGCAACAGGGCGATAATCAACCCTGCGGCAGCGCCAGCGAACAAGGCGCTGGTCAGCAGACGCGTAAACACCGGTTCAGTGGCAGGGGAAGCCGGTGGCGTGACGAACATCGTGCGCCGCGTCGTGCAGCGTCGCGGCCTGAACGTGGCCTGCCACGAAGATCACGCCAAGGCCCAGCGCGGCGATGGCGATCACCGAAACCAGCCCGGAGGCCGATGTTGTCTGTGCGGCGGTTGCAGTCTTTGCAGTCATAGTACTACCTCTTTGCCTTCACACCCGAAGGCCTTGTGGTTTCAGTCGCGATCAGCAGGTCTCCTGGCTTGCGGGTCTTCATCGTCTGGCTGGCCTTCCCGGAGTGCTCCAGTGACGTATTCAGCCTGATTCGCCGCCTACAGTTGCGGGGACAGCCACGGAATTGCCAAGTGTTTTCAGGCGCACCGCGTTCCCTGTTCTCCATCCCGTGCGGAAATGGAACCGATCATCCTCGTTAGTCTAGCAAGCATTGCCACCTGTCAACAATACAACGCATGGCGACAGGCGAATCTCGAACCCAGCGACCGAACCGCAAGACGAGAGTTCCCGCCCGGCTCGGGCACGCAATCTGAGTCATGCTTGCAAAGTCCCGCCCCGTTCTGACATAGACATGACAATCGCCGCGCCGGACCTCAAAGCAATGCCGCTTGCCGACGCGTTCCACTGGATATCGCCCTCTGACAGGGTCGCCCGAAACTCGCCGCATCTATCGCAAAGGCCCCTCATGGCGGATCAACCCAGGCCAAGTCCGGCACGCGTCTTTTCCTCGCACGAAAGGCAATGCCTCTATGACATCATCGCCGCGCGCCGCGACGTGCGGAACGAGTTTCTGCCCGACCCGATCGACGATGACGCGCTGCGGCGAATCCTAGAAGCGGCCCATGCCGCGCCCTCCGTCGGTTTCATGCAGCCGTGGAACTTCATTCTGTTGCGTGACACCGAACTCAGAACCCAGGTGCACAGCATCTTCAGCCGCGCCAACGAAGAAGCCGCCGCCATGTTCCCCGATGATCGTCAGTCCACCTACAGGTCGCTGAAGCTCGAAGGGATCACCAAGGCGCCGCTCAATATCGTGGTCACCTGCGATCGCACCCGCGGCGGAAAAGTGGTCCTGGGGCGCACACACAACCGTGAGATGGACCTTTATTCGACCGTCTGCGCGGTGCAGAACCTCTGGCTCGCCGCCCGCGCCGAGGGGATAGGCGTGGGATGGGTCAGCATTTTCGATCACCGCGAAATCGCCACCCTGCTCGGTATTCCCGAACATGTCGAGCTGGTGGCCTACCTCTGCGCGGGATATGTCGATCAGCTCTACGACCAGCCCGAACTGGCCGCCAAGGGGTGGCGGCAGCGGATATCGCTCGATGACCTTATCATGCACGAGGGCTGGCAGGATTAACGCGGCCCACCACGGACCTCACAGGCACGCCAGCGCGACCCAGATGGCGGTTTCCGAAACCAGTTGCACGGCCCCCAGAACGTCGCCGGTTTGCCCGCCGATCTTGCGCCACGCCAGCCAGCCGATGGCAAAAGTCACCAGCGCGCAGGCCAGCAGCGCCCAAGGCGAAAACAGCAGCGCCACGACCGCCGCAGCCACGAGGACGCCGCGCGCGGCCTTGCTGCGCCCCGCCGCGCTACGCCCCAGACCATCCGCGCGGGCCGGGACCAAGCTCTCCTGCACTGCGACCATGGCTGCGCGGCTCAGCATGGCCGCGCCGACGAACGCCCAAAAGCCGGCGTCGGCATCGGCCACCGACACCGCCCAAAGGGCCGCAATCAACCCCACCGCAACCACGCCGTAGCTGCCGATTCGGCTGTCGCGCATGATCTCCAGCGCGTGGGCCTTGTCGCGCCCGCCACCGTGCCCGTCGGCGAAGTCCGCCAGCCCGTCGAAATGCAGCGCCCCGGTGACCAGCACCATTGCGCCCAGCGCCAGCAGGGCCGAAATCTGCTCGGACGCGCCGACCGCATCCGCCAGGCTGAAAACCAGCCACGTCAACGCGCCGACAATGGCTCCCACCGGGACAAAGGCCCACCGAGCGGCCAGCATCGTCGGCGGATCGTCACCGGTCCGCCCCGCCGGCAGCCGGGTCAGCAGCATCACCGCCAGTTGAAGCTCGGCAACACGCGCACGCAGGTTCATTGACCGGACACCCCGGCCTCGGCAAAGGTCGCCATCCCGTTGTGACAGGCCAGCGCCGCACGCAACACGCCCAGCGCTATCGCCGCGCCCGAGCCTTCGCCCAGCGCCATGTCCAGCGACAGGATCGGCCGCATCCCCAGTTCCGACAAAAGCCGAGCATGGCCCGGCTCACGGCTGACATGCCCGACAAGGCAATGGTCCAGGAACCGCCGGTCGGCAGCAAAAAGCGGCGCTGTCGCCGCCGTGCAGATGAACCCGTCAAGGATGACCGGAATGCGCCGCGCCCGCGCTTCCAGCACGGCGCCGCAGATCGCCGCCTGCTCACGCCCGCCGAGCCGGGCAAGGATTTCAAGACCTCTGGCCTCCGCGTGACGCACGCAGGCGCGTGTCACCACGTCGATCTTGCGCGCCACCCCTGCGTCATCCGACCCCGTCCCCTTGCCGACCCAATGCGCCGCGTCTCCGCCGAATGCGCCCTTGGCCATCGCGGCGGCAATGGTCGAATTTCCGATGCCCATCTCACCCAGAATCAGCACGCTGGCGCCCGGATCGACGGCGGCCGCCCCGCGACGCAGGGCGTCCAGCGTCTCAGCCTCCGACATGGCGGCCCCGGCGCTGATATCCCCCGTCGGCCGGTCCAGTTCCAGCGCAATCACCGACAAATTTGCCCCGTTCGCGCGGCACAACTGGTTGATCGCCGCGCCACCCTGCTCGAAATTCGCCACCATCTGCGCCGTCACATCCTGCGGGAACGGGTTCACCCCCTGCGCGCAGACGCCGTGATTGCCGGCAAAGACCAGGGCCTGCGCCCCGGCAATGTCTGGCCGGTCCGTGCCTTGCCAGCCTGCCATAAAAATCGCCAGTTCCTCCAGCCGCCCCAGGGCGCCCGGCGGCTTGGTCAGGTTGTTCTGGCGCGCCCGCGCCGCCTCGGCCGCCGCGGCGTCGGTCACTGGCATGGACCGGGCCAGCCCGGCAACCTCCCCAAGCAACGAGACGTCAGAAAGAATGGTCATTCGGCTTTACCTTCATCGGGTATCCCGCCACGGTCAGCCAAACCTCGTCACAGGCCAGCGCCACGGATTGGTTCACATGCCCCGCCGCATCGCGGAACAGCCGGGCCAGCTTGTTCTCGGGCACGATCCCCTGCCCCACCTCGTTGGTAACGAAAACGACCGGCGCGGACTGGCGCGCCAGCGTTTCGACCAACCTGTCGGCTTCGGCCTGCCAATCGCTGTCTTCCAGGATGAGGTTCGTCAACCACAGCGTCAGGCAATCGACCAGCCGCGGCACGCCGCCGTCGGTGTCTTGCAATGCGCCGGCCAGGTCGGTCGGCGCATGAACATCCTGCCACGCCGCACCGCGCCGCGCCTTGTGTTTCGCCACGCGCTCGGCCATTTCGTCGTCGCCGTCGTGCAGACGCGCCGTCGCGATATAGATCGCCCGGCCGGCAGGCTGCAAAGCCATCCGCTCGGCAAGTGCCGACTTGCCGGACCGCGCGCCTCCGGTGATGAGTATCGACTTTTTCATTGCAGCGTGGGAAAGCACTTTTCGAGAAAAAAAGAAAGCTGAAAGGCGCCGTCCTGGAACCCGTTGCACTGACCCGGCCAGAGCTTGTCCTGATCCGTCACGCCCCCGTGGCCGATCCGGGGCGCCTCTATGGCCGTTCCGATGTCGCGGCTGCGCTCGACAGCACGGCGGTCGCCCAACTCAAAAATCGTCTGACGTCGATCACGCGGGTCGTCAGCAGTCCGGCACGCCGCTGCCGTCAGACCGCCGAGGCGCTTTTCGAAACCCACGAGCAGGACGCACGCCTTTGGGAGCAGGACTTCGGCGCGCATGACGGCGTGCCGTTTGACGCGTTGCCAGATATCGGCGTTCTGGACAGTAGGGCCCTCGCCGCGCATCGATCGCCCGGCGGCGAGAGTTTCGAAGACCTCTGCGCGCGCGTGTCCCCCGCCCTGATCGAGCATGGGCGCTATGCCGCGGCGCATGGTCCGGTGGCGCTGATCGTCCATGCAGGCGTGATCCGCGCCGCGCTCGGCTTTGTGACCGGGCATGGCCCCGGCGGACTCGCATTCGAGGTGGCGCACCTGTCGATAACGCGTCTGCGGTGCGGCCCCGACGGCCCGCTCTCGGTGATCGAGGTCAACCGTACATGACGCATGTGACTGTCTGCGGCCATTTCGGGGAATGGATCCAAGGGCGGCTGGGCCCGTCGGGGCCGGTCGCCCTGATCACCCTGGCCTGCTCCGCGATGCGTGTCACGGCCCCCTCTGAGGACGCCCTGCCGTTCACCGCGGATCAACTCAAGCGCTTTGCAGCCGACCTGGAGCTCGATTCCGTCACTGGCGCGACACGCAATTTCGCGCTTGGTATCGGGGCGGGCGGATCGACGGCAACGCTGGTGGCCGCCGCAAGGGCAGCCGGGTACGATGGCACACCCGAACGGCTGGCCAAGTCGTGTATCGCCATCGAGGGCGCAACCGACCCCCTGATGTTCGACGCGCCCGATCAGCACCTCTGGGCCTCCCGGTCGGGTAAGGTGATCAGACCAATGCCCGCCCCGCCCCGCGCCGCGATCCTTGGCGGTCTGTGGGGGGCACCCCAGAGTACCGACGCGCGTGACGATGCCTTCGACGACGTGACGGACCTCGCCGAGGCTTGGGCCGACGCGACCACGGCACGCGACCTGCCCCGCGTCGCCGCCCTCGCCTCGGAGTCCGCGCGCCGTTGCACAGCGCGCCGTGGTCCGCCCGATCCGATGGCCGATCTTGCACATGATCTCGGCGCTTTGGGCATGGTGCGCGCTCATACCGGATCCGCCCGCGGTCTAATCTTTGCTCCGGGAACCATCCCGCCGCACGGCCCGGCCGCCTTGCAAGAAGCGGGACTCAAGACCGTCCTCAGCTTCGAGACGGGCCGCGCATGAGTTTCGCCCTGATGATGCTGGGTGCTCTGGCCCTCGACGTCGCCTTCGGCTGGCCCGACAGGCTCTATGCCCGTATCGGCCACCCCGTCACCTGGCTTGGCCGGGCGATAACCGCGGCCGAGCGCCGCCTGAACGTCGGCTACCGCCGCAAGCGTTTGATCGCCGGAGGCGTTACGGTCCTCGGGATAACCCTTCTTGCTGGCCTGCCCGCCCTGATCATTCAGGCCGTCCTGCCCCACGGGTGGGTCGGCGCGCTGATCGGCGCAGGGCTGGCCTGGCCGCTCATTGCCATCCGGTCCATGCACGCGCATGTTGCCGCCGTCGCCCGTCCGCTGGCCGCCGGAGATACGACCGCTGCGCGCCACGCCGTCAGCATGATCGTCGGACGCGACCCGTCCAAACTCGATACGCCGGCCATCGCGCGGGCAGCCACCGAAAGCCTGGCCGAGAATACCTCGGACGGCATCATCGCCCCCGTCTTCTGGGGCGTGATCCTGGGCCTGCCCGGAATTGCCGCCTACAAGGCCATCAACACGATGGACTCCATGATCGGCCACCGCAACGATCGGTTCGAGGCCTTCGGCAAGGCCGCCGCCCGGCTGGATGATCTCGTCAACTGGCTTCCCGCCCGCCTGACCGGCCTCGTCTTCGCGCTGGCCTCCGGCGCGTTCTTTCCCGCGCTTCACGTCATGCGGCAGGACGCGCCCGGCCACCGGTCCCCGAATGCAGGCTGGCCCGAGGCGGCGATGGCCGGCGCCCTGAACGTCCGGCTCTCCGGCCCCCGCATCTATGACGGGCAGGCCAACGACGAGCCCTGGTTGAACGGCGCGGCCCCTGATCCAGCACCCGAAGACCTGGCGCGCGCCTTGTCGCTCTACCGGCGCGCGATGGCGCTATGCGCCCTTGCGCTGGCCGCGCTTGCGCTGCTCTAAGGGCACCATGACGGAAATCCGGGATCACGGCGGCAACCTCGATGCGGCCATCGCAAGGCTGGGCGGCACCCCCGC
This sequence comes from Roseovarius atlanticus, assembly GCF_001441615.1. Classification (GTDB taxonomy): domain Bacteria; phylum Pseudomonadota; class Alphaproteobacteria; order Rhodobacterales; family Rhodobacteraceae; genus Roseovarius; species Roseovarius atlanticus. Next base: position 85,361 of record NZ_LAXJ01000016.1, read on the forward strand.
TCACTGGCTCGACCTGTCGACGGGCATCAATCCCGAACCCTACCCTGTGCCCCGCATCTCCGGCGACGCCTGGGCGGTTCTGCCCCGCAAATCCGACATGGCGCGGCTACGCGACGCGGCGGCCAGCGCCTATGCCACCTCACTGCGCGTCATCCCGATGAACGGCGCACAAGGCGCGATCCAGCTGGTGCCGTGGCTGGCCCAACCGGGCCGCGCCGCCGTCATGGCCCCCACCTACAACGAACACGCCGCCGCCCTCAGGGCTTGTGGCTGGCAGGTCGAAGAGGTCGCATCGGCAAACGCCCTGCGGGGCGCAGACCTTGCCGTGGTCGTCAACCCCAACAACCCGGACGGCCGCCGCACCACGCCCGACGCGTTGCTGGACCTGGCGGGCGATGTGGGGCTGCTGATCGTCGACGAAAGCTTTGTCGATCCAGAGCCGCATTTGTCCATCGGCACCAGGGACTGCTCCGAGAATTGCATCGTCCTGCGATCCTTCGGCAAGTTCTACGGTCTCGCGGGCCTGCGCCTCGGGTTCGCCCTCGCCTCGGGTTCTGTCGCCGACCGGCTTGCCGATCTGGCAGGCCCCTGGCCGGTCTCCGGCCCCGCCATCGAGATTGCCTGCGCGGCGCTGGCCGACAAGGGGTGGCAGGCGCGCACGGTCGAAAGACTTAACCAAGACGCGGCGCGGCTGGATTCCCTGGCGTCCCGCAACGGCTGGACGCTGGTCGGAGGTACCCCGCTCTTTCGCACCTACGAGGTGCCCGATGCGCCAAAGGTACAAGAAGCCCTCGCGAGCCATAGGGTATGGTCCCGCATATTCCCCTATTCGGACCGTTGGCTACGCCTCGGACTGCCCCCGCAGACCCGCTGGCCGCAGCTGGAGGCAGCGATCGGCGCCGCCTGACCTCATCTGGCCAGCGCCAAAAGGCCCGCGACATCCAGATGCGTCTCAAGATGCGCCGCCAGTTCATCCAGCGTGCGCTCGACCACGGCCCGATACCCCAGGTCCGAGGCGTCGGCCCCGTTCGATGCTAGCCATGCGGCGCGGAACCTGTCATCCCCGAACATGCCGTGCAGATAGCTGCCCGCAACGCGACCATCGGCAGACACCGCCCCCTCGGCCACGCCCGCCACCTCGGCAAAAGGCCGCGCGCGGTCCGGGCCGTCGCTGCAGCCTATGTGAATCTCGTAACCGGCAAACGGCAGGTCCAGCCCCACGTGCCGCGCGGCGACCTGGGCCAGGCTCTTGTCGCCCCCCATGACCGTCTCGATGTCCAGCAAGCCCAGCCCCGGCGTATCCCCCGGCGGCCCCTCGATCCCCTCCGGGTCCGAGACCATGCGACCCAGCATCTGGTAGCCGCCGCAGATGCCCAGAACCCTGCCGCCGTGCCGGTGATGTGCCAGAACGTCGATGTCCCACCCCTGCCGCCGCAGGAAGTCCAGGTCACCGCGCGTCGATTTCGAGCCGGGAATGATCACCAGATCCGCGTCATACGGCAGCACCTGCCCCGGTTGCAGCATCGTGACCCGCACGCCCGGCTCCTGCGTCAGCGGGTCAAGATCGTCGAAATTCGCGATCCGCGACAATTGCAGGCACACGACATGAAACGCGCCCTGAACCGGGCTGTCTGCAATATCCAGCGCGTCCTCCGCCGGCAGCCGCCACGCCTCGGGAAACCACGGTGCCACGCCATAGCCGCGCCAGCCGGTGCGCGCCTCGATCTCCCGGTAGCCATCCTGGAACAGCGCCGGATCACCGCGGAACTTGTTGATCAGAAAACCCCCGATGCGCGCCGCATCCGCCTTTGGCAGGACCGCCTGCGTGCCTATGATCTGCGCGATGACGCCGCCGCGATCGATATCGCCACACAGGACCACCGGCACGTCCGCCGCCTCGGCAAAGCCCATGTTCGCGATGTCACCCTTGCGCAGGTTGATCTCGGCGGGCGAGCCTGCCCCTTCGACGATCACAAGGTCATGCCGGGCGCGCAAACGGGCGAAACTGTCCTGCACCGCCGCCATCAGCGTGGGCTTCAGGCTGGAATACTCCACCGCCTTCGCCGTGGTCAGGCGCTTGCCCTGCACGATCACCTGGGCCCCGACATCCGTTTCCGGCTTCAGCAGGACCGGGTTCATGTCGGTGTGCAAATCCACCCCGCAGGCCATCGCCTGCAACGCCTGCGCACGGCCGATCTCGCCACCGTCCGCCGTCACCGCGGCGTTGTTCGACATGTTCTGCGGCTTGAACGGTGCCACGCTCAGGCCCCGCCGCCGCGCCGCGCGGCACAGGCCCGCCACCAGCATCGACTTGCCGACATTCGACCCCGTGCCCTGGATCATCAACGCGGGCATTGCCGGACCTTTTCACCCGATACTGTCCTCGGAACATTTCCGCCGCCGGCCAGCACAGGACCCATCAGAACTCCACGCCTTTCTGAGCCTTGATCCCGTCCCGGAACGGATGCTTGACCAGGCTCATCTCGGTCACCAGGTCGGCGGCCTCGATCAACTCGGGCTTGGCATTGCGCCCCGTCAGGCAGACATGCGTCATCGCCGGTTTTTCGTGCAGCAGGAAATCCACGACCTCGTCGATATCGATATAGTCGTAACGCAGCGCGATGTTGATCTCGTCCAGCAGCACGAACTTCATCTCTGGGTCGCGAATCTGTTCTTTCGCGATGCTCCACCCGTTCTGCGCCGCCGCAATATCGCGGTCCCGGTCCTGCGTCTCCCAGGTGAACCCTTCGCCCGAGATGAAGAACCGGCATTCGTCCGAAAAGCGGTTGCGCAGCATCTCGGCCTCGCCGGTCACCCAGTTGCCCTTGATGAACTGCACCACCGCGCAGGGCATCCCATGCGCGATACAGCGCAGAATCATCCCGAATCCCGAAGACGACTTGCCCTTGCCCGGCCCCGTATGGACCATGATCAGACCTTTCTCCTCGGTCTTGTCCTGCATCATGCGGTCGCGCGCGGCCTTTATCTTCTTCATCTTCTCGTTGTGGCGGGCGGTCTTTTCCGCGTCAGACGGGTCGGACATGTGACGTCTCCTTGACACAAGGTTGGTTTTCGCAGCATGTCGCACCGTGTTGGTGCCTGTGTAAACAGGTGAAAAGGGAATGTGCAGCGCATCGCGCCAGGCACAGCCGCCCCCGCGACCGTGAACCGGGAAGGGTTCCACCGCCACTGGCGCAATGCCGGGAAGGCCGGAAACCGTGGGCCGACAGGCCCGAAACCGCAAGCCGGGAGACCTGCCAACAAGAACGAACAGACGGACCGGACGGGGTGTGCCGGGCTCGGATGGGTGGCCACCCGCCACCTCCGCGCGCACCCCCGACATTGGAGGATACATGAGCACGCCTATCGAGCTGCTGATCTGCATCAAGTGCCGCAAGGGGCAGGAGATCCCCGAGGACGAGCGCCGCCCCGGCCAGCGCCTCTATGACGAGGTCGCGGCGCGTGCGCTGCCCGACGGCGTCACCGTGACACCCGTCGAATGCCTGCAGAACTGTGAGGCGGGCTGCACCGCAGCCATGCGCGGCGGCGAACGTTGGACGTATCTGTACGGAAATCTCGACGAAACGTCGCATCCCGACATGCTGCTGCAAGGCGCGGTCCTCTATCAACAGACCGACGACGGGCTGATCCCGTGGCGCCAGCGCCCCGAACATTTCAAGCGCAACTGCGTTGCGCGCATCCCACCTCTGACTGCAAAGGCTGACCAATGACCGATCTTGCGAAACTTCCCGTCACCGTAATCACGGGCTTTCTGGGCTCCGGCAAGACGACGCTGGTGCGCCACCTGATGCAGAACCCCGGCGGCCGCCGTCTGGCCGTTGTGGTCAACGAATTCGGCGATGTCGGCGTCGACGGCGACATCCTGAAAAGCTGCGCCATCCCCGATTGCCCGGCGGAAAACATCATGGAACTGGCCAATGGCTGCATCTGCTGCACCGTGGCCGACGATTTCATCCCAACGATCGAGGCGCTGATGGCGCTCGATCCGCGGCCCGATCACATCCTGATCGAAACCAGCGGCCTCGCCCTGCCCAAGCCCCTGCTCAAGGCGTTCGACTGGCCCGATATCCGCTCCAAGATCACCGTCGACGGCGTCATCGCCCTCGCCGATGCCGAGGCCGTCGCGGCAGGCCGGTTCGCCCCCGACGTGGCCCGGGTCGACGCCCAGCGCCTGGCCGATGACAGCATCGACCACGAAACCCCTCTGTCCGAGGTGTTCGAGGACCAGATCTCGTGCGCCGACATCATCCTGCTGACCAAGCCCGACCTTGCCGGCCCCGAGGGCGTGGCGCGCGCCAAGGAGGTCATCGCCGCCGAAGCGCCCCGCCCCCTGCCCGTCGTCGAGGTCGCCGAGGGCGTTGTCGATCCCCGCGTGATCCTCGGGCTGGAGGCCGCCGCGGAGGATGACATGGACGCACGCCCCAGCCACCACGACGACCACGACGATCACGAGCATGACGATTTCGACTCCGTCGTCATCGACCTCCCGGAACTCGGCGATCCCGCCGACCTGGTCAGCCGCATCGAGGATCTGGCCAACAGCCAGAACATCCTGCGCGTCAAGGGCTATGCCAGCGTCGCGGGCAAGCCTATGCGCCTTCTGGTGCAGGCCGTGGGCGCGCGCGTGCGCCATCAATACGACCGCCCGTGGAAACCGGACGAGGCCCGCCGCGGGCGTCTCGTGGTCATCGCCGAGCATGACGACGTGAATGTCGATGCCATCCGCGCCGTGCTGGCTCCGGCCGAGGCCGCCGAGTAACCGATGCACGTCGTCTTCCGCGAAAGCCACGGTCTGGAAGAAACCGACACCCCCACCGACCTGGGCCAAAGCCCGGCGGACCTGGTGGTGCTGTCGTTTTCCGACAGCGACCTTGGCGCCTTCGCGGAAGGCTGGCATCGGCGGCGCGAGGGCCTGCCCGGCCTGCGCCTGGCAAACCTCACAGCCCTGCGGCACCCGCTCTCGGTCGACACCTATGTCGAACAGACGCTGACCGGCGCCAAAGGCATCCTGATCCGGCTGATCGGCGGGGTGCCCTATTGGGAATACGGGCTTCAGCAGGTCCTGGCGCTGGCGCAGGAAAAAGGCATCGCGCTCGCCGTGCTGCCCGCCGACGGCCGGCCCGACCCCCGGCTCGACGCCTATTCCACCCTGCCTGTCTCGACCCTGCGGCGCCTCGCCGAGCTTTGCGACAACGGCGGCAGCATCGCGGCGCAGGCCGCCCTGCAACAACTGGCGCTCGCCGCAGGCCTCTATGCCGCGCCCGTGCGCGGGGCCAAGGTGCTGCCCATGGTCGGCGCCTGGACGCCCGAGCACGGCGCGTGCTGCCCGCTCGCCGATCTGCCCGTCACGCAGACCCGCATCCTGATCGTCTTTTACCGCTCCTACGTGGTGGCCGCCGACCTCGCCCCGATCGAGGCACTGATGCAGGCCTTCCAGGCGCGGGGTCATCACGTTCGCGCGCTCTTCACACCGTCGCTCAAGGCCCCCGAGGCGGCAGGCTGGCTGCGTCGGCAGGTGCAGGCCTACGGCCCCCACGCCATCGTCAACGCCACCGCCTTTTCCGGCAAGGGCGACGACGGCACCTCGCCACTCGACGCGGGCAACGTGCCTGTGTTCCAGGCCGCGCTGGCCACCTCCACCCGCGACGTATGGGACGGCTCCGAACGCGGCTTGTCGCCCGCTGACCTCGCCATGCATGTCGTCCTGCCCGAGGTCGACGGGCGGCTGACCGGCGGCACGATCTCTTTTAAGGAACCAGGCACGCGCGATCCCGACCTGGAATTTTCCCGCTTCGCACACCGGGCCGAGCCGGACCTGACCGCGGCGCTGGTTTCCCGCGTGCAAGGCTGGCTCGACCTCGCCGCCACGCCCGCCGCGTCGCGTCATCCGGCGATTATCCTCTCCACCTATCCCGGCAAGGACTGGCAGATGGGCCACGCCGTGGGCCTCGACGCCCCCGCCTCGGCCCGCGCCATCCTCTCGGACCTGCGCGATGCGGGCTACACGCTGGACGCGACACCGGACGCGCAGGAAGACCGCCTGCTGGCGCGCGAGATGCGCCTGTCGCTTGCGGACTACAAGACGCTGCTGGCACGCCTGCCTTCCCCTCTGCGCGACGACCTCTACCTGGCCTGGGGCCGTCCCGAGGACGACACCAACGCCACGGACGGCGAATTCCGTTTCGCCGCCCTCCGCCTCGGCAACGCCATCGTCGCGCTGCAACCCGAACGGGGCACGCCAAAGGCCCGCGACGACGATTACCACGACCTGTCACGCGTGCCCCGCCATGCCTATGTCGCCTTCTACCTCTGGCTCCAGACCGAAGCAGACGCGCTCATCCATATCGGCGCGCATGGCACGCTTGAGTGGCTGCCGGGCAAGGCCGTCGCCCTGTCGCCTGCCTGCTGGCCCGAGGCGCTGACCGGCGCGCTGCCCGTCATCTACCCCTTCATCGTCAACGACCCCGGCGAGGCCGCGCAGGCCAAGCGCCGCATCGGCGCCGTGACCTTGGGCCACGTGCCCCCGCCGATGCAAGCCAGCGCAGCGCCTGACCGCCTGTCAACGCTGGAATCGCTGCTCGACGAGTTTTCCACCGCCGACGGGCTCGACCCCCGCCGCCGCGACCGCCTGCAGGCCGATATCCGCGCCGAGGCGCAAGCGCTTGGAGTCGAGGACGATCTGGGCCTCGACCGCGCCACATCGACCACCGAGGCGATCACCCGCATCGACCGTTTTGTCTGCGACATCAAGGAAAGCATGTTCGGTGACGGGCTGCACATCTGGGGCCGACCGGATACCGACGCGGAACCGATGGTTTGCAGCGCCCTGGCCGAGCGGCAGTCGCTGCTCGACGCGCTCGACGGGCGGCGCATCGCGGCGGGCCCCTCCGGCTCGCCCTATCGCGGCCGCGACGACGTTCTGCCCACCGGGCGCAACCTCTTCACCACCGATCCCCGCTCTGTTCCCACGCGGGCCGCACACGCCCAAGGCGTCAAGCTGGCCGAGGAACTGATCCGCCGCCACCTGCAGGAAGAAGGCGAGTGGCCCCGCGGCCTGATCGTCGATCTCTGGGGCTCGGCCACCATGCGCACGGCGGGCGAGGAATTCGCCATGGCCCTTCATTTGCTGGGCGTCAGACCGATCTGGGACAAGGGCTCGGAACGGGTCTCGGGGATCGAAGTACTGCCCATCGCCGAACTCGACCGCCCCCGCATCGACGTCACCCTGCGCGTCTCGGGCCTCTTCCGCGACGTGTTCCCGACCCTCTCGGGCCTCTTCTCTCAAGCCGTGCGCGCCCTCGAACAACGCGACGAAGCCCCCGACTGGAACCCCTATGCCGGTCACGCCTCCGGCGCGCGGGTCTATGGCCCCGCCCCCGGCAGCTTCGGCCTCGGCATGGGCGCCGCACCGGAAACCTACACCGCAGAGGCCCGCACACAGGCGGGCGAGGCCTGGCTTTCCGCCTCCGCCTGGGCGCTCGACGGCGACCACGCCACCCGCGACGACGCCGGTATCCGCGCCCGGGTCGAGAATGCCGACAGCTTCGTCCACCTTCAGGACCTGCCCGAAACCGACCTGCTGCTCGCTGCCGACTATGCCACGCACGAGGCGGGGTTTGCCGCCGCGCAATCGGTCACCGGCGGGCGGGCCGCGCTCTATCATCTCGACAACACCGATCCCAACCGCCCCCGCGCCCGCACCCTGCCCGAGGAGATCGCGCGCGTCGTCCATGCCCGCGCCACCAACCCCGGCTGGATCGCAGGCATGAAACGCCACGGCTTCAGGGGCGCCGCCGAAATCGCCGCCACTCTTGACCACATGGCCGCCTTCGCCCATCTCGCGCAGGTCGTCGGCCCGCATCTGTTCGATGCCTATCATGACGCCACGTTGGGCGACCCCGAAACCGACGCCTTTTTGCGCGAGGCCAACCCCGAAGCATATGCCGCCATGCAGGATCGGTTCCGCGCCCTGCTCGATGCCGGGCTCTGGCAAACCCGCCGCAACGCCATCCTGGCCGGGCTCGAGAGCAGCGCATGAGCGGCGCAACACACCCAATCGTCAAGGGATGGTGCCCCGGCGCGCATCGCCCGATGATGTCGGGCGACGGGCTGGTCGTGCGCGTGCGCCCCTTTCGGGCCGAACTGACCAGCGCCCAGACCCTGGCCTTGTGCGACCTGTCGCAGCGCTACGGCAACGGCGTGATCGACCTGACCTCGCGCGCCAACCTGCAATTGCGCGGCGTGGCCGAGGCCGACCATCCCGCCCTGCTCACCGCGCTCGACGCGCTGGGCCTGATAGATGCAGACCCCGCCATCGAGGGTCATCGCAACATCCTCGTCCCGGCCCGGCGCGATGCAGGCGGGTTGACTGGCAGGCTCTATGACCAGGTCCTCGCTGCCCTCCCGCGCCTGCCCGACCTGCCCGAAAAGATGGGCTTTGCCATCGACACCGGCCCCGACGCCTGCCTTGGCTACGGCTCGGCGGACTTCCGGTTCGAGCTGGACACCACCGGCGCGTTGCTCCTGCGCGCGGACGGTGCCCAAACTGCGCGCCCGGTTACAGAAGCTACGGCTAAGGCCGCCTTGCTGGACCTCGCCCGGTGGTTCGCCGAGACCGGCGGTGGCCCTGCGGGCCGCATGGCGCGGCACCTGACCACGACATCCCTTCCCCAAGCCTGGACCCAGACAGAACCGCGCACCCAGTCCGCCCCGTGCGTCCCCGGCTCCGTACCCGAGGGCTCTATCCTCGGCGCACCTTTCGGCAAACTGGCCGCCGACGACCTACAGACCCTTCTGGAAAAAAGCGGCGCATCGCACATGCGCCTGATGCTGAACCGCCTCTTCCTGCTGGTGGACGGCACCCCCGGTGACACGCCCTTCGTCACCGAACCCGGCAATCCGCTCATGTCCGCCCACGCCTGCCCCGGTGCACCCTTTTGCCCCCAGGCAACAGTGCCCACCATGGATATCGCCCGCGATCTGGCCTCCCGCGTTTCCGGCACCCTGCACGTCTCCGGCTGCGCCAAGGGCTGCGCCCTTCCCCGCGCCGCAGACACCACCCTGACCGGACGCGACGGTCGTTTCGACCTTGTCCGCAACGGAGCCCCGTGGGACACACCCTGCGCACGGGGCCTGAGCCCCAAAGACCTGAACGAGACCCTTTGATGCCATACGAATACGAAAAGGACGGCGCGGCCATATACCGCGAAAGCTTCGCCACAATCCGGGCCGAAGCCGCGCTGTCGCGGTTCGACCCCGATGAAGAGCCCATCGCCGTCCGCATGATCCACGCCGCCGGCATGGTCGGGCTGGAAGAGCATGTGCGCTTCTCTCCCGGATTTGCCCGCACCGCCCGTGCCGCGCTGGAGAATGGCGCGCCGATCTTCTGCGATGCGCGTATGGTGTCTGAGGGTGTCACGCGCACCCGCCTGCCCGCCGACAACGAGGTGATCTGCACCCTGCACGCCGACGGCATCGTCGAGCGTGCGCGCGAAATGGGCAACACGCGCTCCGCCGCCGCGCTGGAACTGTGGCGCCCGAAACTGGCCGGGGCGCTGGTGGCCATCGGCAACGCGCCCACCGCTCTTTTCCATCTTCTCAACATGCTCGAAGACCCGGACTGCCCGCGCCCGGCGGCCATCATCGGCTGCCCTGTCGGCTTCGTTGGCGCGCGCGAATCAAAGGATGCGCTCTGGGCCGATCAGCCCGTGCCCTGCTGCATCGTCGGGGGTCGGCTGGGCGGCAGCGCCATCACCGTGGCCGCCATCAACGCCATCGCGAGCCGCGCGGAATGAGCGCGCCCGGCACGATCTGGGGCGTCGGCCTCGGCCCCGGCGACCCCGACCTCCTGTCGGTCAAGGCCGACCGCCTTCTGCGCGGCGCACGGCACGTCGCGTTCTTCCGCAAGGCAGGCAGGCAGGGACAGGCCCGGCGCATCGTCGAGGGAATGCTGCGCGCCGACGTCACCGAAATCGCGATGGAATACCCCGTCACCACGGAAATTCCGCTGACCGATCCGCGCTACAACGAAATTCTGTCCGCATTCTACCAGACTTGCACCGACCGTTTGTGTGCCTTGTCCCGGGCGGGCGAGGACGTGGTGATCGTCTGCGAGGGCGATCCGTTCTTCTACGGCTCTTTCATGCACCTGCATTCACGCCTGCGCGACCACCGCCCGGTGCAGGTCGTGCCCGCCATCACCGGCATGTCCGCCGCATGGACGGCCACCGACGCGCCGATCACTTGGGGCGACGACATCCTTTCGACCCTCATGGGCACCCTGCCCGAGGACACGCTGGTCGAACACATGAAGCGGGCCGACGCTCTGGTGATCATGAAGATCGGCCGCAACATCGAAAAGATCCGCCGTGCGCTGCGCCGCGCAGGCCGGTACGATGCGGCATGGCTCGTGGAATACGCCTCGATGCCCAACCAGACGGTACAGCGCCTGTCCGAGGCCGAGGACAAGATAACGCCCTACTTCTCGATAATCATCGTGCACGGGCAGGGCCGGCGTCCATGACGGGCAGCATCGTCATAGCAGGCCTTGGCCCCGGCGCCGACGACCTGGTAACGCCCGAGGTCACGGCGGCGCTTGCGCAGGCCACCGATGTGGTCGGCTACATTCCCTATGTCGCCCGCGTGGCCGAGCGTCCGGGCCTCACGCTGCACCCGTCCGACAACCGCGTCGAACTGGACCGCGCCCGCCACGCGCTTGAGATGGCCTGCGGGGGCAGGCGCGTTGTCGTGGTGTCTTCGGGCGATCCGGGCGTCTTCGCCATGGCCTCGGCGGTCTTCGAGGCGGTCGAGGCCGGCCCGGCCGGCTGGCGCGATCTCGACATCCGCGTCCTGCCCGGCATCACCGCGATGCTGGCCGCTGCCGCGCGCGCGGGCGCCCCCCTCGGCCACGATTTTTGCGCAATCAACCTCAGCGACAACCTCAAGCCCTGGGCGCTGATCGAAAAGCGCCTGCGCCTCGCGGCAGAGGCGGATTTCGCCATGGCCTTCTACAATCCCCGGTCGAAATCCCGACCCGAAGGCTTTGCCAAGACACTGGACATCCTGAACGATGCCTGTGGCGACGATCGCCCGGTGATATTTGCCCGCGCCGTCAGCACCCCCGAAGAAATGTTGCAGATAGTGCCCTTGTCAGAATGTACGCCAGTGATGGCCGACATGCGCACGGTTGTCTTGGTCGGAAACTCCACCACCCGCCTGATCGAACGTCGCGGCGCTCCCATCGTCTATACGCCGCGCGCGGTGGCACCATGAAGCCAGCTCAGAACCTCCTCGACGCTATGCGCCTCCGTGCGTGCCGGGATGGCGGGCCGGTCGATCATGACCACCGGAAGGCCAAGCTGTCGCGCCGCGATGATCTTGGCCTGAGCCCCCGTGCCGCCCGCATTCTTGGACACGACCAACTCGGTGCCATGCGCCCGCATCAGCGCCAGGTCGCCCTCCACCTCGAACGGTCCCCGGTCGACAACAACCTGCGCCTTGGGCAGCGGCACCCGACCCGGCGCATCGACCAGTCGCAACAGGTAATCGTGCTGCGGCTGCGCGGCAAAGGCGGGCAGGTTCATGCGCCCCAGCGCCAGGAAAACGCGCCTCGGCCGGCCCGACAGCGCAGCCACCGCGCCCTCCATGTCCGGCACATGGGTCCAGCGATCCTGCGCCCCGGCCTGCCACGGCGCCCGGGTCAGAGCCAGCAGGGGCAGGTCCAGCGCATCACAGGCGGAGACCGCGTTGGCGCTCATCTGCGCGGCAAAGGGATGGGTCGCGTCGATCAAATGGGTCACGCCATTTGCCTTGAGATGGGCAACCAACCCGTCCACCCCGCCGAAACCTCCAACGCGCACCGGCAACGGCTGATCCGCGGGGGTCTTGACCCGTCCCGCAAGGCTGATAGTGGCCCGCACGCCCTGCGCGGCCAATGCCTGCCCCATCTGCATGGCTTCGGTCGTACCACCCAACAGCAGAACGGTCGGTGTCATGTCTGAGGCTCCGTGGCTGACGATCATCGGTCTGGGCGAAGATGGCCCGGACGGCCTGTGCGCCGCAAGCCGATCCGCGCTGGACGCGGCGAAAATCGTCATGGGGCCCGAGCGGCACCTCTCGCTGATCCAGACCTCCGCCCGCACGATCCCTTGGCCCGTGCCATTCTCAAAGGGGGTCGAAGACCTGCTGGAGCTGCGCGGCACGCCCTGCGTCGTCCTGGCGTCCGGTGACCCGTTCTGGTTCGGCGCGGGCACGACGATCACCGGGCACCTGGACCGGCACGAGTGGCACGCCTATCCGGGCCGGTCGACGTTTTCGCTGGCCGCCAATCGCCTGGGCTGGCCGCTCGACCGCACGATCTGCACCGGCCTGCACGCGGCACCGCTGACCCGCCTGCGCCCGCACCTGTCGCCGGGCGTGCGCCTTATCGTCCTGCTGCGCGATGGCGACGCGGTGACAGAGCTTGCGGCCTACCTGCAAGACACCGGGTTCGGCGCATCGGCTCTGACGGTAATGGAATCACTGGGCGGACCTCGCGAACGGATCACGCAATGCACCGCCGACACCTTGTCGGGCAACTTCGCCCACCCGGTCTGCGCCGCGATCGAGGTTGCCGGCAACGGCTCCGTCCTGCCCCGCACCAGCGGCCTGCCCGACACGCTCTTTGAAACCGATGGCGTCATGACCAAGCGCCACATCCGGGCGCTGACCCTTTCCGCGCTGGCCCCCCGTCCGGGCGAGCACCTTTGGGACATCGGCGGCGGCTCGGGCACAATCGGGATCGAGTGGTTGCTGTGTGATCCATCCCTCACGGCCAGCGTCGTCGAGCCGCGCGCCGACCGCATCGCGCTGATCGACGCCAATGCCCGCGCGCTCGGCGTCGACCGCCTGCACGTGGTCGAGGGCAAGGCCCCCACCGCGCTGAAAAACCTGCCAAACCCCGATGCCATCTTCATTGGTGGCGGTCTGTCGGCGCCGCTTCTGGCCTGTGTCGAGGCCCTAGACGGCGTGCGCATCGTCGCCAACGCGGTCACCCTGGAATCAGAGGCGCTTCTGACCGACGCCCACGCCCGCCTTGGGGGAGATCTGACCCGCATCGAGGTCGCGCACGCGCAACCCATGGGACGCAAACGCGGCTGGACGCAGGCCTATCCGATCACGCAATGGAGCTTGCCATGATCGTCGCCGGGATGGGATTCACCAAACGCGCCACGCGCGAGTCGTTCCAAGATGCCCTGACGCGGACCGGCGGCACGCCCGATGCGCTGGCCACCGCGGAGGACAAGGCCGATCAACTGGCGCCCTTCGCCCGCGAGCTCGGCCTGCCCCTGCACGCGGTGCCTCCCGAAGAGCTGGCGCGACAAGTCACGCACAGCACCTCTGCGGCGTCCCTGCGCGCACGCGGCACCGGCTCGGTCGCCGAAGCCGCGGCCCTTGCCGCCGCAGGCCCCGGCGCGACATTGCTGGCCCCCCGCTCCATTTCAACCGACCGCATGGCCACCTGTGCCCTGGCCCAAGGAAAGACCCCATGACCGTTCATTTCATCGGCGCCGGACCCGGCGCGCCCGATCTTCTGACCCTGCGCGGCCGCGATATTATCGCGTCCTGCCCGGTCTGCCTCTACGCCGGTTCTCTGGTGCCCGAGGCGGTGTTGTCGCATTGCCCCGACGGCGCGCGTATCGTCAACACGGCGCCGCTCGATCTGGACCAGATCATCGCGGAAATCCAGGCCGCGCATCAGGCAGGCCATGACGTGGCGCGCCTGCATTCCGGAGATCTTTCCGTCTGGTCGGCCATGGGCGAACAGATGCGACGGCTACGGGCGCTGGACATCCCCGTGTCGGTCACACCGGGGGTCCCCGCCTTCGCCGCCGCTGCGGCGGCACTCGGCGCGGAACTGACCCTGCCGGGTATCGCGCAATCCGTGGTCCTGACCCGCACGCCCGGTCGCGCCTCCTCGATGCCTAGGGGCGAGACGCTAACCAACTTCGCCGCCACCGGAGCGACGCTGGCAATTCACCTGTCGATCCAGAACCTCGACACCGTCACCGCCGATCTCACCCCGGCCTACGGCGCCGACTGTCCGGTCGCCGTGGTCTACCGGGCCTCCTGGCCGGATCAGCAGATCATACGCGGCACGCTCGGCGATATCGCCGCCCGCCTGGGCGAGGACATCACCCGCACCGCGCTGATTCTGGTAGGCCCAGCGCTGGCAGGCGAAGGCTTCGACGAGTCCTGCCTTTATGCCGTGGACTACGACCGCCGCTACCGGCCGCAAAGCGCCGACAGCCCCTGGTCTGACTGGACCCCGGAAAGCGAAGGCACGTCATGAGCCCCGGGCTGCTGATCTCCGCGCCGTCGTCGGGCACCGGCAAGACGACCGTGATGCTGGGCCTTCTGCGGGCGCTGGCCGATGACGGTCTGAATGTGCAACCGTTCAAGTCCGGCCCCGACTATATCGACCCCGCCTTTCACAAGGCCGCCTGCGGGCGCGACAGCTTCAACCTGGATGGCTGGGCCATGGGCAAGGGCCTGTGGCAGGCCATCGCAGGACAGGCGGCGGGCGCGGATATATGCGTAGCCGAAGGCTCGATGGGGCTATACGACGGCGTCGCAACGCGCGGCCAGCAAGGCTTCGGCTCAAGTGCCGAGACAGCGCTGGCCATGGGCTGGCCCGTGGTGCTGGTGCTCGACGTCGGAGGCCAGGCGCAATCCGCGGCCGCCACGGCGCTGGGGTTCCGGCAGTATATGCCCGACCTGCCCTTTGCCGGGGTCATCCTGAACCGCTGCGCCTCGCCGCGGCATGAACGGCTCACCCGGCTGGGGATGGACCGCGCCGGGATGCCGGTTCTAGGCGTCCTGCCCCGGCGCGGCGACCTGACCCTGCCGGAACGCCACCTGGGGCTGATCCAGGCGGTCGAACATCCTGACCTTGACGCCGCCATCGCCGGATATGCCGCCTTCTTGCGCGAGAACGTCGATCTTAACGCGATCAAATCCGCCGCTCGCGGCGCCCCCCTGCCCGCGCCCGCCGCGCTGCCCCGCCCCCCGGCGCAACGCATCGCCATCGCCCGCGATGCCGGCTTCAGCTTTACCTATCCGCACCTGCTGGAAGGCTGGCACGCCGCCGGGGCTCAGATCCTGCCCTTCTCTCCCCTCGCGGATGAAGCGCCCGATCCCGACGCCGATCTCGTCTGGCTGCCCGGCGGCTATCCCGAACTGCACGCTGGCAAACTGGCCGCCGCCACGCGGTTCCGCGCCGCCTTGCGCAAACATGCCGAGTCCAAGCCTGTGCATGGCGAATGCGGCGGCTACATGGCGCTCGGCCAGGCGCTGATCGACAAGGACGGCACGCGCCACGAAATGGCCGGGCTCCTGGGCCTCGTCACCTCCTATGAAAAGCGCAAGTTCCACCTTGGATACCGCCGCGCGACCCTGTCGGCCCCGATGCCGGGGTTCGATGCAGGCGCAACCCTGCGCGGTCATGAATTCCACTATTCCACCATCCTCGATCAACCCGATGCGCCGCTGGCGCAGGTCGCGGATGCCGATGGCAACCCGGTGCCGGAAACCGGCTCGACCCGGGGTCACGTCTCCGGCACGTTCTTTCACCTGATCACCGGGGACGAGACGTAATGACCGGCTTCGTGTCCTTCGTGTCCTCGGGTCCGGGCGATCCCGACCTGCTGACGCTCAAGGCCGTCGACCGGCTCAAGCGCGCCGACGCCGTTCTGTTCGACGACCTGTCCTCGGGACCGATCCTGGCCCACGCACGGCGCGGAGCCGACCTGGTGGGCGTGGGCAAGCGGGCCGGGCGCAACTCGCCCAAGCAGGACCATGTCAGCCGCCTGCTGGTGGATTACGCCCGCTTGGATCAGCGGGTCGTGCGCCTGAAATCCGGTGATAGCGGCGTGTTCGGCCGGCTGGAGGAAGAAATCGTCGCGCTCAAGGCAGAGGGCATCCCCTACGAGATCATCCCCGGCGTTCCCTCCGCGAATGCCGCCGCCGCCGCCGCCGGCATTCCGCTGACCCGCCGCCTGACGGCACGGCGCGTACAATACATCACCGGCCACGACGTCACCGGCGCCCTGCCCGAGGACGTCAACATGGCCGCCCTCGCCGATCCGGCCGCGACCACCGTCGTCTTCATGGGCAAGCGCACCTTTCCGCAACTGGCCGCGCGCCTGATCGATGCTGGCCTTCCGCCCGCGACCCCCGCGATCCTGGCCGAAGCCGTCAGCCGCCCCGAACAGAAGATCAGCCGCCACACCGTCGCAACCCTGTCCGACCTGCTGGCGCAAGAGAGCAGCGACCATCCCGCCCTCATCCTTTACGGATCTCTGGCAGACACATGATGCAAAGACGCGCCCCACATTCCGGCGCCCTTCCCGCAGCGCGGCGGGCCCAGACCGGACCCCGCCCATGATCGACAATCTCTGGCTCATCGGGATCGGAACGGGCAACCCCGCGCATGTCACCCTCGAAGGTGCGGATGCGCTGCGGAACGCCGCCGTCATCCTGCTGCCGACGAAAGGCGACGACAAAGAGGATCTGGCCCATCTCAGACGCGCCATCATCACCGCGTCCGGCAGCACGGCTCGCATCGTGCCCTTCGAATACCCGGTGCGCGACCCCGACCTGCCTTACATGGAACGCGTTGCCGCATGGCATGACGAGATCGCCCGACGCTGGATCGCGGCCCTGGGCGGGCAATCCGTCAACGGGCCGGTGGCCCTGCTCGTCTGGGGCGATCCGTCGCTCTACGACAGCACCATCCGGATCGCCGACCGCCTGTCGCCGAAACCGGCGATCCGTGTCGTGCCCGGCATCACCGCCATTCAGGCCCTGACCGCGGCCCACGCCATTCCGCTCAACACCGTTGACGGACCTGTGCGCATCACGACCGGCCGCCAACTTCGCGATGGCGGCCTGCCGCAAGATGAAACCACCGCGGTCGTGATGCTGGACGGTCTGTGCTCGTTTCAACAGCTCGACCCCGAAGGCCTCCATATCTGGTGGGGTGCCTACCTGGGGTCTGACAAGCAGCTCCTTATCGAAGGGCCCCTGGCTGAGGTCGGGGAAAAAATCGTCAAGACACGCGCCCAGGCGCGCGCCGAACACGGTTGGATCATGGACAGCTACCTGTTGCGCCGCATCTGACCGGAACCGGCCCGGCACGGACATTGCGGCGTCGGCCACCGAACCGCACCTACCGCCTCAGCGACGTCTCCCACGCGGACATGAAATCGTTCCGCTTCAACTCATCAAGATACGTCAACAGACCCGGCGTCAGCCTGATCGGAAGAAATGTACCTAGCCGGGCCTGAATTTCCCGCCCGATCAGGCTTTGCTGCTCGCCTTCCCGGATCAATGGCAACAGCGGCGTCTTGTCCGCGATGATCCGCTGGCCCTCGCGGGACAGCAAGAACTCGATGAAGCGCGCCCCAAGTTCGGCCTGCCGCGCCTCCTTGGGGATAAAGGCGGTTCGGGTCATCACAAGATTGTAGTCGTCAAAGAAATGCAGCCCAAGGTTTGGCTCCGATGCCACCTGCGCCGCCGCGTACGATCCGATCGCGTTGAAGGCGAATGCCAGCTCGCCGCGCGCCGTCGCCTCGACCATCTCGGAGGTGCAGCAATAGGTCTTCAGATCGGCCCGGCCCAGAACCTCGAACAGGCGCAGGGACTGCGGCCCCTGCAAGCTGTCCTGCGTCGCATAAAGATAGCCAATACCCGATTGCGCGATATCATAGGCCCCGATCCGCCCCCGAAAACGCTCTTCGTTGTCGCGCACGAAGGTCGCAAGTTCCCGGTGCGACACAGGCAGCTCTTCTTTCGAAATCGCCCGCGTGTCGTAGACCACGACGGCAGGCTCGAAAGTGAACCCGAAAAGCTCCGACCGCCACACGGCCCAGCTTGGCGGGGCGGTCTGGACCGACAATTGCGTCCGCAGGGCAAGGCCGCGATTGACCAGGTCGACCTGCAAATCCATCGCCGAGGAAATCACCACGTCCGGTCTGGCCGTGTCCGCCTCCGCCAGCATCGCGCGGTACAGATCGAGCGTCTGGAACTCCACATATTCCACATCGACCTCGGCCATCCGGGACTCGAACGCCTCGATCAAGGGCTGCATCGCCGGCGTGTCGGTCGCGCTGTGGATCACCAGCGTATCGGCCGGCGCGGGCGTACCGGACCAAACCGGACAAAGCACCAGGAAAAGAACCGCCAGCAGCCGTTTGAAAATCAACGTCACGCCAAGCCCGCCAAGCGACGAGCGCCCCAGGCTCAGGTCCGCGCCGTGCCCGTCGGTCACGGCCTTGACGATCGACAGGCCCAGGCCCGACCCCATGCTGTTTTCCGACAGCGAGGTGAAACGCTGCGTCGCGCGCGCAAGATCGGCCTCGGCGATGCCGGGCCCGGCATCCTCGACCTTCAGCACCAGTTCGGTGTCGGTGGCCTCCAGGCTGATCGTCACAGTGTTGTCCGGCGGGCCATGCCGGACGGCGTTCTCGATCAGGTTCCGCAGCGCCTCGCGTATCGACACGGCGTCGCCCAGGATCATGTCCTGCCCCGCCTCGATTCCGCCGTCGAGGAACGACAAAGAGATATGGCGCATACGGCTGTCGCGCAGCATCTCGGCCAGTATATCACGCACCAGCGGCCTAAGCGCCACGGGCTCCAGGTTCGACCGGTCCGACCGGTGAATGACCATCGCGTTGGCCAAAAGCTGGTTCGTCAGCCGGACCGTCCGCGTGGCCTGCCGATCCGCCTTGATCAGCCGCGACCGCATCTGCGCGGGGTCGTCCGCGTCCACCGCCAGCGAAAGATGCCCTTGCATGGCCGACAAAGAGGTGCGCGTCTGGTGGGCGACATCGGCAATGAAAGTCTCGGTCAGCGCACGGTTGCGGCCCAATCGCTCGATAAAGCCGTTGATCGCGTCGAACAGGCCTTTGATTTCGCGCGGCGGCGTGCCGACGACCCGGCCCAGATCGGCAGGTTCGCGCTGCGCAAGATCGGCCGCCACCTGGCGCAGCGGCGCCAGCGATGTTCGGATCGCGACCCAGACAAATCCCAGGCCGATCAGCGAAAGACCGGCAAGCCCCACCAAGCTGGTCGCAAAGAATGACAGTTGTTCGGCATTCCGCAGCTCGACCGTCTGTCCGATCTGCACCGCGAACCATTGGCGCCCCTCCGCGGTGCTCAACTGCCGCGACTGGATGACGAAACGGAACTGCGCCCCCCCATACGCGTCCTCAAAGAGCACCGGCTCGGCAGAGGGCGCCAGATCCGAAGGCGCCGGCAGATCAGCCGCGCCCGTCAGGTTCCGCCCGCCCGGCACGAACACGCGATAAAGCACCCTGTCCACGGGATTGAGCGACAGGATCTCCATGGCCGAATTCGGCAAATCCACAGTCGCCCCATCGGGCCCGACCGAGATCCGCTCCAGTATCGACAGCGCGGTTCCCGCCAACAGCAGGTCGTGCGGCCGGTTCGCGGACGCCCGCGCATAGGTCCACAGCAGGGCCGAGATCAGCATCAGCAGAATGACAAATCCCAGCGCCATCGTCACCAGAAGCCGGCGCTGAAGCGAATGGCCGCCCGAGCCTGTCATCCCGCTAGTCATCTTCCGCCAGATAGGCGATATACCCCAGCCCCCGTGCCGTCTTGATGACCAGCGGCGTGCCTTCCAGCTTGCGCCGCAGCCTTGTCACCAGTTGCTCCACGGCATTCAGGCTCGGCGCTTCCTCGAAGCTGTAAAGCCGGTCGGCGACATCCTCCTTGGTCAGCATCCGGCCCATGTTGTCGATCATGATTTCCAGAAGCTGGATTTCCCGCGCCCGTAACTGCGCGTCGCGGCCGTCGATCTTGGCCTGCTTCGCCGCGCGGTCGAACACCAGCGCGCCGGCGGTAAAGATGTTGCTGGCGGCGCCCGCGCGGCGGCGGGCCAGCACGCGGCACCGGGCCGACAATTCGCGGAAATCGACCGGCTTGATCATGTAATCGTCCGCCCCGGCATCCAGCCCGATCACCCGGTCGTCGATCTGGCTGCGCGCGGTCAGGATGATCACCGGCGTCTCGTCCGACCGGTTGCGCAAAGACCGCAGCACCTCGTAGCCGCTGCGCCCCGGCAGGTTTACATCCAACAGCACGATATCGAACTTGAAATGCCGCAAAAGCTCATTCGCCTCGTTGCCGTCCCGCTCGTGGTCCACCGAATGCCCTTCGGCCCGCAGACGATCCAGGATCGTCTCCGCAAGGTCCTCGTTGTCCTCCACAAGCAGCATTCTCATGTGGGGAAATTAGCACTGCCGACAGGCGCGGGGAAGCTGCGCATCGGGGTCAAAGCCCCGAGTCAGCATCCGGTCAGTTTCGCGTCAGGATGTGCACAGCCTGTTTCGAGATAACCACCACACTCCGGGGGAGGACCCGGACACACACTTATGGGAGGACACCAATGTCATTCGCACGCCTTGGCGCGGCCTTTGTCGCTGCCACCGCCGCCTTCGCGGCACCCGCTTTCGCCCAAAGCCAGATCGACGATGCCGAATGCGTCGCCCCCGCCAACCCCGGCGGCGGTTTCGACCTGACCTGCCGGGTCGCTCAAACCGGACTTGAGCCCCACATCGCCGACCCCGTCCAGGTGACGTTCATGCCGGGCGGCATCGGCGCCGTGGCCTACAACCTGTTCAACACCACCCGCACCGATGACGGCTCGGCCATCGTCGCCTTCTCGACAGGCTCGCTTCTGAACATCGTGACCGGCAAATACGGCGACTTCACCGAAAAGGACGTTCGCTGGGTCGGCACCGCCGGTGCGGATTTCGGCGCCGTCGTCGTGCGCGCCGACAGTGAGTATCAGGACCTCAAGGGCCTGATGGACGACTTCTCGGCCGATCCGGCGTCGGTCGTCGTGGGTGCGGGCGGCTCCGTCGGCTCGCAGGACTGGATGAAAGGCGCGCTTCTGCTGCGCGAGGCCGGTGCCGCGCCGATGGACATGCGCTATGTCGCGTTCGACGGCGGCGGTGACGCCATCGCGGCGCTGCTGGGCGGCTCTATCCAGGTCTACATGGGCGATGTCGGCGAAATGGTCCCGCATCTCGAGTCCGGTCAGATGCGCATTCTCGCCGTCATGTCGCCCGACCGCCTCGACGCGCCCTTCGCCGAAATCCCGACCGCCATGGAACAGGGCTATGACGTGGAATGGACCATCCTGCGCGGCTTCTACATGGGCGGCGAGGTCTCCGACGAGGACTACCAGAAGTGGGTCGATGCTTTCAAGGCCGCCTATGCGACCGAAGAATTCGCTGCCGTGCAAAAGGAAAAGGGTCTGCTGCCGCTGAACCTGGCCGGTGACGAGCTTCAGGCCTCCATCGAAAAGCGCGTCGAGAACCTGCGCCAGATCGCCACCGAGGCCGGTCTGCTGGGCAACTGATCGCGCGCCATGGGTGCGGCCCGCTTCCCTCGGGATGCGGGCCGGAGCCCCGACACCACACCCCATGAATACAAGGAGACCTGCCATGGTCGACCGCATTTTCGCCGGGGTGCTTCTGATCGTGACGCTGGCCTATGCTGTCATCGCCTTCACCGCAATCAGTGCGCCCTTCCAATACGACCCGCTCGGCCCGGAAAGCTGGCCCCAAATCCTGTCGGTCGTAGCGATCGCCTGCCTTCTGGTGATCTTGTGGAAACCTGACGCCATCAAGATGAACGTGGCCCGGCAGACCTGGTTCCGCCTTGCCGCGACGGTGGTGATGCTTGCCGCCTATTCCGAGCTTTACGAGCCACTCGGCTTCATCCTTTCGACGATCCTCTTCGGCACTGCCCTCAGCGCCATGCTGGGCGCCGGCATCCTGCGCTCCGTCATCTTCGGCGTGGCGGCGGGCGTCGGCGGCTACCTGTTCTGCGTCACGCTGCTCGACCTCAACCTGCCCTTCGGAGAGCTGGTCGAATGGCTTTTCGAACCGTCGTCCACGGAAGGAGCCTCGTGATGGATGCCGTGATTTCCGGTCTTGCGACAGGCTTCGGCGTCGCGCTCGACCCCTTCAACCTGTTCCTCGTGCTCGCGGGATGTTTCCTTGGCACCCTGATCGGCGCGCTGCCAGGCCTTGGCCCGATCAACGGTGTCGCGATCCTGTTGCCTATCGCCTACGGCCTGGGCTTCGGCCCGGAATCCGCGCTAATCCTGCTTGCGGGCATCTACTATGGTGCCGAATACGGCGGGCGGATCTCGTCGATCCTGCTGAACGTGCCGGGGGACGCGAGCGCGGTGATGACCACGCTCGATGGCAACCCTATGGCGCGGGGTGGCGATGCGGGAAGGGCACTGTCCCTTTCGGCGATCGCCTCATTCGTCGGCGGTACATTCGCGGTGATCCTGCTTTCGCTGTTTGCGCCGCTGCTGGCCAGCTTCGCGGTCACCTTCTCACCCGCGGACTACGTGGCGCTCATGGTCTTTGCCTTCGCGTCGCTCGCCTCGCTGGTGGGCAGAAGCACGGTCAAGACCCTGCTGGGCGCCGTCATCGGCCTGATGCTGGCCACTATCGGCATCGACGCGAACACCGGCGTGCCCCGTTTCACCTTCGGCATCCCCGACATCCTTGCCGGTATCGACTTCCTGATCGTCGTCGTGGGCCTCTTCGGAATGGCCGAATTGCTGACGCTGGTCGAACAGCAGGTCTCGGGCAAGCTGAAGTCTCTTCCCGTCGACAAGAGCTTCGTGAAGATGGCGGATCTGGTGAAGTGCAAGTGGACCATCGTGCGATCGTCCATCATCGGCTTCTTCATCGGCATCCTGCCGGGCACCGGCGCTTCGGTCGCCTCGGCCGTCGCCTACGGCACGGAAAAGCGCATCAACGATGACGAAAAGACTTTCGGCACGGGCGACGTGCGCGGCCTTGCCGCACCGGAGGCCGCCAACAACGCCGCCGCCGGCGGTGCGATGGTGCCGATGCTGACGCTGGGCATTCCCGGCTCGGGCACCACGGCGATCCTGCTGGGGGCCCTGTTGATGTTCAACATCCAGCCCGGCCCGATGATGTTCACCCAGCGCCCCGAAGTGGCCTGGGGCCTGATCGCGTCGATGTATATCGGCAACGTCGCGCTTCTGGTCATCAACCTGCCGCTGGTGGGTCTCTTCGCGCGGATGCTGACGATCCCGCAACACTACCTGACGCCGCTGATCGCGATCCTCGCCTTCATCGGCATCTACACCATCGTCGGCAACCCGTTCGACCTGTTGCTGATCACCGGCCTGGGCGTCTTCGGGTGGTTCCTGCGCAAGCTGGACTTCAGCCTCGCGCCGGTCATCCTCGGCTTCGTCCTCGGCAGCCTGTTCGAGAACAACCTGCGCCGCGCCCTGTCGATCTCGGGCGGCGACTGGTCCATCCTCGTTCAGGACTACAAGAGCGTCACGCTCTACGTGCTGGCCGTGCTGGTCGTGATCGCGCCGATCTGGCTGGCCCGCCGCGCGCGCCGCATGGAAGGGGATGCAACCTCCAGAGGTTGAGACGATGCCACAGGATCTCAGAACCCACGCGGTCACGCTTGCGGCCGCACTTGCGGGGGCGGCACTGGCCGCCCTCGCCGGCATTCCCGCCGGCCCCCTGATCGGCAGCACGCTGGCCGTCGTCGCCGTGGCCGCAGCGCGGCATCCAGTGGGCCTGCCGGCCCGGCTGCGCGATGTCGCCTTCGCGACCATCGGCATCTCGCTCGGCTCGGGGGTGGACGAAGGGCTGATGGATCAGCTCGGGGCCTGGGCCGCCAGCCTGCTGATCCTGGTGGTGTCCCTCGTCGTGACCGTCCTTGTGGGGCGGCTTGTTCTCACCCGTGGGTACGGCCTGGACCGGCAGACAGCGACGCTCGCCAGCGCGCCGGGCACGATGTCGAACACCATCGCCATCGCCAGCGAAGGACATGGCGACGCGACCGCAGTGATGTTCCTGCAACTCATGCGCCTTCTTTTCCTCGTCATCGCGGCGCCGCCACTCGCCGTCGCGCTCGAAGGCTCGACCACCGCGTTGAGAACTGCCGCGCCGGCCATGTCCGTGGCGGGGTTTGCCGTGCTTCTGGCGCTCGCCATCGCGCTCGGACTGCTGGGCACGCGCCTGCGCGTGCCCGCCGCCAGCCTCTTGGCCGGAATGATCGTCAGCGCGTCCGGCCATGCCACCGGGCTGATCGACGGGGCGGCTCCACCGTGGGCGATCTTCGTCGCCTTCGCCGTAACCGGTGCCGTGCTCAGCGCCCGGCTCAGCCGGGTGACGGCCGCCCAGATCAGGCTCTACGTGCTGGCGGGCCTGTCGGTGGTGGCCGTGTCGCTGGTGATATCGTTCGCATTCGCGCTGATCGCACAAGCCGTGACGGGCGTGTCACTGGCGCAGGTCTGGATCGCCTATGCGCCCGGCGGGGTCGAAGCGATGGCGGCGATCGGCCTGTCCCTGGGGTACGATCCGGCCTATGTGGCCTTGCACCATTTCGCCCGGATCCTCGCGCTTCTTCTCATACTACCCATCGCCCTGCGCACCTAGCCGCGCCGCCCGCCCGCACCACGGCCTTGCGCAGTGTTGCCCCAGGCCCGCCGGGTGATGCCAAAACCGGCGCAATCCTCGCCATAAGCCCGCCGCATCCCTTCGGCGGCCAAACCGCATTTTTGCAAAACCCGCTGCGACGCCAGGTTGCCGGGGTCGGTGACGGCCTTGATCTCATCCAGCGCCATGTGCTCGAAGGCGAATTGCAAAAGACACACGCAGATCTCGGTGGCAAATCCCTGCCCCCAGGCGCCAGGCAACAGCATGTATCCCACTTCGATCTCGGCGTCCGGATACCGGTCGTGCACCAGCAAGGACCAATCGGTGTCCTTGGCGTCAATCGGAAGCGGCAGCAACACACCGGTTCCGATCTTGGCGCCCGTCTCGATCAGCTTGGCCGTCCAGATCCCGATCCGCCCTCCGGCACCGCGTTCGACCTCGACAGGCAGATGATCCTTGATGGCTTCGGGGGTGTAGACGTCGCACACATACCTCACCACCTCGGGATCGGTGAAAAGCGCAACGGCCAGGTCCTCGTCTTCCAGTGTGAGTGGACGGAGTTCTAGCCTGGCCGTTCTCAGAACCAGACCCTCTGGCGGCAAATGTGGCACGGCCCGATCCCGCGAGGGCGGTTCTTTCATGGCCCCAGCGCCCTTATGACGGCCTCCGCCTGGGCCTGTCCGCTATAATAGGTACCGCTGCACAGAACCGCATAAGGTCCGGCAACCGCCTCACCCGCGAAAAACAGCTTGTCGGCAATGGGCCGCGCCAACAGATCACGTGCCGCGTATCGTCCGGGACGGGCCGCGGCATACGCGCCCAGCGTATTGGGGTCATCGGCCCATCCCGACGCCATGCCACCGACAAAGTGCTTGCGCGCATCGCTGCCGGCCATCTCGACGAATTTTTCCAGGGCGAAATCAATCATCGCGTCCTCGCCCGCCCGAGCCAGATCCCAACCGAAGGCACCGCCCAAGAATCCGACGGAATGGTCGAACCCGAACGGCCATGTCAGGAAAAACACGCCTCGGCCATCTCGGTCCGGCCATACCCGATCTGGACGGCCCACATGCCCGCGGGCCCGTCGATATACTTGCGGCCCTTGTCGTCGAAAATATGAATGCCCTCGCCGTGCGTCACGGTGAACCGCTTCGCCTCCTGCCAAGTCGCCAGGTCCTCCCACGGGTGCAGGTGATGCCTGCGATCCGCGTCGATCAGGGTTTCAAGTCGGCTGTTATGGTCGTCGGCAAGTGTCATGTCATTTCCAGTTCAATGTCGGCACGCAGCGGCGCTCGCGTCCCCAGTCCGTCAGCCGGGTTTTCGGGCACGGATATGATGCGGGCAATGTTCACCGCTTTCCAGCACGCGGACAAGCTTGGTCCAGATCGCGATCTGGTGATCGATGAAATCCGCACCGTGCCGCTCTGACAGTGCCTCCCGGTCAGGCCCGCGCAGCCACTCAAGCTTCTTGGCGGCGACCTTTGCGTACCACGGATTGCGATTGGCGAGTTCCACATCGGCAAAGCCCGCGTCTCACACGGCTTTCGCATATGTTACCGGAGACGCCATGGCGAAATCCAGCCATTCTTCCCTGATGTAATCCGCCATCTCGTCGGAGGGCGGGCCTTCGTGGCTGATCAACCAGTCCGACGCGGCAAACCTCCCGCCGGGTTTGAGAATGCGAAAGACCTCGCGGGCCATGGCGGCCTTCTCGGGGATATGGATGATCGAGTCCTTCGAGAAAACGAGGTCAAACGTCTCGTCCGCAAACGGAAACGGCCCCGGCTCGACCAGTTCGATTTCAACCCGATCCGCAACATTCTCTACGTCGACTCGGCGCCTTGCCGCCTGGCACACCGGCGCCTCGACGTCGATGCCGATCACCCGCGCCGCGCCATGATCCCGCGCCAGCAAGACCGCACAGGCCCCGGACCCCGACCCGATATCCAGCACATGCGCGCCGGCCACATCCACTCCGGCCAGAACGCGCGCCACCTCCTCTGGGCCGCCGGGCGACAGGAACCCGTCGCCCCAGATATGCTCCAGAAACGCTATGACCTGCCGGTCGTAGAGGACATCATCCTGCATGATCATTCTCCTGCCCAAAAGGATCGCGAAACACGCGAAGATGGCAAGGATTTAACACATTTCTGCGATGATCCTTCCGACCCGAAGGCAAATCGCCCGGGTCCGTCTGCCCTTACAACCGACCATTCGTGAAATGCGCAAGCGTCGCGCCGGTCTCATAGTAAAGCCCCCTGGCACCGGCCAGACGCTCGGGGCGCGGTTCGGTCACGGGCAGTGGCAGATCGCCGGTACCCAGCGCCCACTGCGCGGCGGCCCGGCCGAACAGGGTGCCCGGCGAAATGCCCCGCCCGCTATAGCCAAAGATCGAGATACCGGACCTCCCGCGGCGTTCGATGCGCGGCAGATGCGTGCCGGTCATCGCGATGCGGCCGGTCCATTCCTGCTCGAACGGTATGCCTTTCAGCCGCGGGAACAGCTGGCCCAGCTTGCGGCGCGCCCATCCGCGATGCATCCCGCCGCCGGGACCGTCGAGATTGCCCAGCGCGCCAAAGATCATCCGCCCCGCCTGGTCCAGCCGAAAGGCCGACATGACCAGCGCCGTGTCCCAGCAACCTTCGCCCCCCGCCAGGATGTCCTGGCGCAATTCCTCCGGCAAAGGCGCGGTCGCCAGTTGAAAGAAATGCGCCGGGATGATCGCGTTATCGTCCGCCGCACCCATGCCATAGGCATTGGTCGCCTGGATCATCCGCGCCGCGCGCACTTCTCCCCCGGCGGTCCGAACGACCCAGCCACCGCCGCTTTCCGTAATACCCAGCGCGGCGGTCTCTTCAAAGATCCGCGCCCCCTGCGCTTCGGCCGCGCGGGCCAGCCCCTGAACATAGGCCAGCGGCTGAATCGTCCCGGCCCGTGCGTCCCACAAGGCACCGCAATAGGCCGTGCTGCCGGTGCGCCGCGCCGTTTCGGCGGCATCCAGCAGCTTGACCGGCGCGCCACGGGCCTGCTGCTGAGCAAATCGGTCTTCCAGGTCGCGCAGACCCGCCGGCGAATGCGCACAATGCAGCGTTCCCTGCCGCACAGCCTCGCACCGGATCTGGTGCGTCTCGATCAGCTCGAACACCGCCGAAGGCCCGCCGGCAAGCAACGCGTTCAGGCGCCCGCCAACCGTCTTGCCAAGCTTGTCGTCCACCTGGTCCGGCGGCGTCCAAAGCCCGGCATTGACCAGCCCCACGTTCCGGCCCGATCCGCCGAACCCGATGCTGCGCGCCTCGATCAGCGCCACCGACGCACCCTCGGCCGCCAGGTGATACGCCGCCGAAACCCCCGTGAACCCGCCGCCGATGACCACGACATCGACGGTGACCGCACCCTGCAAGGGCGCAAAGCGGGCACGGGCGGGGGCCGTGTCGGACCACAGGCTGTCTGGGCGCGGCGCGTGTTTCATATGTTGAACGAACTGCCTTGGACCGGCGGCAAATCGCGCGCGAAATTCACCGCGCCGGTCTGGCGGCGCATACAGGCGCGCCATGCGCCAGATCCGCGTTCGCGCCCGCGGATGGTTCCGGCGGCGCTCACTCCGCAGGCGACAAGACTGTCCTGGTACGTCATGAAGCTGTCCTTCGGCTCAAGATCAGACCGGCGGCAACCGGGGACTCCCACAAACGGCGGACTGGCCGGCATCGCCAACGCCTTGAACACCGATGCCTGCGTTTCAGGCAGGCGAGAACTTGAGCAGCACCAGCGCACCGGACTTGCTTCCCGCGGTATGCACGGCACCCGGTGCCCGGATGATCAGATCGCCCGCTTCATAGCTGTTCTCGTCATCAAAGAAAGACCCTTCCAGCACGTAAATTTCCTCGACCGTGTCATGCGCGTGGGCCTCCGAGACCGCGCCGGGGGCAATCTTCATCAGCATTGTCATCTCGCCCGATGCAGACTGATACAGCGGCTTCGTCTCAAAGCCGGTTGTACCGGTTTCCTGCCAGTCCACGGAAGATTGGTTCAGATAGGCGGTTCCGGATGCAGGGCGATCCAGCGTCGTGACGCCCCGGGTCGGCTGAAACGGGTCAGACATGCGCATATCCCTTCATCGCTGTTCGCCTTCAAGATTATTCGGACACGTCGTTTATTTTGGCAACGGAAGCGTCGGCTCGTTTTCTGTTTGAGCTTAGGCGGCCACGGCATTGTACTGCAACCGGTGTTTTCGGATCGTGCCATTGGGCGGCGTCCGTTCTCCAACGCCACTTTTTCAAAGCCGACCTACACGAACACCCGGAAACCGAGCGGAATAGGCGAGATCCGGCATCCCCCGCAACACATGCGGTTTCGGCCGAAAGCGCGCCTGAAGCCGATTTTCTGGATTTCTTCATTGTGGGGTGTTGGTAGCGGAGGAGGGACTTGAACCCCCGACACGCGGATTATGATTCCGCTGCTCTAACCACCTGAGCTACTCCGCCAAACCGTGGCGCTAGTTAAGACAGGCGCTTCACTGCGTCAAGCCGGAAATCCAACGCATTTCCATCTTGCAGCGGCCAAGCACCAAGCGCAGTCTGCGCGCCATGACGACACGCACCACCCCCCTGCTTTCCGACCTGCGCGCGGCCCTCGGTGACGCCTACGTGCTGACCGGCGAGGCCATGGCCCCCTACCGCATCGACTGGATGGGCGACACCCGCCCCGAACCGCTGGCCGTGCTGCGACCTGCCGACACCGCCCAGGTCTCGGACATCCTGCAATGCGCCTCGCGCCACGCCACCCCCGTCGTGCCGATCTCGGGCAATACCGGGCTAACCCACGGCACCGACGCCGGCGGCGCGCTTCTGCTGTCGCTCGACCGGCTCAACACCATACGCGAGATCCGCCCCGACGCCCGTGTCGCCGTGGTCGAGGCCGGCGTCATCCTCGCCCACCTGCACGAGGCCGCCGACGCCCACGACCTGATCTTCCCCCTGACCTTCGGCGCCCGTGGCTCGGCGATGATCGGCGGCGCGCTTTCCACCAATGCGGGCGGCTCCAACGTGGTGCGGTACGGCTCCACCCGGGGCCTCTGCCTGGGGATCGAGGCGGTCCTGGCCGATGGCCGCGTGCTCGATTTGATGAGCGCCGTGCACAAGGACAATTCCGGCTACGACCTGCGCGACCTTCTGATAGGCGCCGAGGGCACGCTCGGCATCATCACCGCCGCCGTCCTGAAACTCGCGCCCAAGCCCCGTGCCTATGTCAGCGCCATGGCCGCCTGCCCCTCCATCGGCGCGGCCCTGAAGCTGCTGCACCGGCTTCAGGCTGAAACCGCCAACTCGGTCGAGGCGTTCGAGCTGATGCCCGGCAACTACATCGACGCGCATCTCACCCGCCACCCCGATGCCCGCGCCCCGTTCGAGGAGCGTCACGACGTCAACATCTTCCTCGAACTCGGCGCGCTCTCGGCGCGCGACGCCACGCCCGACACCACCGGCGCCGTGCCCATGGCGACGCATCTCGAAACCGTGCTCGCCGACATGCTCGAGGCCGGCGATATCCTCGACGCCACAGTCGCACAAAACGCCGCCCAGCGGTCCGAGATGTGGGCCAGGCGCGAGGCCGCCGCCGAACTCACGCGCCTGCATTCACCCGTGGTCGACAACGATATCGCCGTCCCGCTCGACCGCATGGCCGACCTGATCTCCGGGATCGAGACCGCGACAAGCGCCGTCGATCCCGGCATCCCCTTCCTGCACGTGGCGCATCTGGGCGACGGCAACCTGCATTTCTCCGGCTGGCCCTCGACCGACGACCCGGACACACACGCCGCCATCGTCCGCGCGGTCGAGGATGTGGCCATCTCGCTCGGCGGATCCTTCTCGGCGGAACATGGTGTCGGGCTGTCCAAACGCCCCGCCATGGCCCGCCACAAGAACCCCGTCGCGCTTGACGTGATGCGCAGCATCAAGGCCGCGCTGGACCCGCAAGGTATCCTCAATCCCGGAAAGGTCCTGCCGCCGAAGAGCGAGTGACCCGGCCGTGACCCGCCACAGGAATGTGGTACACATCTGGTACGTCCGCCCGCTCGATCACCACCAGACGCCTAAAATTTACGCAGTTATTGGTATTCTTTTGGTACATTCCCAAAAAGCACCGAAAATTAATGCCGCACAACCATGGCTGGATTAAATTCGCTGCGCTCAAACTCAGGCTGTGATCTCCATCGCGCTGGATATTGAAATTAATCTATATTTTCCCGTAATTTAACTCGCAAGACCCGCCGCGATCAACGTGCTGCCGCGACCCGGCACCCCCTCAGATCCCGTCCATACGTGCTGCATTGCGGTCTGTTTCAAGGCCAAAAAAACGTTTGGCGGAACGCCGCTGACCCGTTTCAGTAATGGCGTCGCCGGAATCGAAAGCGTACGGGACTGCGCACTCCGGCCAACACGGAGGTTATAAGAAAAATGGAAGAACAACTCGCGGAACTTGCGGCCCAGGTGGCCGCGATCGAGGCGAAGGGGAACATGACCAACACCATGTTCGCAGAGACGTACTACTACCTCTCAATCCCTCTCATGATCATCATCCACGCAGGCTTCCTGGCCTACGAAATGGGCGCATCGCGCGCCAAGAACGCGCTGTCGTCGGGGGTCAAGAACATCCTCGCCATCGCCTTCGTCATCCCCGCCTTCTACTTCTTCGGCTGGTGGGTCTACTGGGGCTTCCCCACCGGCTTTTCGCTCTCCGAAGGGCCGAATGGCATTTCCGGCGCGGCCTATGCCAATTCCATCGCCTGGCCCTGGGGCGACTCCGCCGCCTACATGGGACCCAACACCGAAGACCAGATCGACGGCGTCTTCTGGGGCGCCTTTACACTGTTCGCCGCCACCACCGCCTCGATTATGTCGGGTGCGGTGATCGAACGGATCCAGACCGTGGGCTTCGTCATCCTCGCTATCATCCTCGGCGGGTTCAGCTGGACGCTGGCCGCCGCCTGGGGCTGGCACGCGGATGGCTGGCTGGTGCAGGACTGGGGCGTGCATGATTTCGGCGCCGCCGGACTGGTGCACGCGGTCGCGGCCTTCTTCGCCCTCGGCGTGCTGATCAACCTCGGCCCGCGCATCGGCAAGTTCAATGCCGACGGCACCGCCAATCACCTTGCGGGCCACAACATGCCCTTCACCGCGACGGGTCTCATGCTCATCGTCGTGGGCTTCTGGGGCTTCCTGATGGCCTGCCTCGTCGTTGGTGGCGAGGCGTGGTCTTGGGGTGCCAACTTCACCACGATCTACGGCACGCCCACCAACCTCGGCGCGCTCAGCTTCAACATCCTGATGGGTGTCTCCGGCGGCATCATCGGCGCGTGGCTCTTCACCCGCGATCCGTTCTGGATGATGTCCGGCGCGCTGGCGGGACTCATCTCGGTGGCCTCGGGTCTCGACATCTACTTCCCGTCGCTGACCTTCATCATCGCCATCGTCGCGGGCATCATGCTGAAACCCGCCGCCACGATCCTCGAAAACATGGGGATCGACGACGCCGTCGGCGCGGTCACGGTGCACGGCACGATGGGCATCTTCGGAATGCTGATGCTGGGCATCTTCGCATCCGGCTACCCCGCGCTCACCGGCGAAGGCGCTCCGACGGTCAGCTTCATCGGCCAGCTTGTCGGCATCGTCGTCTTCGTGGCCATCGGTTTCAGCACCGGCTATGTCAGTTCCCTCATCCTGAAAATGGTGGGGATGCTGCGCGTGCCCGAGGCGGCCGAAATCGCGGGTCTGGACACGGTCAAGGTGCCGGCACAGGCCTATCCCGAAGGCATCATGGCGTCGCCCCCGGCGTCACAGTAATGAAAGGAAGAAACCATGGGATTTCCCTTTGAAAACGCATCCTGGGACGGTGTCAGCGGCGTGATCTTCGTCGGCGGCACCGGCGGCCACACGCTGATCTACAGCGTCATCGCCATAGGCATCTGCATCGCCGCCCTGCTCTTTGGCAACAGCATCGAGGCGACCAAGTACAAGAAGCACAAGTAAGCGAGTTCTGCTTGCTTGAGACGCCCCGCGGTTCCGCTGCGGGGCGTTTTGCATGGACGCATGGTCAAATGGCTGTGAAGGCCCGCATTGACCCTGTTTCTCGGCGTGGTCGATGCTACTCCTTTCAACATGAAACGCTTGCCTGCCCTCCTCGCCCTCTTCCTCAGCCTGACGCTGCCCGGTCTTCCGGCCTTCGCCTGCGGGCCCGACACCGACTGCCGGATCGGCGACCGCAGTTACCGCATCTACCTGCCACAGGGGCAGGACGGCATCACGCCCATGGGAGCGCTGATCTTCGCCCATGGGTACAAGGGCTCGGCGGCGGGCACGATGCGCAACGGCTCACTGCGCGGCATGGCCGACCGCCTCGGAATCGCACTGGTCGCGGCAAATGCGGCGGGCGACGACTGGCGCTTGCCCGGCACGCCCTCTGGCGGCGTCACCTCGCCCGACACGGAATTGGCCTATTTCGACGCCCTGCGCACCGACATTCTGGCCAGGAACGCGATAGACCCCGAGCACATCGTCATGGCCGGCTTTTCCGCCGGCGGGATGATGACCTGGACACTGGCCTGCCACCGGCCCGCCGACTATGCCGGCTTCATTCCCGTCGCCGGCACCTTCTGGGCGCCCACGCCCGACAGCTGCACGATGCCTCCCGCCGACATCATCCATGTCCACGGCACGTCCGACCAGATCGTTCCACTTGCGGGCCGCGCCATCGGCGAGGCACGGCAGGGCGATGTCGAAACCGTCCTCGCCATGTATCGCAAGGTCGGCGGGCATGAGCCGTCGAAGGCCTCCGCCTTGCATGACGGCCTGACCTGCGAAGCCTGGACCGCCCCCAACGAGACCCGGTTGCTCAAATGCCTGCATCCCGGCGGCCACAGCTTTCGCACAGACTGGATCGCCGCCGCCTGGGACCTGATTGTCTCAGGGTGACCCGACGCACTTTACCTCGCTCCCGCCGCCGCTAGGTCCTGACACGAACGCCACGCAAGGGACCCGCATGAGCACACACATCACCATCTTCGGCGCCACCTCCGGCATCGGCCAATGCACCGTTGAAGAGGCGCTGCGCCGCAATCACACCGTCCGCGCCTTCGCCCGCTCGGCCGGCGACATGGCCCCCGCTCCGGGGCTGGAACCATTTCCCGGTGACGCGCTCGACCCCGCCACCGTCGCCGAGGCGCTCAAGGGCACGGATGCGGTGATCTACGCGCTGGGCATCAAGGAAAGCGTCTCGATGCTCTGGAAAGAGGTCACGCTCTTTTCCGAGTCCACCCGCATCCTTCTGGACGCCATGCAAAACGCGGGCGTCTCCCGCCTCGTCGCCGTCACCGGCTTTGGCGCAGGCCGCAGCCGCGCCGCCATTAGCAGTATTGAAAGCCTCGGCCACAAGGCGATCCTGGGCCGGCCCTACGCCGACAAGGACCGGCAGGAGGCGCTGATCATGGACAGCCCCCTCGACTGGACCATCGCCCGCCCCGTCATCCTGACCAACGGCGCGCGCACCGGTACCTGCAAGGTGTTGCGCGAACCCAAGGCGTGGCGCAACGGTCTTATCTCCCGCGCCGACACCGCCTGCTATCTGATCGACGCGATCGAGCAGGGTTTGGACATCCGCGGGGACGTCGTCCTCGCCCGGTGAATTCGCAATATCTGGACTTATGGTTTTTACGTATCGTTAAGTTTTGATGCTGCGCTCGCGAAATGCGCGCGGTGCGTTAATCCGCCGTGCCACGAACCGGCACCGCCGCGATACCCCCCGGATACCGACGCGATACCGACGTCTGAAACCCAGTAAAACAGGATTTAACCAAAGACCCGACTCAGCGGTCCCGTATCGCCCGGAACGCCGCCGACGCGCCCCAGCCCGCCGCGATGGCGATGGCCAGCGACATCAGCCCATAGATCAGCGGCTGTTCCCGCGACAGGTTGAAGATCCACCGCTCCAGCCCGACCTTCTGCACCCCGATGGCCGTCTCGTAAGTCGCCACCACCTCGCCGCCGCGCGTCAGAAAGATGCGCGTCGCATAGGCCCCTTCCGTCAGGTTGGCCGGCATCTCGATGGATGTTCGGAACAGCGTCTGCTCGTCCAGCGACACCGCCCCTTCCAGCAGGCTATAGGCCCCGTTGGCCTTGCGGATGCGGATGATCGCCTCGGTAAAGGCCTTGGGATCGACCGTGGCACTGGCCGTTCCCACCGCCCGGATCGCCCGCGGGATCGAGATGCTGTGCCGCAGATCCTCGACATTCGACAGCACCTTGTCCAGCGGCCCTGTCGTGGCGATGGCATAGAACGACGGCGCCCGGTCCACCTCGACCGAGTCGACATTGACCCAGATGCCGAACCGCCGCTCCTTGCGGCGCACCACCACGGGCTTGCTGGGGCCCGCGATGGTCACGATCACGTCCAGCGGCTCTTCGGGGATCTTTGCCTCGCGCTTGACCGCACCGAAGACCAGGATCTCCGAGCCGTCGAAGGTCGCCGTGATCGCCACCTTGTCACGGCTCAGGCCCAGCACGACCTCCTCGGCCATCAGCGGCCCGGCCATGAACACAAGGGCAATGAGCCAGCGCATCAATGCCCCTCCGCCGCGCCGATGGAATAAAGCTCGGACGGCACCAGCAGCAAGTCCAGCGCCAGCTTGAAGCACACCGCCAGCACCATGATGGCCAGCAGGATGCGCAGCTGCTCGGCTTTCATGCGCGTGCCGATCGTCGTGCCGATCTGCGCCCCGATCACACCCCCGATCAACAGCAGCACGGCCAGCGCCACGTCCACGGTAAAGTTCGTCGTGGCGTGCAAGAGCGTGGTGAATGCGGTCACGAAAATGATCTGAAAGAGCGACGTGCCAACGACCACCTTCGTGGGCATCCCCAGAAGATAGATCATCGCCGGCACCATGATGAACCCGCCGCCAACGCCCATGATCGCGGCCAGGATCCCCACGCAGATGCCAACGATCACCGGGGGAATGACGCTGATGTAAAGGCCGCTCGTGCGGAACCGCATCTTGAACGGCAGCTTCTGGATCCAGGTGTGTTTCTTGCGCTGCGCGGGCTTGCCCGACTTGCTGCGCCGGATCGCCCGCAGGCTTTCAAAGAACATCATCCCGCCGATGATGCCCAGGAACACCACGTAGCACAGCCGCACCAGCAGATCGACCTGCCCCAGCGACCGCAAGTAGTTGAAGACCACAACGCCCAGCGCGGCGCCTATAAGGCCGCCTATGAGCAGAACGGTGCCCATTCGGAGATCAACGGTCTTCCGCCTCAGATGCGCCAGCACGCCCGAAAAGGAAGACGCCACGATCTGGTTGGCCTCGGTCGCCACGGCCACCGCCGGCGGGATGCCGATGAAGAACAGCAGCGGCGTCATCAAAAACCCGCCACCCACGCCGAACATGCCCGACAGCACACCCACCAATCCACCCAGCCCCAAAAGCAGGAACGCGTTGACCGAAACCTCGGCGATGGGAAGGTAGATCTGCATAACCCGTGTTAGCCCCGGCTCAGGGCTTTTTGCAAGTGCGGCATCGGCTTTGCCGTCTCAGGTCTGATCAATTTATGTGAACTGGCCTTACGAAGTGTGAACGCATCGGTCCATGCGCTTCCGTTTCCAAAACTTTTGAGACACCTTAGGCAGTTAGCGCTCCTTCACGTAAGGCACCCCACCCGATTTCGGGGGAATCGCCTTACCCACGAACCCCGCCAGGATCACTACTGTCAGGATATACGGCGCCGCATCCATCAATTGCGTCGGGATCGTGATCCCGCCCAGTTCAAGGTTCTGATAGCGCAGCGCCACCGCCTGCAACAACCCAAAGAGCAGCGTCGCCCACAACGCGTGCCACGGCCGCCACTTGGCAAAGATCAGCGCCGCCAGCGCGATAAATCCCCGTCCCGCCGTCATGTCCTTGACGAACCCGGCCTGCAACGCGGTCGACAGGTACGCCCCCGCGACCCCGCACAGAACGCCGCAGATCGCCAGCGCCGCGAACCGCATCCCCGGCACGCTGATGCCCGCCGTGTCCACCGCCTCGGGGTTTTCGCCCACCGCCCGCAGGCGCAGCCCGAAACGGGTGCGATACAGCACCCACCAACTCACCGGAACGGACAAGAATGCCAGGTAAACCAGTATCGTATGCCCCGACACCAGCTCGCCATAAACCGGCCCGAGACTGTGCGCAAACGGCAGCGAAAGCGGCTCGAACCGCGCGCCCGTGCCCAGCGACGGCGTCCGCCCCGCTTCTTCGAACCAGTCCGCCGCGATCAGCACCGTCAGCCCCGCCGCCAGGAAATTGATCGCCACGCCCGAGATCAGCTGATTGCCCCGGAACGTGATGCTGGCCAGCCCGTGCAGCCCCGACAACATCATCGAAGACCCGATCCCCGCCAGCAGCCCCACCCAGGCCGACCCCGACACATAAGCGACGGCGGCCGAAAAGAACGCCGCCATCAGCATCTTGCCTTCCAGCCCGATGTCGAAAATCCCCGCCCGCTCGCTGAACAGCCCCGCAAGACAGGCCAGCAACAGCGGTATGGCCAACCGCACAGTGCTGTCGAGAACTTGCAGAAGGGTCAGGAACTCCATGCGGTCAACTCTCCGATGTGGCCATCTTGTATGCCGCAAAGCTGAAAAAACTGCCCAGGCCCGCCTCGATCCAGCGCCGCCCGCTGGCATAGGCCGTGCGAATGGGGCCCGAGGACAGGAACAGCGCCCAGGCCGCGTGCATCGTGAAACTGATCGCAAAGGCCCCGGCGACGAAGGCGGCAATCACCGTCCCCGGCGCCCCTTCGACAGCACCCACCGCCGCGATGGCCAGCCAGAAGACAATCGCCTTTGGGTTCGTCACCTGCAACGCGTAGCCCTGCGCGAACAGCATTGCAGTCGCCTGCTTCGGCGTTTTCATCACCGACAGCTTTGGCGGGTTCAGCGCCTTTTTGAACGCCCCGTAGGCCAGCCACACAAGGTAAGCCGCACCGATCAGCTTCAGCAGGCTCATCGCCCACGCAGCCTGCGACAGGATCAGCCCCACGCCCAGCATGGTCAGGATGTTGATCGTCATGCTGCCCGTGGCGATCCCGGCACAGGTCACCAGTGCCGGCCCCCGCCCCTGGTTGGTCGAGATGCCCAACAGCATTGCGACTGCCGGTCCGGGCGAGGACGCCCCCACCAGCAAGATGGCATAGGCAGCGACGAAACCGGGAAAGTAAGGCGCGAATTCGGTCATGATGCGAGGCTCCGATAAAGTGTGACACGTCCAATATGCCACACACCGCCACACTTCCCCACCATCAACACTTCGCTCCAGGCCGTACCATGCGCGCTCATGCCTTCCGCCTCCGCCGCAGCGCGCCATAGGCCCGCTCCATCGGCATCCGCACCATGTTGTCCAGCGCCCCGGTGAACAGGATCACCAGCGCCTGTATCACCACGATCAGCTCCCGCGGGATCGACGTCCACAGGCCCAGCTCGCCCCCGCCTTGGTACAGGAACCCAAAGAGGATCGCCGCCAGGAACACCCCCAACGGATGGTTCCGCCCCATCAGCGCCACCGCGATCCCGATGAACCCGGCGCCTTCGGTGGGGTTCAAGAGCAGCCGTTCCGCCTCACCCATCACCACGTTCACCGCCATCAGCCCGGCCAGCCCGCCCGAGATCAGCATCGCCACAACAACGATCTTCACCGGCCCGATCCCGGCATAGCGCGAGGCCGTCTGCGAATACCCCAGCGCCCGGATCTCATATCCCAGCCGCGTCCGCCAGATCAGCAGCCAGACGAACAGGCAGGCCAGCACCGCCACGAACAGGCTGATATTGACCGGCGCCGCGCGCGAAAACGAAATACCCAAGGGCGCCAGCATGTCGTGCAGCGTCGGCAAGGTCGCCCCCTCCGGAAACCGCGCCGTGGCCGGCTCCACCGATCCCGCCGGGCGTAACACACCGCCCAGAAGGTAGTTCAGCAGCGCGGCCGCGATCAGGTTGAACATGATCGTGGTGATCACGATGTGACTGCCCCGCGTCGCCTGCAGCCACGCCGGTATCAGCGCCCAAAGCGCCCCGAACACCGCGCCCCCCGCCATCGCGGCCGGCAAGGCCAGCGTCCAGTGCGGCCAGGGCAGCGCCAGGCACACCAGCGCCACGCCAAGCCCGCCCAGCATCGCCTGTCCCTCGGCCCCGATATTGAACATCCCCGCATGGCTCGCCACGGCAAAGGCCAGCCCGGTGAACATGAACGTCGTCGCGTAATAAAGCGTATAGCCCCAGCCATAAGTCGACCCGAACGCGCCCACGACCATGATCCTGACCGCCTCGACCGG
This sequence comes from Roseovarius atlanticus, assembly GCF_001441615.1. Classification (GTDB taxonomy): domain Bacteria; phylum Pseudomonadota; class Alphaproteobacteria; order Rhodobacterales; family Rhodobacteraceae; genus Roseovarius; species Roseovarius atlanticus. The sequence continues at coordinate 124,254 of NZ_LAXJ01000016.1, forward strand.
GCTTTCCCCGATCGCCAGGATCACCAGCGCCGACAGCAGTGCGGCCAGCAAAAGCGACACCAGCGGCACCAGCACCGCGTCGGCCCAGCCCGGCAGCCTATCCATGCCCGCCTCCCTGTGCCGTGCCGTGTTCTTCCGCGTGCTCCTGCGCCTGCGCCTCCTGTGCCTCCTGCACGGCGGCGGCGGCATCCTCGGGCCGCCCCTCGATCCCGGCCATCAGCAGGCCCAGCTCGGTCTCGTCCGTCTGCCCTGGCAGACGCTCGCCCATGATCCGCCCGTCGAACATCACCGCGATCCGATCGCTCAGCGCCATCACCTCGTCCAGCTCCACGCTGACCAGCAAAATCGCCTTGCCCGCATCGCGCAGCGCGATGATCTGGGCGTGGATGAACTCGATCGCGCCGATATCCACGCCCCGCGTCGGCTGCCCCACCAACAACAGATCGGGGTTCCGCTCGATCTCCCGCGCCAGAACGATCTTCTGCTGGTTGCCGCCGCTGAAATGCCTGGCCGACAGTTTCGCATCGCGCGGCCGCACGTCGAACCTCTCCATCTTGGCCGCCGCCTCGGCCTCGATCCCGGCGTTGTCCATCAACAGTCCCGTTCCCGAAGCCGGATCGCGGTGATACCCGAACACACTGTTTTCCCACGCGGAGAACGCCATGATCAGCCCTTCGCGTTGCCGGTCCTCGGGCACGTGCCCCACCCCCGCCGCGCGCCGCGCCTTGCCATCCGCGCCACGCCCGGTCAGTGCAAGGTCCACGCCGTTCACCGTCACGCGGCCCGTCGCGGGCCGCATCCCGCCCAGAACCTCCAGCAGCTCCGACTGCCCGTTCCCGGCCACACCGGCCAGCCCCACGATCTCGCCGCGGCGCACCTGAAGGTCGATGCCGCGCAACCGCTCAACCCCCTGCCCATCGACCACGTGCAGGTTCTCGACCTCCAGCACCACGTCGCCGGGCCGGGCCGGCGCCTTCTCGACCCTGAGCAGCACCTTGCGCCCCACCATCAGCTCGGCCAGTTCCTCCGGCCCCGTCTCGGCGGTCCGGACCGTCGCCACAATCTCGCCCCGCCGCATGACGCTCACGTCATCGGTGATCTCCATGATCTCGCGCAGCTTGTGGGTGATGAGGATAATCGTCTTACCCTCGTCCCTGAGCCGGGCGAGGATGCGAAACAGCTGATCCGCCTCGGCGGGTGTCAGCACCCCCGTCGGCTCATCCAGGATCAGGATGTCCGCCTGCCGGTACAGCGCCTTGAGGATCTCCACCCGCTGCTGCATCCCCACGCCGATATCCTCGATCAGCGCGTCGGGCGTCACGTTCAGCTCGTATTCACGGGCCAGGGCCGCCAGTTCCCGCCGCGCCTTCGCCAGGCTGGGCCGCAAAAGCGCGCCGTCCTCAGCCCCCAGGATCACGTTCTCCAGAACGGTGAAATTCTCCACCAGCTTGAAATGCTGGAACACCATGCCGATGCCCGCCGCAATCGCCGCCTGGCTGTCGGGGATGCGCGTCTCCTGCCCCTTGATGAAAATCTTGCCCGCGTCGGCCTTGTAGAACCCGTAAAGGATCGACATCAGCGTCGATTTCCCCGCCCCGTTCTCGCCGATGATCCCGTGGATCGTGCCGGGGGCCACGCGGATCGAGATATCCTTGTTGGCTTGCACCGGACCGAAGGATTTCGATATCCCCCGCAACTCGATGGCCGGGGCCACGCTCACGTGCCCGTCCCCTTGAAGCCCACGATCCGGCTTAGCCGCTCGCCCGCGTCCGTCTCGATCACGAATTGCCCGGTCTGCATGTGCCCGCCGGCCATGATGAACTCGACCGTGGCAAGGATCACGCCGTCGCGGTCCTCCATACAGGCGATCTGCGCAATCGCGCCGGGGGCCATTTGCGAAAACTGTCCGACGTAATCCATCACCGCCGCCGTGCCGACCACCGGCGCCTCCAGCCTCGGGTCGGCATAGCGCACGCCCGACGCCAGCACGTCATTCAGCACGGCCATCCGCGCCTCTGCGTCACCGTCGCCCCAGGCGTTGAAAAACCGTCTGACACTGTCACTCATGGCAGCCTCCGGCCAGCGCCGGGCCACCGTCGCGGCCCGGCCTGACATGATCAGGACGCCGGACAGCTGTTGTCGGACATGTAGTCATGCACCACCAGCTCGCCATTCGCGATCTGCTCGGCGGCGGCGTCCACGGCCTCTTTCATCTCAGGCGTGACCAGCGCCTCGTTGTGCTCATCCATCGCATAGGCCACCCCGTCATTTGCGAGGCCCATCACGTTCACGCCGGTCTCGACGTCCGCGCCCGCCGACATCGCGTCATAGACGGCGTTGTCCACCCGCTTGACCATCGAGGTCAGAACGCTGCCTGGATGCAGGTAGTTCTGGTTGCTGTCCACGCCGATCCCCAGCACGTCCTCGTCGGCGGCGGTCTGCAACACGCCCGTCCCGGTGCCGCCCGCCGCGTGATATATCACGTCCGCGCCCTGGCTGATCTGCGCCTTGGTCAGCTCGGACCCCTTGACCGGGTCGTTCCAGGCGTCGGGCGTGGTGCCGGTCATGTTCTGGATCACGGTGGCCTCCGCATTGGCGGCCTTTACCCCCTGCACGTAACCGCAGGCGAACTTGCGGATCAGCGGAATGTCCATGCCGCCGATGAACCCGACCGTGCCCGACTCGCTGGCCATCGCCGCCATCATCCCCACCAGATAGCTGCCCTCGTGCTCGTTGAACACGACCGAGCGCACGTTGGGCTCTTCCACCACCATGTCGATGATCACGAACTTGGTGTCGGGATAGTCCGGCGCCACCTCGCCCAGGGTCTCGCCGAAGGCAAAGCCGACCATCACCACCGGGTTGTTTCCGGCCTCGGCAAAGCGGCGCATGAACTGCTCGCGCTGCGCTTCGGATTCCAGCTCGACCTCGTTGTAGCTGCCGCCGGTTTCTTCGGCCCAGCGCGACGCGCCATTATGGGCGCTTTCGTTGAACGACTTGTCGAACTTGCCGCCAAGATCATAGATCAGCGCCGGATCGGCCAGCGCGCCAGCGGCGGACAGCGCCAGCGTGGCGGCCGCGCTCATAAGGGTCTTCATCAGTGTCATGCGTCTCTCCCTAAGGTGCCGGGACCGGTACATGATCGACCGTATGGGTTGAATCACGCCGCCCCCTTTTTGATTTCGGCAAGTAGGCCGCAACTGGCCCCGTGGGTCAAGGTGGTGCGCAGCCTGCCGCAGGGTAAGCGCGATATCGTAAGCTCGCCCCGCAGGCCCCTGCGTAGGGTGGGTAAAACCCACGCGCCCCCTAAACCGTCAAATCCAACGCCGCCTGCAACAACGTCTTGGCGTACTCGGTCTTTGGCGCGTTGAAGATGTCCTCGGACGCCCCGTATTCCACGATATCGCCCTGCTTCATCACCACCACCTTGTGGCTCATCGCCCGCACCACGGCCAGGTCATGACTGATAAAGAGATACGTCAGCCCGTGTTTCACCTGCAACCGGCGCAACAGGTCCACGATCTGCACCTGCACCGTCATGTCCAGCGCACTCGTCGGCTCGTCCAGCACCACCAGCTTGGGCCGCAGGATCATCGCCCGCGCGATGGCGATCCGCTGGCGCTGCCCGCCGGAAAACTCGTGCGGATAGCGGTCCATCGTCTCTGGGTTCAGCTCGACCTCGCGCATCACCTCGGCCACCAGTTCTCGCACCGGCCGTCCGTCCGGGTTGCCATGCACGCCCAGCCCCTCGGCGATGATCTGCTCGCAGGTCATCCGCGGGCTCAGGCTGCCCACCGGGTCCTGGAACACGATCTGGATATCCGAGCGTTTGCGGCGCAGCTGCCGCGTGGACCACGCGCGCATGTCCTCGCCCTCGAACCGCATCTCGCCCTCGGATTCGATCAGCCGCATCAGCGCCAGCGCCAGCGTGGTCTTGCCCGACCCGCTTTCGCCCACGATCCCCAGCGTCTCGCCCCGGCGCACCTCGATATCGGCCTCGTTCACGGCCTTCACATGGCCCACCGTGCGCTTCAACAGCCCCTTCTGGATCGGGAACCAGATGCGCAGCCCATGCGTCTCGACCAGCGTCTCGGCGCCCTCCGGCACCGGATCGGGCACACCCGACGGCGCGGCGCCCAGCAGCTTTTTCGTGTAGTCATGCTGCGGATTGTCGAAGATCTCGGATGTCGGGCCGGTCTCCACGATCTCGCCGTCCTTCATCACGCAGACCCGGTCGGCGATCCGCCGCACCACGCCCAGATCATGCGTGATGAAAAGCAGCCCCATGTTCTCTTCCCGCTTCAACTCCGCCAACAGTTCAAGGATCTGTGCCTGGATGGTCACGTCCAGCGCCGTGGTGGGCTCGTCCGCGATCAGAACATCGGGCTTGTTCGACAGCGCCATGGCGATCATCACCCGCTGCCGCTGGCCGCCGGACAACTGGTGCGGATAGGCGCCCAGCCGGCTTTCGGGGTCGCGGATACCGACGCGGTTCAGCAGTTCCAAAATGCGCTCCCGCACCGCCGCGCCGCGCAACCCCTGGTGCAGCTCGATCGACTCGGTCAGCTGCTTTTCCAGCGTGTGCAGCGGGTTTAGGCTGGTCATCGGCTCCTGGAAGATGAAGCTGATGTCGTTGCCCCGCACCTTGCGCAGCAACTTGTCGTTCGCCCCGATCATCTGCTGCCCGTCATAGGTGACGCTGCCCTCGACAATCGCGCTGTCCCCCAACAGCGACACGGTGCTCAGCGCCGTCACCGACTTGCCCGAGCCACTCTCGCCCACCAGCGCCACGGTCTCGCCCCGGTCCACGCTGAACGACACGCCATGCACCGCCTGCGTCACCGCCCCGTCCTGGCGGAACCCCACCTTCAGGTCTTTGACTTCAAGCAGGCTCATTGAAAGGTCTTCCGTGGGTCGAACGCATCACGCACGCCTTCAAAGATGAAGACCAGCAGCGACAGCATGATCGCGAAGGTGAAGAACGCGGTAAAGGCCAGCCACGGCGCCTGCAAGTTCTGCTTGGCCTGCAATGTCAGCTCGCCCAGCGACGGCGCCCCCGACGGCAGGCCATAGCCCAGGAAATCCAGCGTCGCCAGCAGGCTGATCGTACCAGTGATGATGAACGGCAAAAAGGTCAGCGTCGCGACCATCGCGTTGGGCAGCATGTGGCGGAACATGATCTTCATGTTGCCCACGCCCAGCGCCTTGGCCGCGCGCACATACTCGAAATTGCGCGCGCGCAGGAATTCGGCGCGCACCACGCCCACCAGTGCCATCCACCCGAAGGCCACCATGATCCCGACCAACAGCCAGAATCCCCTCGGCAATATCGAGAACAGGATGATGATTACGTATAGCTGCGGCGTCGACGCCCAGATCTCGATGAACCTTTGAAAAAACAGGTCGATCCGCCCGCCGAAATACCCCTGCACGGCACCGGCAACGACCCCGATGACCGACGAAAAGAACGTCACCACCAGCGTGAACATCACCGCCAGCCGGAAGCCGTAGATGACAATCGCCAGCACGTCCCGCTTGGTCCCGTCGGTTCCCAGGATGTTCTGCTCGTTCGGCGGCAGCGGCGCGGCCCCCGGCCGGTCCACCGGCGTGTCATGGCTGTAGGGAATGATCGGCCAGATGGTCCAGCCCTTCTCGATCGTCTCGCCCATCACCTCGCCGTCCTGGGCGTTCTCGATGATCCCCTCGGGATCGTCGAAACAATCGACTAGCCCCCCCGACACGATCAGGCACTCCACCTCCGGATCGGCATAGACCGCCTCGGTCCGGAAATCCCCGCCGAACTCGGTCTCGGGATAGAACTTGAAGATCGGCATGTAATAGGCGTCGCGATACTTCACCAACAAAGGCTTGTCATTCGCCACGAACTCGGCCGGCAGGGTGATCACGCACAAAAGCGCAAAGATGATCAGCGACCAGAACGCCCGCCTGTTGCGCTTGAAATTGCGCCAGCGCCGCTGGTTCAGGGGGTTGAGCTTGATCATCTCAGCCCGACCTCTTCTCGAAGTCGATGCGCGGGTCGATCAGCACATAGGTCAGGTCCCCGATCAGCGCCACGATCAGCCCGATCAGCGTGGTGAGGTAAAGCGTGGCGAACATCACCGGGTAATCCCGCCCGATCGCCGCCTCAAAGAACAGCCGGCCCAGCCCATCCAGCGAAAAGATCGTCTCGATCAACAGGCTGCCGGTGAAAAAGACGCTCACGAAGACCCCCGGAAAGCCCGCGATCACGATCAGCATCCCGTTGCGGAAGACATGCCCGTACAGAACCTTGCGCTCGGTCAGGCCCTTGGCCCGCGCGGTCATCACGTATTGCTTCTTGATCTCGTCGAGGAACGAATTTTTGGTCAGGATCGTCAGCGTGGCGAACCCGCCGATGCTCAGCGCGGTGACCGGCAGCACGATATGCCACAGGTAATCCAGCACCTTGCCGATAACGGTCATGTCCTCCCACCCGTCCGAGGTCAGGCCCCGCAGCGGAAAGATCTGCCAGTAACTGCCCCCCGCGAACAACACCAGCAGCATGATCCCAAAGAGGAAAGCCGGAATCGCATAGGCCGCAATGATGATCCCGCTCGTCCAGGTGTCGAAACTGCTGCCGTCCTTCACCGCCTTGCGGATGCCCAAGGGGATCGACACCAAGTAGGACAGAAGCATCGTCCAGATGCCCAGCGTGATACTGACCGGCATCTTTTCCAGCACCAGGTCCATCACGTCGATCTTGCGGAAATAGCTCTCTCCGAAATCGAAGGTCGCGTAATTCCCCAGCATGGTCAGGAACCGCTCCAGCGGCGGCTTGTCCAGCCCGAACTGCGCCTCGAGCTCGGCAATGAACTCCGGCGGCAGACCCTGCGAGCCGATATAGCCGCTGTCGCCCTCGTTGCCGGTCACCGCGCCATCCTGTTCACCGCCCGCAAAACCGCCGAACACGTCGCCTTGGCCCTGGATGTCGGCAATCGCCTGCTCCACCGGGCCGCCGGGCAGGAACTGCACCAGCGCAAAGTTGATGATCATGATTCCGATCAGGGTCGGAATGATCAGCAACAGCCGTCTTACGATATAGGCGCCCACCCGTGGCCCCCTATGCCCGCGCGGCGCGCGTCAGCGCCCCGTCTTCCAGAACCTGCCAGATCGTCAAAGCGCGCCCGCCTCTCTCAGCTTTTGGGCCTTCTCGGCGTCGTACCACCAGAAGTCCAGCGTTCCCAGCAGGTAGGGCGGGATTTCCTCGGGCCGGCCATACTGATCCCAATAGGCGACCCAGTGATCGGGCGCATAGCCATCGGGGATCAGGACGAACTCGTGCCGCAACGCCCGGTCAAGCGCGCGTATCGTCATGTCCTCTTCTTCCTGGCTTTCGGTCATCAGCGATTCCTCGATGATCCGGTCCACCATCGGGCTGCGCAATCCCGCAGGGTTGAACAGATCGTCGGCCGCCTCGCTTCCGAACCGCTGGGCCAGGCCGGTGCCCGTCCCCATCAGGGCCGGATAGCCGTCGAACACCAGGTCATAGTCATGATCGCGCTCGCGCTTGGTGAACTGCGCGCTGTCCACGGCCTCGACCCGCGCATCGAGGCCCAGGTCCTGTAGGTTCGAGATGAAATTTTCGGCCACGGCCTTTTCCGTGGGCTGCCCCGACGCGTTCAGCAGGAAATCGAGCCGCAGCACCTGGCCGTCCTCGCCCCGCATCCTGCCGTCGTCGCCCACCGTGTATCCGGCTTCCTGCATCAGCCGCAGCGCCTGCCGCTTGTTCTTGCGCGAGGTCAGCCGCGCGGGATCGCTCGTATGCGGCACCCACGGCTCGGTCGTCTTGACCTCCTCGGGCACCACGTCACCCAGCGAATTGAGGAATTCCAGCTCGTCGCCCTCGGGCACGCCGGTGGCTTCCAGCGGTGTGCCGGTGGAATAGGACCGCTGCTGCTCGTAGAACCCGGCGAACAACGACTCGTTGGTCCACTCGAAATTGAACATCAGCGCGATGGCCTGCCGCACCCGCTTGTCCTTCAGCACGTCGCGGCGGGTGTTGAACACGATGCCCGTCATCTGCGGCGGCGATCCATCCGGGATCGCCTCCAGCTTCACCCAGCCCTTGTTGGCGGCGGGAAAGTCATAGGCGCTCGCCCACTGCTTGGGGTCGGCCTCGGTGCGATAGGTCACCTCGCCTGCCTTGAACGCCTCGAAAGCGGCGGTGGCATCTGCGAAATACTCCAGCCGGATCGTATCGAAATTGTGCCGGCCCTTGTTGATCGGCAAATCCCAGCCCCAGTAATCGGGGTTGCGCTTGATCACCACGCGGCGGTTCGGCACCACCTCTTCGATCACGTAAGGGCCCGAGCCCGGCGAGATCTCCAGCCGCGGCTCGTCCAGCCGCGCGCCGGTCTCCTCGTACCACGCCTTCGACCAGATCGGCACCGTGCCCACCTGGTCGATCAGGCTGCGGCGCGAAATGCCTTCGGCGAAATAGAACTTCACCGTGTGCTCGTCCAGCACCTCGACCTTCGGAATGCGCTTGCGCACCGCCTCGGCATAGCTTTTCAGCCCTTGGTCCAACAGCAGGTTGTGCGAAAACGCCACATCCTCGGCGGTGACCGGCGTGCCGTCGGAAAACGTCGCTTCGGGCCGCATGTGAAAGATCACCCAGGACTTGTCCTCGGGGTATTCGACCGTGTGCGCCACCAGACCGTACAGCCCGTTCATGTCGTCGCCCGGCAGGCTGCCCGACCCGGCCAGAACCTGGCCCAGCAGGCTCTCGTACCCGATCGTCGACAGGGCCGAGGCGCGTCCGTTGCGCGTATAGGGATTCATGGAATCGAAACTGCCCGCCAGCGCGATGGAAATCTCGCCGCCTTTCGGCGCATCGGGGTTCACATAGCTGAAATGCTCGTAATCCTCGGGGTATTTCAGCTCTCCGAAATACGAATATCCGTGGCTCTTGATAATGGTCTCGTCCGCGGCCTCGTCCTGCGCCAGCGCGGTGGTCGCGGCCAGCGCCGCGATGCACAGCCCGGTCAGCGCGGCGGTCAGGAAACGGGTGCGGGAAACGGCGATGGCCGGGGTCGTGGCCCGGCTGTGGCGTCGGGTCATTGGTCTCTCCTCTTGACCTGCCTGATGTGGGGTCAGTGTCGTTGCAAGGCAAGCTAAAGGAGGTTTGAAAGGGGTTTCAAGCGCCGAAAGCGGAATTCCCGCTCAAACTTTCCGTGTGGCGACGTCTTGCCGCCTCTCTGGCTGGCATCGCGCACGAAAAAGCCGCCGCTCCGGCCTGGAGCGACAGCTTTCCATGTCTCGGCGCCCGGCTCAGCCGCCGGTGGACTCCAGGTACTTGACCAGCGCCGCGCGCTCTTCTTCGTCACGCACGCCGCGATAGGCCATCTTGTTTCCCGGTGCATAGCCCTTGGGGTCTTCCAGCCACGCGTTCAGCTCGTCGGGCGTCCATTGCCCGCCCAGACCGGCCAGCGCGTCGGAATAGTTGAACCCTTCGACCGAAGCCTGGTCACGGCCCACCACACCCACAAGGTGCGGACCGACGCCATTCGCTTCTTCCTCGGCCTTGTGGCAGGCGGCACATTTGCGGAACGCGCGTTCCCCGTCGCCCACATCCGCAGCAGCCACCAGCTCGGCAAAGGCCGAGCCTTCGCCACCCGAGCTTTCTTCGGACGCCTGTTCTTCCGAGCCACTCTCGTCAGAGCCTTCCTCGGACGCTTCCTCGGTTGCTTCTTCAGAGCCTTCTTCAGAGCCTTCTTCAGCCGACGCTTCCTCGGTAGCTTCTTCGTCCGAGCCTTCCTCGGCAGCGGCTTCTTCCGTGCCTTCCTCTTCCGAGCCTTCCTCGGCAGATGCTTCCTCGGTCGCTTCCTCTTCCGAACCTTCCTCGGCAGAAGCCTCTTCCGTGGCTTCTTCTTCCGAACCCTCTTCGGTCGATCCCTCCTCGGCGCCCTCTTCGGCCGATGCGGTCTCTTCCGCGCCTTCCTCGGCGGCCACTTCCGTCATGTCGCCATCGGTCTGATCAAGAAAGGCAATTACGTTGGCGCGGTCTTCCGGCTTGGACAGACCGTTATAGCTCATCGACGTCCCCGGCGCATAGCCCGACGGGTTCTCCAGGAATGCATACAGATTCTCGGGTGTCCACACGTCTGCGGCTTCGCTCAGCGCACCAGAATAACTGAACCCATCGACAGAACCCACATCACGCCCGACCACGCCATAAAGATGCGGGCCGACGCCGTTCGCACCGTCTTCCGCCTGGTGGCAAGCCTTGCACTTGCCGAACACGCGCTCACCAGCGCCCACGTCAGCTTCGGAGTAAAGCGAGGCCAGCGTCACCGCTTCCTCTTCTTCCTCACCGCCGCCTTCGCCTTCGTCCACTTCGATGACATAGGCCGCCTCGTGCTCGCCGCCGTGGCCTCCGCCGACGTGATAGATCTCTTCCGCAGCCCACTTGCCAAGAAGAAAGACCAGGAACGTGCCGCAAAGGCCGCCCATGATCTTTGTGAAGGTCATTGTGTCAAACATAGCCCGCTTCCATCTGAATCTCTCGCGCGGTATCTATCCGCTTCCCCTCGGGCGGTGCAAGGTGTAGTTTCCGCGACCAAACGCCCGCCTTTCGTTAAAACTGGCGGGAAACAGTTAAAAAACAGGCGAAGACCCACTCACATGACCAAACGCATCGCCTTCCAGGGAGAGCCCGGCGCCTATTCCCACCAGGCTTGCCGCGACACCTATCCCGACATGGATACCCTGCCCTGCCGCACCTTCGAAGACGCGATCGAGGCCGTCCGCTCGGGCGAGGCCGACCTTGCCATGCTGCCCGTGGAAAACTCCACATTCGGTCGGGTGGCCGACATCCACCACCTGTTGCCGGACTCGGGCCTGCACATCATCGCCGAGGCTTTCGTGCGCGTGAACATCAATCTTCTGGCCCTGCCCGGCGTGCCGCTGACGCAGATCAAACGCGCCAAAAGTCATACGATGCTTTTGGGCCAGTGCCGCGCATTCCTGGCCCAACACGACATCCAGCGCGTCACCGGCGCCGACACCGCCGGCTCGGCCCGCGAGGTGGCCCAGGCCGGCGATCCCGAAATGGCAGCACTCGCCTCGGAACTCGCCGGCGAGATCTACGGCCTCGACGTGCTCGCCCGCGAGATCGAGGACGAGGGCAACAACTCCACGCGCTTCCTCGTCATGTCGCGCGAGCCGGATCATTCCTATCGAGGCGAAGACGGCATGATGACAACCTTCGTCTTCCAGGTCCGCAACATTCCAGCGGCCCTTTACAAGGCGATGGGCGGCTTCGCCACCAACGGCGTGAACATGACCAAGCTGGAAAGCTACATGGTCGGCGGCTCCTTCACCGCGACGCAGTTCTACGCCGATATCGAAGGCCACCCCGAAGACCCCGGCGTCAAGCTGGCGCTGGAAGAACTGGATTATTTCACCTCCGACGTCACCCTTCTGGGCGTCTATCCCGCAGATCCGCGCCGCCACTAGGGCGCGCCGGATCGGATGTGTGGCATCGCCAAAACCCGTCACTCGCGGTCCATGCGGGGTCGGAAATGCCGGTAGTGGCCTCTTTTCTGGCAACGGCTGATCGCACAACCGGGTCACGGCGGCGCCACGAACGCTCACTTGTTACAAAAGCGCCGTGACTCCAAATTTCACACCATTCATGTGCAAATTTGCACGATTATTTTGAAACTATTTTACCTCATTAAAACAAACTCTTATGAGAATACATCTCGCCCTAAACACGTTCTTCGTGATCGCCTATCGCTCGCTTATCACAGCGTTGTGCATTCGCGTGACGCTCCGGTAACGAGGCGCGGAGGTCCCCTGTCGCGCCACCCCATATGTCCCCATCTTGTTGCCAGACGACGCGGACAGCCCGCGACGCCCACACAAACAACGAAAGGAACACATCATGCGTATCATCAGCACCGTCGCGGTCATCGCCGCACTTGCCACTCCCGCCGCCGCACTCCAGGTGGTCAACGTTCTGGGCCAGCATAGCACGCCGCTCAACAGCAGCGTCCTGACCAATGGCGCCCCCTTCATGAACGACGAGAAGGACAATCAGCTGGGCTTCGGCTTCGGCGCGCCGTTCCAGGACGAGGAAAAAGACAATCAGCTCGGCCTCGCCGCCAATTTCGGCGCGCCCTTCGTAAACCAGGAGAAAGACGACCAGCGCGGCTATGGCACCGACGCGGCCTCCGACATCCAGCTGATCGCGAACAGCAAATACGGCGCTCCCTTCATGAACGATGAGAAAGACAATCAACTCGGCTTCGGCTTCGGCGCACCGTTCCAGGACGAGGAAAAGGACAATCAGCTCGGCCTCGCCGCCAACTTCGGCGCGCCCTTCGTAAACCAAGAGAAAGACGGCCAGCGCGGCTATGGCACCGACGCGGCCTCCGACATCCAGCTGATCGCGAACAGCAAATACGGCGCTCCCTTCATGAACGATGAGAAAGACAATCAACTCGGCTTCGGCTTCGGCGCACCGTTCCAGGACGAGGAAAAGGACAATCAGCTCGGCCTCGCCGCCAACTTCGGCGCGCCCTTCGTAAACCAAGAGAAAGACGGCCAGCGCGGCTATGGCACCGACGCGGCCTCCGACATCCAGCTGATCGCGAACAGCAAATACGGCGCCCCCTTCATGAACGAGGAAAAGGACAACCAGCTGGGCTTCGGCTTCGGCGCGCCGTTCCAGGACGAGGAAAAAGACAACCAGCTGGGCCTGGCGTTCGGCTACGGCGCGCCCTACTTCGACGAAGAAAAAGACAACCAGCTGGGCTAAGATCGGCCCCGACTGACACCGGAAAAACGGGTCGCCCCTATCGGCGGCCCGTTTTGCGTTCAGCCCAAGACACTCAGGCGACGGTCTTGTAGCGGTCCTCCAGCTCCTTGGCATAACCCGCCACGCGCAGGCGGAACCGCTTGTTCAGGTTGCCCTTCGCCAGCTTCATCGACTGCACCAGCAGTTTCGCCGCCAGCGTCTTGGGCGTCATGTCGATCACCACGCTGATCCGCGTGCGCGACCGCGACAGCGCCACCAGGTCCAGCACCATCTTGCCGCCCATGTTGGGCGACCGCGACGCGATGACCAGGCCGTTGGGCCGGTCCAGCTCGGTCAGCTCCAGCTGCATCTCGCGCCGCTTGCCCCGCAGGGTAAAGGCCGCGTCCCATTTCATCCCCGGCCGCGTCTCATTCAGGTCGTCGACGCGCTGCACCTCCGCCCCGCGCCGCAACGCCGACCGCTCGATCGCGGCGAAATCGGTCACCTGCTCGAACACGAACTCGATCGGGGCTTCTACGTCTTCATGGGCCACGAATTTCATCACTGCGCCTCTTCTTGTCTTGTCCCGCCCGGTCTTTCGCGCCGGGCTGGGCTCTGGATAACTGTCGATTACCGGCGTTATAGCGTATCCGCCAGCCAGTTGCGCAGCAAAAATTGCGCAATCGCACCTTTTCGCGCCGGACTGAGGACAGGATGCGTTCCGGCAAAGGCCTGCATCATCTCTTCCCGGCTGACCCACATGGCCTGCTCGATCTCGACCGGGTCGATGGTGATCTCTCGGCTCAGCGCCACGCCGCGACAGCCGAACATCAATGATGCCGGAAAGGCCCAGGGCTGGCTTGCCAGGTACGCGACCGCGCCCACCTTAACGCCGGCTTCTTCCCAGACCTCCCGCCGCACCGCCGCCTCGATCGTCTCGCCCGGCTCCACGAACCCCGCCAGAAGCGAGAACATGCCCGTCGGCCAATGCGGCGAACGGCCCATCAGCACGCTGTTGCCATGGGTGATCAGCATGATCACCACCGGATCGGTGCGCGGGAAATGCTGGGCGCCACAGGACGCGCAGGCGCGTTGCCACCCGGCCTGGACCGCCTCGCTCTGCGCCCCGCAGCGCGCGCAGAAACGGTGGCTGACATGCCAGTGCAGCACCGCCTTGGCGGTGGCGGCCAGTTCGGCGTCGCGCGGGCTCAGCCGGGTCATCACGCGGCGCAGCTCGGCAAAGACCTGCGCGTCATCCATCAGCGGATGCCGCTGCTCGGACGTGTCGACAAAGCTGTTCATCTGCGCGGGGTCCACGTCCTCGGGCATCCAGCCCACCAGCTCGCGCGCCTCGATCAAGCGCCCATCCTCCTGCCGGCCCAGAAGCACGGCCTCGGGCGCGGTCTGCGCCAGCACCGGATGATCCACCGGCACCCGCACCAGCCGGTCCAGCCCCGGCGCCTCGACCAGCGGCTTGCCCTGCCACAGCAGCACAATGTCGCGCGGCGCCTGCGCAATTTCTTCCGGCCGCCGCCGCAGCTCGGCAGCACGGTCCAGCGTCGAGCCGCCAAATGTCACCGTCTCGGCATGGCGCATCTGCATCTCCTTTTGCCGCAGACCTGCCACAGCCCCCTGCCAACGGCAAGCGGCACCCGCCACAGCCGGCCCCGCGGCTCCCGCTCATCCTCAGGACGCCCAATCATCGCGCGATCCTAAATAAATGACATCAACCGAAAGGCGATTGCCGTGCCCCCGGGGTCTGTGTCACTCTGATAAAAGGCCGGAAGATCGCCCGGCTCGTTAACAGTTCTACGACGCACATGAGTTACGACGCGCCCGACCCTGCTTGGCCTTACGCGCCTGCTACTGAAAAACATCCCCTACCGGACCGGCACATCTGGCTGCGGGTGCTGGAAACCACGGATGTGCACGCCCATCTCGCACCATACGATTACCACCGCGATACCGAGGTGCCGCACTACGGACTTGCACGCACCGCCACGCTGATCGCCCAGGCCCGATCCGAGGCCGCCAACAGCCTGCTCTTCGACAACGGCGATTTCCTGCAGGGCTCCGCGCTCAGCGATATCGGCACCGGCCCCGACAGCGCCTGGTCCGGCCCCCACCCGGTCATCGCGGCGATGAACCGGCTGGGCTACGACGCCGCCGCCCTTGGCAATCACGAATTCAACTTCGGACTCGACTGGCTGGACCGCGCCTTGTCCCAGGCCACGTTCCCGGTGCTCTGCGCCAACGCGCTACGGGCCGGGACGGCCGCGACGCCGCTGCGTCCGCCCTCGATAATCCTGCCCACAGTGCTGCGCGACAGTCGTGGCGAACAGCATAAGCTGCACATCGGCGTGCTCGGCCTGCTGCCGCCGCAGATCACCACATGGGACCACCAGCACCTTGCGGGCCGCGTTACCACACGCGGCATCGTCGAGACGGCGATGACCGAAGTGCCCCGCCTGCGCGAGGCCGGCGCCGACATCGTGATCGTGCTGGCCCATACAGGCATCGGCCCCGCGACACCCGCACCCGCGAGCGCCGACCCTGCCGCGGAACACGCCGCCCTCGCACTGGCGAAGGTGCTGGGGATCGACGCGATTCTGACCGGGCACAGTCACCAGGTCTTCCCCGACCCGTGGGCAGCCGACCCGCCGATGCCTGACGTCGATCACGACAACGGGACCCTGGCCGGGGTTCCGACGGTCATGGCGGGCTTCCGCGGCTCGCATCTCGGCGTACTCGATCTTTGCCTGGTCCAGGAGGACGCGACGGCGGGCTGGTCCGTCCAGGCCTTTCACTGCCGCGCGCGCCCGGTCGCGCCGCCCGACGGCACCGCCCCGGCCGCCGCGGATCCGGATGTTTCGGCCATCCTGCGCCCGGCGCACCTGGCCACGCTCGATGTCACATCCCGACCCGTCAGTCATACCGCGCAACCGATCCACAGCTATTTCTCCCGCGTGCGACCCTGCAACGCGCTCCGCCCCGTGCTCGAGGCCAAGACCGCCGCGCTCTCCGCCGCGCTTGCGGGAACCCGGTACGCGCATCTGCCGGTGCTGGCCGCGACACCCTGCTTCAAATCCGGCGGCCATGGCGGGCCCACCGACTTCATCGACATACCCCCCGGCCCGCTGAACCAGGGCCACATGGCCGAGCTCTATCCGTTTCCCAACACGCTGGTCGGCCTGCTTCTGACCGGGGCCCAGGTGGCCGACTGGCTCGAACGCGCCGCCTCCTGCTTTTATCAGATCCTGCCTGGTCAGCGGGATACACCGCAACCGCTCTGGAACCCGGCCTTTGCCAGCCATGCGCTCGATACGATCTCGAACCTCGGCTATCGCATCGACCTGTCGCAGCCGCCACGCTACGACCCCCGCGGGAAGCTGGCGAACCCCGGCGCCCGGCGCATCCGCGACCTCGTGCATGACGGCGCACCGCTGTCACGGGATGCGCACTTTTGCGTGGCCACCAACAACTTCCGCGCCTTCGGTGGCGGCCCCTATCCCGCCGCCACGCCAGACATCATAGTGCATCAGGGGTCGCGGACCGTGCGCGATCACCTCACCGCGCACCTGCGGGAAAACGGCAGCCACAGCACCTTGCCCGACCCCGGAGGCTGGCATATCGACGACCCGCGGGATGCGACCCTTCTGCTGGAAACCGGCCCCGGCGTGCGCAATCACCCCGAGGATCTGGCGGCCCTTCGCGCGCGCGATCTGGGCGTGGACACCACAGGCTTTCTGCAGCTCGCGATTCCTCTTGCCGCATTGGCAGACCTTGCGAATCTCCGCCGGAAACCCTAGATACCCGGTCGAGAGGTTGGCGCGGGCAGGCGCCTCGCCAACCCGGTCAGGTCCGGAAGGAAGCAGCCGTAACGAGCCCCGCTTGGGTCGTTGTCCAGCCTCTCACCTACGTGAACCGGACACAGCGCGGTTTGCGAAGGCCGAAAGGGGATGCCTCGCATCCCCGTAAGGCCCACCCCAAACCAATCCCGCACGACCTCCGTTGACCGCAACAGAATTTTTCCAAAAATTCTGCGCCGGAAAACTCCAAATTTTCCGCCCCAAATTTTTTCACAAAAAAATTGCGCCCGCCTCAGCCGGCGCGCGCCCAGCGCAGCTGATCGTCGGTTTCGACCGCGCAAGGCCGCACCGCGCGCAGCCGCTCCAGGGCTGCATCCGCGTCCTCGCCGGCCTCGACCATCAGGCGCAGCGCGGCCATGCCCGACCGCCCGCAGCCGCCGAAACAATGGATCAGCACGCGCCCCCCGCCTTGCAGGGCGGCCAGCGCGGTCTTGCTGGCGACGTGCCAATCCTCGATCCGTTCCGGCCCGGGCACCCCCATATCCTCGACCGGCAGGTGGATCCACCGCGTACCCTTGTCCTGGATCTCGGCACCCATTTCCGTCAGGCCGTGACTGACCTGCTCCGACACCGTGGTCATCGACAGCACCAGCGCGGGCTTCCAGTCGGCCAGGTGTTGCAGGTCGTCGTCCCAATGCCCGCCCCGTCCCGGCATCGGGGCGATGCCAAGAATGCCCTCGGCCACCGGCAACGCGTATATGACGAATTGCGACATGCCCGCCCGGCCCTCAGAGACGATCCGCCGCGAACGTGTCGCAAGAGCGCAGGTCGCCGCTCTCGTAGCCGGTGGCAAACCAGCGCGCGCGCTGTTCGGACGTGCCATGGGTGAACGTATGCGGCTGCGGCACCCGCCCCGCGCGCTTCTGCAGATGATCGTCCCCGATCCGCCGCGCCGCGTTCAGCGCCTCCTCGATATCGCCCGGCTCCAGCAGCCCCTCGACCGACCGCGCCCAGACCCCCGACAGGCAATCGGCCTGCAATTCCAGCCGCACGGTCAGCTGGTTGGCCTCCACCTGGCTGGCCTGCTGCCGCGCGCGGCTGACCTGCGGCAGGATGCCCAGCTCGTTCTGCACATGGTGCGCCACTTCGTGGGCAATCACGTAAGCCGCCGCGAAATCCCCCTTCGCGCCCAGCTCCCGCGACAGCGTGCCGAAAAACTCGGTGTCCAGGTACGCCTTGCGATCCGCCGGACAGTAAAACGGCCCCGTTGCCCCCGACGCCCCGCCACAAGGGCTTTGCGTCACGCCCGAATAAATCACCAGCACCGGCGGCACGTAGGTCTCGCCAAGCTGCGCCTCGAACACACCTGTCCACACTTCCTCGGTGGTCGCCAGCACGCGCGAGGTGAATTCGGCCGCCGCCTCGTCCTCGGCGCTTATCTCACGCGGGGCGGTCTGCTGTCCGCCCGCGCCTTCCAGAAGCGGCGTGATGTCGATCCCGGTGAAATACCCGATCGCCAGCACGATCAGCAGGCCGACACCGCCAAGGCGCAGCCCGCCGCCGCCCATGCCCCGCCGATCCTCCACATTCCGGCTGCGCCGAAAGCCCTTCAACCGCATGATGTCCCCCCAAGGACGATGTTCCGCAACCAACATAGCCCGGTTTTCGTTCCTTCGGATATACTGAATATGAACGAAAATTCCGCAAGGAGCCGGGGATGCCACAGGACGACGCCGACCACGGCGAACAGGACAAGAAAACCAGGTGGGCCGAGAACCGCACCGACTGGGCCTCCGACCGCACGATCCTGGCCAACGAGCGCACCTTCAACAGCTGGATGGGCACGGGCCTCGGTGCCGTGGGCGTCGCCATCGGTTTGAAAGCCGTCTTCGGCGATTTCGAGCCCACCTGGGCCGCCAAGGCCGTCGCATCGGTCTTTCTCGGCATCGCCATCGTGGTCTTCTGGGCCGCCCGCAACCAGGCCCGGAAGACCATCCGCAGCATGGAAAATTACGACGCGGCCCCCATGCCGACGAAAAATTTCACCCTTCTGGCCAGCCTGATGACACTCGCCACCCTGGCCGTCGGCGCAATCCTCTGGCACCTCTGACACTAACACCCCGTCTGGACCCCGGCGCGCCACGCCTCTACTCTGCCCGGAAACCCCGAATCCCATAAGGCGTGGCATGAGCGAGACCCAAGACAAAGGCTATCAGGTTCTGGCCCGGAAATACCGCCCCGAGACCTTTGCCGATCTCGTGGGCCAGGACGCCATGGTGCGCACGCTCAAGAACGCGTTCGAGGCCGACCGCATCGCGCAGGCCTTCATCATGACCGGCATCCGCGGCACCGGGAAAACCACCACCGCCCGGATCATCGCCAAGGGCATGAACTGCATCGGCCCCGACGGCAATGGCGGTCCCACCACCGATCCCTGCGGCCAGTGCGAGCATTGCAAGGCCATCATGGAAGGCCGGCACGTGGACGTGCTAGAAATGGACGCGGCCTCGAATACCGGCGTCGGCAACATCCGCGAAATCATCGAAAGCGTGCACTACCGCGCCGCCTCGGCCCGCTACAAGGTCTACATCATCGACGAGGTTCACATGCTGTCCACGGGCGCGTTCAACGCGCTTCTGAAGACGCTCGAGGAACCCCCCGCGCATGTGAAGTTCATCTTCGCCACCACCGAGATCCGCAAGGTGCCGGTGACGGTCCTCTCGCGCTGCCAGCGTTTCGACCTGCGCCGGATCGAACCCGAGGTGATGCTGGACCTCCTGCGCCGCATCGCCACCGCCGAAAACGCCCAGATCGCCGAGGATGCGCTCGCCCTCATCACCCGCGCCGCCGAAGGCTCCGCACGCGATGCCACCTCGCTGCTGGACCAGGCCATTTCCCACGGCGCCGGAGAGACCACCGCCGAACAGGTCCGCGCCATGCTGGGCCTCGCCGACCGGGGCCGCGTCATGGATCTCTTCGACCTCGTGATGAAGGGCGACGCCGCGGGCGCCCTGACTGAGCTCTCCTCGCAATACGCCGAAGGCGCCGACCCGATGGCGGTCCTGCGCGATCTGGCCGAGGTCACCCACTGGGTCAGCGTGGTCAAGATTACGCCGGAGGCCGCCGAGGACCCCACCATCGGCCCCGACGAGCGCACCCGCGGCGGCCAGATGGCCGAGGCGCTGCCGATGCGCGTGCTGACCCGCATGTGGCAGATGCTGCTGAAGGCGCTGGAAGAGGTCGCGGCGGCCCCCAATTCCATGATGGCGGCCGAGATGGCGATCATCCGCCTCACCCACGTGGCCGACCTGCCCACCCCCGAGGATCTCGTGCGCCGCCTGCGCGACAATCCTCCATCCGGGCCTCCCTCCGGCCCCGCGCCCACGCCGCCCTCCGGCGGCAACGGCGCATCCCTCGGCGCGCCCGCGCCCCAGCCCGGCCAGTCCGGCGGATATGCCCCGACGCAAACGTCCGGCGGCGGCCATGGCAGCGGCGTCACCGCGCTCGCCACCCAGGCCGAGGCCGCCCTGGCGCATTACCCCACCTTCGACCACGTGGTCGAACTCATCCGCGCCCACCGCGACGTGAAACTGCTGGTCGAGGTCGAAACCTGCGTGCGCCTCGCCGCCTACCAGCCGGGCCGCATCGAATTCGTCCCGACCGACAACGCACCCACCGACCTCGCCCAACGCCTCGGCACGCGACTGCAAACCTGGACCGGTAACCGCTGGGCCGTTTCGGTGGTCAACGACGGCGGGGCCGAAACTATCGCCGAAATCCGCGACGCCGCCCGCAACGCACTGGAACAGCAGGCTCGCGAACACCCGCTGGTCATGGCCGTTTTCGCCGCCTTCCCCGAGGCGCGCATCGACGACATCCGCACGCCCGAGGATATCGCCGCCGAGGCCCAGGCCGACGCGCTGCCCGAAGTGGACGAAGAATGGGACCCCTTCGAAGAGGACTGATCCTGTCCGCGCTCCTGGTCCTGCCCGCCTCCGCCCGCGCACAGGACGTTTGCGCCAAGGTCCGCCCCGATTGGGACGGCGCGCCCGTCCCGGCGTGGGAAGAGGCGATCCTGCTCTTCGGCTCGCCCGCCGCGCTGGTCCTGCTCTTCGCCTCCGCCCTCGTCCTGCGCTTCCGCAGCGCATGGGGCGCACTGGCAGTCTTTGTCGGCTGGAGCCTCCTCGTCTCGGCCTTCACGATCTACGACCCCACCGGCGGTCAGCGCATCGCCGCGGCCGCCGAAGGCTGCATCGGCTCGCCCGCGCTCTTTGTCGCCATCGTCATGGTCATCGGCGTGGGTCTCTTGCTCTACACCGGCAGGCCGAAGGACGACACGCCTCGCGCCTGACCCCGCGCGCCTCCCGCGCACTGCCTAAAAATCGCCCAAAACGCATGATACGCACCTGCGCCGGGGGCGAAAGGCGATACGATGTCAGTCGGATTCAACAGACCGTCCCACGCGCACGCGCAGATGCGCCGCTGTCACCGTTGCACCGGCTCGGGCCAGGCCCCCTGCCAGGTCTGCTTCGGCCAAGGCACCACCCACCGGCGACTGGACCGCTTCGGCAAACCCGTCCACGACCGCTGCGACGGCTGCTTCGGACGCAAGACCACCCGCTGCGGGCTCTGCAACGGCGAAGGCTTCATCGCGTAGGGTGGGTGAAAACCCACGCTCCGCCACCGACCCCCATGGACACACCCCGTCGGGCTGTCCTACGCTCCCCCCATGACCGACACACCCGAACACCGCTGGCACGACATGGGCGGCCAATCCGCCGGACCCATCCCGATGGAAGGTCACGATTTCGCCCTGTGGGAAAAACGCGTCGACGCCTTGATGGTGCTCTGCGGCGCCAAGGGCCTCTTCACCGTCGACGGGCTCAGGCGCGCGCTTGAGGACATGGGCGAAGACGCGTTCGAGAAATATTCCTATTACGACCGCTGGATCGCCGCCACCAACCAGAACCTCATCGAGGCGGGCGTCTACAGCCTCGAGGAACTAGGCCAGCGCATGGAAGACATCGCCAAGCGCGGCGCCACCTATGGCGAGGCGCAGGCATGACACCCTCGGGCACGAAGGTCCGCGTCAAGGCGATGACCCCCCCGGGCCATATCCGCGCGCCCTTCTACCTGCGCGGCAAAACGGGCGAGATCGAACGCGTCCTGGGGCCTTTCAGAAACCCCGAGCAACTGGCCTATGGCCTGCCCGCGTCCCAGAAAATCCTCTACCGCGTCCGTTTCACCATGGCCGAACTCTGGGGCGACGCGGCGGAAAACCCCGCCGACACGCTGGACGCCGAGATCTACGACCACTGGCTGGAAGAGGCCTGACATGCCCCACGACCACCACGATCACCTCTCGCCCTCGGGCCACCCTTACCGGCAGGACAACGATGCGCCTCTCACCTATTTCCAACGCATGGAAATCGCCGTGCGCGAACTCCTGATCGAAAAGGGCCACCTCACCCAGGCCGAGATCGCCACCCAGATCGACAGGATGGATGCCCGATCCCCTGCCAACGGCGCCGCTGTGGTGGCGCGCGCCTGGACCGACCCGGACTTCAAGGCGCGGCTGATGGAAAACGCCGGCGACGCCACCCGCGACATGGGTTTCGACATCGGGCCGCTGCACCTGGTGGCGGTCGAGAACACCGCCGACACCCACAACATGATCGTCTGCACGCTCTGCTCGTGCTATCCACGCAACCTCTTGGGCCTGCCGCCCGACTGGTACAAGACCCGCGCCTACCGCTCGCGCGCGGTCCGAGAACCCCGCGCCGTGCTGCGAGAATTCGGCCTGGACCTGCCCGAAACCACGCGCATCCGCGTCCACGACAGCACCGCCGACATGCGCTACATCGTCCTGCCCGCTCGGCCCGTCGACACCGACGGCATGGACGAGGCCGCGCTGGCCAAGCTGGTCACCCGCGACTCCATGATCGGCACCGGCCTGCCCCTCGCGCCTGAAAACACTTGAGGCAGCTCCGCCCCCGGCGTATCCCCTGCCCATGAGCCCCGAGCCCGAAACGATCCCCCTTGGCGAACGCCTGACCGGCGCGGTCCTCGTCGCCCCCATCCGCATGGCCCGCCTGCTGCCCTACCGCTGGCGCATCCCCGTCGCGGCCTGGCTGACCACCCGCGTGCTGGCGCCCCTCGCGGGCTACCGCAAACGCGTCCGTGAAAACCTCGCCCTCGTCCGCCCCGACCTGTCGCAAGCGGAAGTCGAGGCACTGGCCCGCCGCGTGCCCGACAATGCCGGGCGCAACATGATGGAACTCTACTCACCAGAGTTTCCCGACCATGCCCGCAAGTCGCCAGTGGTGGGCCCCGGCCTGCCGGACGTGCGCGCCGCCCGCGACGCCGGCCGCCCGGTCATCTTCGTGACCGGGCATTTCGGCAGCTTCAACGCCGCCCGCATGGCGATGATGGAACAGGGCTTCAACATGGGCGTCTTCTATCGCCCCATGGCCAACCGCCCGTTCAACTCGCATTACGTGCAGGCCATGGCCGCCCTGTCAGAGCCGATGTTCGAACAAGGCCGCAAAGGCATGATGCAGATGGTCAAGCACCTGCGCTCCGGCGGCGTGCTGGCGATCCTCAACGACCTCAACGCCCATGACGGCGTGCCGCTCGACTTCTTCGGCAAACCTGCGCTCACGTCGCTCGCCACCGCCGAGATGGCGCTGAAATTCGACGCGCTGTTGGTCCCGGTCTGGGGCCTGCGCGACCCCGACGGTCTCAACTTCACCATCCACACCGAGACGCCCATCGCCCATTCCGACCCGGTCACCATGACCCGCGAATTCAATGCCCGGCTGGAAGCCGCCGTGCGCGACAACATGGAACAATGGTTCTGGATCCATCGCCGCTGGAAAGACGGCACCGGCCCGCTGGCCGATCGCGGCGCCGAATACCTGCGCGAACTGGAAGAAAAAGCCTGATCCAAAGGTGCGGCTGCGCCGCGCTCTATTTTTCGTCGAGGGGCCAGCCCCTCGAGCACCCCGGAGTGTTGTCCTAACAGTGAAGCCGAAAACGGTTTCACGGTTCCCGAAATACTCCCGCCGGAGGGGTGTCCTCGCTTTGTCATACGTTTGAACTGCGTATCACCGGAATAAATCTTCCTTTAGTCGGAAAACCTAAGATCTCAGTACGTCCCGGAATGACCCGTGAAGTGCGAAGCCAGAACGTATATAAAACGGAGGATATTATCATGGCAAAATCTAATGCATTCACAGTCGCAAAACTCAAATCTCTCCCTACAGGCAAGCATAGCGATGGCCTGGGCCCGTGGACGAGCGCTACGAATGTAAAATCATTTCTGCCGGAAAGCCGATGTTCAATCTCAAGGCCGGCAGCGGCCAGGTCATTGGAACCAGCCAATCCTATACCAGCGCTTCGGCAAGCGAAAATATAGACGCGTCTGTGGAATCCAATGCGCCCAGTGCGCGGGTCGACGACCAGACAACCTGATGTAAGGGAATTCTGCTTGTTTCCCCGCGCCGCAAAGCATCGTCCCGATGTAACGCAGGCCGACGATGCAATTGATCCAACCTGTAGCACGCATTGGGGTAAGGTCAGTGGGCAAAAAGCGCGAAATTTGTCTTATGTTGCGTTGTCCGCTTGCACGCTAAGCAGTGTCGTCAGTTGAGTTCCATTTTCAGCCGTTCAAGCTGTGCTTCGAGGTTTTCTGTGAAAGGTCGGCTGCGTTGTTCATCCCGCAAAAGCTCGGATGCTATCCCGTACTGGTGAAGAGCCTTTTTCATTTGCCCAAGGGACAAGTAGACCTCGGCCAAATGGTACTGCACCTCCGGATCTGAAACCAAAGTTCCGGCTGCGTCTTCAAGATACTCAAGTGCCTCAGCGTCGTTGCCAAGCTGATGGGAGATCCATCCATACGTATCCTGAAACTGAGGTACCTCCGTGCCGCGCAATCGGCGCGCGATAGCAAAGGCACGTTCCAGACTCACCCTGTCGCTGTGGTAGTTGGCCAAGAGGCTTGCAAGGTTGTTGGCGATCACTACGGACGTGCTGTCGGCTGAATAAAGATCTTTGTAGATAGCGATCGCCCGGTCGACATCGCCTTGCTCCTCGGCTTCTCCAGCGGCGGCCCAGTTGAGCTTGGTGCTTGCAGGAAGCGCCTCTAGCGACCGGGCCAGCACAGATGACGCAGCATCGGTGTCACCGTGTCGGCGGTGAAGCTTGTACAGCGTAAGCCAGACCGCCTCGGCCTCGGGAATGTCCGCAAGGATCCCTTCGAGTGCGGTGATCGCTTCATCCAATTGCCCGCTTTCGATCAGACTGGCAGCACGCAGATATTTCAGGGTCGGGTTGTCAGGATCCTTTGCTAGAAGGTCATTTGCGTATCGCACCGCGCCAGCAGCGTCGCCTTCGGTCAGTCGCAGACGTATGATCGCGGGCGCTGTCCTGAGCGTCGCGCCGTCTTCCGCAAGCCCCAGCAGAAAATCTTCGAGTTCTTGGGCCCGGTTGCGCGCGGCGAGGTTTCTTACAGTCAGCTCGTGGGCAAAGTTCTGTGCTGTATCGCCTTCTTGTTTTTCAAGTGTCGAGATGACATGCGCGCTTCGAGCCCAATCCTCCTTGCGCACGTAAAGGTCCCCCAGTGAGGCGAGAAGGTACAGATGTCCCGGCCGCATACGAAGGGCAGACAACAACACCTCCTCGGCGGCCAAAAGTTTGTCGCTGCCCAAAAGATACCGCGCATAGCGCAAGCTCTCTTCGGGGGAGAACAGCGACGCTTCGGCGGCGAGAGATAGCATGTTACCCATGAGGTCCGCATCGCCGGCGCGTTCATATGCGGCGGCCATGAGAGACATGGTGTCAGCGTCGCGCGGTGCGAAATCCAGGGCCGTGCGGAGCTGAATGATCGCCTCGGCGGGACGGTCTTCCTCAATCAGCCACTCGGCCTTGATTTTGAGTGCATCGATTTGACCCGGATCATCAGCCAGCACCTCCTCCACAAGCGTTTTAGCGCTATCGATGGCACCTGTTACAAAGTGCATTTCCGCCAGCGTGACCTTGATGCTGCTGGTCCTGTCAGATGGATCGGCACTTTGTAGGATTTTCTGCATTCCGGTTATGGCTGCCGAATGCTTGCCGGTTTCAAAAGCCAGTTCCGCTCGCGCAGCCTGCAGCATCCGCGGCTCCAGTGGCGGATCCTGAAGAAGCCTGTCGATTTCTTCGATCGCTGCTGACGGACCGACATATGTCCTCAGGAAGGCGATAAGATCGGTCGTCGTGTCGTGCACGTCCGCCGTCCCCGCTTTCTCGAGGCGATACCGAAGATAAGCTTCGGCGGCGTTAATCCGGCCCTGAGAGATGTGGCGAGCGATGAGAACCCTATGCAGGCCTTGGTCGGGATACCGCGCGACCATGTCCTCCAGTTGGGCGATTACGTCGCTCTCGCGCCCAAGCTCTTCAAGCACGCCCAGGCGTTGCCGGAAAAGCTCGAAGTTGTCTACCTGCTCCAGGCCATTGTCGATTGCAGTCAGGGCCGCATTCCAGTCTCGATTTCGGATCAGGTCGTCGATCAGGACCTGGCGCGCAATTGTCAGTGTTGGATCACTGGCCAGCAAAGCACCCGCGCGATCGACCGAAGCAGCGGTCTCTGTGCGGTTTTCTGCGAGCAGAGCACTACGGTAATCGAGACCTACGCGCAGCGAGAGAAGCAGCGGATCGGACGGAGCAAGCCTTTCGGCAATCGCGAGATGACGCGCCGCTTCATCCCAATCGCGAAGCTCTGTTGCCAAGCGGGCCAGCGCACGACGACTGGCAAGATGCTCGGGGTCCTGTTCGATCAGACGGAGGTACTGTGCATAGGCTTCTTCGAAATGGCCTCGACGCTCCTGCGCTTCGGCATAGGCAAGCTGCGCGCCAGTATGCGTCTCGTTGAGTTTGAAGACGTTTCGGAACTCGACAAGCGCTCGGTCGATATCCCCTTCTTCCAGAAGGGCCAGCCCTTTCTCAAAATGCTTTTCAGCCCGCTTTTCGGCCGAGTCGCAAGCTGCGAGATAAAGGGACAATGCCACCACCGCCCCGAGGGACATCATGCGCTTGAGCATATAAGGTTTCCCGTCTCTTCTTTTGTGTCTGGCGTGGTCCCTTTTCTGACAGCACCCTCAGTCTAGTTCAGCATCCGGTCGCACGGAACACAACACCGACGGTACGCATCAGCAGGTGGATGTCTGTTTTGAACGACATCTCGTCGAGATATGAAAGGTCGAACTTCGCGCGATCTGCGAAAGTACAATGGTTCCGATCCGACACTTGCCACAGTCCGGTAATGCCAGGACGCATACGCGTATACATGTCCATTCTCGGATAAAGCTGATCTTGGCCTGTCATCATCGGACGGGGTCCGACCAACGACATATCTCCCTTGAGCACGTTCCAAAGCTGCGGAAGTTCGTCCATAGAGCTTTTGCGAAGAGCATGGCCGATACGGGTGATCCGAGGATCGTGCGTCAGCTTCTGCTTGATGTCCCACTCTAAGCGCGCATCCGGGTTTGAAGCCAGGTAAGCCTCAAGCGTCGCATCCGCGTCTGGGACCATGGTGCGCAGCTTCATCATGAAGAAGATGCGGCCATCCTTGCCGATCCTCGACTGCCGATAAAACGGTTTGCGTCCGTCCAGAGCCACAGCCAATGCGAAAAGTGCTATTAGCGGTACAACGATGGGCAGCGACAGACCGACGAGCAGCACGTCGAAAACTCGCTTGAAAAAATGTTGATAAAATCCAACCCGGCCTTCAAAAGACCTAACGACAAGGCCTTTGTCTGGACCTATACCTTTGGAAACGAAAGTGCTTTCAAATCTTACAGTCATGACATTTTACGCCTAATTGCTAGAGCTATGGATTAAGAACCGGAGAGCATCCGGAGAAATGATTTCTAATTGCCTAAAATAAAACACAATACCAACAACCTTCTGACTAAAATACCGTTTGCGATTGAAAGTTCCCCTAGTGGAAGAGATTAACCCATGGCACGCGTCCGCCAAAGAAATTTACGCGTACGACGTGGGCTTTGCCTTCAAATTAATCGATATACCCCCCTTTAAGCTTTTGAAATTTATACATTTTTCTTAAAATTTCCTAGGTGAACAATTGTCTAATTTTCAATCGATTGTTCGGAACTAAACAACCCTTCAACACGCAAGGGTATCATCACGATTTAGGCTGGTAATCTAAGGTTGTACAGAGTAAGCGAATCACAGTTTTACTCGAGGTCACGTGCATGTTTCGGGTCGTGTGATCTGGTGTGGCAAAGTATAGGGCAAATATGTGCAAAAAACGGTTTTGGAGACATGGGACTTAAATCACTTAACTTCAAAAATCGGTGCAGCGCCTCGTCCGATAGGCAACTCTAATAAGTTCAATCCCGTTCCGTTGTAAGGCTGACATCGGTATCAATCCAGCCAACGCAAGTGGGACGCACATTTCGACATCGGGCTAGTGCGGACTACAAAAGCAGGGATTGTGCAACAGTATATATCCTTTTAAATAAAGGTATGCTTGCTTAATACACCGCAGCCGGCCCTGTCCTTCTCAAATGGGTCAACCTAGTTCTTGCAAGTCTAACAATTGTTCATATGGGCGGATCTCAAAAACGCATCCAATAGCAGGCAGTGATGCCTTAAATAATTTATTAATATCACCAAGCTTCACGCGCAACGTCTGCGCGAAGAGGAGTAAGTTTGCGGTTCAGGCCGTCTCCAGGCGCTTGGTCTGTTTTCCGGAAACCGCAGCCTTACGGCGACACATCAAAAGACCTCCAACCGCCGTGAGCAAGAGCAGACCCGACATTGGCAACGGCACGGCCGTCACCGTCAAGCTGCTGAACGTTCCGGATAGCCCGGGATTCAGTGGGCGACCGAAAAAGAAACTGCTGTCTATGTCGAAAGAGGAAAGATTCAAAACCGTCGGCAGACTGCTTGCCGAAACTGCGTTGGCGTCGGAACTGAAAAGGCGGATACCCATAATACCGTTATGTGCTCCGAGCGAAGCGTCGCCAAGATAGAGCAGCGAACTAAGCTCAACCAGCCAGTTGTCCACGCTCGAAGTTCTAAGGAGCGCATTGCGACGCACTGCGGATTCTTGGCCGCCGAAGCTTGCGCTCAAGCCAAGGATGCCGCTGGTGAAAATGCCAACATGGCCGGCAGGATGCACGTCCGGTGTATTCGTGTCGTATGTGAGGCTGAAGGTTGCGGAATCGCCGACTGATACCGTGTCTGAAAACGCCGACGAAACGTGCCCAATTTCGCCAACAAGATCAATCTGATAAACGGCAGCTTTTGACTGAGATGCTTGAAAGCTCATCAATCCGATTGCGACCGCAACTGTGTATAAAATTCTCATAAAAACCCCAATAGTTTAAGAATGCATAATCAGAAACCACAAGATGCTTGTTTATACCTTCCCAGCATCGAAATAATCCCTCTAAAACACTTCCAAAGCAAGAAAAACTTTGTTCGGATCTGTCTCGCTCACCTTCTGATCCGGGTCCCGCACTAACGGCCGCGCACCCATTCCCGGTTCGATCTTTTGAGCCGGACCACAAGGCTGACGCAGGAATATACCGTGAATCCAATGGGATCTGCGATAGCCAATCGTGCAAGCTCCCGCCAAGACAAGGGCTTTTTTCCCTCCTCCCTCAGCATCGAACCAAATTGTTCGGACAGTTCTTGCACACCTTCGTCCTGACGTTTTCGAACACGAACAAGATTCTGAAATCCCTCGATCATAGGCCATTGATATTTGGCAGGTACTTCGATTCGCTCGTCTGGGTTGAATTGGCGGCGCGCATACGTGTCATCGGAGATTATATCAGGAAATTCGGCCCACCGCCCCCGGCCTGCCCGATTGACCCCGTAAAGGCCGGCCCCCACCGCGCCGCCTGCGACAAACGGCAGCTTGGTCCAAAAACGCCCGTACTGCCGGGTGACCCAGCTGGATGCCGGCCCGACCCGCAAGCTGCCCGTGGCATATCGCGGCGCTTCTATGGACAACGCTTCCCGCAGTTGACCGAGAAGCGCGGGATCACAGCGGATATCTGCATCGTGATAGACAATTAAGCACCCGGTTGCCGCTCTGTCCCCGACATTCAGCGCATTGATCTTTCCAGGCTCTTCAAGGTCGAGCACTGTCAGCGTCCAGTTCCGCGCAGAAAAAGCCGCAGTATGCTCGCGTGCAAACGCGACGGTACGGTCGGTGCATGCATTTGCAACGACCAAAACCTCGACCGGGCCGGCGGCTGCATCCTGCGCAGCCAGAGCCTTCAGGCAGTCATCTATATAGGGTTCCTCGTTGTTAGCCGGGATGATGACGCTGATGAGGTCGGTCGGGTCGTAGCTTTGGGCCTGCTGCGCCATTTTTCGTAATTACCGAACACAAAGTAAGACAGTGTCGCCAAAGCTAGCGTCGCGCATCGCTGAAGGCCATGCCAAAAGTTCCGCCCAAACAGAGCACGCAGTGTTTTTCGTGCCATTGGGTGCGCTCTGGACAAGGCTGGCTTGCGTAAAGAAGAATGCGACGATAGCGCCGGCACTGGCCGACCCATAATGCGAAACAAGACAATGCGGGACCTCATGCCTCTGGACGATTTGAAAGATCGGTACAATCCCATGAACCTCGTCAATGTGGCGACATGGCAGGAGTTGCTGGACGCCGTCGCTACGCGCCTTCGCGCCGGGCAAGGTTTTTCGGTGGCGACGCTCAATTTGGATCATGTGGTAAAGCTGCATAACGAAGTTCGGTTCCAGGAGGCATATCAACAGCAGACCTATGTCGTCGCGGATGGCAATCCGATTGTCTGGCTTCGGCGACTGATGCGTCAACCAGTGGAACTGATCCCGGGTTCGGAGTTGGTACAGCCGCTGTGCGCGATGGCCGCGGAGATGAATGTGCCGGTTGCCCTGTTCGGGTCAACGGACGATACCCTATCCCGTGCGGCCGACAGACTTGCTAATGCGCATGACGGTCTGCGCATTGTATTGTGTATCTCGCCTCCCATGGGATTTGACCCCGACTCCACTGCCGCCGATGAGACGCTGCAACAGGTCGCATCCAGCGGCGCCGGCCTGTGTTTCGTCGCGATGGGCGCACCCAAGCAGGAGATATTCGCCGCCCGGGGTTGCGACATCGCCCCGGACTGCGGGTTCGTTTCGATCGGTGCAGGACTCGATTTCATCGCGGGCAGCCAACGGCGTGCTCCGAAATGGGTCCAACAGATCGCGATGGAGTGGTTGTGGCGCATGGCAAGCAATCCCGGCCGCCTTGCTCGCCGCTACGGCGCTTGTGCCGCGATCCTTCCGGGTCTCGCCTGGAAGGCCCTAAGTGCTGCTTCCGGCAACAAGCCGAAATAAAAGCGCTTGGCGCCTCCATGCTCAATCCCTCGTCTCAGGTGAGACGCAACGCGTCAGTCGAGACTGCGCGCGACGGGCTTCTGACCGAGAAGGGCCTGAACGACCCGCTCTTTCTTTGATCGCGGAGGCAGGACCTGCGCGTTCTCGACAAAGAACGCACCCTGCAAATCACGTTCATCCATCAGGGCGAGCGTGACGCCCCACTGCGCCGCCTTCTCTGGCGGCAGTCCGTCGGGCAAGCCCATTTCGGTCTGCAGCGCGCCCGGCACCCAGTCGGTAAAGACGATGTTGGGGAACCGGTCGCCGATTTCGGCAACGAGAACTTTGGTCAGCACCCTCTGCGCGCCTTTCGAAACCGAGTAGGCCGCAGCAAAGGGGATCGGGGCCTGATCCGCGAAAGTGACCACATTGATCACACGACCAAACCCGAGGTCCATCATCACGGGCAGCACATTGTGGCAGGCGAAGAAGCTGCCGCCGAGGTTTATATTGATCGTGTCCATGAAGCTGGCCGGCGTTTCGTCAAGGATATCGCGGCGCGGATAGACGGCGGCATTGTTGATCAAGATCGTTACAGGGCCGAGTTGGTTCTTGATCTGCGCAAAGGCAGCTTTGACTTGCTCAGGGTCGGCTATATTTGCGGTCACCGGAAGAAAGCGGCCGTCGCTTTCGGAGGCAAGGCTCGACAGCACGTCGGTCGACCTGACGATCCCCGCCACCCGCATACCACGGTCCAGAAAGCCTTTGACCAACTGTAGTCCCAAGCCCCGGCTTGCGCCGGTCACGACAGCCACACCATCGCGCAGCGCAGTCACGGTTTCAGTCATTTTGCTGATTTGCCTCCTTCAGACGGTCGGATACGATTTCAGCGACGCGCAGCGAATTTGCCCCTATCGTCAAGCTCGGATTCACGCCCGTCGAGGTCGGCATAAAGGACGCATCCGCAACATAAAGATTTGCAAGATCGTGGGATCGGCAGGACCGATCGAGAACGGATGATTTCGGATCGTCGCCGAAGCGCAGCGTGCCCATCGGATGACCGTAGTTGATCTGTGGCCCCTTGGTGAGATGGAAAAGCCGCATGCCTTTCATCGCCTTGCGGATCGCTGATCGATAAAGGCGCCGGCGGTGATGCAGCTCCTCGGGGATTTCGTAGTGAAAAACCGGAACATCGGGGTCATCCGGATCGAAAATAACGCGATTCTCGTAGCGGGGCAGGTCTTCGACCATTCCGGCAAAGATCTTGGCGTTGCCGAAGTATCTGCAGGCAACCGCCGCCAGCACGTTCAGACCGTTGTGCACAAGTTTCAGCTTGGGAAAGCGCGAGCGCTCGTAAAGCTGCTTGATATGCATGGCGACGATTCCGTAGGTCGCGTCGACACCGAGCGATTGTACCATGCCGAACCGGTCGCCATTGCGAGAGTAGAGATCTCGAAATGCAATCGATTTTGAGGGACCGTCGCCCGGAACCGATTTCTTCGGCCAGATCGCGAAGTACTCGTCCAAGTGAAACATTAGCCCGCGCCCCACCCAGCCGCTGGAATTGGCGATGGCGCGTTTCGACGACGCGGCAGATGCAAGCAGCAGTCGAGGCGAGTTCAAAGCGCCCGCGGCGAGGATATATATGCGGGCGCGGAGATGCAGTCGTACACCCTGTCGATCGCAGACAAGTCTTGAAACATACCCCTTATCTTCTTGGATCTCACGTACATCGCACAGGTCCAGAATGTCCGCAAGGCCGGTTTCCAGGGCCGGCTCGACACCGGCAGACCGGCCATCCTTCTTGCAAGACTTGGGACACTTCCTGCCGACGCATTGCAGGCATCCTTCAACATTTCCGATCGCAGAATGCAGGCGGTAAGGATGCAACCCGCCGTCGCGGAAACTTGCCAAAAGGTTTGCGTCGCCCTCTGACAGTGGCGGTGGCGGCGCAAGCGGGCCCGGATCCTCCCGCGACAACGGATCAGGCGTGCCGGAGATCCCAAGCAGGCGTTGAGCGTCATCAAAGTAAGGCTGGAACGCATCGTAGCTTACCGGCCAGCCACCGGTCGGATGCGGATGACCAGGCGTTGCTTCAAGATCGTGACGCTCCGGTCGCTCTAGCGACCCAGCGTAAAACACTGATGACCCCCCAACTCCGGCACCGATCGGCGCGTAGAAATTCAGCGTCTGCCCCTCTACAACGGCGCGCACTGGGACAGGCCAGTACCCGCGCACAAGTCTCGCCGCAGGATCGGTCACGTCGTCGGCAAGTCCCTGGCCTTCGTGACGATGGCCCCTGGGCCCTTTCTCGACAAAGAGCACACGGTGTCCCTTCTCTGCCAAGCGCCGGCCGACCAGGCCACCTCCCATGCCGGCACCGATTACGATCACATCCCAAATCCGGTTTTCGGCATCCAGAGTCTGCATAAGTGTCCTTCAGGAGCGGCTTTCGGACACATGGCCCGCAGTTGGACCGTGACCGGGTATGAAACGCGGCAGGGTCTTGAGAACGGCCCCAAGACTGTCCTTCAAACGCGCCTCGGCCGCGGCAACGTCTTCACCAGACTGAATCGGAGTAAGCAGACGAACGATGGCGCTGTCGTTTCGACCATGGCGGATTTTGCTTTGCAGAAGGCGAAACTTGGCGTCGAGGACCGATGCTGTGCGCAAGCCCTGCTGGTCATACCAGTAATAGACCAACATACGCTCCATTCCCTTCTGGATGATCGCCCTGTTCAGTGTGAACGACGCCGCGCTGTCGCCGGTGTCTATCGGGGCCACGATGCTGTTCAGGTTCGCGATTTCCCAGCCGCCACCGGGCAGGCAGACCTCGGGTGAGTGCACCCCGCCGCGATTCTGATTCTCATACCAGGCAATGAAAAGCTCGACCGGAACAGAGTGCTCTGCCCGTTCCAACCGCACAGAGAGATAATCGTCCGCGGCCAGAACCGCCTCGGTTTCGGGATCCAAGCTGGAATGTGGCCCGCGACGCCAGTCCTCAAGCTCCGTCGGAAAAACCACGAACTGATACCGGTCCGCAATAACGGTCGGACGGGCGGGCAGGCTTTCCGAAAAGAGCGCGCCAACGGCCGTCAACAGTCCGGCGCCGATCAGGGCGGCAGAAGGATGGAGGAACTTAGCTCGCCTCACCTGCGTCCAGAGACCGTTGGTCTCAAGGTCCAGCACGTCGACCAGACGCCGCCGCTGCGGATGCAGGCGTACCAGTATAACGGCCAGCACGAAGAGCAAGAGCACACAGGACATGAAGATCACCCAGCCTTCGAAGAAATGCGCGAAGCCTTCGACATGAGCGACCCCGTATTCGTTCACGACCACCGCAGCGATCGCAATGCGCAGCGCATTCATGAAGATCGTGATCGGCGCGGCCGCGAGCAAAAGCACGGCCTTATGCCAAAACGGCCCCTGGTAGAGGGCTGCAAAGATGTAGGAAAAGCTGAGGATCGGAAAAAGATAGCGCAGCCCGGAACACGCCTCTGCGACATGTAGCTTGTACACTCCGAGATCGATGATGTTGCCGTCCAGAAAGACCGAAATATCCAATAGCCGGACTAAAAAGACGCCGAGTTCGGAAGAGATGCCCTGCAGATAAGTCGAGACCGCATAATAGAGCGCACCCGGCAACGGCAGCATGAAAACCAGATGAAGGACCGAGGGCCAAAATTGCTTGCCGGTGTCCCAGCCGAAACAGATCAGGATGATCGCCCCGATCCATAGGATCAGCCCGTAGGCGACTATGTCATCGATATCGATCAGACGGCCAACCGCTCCAAAGGCCAGCGCCACCACCAAGAGAACGACGCCCGGCCAGACCCGATCCGGAGGCCCAGCTTGCGTCGGAACGGATTTGAGATGCCGCAGGAACAGAAGCGCTGACAAGATCGGTATCAGTGGACCATGGCTGTATTCCGGAAGCTTCCAAACCTCGATCAGTCCGGCAATGCCAGTCCAGAAAAACGCCGCTGTTGCGAGCGTAGCGAAAACCAGCCAGATGCCACCCCACTTCGGCGAGTCCGTGTCAGGTGTCACGTCATGCCGCGCTGCCGGTATCTCCGTCATGTGAAATCGCACTCGCAGGTCTCAAACGCATGGCCGCACTCGGCGGGAAAAGTTACTGGCGCATACTAGTAAGATTTTGCAGAGAAAAGCGATTCAAAAAAATGGGGTGACCCGCCGCATCGACAGCGTAGGACTTGCACAGATCCGGTTTGCGTGATCCGCTTCAGGCCCTGCGGCGTTTCGTGAACACTGTCGCGCCTGCCTGGTTTTCCGAAGCGCCGGCCCTTTGAAAACCGCTACGTGCGAGCGCCCTTGCAGAGGCGGCGTTGCCATCATCGACGACCGCAAAGATATCGTTCAGAGCTGGGTACTGCAGGAATGCTTGTTCGGAGAACCGTGCAATCGCCTCTTTGGCGATGCCACGGCGCCAATAGCGTCTTCCGACCCAGTAGCTGAGTTCGGCCGTATCGGCTCTGTCCCTCGCAACTTTCGTATCAAAGGCCAACCGCACTTGTCCGACCGGGTCGCCGTCGAACTCGATTGCGCGCACATCGTGATGCTGACCTTCAATGGATATGTCAATCAGGGTCCTGGCCGTCTCGGTGTCGAGAGGGTCTGGATAGTCCTCGGGAAGGTGAGCCCAGATTTCTGGATCGTCCAGAAGCGCTCTGTAGACCGGCAAGTCTTCTTGCCGCCACCGGCGGAATGTACATGCGACGGGTCCCACGACGGAGGCGGGCTGTTTGTCCCGAGTTGAACGGGCGGTCATCAAAGCCTCTTCGCCTTCCTCACAATCGAGGGTCACCCATCCTTGCTGCACAGGGTCGAAGGCCAAGGCGATGGCGTTCTGTCGGCAAAAGACCAGTTCATCCCGCGACAATGTTCCGTCAAACCGCAAGCGCTGCGGGTTGAAGGGTTTTCCAACTGGTACTTGATGCAATTTGACTTCGTTCTTGATCATAAAGTCTGCCTCTTGTGATGCGCCGAAAAAACTAGTTGAGCTCAGAATTCCAGTTATCAAACGAGTTTACGAAGGTATCGAGAAACAAGATTGCTTCACACATCCGAGACACAATGCAAATTTTTGTGATGGGCAGGATTTTGCGGGTCTTTTCCGGCTTGCTGTGCTTCGAAAAAGCGCAGTTTAAACCCTGTTATCTCGCGTAGCATTCTGTGGAAGACGTTCCAGCTGTTTTTTGGAGGCTTGGTGCCAGATACTTGACCTGCGTGGCGAAGTCCGTACTTGGGCGAATGAAAGTTAACGCATATGGCCCGCACTAAATCTGGGCTTTGGTCCAGAGGTCCATAATGGCCGACCAGTTCAGCCAGAAGCATATCGCGCCGATCAATAGTCCAAGAACTGCGAAAAAAATGTCGTGCTGCGGATCCCACGCGTGCATGCGCCGCGCAAGCCAGACCACGACCGGATAGATCGCTATCATCGCCGCTCCCTGTCCTAGCAATGCTCCTAGGAGCCCAGCATGTTCGAGCCCTATGATCAGACCTGCAACCATGAACGCAGCTTTTGCCAGAGCGAGTACAAAAAATCGGCGAGTGTCGCCCGCCGCGACTGCCGCCTGGTCATAAGTCAGGATGATGATGTGCGGGATGTGCATGATCGACAGAACGGTCACGATCGCTCCGGCATCGTAGTAGCGCGGATCATACAGCAAGGTCACCAGCCAGACACCGGTGGCAGAAAAAGCGACCACGAGGACCATAAGCACACCGGTCATGGCCATTCGCATCCTCCTTAGCGCCAAAAAATTTTCAACCGATACTTGCGGCGGCTTCTCTCGATAAATCGGGATCAAGATGCGGTTGTTTACTGCGTGACCTAGAAGCATCGGTACGGATGCGAGAAAGAAGCCGATATTGTAGACGCCGAACTGCTCGAGGCTGAGGTACTTGCCTAGGATCAGCTTGTCGCTTTGCGACAGAACAAAACCGCACACAGTGGCGAGAAAAATCCATTTGCCAAAATGGATCAGCTCATGAACAGCCGCACGCTCCAGATGAAGCCTGTTTTTCGGCCCTTTCAGATAGAATTGGTACAAGAGAACGCTGAAGAAGGCCGCGACCACATTGCCGACAACAAGGGCCCAGACCGACCTCAGCCACCATGCCAAAAGGATGCTGATTAAGACAGAGATCAATTGGCTCGAAAGATCCAGCACTGTGATCCTCCCGAACTGCAAGTGCCGCTGCGACGTTTCCAATCGGGTTGTCCGGAAGCCATTTATGAAAAGTGTGAAGGCGGCCACAGGAAGAAGGGCGGCCAGATCCGGCTCTCCGTAGAGAGCTGCCACAGGCCATGCAAGAGCACTAGCCGTTAGCCAGAGACAAAAACCGCGGAAGATCTGGATCGTCCAAGCTGTGTTCAAAAAATCCTGATCGTCTCCTCGACGCGACTGCATGATCGCCGGGCTAATCCCCACATCGGAGAATTGGCCAAGCCCGATAATGACGACCATGACCAGCGCCATGAGACCGAACGCTTCGGGAAAAAGCAAGCGGGTGAGAATGAGGTTGCTTGCGAGCCGTATGATCTGGCTTGCGGCGAAACTTGTCGCAGTAAGAGCCAGCGATCGGGCGGCGCGCGCCTCCAGACCGCTACCACGAGAAAACTTGGACAGAATGCCCATTTATGCCTTGTAGCGCTCCGCAGGGTAGCGAAGTCTAAAAGGGCAATGAGTCATTCAATTTATCCATTATCAAACTGCAATTCAGCTTTGGCTGTCTATCAAGAATCCTAAGTGCAAAGCAAGTTTCTTTACACGGTAGCCGCAACGCCTACGCACCGATCTCTACCGCAGGCCAGTCATCGTTATGTAGAAGTACGGTCGCAATTCGACAGCGAGCAATCTCAAACCGCTTAGAAGTCTTAGCTTTTCCAAATCTCTTTCATCAAAAGCTTAGCCCCTTGCTCTGAGGAAAAACGCTCTTCAACAGTTTTGCGCCCTGCGGCGCTCAGCCGCTGCAACGATGCCGGATCTCTTGCCAACCGTAACATGGCCCCTGCAATCGCTTCCGGATCCCGTGGGGGAACCAGAATACCGTCCACATCATTCTCAATCAGTTCTCGCACGCCTCCCGCCGCCGTGCCTATGGTGGGCGTCCCGCAACTCATCGCTTCCATGTAGGCCACGCCCAGAGGTTCGGCCCAACTGGCAAGAACAAAGAGATGCGACTTGCAGAGACGCCGACGTACGTCTTCAGCATCAATTGCCCCAAGCAGGATCACGTGGTCGCCGAGGTTGAGTTTGTTAATCTCACGTTCTAAAACTTTCCGAAACCCGGATCCACCGTCGTCGTCCTCTCCGGCAATCTCCAAATGCACGTCGACACCTTGATCACGCATAATGGCAACGGCATTGATCAAATCCTGATGGCCCTTGACGACATTCAGCCGCGCGCAGCAGAAAACATAAAGCGGCTCGCTGACCGCCGGAGCCTTATAAGGTGTATCTCGGCGCATAACTGCTGTGTCCACGCCCATGGCCTGCACGTGGATGATTTCAGGCATATCCGCCGCCATCTGCCGTCGCATTTCGGCCAGAAGCCCTTGCGTTATAATGGTCGCGAAGCTGGCCTTTCGCCACTTGAAGCATTGCCCGAGACCGTAGTCCTGCAACGGACCGTGCAAGGTCAGAGAATAATTCAATCCACTGATACGGTTCGCGGTCGCGGCGATCAACGCCGCACGTCCGCACGAATGCGCATGAACATGGGTTATTCCGTGCCGCTTGCATTCGGCTATCAGACGTTGCGCGGCCGGAACGGAAATCAAAAAGTCCCTCAGCACGTTTTTCCCGTCCCTTGATATCTCTGAAGCGATTTCGCGCAGCGGCAATCGCCGAAGGGCGGTGATGAGCTTAGCAATCGACCGACTTGCCAGATACGTAGTACGATCAATGGCATCGTGCGACCATTCGTGGCAAATTAACCCTTGCGGTGGCGGCTTGGTCGAAAAGATGTGCACGTCAACACCAAGTTTTTCCAGATGCTCGATTTCCCGCCAAAAGAAAATGTGCGTTTGACCCGGGAACTGTGGGACCAGGTATCCCAATTTCTTTGACTGCGACATAAACTAATCTCGGCTACTAAAATCTGTGGACCCGCTACGAATTTGTTCGTTTCGGTAGTAGGATCACACGTGAGACACAGGGTTTCTTGATGTCCAAAGCGTGTCAAGTAAATTGCCGCAGGTTGCCGCGACTAGATGTGACTTCTCATAAGGTTGTTCAGAGCCATTGTCGGAGTTTGGCCATTGAGGGCTGAGTGTGGTCTTCGAAGGTTGAACCAGTCAAGCCATCGCTGCAGGTCAGAGTTGCGTGCAGCGGAGGAGGCGTAGGTCGTTCCGTAGGCCCAGTCGCGGATGAGGGTCTGGATGAAGCGCTCTGCCTTGCCGTTGGTTTTGGGCGTGTAGGGCCGGGTCCGGATGTGACGGATGGTGTGTGCGTCGAGGACCTGGCGGAAGAGGCGCGACCGGTAGCATGACCCGTTGTCGGTCATCACCCGTTCGATCCTGATGCCGCGCGCGGCGAACCAGGCCCGCGCGCGGCCCAAAAAGGCGGTGGCGCTCTCCTTGCGCTCGTCGGGCAGGACCTCGACATAGGCCAGCCGGGTCGCGTCATCGACGGCGACATGGACAAAGTCCCAGCCGGCGCCGCGGCTTGATCCTTTCGTCCGTGACCCCGTGACGCGATGACCCGGCCGGTCGAAGCGGCCCAGCCTCTTGATGTCGATATGGATCAGTTCGCCCGGCCTCTCCCGCTGATAGCGCCGGACGGGTGGCGGCGGATCGAGTGCCGCACGTCGTCCGACACCATGACGGGCCAGCCACCGCGCGACGGTCGAGCGGGCCAGACCGAGGCGCTCGGCGATGACCGCCGCCGTCATGCGGAAGCGGCGGCGCAGATCGAGGATCAGAGCGATCCGGGCCTCACCGAGACGCCTTGGGCGCCGAACGGGCGCGCTTGCGCCATTGCCGAGCGCGCCATGACCGCCCTCCCGGTATCGTCGGAGCCATTCGTGGATCGTGCGCACCGACACGCCGAACTCCTCGGCAATCTGTCGGGCGGGCCGACCTGCGGCACGGCGGGCCACGATAAGCTCTCGACTATGAACAGTGAGACGTGCACCTTGATGTGGGTTGTTCATCCTTCGGGGTCCTCGGCTGGAGTTTGGCGATTGCAGCCTAACTCCGAACCGGATGAACAACCTACTGAGAGTTCACAACTAGACCAGTACCGGTTTGTCAGCGCGCCGACCCAGAACCCAATCGTAAACCCGCGAAACCTGCTCGGCCTTGGCGGTCCATGTGAAATGGGTCAGTGCTCTTTCCCGCGCTGCTTTCGCTTTGGCAGGTAAAGCCGCGGGATCCGCGAGGATCGCCCCGAGCCTCTGTCGCAACCCATCGACGATCTCGGCTCTTGACCCGATTGCGATTTTGTAGCCCGTCTCATCACTGACTAGCTCTCCAGGGCCGGCATAGTCGCATATGACCGGCACCACGCCGAGCGCCATTGCCTCAAGTACGACACCACCGCCGAATTCACGCACAGAGGGAAAGGTCAGCAGATTGGCACGAGCGGCAACCTGTTGCACCTTGATGTGTTCCAGCCAGCCGTGAAAATTGACACCCGCCTCAATTCCTTCCCGGGCCGCCGTAGCTTTCAGATCGACGAGCATCGGCCCGTCTCCGACCATGTCGAGCAAAAGTTTCCCCTCCCGCACGAACGGCGCGACCGCATCCAGCAGCATGTCGGGCCCCTTGTAGGGCACCATGCGACCGATGAAACACGCCCTGAGTGGCTCTTCTAAAACCTGGTCGGTCTTCAGATTGAAACGGGACGGGTCGATCGCGTTCTCTGGCAGGTAAATGCATTTGTCTTGGTATGCCTTAGGGATCTCGCTGGCGGTGAAGCGCGAGCCTGTCAGAATCGCGGATGTCGCCCGTAGCATGGAGTGACGCCCCGGCATTGCCTTGTAGGCTCCGCGGACGTAAGACAAGTATTCCCTTTCACGGCGCCGCTCAGCATCGAAACCCTTGGGCCAAGGCACGCCTCCATTGAGCGGGCCGAGAACAAAGGGAATACCGGCGGCCGCGCATTTGGAGGCCAAGCTGCTGTTGGTTGTGGGACTGAGTGGTGTGATTCGATGGACGATATCGTATTTTCCCGCACGGATATCCGCACCGAAACGCTGCCAGACAAGGCGCTCGAAATAGGGATAGAAGACCGCGGAGATAGCCGTCACCATAGTCCAGCCCTTACCGTGTCCCAGGCGAAGAGTCTTGGACATCGCCCACATAGGCCGCGCGAGCGCCTCGCTGTCGATGGCGGTGAATTCCCTACCCTGTGTCCAGCCTGTTCGCTCGATAGCGTCGCAATTTCGAATTTGGGTAACGAGATGAGCATCAAACTGATCGTGGATCGCCTTGGCGAGTGACCAGCCGACAAGAGGCACGCTGACCCATTCTGGGTTCGCCGCTTCGGCTATCAAAAGGACGCGCGGCGGACTTCTATCAACCATCTTGTACCTTCAATAAAAATATCGACATCTTTAGCAGTATACAGTACGGCTGTCAGCCTAGGACGAAGACGCATCGCGAGGTAAACCTCGGCGCGCGCGACTTCCCCTGAGCCGGTTTTTATACCAATTTCAATCGCCGCGAAGATTTTTCACGGGCTTTCGGCGGCAAAACCGCCCCGGCGCAACAATGCCGGGGTACGTGGTGGATTGTTGTGCCATAGGGCGGCTCTGACGGTGTTCTTGGACGATTCCGCCCAATTCCGTTGCCAAGCCTCCCTGAATAATGGCAGCTTACAGTCGATTGAAAGAAGGTTTCGAACGTCGTCTTTTTTAAAGTATTTGGGTTGCAATGCCGGGACGTGGCGCGATTTCAGAGAAATGTGGAATGAGCAATAGGGTCTGTTTGATGGGATGCGGGTTTGTCGCGGATCTCTACATGCGGTCCCTCAAGGGCCATCCGGAGATCTCCGTCGCCGGGGTCTACGACAAGAACAAGACCCGGTTGAAGCAATTCTGCGACTACTGGAACGTGCCGGCACAGCCGTCGTTCGAGGCGTTGCTGGATGCGGCGCCCGGCGCGCTGGTCCTCAACCTCACCAATCCGTCCGCACACTACGAGACAACCCTGGCCTGCCTGGATGCCGGTCATCCGGTCTATTCGGAGAAGCCGCTGGCGATGAGCGTGGAGGACGCGAAGACCTTACACGCCCGGGCACGGGAAAAGGGACTGATACTCGCCTCGGCGCCATGCTCCAGCTTGGGCGAGGCGGCGCAGACGCTGGGACATGCGTTGCGTCGGGGAATCGCGGGCACGCCGCGCGTCATCTATGCCGAACTCGACGACGGATTCATCCCGCAGGCCGCCTACCGCAAATGGACCTCGGAAAGCGGTGCGCCCTGGCCCTTCGAGGATGAATTTCGCGTGGGATGCACACTTGAACATGCAGGGTATTACCTTGGCTGGCTGATCTCGTGGTTCGGGTCTGTGCGCACCGTGGTCTCGGCCTCGGCGGAATGCTATCCCGAGAAAGAAGGCCAAGGGCCCTTCGCGCCGGACCTGTCTGTGACCACGCTGTTTTTCGAGAACGGACCCGTTGCGCGCCTGACCTGTTCAATCCTAGCGCCACACGATCACACCATCCGCATCACCGGAGATGCCGGCGTACTGGCCTGCAAGGCGGCTTGGGACAATGCCGCGAAGGTGACGTTCGCTCGGCGAATGACGATCCGGCGGCGGCTGTTGGAGCATCCTTTTCCCCGCCGTATCCGGTTGCCGCAACCGACCCACCCCAAGGTCACGCGCAAGGGCGCGGCGGCAATGAACTTCATGCTCGGTCCCGTTGACGCTCTTGCTGCGATCCGCGAGGGGCGCGAGTGTCGGCTCGGCGGGGATTTTGCGCTGCACATGACTGAAGTGACACTCGCGATCCAGTCCGCGGGCGAGACAAGCGGCGCGCAAAGCATGACCACGCGGTGCGCCCCGATGGAGCCGATGCCATGGGCGATGTGACGCGGATACTGATCACCGGGGCAAGTGGCTTCATCGGCCAGGCGAGTGTCCGGGCCGCCCGAGCGCGCGGGCTCGAGGTCTTTGCGATCTACCGCAGCACACTGCCCCCCGACTGGGCCGACGATGCAGGGATCACGCCGCTTCGGATCGACCTGTCGGATGATACTGCCGGAGCCGCTCTGGTCGATGCGTTGGACCATGTCGACGCAGTAATCCATGCCGCCGCGCATCTCGGTGGAGATGCTGATGCACATGACCGCGACACCGTGGCCGCGACGCAAACGCTTTTGGCGGTACTATCTGACAAGCCGCTTCGTCTCGTTCATGTCAGTTCGATCGCCGTCTACGATCCGATGACTCTGGCGGATGGCGACACGGTGACCGAGGAGACTGCGCAGGACAATCCCGAGACCGCGCGCGACGCGTACACCGCTGGAAAGCTCCGGCAGGAGGAACTGATCATCGCGGCGGGCCAACCGACATGGCTTATGCGGCCCGGCGCGGTCTATGGTCCCGGGCGCACCTTCCATCCGTTGCTTGGCTTCTGGGTATCAAAGCTCTTCGTCTGTATCGATGGCGGCGGAGAATTGCCGCACACCCATGTCGATCACACGGCCGAGGCTCTGGTCGCAGCGGCTTGCACGGATCCGGGTGGGGTGCGCGCGCTCAACGTACTGGATGATGATCGCCCGACGCGCATCCGTTTCGTACGAACGCATCGCCGGATTGCCGGGTGGCCACATCTCGTGCTGCCCCTGCCCTACCGTTTCTGGCTGATGACAGCCCGGCTGCTGCGTCCGTTGGCACCGCGCCTGCCCGGTCTGCTGCAAGAGCCGATCCTGCGCGCCCGACTCATGCCGTTGCAGTGGCCCAACACGGCGCTGCGCAGCGCACTCGGCGGGAAGGATCAGACCGATTTCGCCGGAATGCTGCAAGCTTCTATCAGTAAGGCCGAGTCATGACTCGTACCAAACTCGCCTATCTGACCGGAGAATACCCGCGCGCGTCGGA
This sequence comes from Roseovarius atlanticus, assembly GCF_001441615.1. GTDB lineage: Bacteria > Pseudomonadota > Alphaproteobacteria > Rhodobacterales > Rhodobacteraceae > Roseovarius > Roseovarius atlanticus. The sequence goes on from NZ_LAXJ01000016.1 coordinate 168,280, forward strand.
TACCTTCATCCAACGCGAAATCGCGGCACTGCGCGAGCTTGGCCACGACGTTTTGACCTGCTCCGTCCGCACCACAGGCGCGGAACATCTTGTCGGGCCCGAGCAGCGGGACGAACACGCGCGCACTTTCAAGCTTCTTGAAAGCTGCAAGAAACCGCTGACCGTCTTGCGCGCGCATCTTCACTGGCTGCGGTGGCCCGCCCGGTATCTTTCGGCGCTTGCACTGGCCTGGCAGGCGGCCCCGGCGGGGCTCAAGGGCCGGACTTACAACCTTATCTACTTCATCGAGGCGGGCGTTCTCGCCCAACATCTGGCGGAGCAGAACGTTGCGCATCTACACAATCACATTGCCAAGTCCTCCTGCACGGTGGCGATGCTGGCGTCAAAGCTGTCCGGCATCCCCTACAGCTTTGCCATTCATGGGCCCGACATCTTTTTCGAGCCGATCCATTGGCGCATCGACAAGAAGGCGGAGCATGCACGCTTTGTTGCCTGTATTTCGGAATTCTGCCGCAGCCAGCTCATGTGCTTCGCAGACGCGGCCCACTGGACCAAATTCCACATAGTGCATTGCGGCATCGAGCCCGGCCGCTATCGCGCCTCGCCGCACGAAGGGCAAAGGCTCTTGTTCGTGGGGCGGCTCGCGGGCGTGAAAGGTGTGCCGGTTCTGCTGGAAGCTCTGGCCGGCGTATCCGACCGTCCGGACTGGCATCTGGACCTGATCGGAGACGGACCGGAACGCAAAGCCATTGAAGCACGGGCAAGGGCGCTGAACCTGTCGGACCGTGTCACGTTCCACGGCTATCGCAGCCAGGCGGACGTCGCCGAAGCGCTTGGCCGTACGGACCTGTTCGTCCTGCCCAGCTTTGCCGAGGGTCTTCCGGTCGTCCTTATGGAAGCCCTTGCCGCAGCTGTTCCGGTCGTCACGACGCGTATCGCTGGCGTGTCCGAACTGGTCGCGGATGGGGAAAGCGGCCTTCTGGTTCCGCCCGGGGATGCCGAGGCGCTGCGCTGGGCCATCACGAAACTGCTCGACGACCCGGAGCGCCGCAGGCGGATGGGCGAGGCCGGCCGGGTCAAGGTTGCCGAGGCGTTCGACATCCGAAACGAAGCCGCCTGGCTCAGCGCCCTGGTCGAGGGCTATGCCGCCGATTCGCCTCCGACAACAAAGCGGCCCGGCGCTGGCGGAGATGCGCCATGACCCCGGTGGACGTCGTTCTGATTGGCAGAAACGAGGGCCAGCGCTTGATCGATGCTCTGGCCTCGGTCGACGGTCAGGCTCGGCAGTTGGTCTATGTCGACAGCGGATCGACCGATAACAGCGTCGCGGAGGCGCAGAAAACGGGCGCGACGGTGGTCAGCCTGGACATGTCCGTACCGTTCACCGCTGCCCGCGCCCGCAATGCCGGGTTCGCGGCGCTTCACGCACATGACTACGTCCTATTCATCGACGGCGATTGCAGCCTCGTGCCCGGCTTCGTCGACGCCGCGCGCGACCATCTGGATGGTCATGACGAGGTCGGTCTCGTAACCGGCTGGCGCTCTGAGATGAGGCGCGACGAGAGCCTTTACAACCAGCTTTGCGACTGGGAATGGCATCGCCCGGCAGGCGAAATCGCGACCTGCGGCGGGGACATGATGGTCCGCGCGCGGATTTGGGCAGAGCTTGGCGGCATGAACCCCCAGGTCATCGCCGCCGAGGATGACGAGTTTTGTCAGCGCCTGCGCAAGGCCGGCTGGCAGTTGCATCGCATTCCGGTCGGGATGACACGCCACGACGCAGCCATGTCGCGGTTTTCGCAATGGTGGAAACGCGCGGTGCGGACGGGCCATGGCTTTGCACAAGTGAGCCACCTGCATCCCGATTTCTTCGTCACGGAACGCCGGCGCGTGCTGGTCTACGGGCTGGCACTGCCCTTGGCGATCCTGCTCTCACTGTTCCTGAGCCCTTGGCTGACCGTCGCGCTTCTGGGGCTTTATCCGCTGAATTATATCCGAACTGCGCAAAGCCTGATCCGAGAGGGGCTGCCCGGAAGAGAGGCCTTCGGTCATGCGTTGCTTCTGACCTTGTCCAAATTCCCCAATCTCATCGGTATGGCCAAGTATTTGTGGCGGTACCTGTCCGGGTCCGACATGCACATCATTGAATACAAGTGAAACGAGGTTTTTCATGTCCAAACCCATTTCCGTCGGGCTGATCGGCGCAGGATATATCGCAAGCTGGCACGCCGACGCGCTAAAGGCCACGCCCGGCGTGACGCTCGCAGCGGTTTGCGATGTCAGCGCCGGAGCGGCGAAGGCACTTGCCGCCGCGCATGGCGCGCGGCCGTTTACCTCGGTCGAGGATCTCCTCGCGTCCGGCGTTTGTGACGCGGTACATATCCTCACGCCGCCGCATCTACACGCAGCGCTCGCCATCCAGTGCCTAGAATGCGGGCTTGACGTGCTGGTCGAAAAGCCTGTCGCCGAAAGCGCTGAAGACACGCGCAGGATTTTGGACACCGCCAAGCGTACCGGACGCAGGTTCTCGCCCGGGCACAACTTTCTCGGCCTGCCGGCCTATACCCGAATGAAGGCCGAAATGCAGGCCGGCGAATACGGGCTGATCTCGACCGCCGAGATCACCTGGGCGCTGCCGCTCGCGCCGCTACGGTCGGGTCCATTCAACCTTTGGCTTTTACGCGAGCCCAAGAACCTTCTTCTGGAACTCGGCCCGCACGCTTTCGCGTTCGCGCACGATCTCTTTGGTGAAATCCAGGTGTTGAGCGCGCAGGCATCCTATCCGGTCGACTTGCCCGTAAACGATCCACGTCCGCAGGGTTTTCGTATCCTCGCCCGCGCGGGCGGCATCGACGTGACCTTTCACCTGACCATGGTCGAGGTAATCGACGACCGGTCCGTCACATTGCGCGGCTCCTCGGCGCGGGCACGGCTTGACTATGCTGCCGACGTTTTGACCATCGAGCGCGAGAACGCCTCGGACCTTGTGCTCAATCCACTGAACCGGCAGCGGCGTCTGGCGCGGGAGCACCGGCGCGCAGGCTGGTCCAACGCATGGGTTCAGCTGCGCTCGCTCAACACTCTCAATCCCTACGGCCGCAGTTTCCGAGGCATGACCGCTGCGATTTATGGTGGATCCGAAGACCCACGGTTCAGCGGCGACTCCGCCCTGGCCGTCATGCAGGCGATTGACGCCGCCATTAACGCGCTTCCGGTTGAACAGATGACGCCCGCCGCGCCCGCCGTCCAGACCCACAAGCCACAACCGACCGCCATGGTCATTGGCGGCACGGGGTTTATCGGGCGTGCCCTGACCCGCCGTCTCGTGGCCGACGGCCGGGACGTGCGGGTGCTGTCGCGTGGCAGAACCGGCCCGTTTCCCGACCTGCCCGACAATATAGAGACCGTCGGTGTTTCGCTGCGCGATCGCGACGGCCTGACCGAGGCGATGAAGGGGATCGACGTGGTCTTTAACCTGGCCAAGGCGCTGGAAGACACTTGGGAGGAAGCGCTCGAGAACGATGTGGGCGTTGCCCTTCGCGTTGCCGACGCCGCCATGGACGCCGGCGTCAAACGGTTGATCTACACCGGCACCATAGCGTCATACGATATGTCGGATCCCAGCGCGAAGATCACCGAGGACACTCCCTTTCCCGCCGACATGACGACCCGGAACCTTTACGCGCGATCCAAGGCGGAATGCGAACGCCAACTGCTCGTACGTCACCGTGAGCGCGGTCTGCCACTGGTCATCGCCCGACCCGGTATCGTCATCGGACCGGGCGGCCCGCTTCAGCATTGGGGCATCGGGCGCTGGCATGGCGCCGGGGCGGTCCGGATCTGGGGCCACGGGCGCAACATCCTGCCGTTTGTGCTCAACGACGACATTGCCGACGGTCTGGTACGCATGATCGACGCGGATGTGGAAGGCCAGAGCTTCAACCTGGTCGGGGACCCGATGCTGTCCGCTCAAGGCTATTTCAAGGCAATCCATGAGGTGCTGGGGGCAAAGATCGACGTGCAGTCTGGCAATCTCTACGCCTTCTATGCCGGCGACGCGGTGAAGTACGTGCTCAAGAAATACGCCCTGCGCCGGCATGGGGTTGTCCGGCCATCACTGGCAGACTGGAAAAGCCGTGCGCATTTCTCGCGCTTCGTGAACGACCGGCCCAAGGATCTTCTGGGCTGGCGTCCCGAACCCAACCGCGACGCATTCATCCAGCGCGGCATCGCCGAGGCGAACCTGTTTGGACTGGACGACAGCCGTTCTGTTGGCCAGACCTGAATCTGGCCATGCCGAACCAGGTGGCAGCACCGACATTGGACTTCAGGATCAAGCGTCGTACCCGTTGACATCGGTCTCGGGGATCGAGAGGACAGACAGGATAACGCCATCCGTGACGACGGAAAGGCCGTTGAGGGTTTCGGGAAGTCCCGGAGAATGAGGTTCGATGCGCGCTGCGAACCCTGTTTTGGTCAGCTCCACCTCGACATCGAGAAATTCCAGTAGACGCCCGGTCACTGGATACTGCGCTTTGAACACGGCTTCCTTTGCGGAAAAGATTCGTTTTGCCGCGATCCCGTCCGAGACAGAGGCGGTCTCGGCGCCGCTCAGGACGATATTCCACAGGTCCGGCGCCAGCGGCACGGCATCTTCCAGATCGACACCTATGGCGCGCATGTCGCGGCGAAAGGCCACAAGCGACAAGGCATGTAGATCGGTATGAGTGATCGACCCGGTCAGCCCCTCCGGCCAGATGGGTGCGCGATCCGCGGCCATCGGCACGCCCGACGCATCAACGTCGAGTTCCGCCATCGCCAGGCGCGCGGCGGCCCGTCCTGCCGCGAATTCCCGGAGCCTCTTTTCGACCATGCTCCCGGTCGCAATCTGCTCGGACGGCCAAAGCCCTTCGGCGCGCGACCTTGTGTCGGCAAGTCCGATTCCGACGCGGGTTGCGGCTTCTGCGCCGAGATAAACTTCGATAGCGTCCCGGAGCCTCCTTTTTGCAAGCATCGAACCGGTCAGGAGCCCCGGCGACGCCGCGCACGCATCTCACGCCGGCGCGCCATGGCATCCTCACGCGACACGGCCGGCGCCTCGGTTGGTTCTGGCGTGGGGGCGGTCTGGGATGTGGTCTTCATAGCGTGCGCTGAACGGGCCGGGGCGCCGCCGCCGAGCTTGTCGCCAACCGCTTCTGCAAGATCCCCCAGAACCGGAAAGCGGAAAATGTCGGTGATCGACAGCTTTGCCACCCCCAGCTTCGACTTGATTTCGCGATGTGCCTGTACCGCAAGAAGCGAGTGCCCTCCCAGATCGAAGAAGTTGTCGCGCGCCGATATGCTGCCGACGCCGAGTATCGCGCTCCAGATCGCGGAAATTTCGGCCTCGACATCTCCGTCGAATCCGGCAGTTGTCGGCAACGTGCCCGCGTCAGATGGTGTTGAGGCAGGTTTTGGCGCCGCGGCCACCTCTCGTTCGGGCGCTGACCACGCCGGCAGGGCGCTGCGATCCACCTTCTTGTTGGGCGTCAGGGGGAATGCGTCGAGCGTCACGAAGCGTGCGGGAATCATGTGCGCGGGCAGAACTTCGCCCAGCGCAGATTTAAGGGCCGCCTCGTCTATCGCGGCATCGGCGAGAAGATACGCCACCAGCACCTGCGTACCCGGAATATCCTCACGCACCACGACCACGGACTGGCGCACAGTGTCCAGCCTATCCAAGGCGCTCTCGATTTCACCCAGTTCGATCCGGTAACCGCGCAGCTTGACCTGGAAATCGGCGCGACCGAGGAAGTCCAGCTCGCCCTCCGGCAGCCATCGCGCCAGATCGCCCGTGCGATATAGCCGCGCGCCGGTTCGATCCGAGAACGGATCGCGGACAAAGCGTTCGGCCGTCAGATCTTCGCGCTTCCAGTAGCCCCGTGCGACGCCGTCGCCGCCGATAAAGAGCTCACCGGGCACGCCAACTGGCACCGGCTCCATCTTGTCGTCCAGCACGTAAACCTGCGTGTTGGCGATCGGCGTACCGATGCCGACAACGCCCGCGCCCGTCTCGGCCGTGCGCGTCGTGGACCAGATCGTCGTTTCCGTCGGCCCGTACATGTTTTCAACATGTGCGTCCGTCAGAGCCGCAAGCTCGCCGACCAGCGCGCCGGGCAACGCCTCGCCGCCCAGCATCAGATGCTTGACCTGCGACAGCGCGGCGCTGGATTCCTCGTTCATCAAAAGCATCCGCGCCATCGAGGGTGTGCATTGAAGATGCGTGACCTTGTGGCGCGAGATTTGCGCCGCGATCGAAAAATCGTCCGCCGCCGGACCTGCATTGGCATTGGCCCGGGCTACAATCTCCGCCAGCGGAATCAAACCGTCCAGCAGGGTATCGACCTCGATGCCGTAGTCGATCAGGCAGGCGATTTCCGTCACCCCGATCTCTTTTACCTGCGCGACGCGCGTCATCGCGTCTTCGATGGTGCCAAAGAGGCCGCTGTCGTTGAAATAGCGATCGAACGCGAAATCCAGAATGCCCTCAAGTTCCTCTTCGGTCAGCGACCCAAGGTCGAGTTGGAAGGCATTGTCAACATCCTTCGGCTTCTTGAAGGCCGGGAAGGCCCAGGCGTACTGCTTTATGAGGCCTGCCGCAGAGCGCAGGTAGTCCTTCATCGGTTCGCGCGCGATCTCGCGCGCCGTCTCCCGGCTATCGGCCAGGAAGGTATGCAGCATCAGCGTGACCTTGAAGCGTGCCGGATCGTGTCCGGCGGCTCTGAGGGCTTCGTGATAGATCTCGATCTTTCCGGCGACCTCGTCGATGGACTGGCCCAGAAGATGCGTCAGCACGTTGCAGCCGTTGCGCCCTGCTTCCTTCCAGGTTTCCGGGTTTCCCGCAGTCGTGACCCACAGTTCCGGCGTCTTCGAGATCGGACGCGGCTGGGTGACGACTTCGTGCAACTCGCCATTCTGGCGGGCAAAGGCCACGGGTTCGCCCGCCCAAAGGCGGCGCAATTCGGCAATCTGCCGGAACATGGCAGGCTTGTTTTCAGGCGGCGTATTTTCGGGTCGCAGCACGAAATCATCGGGTTGCCAGCCGCTTGCAATGGCAAGGCCGGCACGCCCTTCGGTCAGATTGTCGATCACGGACCATTCCTCGGCGATGCGCGCGGTATGATGCAGCGGCGCCACGCAGGAGCCTGCCCGCACACCGATATTCTGCGTCAGCCCCGCCACCGCGGCGCCGGTCACCGACGGGTTCGGATAAGGGCCGCCAAAGGCGTGGAAATGGCGTTCGGGCGTCCAGACAGCGCAAAAGCCGTGCGTATCGGCGAACTTCGCCCCTTCGAGCAGCGACCGATACTTGCCGCGTCCTGTGCCGTCGTCATTGCCCCAGTAGTACAGGCTGAACTCCATACCGCCGGCACCGGCGCCGCCCCCTGCCCCGTCGCCCGCGACCAAGGCCCGGCTTTCATCACCCGAGATCACCAGCTTGAAACCGCGCGCCAACGTCCAGAACAATTCCAGCACCGAAATATCGAAGGACAGTGACGTCACCGCCAGCCAGATCCCGCCTCGGTCGTGGTCGATCCTGTCGTCCATGCCCGCAAAGAAATTGGCGACGTTGCGGTGCTCGACCATCACGCCCTTTGGCCGCCCGGTCGAGCCGGAGGTGTAGATCACGTAGGCCAGATCCTCTCCCGTCACGCCGCTGTCGGGATTGGTCTCGGGCCGGTCGGACATGTCCTGGTCGATATCTAGAACCCCAGCCGCACTTGAAGGGAGCGCTGCGGCCAGTGCGGCGTTGGTGACGATCACGCCGGCCTCGCTGTCCTCGAGATATAGCGCGGTGCGGTCGGTCGGATAGGAGGGATCCATAGGAAGATAAGCGCCCCCCGCCTTGAGGATCGCAAGTGCCGCGATGACCATCTCCGCCGAGCGGGGGAGGTGCAGTCCCACAATCACGCCGGGCTTTACACCCATACCTATCAGACGATGCGCCATCCGGTTCGCAGCAGCGTTCAGCGCGGTGTAGGTCAGGCTCGCACCCTCGAAGGCGAGCGCCTCGGCCTCTGGTGTGCGTGTCACCTGCGCTTCGAACGCCTTATGTATGCATTGCCCGGCGTCGTAGTCCTTGCCGGTGGCGTTCCAGTCCACCAGCATGCTTCGCCGCTCATCCTCCGGCAGGATCGGCAACGCAGCGGGGTCATCGCTTTCGCCGAGATGCGCCACAAGATGCGAAAGACGCGCGGCATAAAGATCCAGCGCCGCCGCTGAAACGCGCGCTGCATCTCCGTAGAGCGTCGCAGAGCCATCCGTGACCGCCAGCGTCAGCGCTGACGGACCCACCAGACCCGTCTCTGCGTCCTCCGACAGCGCAAGTTCCGGCAGGGTCGGCCTTGACCCTGGCAGGCGCGCCAGAAGATCCGCCGCAAACGGGCCGCGTGCGCGCGCCGCCGAAATCAGATTCGACAGGTCACCTGTCATCTGGGCGAAACTGTCTGATTGCACGAGCCGCACCGGCACCCACTCGCAGACTTGCGCCGCCGCCGGTCCGGACAGTCGCGGCACCGCAAGTGCCAGATCGGCTGCTGCGCTGCCGCTTAGTCGAGCCATCATCAGGGCGAACGCGGTGCGAACCTTATCGGCCGTTACTCCTGCAGGGATGGACACGTTCCGCGCCAGTGGTCGGGCCGGACCGGACGCGGCAGATATCAGCGGCAGTTCGACGGGCTCAATCGCTTCGAGTGCAAGGCGCCAGGCCGGGTCGTGCTTGGCAAGCGGTGCAAGATCGTTGTGGATCTGTTTCCTGAGATCGGCCGCAGGACTTTGGAGTATCGCGCCAACGCGAGTGATCTCCGACGGCCGCACGCGCGCGCCGTCGAGGGCCGTGACGGATGTCAGAACAATATCGCCGCTTTCGGTGGCGATACAGAGCTGATCGTCATCCGCCGCAAGCACCGTACCCGGTGCCGCGCCCGAGACACTTTCCGACACATGCCCTTCGCGAACGAGATACATCCCTCCGCCGGTTTCGAACTTGGGCAGGCAGAGCGGGTTCCAGTATTCACCGTGGTCGAGCGCGCGTATGAGGAGCAGCAATTCTTTGGCGGGCTTGTTGAAGTTCATCACAGCCCCGGCCATCGGTCGGGCGTCACGCGCAAAATAACTCCGTCGCTCGAGGTCCTGTGGATGACGGGCCGGGGCGGATCCCGACAGCTCTGCCATCAGATCCGTGAAGCTTTCGATCGCGGCGACGTATGACTTTGTGTTGAGCGAAAAAGCCGTGTCCCCATCGGTGATCTCGAACGCCTTGGAGGCAATGATATCGCCCTCGTCCACACCGCCCTCGATCAGGTGCCAGGAGATCCCGTGCCGTTTCTCTCCCGCCAGCTTCGCCCAGACCGGCGCATTCAGTCCGGCATAGGCGGGCAAGGGTCCGTCATGAAAATTGACCGCGCCTCGCCGTGCCAGGGCGATCACGTCCTCCGGGATGAGGTCGAGATTGGCGATCGACAGCAACCAGTCGAACTCAAGCCCGCCAAGGCGCGCGCCGAGGTCACGGCCCGGCGCGATCACCTTCAACCCCGCCGCCTCGGCCCAGGCTGCGACATCCTCGTTTCGTGTCACCACGGCGGCGATCGTGTGACCCTCGCCGCGTAACAGATCGCCACACTGGATCACGAGGCTTTCGTTACCGATGAGAAGTGAACTGAACTGGGACATAATGAGATCGATGCCTATGCATGAAAATTTGGAACAGGGCCCTTCGTGGCGGGCTCGCGGATTTCGGCGCGTCCGCGGAACAGCGCCCGAAAGTCATGAAGAAGAAGCGTCCAGAGAAAGCGAGGCGGATCGTTGGGCCTGCGTCCGGTCAACAGACACCGCAACCGATGCAGCGCGCCGCCCGCGACATGGGCCAGCGTCGCCGTTATCGCATAGAGCGTCCCGTGGTTCTTGGAAAAGTAATGCCAACGACTGTCAAACCAGTAGCCCGGAACGCGCCGCCATGTCTTCATGCCGGTCGAGACCGATCCGATATGCGCCACCTTGCTGGCTGGAACATAGTCGGTCTGATGTCCGGCCCGACGGGCGCGCAGGCATAGATCGGTTTCCTCGAAATAGAGAAAGAAGGTCTCGTCGAAGAGACCGATTTCATCCAGAACCGACTGCCGCATCAGCATCGACGCGCCGGCCAGCCAATCGACCGTCCGGGTCTCGGTCGGGGTCTCAATCGGTACACGGTACTTTCTGAGCAGGCGCGAGACCGGACCGAAGTGAATTGAACCTTCGAATTCACTGGCAATGGACGGAAACCGAAAGCTGGTCAGATGAGTATCGCCGTCTGGCCCGTGAATATAGCTTCCTGCAAAGCCCGTCTCGGGCGTCGCTTCGAGATGATCCAGAAGTATACGCAGGGCGTCCGGGGCCGGAAAGGCGTCGGAATTGAGGATGTAGACGTAATCAGGTGCCGATCCGTCGGCCAGCCCGGCGCGTATTCCAACGTTGTTGCCCGCTCCAAAGCCGCCGTTGCGCGGCGACTTTATCACGCGGACGCGACCTTCCGCATCCCAGTCGCGCGACGCGACCTCTCTGGACAACATCTCAAAGGAACCATCCTGACTGTCGTTGTCGACAATCGCGATCCCGCCCGACAGCCCATCCATAGCGTCTTTGACCGCCTCGACGGCCCGAAGCGTCATCTCCGCGGTCTTGTAGTTCAGCACGACGGTCAAAACAGTGGGGTGGCTCATGCAACAGCGTCCTGGTAGATCGGCGCGTCCTCTACCGGGCGTTCGGCAATCTCGGCTTCGGCGCGTTCCAGAACACGCTTGATCCGGGACGCCAGCACCCGGACATTCGGTTCCAGTACCATGGAATCGTGATCGCCCGGCACCTCGTAAACCTCTACCGTAGGCACGAACCGGGTCCAGTCATTGTCCGGAAAGAGGTACTGCCGTTCGCTATTGACCAGGCGGCCCGGCGCCACTTCCCACCGCGCCATGAGCGGCGGGCGGAACAGCGCGAGCGGACCTTTCCAGGGTCGCACTTGGTACTTGCCCACGCTTTCCATGAACGCCGCCTCGATTGCAGCATCATGGAACTTGGGGCCCTCATCTTCCGCGTCTGCGCCGCCACGGCGTTTCTGCATTTCCCAAGCGATGCGATTGCGGACCCAAGTCGAGAAATAGGACGGACCCTGCTCTTTCAGGTTCAGCCAATTCAGCATGATCCGGTCTCGCCGCGTCAGCGGTGGCCGCACCGGCATGGGCGAATCCAGTAAGATGACAGATGCGATTTCTTCTCCGGCGTCCTCCAGCTGACGGGCAATCTCGTAGGCCGTGATGCCGCCGCCGGAAAAGCCGCCGATCATGTAGGGCCCCTCGGGCTGCACCTGCCGCATCTCGGCGATGTAATCGCGCGCGGCTTCCTCGATGGTGAAATGCGGTTCCTCGTCGCCATAGAGACCCCGCGCCTGAAGGCCATAGAACGGACGGTCATTGCCCACCAGATGCGCCAGATGCCGCAGGTTCAGGACGTTGCCGAACATCCCTGCCACAAGGAAGAAGGGCGTGCGCGGCCCACCTTCGCCGGAATGCATGGGCACAAGGTGGGTGAACCGCCGTTCCGGCCGCGCGGCGGACCCGCTATCGCCCTTTCCGTCAGACTGCGCGTCGTCCCCGGTGTCAGACACACCCCGTTCGGCGATCAAACCGGCGACCTTGCGGATGGTCGGGGCCTCGAACAGCACGGAAATGGGGAAATCGACATTCCAGGTTTTGCGAATTTGCGCGAACAGCCGCACCGCGATAAGCGAGTGACCGCCCAGGTCAAAGAAGCTGTCTTCGGCGCCGATCTTGTCCACACCCAGAAGTTCGGCCCAGAAGCCTGCGAGCGTTGTTTCGATGGCGCCCTCCGGTTCCACGAATTCACTGTCCAGCTGTGGCCGCTCGAATGTCTGCCCGCCGCTTTTCTGCGTGTCGTCGGCCTGTCCCGCCTGCTGGATCAGGGACGGCAGGTCCATGGACGAGAGGATGACCATAGGCGCCTTGTCCAAGGCAAGTGCGCGCAGGAACAGGTCCCCCCCTTCTTCGGCGCGGATACCCTGCGTCAGGTTGTGACGGAGCTGCTCCTCGGCGGGCGACAGTGGCGCGATTCTCTCCTCGCCAGCCTTGGTCGCGCTCTGATCCGAGGCGGCAAAACCGACAGAGGTCTCCATCCGCCGAATAGAGAAGCCATGGATATCGACGCAGACCTCGCCATCGGGCGTTGCCAGCGTCACATCGAAGGTCGCGATATCGGCCTCCGCCCTGTTGTCACCGGCGTTTCGCACCCAACTGACAATGCGTTCGGGCAGGTCGCGGAACACCTTGACCGACCGATATGACACCGGCACCCAGAGGTAGGCCTCGGGATCATAGCCTTGGATCAGTTCCATCGCCCAGCCGGTCGCGAGGTCCAACATTGCCGGATGCAGCCGGTATCCGGCCCGCGTATCGCTGCGGGCAACCTCAGGCAAGGCCAGTTCGGCAAGCCCCTCGCCCTTGCCAAGGGCGGTCGACTGGATCACGCCCCAGCGTGGCCCAAAGCGCAGATGGGTTTCCTGCGCACTTCTGAGCGAGCCGCCCTTCGCCGCGCGCACCGGTGTGGCGCAGCGTGCGGCGATTCCGGCAATGTCCAAAGGACCGGGCCTGCGCAAAGGCAGGATCGAAATCTGCGCCTGCGCGTTCACTTCCCGGGTGTCCTCGGCACCGCTTTCGACCACAAGCTCATAGCCCGTGTCGGTTCTGGGAAGGCGCAGGTGAACCGGTCTCGTCTCACCCGCGCCTACAGCCAGCGGTCGCATGAAATATAGATCGCGGATCTCGAACGCGGCGGTTTCTCCTTGTCCTGCCAGAGCCTCCGCAGCCAATTCCAGATAGCCGGTGCCGGGCAGCACAGCATGGCCCGCGCCGGTCCGGTGATCGTTCAGGATCCAACGATCCTTGGCGACGTACTCCGCGGTAAAGACGCGGTTGCCCACGGCGTCGAATGTCTTCTTGTCCAGAAGTGGCAGGCCGGCGGGAAGCACGGGTGCGTCCTTGCCAGCGCCGGTGCGCAAGGCCATGGCATCGGCTGCCATGCCGGTATCCGCCCAGATTCCCCATCCGATCGCAAGCACACGCGTCTTGTCGCCGGCGCGGGACCGGGCGTAAGCGTTGAGGTACTCGTTCGCCGCCACATAATCGACCTGACCCGTTGGCGCGGTGGCGGTGGAGCTGGACGAAAACAGCACCAGCCAGTCCACGTCTCCATCCGGAAATACGTCCTCGAGAACGCGCGTGCCGTGCAGCTTCGGGGCAAAGACATTCTCGATCTCGGTCATCGACTTGGTCTGGATAAGACCGTCCTCGACGACGCCGGCAGCATGGATGATACCGTGCACCGGCCCCATGGTTGTCTCGATCTCCCCACGGATCTCGCGCATGTCTTCCACATTCGACACATCCCCCGCGAGGCAGATGACTTCACCGCCCGCGTCTTCGAGCGCTTTCACCGCGCGGATGTGGCGCGCAATAGGGTCGCCCGGCGCAGTATTCTCCAGCACTTGGTCCCAACTGTCCTTTGGCGGCAGGCCGCTGCGTGACATCAACACGATGCGCGCGTCCGAAACCTCGACCAGCCGCCGCGCAAGGGTCAGGCCGATACCGCCGACACCACCGGTGATCAGGACAACGCCCTTCTCCTTGAGGCGCGGCACTCCGGCCTCCGGGGCGTCAAGATCCTTGGGCCGCCAGACCATTTCATAGCGCTTCTGACCGCGCACGGCCGCCTCCAACGCTGCCGGAGGTGACAGGATCTCTTCCAGAACCGGGATCGTGAAGGACGACAGGTCGGGCGCCGTCCGACCCTTCGCCCGCGGCAGGTCTAGATCGAGAGACGAGACCGTGATCTGCGGAAATTCCCGTCCGATCACCCGGCCCGGCCCCGCGAGCGTCGCCTTCTCCGGAAAGAGCAGCGGCTCGTCGCGGACTTGCACCGCCCCGGAACTCAGGACAGTCACATGCAAGGGATGGCTCCAGCCTTCATCGCCAATGGCTTGGGCCAGGAACAGCAAGCTGAAAAAGCCCTGCTCAAGGTTCCGGTGGAAAAAGCTCGATCCCGGGCGATGACTCTCACGCGTGGTCGCCAGCCACCCGTGAACGACACGGTCGGGCAGAAACTCCCGGTCCATCAGATCGCCGATCAGCGCATCATAACTCTCGCGGCCGCGTTCAGGCGACAGGATATAGCCAGTGTCACCGTCCCGCGCAAACGTGTCGCCCGCACGGACCGTAATTACCTGGTGGCCCGCAGAGCGCAGACGCTTCGTCACACCATCGCAAAGGCCCCCGTCATCTTCGAAGATCAGCCAGCGCTGCGGCGAAAGATCGGACAGATCCCCGGTCACATCGGTTTCGCAGGCGGCATAGGCTGGACGCCAGACCGGGGCCCAGCCCCAGTTTTCGGGCGTCTCGTCGCGCATGAGCCACTTGGTGTTTAGCTCGCTTTCGACCTTTCCCGGTTCGATGAAATAATGCGACCGGCGGAAGGCATAGGTCGGCAAGGGCAAGCGCACCCGTCGTGCCTTGCCCCAGTACTGCGCCCAGTCGATCTCTCCGCCAAGCGCCCAGACACGCCCCAGCATCGCAAGGAAATACGCGTCATCCGGCGTCTCGTCCTTGGGGTGCCGCAAGGAGCCGATGACCTGATTGGCCTCGATTTCCGGGTGCTGGCCGGCCAGCGAAGACAACACCGTGCCCGGGCCTACCTCGATGAAGATCCGGTTTTTCGCGGCCAGCGTACCCAGACATTCGGCGAAAAGGACCGTGCCGCGCAGGTGATCAACCCAGTACAGCGGATCGGTCGCCTGTTCCGCGGTCATCATCTCGCCCGTGCGGTTCGAGGTTAGGGGCATCTGCGGTGGATTGAGGGTAATTGACCGCAGGTATTCGCCGAATTTACCGAGAATTGGATCAAGCATCCGCGAATGGCCCGCAACATCCACCGCGATGCGTTGAAAATCTATCTCGCGCGCCTCGAGTTCCTTTTGCAGCACCTCAAGCGCGGACTTTGGACCGCTCGCCATGGACAGGTTGGGGGCGTTGACCGCACCGAGATCCAGGTCGTCACCCAGCAAGGGCCGCAGGGCGTCCGCCGACATGCTTACCGACAACATCCCTCCCGGTTCGACCGTATCGAGCAATTCGCCTCTCAGATGCACCAAGCCAATGCAGTCTTCGAACGACATGACCCCGGCGAGGCACGCCGCGGTGTACTCACCCAGCGAATGGCCGACCATGGCAGCCGGTTGCACGCCCCAGCTCATCCAGAGCTTCGCAAGCGCAAACTCGCAAATCACGATCAGCGGCAACTGGACCGACGGTTTCTCAAGACGTTCACCCGCCTCGGTCTCGTGACCCGCGTCGGGCAACAAGATCTTCCTGATATCGCCATCGATCTTCGGATCAAGAATATCCAAACCCTTGTCCATCCACTCGGCGAAAACGGGTTCGGTCTCATAGAGATCGCGTGCCATGCCGGCATATTGCGTACCACCGCCCGAGAACATGAAAACCGTGTCCGGCCGGTCGAGGGCAACGTGACTGAAGACCTTGCGCGGGTCGTTGGCGTCCAGCTTGACGGCGGCTTCCTCATGGGTTTCGGCAACCACCACGCGACGGTTCTCGAACGCATGGCGACCTTCCTTGAGCGTCCAAGCGACGTCTGCCAGATCCTCGTCGGCATGCTCACGCAGATGGGCGGCCAAGTTCTGCGAATTACCATCGAGGGCTGCCTTCGAGCGTGCCGAGAGCAGCAGCATCTGGAACGGCCAGTCCGAAGGCTCGGACGCCGCGCGTTCCGGCGCTTCTTCGAGCACGGCATGGGCATTGGTGCCGCCAACGCCAAGCGAGTTGACCGCCGCGCGGCGCGGCCCCCTGTGGCTCACCCAGTCCGACAACTGGTCATTGACCCGGAACGGAGAGTTCTCGAAATCTATCGCCGGATTTGGCTTTTCATAGTTCAGCGATGGCGGGATTTGACGGTGGTGAAGCGCCAGGGATGTCTTGATCAGACTCGCGACCCCGGCAGCAGTGTCCAGATGTCCGATATTCGTCTTGACCGAACCCAGTTTGCAAAAGCCGGTCTCGGACGTGGTTTCCTGAAACGCCTGGGTCATCGCGGCCACCTCGATCGGGTCGCCCAGATATGTCCCGGTACCATGGCACTCCACGTAGTCAATCGTGTCAGCGGTGACACCGGACATCAGATGCGCCTCGGCCATCGCCTCGGCCTGACCCTCTACCGACGGAGCGAGATAGCCTGCCTTCGATGCGCCATCGTTGTTGACTGCCGTGCCTTTGAGCACCGCCCAGATGTGATCTCCGTCGCGCACGGCATCTTCCATCCGGCGCAGAACTACGGCTCCGGCGCCGGAGCCGAACACGGTGCCGCGCGCGCGATGGTCGAAAGCGTGGCAATGTCCGTCGGGCGAAAGAACCTCGCCCTCCTTGTAGATATAGCCCCGGTTCTGAGGCAACTCGATCGTGGAGCCACCGGCGATGGCCATATCGCAGTCGCCGTTCAGCAGCGCCTGCACGGCATAATGCGTCGCAACCAGAGAGGTGCTGCAGGCGGTCTGAACGTTCACGCTGGGGCCGGTCAGGTCAAAGATATGGCTGACGCGTGTCGCCAGAAAGTCCTTGTCGTTTCCAGTATGGCGCAACAAAAAGAGCCCCACATCGTCGACGAGGTCACGGTTGGTGCAGACGTTGAAATAAAAGTAGCTGCCCATGCCACAGCCAGCATAGACCCCGATCGGGCCGGTTGCGCCCGATGGCGGATGCCCGGCATTCTCAAGCGCTTCCCACGCGACCTCAAGGAACTGCCTGTGTTGAGGGTCCATGATCGCCGCTTCCTTGGGCGAAAGCCCAAAGAATTCGGCATCGAACTCGGCGAAACCGTCCAACGGCCCGGCGGCAGGCACGTAATCGGGACGATCAAGCATATGCGGCGCCTCACCGGACGCAATCAGTTCATCGCGCGTGAATCTGCGGATGGACTCGATGCCATCGCGCAGATTTGTCCAGTAGGTTTCGATCCCGTCAGCTCCGGGCAAATGCGCGGCCATGCCGACAATCGCGATGTCCGCGACGGTCGCCTCCTCGCTTTGCGAACCCGAGACCTCTGTGATCAATTTGTTCATAAAATTGCCTCGCAAAAAATTAAATCTATGCACCTCACGTCATATCACAAAATACACCAAGTCAATAATCTCGACCGTGTTTTGGGGCATGATTGTCGGCGCTGTTCATGCACAAGGCGCAATCTCGGCGCAGCCATCTTATTGTTGTCCATCCCGAAAACCGCGCACATCGCGTGACGCGTATCAGCCTTGCGCCCGCCCGGGCAATATGCGCGCGGGCACCCCCACCGCCGTCGCTCCAGCCGGAACGTCGTGCAGAACCACGGCGTTCGCGCCGATGACCGCATGATCTCCGATCGTGACCGGGCCGAGGATCTTTGCGCCCGGGCCGACATCCACATGCCCGCCAAGCTGCGGGGCACCTTTGTCGCCCCGATTGGTCCCCAATGTGACCTGTTGGAAAAGAATGCAATTCGGTCCGATCACGGCGTCGGGATGAACCACGACCCCGTTTGGATGCAGCATGATCAAGCCGCCGCCAATCCGGGTTGTCAGCGGAAGGTCCGCACCAGTCACAGCCGACCAGAATTTGTGCCGAAGCGCGACCAGTTTGCGCCTTGTTCTGGACAGTGGCCGTCCCTCCAAGGCCTGATAATCCCGAAGACATTTCAGCAACCTGCAGGACGGGTCCCACCATCGAGACGGAGCCTCGCGGCTCCAATCGGCTTTGCTAGCTGATATGTCCTTCACCGTGTCATTTCCGATCGATACTGCAATCTGTGATGGCTCAGCGGAAAAGCTCGAAATCGCGCTCCAGCGAGAAGAAAACGCCGTTCGACGTTCCGCGTCCGAGCGGAGCACCCTCGTCGATAAACCGATGCTCCAGCCCCAGACTCACATCCCAGTCTGCCGTCAAATTGCGCCGATAGGTGAGGTAAACACTCCCCTGTTCCTGACTGACCCCGGCAGGATCCGGACCGTCCACCGCGATATCGGCATAGGCCACATCAAACGAAAGGCTTGAGAGCGCCGTAACATCAACTTCGTAGCCTGCATCCATACGGGTCGTGATGGTGGCGTCGCTCACGATATCACTGATCGCGACGTCGCGCGACAAAGCGACGTCGAAGCGGCTGCGCGGCCACTCCGTCATATATGCGATCCGGCCAATGGGCAGAGGATCGAACGTATCGCCCTGCGCCACCCCAAGGCTGATATCCAGCGATCCCGTAGGAAGCTCCAGCCGCCGGCCGACCTCGAATTCGTTCTGTCGCCCAAGCTGCGTCAGGATCGTGGAGGCGTCGAGCGTCAGTTCTCCGTTCGGCATCTCTTGGGTGTAACCGACAGATCCCACCAGACCACTTGTCGAGCTTCTGTCAACAGGTGCGAGCAGCCGTTCGGTAATCTCCGTATGGCCGACTTCCATAGTGAAGACCGAAACGGGCGATGTATCGTACTCCAGCCCGAGAGTGACGTCACGGGTGTCCCGCTGCGAATCGCGGGTGTCTTCGGCATCGTACTGTTCCTGCTCAACCGAAAGCGTTGCACGGGCGACAGGTGAAAAGCGGAAAATCAAACCAACTTGCGCCCGGTCTGTGCGGTTCGCGAACAGGAGCGGATCATTCGCACCGCTGTAATCGATCCGCCGGCTGTCCGCTTCGACAAAAAAACCTAAGGGCGCCTCGATGCCAGTTTCGAACCGCAATCCGCCAATGATCTCTTCTCTGGTGCCGCCGCCTCGGAAGAAATCCGCAACCCCCAGGCTGCTTTGCGACAAAGGGTCTGAAAAGGCCAGGTCGAGTTTCGCGTAGTTCGCGAACAGAGCCAGTTGGCTGTTGCCGTTGTCTCGCTCATATCTCACGTCGAGGCGCGGGTCACTCAGGCGCGACTCGCGACCGACCAGCGGATCGTCGAGCAACCGCAGGACCGACTCCGCCGACAGCGAGAAGCTGTCTATATCGGTTTCGGTATCCAGTCCAAAGGACAACCGCGTGTCCGAGGCATAGGTCGTGCCTGCAGAGCTAGGGGCCAGGATCAGGTTGTCGCGTGCATAGAATGTCTGGCTGACACCGAAAGTGATCAAACGGCCAGGCTCGCCATCCTGGCCGCTGGCCGGCAGAACGCCCGCGCTCAACAGGCAAAAGGCGCTGCACGCCAGTCTAGGCGCGGGCGCGGATATCTTGGCCCATCTCATCCTGAGGAGTCTGCTATTCAAACAGTCTGCGTTGCGGTGCTTCGACCACATCGCCCGGTGCCAGCCGCGTGCCGCCGCTTATGCCCGTCGCACTACCGGCTGGCGTCCGGGAATTGAACCTGTACGTGTTGACACGGCCAGTGCGCCGGTCGGTCCGGTGCAGTTCAATGCGCTTGTCGGCGGCAAACCGGCTCAGTCCGCCGGCTTCGGCGAGGAATTGCAACAGGGTGGTGCCCGGTTTGACCTCTTTGCGCCCCGCCTCCTCGAACTCGCCGATGGCGTAGACATCCATGAGGTTGCTCGTTTCCTCTATCTCGGCAAGCGCGTCGATCGCCACGTAAACGGTGGGCGCCGAGGCGAAGTTGGGAGTGAGCGCCGTGGTCAGGTTGCGCCGGACTTGTTCTACCGTGCGTCCGGCGGCCCTGATCGCGCCCACCATGGGAAAGTTGATACTGCCATCTGGCAGGACCAGCAAACGGCGGTTCAAGCTCGAGTCCTCAAGCACATCGACCTGCAGAATGTCCCCGGACCGAATGACATAGTTTTGCGCCGATGCTGTCAGGGCAGAGGCCAGAAGCAGCCCGAGGCCCAGGACGAGCGCCGCAAACGGATTTCCAATACTGTTGTGCATGAGTACACCTATTGTTTGTTATGCAATTCCTACCTGCAAGCAGGTCGTTGCTTTGGCGGGACTATGACAAATCCGACGGGCCATGTGTATGAAAATCGCTACAGAACGTGATCACTGCGGCAGATTTACCTGATGGTGGAAACAATGCGTCGTTCAGAACACAGAAGTGTACCGGTTTCTTGATAATGTTGCAGATTCGTGCTGCATTTCCGCCTCCGTTTCCCTATGCAAGGATCGGGGTACGCAAGGAAAGCGGTGAGTGGGTTGAAGCCGGCTCGATTGCTCAGGGCCTTTACGTTGCACGACCGCTACAGGGGAATCTTGGACGCAAAATGTCGGCAGACCAGCTTTACGAGTCCTTTTTCGGGCTGACGGAACGGCCATTCTCGCTCGTGCCGGATCCCGAATACATGTACTGGACGCCGGAACACAAACGCGCCTATTCGATCCTCGAGTTCGGGATCATGTCGCGCGCGCCCATCACACTTATCACCGGTGAGGTGGGCGCAGGAAAGACCACTCTGCTTCAGAAACTCCTGTCGGACATCAATGATGACGTCACGATCGGACTGATTTCAAACGCCCAGGGCGGACGCGGCGAACTTATCCAGTGGATCCTGAACGCGCTGGATATAAACATCGACCCCGCGGCGGCATATGTGCAGTCGTTCCGGGTGCTGCAGGATTTCCTTCTGTCGGAATACGCAGCGGGATGGCGGGTCGTCCTGATTATCGACGAGGCCCAGAACCTGTCCGCAGAAGGGCTGGAAGAGTTGCGGATGTTGACGAACGTCAACTCCAACAAGGATGTTCTGATCCAGCTGATCCTTGTCGGCCAACCGGAACTGCGAGACATGGTGAACGCGCCCAACATGAAACAATTGGCTCAGAGGGTTTCAGCCAACTTCCACCTGCCGCGCATGTCCAGCGAGACCGTACCGCAGTATATCTCGCATCGTCTTCGCACGGCTGGTGGAACGGGAAACGAATTCACACGCGAGGCTTGCGATCATATATTCAAGGAAACCGGCGGTGTTCCCCGGTTGGTTAACCAACTTTGCGACCTGGCGTTGCTCTACGCATGGAGCGCGGAGGAAAACACCATTGAAAACCGGACGATTCAGGCGATTATCGACGATAATGTGTTCATGAACCGCGCGGCCAATACTGAAGAGGACAAGTCCTGAATGGAAGACGTGCACTATTATCTTGCCGTTTTCAAAAGGCGCCTGCCCTATTTTCTTATAGTGTCGACCTTGGTGTCAGCGATATTTGTCGCCGTGGCCTTCACCATGCCTCCGGCCTACGAAAGCCGGATGGTCCTGCTGGTCGAGGCCCCAAAAATTCCCGAGGACCTGGCAAGCTCGACCGTCCAGACACCCGCGTTCGAGCAGTTGCAGCTTTTGCAACAGCGCGTGTTCACGCGAAACAACCTTCTGACCATCGCGCGCGAGCACAACGCGCTGCCGGAAATGTCCGGGATGTCCCCGGACGAAATCGTTGGCCGGATGCGGGATCGAACGGGGATACAGACCAGCAACCGTTTCGCGCAGGAAGTTCCGCTGATGACCGTCAGCTTCGAAGCACCCGTGGCTATCACGACGGCAGCGGTGCTCAACGCGTATCTGGACCTTATCCTGCAGCAGGATTCAGAGTTTCGGCGTGGCCGGTCCACCGAAACGCTGGAGTTTTTCCAGCAGGAGCTGGAACGTCTTGGAACCGAGATTGACCGGCAAGGGGCTCGTATCCTTCAATTCAAGCAGGATAACACGGATGCCTTGCCCGAAAGTCTCGATTTCCGGATGGACCAGCAATCCGACCTACAGGACCAGCTGGCCGAGATCGACCGCGAGATCAACGGTTTTCGCAGTCAGCGATCCCGGCTTGTGCAACTTTATGAATTGACTGGCGGGGTGGATGCATCCACTACGCCGGTCCAGAGCGCCGAAGAACGGGCGCTTGAAGAGGCCAAGACCGAGCTGCAGAACGCGCTCGCGATTTATGCGCCCGATAACCCGCGCGTAAAGCTTCTCGAGACCCGTATCAAGAACCTTGAGGCAGCCGTCGACGCCTCTGACGACGTCGCCGAGGACACGCGCGAGCCAGTATTGGAAGAGGATCTGCCGCCGGTTCTTCGGGTGCAGCTTGATGAAGTCGATGCCGGCATAGATGCGCTCGAAGCTCAGAAGGAGCGGATTCAGGAACGTATCGACGCGCTGACGACGACGATCGAGAGAACGCCGGAAGTGGCAATCGTTCTCGAAGAGATGAATCGCAAGTACGAGACCATTCAGGACCAGTACGAGCGGGCCGAAGAACGCCTCTCGGCGGCACAGATCGGCGATCAGATCGAAACTCGTTCCCGCGGTCAGAGGATCACGGTAATCGAACAGCCCACGGTCCCGGACAGACCCACCAAACCGAGCCGAAAGAAAATGGCGGTAGCGGGCACCGGACTGGGTATGCTCGCCGCTATCGCCCTTATCGTGCTGCTGGAATTCTTCAGTAACACGGCCCGCCGGCCCGAGGACATCATCAAGCGCTTCGGGGTCACACCGATCTCGACAATTCCCTATATCCAGACCAAGGGGCAGCGAATCCGGCGACGCGCGCGGCAAATTCTGGTTCTTTTGCTTATTCTGGGCGGGATACCCGCCGCGCTCTATGCGATCCACATCTACTACCTGCCGCTTGATCTTATCGCAGAGAAGGTCATGGACAAACTGGGCATCCGGCTATGACATGCCTTTGTCCCCTTGCCCGCCTTTGCGCCCCTAGCCCGTGACGAGGACCTCAGATGGAACGTCTCCAAGCCGCAATTGAGAAGGCCCGCGCACAGCGCGACAAGACCGAAACCGGCACTCCGAGGTTTCGAAAAAAGCCGGCGGTGCCCCCGAAGACCGGACAAAGCGACACCGATCGACCGGCGTGGGAGGCTCTTGAGGCACTGCAGATCGACGGCAAGCGTTTATTGCACAACAGGGTGACGACATACGAACACGGCGACGAAAGCGCGCCATTCGATCTTCTGCGCACCCGGATGCTCCAGCAGGCGCATGACAACGGATGGCGGCGCATCGGCCTGGTGTCGCCGAATGCCGGCTGCGGCAAGTCAACCGTCGCCGTGAACCTCGCATTCAGCCTCGCGAGACACAGGGATATCTATTCGCTGGTGCTGGATTTCGACCTACGCCGCAAAGGTATGACGAATGTGCTTGGCCAGTTTCCCTCGCTCGGAACGGCGGATGTGCTGCGACGCCAGGCCGATTTCTCCGATGTTGCTCGGCGCTTCGGACCCAATGTGGCCTTCGGTCTAAACAGCGAGCGACGGGTTCAGGACCCGTCCGAAATCCTGCAAAGCAGTATGGCGGCCGAGGTTCTCGAAGAGATCGAAACCAAATACCAGCCGGATATTGTTCTATTCGATCTCCCGCCGATTATGGACAGCGACGACAACTTTGGTTTTCTGAAAAAGGTGGATTGCGCTCTTGTCGTCGTAGCCGCGGAAAAAACGTCGATGTCTCAGATCGATGTCGCAGAGCGCCATGTGGCCGAACTCACGAACGTGATGGGGCTGGTACTCAACAAATGCCGCTACCCATCGAAAACCCAAGGTCAAGTTTACGGCAAATACTGACAATGCCCGACCTCCGCGAGATAGCGTTTCGAATCGCGGTCCTGAATTGGTCTACTAGACGCGCTAATCGCGGCTATCACGGAAATTTATGTCCAGAGGTTTCTATGCCGGTCCGGAAAAAAGGCACGGCTTCGCCGATAAAAACGGGTATCGGCGGATTTCCCTCGCGTGCGGCGGCTAACGCCACGTTGGCCGCATTTTTGACACACATTTATCTTAGTTTCCGCGTGACTTGTTCACTGGTGTGCACTAGCTCCCTTTTTACGGTTTGTTAAGAATTAGTAAGTAATCAAGGCCCAGAAGTGGCGCTCAACCGGAGACGAAATGATTTTAGGATACATCCTTATCGGCATCATTTCGGGGCTTTTGGCGTCGGCCTTTGTACTCTTGAGCGGCAAGTCAATCCTCGCAGCCTTAGGAGTTTACGTCGGTGTCGGTGTCGTGATGACCTTGATTGGTCCGCTATTGATGATTTTGCGCGGAAAATCCAGAAAACGTACTACCGACGCGTCATCAGGACACGCTGCGCAATCACCTGCCTGGTCGGCTCAGCGCGTATCAGCGAGCACGCCACAGCGTCGCTAACCTGAAAACCATCAGGTGTTCTACGCGACCTTCCCTTATCTGCCACTTCCTTACTCGCTATCAGTGACCTGCTCCCCTGAAAAGTCCTCGATTTGTGGCTAGCCTGTTCTCCTACAGACGAGACAGATTATGAAGAGAAGCCGTTTCAGCGAAGAGCAAATCATTGGCATATTGAAAGAGCATCATGCCTGCCGCATAATTACGGCATGGCGCGACGACTACAATCATCACCCCCCGCATTCGAGCCTCGACGGGCTCACCCCATGGGAGTATCACCAACGGTCAGAAGAGGACCGAACCCTGAACAGAGCTAACCTATAAACGCTCATTCCTAAGGGTGCAGGTCAATTGGTGGCGGGTAGCAACCCAGTACGACAGATACCCAAGGTCTTCCTCTCAGCCATCGCCCCTCGCGGCTCTCGTGATCTATTGGCTATAGTCGCGACCCTTGCGCGTGGTTTCCTTCACTGTGATGAGAAATAAAGAGAAAGACCGCGCGATTTCCTAAGAGCTATCTAGAAAATGCGGCAGCTTGTCTTGTCGCAACATCACCTCTGCTACGTTAGCATCGGCTTGTTTCTCCAATCTCGAGTGGCAGCAAGTCCACCTCTGTAAAGCGGTATTTCAAGGAAACGGTGTGTGCCTTCGGCAACAACTAGAAAAATACACAAACTGATAATTTGAAGAACAATATCCATAAGGAGATCGGGATACAGCGCATTTATCAGAAGCAATATTCCCCAATGTGTAATGTACAAAGCAAACGAAATATCACCAAGGCGTTTTAGTGAAGAAAGTCTTTGTGCAAGAGGCCCAGAATTCTCCGATAGCACCCAGATCGTAAAGGCAAACAGGGCTGGACTAATGAATTGCAGCATTCCTGTCCGCGAGAAAAAAACGATAGGTACCGCAAATGCAATCGCTGCTATCAGCTGCACTCCAAAATGCCCACGCATGGTAGTGGCCCGGTGCGAAGCTCTATAGATCAAAACACCGATTCCAAACCCAGCCGCACAACGCATGAGCCCGATGTTTGCAAAACCAAGTATATCAAAAGTTACGACATCAAGGTTTCCAAATTTGATTGCGATGACAGCGTAAACACAGAATGCAAGAGCAACTAGGAAGAAATTTTGAAACCATCGGTTCCTAATTAACATCATTAGAAGAAATACAATAACATTGACCCAAAATTCTACAGAAATAGTCCAGCTAGGGATGTTGAAAGTAGCCTCTTCCGGCCCAAAGCCAATATTATGCACAAAGAAAAAGTGCCTCACTGCATCGGCCCAATTTATTTCAATGCCGATCACAGAATAGACGAAGATAAAGGCGAGAAAAGTAATCAAGTGGAGTGGATACATTCTCAAGAACCGACGCGCAATAAAATCGTGCGTGGCAATGAGCTTTCGATCGAAATAACTATGAGCCAAGACAAAGCCACTCAGGATTAGGAAAAAATCTACGGCAAGGTAGAACGCACTCTCCCAAGGCAAAAGGCCTACATGCCCGGCGGCGATGGCAAGAGCCGCAAAACCACGAAGCGCATCAAGAGCATCAAATCTTACAGGTGCTCCCGATAAGTCAGCCACGATTTTCCACTTTTTTCTGAATTTTTTGGCACTAAACAAAACCAATATTCTGAGATCGGAAAGATGGTCAAGCGCCACTTCCTCAAACATGCTCTGGAGTTGGGTGATATAGCTATGACGAGCGTCTTTCTATCGGTTTTTCCAAAGTGAATGTGAGTGACCTTGCTCCCTTGAGAGTCCGCTAATTTAGGTTAGCTTTGGTCGGGTTTTGGTCTTCCTCTGACCGGTTAGCATATTCGTATGGCGTCAGG
>NZ_LAXJ01000017.1 GCF_001441615.1 Roseovarius atlanticus
CCAGGATCTTGATGCCGTCCAATGCTTTCATCAGGTCATTCCCCCTTGTTTTTCGTGATCCCTGCGCGGGTCCAGACCTCGCGCACGTGGTCGTGCAGGCGCATCGTGTGATCGCGCACGCGCGTCCCGGCAAGATCCGGATCGCGCGACTCCAGCGCCTCGATGATTTCCATGTGATCCGCCACCGATTGCGGAACGCGATCCACCTCGGCCATGGACCGGCGGCGGACGGCGTGCATGTGCACGAACAGGTTCTCGGCCATGCTGGAAAGCAACTCGCAACCCGAAATTTCCAGGATCTTCTGGTGAAAGCGGATGTTGTCGTCGGAATATTCCGCGATATCCGCGCCCGTCTTGGAGACCGAGTATTTCGCCGCAATCGTGCGCAGGCTCGAGATCTCGCGGTCCGTGGCACGCTCGCAGGCCAGCCGGGCAGCCATGCTTTCCAGCGCGGCCCAGGCGATGATCATCTCCAGGATATCCGAAAGCGTCTTGCGCTGCACGAAGATGCCGCGACGGGGGCGGACCTCCAAAAGGCCTTCTTGTTCCAGCCGCACCAGAACCTCGCGCAGGGGCGTGCGAGAGACGCCCAGCTGGTCCGCAAGGCTGCGTTCGTCCAGCCGCAAATCCACGCTGTCGGAATAAATGTCCATCTCGAGGATCGCTTCGCGCATCCGGTTATAGATGTGGTCCTTGAGCGTGACCGACGTGTCGATCGGATTGAGTTTCATGACGGCGCACCGGGTTTGAGTCGCTAAATCCGTAGTCTGGTATACCACGAACCAACGCAAATCAACGGCAAACTTTCGCGGATGCAGCAAGAATACCGCCCTGTCGCGGTGCGGACCGCCTTTTCCTAAGGTCAAAACGAAAGGGCCGGGAAAACCCCGGCCCTTCGAAAATCATGATCGCAGCGCGGACTACTCCGCCGCCACCGCCGCTTCGGCCTTTTCCACCCGCACGGCCGAGTACTTGAACTCGGGGATCTTGCCATAGGGGTCGATGGCCGGGTTGGTGAGGATGTTCGCCGCCGCCTCGACATAGGCAAACGGCATGAAGACCATGTCCGGCGCAATCGCGCGGTCGGCCCGCGCCATCACATCGATCGAGCCGCGCTTGGTGGTGATCCGCACCATGCCGCCCGGCTCCACGCCCAGCTTGCGCAGGGTCGAGGGGTGCAGCGAGCAGTTCGCCTCGGGCTCGACCGCGTCCAGCACGCTGGCCCGGCGGGTCATCGACCCGGTGTGCCAATGCTCCAGCTGCCGTCCGGTGGTCAGAACCATCGGATAATCCGCATCCGGCAGGTCGTCGGGCGGGATCACGCTGGCCGGGGTGAACCGGGCACGGCCCTCGGGGCGGGGGAAGGCATCGCCGAAGACCACGGCCTGGCCGGGGTCCTCGGGGCTGAGCGACGGATAAGTCACCGCCTCGCGCTCCAGTCGTTCCCAGGTGATGTTGTCGAGGCTGCGCATGTTGATCGCCATCTCGTTGAACACTTCGCTGGGATGCGTGTAGGTCCAGTTCAGACCGCAGCGCTTGGCCAGTTCGACCTCGATCCACCAATCCTCTTTCGCCTCGCCCGGCGGCGGCACGGCCTGGCGCAGCATCTGCACCGTCCGGTTGGTGTTCGACACCGTGCCGGATTTTTCATAGAGGGCCGAGGCTGGCAGGATCACATCGGCATAGTTCGCCGTCTCGGTGATGAAGATGTCCTGCACCACGAGGTGATCCAGCATCGCCAGCGCGTCGCGGGCGTGCTCCACATCCGGGTCGCTCATCGCCGGGTTCTCGCCCAGCACGTACATCGCCTTGATGTGGCCCTCGTGCACCGCGTCCATGATCTCGGTGACGGTCAGACCCTTCTCGCTGCTGAAGTCGCCCGATTCCCAGACTTCGGTGAACGCCTTGCGCACGCCATCGTCGGTGACCGACAGGTAGTCGGGCAAAAACATCGGGATCAGGCCCGCGTCGGACGCGCCCTGCACATTGTTCTGGCCGCGAAGCGGATGCAGGCCCGTGCCGGGACGGCCCACATGGCCGCACATCAGCGCAAGGCTGATCAGGCAGCGAGAGTTGTCCGTGCCGTGGATGTGCTGGCTGACGCCCATGCCCCAGAAGATCATGGCGGATTGCGCCGAGGCGAACTCGCGGGCGACCGCGCGCAGCGTCTCGGCGGGGATGCCGCACAGCTCTTCCATCTTCTCGGGCGGGAACTGCGCCAGATGCGCCTTCTCGGCCTCCCAGTTTTCGGTGAACGCCTCGATATACTGCTGGTCGTAAAGCTCTTCCTCGACGATCACGTGCATGATCGCGTTCAGCATGGACACGTCCGCGCCCGGCTTGAACTGCAGCATGTGGGTAGCGAAGCGTTTCATCCCCACGCCGCGCGGATCCATAACGATCAGCTTGCCACCGCGCTTGGTGAACTGCTTGAAATAGGTGGCCGCGACGGGGTGGTTCTCGATCGGGTTGGCCCCGATGATGATCGCCACATCGGCATTCTCGATCTCGTTGAAGGTCGCGGTCACCGCACCCGATCCGACGTTCTCGATCAGGGCGGCAACGGAGGACGCGTGGCACAGCCGCGTGCAGTGGTCCACGTTGTTGTGGCCAAAGCCTTGGCGGATGAACTTCTGGAACAGGTAGGCCTCTTCGTTTGTGCATTTCGCACTGCCGAAGCCGGCCACCTCGCGTCCCCGGCCTTTCAGACCGTTCGCCGCCACGTCCAGCGCCTCGTCCCACGACGCTTCGCGGAAGAAATCCTGCCAGTTGTCGGGATCGACGTTCAGGCCCTTCGCGGGTGCGTCCTCGCGCCGGATCAAAGGCTTGGTCAGGCGGTGCGAATGGTGGATATAGTCGTAGCCGAACCGGCCCTTGACGCACAGCCGGCCTTCGTTGGCGGGGCCATTGATGCCCTCGACATATTTCACCTTGTCGTCCTTGACCTTCAGGCTGATCTGGCAGCCCACACCGCAGAAGGCGCAGACGCTGTCGACCTCGCGGTCATAGTCGGCGCTGTCTCCGACCTGGGCGTCATCGACCACCGTGGACGGCATCAGCGCGCCCGTGGGGCACGCCTGCACGCATTCGCCACAGGCCACACAGGTGCTTTCGCCCATGGGGTCGTCGAAATCGAACACCGGGAAGCTGTCATGCCCGCGACCGGCCATCCCGATCACGTCGTTGACCTGCACTTCACGGCAGGCGCGGACGCAAAGGTTGCACTGTATGCAGGCATCCAGGTTGACGCTCATCGCGACGTGGCTGTCATCCAGCAGCGGCACACGGTCCTGTTCCAGCTTGGGAAAACGGCTTTGCGATACGCCGGCCAGCTTGGCCATGTCCCAAAGGTGGCTCGACTTGTCATGCGCCTTTTCCGGCTCGGGCTGGTCGGCGACCAGCATCTCCATCACCATCTTGCGCGCGGTCTCGGCCCGGTTGGAATTGGTGGTGACGTTCATGCCCTCGCTGGGCTCGCGAATGCACGAGGCGACGAGGTTTCGCTCGCCCTCGACTTCCACCATGCAGGCGCGGCAGTTGCCATCGGGGCGATACCCCGGCGCGGGTTTGTGGCACAGGTGCGGGATTTTCAACCCCCGGCCATTGGCCACCTCCCAGATGGTCATGCCCTTCTCGGCTTCGACTTCCTTGCCATCGAGTGTGAACTTGATCGTGTCGGTCATGTCTTACACCTCGTCCGGGAAATGTTTCATGGTCAGGCGAATGGGGTTGGGCGCCGCCTGCCCCAGGCCGCAGATCGAGGCGTCGACCATGGTCTGGCTCAGCTCTTCCAGCAGCGACTGGTCCCATTTATCCGCCTGCATCAGCTTGACGGCCTTTTCACAGCCGACGCGGCAGGGCGTGCATTGGCCACAGCTTTCGTCCTCGAAGAACTTCAGCATGTTGATTGCGGCTTCCTTGGCGCTGTCCTTGTCGGACAGAACCACCACGGCGGCGGACCCGATGAAGCTGCCATGCGGCTGCAACGTATCGAAATCGAGCGGTACATCATCCATGTGCGCAGGCAGAAGGCCCGAGGACGGACCGCCCGGCTGATAGGCTTTCAGCGTGTGACCATCGAGCATCCCGCCCGCGGCCTCGATGATGTCCAGGATGGTGGAACCTGCCGGCAGCAGGTGCACGCCCGGGTTCTTGACCCGGCCCGAGACCGAGTAGGAGCGCAGACCCTTGCGGTCGTTCTTTTCCACGCCCGACAGGATCTCGCCGCCTTCGCGCAGAACGCGGGTCACCCAGTAGAGCGTCTCGACATTGTTCACCAGCGTCGGCTTGTTGTAGACACCGACCTGCGCCACGAAGGGCGGGCGGTGCCGCGGCAACCCGCGCTTGCCCTCGATCGATTCGATCATCGCGCTTTCTTCGCCGCAGATATAGGCCCCCGCGCCGCGGCGCAGTTCGATATACCCTTCCTCGACGATGCCCGCGTCCTCCAGCGCCTTGATCTCCTTGGCCAGGATCTTCAGCACAGCGGGGTATTCATCGCGCATGTAGATGAAACAGGTCTTGGCCTCGACAGCCCAAGCGGCGATCAGCATCCCCTCGAGGAACAGATGCGGCGTGCGCTCCAGGTAATAGCGGTCCTTGAACGTGCCCGGCTCGCCTTCGTCACCGTTGACGGCCAGATAGCGCGGCCCTGCCTCGGCCCGCACGAACCCCCATTTCTTGCCCGAAGGGAAACCGGCACCGCCCAGCCCGCGCAGGCCCGAATCCAGCAAGGTCTGCTGAATGGTCTCGAACTCGCCACTCTTGCGGATCTCCGCCAGTTTCTCGTAGCCACCCTCGGCCTTGTAGGCGGCGAAATCTTCATAGTCGGGCACATGCGTGTGGGTGTCGCCCGCGGCAATCGCCGCCTCGACCTTCTCCACCGTCGCGTTGTCGATGTGGTTGTGGCCCAGTTCCAGCACCGGCGCCGTGTCGCACCGCCCCATGCAGGGCGCGCGCAGCACGCGGACCTCACTGGGGTCCATGCCATCTTCCAGCGCCGCCTTCAGCTGTTGCGCCCCGGCCAACTCGCACGACAGCGAGTCGCATACCCGGATGGTCAGGGCCGGCGGCGGCACCTCACCTTCCTTGACCACGTCGAAATGCGCATAAAACGTTGCAACTTCATAGACTTCGGCCTGCGCGATGCGCATTTCCTCGGCCAGCGCGCGCAGGTGTGCCGCGCTGAGGTGGCCGAACTTGTCCTGGATCAGGTGCAGGTATTCGATCAGCAGGTCGCGCCGCCGGGGCGCATCGCCCAGAAGGTCGCGAACCTCTTCCCAGGCCTGATCCTCAAGCTGCCGGCCCTTGGGCGTGTGCCGCCCCTTGCCTTTGCCCGATTTCCAGACGCCGCTGCGATCATCAAGTGCCATGTGGACCCTCCCGTTGCTGAGGGCACACTAAAGCATACCGTTTTCAATCAAAAATCGTATGATTCAAAGCCACGATAAGCGGGGCTTATCGCAGAACCTCTTTCAAGGCCTGCACCGTGCGCAAGGCCGGCCCCCTGTCCGCTGTCACAAGGCTGAGCGACTTGTGCACTTCGGGATCGACCAGCGGCAGGATGCGCACCGACCGGGGCGCGCCGGTGTTTTCGACCAAAACCTTGGGCACCACCGTTGCCGCCGCGCCCTGAATGGCCATCACCACGCCCGCAGTCAGGCCCGACAATTCCGCCACGACGCGCGGGCGCGTGCCCACGTCCTGGAACACCGTGTCGATGATATGCCGGTTCTGCATCCCCGGCTCCAGCAGGCAAAGCGGCAGCGCGCCGGCCTCTTTCCAGGTGATCTGGGTCTTGCCGTCCTCGACCATGTCCGAGGGAACCAGCAGCACGTATTCCTCGTCGTCGATCGGCGTCACGCTCAGGAAACTGTGAATGGCACTCTCGGAATTCGCACTGTCGGTATAGGTGATCCCGGCATCGTAGGTACCTGCCTCCAGTCCGTGCAGAATGGCCAGCGAGTTCATCGTCTTGACGCGCACGGTGATCCCCGGATTGGCCTCGCGCAGTTGGATCACCGTCTTGGCCGCCAGGGCGGCGGCCGTCGGGATTACCGCCAATGACAACACGCCGGTCACGTCCCCCGGCTCGGCGCTGAACTCGGTCTCCAGCCGCTTCACATCCTCCAGGATCTGAAGCGCGTGGCGCACGATGCTCTCCCCATCCGGCGTCAGCCCCTGAAATCGGTTGCCCCGATGAACGATCTTTGTCTCCAGATGCTCTTCCAGCTTGGCGATCCGCATCGAGAATGCAGGCTGCGACACGCCGCATTCCTCGGCAGCGCGGGCAAAGTGCTTTTGCCGCGCCAGCGCAGTCAGGAATTGCAGGTCTTTGAGGTCCAGCACGTCTGCTCCATCATCGGTCGCCAATCGTGCCGGACTAAATCAAGCCCCGCGCCGGATGTCTATTTGAAACCGGCAATCTGCCCGATCACACCGGACTGTCCACACGGCCGAAAATCTGCGCCGCGTGCTTTTCAAGATAGATGCGCAGCCAAGGCGTGTAGATTTCCGGCATGGTACGCGCATAGTCCCGCAGGTCATCAAGATCGACCCAGGCCGTGTCCATCACCTCGGTAGGGTTTGGCCGCAGGGAAAAGCGTTCCGCAACATTGGCCACGAAAACATCGACCACTTCGTGCTCCACCAGCCCGCCGCCCACATCGGCGCGGTATTCCAGCTGGTCACGGTAGTCCAGCGCCAGGCCTTCGATGCCCAACTCTTCGGTCAGCCGACGATGCGCACAGGTCTCCGGGTCCTCGCCCCAATGCGGATGGGTGCAGCAGGTGTTCGCCCACAGGCCCGGCGTATGGTACTTGCCCAGCGCCCGGCGCTGGATCAGCACCGCGTTGCCGCACAGCACGAAAACCGACACCGCCTTGTGCCGCAGGCCGCGCTCGTGCGCCTCCAGCTTCTCGACGGCCACAAGGTCGCCGCCGACCCATGTGGGGATCATGACGCTCATGTATAGGCCGCCGGCACCAGCCGCGTCAGATGCGCCAGGTTCTTCAGGCCGATCTTCAGGTGGGCCATGGGCCGGGCCTTGACCAGTTTCTTGTTCATGTACGCCTCGAAGGTCAGACGCTGCACGTCGATGTCATGGCACAGCGACACGAACCGTTCGCGCCGCTCGTCCGACTTGTAATAGGCATTCTGCATCGACGCCAGCACCCGGAACACGGTCTTGTGCTCTTTCATGAAGAGCTGCCGCGCCAGTCTCAGGTCCTTGACCCGCCCCGAGGCCAGGGTCGCCGCGGCTGCCGTGGCCGCAACGCGCCCCCCGGCCATGGCATAGTAGATCCCCTCGCCCGAGCTTGGCGCGACCACACCCGCCGCATCCCCGGCCAGGACGACATCCTTGCCATTGTCCCAGCGGTCCAGCGGTTTCAGCGGAATGGGCGCGCCTTCCTTACGGATCGTCTCGCACTCCGCCAGCCCGCTGGCGAGACGCAGATCGGCGGTGGCCTGTTTCACGTCCACCTCCTTGACCAGCGATCCCATGCCGACGCTGGCCGACTTGCCGTGCGGAAAGACCCAGCCATAGAAATCGGGGCTGATCCGGCCGTCATAGATGACGTCGCATCGGGTCGGATCGTATTCGCCCACCTTTCCGGGGGCCGCGATGATCTCGTGATAGGCGATGACATACGGAATCCGGTCCCCGCCCTCGACCTCGTCGCGCGCCACGTTCGACCGCGCGCCATCCGCGCCGATCACCAGCTTGCAGGGCAATTCGCGCTCGTTACCGCTGACCTTGTCGCGATAGATGACCTTGACCTGCCCGTGCTCGCGCTCGATCCGCCTGTAGGTTCCGGTGGCCCGCACCGCCCCCGCGGCCTCGGCCCGGACGCGCAGGAACTCGTCGAAATCCTCGCGGTCCACCATGCCGACAAACCCATTCTCGATCGGGATATCGACCTTGCGCCCGGTAGGCGAGATCATGCGCGCGGTGGTGATCTTGGCCACCAGCAGATCCTCGGGGATGTCGAAATCCGCAACCAGGCGCGGCGGAATCGCCCCACCACAGGGCTTGATTCGCCCGGCCCTGTCGAGCAGCGCCACCTTGTGCCCAGACCGCGCCAGATCCTCGGCCGCCGTGGCCCCGCTCGGGCCGCCTCCAACCACTACAACGTCATACATCGCTCATTCTCCCGGTTGCAGCAGCGGCGCGGTCGGCCGATGCAGGATTCGCATCGCCACCAGCGCGGCGGCCAAGAAAAGCACGGCCTCAAGGCCGAACACCGCGGCATAGGCCGCCCCGTCGCTCATCATCAAACGGGCCACGTCCAGCGTGCCCGTGGCAATCAGGCCAGCCAGCCCGGCGGCCACTGCCTGCGCCGCGCCGAAGACGCCCATCCGCGTGCCGGTCGCCCCTTCCTGCGCCGCGGCCAGTCGCATCATCGACCCGATGGCGCCCACCACGAACAACCCGTTGCCCAGCCCCAAAATCACCGTGAACGGCACCAGCGCCGCGCCCGCGCCAAGGCCCATCAGGCCCAGCGCCGAGATCACGCAGCCAGTGACGGCCCATGTCCGCAAGCTGCCGAGCTTGAAGGTCGAGAACGCCCCAGCCATCAACATCCCCAAAAGCGCCGCGCCATCCTTGCCGCCCGACAGCTTGGTCGACTCGTCGGGTGTCAGCCCATGGATATGTCCGGCAAAGGGCTCCAAAACCAATTCGCTCAGGTAGAAGGCCAGGATCGACAGGAACACGAAGCCCGTGAATGTCTTCGCCGCCGGGTCCGCCCAGGTCGCGCGCAGCGCCGGACCCAGCTTGGCCTCCTGCGGCGCGGGCACGGCGCCCAGACGCCGCTCGACGCCCCATGTGGCAATCAACGCCGCCACGAAACAGGCGGCCGCCACGATGGGCACGACCAGCATCAGCCGCTCCGGGCTGTAGGGTTTCAACGCGATCCCCGCGCCAACCGACGCCGCAATCGCCCCCGCGATCAGCATCAGCCACGCAAACGTGGCCGCGGCCCCTTTCCTGTCGTCCGGCGCGGCCGTCGCAAGCAGCGCCAGGAAGGACGTGCCCGCCGCCCCGATGCCGAAGCCGATCAGCGCATAGGCCACAATCCAAACCGCAATCGCCATCTGCGTGTTTGGCGCAAAAGCGATTCCCCAGCCAGTCAGCACCAGCCCCGCGCCCACGACCAGCGTACCGCCCAGGATGAACGGCGTCCGCCCGCCCTTGGTATCCGAACGATGGCCCCAGACAGGCCGCGACAGTTGCACGGCATAGTGCAAGGCCACCAAGAACCCCGGCAACAGGGCGGGCAAGGCAAGCTCCACCGTCATCAGCCGGTTGAAGAGGTTGACCGGCAGCGCCGCCATTCCGCCAATGGCCGCATTGGCCAGGCACAATCTTGCGATACCGCCCCAGCCCAGCGTCATACCAGCGTCCTTACTGCGAAGGCCGCAACCATCATGCCGCTGACATAAAGCGTGACGCCCGTCCCGTTGTACCAGGGCGCACGCCCCTTGGGATCGGACAGCAGAACGCGCATCGCCCAGACCTGAACGCCCAGCAGTGCGGCAATAGCGGCGGCGTGATACACCTGCCCCC
The DNA here is from genome assembly GCF_001441615.1 of Roseovarius atlanticus. Lineage (GTDB taxonomy): Bacteria > Pseudomonadota > Alphaproteobacteria > Rhodobacterales > Rhodobacteraceae > Roseovarius > Roseovarius atlanticus. The sequence goes on from NZ_LAXJ01000017.1 coordinate 9,569, forward strand.
ACCCCGTCAGCAGCGCGATCACCGCAACCTGCGGCAGCGCCATGACCCAGCAAGCCACCCGCGCCGCGCGCTCGGGGCCCAGCGTGACCGGCAGGGAATTGACGCCGGTCTGGCGGTCCCCCTCCAACGCTTTGAAATCGTTGAGAGTCATGATCCCGTGCGCGCCCACGGCATAAAGCAGCGCCAGCACCACGATCTGCCAGGCTGGCGCACCCGCCGACAAGACGGCGGCCCCGGTGAACCAGGGCAATCCTTCGTAACAAAGTGCCACCAGGCCCGGCCCCCACCAGCCCGATTTCTTCAACCGGACAGGCTCGGCCGAATAGGCCCAGGCTGCCAGAACGCCGAAAACCGTCGCGCCAAAGCCCCACGGGCCCAGCGTCGCCCCCAGCGCCAATGCGGCGGCACTCATCACCAAGGCGATCCAAAGCCCCCAGCGCCCGGGAATGCGCCCCGACGGGATCGGGCGGTGCGGTTCGTTGATGGCATCCACATGCCGGTCGCACCAGTCGTTGGCCGCCTGGCTCATGCCACACACGACGGGTCCGGCCAGAACCATGCCGATCAACACCAGCCACGGCGCCGACATCACCGGCACGCCGCTGGACACGACGCCGCACAGATAGGCCCAGACCGGCGGAAACCACGTGATCGGCTTTATCAAGGTAAGTATGGCGCGCGGTTCGGGCCGGCGGCGCGACGCCTGTATGCCCAATGAGACACTCATGGTGTCAAGTATGGTTTACATCTCGGATTCGCGAAAGGTCTTTTTTGAAACCGGACTCGTTCCGCACCAAAATCCTTTCAAAAAGGATTTGCCAAAAGCTTTCACAAAGCTTTTGACCGCCTACTCGTCAGCACCCGAATTGATCAGGCCGTATTTGCGCAGTTTCACGTAAAGGCTCTGGCGTGACAGTCCCAGCATTTCGGCCGCCGCGACCCTGTTGTTCCCGGTCAACTGCACCGCCGTCTCGATGCACAACTTCTCGATCACGTCCGACGTGGCCGAAACGAGTTCTTTCAGCGAGGCTGTCCCGACGAGGTCCATGACGTTCTTCATGGCCTCTTCGCTGACCACGCTGGTCACTTCGGCATCCGCACCTTCGTTCAAAGACGTATTTCGCAGGATGAAACCATACCCGAAATCGCCGGCCGGGTCGCGCAGCCGGGCCACGGAGACATCGACGCTCGACCGCGTTCCGACGATGCTGGCCATCTGGGTGGCGTAGTTGCTCAACCGCCCCTGCTTGGCCGCCGTCTCAAGCATCAGCTTGGTATCCACGGCACCGCGCACCAGGAAATCCGCCAGATTGTTGTCGCGCACGTCGCGCAATTGCGCCGCATCGGCCATGGTCAGAAAGGCCTCGTTCGCGTCGCGGATCGCACCTTTGCCATCGGTGATCACGATCGCATCGCTGGTGGCGGCATATAGCGCGCCAAGCACCTGCGCGGATTCAGCCGCCGTTCCGGCGTCGCCATCCGCAGGCCGCACGCGGCACAGCATATAAAGCTCACCCGCCGCACGGAAAAAATCGGGGTAGAGCTTCAGTTCGCGCTCGTTGCGCCGCGCCACAAGTTCGATGCCCCGCGCCTCGCGCGATCCGGCCGCGCTGCGCATCGCGTCCATCAGCTCTTCGCGCCGGCGGCCGTCGAACGCCTGCGCCAGCGACGATCCGCTCAGCGTGTCGACATTCGTACCCAATAGCATCGCCGCCGCGCTGTTCAGGTCGCGAATGCGGCCTTTCTCCGGCTCGACCAATATCAGCGGCGTCTCGGACGCTTCCAGAACGACATGATAAAACGTCTGCTCACCGCGCAGCCGCTGCTGGTCACGCTCGCGCGCCGTTTGCTCGGCAACAAGGCGTTGCTGCACCTCCGCAATGGGCTGCATGTCGCGCCCCAGCAAAAGCAAGCCTCCGTCATAGACCCTGTGCAGGGTATAGCGAATCGGAAATTCCCACGTGGCATTGTCGATATGATTCAGTTCCAGCCCCCGAGTCGTCGCGTCGGGATTGGCGCGCATCTCTGCCAGCCGCAACTCGAGCTTTTCCTTGCTTTCGACAGTCAGGAATTTTTCGAACGGCCGCCCAACCCAATGGTCAAGGCATCCAAGCGATGGACAATCGGGATTGACGGATATGCCGGCGACTTCGCCATCGTCTGCCACGTATACCGCCATATCACCGGCCTGTTCGACAATATTGTGCACCCCGGAAGGATCGGGCAAGGCGCCGGCGCGTAGTCGCTCAGACTTCCGAGTCTCACGCGTCATCGGACCACTCCGCCAATCCCCAATTCAGGCAGCATCAGATCGCTCCGGTGAACGGCAGCGCCTCAGCTACACTCGACAAGCCACATTTTTCAATCGCTTCTCTTGCAGTGCGCACCGCGTGATCCGCGCCGGTCTTGGATACGGCCTTGGGATCTGCTTCAACGGCCCGCCCGCCGATCACGATCGGTGGCATATAGTTAGCATTCGAGCGGAGGTAGTCTATGAGTTCGGTGGTTTTTTCAACCGAATTCCGCGTCGCGACCGAGATTCCGATCATTGCAAAGCGCCGCGTGCCCGAAAGTTCAGCCAATTCCTCTCGTGTCAGGCCGATCGCCATGTGCACCCACAACCCATGACGGCGAAGATTATCCGCCGCGACAAACGCGCCGAGCGCGTGCTGCTCGTACTGCGGCACGACCATCAGCGCGGATTGGCCAAGCGGGATGCTCCGGTCGCTCCACCGACCGGGCGAGTCGGCCTGTTTACCGCGAAACAGCCCCTGCAAACGCGAAGCGCCGACCGTGACATCGACGAAACTTGCCCGATCACTGACCCAAAGCTCGCCAAGATAGGCCGAGGCGGCCGGGATGTAGGACTGGAAAATCTCCTCGCTGCTGACTCCGTTCGCCATCAACGAAGATATGACCGCGCGGTAGCTGCTGTCAGAGTCCGACATCAGCGCTTCGCACAAGCGTTCGACCCATTGCTCTCGGGTTCGCGGCTCGGACCGGGCCGTGTTCGAGATGACCGTTCTCAGCGCCGATTCTACGAGAAACCGGATGGCCGGTTGCTGCGTCTTTGAAAGGCCTTGGCCTTTTCTGTCAGAGGACTCTCCCACGCGCTTCTCCCCCGCGTTCGACAACATGACTTAGCCCGAAGAAACCGGGCACGCATGTGGCCAGAGTTAGTCTGCGCCCGCCGGACCTCAATGTCAATTTTTCCTGACATACACGCATGAGGAGACAACTCAAGCCCTTGTTTGCCACCAATTTATTCTTGCGCCAAACAGCCTGAAAATGACCTGATGGCAAATAAAAAACCAAAGCCAGTCGCGTATCAGGCCAACCGCGCCTGTTTACAGATCGCGACGGATCAATGTGTAAATTTTAGTTGACACTTTGGCGCCCCGACCCCTAGCATCGTGCTACGATCTTACGGCCTGCGAGGGGGAGCCAATGACGCTGCAAGCGCCACCAAAAGCGAGCCCGGGCCTGCTCTACACACCCGAGCAGCGCGCCCGCCGCGATGCCAGTATCTGGACCCTGGTTCAGGGCGTTCTCGCGCCCGCTCAATTCCTCGTCTTTCTCGTCTCGCTCGGTCTCGTGCTGCGCTACCTTTGGACAGGCGAAGGCTATGCGCTGGCCACCTGGTCGATCCTGATCAAGACCGGCTTTCTGTATCTCATCATGGTCACCGGTGCGATCTGGGAAAAAATCGTTTTCGGTCAATACCTTTTCGCCCACGCCTTCTTTTGGGAAGACGTGTTCAGCTTTGCGGTCATCGCGCTGCACACAGCCTATCTCTGGGCGCTTTTCACGGCCGCCTTCTCCCCTCAAGGTTTGATGATCCTGGCGCTCGCGGCCTATGCCGCCTACGCCATCAACGCCACCCAGTTCTTACTCAAATTACGCGCCGCGCGACTGCAATCGGCAGCCCTGTCAGAGGTGCCGGCATGACCGACGACTCCACGCCTCTTCCGGCCACAGGATGCCGTGACGCCCCGGTTCTGAAACAGCGCGGCCAGCACGAGGTCTTCTGCGGCCTGACGGGAATCATCTGGCTGCACCGCAAGATGCAGGACGCGTTCTTTCTGGTCGTGGGCAGCCGCACCTGCGCCCACCTGCTGCAATCCGCCGCCGGCGTGATGATCTTTGCCGAGCCGCGTTTCGGCACCGCGATTCTCGAGGAAACCGACTTGGCCGGCCTGGCCGATGCCCAGGCCGAGCTTGAACGCGAGGTTGCCCGCCTGCTGGAGCGCCGCAAGGATATTCGCCAGCTCTTCCTCGTGGGCTCCTGCCCGTCCGAGGTGATCAAGCTGGACCTTGCCCGCGCCGCCGAAAAGCTTTCGCTGCAATACGCGCCGCATGTGCGGGTTCTGAATTACTCTGGGTCGGGCATCGAAACGACCTTTACCGAGGGCGAGGACGCGTGCCTCGCCTCGATGGTGCCGGTCCTGCCGGAAACGGACGAGCGCCAGCTTCTCGTGGTTGGCGCCCTGCCCGACGTGGTCGAGGACCAGATGCTCGATCTTCTGTCCAAAATGAGCATCGACAACGTGAAAGTGCTGCCAGCGCGCCGCGCCGACAGCACTCTCGCGGTTGGTCCCAACACCTCTTTCATCCTTACCCAGCCTTTCCTCGGCGGCACCCTCGCCGCACTTGGAAAGCGCGGGGCGCGTCACATTCCTGCGCCTTTCCCGTTCGGCGAAGAAGGCACCACCGCGTGGCTTCGCGCCGTGGCAATGGAGTTCGGTGTCGACATCACCCTGTTCGACACTGTAACACACGCGCCCCGCGCACGGGCCAAAAAAGCGATCTCGCAGGCGTCGGAGAAACTGGACGGCAAATCCGTCTTCTTCTTTCCCGACAGCCAGCTTGAGATCCCGCTGGCCCGGTTTCTCACCCGCGAATGCGGGATGACCGCCATCGAAGTCGGCGCACCCTATATCCACAAGGGCGTTGTCGGCCCCGATCTCGACCTTCTGGAAGAAGGCCCGACACTGTCCGAGGGCCAGGATGTCGAGATGCAGCTTGACCGCTGCCGCGCCGCCCAGCCGGACCTGACGGTCTGCGGTCTGGGCCTTGCCAACCCGTTGGAGGCCGAGGGACTGGCCACCAAGTGGGCCATCGAACTGGTCTTCACCCCGGTGCATTTCTACGAACAGGCCGGTGACCTTGCCGGTCTCTTCTCGCGTCCCCTCAACCGCCGCGCCAAACTGCGGCTGGAGGCGGCGGAATGAAGCTGTCGGTCTGGACATACGAAGGCCCGCCGCATGTCGGCGCCCTGCGCGTCGCCACCGCGATGAAGGGCCTGCATTACGTCCTGCACGCGCCGCAGGGCGACACCTATGCCGACCTGCTCTTCACTATGATCGAGCGGCGCAACCACCGCCCGCCGGTCACTTACACGACGTTTCAGGCTCGCGATCTGGGCGCAGACACCGCAAACCTGTTCAAAACCGCGGCTCAAGCGGCCTATGACCGATTCAAGCCGCAAGCGATGATCGTCGGCGCCTCCTGCACCGCCGAACTGATCCAGGACGACCCCGGCGGCATGGCCGAACAGATGGGCCTTCCCTGCCCGGTCATCGCGCTGGAACTCCCGAGCTACCAGCGCAAGGAAAACTTCGGCGCAGACGAGACCCTGTTTCAGCTGGTGCGTCACCTTGCGAAACCGATGGAGCGTACGGGCCACGTCACCGCCAACCTGATCGGCCCCACCGCGCTCGGCTTCCGCCACCGCGACGACATTACCGAGGTCACTGCCCTGCTCGAAGACATGGGCATCTCGGTCAATGTCTGCGCACCGTTCAACGCGACGCCCCGGGACCTCACCCGGCTGGGGGCCGCGCATTTCAACGTGCTGATGTACCCCGAAACCGGCGAGGCCGCCTGCCGCTGGATGGAACGTGAGCTGGACCAGCCGTTCACCAAGACCGTCCCCATCGGTGTCGGCGCCACCCGCGATTTCATCGCCGAGGTGGCCCAGATCACCGGACAAGAGCCGAACCTCGACGACAGCCGCCTGCGCCTCCCGTGGTACTCCGCCTCGGTCGATTCCACTTACCTCACCGGCAAGCGCGTGTTCCTCTTTGGCGACGGCACGCATGTCGCCGCCGCCGCCCGCGTCGCCCGCGACGAGATGGGGTTCGAGGTGGTGGGCCTTGGCTGCTACAACCGCGAGATGGCCCGCCCGATCCGTGCTCTGGCAAAGGATTACGGCGTCGAGGCGCTGATCACCGACGACTACCTCGACGTCGAACAGCGGATCGAGGAACTGGCACCCGAGATGATCCTCGGAACGCAGATGGAACGCCATATCGGCAAGCGCCTCGGCATCCCCTGCGCCGTCATCTCCGCCCCCGTCCACGTTCAGGATTTCCCGGCCCGTTACAGCCCGCAAATGGGTATCGAGGGCGCAAACGTCATCTTCGACACCTGGGTGCACCCGCTGGTCATGGGGCTGGAAGAGCATCTGCTGCACATGTTCCGCGACGATTTCGAGTTCCATGACGACGCGGGTGCCAGCCATCACGGACACAAGGCGGTCGACCGCAAAACGGACGACCGTCCCGGGCTTGACCCGGGACCTCCCGGCCACTCAACCGAAGAACCGCAGCCTGCCAATGACAACACCTCCATCACCTGGCTTGCCGACGCCGAGAAGGAGTTGAAGAAGATCCCCTTCTTCGTGCGCGGCAAGGCCCGCCGCAACACCGAAAACTTCGCCGCCGAACGCGGCATGACGCAGATCAGCCTCGACACGCTTTACGAGGCAAAGGCCCATTATGCGCGATGACGCCATGATAACCCGGCCTTACAAGGTCGTGATCCTGACGCTGGACAGCCACGCCGCCGGTCCCTGCGAACGCGCGGCGCTGAATCTCGGCATGGATTTCCCGGGGCTGGAACTCAAAGTCCACGCCGCCGCCGAATGGGGTGAAAGCGACGCCGCCCTGGCCGCCGCCCGCGCCGACATCGCCTCGGGCGACATTCTCATCGCCAACCTTCTCTTCCTCGAAGACCACATCAACGCGATCCTGCCCGACCTCGAGGCCCGGCGCGAAGACTGCGACGCGCTGGCGGGCATCATCGCCGACGCCAAGATCGTGCGCCTGACGCGTATGGGCACGCTCGACATGCAGGCGCCCGAATCCGGCACCCGCAAGCTGATGAAAAAGCTTCGCGGCCAGACCAAGCAGAATGTCGACAGCGGCGCCAAGAAGATGAAGATGCTGCGCCGCCTGCCGCGCATCCTCAAGCTGATCCCTGGCAAGGCGCAGGACCTGCGCGCCTGGTTCCTGGTGATGCAATACTGGCTGGGCGCATCCGACGAGAACGTCGAGGGGCTGATCCGCTTCCTCATTTCGCGCTACTGCCGCCACGACGACTGGCGCGGCGCGCGCGTGGCGCTGCCGGTGGAATATCCCGATACCGGGCTTTACCACCCCGACCTGTCCGACCGCATCACCACCGATCCCGCCGATCTGCCCGGCCACATCCCCGGTGCGCCCACCGTGGGCCTTCTGATGATGCGCTCCTACGTGCTCTCTGGCGACACGGCGCATTACGACGGCGTCATCCGCACGCTTCATGCCCGCGGCCTCAACGTGTTGCCCGCCTTCGCAGGCGGTCTCGACGGGCGCCCGGCCATCGACGCCTACTTCCGCACCGAGCGTGGCCCCAAGATCGACGCGCTTGTCTCGCTGACCGGCTTCAGCCTTGTCGGCGGCCCGGCCTATAACGACAACGACGCAGCCATTTCCGTGCTCAAGGACCTCGATCTGCCCTACATCGCCGCGCACCCGCTGGAATTCCAGACGCTGGGCCAGTGGGCCGCCTCGCCCCAGGGCCTCGGCCCGATCGAGACCACGATGCTGATCGCCCTGCCGGAACTTGACGGCGCGACCTGCCCCACGGTCTTTGCCGGCCGCCACGGCCCCGAAGGCTGTGACGGATGCCGTCACAAATGCCGCGCCGCTCCCGATGTCAAATCCATGGCCCCCTGCCCCGAGCGCATCGACAGCCTGGTCGAAAAGACCGAGCGCCTGATACGCCTGCGCCGCAGCAAGCTGGCCGAAAAGAAGGTCGCCATCGTCCTCTTCGGCTTCCCGCCCAACGCGGGCGCCGTGGGCACCGCCGCCTATCTCTCGGTCTTTGAAAGCCTGCACAACACCATGCTGGAAATGCAGGCCCAGGGCTACGACATCGAGGTGCCCGAAACCGTCGACGCCCTGCGCACCGCCGTCCTGCAAGGCAACGCCGCCCAGTACGGGCAAGAGGCCAATGTCGCGGCCCATGTCAGCGCCGACAGAATCGTGGCAAACACGCCCCACCTCTCCGAGATCGAAGAGGTCTGGGGACCCGCCCCCGGCAAGGTGCAATCCGACGGGCGCGGCGTTTTCGTGCTTGGCCAGGACTTCGGCAATGTCTTCGTCGGCGTCCAACCCGCCTTCGGCTACGAAGGCGATCCGATGCGCCTGCTGTTCGAGCGCGGCTTCGCGCCCACCCATGCCTTCGTGCAATTCTACCAGTGGCTGCGCAACACCTACCAGGCCGACGCCATCCTGCATTTCGGGATGCATGGCGCGTTGGAATTCATGCCGGGCAAACAGGCGGGTCTTGGCGCGCGCGACTGGCCAGACCGCCTGATCGGCGAGATGCCCAACATCTACCTCTATGCCGCCAACAACCCGTCCGAGGCCAGCCTCGCAAAACGCCGCTCCGGCGCCGTCACCATCTCGCACCTCACCCCGCCGCTGGCCACCGCCGGCCTCTACAAGGGCCTGGCCGAGCTGAAAGACAGCCTCACCCGCTGGCGCGCCACCCGCCCCGGCGCGTCTGAGCGCGCCGATCTGGAATCCCTCATCGCCGAACAGGCCGAGGCGGTGGATTTGGGCGACACCGACCCTGAAACGCTCTGGCTGAAACTGCTGGAAACCGAGGATGCGCTGATCCCCGAAGGACTGCACGTCGTGGGCCGGCCTATGTCCGACACGGCTCGCGCCGAGTATCTCGACCTCATGGCCGACGCCGATGCCGAGACCCGCGCCATCGCCGACAAACACCTGAAGCAAAGCACCGAGATCCCAGCCATCCTCCATGCACTTGCTGGCGGCTACACCGCGCCCGTGCATGGCGGCGACCTGATCCGCTCGCCCGATATCCTGCCCACGGGCCGCAACATCCACGCGTTCGATCCGTTCCGCATGCCCAGCGAATTCGCCTGCCGCGAGGGCGCGGCCCAGGCGCAGCTTCTGCTGGACACTCACAAGACATTGCCGCGCACCGTGGCGATCGTCCTCTGGGGGTCCGACAACATCAAGTCCGATGGCTCGCAACTGGCGCAGGCGCTGGCGCTCATGGGCGCAACCCCCCGCTTCGACAGTTTCGGCCGCCTTTGCGGCGCAGACCTGATCCCACTTGCCGAACTGGGCCGTCCCCGCATCGACGTCATCATGACCCTCTCGGGCATCTTCCGCGACCTGCTGCCGCTTCAGACCAAACTACTGGCCGAGGCCGCGCTCAAGGCCGCGCAGGCCGACGAGCCGGTCGAACAAAACTTCATCCGCGCCCACGCGCTGGCCTATGCCGAAAAGATCGGCTGCGACCTGCAAACCGCCGCGCTGCGCGTCTTTTCCAATGCCGAGGGCGCTTACGGCTCGAACGTCAACATGATGGTCGACAGCTCCGCCTTCGATGACGAGGACGAACTGGCCGACGCGTACCTGTCGCGCAAATCCTTCGCCTACGGCGTCGACGGCAAGGCCGCGGCCAACGACAAGCTGCTGCAAACCGCGCTCGGCGACGTCGAACTGGCCTATCAGAATCTCGAATCCGTCGAGCTTGGCGTTACCACGGTCGACCACTATTTCGACACGCTGGGCGGCATCTCCCGCGCGGTGAAACGCGCCCGCGGCGGTGAAGAGGCGGCGATCTACATCTCCGACACCACACGTGGTGCCGGAAAGGTGCGCACGCTGGCCGATCAGGTCTCGCTGGAATCCCGCTCGCGGGCACTGAACCCCAAATTCCACGAGGCACTCTTGCAACACGGCGCCGAAGGCGTCCGCCAGATCGAAAGCGCCTTCACCAACACGATGGGCTGGTCCGCGACCACCGGACAGGTCGAACCGTGGGTCTACCAGCGCCTCAGCGAGACCTTCATCCTTGACGCGGACATGCGCCAGCGGCTGGCGGATCTGAACCCGACCGCCTCCTCGCGCATGGCCAACCGCCTGCTCGAAGCCCACGACCGCGCCTATTGGCAGCCCGACGAGGACACTCTCTCGGCCCTGCGCAACGCCGCCGACTCCCTCGAAGATCATCTCGAAGGAGTCGCAGCAGAATGACACGCAATCCCGAAAGGACAGGCGACATATGAGCCCTCGCGACGACATTCCGGCCCTCAGGGGCCAAGACGGCGAAGGATCGGTTCAGGTTCACCAGGACCCATCGATGAAAATCGAAGGGGCCAAGGTCTTTTCGGTCTACGGCAAGGGCGGGATCGGCAAGTCCACCACGTCCTCGAACCTGTCGGCGGCCTTCGCCAAGATGGGCAAGCGCGTGCTTCAGATCGGCTGCGATCCCAAGCATGACAGCACCTTCACTCTGACCGGCCGCTTGCAGCCCACGGTGATCGACATCCTGAAAGAGGTCGATTTCCACCCCGAGGAACTGCGCCCCGAGGATTTCGTGGCCGATGGCTGGGGCGGCGTCAAATGCGTCGAGGCAGGCGGTCCGCCCGCCGGCACCGGCTGCGGCGGCTATGTCGTGGGCCAGACCGTCAAGCTGCTGAAACAGCACCACATGCTGGAAGACACCGACGTGGTGATATTCGACGTGCTGGGCGACGTGGTCTGCGGCGGCTTTGCCGCGCCCCTGCAACATGCCGACCGGGCGGTGATCGTCACCGCCAACGATTTCGACAGCATTTATGCGATGAACCGCATCATCGCAGCGGTGCAGGCCAAGTCGGTCAACTACAAGGTCCGGCTGGCGGGCTGCGTCGCCAACCGCTCGCGCGAGACGAACGAGGTCGACCGCTACTGCGAGAAGGTCGGCTTCAACCGCATCGCGCATATGCCCGACTATGACGCCATCCGCCGCTCGCGGCTGAAGAAGAAGACGCTCTTCGAGATGCCCGACGAGGAAGACATCGTCATGGCGCGGGCCGAATACGTGAAACTGGCTGAAACCCTCTGGCGCGGAACCGAACCGCTGGCTCCCGCACCGATGGAAGACCGCGACATCTTCGAGCTTCTTGGATTCGATTGATGAGCTACGACCGCACATTGACCCGGGTCGAAACCTATTTCGACAAGACCGCCACCCGCACGTGGGAGGCGCTGACCAGTGACGCGCCGGTCTCGAAGATCCGGGAAACCGTGCGGCGCGGGCGGGACGCGATGCGGCAACAGATGCTGTCGCGCCTGCCCAATGATCTGCGCGGCGCGCGCATTCTCGATGCGGGCTGCGGCACCGGCGCCATGACCACCGAACTGGCCGCGCGCGGCGCGGATGTGGTCGCGGTGGATATCTCGCCCTCGCTTGTGGCCATCGCACAACGCCGCCTGCCCGAAACGCTGGCGCATCGCGTGGCCTTTCACGCAGGTGACATGCTGGACGAACGCCTCGGCCGGTTCGATCACGTGCTGGCGATGGACAGCCTGATCTACTACCGCGACGCCGATATCGCCCGGTCGCTCGCGACGCTCATGGCGCGCAGCTCGGGCCGGATCGTCTTTACCGTCGCCCCACGCACGCCGCTCCTGATGGGCATGTGGTACGCGGGCAAGCTCTTTCCGCGCTCCGACCGCTCGCCCACCATGATCCCGCACAGCCCCGCGCGGCTGGCGCGCGCCTATGCCCACGCCAATGGCACCGGCACGCTTGCTCCGCTGGAACGTGTGACCTCGGGCTTCTATATTTCCCACGCGATGGAGGTGACTGCATGAGCCGTCCTTCGCCCCTCAAGCACCTCAGCCTGCGCGCCCTGCCCTTCGCGGATGCGGCCAGCGAGGGATTGCCGATGGGCGAACTGCTGCGCCTGTCGCTCTTTCAGGTTTCGGTCGGCATGGCAACGGTTCTGCTGCTCGGCACGCTCAACCGCGTGATGATCGTCGAACTTTCCGTCCCGGCCACCATCGTGGCCGTGATGATCGCCCTGCCCGTCCTGATCGCGCCCTTCCGCACGCTTCTGGGCTTTCGCTCGGACACCTACCGCAGCGCCATCGGCTGGAAGCGTGTGCCCTACCTGTGGTTCGGCTCACTCTGGCAGATGGGCGGTCTCGCGGTCATGCCGTTCGCGCTGTTGGTCCTGTCGGGCAACACTGTCCACGACGTGCCCTTCGCGGGCGAGGTGCTGGCGGCGCTGGCCTTCCTGATGACCGGCCTCGGCCTGCACATGACCCAAACCGCCGGTCTGGCCCTGGCCACCGACCGCGCAGACGAGGCGACGCGCCCGCGCGTCGTGGCCCTGCTTTACGTGATGTTCCTCTTGGGCATGGGCATCTCGGCCATCGTCATCGGCTGGCTGCTGCGCGACTTCAGCGAACTGGCCCTGATCCGCGTGGTGCAAGGCGCGGCTCTGGCGGGCATCGTCCTCAACCTCATCGCCCTGTGGAAGCAGGAAAAAATGGCGCCGATGACCAAGGCGGAACGCGCCGCCCCCCGCCCCCGTTTTTCTGAGGCCTGGGCCGACCTGATGGCCGGCGGACAGGCCGGGCGGCTTCTGGCGGTGGTCTTCATCGGCACAATGGCCTTCAACATGCAGGACGTCCTGCTGGAACCTTACGGCGGCGAAATCCTGGGCCTCTCGGTGTCCTCGACCACGCTCCTGACAGCGCTCTGGGCCACGGGCGCACTGGCAGGATTCGTCTGGACCGGGCGCTCACTGGCGCAGGGGCGCAATGCGCACCGGCTTGCGGCCCTCGGCGTACTGATCGGCATCGCGGCCTTCGCCATTGTCGTCTTCGCCGCGCCGATGGACTCGACCACCCTCTTCTTTGCCGGGGCTTGCCTGATCGGGCTGGGCGGCGGCGTCTTCGCCGTGTCGACCCTGACCGCGGCCATGACCGTGACGACCCAAGGCAAGGCCGGCCATGGCCTCGCGCTCGGTGCGTGGGGCGCCGCGCAGGCCACGGCAGCGGGACTCGCCATCGCCTTCGGCGGCGGCATCCGCGACGCGGTGAACGCCGCTGCCACCTCCGGCGCATGGGGCGAGGTGCTGAACACGCCCGCCACCGGCTACGCTTTCGTCTATCACACCGAAATCGCCCTTCTCTTCGTCACGCTCGCCGTGATCGGGCCATTGGTGCGCAACCCGCGCGCCGCCACCCATTCCACCCCATCGGAGGCGGCCCGCATCGGCCTGGCCGACTTCCCGACATGATGTGCCGATCCATGGAAAGGATATCCCATGAGTAACGCTTTCTTTGCCAATTTCGATCTTGCCAGTCTTTCGATCTGGCTGTTCTGGGTCTTCTTCGCCGGGCTGATCATCTACATCCAGCGCGAGAACATGCGCGAGGGCTACCCCCTGGAAGACGATGACGGCAACCTGTCCGCCAACCAGGGGCCCTTCCCGATCCCCAGCGACAAGACCTTCATCCTGCCCCATGGCCGGGGCGAGCTGACCGTGCCCTCGGGCCAGCGCCCCGACCGCCAGAACGTCGCCCTGCAAAAGACCGCCGCCGGCAACGGCTTTCCGTTCGAGCCCACCGGCGATCCGCTCGCCGATGGCGTCGGCCCGGCCTCCTGGGCCAACCGCGAGGACGTGCCGGAACTGGACGGTCATGGCCATCCCAAGATCGTGCCGATGTCGGCCAACGAGCATTTCCACGTGGCCGCTGGCCGTGACCCGCGCGGCTTGCCCGTGGTGGCCGGCGATGGCGAGGTCGTGGGCATGATCACCGACCTCTGGGTCGACGAGCCCGAGCAACTGGTGCGCTATCTCGAGATCGAACTCGACGGCGATCATGGCGGCGGAAAACGGCTGGTGCCGATGACCCTGACCCGGATCAAGAGCAACCACGTCAAGGTGCTCAAGATCTACGGCAAGCATTTCGCCGGCGTGCCGACGCACGCCTCGCCCAACCAGGTGACCAAGCTCGAGGAAGACAAGATCTCGGCTTATTACGGCGGCGGCACGATCTATGCCGACGACGCCCGCCTCAACCCCAAGCTGGGCTGAGCCGGAAACAAGACGGACGGAGGAGATGACGATGCCCCATGACGACTTTCACGTGGAACCGGTGCCCGGCCTGCCCGAACGCCCGCCCGAGGGCGAGCAGATCCTGTGGCAAGGCCGGCCCAACTGGTGGGCGCTGACGGTTCAGTCGCTCAACCTCTACTGGGTAGTGGGCTATTTCGTCGTGCTCTTCGCCTGGCGCTTCGTCACCCTGTTCGATCAGGTGGGGATGGCCCATGCGTTCCGGGTGTCCTTCCCGTTCCTGGTCATCGGTGCGGTGGCGGCGGCGCTCCTGCTGCTGATCGGCTGCGTGCAGGCCCGCGCCACCGTCTACACCATCACCAACCGGCGCGTGGCGATGCGCGTCGGCGCGGCGCTGACCGTCACGCTGAACCTGCCCTTCAGCCGCATCGCCAGCGCCGATCTGGCGCTGCGCCGTTCGGGCAACGGTACCATCGCGCTCGACCTGATGGACCCGCCGCCGCTCAGCTACCTGACCTGCTGGCCGCATGTGCGGCCCTGGCACGTGCGCAAGCCGCAACCCGCACTGCGCGCCATCGACGACGCCGCCCGCATCGCGCGCCTCATTGCCGAGACGGCCGAGGCGCAGGTCAATGCCCCCAAACTCGCCCGCACACCGGCCGCCACGCCCAACACCGGCGCGGATGACATCGCCCCCGGCGCCGTGCCGGCGGAATGAGAAGGACCTGACAAACCATGGCCCAGACCGACAACATCCACGCCACCGACCGCACCGGACATGACAAGGAACTCGTCCCGCGCGTGCTGGTCTTCGCGGTCTGCACCTTCGTGCTGATCGTGCTGGCGCTGGTGACATGGTCGCGCCTGTCGGGCCAGCCGGTCACCTATACGCCGCCCACCGGTACCATCACGCATGAACGCACCTTCAACCTGTCCGGCGACATGTCCGGCAGCGCCATCGTGACCGACCTCGACGGCACGCTCATCGCCGACCTGAACCCGAAAGAGGGCGGGTTCATCTCGGGAGTCTGGAGGGTGATCCAGCGCGAGCGCACCAAACACCGCGTGGCCCTGGAGGGCCCGCTGACACTCGTCCGCTACGACAACGGACGCATCGCGATCCACGACCCGTCCACGGGCTGGAGTGCCGACCTCATGGGGTTCGGCATCGACAACGCCAAGGCCTTTGCAAGGCTCCTGGCACAATAGCAAAAGGAGACGCCAAAATGGGATGGCTGACCAAAGACATAGAAAGGGCGCCCTGCACGGTCGAAGTATCACACTGCTTTGACTCCCTGCACGCGCATGTGCGGTTCAACAACGGGGCGGTGATTCACCCCGGCGACGAGGTAAAGGTCCACGGACCCGAGATCATGGCGCCCTTCGGCGAAGTGGTCAGCGAGGACCGCGAGGCCACCATCGTTCGCGCCAGCAAACTGGAACAGCTCTGGACCCGCCTCACGGGTGATTTCGAGGTGATGGAGCTGTGCGAGTTTTCCTTCTCCGAGGAGGTCACGCTATGAACGCCCACACCGGAAAGCACACCGCCGACGCCACCACCGTTGAAGAGGGGCTCGCGATCGCCGAAGCGCAGGATCGCCAGTACAACGATGAAATGGCGACCGAGACGGCCATGTCCAACACGCTGCTCACGCCGCGGTTCTACACCACCGACTTCGACGAGCTCGATGCCATCGACGTTAGCCCGGTGCGCGCGGACTGGGACAAGCTGATCGACCAGATGGAAGCCGATCCCAACAAGGGCCACTTCAAGAAGAACGAGGACTGGGACCATGTCGACTGGGAGGGTATGGACCCCGCCCTGAAGAAGGAATTCATCGACTTCCTGATCTCAAGCTGCACAGCCGAGTTCTCGGGCTGCGTGCTCTACAAGGAGATGAAGCGCCGCGGCAACAACAAGGACATCACGCAGCTTTTCCAACTGATGGCCCGTGACGAGGCCCGGCACGCCGGCTTCATCAACGACGCCCTACGCGAGGCCGGGTTGCGGGTGAACCTGGGCTTCCTGACGCAGAAGAAGAAATATACCTACTTCCGGCCCAAGTTCATCTACTACGCCACCTACCTTTCGGAAAAGATCGGCTATGCGCGGTACATCACCATTTACCGCCATCTCGAGGCGAACCCCGAGCATCGCTTCCACCCGATCTTCAAGTGGTTCCGCGAATGGTGCAACGACGAGTTCAGCCACGGCGAGGCCTTCGCCCTGCTGATGAAGACCGACCCCAAGCTGACCTCAGGCCGAAACGTCTACTGGATCAAGTTCTTCCTGACGGCGGTCTACGCGACAATGTATGTCCGCGACCACCAGCGCCCGGCCTTTCACAAGGCCCTCGGCGTCGATCCTGACTGGTACGCGCACGAGGTCTTCACCAAGACGTCGGAGCTGACCAAGCAGATCTTCCCGATCACACTGGATATCGAGAATCCGAAATGGCAGCCGCTGCTCGAAAAGCTTCAAAAGGCCAATGTCGATCTCGACACCGCGCGCAAAGAGGGCGGGCCGATGGGCTTTGCCAAGCGTCTGTCGGCGCAGGCCCGCGCTGGTACTGCCTTCGTACGGCTTATGCTGATCCCGTCGAAGTCGCACAAGGTGCCGGAAAACGTGCGGCTGGAGCCGGCCTACTGATGACGGGCGGCCGCCATATCGCACGCCCCGCCCCGGACTTGATCCGGGGCCTCATGGCGTCAGAGGTCCCGGGTCAGGCCCGGGACGGGGATGCCCGATGCTGACCTCGCCCTGGATCGCGGCGCTCATGGCGCTTTTTCTCTGGTGGTTCTCCACCGGGGCGATCCTGATGGTGGTGCGCCATGCCGACCGTGCGGGCGGAAACGCCCGCATGATCTGTTTGATGTCGTCTCTGCCTTTGCTGGCTCTTGGGCTATGGGGCTTCCATGCAACCTTGGCGATGGACTCGACCCTTGCCGTCTACGGCGCGTTCCTCGCGGCACTGGCGGTCTGGGGCTGGGTGGAACTCACGTTCCTGACGGGCATGATCACCGGCCCCAACCTGCGCGCCTGTCCCGACGGCCTGCCGGAATGGGAGCGTTTCCTCCGCGCCTGGGGCACCGTGGCCTATCACGAGACCCTGCTGACGCTGATCTTCGTCGCGATGTGGCTGGTCGCGGCCGGCGCCGAGAACACGGTCGGGCTCTGGACCTTCACGATCCTCTACTTCGCGCGCATATCGGCCAAGCTGAACCTCTATTTCGGCGTGCCGCGCATCAACACCGAATTCCTGCCCGAGGCGCTTGGCCACCTCGCCAGCCATTTTCGCATCCAGCGGCTGAACTGGGTCTTCCCGATATCGGTGTCGGCCCTGACCTTCGCCGTGGCCTGCTGGCTGGAGCGGCTCTACGCCGCGCAAACCGGCGCCGAGGTGGCAGGCTTCGCCCTGCTTTCGGCCATCACAGGCCTCGCCCTGCTCGAACACTGGCTGATGGTGCTGCCATTGCCCGATGCCAAACTCTGGCGCTGGATGCTTCCCGCGCCCAAACCAACACAAGACAAAAATACAAGACCGGAGGGATCCCATGGATTTTGATGCCATGTTCAACGCGCAGCTCGGCGCACTCAAGGAAGAAGGCAACTATCGCATCTTCGCCGAACTCGAACGCCGCTGCGGCGCGTTCCCGAAGGCTCGCAGCCATGACGCCGACACGCCCGACGAGGTCACCGTCTGGTGCTCGAACGACTATCTGGGGATGGGCCAGAATGACCACATCCGCCAGGTGATGAAGGACACGGTTGACCAATGCGGTACCGGCGCGGGCGGCACCCGGAACATTTCTGGCACGAACAAGTATCACGTGGCACTGGAACGCGAACTGGCCGACCTGCACGGCAAGGACAGCGCCCTGCTCTTCACCTCGGGCTATGTCTCGAACTGGGCCGCGCTCGGCACGCTGGGCGCCCGCCTGCCCGACGCCGTGATCCTCTCCGACGAGCTCAACCACGCCTCGATGATCGAGGGCATCCGCCACTCCCGCGCGCAAAAGCGCATCTGGAAGCACAACGACCCCGAGGATCTCGATCGCCAGCTGGCCACCCTTCCGGCCAACGCGCCCAAGATCGTGGCCTTCGAGAGCGTCTATTCCATGGACGGCGACATCTGCCCGATGAAGGAGATCGTCGAGGTCGCCGAGAAACACGGAGCCATGACCTATCTCGACGAGGTCCATGCCGTGGGCCTCTACGGCCCGCGCGGCGGCGGTGTGTCTGAACGCGAAGGCCTGGCCGACCGCATCACCCTGATCGAGGGCACACTGGGCAAGGCCTATGGCTGCATGGGCGGCTACATCACCGGCTCCGCCGCGATGTGCGATTTCGTCCGCAGCTTTTCCTCGGGCTTCATCTTCACCACCGCCCTGCCCCCGGCCGTCGCCGCGGCGGCGCAGGCCTCGGTGGCCTACCTCAAGGACAGCCGTGCCGAACGCGACGCTCAACGCGACCGCGTCGCCTATCTGCGCGCCCAGCTCGACAGGCGCGGCATCCCGCATATGGACAACCCCAGCCACATCATCCCGGTGATGATCAAGGACCCGGTCAAGTGCCGGATGCTGGCCGACATCCTGATGCAGGATTGGGGCATCTACGTGCAGCCGATCAACTACCCCACCGTGCCCAAGGGCACGGAACGCCTGCGTTTCACGCCCGGCCCTCTGCACAGCTATGACGATATCGACCACCTGGTCGAGGCGTTGGGCGTTCTGTGGAAACAATGCGCGATAGCCCACGCCGTGGCCTGAGTTCCGCCGCGGCAATACGTCAATCACGCGGAACCTTCGAACGTGCCGCAAGGTTTAAAAAACGTCGGTTGATTTGGCCTGATATCAGCTATGTCATACAGACAGCCAAACGCATGGAGGACTCAATGAAGATCCACGTTACAGCCATCGCCCTCGCCAGCATCGCCGCCCCCGCCTTTGCCCAGGACGGTGACGCCGAAGCCGGCGAAAGCGCCTTTCGCCAGTGCAAGGCCTGCCATATGATCATCGACGACGCAGGCGAAACCATCGTCAAGGGCGGCCAGGTCGGCCCGAACCTTTATGGCCTCGCCGGTCGTACCGCAGGCTCGGTCGAGGATTTCAACTATTCCGACTTGCTGGCCGCCGCCGGCGAAGCAGGCCTCGAATGGGACCAGGAAAGCTTCGCGGGCTACGTACAGGACCCGACGCCCTGGCTTCAGGAATACACCGGCGAAGACGGTCGCGGGAAAATGACCTTCAAGCTGCGCAAGGAAGAGGATGCCGCGGATATCTGGGCTTACCTCGCCTCGGTCGGCCCCGAAAGCTGAGCCACGCGCAACGTGATTGAAAAGGCCGCCCCCGGAAGGCGGCCTTTTTCGTGCCGTGCTGCTCGCGTCGTGCTAGGATACATCCAAAACGAGGGAGAGCACCATGATCGCAGGGGCACACGCAATTCTCTGGCTGCGCGAAGATGGCAAAGGCAATGACGCCTGCCGTTTCGCCGATGCCGAAGGCGGCTACCTGATCGACGGATCGTCGACCGACGCGGACGGCACCGTGCTGCGCTACCGCATCCGCGCCCGCGCCGACGGCACCACGCGCCGCGTTCGCATCGGCCGGAAATCCCGGATCGAACTGCGCCACAAGAAAGACGGCACCTGGACGCTGAACGACGCCCCGGTGCCTGACGTCAAAGGTGCCACGGACGTGTTTCTCGACTTCACACCGGCAAGCTTTACCCTGCCGATCCGCCGCCTTGTCCTCGACACTGGTGCTCAGTCCGAAATCATCGCGGCACGGCTCGACGTGGCAACGGAACAACTTACCCCGCTGCATCTCGTATTCCGGCGGATTTCGGATGAAGCGTACGAAGTAGAAACTGCCGAGACGGGCACAACGACACGTATCACAGTCGACAATCACGGCATCGTGCAGGCGCAGCCGGGTCACTGGGTCGCGCAGGCCTGACCTCTGTTAACCGGCCATCTGGCCGCCCAGCATCCAGATCCCCATGCCCAGCATCACCAGGTTCTCGGTCAGCGAAATAAACCCCAGTGGCACGTTCGATCCGCCCCCGACGCAGGCGCAGGTCAATTCGCGCTTGTCGATATAGACGGCCTTGAACACGCTCCACCCACCGACGGCCCCGATGAAGATCGCCACCGGCGCCACCAGCCAGATCAGCCCGCTGCCCGTACCGATCAGCGCCATCATACCCACGCCCGCGTACAGCTCGGCAAAGGGATAGGCATAGCCGTAGGGCACGTATCGCTGCGCCAGCAGGTCGTAGCCCAGAAAGCCATTCACGAAACCTTCGACATCCTGAAGCTTCTGAATGGCCAGCGCCACCATCGACCCCGCGAAAAACCATTTCAGCCATGTCAGCAGCGGAAAACCGTCATAGAGGTTCAGCACGATCGCCAGCGCCATCAACGCGGTACTGGCGAAGATGGCGATCACCGGCATATAGGTCGTGTCGTTATCGCCCAGCACGCGATATCCGAAATGCGCTTTCAGTTCGCTGTACCCGCCGATCCGTTTGCCATCGATAAAGGTCTGCGGCGTGGTCTTCACGCCGTGCGCCTCCATGAACGCGTCGGTTTCCTCTCGGGTGGTCAGAAGATTGTCGTCAATCTCGAAGCCGCGCCGCTTCAGCATCGACAACGACTTCAGCCCGAACGGGCACAGATGCCCCGGCATCGCCATCCGGTAAAGCGATGCGGTCTTCCGGTCGCCTTCGCTCTTGGCGCGGGCCGTGTCGGGGCCGTCGATCGTGTCCGTTGCTGTCATGGTCAGTGCCTCTCGCGTCGCTCGTCTCAAGGCGAAACATCACGCCGGGCGCGGACGCTTCGCGACTTGACGAGTCAACGGAAAGACAGCCGGTTGGTTCCGGCGAGCGTCGCAGGCCCCTCAGCCCAAGGCCGCCCGAAGCCGCGTCAGCCGACCGCGTTCAGCGTGACGACCTCCGCCGCCCGGCCCACCGCCGCGCGCGCGGTTGCGGCGATATCCGCTGCCGTCAGGCCTGCATCGGCGTACATGTCCTCGGGGCTTGCCTGATCGATATAGCGGTCCGGCAGATGCATCGTGCGCACCGCCAGTCCCCGGTCGAACGCGCCTTCGGCGGCCAGCGCCTGAAGCACCATCGCACCGAATCCGGCCATGGCGCCCTCTTCCACCGTGATCAGCGCCCGGTGATGCCGCGCCAACTGCCGGATCAGCTCCATGTCCAGCGGCTTGGCAAAGCGCGCGTCGGCCAGTGTGACCGACAGGCCGCCGGCCTCCAACGCGGACACCGCCGCACTGCACTCCGCCAGGTGCGCGCCGTATGACAGGATCGCCACATCGTCGCCCTCTTGCAGGACACGGCCCTTGCCGATTTCCAGCACCTCGCCCCGCTCCGGCAGGTCGACACCCGTGCCCGCCCCGCGCGGATAGCGAAACGCGATGGGCCCGTCGTCATGCGCCGCCGCCGTGGCGACCATATGGGTCAGCTCCGCCTCGTCGGCGGCGGCCATGCAGACCATCCCGGGCAAGGCCCCAAGATAGCCAACATCGAATGCACCTGCATGGGTCGGACCGTCAGCCCCCACCAAACCCGCCCGGTCGATCGCGAACCTCACCGGCAGGCCTTGCAGTGCCACGTCATGCACCACCTGGTCATAGCCCCGTTGCAGGAAGGTCGAATAGATCGCGCAAAAGGGCCGCAGCCCGCTCGCCGCCATCCCGGCCGCAAAGGTCACCGCGTGCTGTTCAGCAATGCCGACGTCGAACACACGGGCCGGAAACCGCTCGGCCATGATATTCACGCCCGTGCCCGACGGCATCGCCGCCGTCACCGCCACGATATTCGGATCGCGCGCCGCCTCGTCCGTCAGCGCCTTGCCGAAGACCGAGGTATAGGACGGCGCCCCGCCTGCCTTCTTCGCCTGCACGCCGGTGGCGGGATCGAACTTCGACACGCCATGCCCGCAATCCGCGCTGCTCTCGGCCGGGGCGTATCCCTTGCCCTTTACCGTGCACACATGGATCAGGACCGGCCCCGTCGCCCGCGTCCGCGCCGCTCGCAGCACCGGCAGCAATTGCCCCATGTCATGCCCGTTGATCGGACCTACATATTCAAAACCCAACTCCTCGAACAGCGTGCCGGACTGGCTTACGCCCGTCACAAGCTGCCGCGCCCGCTTGGCGCCTTCGCGCATCGGCGCGGGCAGCGCGGCCTCGAACCCTTCGGCTAGGCTCTTGACCCGTGCCAGCGGCTCGTTGGCATAGAGGCCGGACAAATAGGACGACATCGCCCCAACCGGTGGCGCGATGCTCATCTCGTTGTCGTTCAGGATCACGAACATCCTCCGCCCCTCGGCGCCCGCGTTGTTCATCGCCTCATAGGCCATGCCGGCACTGATCGAGCCGTCGCCGATCACCGCAATCGCATCGCCCGTGGGCCGGCCCATGTCGCGCCCCACCGTGAACCCCAGCGCCGCACTGATCGATGTCGAGCTATGCGCCGCCCCGAACGGATCGTATTCGCTCTCCTTGCGCTTGGTGAATCCGCTCAGACCATCCTTCTGCCGCAGGGTCCGGATCCGGTCCCGCCGCCCGGTCAGGATCTTGTGAGGATAGCATTGGTGCCCAACGTCCCACACCAGCTTGTCCATCGGCGTGTTGAAGACCGAGTGGATCGCCACGGCCAGTTCCACCACGCCCAGCGACGAGCCCAGGTGCCCGCCCGTTTCGGAAACCGCGGAAATCACTTCGGCACGCAGCTCGTCGGCCAGCGCCGCCAGATCCTCGTCGGGCATCTGCCGCAAATCCTGCGGCCCCGCCACGCGGTCCAGTATCGGTGTGTGTGGTTTGGTCTGTTGCATCGCACCCCCTCAAGGTGAGTTCCGGCGCGGCACGCAAATGGCTGCAAGCAGCGCAGAGTTGCAGGCCGGGCGGTGTGCGCCGCCCGGCCTATTGATCTTATTGCCCGTAATCCGGGTCGCCGGTCGTGGCCAGTTCCGGCCAGTCCTTGATGACGTTGGTGCCCTGCAACGGCTGCTGATAGCCTTTGTGGCACGTCCGGCACGCCGCCTTGGGCGCATCGCCGTTCTTCGGCCCCAGCCGGTTTTCCGGCAACAGCCCGGCAATCGGGATCAGGTAGTCGTTGTTCAACTCCTGCACCATCTGGATGCCCAGCGTCTCGGTCGCCCATTGCGGCGTCACCTGCGCCCCGTCATAGAAGGCGCGGCTGTTGTGACAGAACACACAGTTCACGCCCAGCGAGTTCGAGATGTAGTTCATGAACGCATAGGTGCGTTCCGCGTGCTGGATGCCGGGGTAATCGTCCACACCCGGCACACCCTCGACCCGGCTGTCCAGGTCGTGAACCTTGATGGACTCTCCATCCACCAGGTAGGTCTGCAACGCGTCCGACGGCAGCGAGGTATAGCTCGACAGCGGCGTCACCCGGTTCTGCACGGCGCCCCAGCCCTCGACCCGCTCGTTGACCGGGCTGATGTCGAACCAGACGTCGCTCGGCACGGGCTGGCCGCGGTGGCAAGTGTAACAGGTCACGCCCACCTCCGCGTTGGCATTGACATGCCCGTCCCAGTTCTCGTTCAGGTTCTGGGTCATGCCGATCATGGTATAGCCCACCGAGGTCTGGTAGTTGTCCATGTCCTCGAAAAGGTCGGGAATGCCCGTCCACTGCCGCATCGCGGCCAGAAGGCGGTCGTAGTTCTCGACCGTCAGCCCCTCCAGCCCCGGCGGCACGTTCTCACGCGCATCGCCGGCCAGTTCTTCGCCGCCCTGCGGCACCACCGGGTCCGAGCGCGTGGCCATGTAGCCCGCAATGCCCGGATCGGGTTCACCGAGGTCCGACTTGAACTTGGGCACCGACATGCCGGTGCCGCGTGGACCTGTCTGAAGGCTGTCGACGGCGCTGGACTGGTTGGCCGAAACCAGCCAGGCCGCCACCAGGACCGCACCCCCCACGACCCCGATGGCAATCGCGGGACCATAGATGTTCGTGGGGTTGTCGGAGTTCCACTTGTTGAACCAGTTCGGTAGCATGGCTCAGTCCTCCTTGCCGATGAAGGCTTCGTAAGACCCGTAAGCCTCGTAGCCGTAAGAGCCATCGTAAGCGGGGGCAAAGTTGTGCTCCTGCGCCCAGATGAACCAGTTGTCGACGACCGTGCCGGTCAACAGGATGCCGATCCCGCCGGTGATCGGCGTCAGCACCGCGAACCACCACGCCCAGCGGTGGATACCTTCCATCGTGGCGTTGAAGCCCATGGTCCAGCGCCAGAAGAGGGCCGCGCGTTCCGTGGCCGTGCCCCGGTCGACGATCTGCTCTAGTTCCCGGTCGCCGCCATAGCGCGTCACGGCCAGGATGGTCGCGCCGTGCATTGCGAACAGCAGCGTCGAGCCATAGAGGAACACGATGCTCAGGCAGTGGAACGGGTTGTAGTACAGGTTGCCGTACCGGATCGAGAACGCCGTGGTCCAGTCCAGGTGCGGGAAGATACCGTAAGGCACCGCCTCGCTCCACGATCCCATCAGGATCGGGCGGAAGAGGTTCAGCACCAGCATCAGCCAGATCGCACTGGCGAAGGCCCAGAAGACGTGCTTGCCCATCTTGTGCTGCGCCGCGAGAAGGTAGCTGCGGATAAGCCATGTCATGACACTGACCAGCAGCAGGAAACTGGCAATGATGAACCAGCCCCCGTCATTCAGCGGCGGGATCGACAGGCCATGCTCCGGCCCCGGCGGCTCCAGCGCCAGCCAGAAGCCCTGGCGCAGGAATTCCGGGATCGACCAGTTGACCTGCGCCAGCATGTTGAAGCCGACGATGTTCAGCGCCAGGATGAAGGTGACCGCGCTGACAAGCCCCGTCCAGCCCAGGTAGATCGGGCCGATCTGCGCGTTGCCAAGCCAGCCCACCAGGTTGCTGAACCGCGGCTTGAACCCCCGCTCGTCCATCATGTGGTTGTCGTTGTCCATGCCCCATTCTGGGTTTCCCCGGACCTGGACCTGCGTGAATATGTTCTGATACTCGATCATCTCTTATACCCCCATCTGCGATGGCCAGATCGGCAGTTCGAGCCACCAGTTCCACCATTCGGGCCAACCCTTGGTCCAGACCGGGCCGCTGATGATGATGCAGACCGCCGACCAGAAGCCCGCGTTCAGCGCCAGCAGCAGCCCGACGCGGTGGATCCCCAGCGTGCCGACCGAATAGCCGATGAAATCCCGGAAAAACGTATCCTCGTGGTCCGGCGTCTTCATGACCTCGCCCTTCTCGGGGTTGGCCGCCGACAGGATCAGCCCGCCATGCAGCGCCAGGGCCAGCGTGGTGGTGAAGAAGAACGTCACCGCCAGCATGTGCGCCGGGTTGTAATGGAAATGCAGGTACGCGTAGCCGGTGTTGCTGACCCAGTCGAGGTGACTGAAGATTCCGTAAGGAAAGCCGTGCCCCCACGCGCCCATCAGGACGGGGCGGAACACCACCAGTGTGACATAGGCGAAGATCGCGACACTGAACGCGAAGGGCACGTGATACCCGATGCCCAGCTTGCGGCAGATCTCGACCTCTCGCAGCGCCCAGCAACTGAAGGCGCCGATCGCGCAGATCGTGATGATCTGCCACAGACCGCCCTCCATCAGCGGGGCCGCGCCCAGGCCGTATGACAGGTCGGGCGGCGCGATGTTGATCAGCCAGGGGTTCCACGTGCCCTGATGGGCCGCTCCCCAGAAGATCAGGATCGTGCCAAGAAGCGCAAAGAACGCGCCCAGCACGCCGAAAAAGCCCACGTAGAACGGACCGACCCAGAAGTCGAACAGGTCGCCTCCGATCAGTGTCCCTCCGCGGACCCGGTATTTTCTCTCAAAGCTGAGCAACGCCATTGTTTCTCTCCGCGTTTTCGGCCGGCCAGTCTTGCCCGGCCGTCACTCTTTGTTCGGTTTGTTGCGGGCGGGCGGACCCGCCCGCAACGAGGTTTGACGATTGTCTTGGATCACTCGGACGCCGCAGCGCGGGACGCTGCTGCATTCTCGAACCAGTTGACGCCGTTCGACAGAACCACCAGGTGGATCATGACGGCCAAAAGGAACAGGAATGCGCCTTGTGCTACGAACACGCGGCGCGGATCGAAAATGAGCCAGATCTTGTAGAACTTCGACATTTTCTTTCCTTCCTCAGAACCAAGGAGCCCAGATGTACGTCGCGATGTGCGCGATGACCGCAACCAGTGTGAAGAGCGTAAGGCCGCTCATATACACCGAATGCAACTCCTGGGCTTGCTCGTCGGTAAGACCTGTAAAGGACAGGTCGGTGTTATCAGCCATGAACTTTCCTCCGGAACGTTATGCTGACGCCGCGAACCCCGCGGCCGGGTTCCCCAAGAGCCTTGCGGGCCCTTGAAGGTCTGCTCGCCCAGTCGGGCGGATACAGCTCGGGTTTCGGTCGGGGCATCGTGCCTCAGACCGAGAAGATCAGCGGCGTGATCCGGTCCGCTTCGGACCAGGCGCGCGCCAGCGGGCCGCGCACGTTCAACGTGTGGCGCTCCGCGATATCGCGGACCCAACGGAACGTCGTGAACGGCACCGCGCAAAAGAAGATCAGCGTGAAGTACACCCAGAACTCCGCGGTTCTGCGGCGTCCCGTGGTGCTGCGTCTCGGCGGGTTGGACGTCATGTCAGTCATGGGTGTTGTCCTCCTCTTGGACATCTGCCGCGGCGGATTGGGCCGCGGGCGAAAGGGCTTGTACGGTTTCCAGCACGACCCGCTCGGCGCCCTCTCTCAAGGCGGCCTCCTCGGCGGCATCGCGCAGCGTCTTGGCGGCGGAAATTCTGGTCAGCACCGGATGGCTTTCCACGATCCGGTTCAGCTCGGCCTGTGCATCGGCATCCCACGGGAAATCCCGGCGCAGCGGCGTCGGCGTGGCAGACCCTGCATCCATCTCGGACCCCAGCGGCAGGATGTGGAACAGCGCATCGAACAGGCCATTGCACACTTCCTGGATCAGATAGGTCGCCCCGGCATACCCCATGAAGGGCGTGCCCGTGGCGCGTCGGATCGCGGCACCCGGAAAGCTCGCCGGGATAAAGGCAGGCTTCGGCCCATGTCCCGCGCTCATCTCCGCCAGGTACATCTTCTCGTTGATCGACCCCATCAGGATCAGCGGGCGCTTGTTGTGCACCAGCGACCGAACTTCCTCGTTGTTGGTCTTGGTCCCCGCACAGCGCGCCACCGCGAACCCGCAGGGCAGCCCCATGTCGTTTTCCAGGAAATTGCGGATGCCCCGCGCATAGGTCTCGTTTGCCACGATCCCGAAACTGGCCGTGGCAAAGAAATCCTGCGTCACCGAGCGCCACAGGTCCCACACCGGCTTGATCGTCGAATGCTTCTCGCGCTCGATGAACGGCTCCGCGTCCAGCTCCAGCAATTCCCCCAGCTTACGCAGAAATTTCGTCGTGCTGTCGATGCCGATCGGCGCTTGCAGGTACGGCTTGTCCAGCACTTCGCACAGGCCGCGCCCGAACTCGCGATACATGCAGATGTTCACATCGGCATTCACAAGGTCCCGCATCTCGGCCAGATGCGCCCCCAGCGGCATCACCATGTTGACCTCGGCCCCGATCCCCTCGACCAGACGCCGGATCTCGGCCAGATCACTGGGCATATTGAACGTGCCATACATCGGCCCAAGAATATTGACCCGCGGTTTGGCATCTTCCGCGCGCTTCTTCTCGGGCGGCATCCGGCCCTTGGTCATCCCGAACTCGGTGAAGATCCAGGTCATCGCCCGGTCGGCGGCTTCCCACTGGTCCTCGTCGATGGTCCGCGGCAGGAAGCGTTGGATATTGGTGCCCTGCGGCGTCACGCCCCCGCCGATCATCTCGGCGATAGACCCCGTGACCACGACCGCCGGCAGCGCGGGGTCAAGCGTGCCCCAGGCCCGTTTCATCGCGCCTTCGGTTCCTTCCCGGCCCAGCTCTTCCTCGCCCAACCCCGTCACGACGATGGGCAATTCATGCGGCGGCAGCGCGTCGGTGTAATGCAGCACCGAGGTCACCGGCAGGTTCTCGCAGCCCACCGGGCCATCGATCACCACCTGCAATCCCTTGACGGCGCAGAAGGCATAAACCGCCCCCCAGTATCCGCCCGCGCGATCATGATCCTGAATCAGCATGACGCGCCCTCTTGTAGGGCGGGGGTCCACCCCGCCATGGGCACCAGAATGCTCCACGCCATGGGCACGCAACCCATCCCCGTCCCGGACTTGATCCGGGACCTCTGCGCCCGGAATGATCCACGGGGCGCGGCCGCAGTTGGCGCTGCCAACCGCTTTCCCGCGCGCGGCGAAATATGTCCATATTTCGCCGTCATATCATCTCCTGCGCTTTTCTGGCCCGCGCTTGTTTCTCGAGCTTCTTCTGGTTTGTCGCCCGGAAATCCTCGCGCACGTTGGGCTGGCCTTCCCAGACCCCTGCGGTATCGCCCGTGCCCACGCCTTCGAAGAACTCGCGCATCCAGTCCATCCGCCCTTTGTTGGCGATGGCCGCGTTGACAACCTCCGCCAGGCTTCCGGCTCCGGCAGGTCCCATCAGGGGCCGCGCGGAAATCAGGTTGGTGAAATACAGGCCCGGAACGCCCAGTTCCTTGGCCTTCTGCACCACCGGCGTCGTGCCGATGGCCAGGTCGGGCCTGATGGCTTCCATCGCCGCGCAATCGTCTTCCAGCGACGCGCGGTACTGCACCTTGGTGCCTTTGGCCTCCAGCCAGGCCGCGTCGTCTGCCGACCACGGGCTCTTGGCACAGGCCGTGCCCACGTAAGGCACATTGGCCCCGCTCTCGATCAGCAGGCGCGCGACCAGCAACTCACTGCCTTCATAGCCGGACAGCGTAATCGTCCCATCGATCTTCTTGGCGCCCAAAGCCGCCTCGATCGCCGGCAGGAACGCGTTCTGCGCCTGCGCCACCTTGTCGGCAGGCACACCAAACGCATCGCCAATGGCACTCAGCCACGCCGCCGTCCCGTCTCGTCCCACCGGCGCAGACCCCACAACAGGCCGCCCGGCGGCTTCGAATTCCCGCACGGCGGCGGTATAGAACGGATGGATCGCCGCCACCGCACCGCAATCCAGCGCGGCATAAAGCTCCCGCCACTCGCGGCACGGCACGACCGGCCCCGCGGCCAGCCCCATGGGCGCCAGCATCTGACCGATCATCACCGGGTCGGCCGGGAACATCTCGCCCAGCAGGGTCACGGTCGGCCTGTCGGAGACGCCCCCCTCAGGGGCGGCGACGGGCCCGGCCTCGATTTCCTTGCGGGCGTAGTTCAGCATCGCGCCGGCCAGCACGT
Source organism: Roseovarius atlanticus (assembly GCF_001441615.1). Lineage (GTDB taxonomy): Bacteria > Pseudomonadota > Alphaproteobacteria > Rhodobacterales > Rhodobacteraceae > Roseovarius > Roseovarius atlanticus. Next base: position 39,071 of record NZ_LAXJ01000017.1, read on the forward strand.
CCTTCGCCTCGGCGTGCGTCGGAATGCCGAACCCCGGCACGTCGATCCCCACGATCCGCACGCCATTGATTTCCTTCGGCAACAGCCGCAGCGGCACGCCGCTCGCCGTCGGCACGCACAGGTTCGTCACCACGACCGCATCGAACCGGTCCGCGTCGGCCAGCTCATGCACAGAATCCCGGATATCCTCGAAGAGCTTGCCCGTGACCAGCGTCTCGGAATTGAACGGCACATAGCCCACCGACCGCCTCGCTCCGTAGAAATGGCTCACGAAGGTCAGCCCGTAGACACAGCAGGCCGATCCGCTCAGCACGGTCGCCACGCGTTTCATCCGCAGGCCCACACGCAAGCTGCCGAAAGCGGGACACATGCTTTGCGGCTTGTCGTGCGGTCCTTGCGGATAGTCGCGCGCATATTGGTCCAGCAGATCGCTCTGCCCGGCCATGCGCGCGGCCTTTTCCATCTCGTTGCCGGAATGACAGCCCAGTCCCGGATCGCCCGTCAGCTCCGGCGCATCCTCACGCGCCTTGCCTTGGATGACCTCGGCCTTGCCGGCATCGTCATATGTGACTTCATCGCTCATAGAGCCCTTTCCGACCCGCCTTGGGCCGCGATATCCTTCAACAACCGGGCAATCTGCTCGGGCCGCGCCTCGGCGACCATCCGGCAGGTCCGGATCAACTGCTGTGCCCGGGTGGGGTCAGGCGTCGTCATAGACCACCTCCAGGCTTGCCTTCGGCGCAGCGTTCTTGCCGCGCATGTCCTCGTCCGTCGCAGGCTCCAGCGTGACGCTGCCGCCCGTCTCGGACTCGTCGAACAGCCCCAGCAACCCGTCCTGGTCCAGCGGCGCGGGACGCACCGGCGGGGCCAGCGACACAGCCTCGGCCAGACCGGCAAACAGGCTGCCCCATTGGCTCTTTTCGGTGCCGACGATCTGGTAATTCGCGGATTTCTTGCGCAGGTCGTCATCCTGCGGGATCGCCGCCAGCACGGGGATATCCACCGCCTTGGCAAAGGCCTGCGCCTCGCCCGAATGGTCGTCCTTGTTGACCACTAGCCCCGCGACGCCGACGTTGCCGCCCAGCTTGCGGAAATACTCCACCGCCGAGCACACGTTGTTGGCCACATAAAGCGACTGCAGATCGTTCGACGCGACCAAAATCACCTTCTGCGCCATGTCGCGGGCAATCGGCAGGCCGAAGCCGCCGCACACCACGTCGCCCAGAAAATCCAGCAGGACATAGTCAAAGTCCCAGTCATGGAAGCCCAGCTTCTCCAGCAGTTCGAACCCGTGGATGATGCCTCGCCCGCCACAGCCACGGCCCACTTCCGGCCCGCCCAGCTCCATGGCAAAGACGCCGCCCCGCTTGAAGCAAACGTCGCCGATCTTCACCTGCTCACCGGCCAGGTTCTTCTTGGTCGAGGTCTCGATGATCGTCGGGCACGCCTTGCCGCCGAACAGCAGGCTGGTCGTATCCGATTTCGGGTCGCACCCGATCAGCAGCACGCGCTTGCCCTGTTCGGCCATCATGTGGCTCAGGTTGGCCAGGGTGAACGACTTGCCGATCCCCCCCTTGCCATAGATCGCGATGATCTGCGTCTTGCTGGTGGGCTCGCCCTGTGGCACTTCCAGGCTCGGCTCCTCGCCGGCCTCGTCCCGCAGGCGTTTGTCGAAATCCTTCAGATTGGGGATGTCGTCTTTCACGCTGCGTCCTTCCAGTTGAGTATCATTTTCAGGCACGACGCCTCTTCAAAGGCCGTCCTGTACGCGACCTCGGCCTGCTGGGCCGGTGCAGTATGAGTGATCAGCCCACCCAGGCTCAGCGCGCCGCTGTCCAGCAGCGCGCCCACGGCGGCCAGGTCCTCGCGCGCCCATTCCGCGGCGATGCGCAACCGCGCCTCGCGCATGAAGGCGGGCGGAAAGGCAAAGCTCAGGCCGTTTGGATAGAACCCCGCCAGCACGATCTCGCCGCCCTTGGTCAGCCGTCCGATCAGGTCGTTCAGAATGCCGGCATTGCCCGAGGCATCGTAAATCGCGCGGTAATCGCGGCGCGCGTCGGCGTCGGGCGCGATCACCTCGTAGCCGTCCGCGCCGCCGCGCCGCGCCGGGTCGGTTTCCCAGACCACGGGTGCGGGCGCTCCGGCGGCAATCGTCAGCCGCGCCAGTAGCCGGCCCAGAACACCATGCCCGACGATCAGCTCGGGCACGCGCTTGTCCAATCCGGCCATCGCGTGCCGCGCGGTGGCGGCCAGCGCCAGCAGCGCACCCTCGGCGCCCAGCGTCGAATCGATTCTTGTCACTCTCTGACCCGGGGTCACCAGACGGCTCGCCGCGCCGCCGAACAGCCCGAACGCACCGTCGAAGCAATCCGCCCCCGGCACGAACACGGTCTCGCCTGTTCTGAAGCCGCTGTCCGGCCCGGCCTCGACCACCTCGCCCGCGGCCTCGTAGCCCGGCACCAGCGGGTAACCCGAGCCGGGGAAAGGCGGCATCTCACCGGTCCAAAACAGTTTTTCCGTGCCGGTCGAGATCCCGGAATGGGCAATATCCACGACGATATCCGCAGGGCCCGGCTGCTTGAGCGGCAGCGTGTCCAGGTGCAGGTCTTTCGGACCATTCAGGAATACGGCTTGCGTCTCCAACTGTCTGAACTCCCCCCGGTTATTGTGTGAGTCGCGCCGACGCAGGGCGCGATCCGGTTATATGTCAGTCTATTCGGACAGCAATTTGTGTCAACTAAACTTTACACTTTACAGCGAATCGCCTGCCTGACACCGCTTTGCGCGGCTCAGCCGGGCTTGCGGCAAGACAACGCGGTGGTGATGAAGGGTCGGATCGGCCTCGGCATGACCAAGTTTTCGAATCCAGCCCCCCTGCACATTTCCGCAATCCGCGCCTGCGACCGCACGCGCCCGGTGCCCATCGCCATCGTGTAGAACGCGAAATAGACGTCGCCCGCCCGTTCGGGCACGTCGCCGCCCGACATCGGCTCGGACACGATCAATCGCCCGCCCAACGGCAAGGCTACGAACACCTTGCGCAGCAGGTCGGACACGGTGTCGTCCGCATGATCGTACAGCACACGGATCAAACAGATCGTGTCCGCCCCCTCGGGCAAGGGACCATCGCGGAAACTGCCGCCGCGCATCTCGATCCGCTCTCGCAGGCCCAGCTGCGTCAACCGGCTTTCGGCCTGCGGCATCACCTCGGGCAAATCGAACAGGATCCCACGCGCGGCCCTGTTCCGCCGCAAAACCTCGGACAGGAACACGCCCGATCCGCCCCCGACGTCCATCACCGTCTGCGCGCCCTTGATGGGCAGCATCTTCAGCGTGTCACGGGCGACCAGCACCTGACTCTCCGCCATCAGGGTCGAATACCTGTCCGCCACCTCCGGCGCGACCTCGCCCTCAACTCCGAACACATACGGCCAGAACCGCGCCAGACGTGTGTCGCGCTCGCCGCGCAACAACGCCATGGGATCGGCCATGTCGGCATAAAACTCGGCATTGTGCCGGATCATGTTATCCAACCCCGGCACGCCCAGGATCGCAGCCCCCTTCCGGGCCAGCGCATAGGCCCCGTCGCGCCGCTGCTTCAACAGTCCCAGCGCCGCGCCTGCACGCAGAAGCTGATCCATCCGGTCGGCAGGCACATCGTGCCGAAACCCGAGCGCCTCGGCGCTGCGCGGTCCGTCCAAGAGCGCACGCAAAATCCCCGTCTCGACGAGCGCGCCCAGCACCTGCGATGCCACGAAACCCTGCAAGAGATCAAAAATCTCGGCCCCATCGCGCCGGGCCATGCCCCGTCCGAACGGCAAGGCGCTGGCGAAATTCTGAAAGCCCGGCTTTGCGATCTGCCGGTTGATCCACCCCGTCAGCCCGGCGCGGCGACGCACCTGGGGCTCCTGCACCGCCATACCGGCCTAGACCCGGTAACGGGCGGGCATCTTCGGCATGATCGCCTGCGCCTGCAGGCGCACCATCTCGGCCAACGCCGCCTCGCCCGGGCAGGACGGGATCGAGGCAATCGCCCCCGCCAGGATATCCTTGAGCCGCGCCACGGCGCCTTCGACACCATATTCCGCCACCGCGTTGGGCCGCCCGTGCAGGTCGTCCTGCCCCACCGGCTTGCCCAATGTCTTTTCGTCCAGCACCGCGTCGCGCAGATCGTCCGCCACCTGGAATGCCTCGCCGATCAGCGCCCCAAGGTCGACCCAGGGCTCGGCATCGTGCCCCGCCGAAATCGCGCCCATTTCCGTGGCCGCGATGAACAGCGCCGCGGTCTTCGAGCGGTGATAGGCCGCAAGGTCCACCTCCCGCTCACTTTCCCAGCCCTGCCCCGCGCAGATGCCGCCGGGCATCCCCGTGCGCGTCGCCAGCGCGCGGATCAGGCGCAGGCCCCGCGCCGGGTCTTCATCGGCGGCCCGTGCCAGAATATCGAATGCCAGGATGATCAGGCTGTCGCCTGTCAGCACCGCCAAGGGTTGCGAATAGGCCTTGTGTACTGACGGCTTGCCGCGCCGCAGCTCGGCATCGTCGAAACAGGGCAGATCGTCATGCACCAGGCTCGCGCAGTGGATCACCTCCAGCGCCGCCGCCGCCGCATCGCTCAGCGCAGGCCGGTCGTCGCCACAGGCCATCGCCACGGACATCAGGATCGTCGGCCGAATGCGCGCCCCGCCCGGCAGGCAGGCATAGCCCAGCGCCTCGCTCAATTGCGCCGGCGCCTCCCGTCCTTGCGTCGTGTCAAGCGCGCGCAGAACGGCGGCATCGATTCGCTGCGATAGGGGCATGTGGCGCTCCTTGGTCAGGGCAAATGTCACCATATGGAGACATGCAATGTGTAAACTATACTGGACACTTTGCGGTTTCGAGTCAACAATCCCTGACATGACACCGTCCACCGATCCGGGCTCGAATGCACCTCACGTCGTCATCATCGGCGCGGGGATCGGCGGGCTGGCCACCGCCGCGCGCCTCGCGGGCGCTGGCTTGCGTGTCACCGTTCTGGAGCGCCATGGCCACCCCGGCGGCAAGATGCGCACCTTGCCCTCCGCCGCTGGCCCGGTCGATGCCGGCCCCACCGTCCTGACCATGCGCCCGGTGTTCGAGGATCTGTTCGCAGCCCTCGGCACGCGGCTGACCGATCACGTCACGCTGCATCGCCAGCACCTGCTTGCCCGCCATTTCTGGCCCGACGGCAGCACGCTCGATCTCTTCGACGATCCCGATGCCAACATCAAGGCGGTGACCGCCTTCGCCGGCACCCGCGCGGGCCGGCAGATGCGCGCATTCTCCGACCGCGCCCGCGCCCTGTTCGAAGGCTTCGACGCACCCGTGATGCAGTCTGCCGAGCCGACGCTCGCGGCGCTCACCTCGCACGTCTTGCGCCACCCGCACCTGATCCGCCAGATGGCCCCGAACAAGACCCTCGCGCAGCTTTTGGACTCCAGCTTCAGCGATCCGCGCCTCAAGCAGCTGTTCGGCCGCTACGCCACCTATGTCGGCGGCTCGCCCTACCACGTGCCCGCGCTTCTGGCGCTGATCTGGCAGGCCGAGATCTCTGGCGTCTGGGTGGTCGAGGGCGGTATGCACCGGCTGGCGCAGGCACTGGCCGACGCGATCACCCAATCCGGGGCCACTATCCACTACGACACCCATGTCGCCCGTATCGTCACAGAGCGTGGCCGCGCTGTGGGCGTGACCCTGACAGACGGCAGCCATCTGCCCGCCGACGCGGTCGTCTTCAACGGCGACCCGCGCGCGCTGGCCACCGGCGCGCTCGGCCCCGGCCTCGACCATGTGGCCCCCCAAACCACCGAAATCCCTCGCAGCCTTTCCGCCGAGGTCTGGGCCTTCGCCGCCAAGGCATCGGGGCCGGATCTGGCCCATCACAACGTCTTCTTCCGCGCCGATCCCAAGCCGGAATTCGACGCATTGATGCAAGGCCGCCGCATCCCCGATCCCACGCTCTATGTCTGCGCCATGGATCGCGGTCTGCCCGCGACACCGCCCACACTCGAACGCTTCGAAATCATCGCCAACGCCCCACCCCTGCAAGGCCACGCCGGCCCAGAGGAGTTCACCGCATGTCAGACACGCACCTTCCAGACGCTGGCCCGTTTCGGCCTCGACGTCGGGCCGCTGCCGGGACCGGACGCGCTGACCACGCCCTCGGGCTTCGACCATCTGTTTCCCGAGAGCAGCGGATCCCTCTACGGGCAAAGCCCGCATGGCACGATGGCGGCCTTCCAGCGCCCGACGGCCCGGACGCGGGTCAGGGGCCTCTACCTGGCGGGCGGCGGGGTGCATCCGGGGGCGGGCGTGCCGATGGCGGCCCTCTCCGGGCGGCATACGGCCGAGGCGATACTGACGGACCCAATTTCGACCTCGCCGTCCCGCCCAACGGCTACGCATGGTGGTATGTCGACGGCCTGAAGGATGGCGGCGGCCGCGCCATCTCGATCATCGCCTTCATCGGCTCGGTCTTTTCGCCTTGGTACGCCTGGTCCGGGCGGCGCAACCCGGACAACCACGTCTGCATCAACGTCGCCACCTACGGCCCCGGCGGGCGTTTCACCATGACCGATCGCGGCACCAGCGCCCTGCGCCAGTCCACGGACAGCTTCACCGTCGGCCCATCGTCACTGCACTGGAAGAACGGCCAACTTGTGATCGACATCAACGAGATCGGCGCCCCGCCGATGATCTCCCGCGTCCGGGGCCGTGTCACGATCACGCCCTCGGCGATGACAAACGTGGAACTGCCGCTCACACCCGACGGCGCCCATGTCTGGCGTCCCTTCGCCCCCACCGCGCGGATCAGCGTGGATCTGGACGCGCCGGGCTGGCAATGGAATGGCCATGGCTATTTCGACGCCAATTTCGGCACGCGGGCGCTGGAACAGGATTTCACCTACTGGACCTGGGGCCGCTTTCCCACGGGGACGGGCAGCATCTGCTTCTACGACGCCACCCGTCTTGACGGCTCGGAACTCGGCCTCGGCATTCGCTTCGATGACCAAGGGAACGCGCAAACCATAACGCCCCCGCCGAAAACCCGCATGAAGCGCACCGCCTGGGGCCTCTTTCGCGAAGGCCGCGCGGACCCGGGACATACCCCGACCCAAGTGCAGCCCATGCTCGACGCGCCCTTTTACGCCCGCGCCGCCGTGCGCAGCGTGATCGACGGCGAGGAAACCACCGGCGTACACGAAGCGCTCGACCTCAAGCGGTTCCGCTCACCCTTCCTGAAACCCATGCTGGCCGTCCGCGTGCCACGCAGGGCGCGCTGGAGCTTCCCCGACACCTGACGCAGTCGAAATCTTGAAAAGATTTCGGTCCGATTTCTTTTCAAGAAATCGCCACCGCTAACCGCTCCACGCCTGGAACCCCACGGCCCCGCCGTAGATCCCCAGCATCGTCAGGCTCTCCCAGCCCATGTTTGCAGGGCCGGACCTTTCGCGCAGGATCAGCCCGATCAACAACACCGCCGTCATCGCCAGCCCCACGACCACCCAAAAGAGATCCCCCGTGCCGATGGCGTGATACAGCGACCCGTCGCGATAGCTGATGTCCGACAGCGTCAGGAACAGCACGTCGAACGTATTACCCCCGATGATTCCGCCTACAGCCAGCTGCAACGCCCCGCGCCGCACGGCGGCCAGCGTCGTCACCAGCTCCGGCAGCGAGGTCACCACCGCCGTCATCAACGCCCCTACCAACGCCGAGGACAGACCCAACTGCTCGGTCAGCGCCCCCGCCGAACGCGCGATCGCATAGCCCGCCAGACCCAGCAGCAGCATCAGCCCGAGGAACGGCACCACCAGAGCCATCGCACTTTTCTTGGCATCTTCTTCGTCTTCAGGCTGGTCGTCCCGCGTCTCCTGCGTGTCCACCGCTCGCCACATCGGACTTTGCCGCACCCCGACACTGGCATAGGCGCCGAAAAGGTAGATGCCCACCAGCACGACCGAGGCCGGATGCACCGACCAGAACGCCATCTCGGGCATGACGAAGGCCGCCAGCGGCACCACCATCATCAGCATCAGCAAGGTGCTTTGAAACAGGTTGGCCACGTCCGCCGCGGCATGTTCCAGGTTCGCGCGGCGATAGATCAGGTCCGCCAGCGCCAGAAACGCCGTCTGCGCCGCGATCCCGCCAACCCCGTTGGAAAACGCCAGGCTTGCGCGCCCGTCCAGCGCCGATGTTATAGACACCACAGTGCCCGACAAAGACGTCGCCGCGCCCAGCAACAGCCCGCCCGTGACCGCCTCGCCCAATCCGGTGCGGTCCGCGATCCGGTCGGCCATGCCCGTCATCTTCGTGCCCGCCACCAGAATGACCAGCGCCGCAACGCCAAAGACGATCAGATTGGCGGTCAGGGAAAGATCAGACAGCATGACGCCTCAACCGCGCAGCTTTGCGGCAAGTTCCGTTGCCACATGGAAAATTCAGCGCCGCGCCTCGGCCCGCACGACCTCGGGATTGAGCCGCATCACCGACAGGTTCAGCGCGCCCGCCACGCTGACCCAGGCCAGATAGGGCACGAACATCAGCCCAGCCAACCAATCCACCTGCCACAGCTCGATCATGCCCCAGAACACCGCGATCCACAGGCCCACCAGCACAACCAGACCCAGCCGGATCCGGCGCAGGCCAAAGAAAACCGGTGTCCACAACCCGTTCAGCGCGATCTGCAACGCCCAAAGCGCCATCGCCACCGAGTTGTCGGGGCTCACCGCCACCCGCGCGCCCGCCCCCGCCATCAGCAGGTACAGCGTCGTCCACGCCACCGGAAACAGCCAATTCGGCGGCGTCCATGTCGGTTTGTTCAGGTCCTCGTACCACTTGCCCGGCGGGAACAGCGCCCCCGTCGCACCTGCCGCAAAGCAGGCCGCAAGAAAGATTGCAAAGCAAAGCCAGATCATGATCTCGATCTAGCGTGCCTCCCCGAGACCGGCAAGGCCGGATCGTCCCGGTCCCGTGCCTTCAGCGCCGCCATCGTCGAACACAGCGCCTCGCTCCAGTCGCGCCCCGGGGCCGGTCGCTCTGCCGCCGCCTCAACCAGATAGGCCACCTCGGGCAAGGGCCGCGCGTGCAGTACGGCCGAGCGCGGCATCATCATCGTGCCGCCCGCCCGCAGGCTTGCCAGCATCAGCCAGCCCAGCTTCTGCGCGCCGGTCGTGCGCGCCCGATGCGTGATCGAGTCATGTCCCAACCGCCGCAATTGCCGCCCGATCCCGGCATAGATGTACCGCGCAGCAAAGATCCCCGGCCGCGCACTCACAGGCAGCGTCGCCACCCCCGCCTCGGACCGGGCATAAAGCCCGTCGGCCTCGCGCAAGAGCCTTGCAATAACCCGGTGCAAGGCGGGCGACATTTGCGGGCTGGCCAGAAACGCCGCCTCGTCCAGCCCCTCGTCCTCCATCCAGTCGCGCGGCAGGTAAAGCCGACCCTCGCGGGCATCCTCGCCCACGTCGCGGGCAATATTCGTCAGCTGCATCGCCACACCAAGGTCGCAGGCCCGCGCCAGCCCGTCGGCCTCGCGCATCTCCATCAGCACGCACATCATCGCGCCCACGGCCGAGGCCACGCGTGCCGAATAGGCCCGCAACTCCGACAGGCTGTCATAACGCCGGCCTTCCGCGTCCCAGGCCAGACCTTCCAGCAGCGCCTCGGGCAATTCGCGCGGCATGTCGAACCGCGCCACCATAGCGGCAAAGGCCCGGTCCGCAGGGGCGTTCCGCGGCACCCCGCGATAGGCCAGGTCCAGCCGCTCGTGCAGCCGCGCCACCGCCTCGGCCTTTTCGGAATGCAGATCCACCGAATCGTCCGCCAGCCGGCAAAACGCGTAGAGCGCCAGCGCCGGGTCGCGGACACGCCGCGGCAACAATTTCGAGGCCGCATGGAAAGACCGCGATCCGTCCCGGATCGCCTCGCGGCAATGCGCCATGTCGGCGGCTTCGGTGCGTGTCAGTCTCATCTCACCCGCACCTCGTCGGCATCCGGCACCAGCTTGCCCAGCACCTCGGCGCTCGACACCACGCCCGGCAGCCCCGCACCGGGATGCGTGCCCGCCCCCACAAGATAGAGGCCGGCCACTTCCTCGCTCACGTTATGCGGCCGGAACCACGCGCTCTGAAAGATCCGCGGCTCCAGCGAAAAGCCCGATCCATGCGGGCTCAGGTACCTGTCCCGAAACGTCTCGGGCGTGAACACTTCCGACGCGGTCAGATGCTTCCCAAGCCCCGGCAGCAACTGCTCTTCCAGCACCGCCTGCACCTTCCGGCGATAGGTCTCGGCCATCGCGCTCCAGTCCACCGGGTCGTCGAACCCCAGATGCGGCACGGGACTGAGCGCATAGAACGTGTCATCCCCCTCCGGCGCGGCACTCGGATCGGTCACCGTGGGCCGGTGCACGTAAAGGCTCATGTCCTCGGCCAGCTTGCCCTTCAGAAAGATATCCTCGACCAGCCCCTTGTAGCGCGGACCGTTCAGAATCGTATGGTGCCCCGCATCGGCCCATTTCCCGCGCGTACCCTTCGTGCCGAAATACCAGACGAACAGCCCCATCGACCACCGCGACCGCTTCAGCTTCGGCCCGGTCCAGCGCCGCTTCTTCACGTTGCGCATCAGGGTGTCATAGGTGTGCCCGGCATCGGCGTTCGACACGACCACATCCGCTTCGACCACCTCGCCGCCGGTCAAGCGCACCCCCGCCGCACGCCCGTCGCGCACCACGATCTCATCCACCTCCGCGCCCTGCCGCACCAGACCGCCCTGATCGGCCACGACATTCGCCATGGCGCGCGCGATCGCGTCGACCCCGCCCATGGCGTAATGCACACCGAATGCCTTTTCCAGGTGGCTCACGAGGATATACATCGACGTCACGTTGAACGGATCGCCGCCGATGAACAGCGGATGGAACGAAAACGCCATGCGCAGCCGTTCGTCCCTGAACCGCTTCGCCGCGTGGGCATAGACCGACCGATCCGCGCGCATCATCCCGAAGGTCGGCAAGACCTTCACCAGGTCCAGGAACCGGTGCATCGACCTCCGCCCCAGGTCCTCGAACCCGAAGGCATAGCGCCGTTCGCTGTCCTTCAGAAACCGCTCGTAGCCTTGCGCGTCGCCGGGGCTCAGCCGCGCCACCTCGGCCCGCATCGCGTCGGTATCCTGCCGCGCGGTAAATTTGCTGCCGTCAGGCCAGCGAATCTCATAAAACGGGTCCATCGGACGCAGATCCACGTCGTCCCGAAACCGCCGCCCGCAGGCCGCCCACAGATCCTCGAACACCTGCGGCACCGTCACGATGGTCGGCCCCAGATCGAACCGGTGCCCGTCGCGCCACAGGCTCGACCCGCGCCCGCCGGGGCTTTCCAGCCGGTCCAGCACCGTCACGCGATAGCCTTTCGCCCCCAGCCGCATGGCCGAGGCAAGGCCGCCCAGCCCGGCGCCGATCACGATCGCATGGGGCCGCCGGGCCCTATCGGACTGTTCACGAAGCGCGGGATCCAGGCGTGTCAACATACAGCCAGACTACATGTGTCAAGTTAAGTTGACAATCGCCGAGTGAAGTTCTTTTATGAACCGGAACGCGCTGGACAACCGGACGTCGCGGTTGGCATGAATGGGACTGCCGACACGCACGCACTGGCCGAAGGGGGACAGGGTCATCCAAATCGTCAGCCTCAGCTTTTTCCGTTTCGCACCGGGCCTCTCACGGCTCTGGGCCTTCACCATGATGGGCCTCGCCCGCCCCGCGCTGGCCCGCGTCCCCGGCATCGGCTTCTGGAAGCTGTGCGGCTCGGGCACCGGCGAAGGCTTCACGCCGAAACCCAACACCGGCGTCTATGCCATTCTCGCCACCTGGCCCGACCTTGCCACCGCGCAGCGCCAGACCGCCGAGGCGCCGATCTTCCGCCGCTACGCCCGCCGCGCCATCGAATGCTATACGCTCTTCATGCAAACCACCTCCGTGCGCGGCGCATGGTCCGGCGTGGCCCCGTTCGACCCTGCCGAAGCGCCCGGCGCCGGCCCGGTCGCCGCGCTCACCCGCGCCACGATCAAGCCGCTTGTGGCGCTCAGGTTCTGGCGCCACGTGCCCGACATCAGCACCGTCATCGGCGCCGATCCCAACGTCGCCTTCAAGATCGGCATCGGAGAGGTGCCGCTGTTGCACCAGGTCACCTTCTCGGTCTGGCCCGACACCGCGGGCATGGCCGCTTTCGCCCGCCACGACGGCCCCCACGCCCGCGCCATCAGGGCCGTCCGCGACGGCAACTGGTTCCGCGAAGAACTCTACGCCCGCTTCAACATCATAGCCGACCGCGGCACGTGGCAGGGCGCCAAACCACTTCAGCACCTGGGGGTCGGCGCATGAGCCTCGCCTTTCCGTTCTCCGCCATCGTCGGACAGGACACAATGAAACAGGCGCTGATCCTGACGGCCATCGACCCGGGCTTGGGCGGCGTGCTGGTCTTCGGCGACCGCGGCACAGGCAAGTCCACCGCCGTCCGCGCCCTCGCGGCCCTCTTGCCGCCGATCACCGCCGTCAAGGACTGCCCGGTCAATTCCGAGCGCCCCGAAGACTGCCCTGACTGGGCCACCGTGCCCGACACCGACCTGGTGGAACGTCCCACCCCCGTCGTCGACCTGCCCCTGGGCGTGACCGAAGACCGCGTCACCGGCGCGCTCGACATCGAACGCGCGCTCACCAAGGGCGAAAAGGCGTTCGAGCCGGGCCTTCTGGCCCGCGCCAATCGCGGTTATCTCTATATCGACGAGGTCAACCTGCTCGAGGACCACATCGTCGACCTCCTGCTCGACGTCGCCCAGTCCGGCGTCAACGCGGTCGAGCGTGAAGGCCTCTCCATCCGCCACCCCGCCCGCTTCGTTCTGGTCGGCTCCGGCAACCCCGAAGAGGGCGAGCTGCGCCCGCAGTTGCTCGACCGTTTCGGTCTCTCGGTCGAGGTCGCCTCCCCCACCGATATCGACGAGCGGATCGAGGTCGTCCGCCGCCGCGACGCCTTCGACATGGACCGCGAAGGCTTCATAGCCAAATGGCAACCCGAGGATGCCAAGATCCGCGACGCCATCCTCGCCGGACGCGCCGCACTCCGCAAACTCGAGGCGACCGACGCCATCCTGCGCGACTGCGCGACCCTCGCCGTGGCTCTCGGCGCCGACGGTCTGCGCGGCGAGCTGACCCTGCTCCGCGCCGCCCGCGCCCTCGCCGCCTATGAAGGCGACGCCGCGATCACCCGCGACCACCTCGCCACCGTGGCGCCCCTGGCGCTCAGCCACCGCCTGCGCCGCGACCCGCTGGACGAGGCCGGCTCAACCACCCGCGTCACCCGCACCGTCGCCGAAACCTTCGGATGACAACCGGCGCCGACACCGCCCGCACCCAACGCGCCCTCGCGGCGCTCGCGGTCGATCCCGGCGGCCTCAAGGGCCTGACGTTCCGCGCCCGCATGGGCCCCGCCCGGCAGGCGTTCGAGACCGCCCTGCGCAAGCTGTCCGGGCCCCAGCGCCGCATCCATCCCGCCATCACCGACGACCAGCTCTTCGGCGGCCTCAACATCGCCGCTTCGCTGGCCGAGGGGCGCCCCGTCCGCGACGCGGGCCTCGCCGAGCAGCCCTCCACTCTCACCCTCACAATGGCCGAGCGCACGCCCTCCGGCCTTGCTGCCCGCCTCGCCCAACTGCTCGACGCGGATCGTGGCCACGCCCTCATCCTGCTCGACGAGGCCGCCAGCGCGGACGAAGGCGCGCCGCAAGCCCTACTCGACCGCCTCGCCTTCCATATCGAGCCGCCCGAGGCCGCCACCCCCGTCCGCCTGCCCGCCGCCGCTGACCTTGACGCCGCCCGCAAACGGCTGCCCCGCGTCTCACTGCCCGACGACGCCCTGCCCCTGCTCGTTACCCTCGCCGCCCGCTTCGGCATCCACAGCCTGCGCGCGCCCAGCCTCGCCCTGCGCGCCGCCCGCGCCCTCGCCGCGCTCGACGCCGAACCGGCCGTGACCCAGGATCACCTTCAGGAAGCCGCCGAACTCGTCTACCCCTCCCGTGCCACCATGATGCCCGCCGAGGCCGAGGACGAAACGCCACCCGACGCGCCTGAACCGGACCAGTCCGACAACGCGGACGAAAACGGCGAGCAGTCCCTCACCGACCTGCCCGACGACATCCTCGTCTCCGCCATCGCCGCGCTCCTTCCGACCGACATCCTCGACCGCCTCGCCGCCAAATCCACCCGCCCCGCCAATGCGGCGGGCAGCGGCGCGGGCGATCGCCGCCGCGGCAACCGCCGGGGCCGTCCGCTGCCCTCGCGCCCGGGCCGCCCCTCGGCCCAATCCCGGATCGACCCCATCGCGACCTTGCGAGCCGCCGCCCCCTGGCAGACCCTGCGCCGCACCGGCCGCAACGCCGACCGCGCGTTGGTGATCCTGCCCTCGGACATCCGCATCAAGCGGTTCGAGGACCGCTCCGATCGCCTTCTCATCTTCACCGTCGACGCCTCCGGCTCCGCCGCCGTCGCCCGGCTGGCCGAGGCCAAGGGCGCCGTCGAACTCATGCTGGCGCAGGCCTATGCCCGCCGCGATCAGGTCGCCCTGTTGGCCTTTCGCGGCACGGGCACGGAAACGCTTCTGCCGCCCACCCGTTCGCTGGTGCAGGCCAAACGACGCCTCGCCTCCCTGCCCGGCGGCGGCGGCACACCCCTCGCCTCGGGCCTGATGGCGGCGGGTGACCTCGGTCAACTGGCCCGGGGTCGCGGTCTCACACCCATGCTGGTGCTGCTGACCGACGGCCGCGCCAACATTCCCCTCTCCGGTGAGCCGGACCGCGCCACCGCGAACGACGACGCCACCCGCATCGCCGCCAGTCTGCGCCAGCAGGGCCTCTCCGGCGTCCTCGTCGACACCTCGAACCGCCCCAACGACGCGGCCCGCACCATCGCCGCCGCCCTGGGCGCGCGCTATCTCGCCCTGCCCCGCGCCGACGCACAGGGCATAAGCACCGCCGTCACCTCGGCGCTCGAGGCGTAAGGCCCATGGACTGGGCCCGCGACCAGCCCGACTGGCCCCATGCCGACGCGTCCCGCCGCGTCCGCCACCGCCCGCATGACTGGCATGTGCAGGAATGGGGCACCGGCCCCACGCTCCTCTTGCTGCACGGCGCAGGCGCCAGCACGCATACCTGGCGCGACCTCATCCCCCGCCTGTCTGAAAACCACCACGTCATCGCCCTCGACCTGCCCGGCCACGGCTTCACCCGCGCGGGCAGCGTTTCGCGCCTCGGCCTCGCCACCACCGCCGAGGATATCGCGGCTCTGTGCGCCGATCAGAACTGGCAGCCCCAGGCCCTCATCGGCCATTCCGCCGGCGCCGCCGTGGCGCTTGACCTGGCCTCCCGCCTGCCCGGCACCCCCGCCGTGATCGGCCTCAACGCCGCCCTTGACCGGTTCGAGGGAATGGCGGGCTGGCTTTTCCCGATGCTGGCCAAGCTGCTTGCGCTGAACCCGCTCACCGCCATCGCCTTCTCGGCAGGCGGCGCGCGCCCGGGCCGCGCCCGCAACGTGATCCGCGCCACCGGCTCCACGCTCTCCGAAGAGGGGCTTGCGTATTACAGCCGCCTGCTCGCCGACCGTGCCCATGTGGACGGCACGCTTCAGATGATGTCCCGTTGGAGCACCGACGCCCTGCTCGACCACCTGCCCGAAATCCAAAGCCCGGTTCTTCTGATCACCGGCGACCGCGACACCGCCGTCGCGCCCGAGGTCTCGGACCGCGCCGCCGCCCTCTTGCCCCATGCCGAGCGCATCCGTCTGAAAGGCCTCGGCCACCTCGCCCACGAGGAAGACCCCGACCGACTTTGCGACATCATGCTGGATTGGCTGCGCGGCAAATCTTTTTAGAAAAGATTTGCCAAAAGCATTCTAAAAGCTTTTGGCCACTCACCCCTGCCCCAGGGCCTTCTGCCCTTTCCGGCTGTACCCCCGAGTCATCCGGTCCGCGATCATCGCCAGCGTCGCCATCCCGATCCCGGCGATCATGCCCACACCGAAATCCCCGTTGTTGAGACCGATATAGATCTCCTGCCCCAGATCGCTGGTGCCCACCAGCGCCGTTATGACCAGCATCGCTACCCCGAACATGATCGTCTGGTTCAGCCCCAGCAGCAGCTGCGGCAACGCCAGCGGCAACCGCACCCGCCACAGCATCTGCCACCGGGTCGCGCCACAGGCGCTGGCCGCCTCGATCACCTCTGCGTTGACGCCGCGCAACCCGTGTTCGGCATAGCGGATCGCGGGCACGATGGCATAGGCCATGATCGCCAGCAGCGCGGTGAAATCCCCCAGCTTGAAGAACATCACGAACGGGATCAGGATCACGAACAGCGGCATCGTCTGCAACGTATCGCTGATGGGGCGCAGAAAGGCCGACACCGCGTCGTTCTCCGACGCGATCACCCCCAGGGTCGTGCCGATCAGGAACGACAGCGCCACCGCCAGCCCGCACAGGTAGAACGAAATCGTTGCCTCGGGCCAGACCCCCGCCAGCATCAGGAAGGCCAGCCCAACGCTGGTGCCCACCGCCAGGCGCCGCCCGCCCGCTTGCCACGCCAGCAAAACCATCACCCCGGCGATGGACAGCCACGGCAGGCCCGTGATCCCGAAATACAGCAGGATCGCCAGAAGCGCGACACCAATGGCCCCCCGCACCCGGCGCCGCAGCAACAGCCACCCGGCCAGCGCCGCCATCGCCACCGCGTAGCCGATCTTCATCGGCTGGGTGAACTCGAACCCCCAGGAAAACGGGCTGATCGTCTGCTCCAGCCCCATCTTGACCGGCAGCATCAGGTAGAACAGCGCCGTCGTCTTGATGGCCTTGATCGCGCCCGCATATTCCACCAGCAACCAGTTGAACGCGTCGTTCATCGCATCCGCCGGATAGACTTCCCAGGCCCGCGGATAGTCCTGCAAGACCGGGAACACCCGCGCCAACACCAGCATGACAGCCGCGAACACCGCCGCCACGATCCAGTAGCGATAGCGCGTCACGAAACTCTCGTCCTCGCCCCCGTCCGGCGACCGCCCCATCGCGGCCCGCGCGGTGATCCGGTCCATCACCATCGCCATCAGCGCGATCACCACGCCCGCCAGTATCGCCTCGGCCACGTTGGCCTTGCGGATATGGGTCAGCACCTCCCAGCCGATATCGGACGTGCCGCCGATGATCGACGCGATGATGATCATCGAAAAGGCCGCTAGCATCGTCTGGTTCACCCCCAGCAGGATCTGGCGCAACGCGCTCGGCACCCGCACACGCCAGAACATTTGGCCCGCCGTGGCCCCCGCCATCATGCCCGCCTCGATCACCTCTTCGTCGATTCGGACCAGCCCCAGAGTCGTGTTCCGCACCATCGGCGGCACGGCATAAAGGACCGAGGCGATCAGCCCCACCACCGGCCCGAAACCGAACAGCAGCAGGATCGGCAAGAGGTAGGCAAAGACCGGGATCGTCTGCAACGTGTCCATCGTCGGCGTGATCACTCGCTCGGCCCGGTCCGAATAGAACGCCCAGGTCCCCACGCAGAACCCGATCGCCACCGCCAGCGGCACCGACACCATGACCAGCGCCAGCGAATTCATGGACTCGTACCAGTATCCGATCACGACCATGTAGAACATCGCCAGAAACGTGAACACGGCCAGCTTCCAGCCCGACACCGCGAAGGAGGCGATAACCAAAAGGCCCACCGTCAGCGCCCAGGGCATCCAGTGCAGCAGGCCCCGCACCCACGACATCGGGTAATCCATCACGTCCGAAAACGCCCGGAACGCGGGGCCGGCGGTCTCCACCACCCAGTCCATGCCGGTATTCAGCCATTCGGTCATCGGCCATTCCCACGCCTCGGGGAACTCCATCAGCCAGCCCAGCCGGTCACGAAAGCCCAGCGCCACCAGCGTCAGGCCGATCAGCGCGAACCACGCCCAGTGCGTGCGGTCCCCGCTCATGCCGGGGCTTCCTCCTGTTCGGACAATCGCGCCAGCGCCCGGACCACGCTTTGCGCCGTCACCACGGCCGTCACCGTGCCGCCCTGCTCCACCGCCAGCCCCTCGGGATGCGCCGACAGCATCGGCAAAAGCGCCTCAACCGACACGTCGCCTGCCACCCGCTCGCGGCCCTCGGCGGACCCGGCCTCGGGGTCCGTCACCTCATAGGCCCGCAGCACGCGCACCATGGGCACATCATTGGTGAACTCGGCCACATAATCGTCCGCCGGATTGGTGATCAGCTGCGCCGGCGTGCCAGTTTGCACCACACGGCCCCCGCGCATGATCATCATCCGGTCGGCAACGCGCAGCGCCTCCAGGAAATCATGCGTGATGAACACGATCGACTTGTGCAAGTCGTTCTGAATCCGCAGGAACTCGTCCTGCATCTGCCGCCTGATCAGCGGGTCCAGCGCCGAAAACGGCTCGTCCAGCAGCCACAGGTCCGGGTCCACGGCCAGCGACCGGGCGATGCCCACCCGTTGCTGCTGCCCGCCCGACAACTGGTGCGGATAGCTTTTCTCGCGCCCTTCCAGCCCCACCAGTTCGATCACCTTGCCCACACGTTCCCGGGTGTGGTCCTGCGCCGCGCCCTGCAGGCTCAGCGGAAAGGCGACGTTTTCCCACACGCTCAGATGCGGCATCAGGCCGAAATTCTGGAACACCATGCCGATCTGGTGGCGGCGCACCTCGATCATCTGCTTGTCTGACTTCGCGCGCAGATCCTCGCCGTCCAGCAGGATCTCGCCATGCGTCGGCTCCACCAGCCGCGACAGGCAGCGCACCACCGTCGACTTGCCCGAGCCCGACAGCCCCATGATCACGAAAATCTCGCCCACGGCGACGTCAAAACTGACATCCGCGGCCGCCGGAATGGCCCCGTCCTCGCGGATGCGCTCGGCCAGCGCCGGCGTCTCCACCGCAGGTGCCCCGTCCGGAAAATACTGCTCCGGTTTCTTGCCGTAGACCTTCCAGATGTGGCGGCAGGACAGCCTTGGCTGGTCCCCCCCAGAGCCATCGTCCTGTGCTCGATCGTTCATGCTGCCCCTGTCCCCCTTGGGAAAGCGAAAAGGCCGGGCGTCAGAACCCCCGGCCTTTCCAATGCGTCCATGCGCACCTTACTGCGCGGCCCTGCCGGCCTCGACCCAGGGCCCCCAGGTCTCTTCATTGGCGTCGATCCACTCGGCCACGACCTCTTCCAGGTCACGACCCTTCTGGTCGATCTCCAGCATCAGCGCGTTCTGCACCTCGTTGTCGATCGAGATCTGCTCGAACACGGCAGCCACACTCGGGTTCGCCTCGGCAAACTCGGCATTGATGATCTTGTCGATCGAGGCCTGCTGGAAGCCGCAGGCCTTGCCCCGCTCCTGGCCTTCTTCCTCGACACATTCACCGTCGGCAGGGTCCCACGCGACCCACTCCATCTCCATGTCGGCAAACAGCCAGTGCGGCTGCCAGAACATCATCAGGATCGGGTCCTGCGTCGCCGTGGCCGATTTCAGCTCGGCGATCATCGCGCCTTCAGATCCGCCCGCGACCGGCTCGAACGGCATGTCGATCATCGCCACCACGTCCTTCGACCGGGTGCCCCAGTCGGCGGGATAGGTGATCAGGCGGCCCTTGGGAAAGGTGTCGGCGGCGGCAAACGCCTGCGCGCAATCGTAAAGCGCCTGGTAATCCGGCAAGCCGGGGCATTTTTCCGCCATGTAGGGCGGATAGATCCAGCCTTCCTGCGGCTGCAGGCCCAGCTGCCCCACAACGGTGATGTCGCCCGACTCAACCGCCTTGGGATAGATGTCGCCCACGTTGTTGGTCCAGACTTCGGGTTGCAGGTGCAGATCGCCATTGGCGATGGCGGCGAATTGCGGCACCGCACCGGCGGTCACGTATTCCACATCGTGCCCGGCCTTTTCCAGCAGCGTGCCGGTGATATGCGCCGAGATATGCTGCCCGGTCCATTCGTTGATCGGAATGCGCACCGTCTCGGCCTGCGCCATCCCGGCCCCGGCCAGCGACAGGCTCGCCGCCCACAAGACAGAATTCATCTTCATCGTTCTCTCCCTGTTTTTATTGATGCAGATCATGGCCGCCATCATGCGACGTCCGCACCGTGGACCCAAGCAGAAATGTTTGTTGACCAATGAGTTAATAAAAATCAGGCTCAAATCAGGCGTCCGCGGCGCGGCTGCCGGTTTCATGAGCAACAGGGAAGGGAGTGTGCCGTGCCGTTGAAAGTTGCCGAAAAATGGTTTCAGACCAAGGATATGGGCGATGGCGTCACCCTGATATGGGAGCCGCATGTCGCCCCCTGGTTGCGCTGCAATATCTGGCATATCAAAGGACGCGACCGCGACCTGGTGATCGACACCGGCATGGGCCTGCGCCCCATGACGCGCGAGCTGGCGCAGCTGACCGAACGCCCGCTCAGCGCCATCGTCACCCATACGCATTTCGACCATTCCGGCGGCCTGCACGAATTCGACCACCGCTGTGGCCATTTGGCCGAATCCGACATCATCGCCAACCCCACGCCCGCCAACACCTACGCCGACGCGGGCTTTGTCCGGGCCGAAACCTTCACCGCCCTGCCCTACGAGGGCTTCTCGCATGAGCACTACACCGTGAAACCCGCGCCTCTTTCTGCGCTGCTGGATGAAGGCGACGTGCTCGACCTTGGCAACCGCGTCTTCACCGTCTTCCACCTGCCCGGCCACAGCCCCGGCTCCATCGCGCTCCACGAGTCCGCAACCGGCCTCCTTTTCAGCGGCGACGTTGTGTATGACGGCGACCTCATCGACGACATGGACCATTCCGACCCCGAAAAGCTGGCCGAGTCCCACGCCCGCCTGCGCGAGCTCGATGTCTCCACCGTCCACGCTGGCCACTTCAAATCCTTCGGCCGGGACAAGATGATTGAAATCCTCGACGAATACCGCGACGGTGGCCGCCGTCTGGGCGATGCCGACGCATGGCTTGCCGACATGATCGCAAGGAGCAGACCGCATTGACCAAACGCACGGCCATCATCACCGGCGGGCTGGCGGGCATCGGCCTCGCCACCGCCCGCCTGCTGCACCAGGCCGGGCACACCGTCGCCATCGGTGCCCGCCGCGGTGACGACACATCGCTTCAGGACATGGCCCGCGACACCGTCGGTGCGCACGTCTTCGTCGCCCCGCTCGACGTGCGCCAGCGCGGCTCGGTCACGGCCTTCTGCACATCCGTGAAAAACCAGTTCGGCACACCGCAGATATTGGTGAACGCCGCCGGCGTCACCCGGCACCAGACGGTCTCCGACCACGATCTCGACGCCTGGGACGACGTGATCGAGACAAACCTCACCGGCACCTTCCTCATAATCCACGCGCTTTTGCCCGACATGATGGCGTCGGGCTGGGGCCGGATCGTCAACATCGCCTCCACCGCCGCATCCTCGGCGGT
>NZ_LAXJ01000018.1 GCF_001441615.1 Roseovarius atlanticus
CGGCCTATTGCGCATCCAAGTCCGGCGTGCTCGGCCTTTCCCGCGCCGTGGCGCTCGAGGGCGCCCCCCACGGCGTCACCTGCACCACGGTCAGCCCCACCTGGGTCGAAACCGAAATGCTGCGCGAGTCCGCCGCCACCATCGCCACCCAGAATGGCACCACGCAGGCCGACGAGATCGCGGCCCTGGCCCGCGCCAACCCCCAGAACCGCCTGGTTCAGCCCGACGAGGTCGCCGCCATCATCGCGTTCCTGTGTTCCGACGCCGCACCGGGTCTGACCATGGAAGACATCCAGATCAACGCCGGCGCGCACTGGTAATCAGGCCAGCCGCCGCGCCCGCCACGCCATCACGGCAGGCTCGATCAGCCCCGCCGACAGGATCAGCGGCAGGCCCACCGCCTCGCGCAGGCCGAACCGTTCCCCGGCCCAGATCGCCGCCGTCACCGTGGCCACCGCCACCTCGGTCATGAACAACAGACCCACCAGTCCGGGGTTCAGCCGCGACGGCGCATAGATCGTGGCGAACGAACTGGGCAGGATCAGGATCACCGCCACCGGCACGAACCACCACATCAGGCCCCTGACCTCTGGCCACTCCGGCACGGTCGCGATCTCCTGCACCGTGGCAATCCCCGCCACCAGCAGCGCCACGACCGCCCCCACCAGCAGGAAATTCACCGCATGGGTCAGGATCCGCACCCGCCGTTCCGTCAGGATCAGCGTACAGCCCACGGCCCAGAACATCCCCGAGATCAGCCCGAACCAGTCGCCCGCGTTGCGCGGCAGCGGCAGCCCGGTGTCATCGGCAAAGATCACCACCAGCCCGACCAGACCCACGAAGATCGACAGCCACCGGAACCACGTCATCCGGTCGCCCAGGAAGATCCAGCCCAGCAGAAACCCCCAGATCGGCGTCATGTAGAACAACAGCACCGCGCGCACCACGTCGGTGTAAAGCAGCCCCGCCGCGTAAAGCGCAAAGGCCACACCGGCGAGAATCCCTCCCAGGAGCGGCCGCAGCCCTTGCGCATAGTCCGCGCGCAGCACCCAGACCGCCGGCAGGCTCAGCAGCGCAGGCAACGTCAGGAACACCACCATCGCCCACGGCGCATCCAGCCCCGCCTGTTCGATCATCCGCAGCGGCAGCCAGAAAATGCCCCAGCACAGCCCCGCAAATAGTCCAGTCAGGACAGCCCTGTTGTTGCCCTCGGCCAAGGCGCGCCTCCTCTTCTCGTGTCTCAGTCGCCAGTCAGGCACCTGCAAGGCACAAAGGCAAGGCATCGCTGCCCTGCCTTCGCATTCGTGCCGCCCCCTGCCGCGAATGCCGCGTCAGGCTGCCCGGTCCGGGATATCCACCAACTTTCCGCGCGGTATCTCGCAGGCCTTGTCGTAAAGCGGCGTCTCGGCCAGCGTCGCAGCATACATCTGCCCGTCATTGCCCTCGACCAACAGCTCCGTGCCCGGCCCGGCCTCGGCACTGTCCATCAGCGCATAGCCAATCCCGTGCCCAAGATAGGGCGAGGTCGCCCCTGCCGTCACCCGCCCCGCGACCTTGCCGTTCCACTCGACCCGGCCATTCACCCGAGGCTCACCATCCGGGCAGACGATCCCGTGCAGGCGCTGGCCCTTGTCGGCTTTCTCCAGCGCGGCTTTGCCGATGAAATCATCCTTGTCCATGGCCACGAACCCGCCCAGACCCACGTCATAGGGCGTGGTCGTTTCGTCGAAATCCGAATTGGCGTTCAGGATACCCGCCTCGATCCGCCGGATATTCATCGAATCCAGCCCGAACATCCGCATTCCATAAGGCGCGCCCGCCTTTTCCAGATGCGCCCACAAGGCGGCGGCATCGTGATGCGGCTCGGTATAGAATTCCCAGCCCAGCTCGTTGGTATATCCCGTTCGGGTGATCAGCACCGTTTGCCCGCCGACATCCACCCACGCGCTGCCGAAATAGCCGAACGGCTCGGGGATGCCGTCCTTTGCGGCGTCCTTCAGGATCTCCATCGCCAAAGGCCCCTGGATCTGGCTCACGTTCACCTCCGGGTCGGTGATCTCCACATCCATCCCCTTCGCATGCGCCCGCGCCCAGTTGACGAAATCCCCGTCCGCCTGCGCGTACCAGAACCGGTCCTCGGCCAGCCGAACGAACACCCCGTCCACGATCAGGCCACCGTGGTCGAAACAGGCAATCCCGTACCCGCACCGCCCGACCTTCACCTTGGAAATATTGTTGACGAATAAAAGATTCATCAACTTTTCCGCATCCGGCCCCCTGAACTCGATCGGCCACTCGCCGGTATGCAGGCACGCCGCCTTCGTGCGCAGCAGCCAATAGCCTTCGTCGGTCGGCAGGTCGTCCATGTAGACGCACATGAACCGCCGGTTATAGACGCAGTAATGCGGGCCATGTTTCGCCTCGATCGCGTGATACGCATGGCGGCGCAGGTTGAAATCCCACCCCGCGCCGGGCCGCGTGGTGATCAGGTCGCGGGTCTGTCCGTCGCTCGAAGTCATCATTGCTCCGCCTCCGGGTCCAGCCGCGCGCCCAGCGCTCCGGCCACCAGTTTCTGAAAATGGTGCACCGCGTGCTCGCTCAACTCGGTCAGCCCCTCGTCCACGACGAAACGCCCCTGATTGTACCCGCTCGATTTCAGCCCCTTCTGCACGCTCTCGCACAACCCGATATCCTCCGGCTGCAGCACGTCCTTCTGGTAATTGATCGCATCGCGCAGCTGCTGCGTGACCTCGCCATCCTTCACGAACCAGTCCTGGTACTCGACGCACTTTTCCGGCGCCGTCGGGTTCATCTGCAACACCGACAGGTTCGCCTCGCCCGGATAGGCCCAGATGGTGAAGTTCGGCCACACGAACCAGCCCGCGTACCCGAAATCCACGTCGCCCGCCTCGAACTTGTAGGCGCGCGCGTTCATCGTCCGCGGCTGCCCGGCGCATTGGCTGGAATACAGCCCGCAGGTGATCGTGCGATAGCTGTCCATGTCCACCAGATCGACGAAATCGTGGTGCGCGGGCGCGCAGTGATAGCACTCCAGGAAGTTGTCCATCAGCACTTTCCAGTTCGCCTCGACCTCGTAGGTGTCGCGCTGCGCAAACTGCAAATCGTCGACCGACGGGACATAATGTCGGATCTCGGACTCCAATTCGCCCATTTGTTCGGCGAAAGGTATCGCGTTTTCATCCAGATTGACGAGAACAAGTCCACAGAACACTTCCACCTTAACCGGTTTCAGCGAAAACTCCTCTTTCCGGAACCCCTCGACATTCTCGGTATTCCGCGCCGAGCGCAGGTTGCCGTCAAAGTCGAACGCCCAGGCGTGATAGGGGCAGGTGATGATGTTCTTCTTGCCGGTTCCGCTCACCAGTTCATGCCCCCGATGCGGGCACACGTTGAAAAACGCGTTCAGCTCGCCGGTCCGGCTGCGCGCGACGAACACGTTCTGCTCGTGGATCTTCACGGTCAGAAACTTCCCCGGCTCCGCCACCTGGCTCACGTGCCCGGCATAATACCAGGTCTTGTAGAAAATCGCGTCCTTCTCCGCCGCCCAGATTTCGGCGTCATGGTAGAACCGCGCGGGCAAGGTATAGGAATTCTTGGGGTCGGCCCGGAACGGCTTGTCCCCGGGCATCAGGTTCAACGTCTGCAAGGTCATGGCGCACTCCAATCTGGCTGTTGACAGTGTCACCCATTACCAAGGATCATGACAAACGCTCTTTTCTGATGAATTTGCCCAAGCTACACTTATGTCAAAACCGCACCTCCCCCCGCTCGACCTGATGGAACCGTTCGAGGCCGCCGCCCGCCTCGGCAGCTTCACCCGCGCCGCGGACGAGTTGTCCGTCACCCAATCCGCCATCTCGCAGCGCGTGCGCAAGCTCGAGGCGCTGCTCGACACGCAACTCTTCACGCGCGGCCACCGCGCCATCACGCTCACCCCCGAGGGCCGCGAACTGCTGATCGGCGTGCGCGCCGCGCTTCAGCACATGACGGCGGCCACCCGCGCCTTGCGCCAACGCGACGACCGCCCCCGCGTGCGCCTCGCCGCCGACACCTCCATGGCCCAGCTCTGGCTCACCCCGCGCCTGCCCGCCGCCCTCGCGGACAGCCCGCCACTGATGCTGGACTTGCTGGCCTCCGACACCGAATCCGAGCTTCTGACCGCCGATATCGCCCTCCTGCATGGCGCTGGTGACTGGCCCGGCTTCACCGCCAAGCGGCTCTTCGCCGACGCGGTCTTCCCGGTCTGCACCCCGGATTTCCTTGCCAGAACGCCGCTCCAAACCCCCGAAGACCTGCTGTCTGCCCCCCTCATCGACCTCGACTACACTCACTGGAACTGGATGAACTGGGGCATCTGGCTGACCGAGGCGGGGCTCGACCCCACCCGCGCCACCACGCTCATGCGCACCAACAGCTACATGGCCCAACTCGATGCCGCCCGCGCGGGCCTTGGCGTCGCGCTCGCATGGGAGGGCCAGCTTGCCGAAGACCTGACGACGCGCCGCCTGGTGCGCCCCATCGACCACGCCGTCACCACGCCGTTCGGCTATTACCTCATCCTGCGCGACGGGGCCGAACCCGCAGCACGGCAACTGGCCCAAAGCCTGCTTCACGCCGATACGTGACGCAGCCTGTGCAATTTTCTCCCGCATCCCCGGCCTTTTCATGAGATAAATTCGCAAATCCGACCGCGCGGACCGCACCACCTTGGCAAGCCCCGCGCCGCCTGATTTACTGTGCCGCGACAACCAGACTCACCCAAGCCAAGAGGTTTTCCCATGCGCTACCTCGCGCCAACCACGCTGGATGACGCCATCCAGCTCCTCAGCGGCGATCCCGGCGACTGCCGCGTGCTCGCCGGCGGCACCGACCTGCTCGTCCGCCTGCGCTCCGGCGATGCCGAGCCCGACAGCATCCTCGACATCAAGCGCATCGAAGACCTGCGCCAGATCACCAAGGAAGACGGCGGCTGGCTTATCGGTGCAGCCGTCTCCTCGGCGGAGATGAACGAACACGCCGAGCTCAAGGCCGCCTACCCCGGCGTGTGCGAGGCCGCCGACCTGATCGGCTCCACCCAGATCCAGGGCCGCTGCACGCTGGCTGGCAATCTCTGCAACGCCTCTCCGGCGGCAGATTCAGTGCCAGCCATGGTCGCCGTCCGCGCCGTGGCCCGCGTGGCCGGCCCCAACGGCACCCGCGACGTCGCGGTCGAGGATATCCCCACCGGCCCCGGCAAGACCTCGCTGGAAAAGGGCGAATTCGTCGCCTCCATCTTCCTGCCCGCCAAGCCGGATCGCTCGGGCGACGCCTACCTGCGCTTCATCCCGCGCACCGAAATGGACATAGCCGTGGTGGGCTGCGGCCTGTCGCTCACCCTCGACAATGACGGCACCTGCACCGACGCCCGCGTCGCGCTCGGCGCGGTGGGCCCCAAAGTCATGCTGGTCGACGCCGCCGCCGAGGCCCTCATCGGCACGAAACTCGACGACGCCGCGATGCAGGCCCTCTCCAAGGCCTGCTCGGACGCCGCCACCCCCATCGCCGACAAGCGCGGCACAGTCGAGTTCCGCACGCACGTGGCCGGCGTACTCGCCCGCCGCGCCGCCGCCATCGCCAAGACCCGCGCAGAAGGATAACCGGACATGAGCAACATTCACGTCACCACCAAGATCAACGGCGACCCGACGGAATACCTATGCGCGCCCGATGAAACCCTGCTCGACGTCCTGCGCGACCGTCTCGGCATGACTGGCTCCAAGGAAGGCTGCGGCACCGGCGATTGCGGCGCCTGCTCGGTCACAATTAACGGCCGCCTCGTCTGTTCCTGCCTCGTGCTGGGGGCCGAGGCCGAAGGGGCCGAGATCGAGACCATCGAGGGCATGGCCGACGGCGACCAACTGCACCCGCTGCAACAGAAGTTCATCGAACACGCCGCCCTGCAATGTGGCATCTGCACCCCGGGCATCCTCGTCGCGGCCAAGTCGCTGTTGGAGAAAAACCCCGACCCGACCGAGGAAGAAGCCCGCTACTGGCTCGCCGGCAATCTCTGCCGCTGCACGGGCTATGACAAGATCATCCGCGCCGTGCTCGACACGGCCGCCGACCTCAGAAAGGCATCGTGATGGCACTCGACAGCAAACAGGTTCTGGACACCCAGCAATTCAAGATCGTCGGCACAAGGCCCCTGCGCCCCGACGGCATCGACAAGGTCACCGGCAAGGCCCGCTTCGGCGCCGACATCACCGCGCCGGGAATGCTGATCGGCAAGGTGCTGCGCAGCCCGCACGCCCATGCCCGGATCAAATCCATCGACACGTCGGCGGCCGAGGCGATCGAGGGCGTCCACGCCGTCGTCACCCGCGCCGATTTCGCCGAAATCACCGATGACGACGCCACCGCCGACGTGCTCGACAACTGCATGGCCGGCGAAAAGGCGCTCTATGACGGTCACGCCGTCGCCGCCGTCGCCGCCAGTTCGGGCCACATCGCCAAGAAGGCGCTTAAGGCGATCAAGATCGACTACGAGGTGCTCGACCACGTGACCGACGTCGACCGCGCCATCGCCGATGGCGCCCCCGTCCTGCACGAGGGCCGCGCCGACGAATCCGTGCCCGAGGGATCCTCGCCCAACATCATGGCCCGCTACGAGTTCGGCCATGGCGATATCGACGCCGGGCTGGCCCAGGCCGATCAGGTCATCGAACGCAGCTACCGGACCGAGGCCACGCATCAGGGCTATATCGAACCCCACGCCTGCCTTGCGCAAATGAGCCAGGACGGACAGGCCGACCTCTGGTGCTGCACCCAAGGCCACTACATGGTCCGCAACACCTGCGCCGCGATCCTCGGGCTGGACCAGGGCCAGCTGCGTGTCACCGCCTCGGAAATCGGTGGCGGTTTCGGCGGCAAGACCACCGTTTTCCTCGAACCCGTGGCCCTGATGCTGGCAAAAAAATCCAGCCGCCCGGTCAAGATGGTCATGACCCGCTCCGAGGTGCTGCGCGCCACCGGTCCCACGGCCTCGTCCTCGGTCGATATCCGCATCGGCATGACCAAGGACGGCCGCATCACCGCCGGTTTCGCCGAACTGCGTTACCAGGGCGGCGCCTACCCCGGCTCGCCGGTGGAAATGGGCTCCATGTCCGCCTTCGCGCCCTATGACCTGGAAAACGTGAAAACCGTCGGCTGGGACGTGGTTACGAACCGCCCCAAACAGGCCGCCTACCGCGCCCCCGGCGCGCCCATGGCCGCCTTCGCGGTGGAATCCGCCATCGACGAACTGGCAAAGGGCCTCGGCCTCGACCCCTTGGAAGTGCGCCTGAAAAACGCCGCCCGCGAAGGCACCAAGGCGTCCTACGGCCCCACCTACCCCGCCATCGGGCTCGAGGCTACGTTGCGCACCGCCAAGGACCACCCGCACTGGACAGCCCCCTTGGGCCCCAACCAGGGACGCGGCGTCGCCTGCGGCTTCTGGTTCAACTTCGGCGGTGACACCTGCGTCACGCTCAACATCACGCCCGACGGCACCGTCACGGTGTCCGAGGGCAACCCTGACATCGGCGGCTCCCGCGCCTCCATGTCGATGATGGCGGCCGAGGAACTGGGCATCCCCTACAACAAGGTCCGCACCATCGTGGCCGACACCGGCAGCCTCGGTCAGAACGAGGTCACCGACGGCTCCCGCGTGACCTTCGCCGTGGGCCTCGCAACCATCGAGGCCGCCCGCGCCGCCAAGCGCGAGATGTGCCGCCGCGTGGCAAAGGTCTGGGGCATCGACGAAGACGCGGTGGAATGGCGCGACGGTGCCGTGCACCCCACCGGCCACAATGCGGGCAGCCATGATCCCATGACCCTCGCCGAGATCGCCGCCATCGCCTCAAACACCGGCGGGCCGATTGCGGGCCACCACGAAGCCAACCCCGAAGGCGCCGGCGTCAGCTTCGCCACTCACATGGTGGATACCGAAGTCGACCCCGACACCGGCGCGGTGAAGATCCTGCGCTACACGGTCTTTCAGGACGCGGGCAAGGCCGTGCACCCGGCCTATGTCGAAGGCCAGTTCCAGGGCGGCGCCACCCAGGGCATCGGCTGGGCCCTGAACGAGGAATACATCTATGGCGAGGACGGCACGCTCCAGAATGCGGGCTTCCTCGACTACCGTATCCCCGTGGCCTCGGACCTGCCGATGATCGACACGGTCATCCTGGAAATCCCCAACCCCGGCCACCCCTACGGCGTGCGCGGCGTGGGCGAAACCTCCATCGTTCCGCCCCTCGCGGCCATCGCCAACGCGGTCTCCGAAGCGGCAGGCGTGCGCATGACCGACCTGCCCATGTCGCCCCCCAAAGTGCTCAAGGCGATGCAGGACAAGTAAGCACGCAACCGGCCCCGGTTCCAATCCGGGGCCGGTTCCACGACCGCTCAGGCAGGACCCGTAGGGTGGGTGAAAACCCACGCGGCTCCGTCCGCTCCCGCTCAGCCAAGCCATCCCCCCGTCCCGGGGTTGACCCGGAACCTCCCCGCCCCAAGATATCCGGCATGGTACAAGTCACGATATGGGGCTCGCTCGCCCGCTTCACCGACGACGCCCGCGAGGTCGAGGTCGAGGCCGAGAACCTACGCCAACTGCTCGACGGGCTGGCGCAGAAATATCCCGGCCTGAAACCCCAGCTCGACCGCGGCGTCTCGGTCTCCATCGACGGCAAGGTCTATAACGACAGCTGGTTCCAGCCGATCCAGCCCGACAGCGAGGTCGTCCTGCTGGCCCGCCTCAAAGGCGGTTAATCCGACGACAACGCCTTCAACGGCGCCCGCAGCTTGAACGCAAGACCCTCGGTGTCGTACGCCACCTCGGTTTTGGCCCCCAAAGACGCCTGCGTCAGCTTGGTCAAAACCTGCGTGCCAAAGCCCGGCTTGGCCGTCACTGTCACCTTCGGCCCGCCCCGCTCGACCCAGGACAGCGTGAAGTCCGGGCGCTCCTCTCCCTCGACCGACCATGTCATCTCAACTTTGCCGCTGCCGTCCGACAGGGCGCCGTATTTCGCCGCGTTCGTGGCCAGCTCGTGGGTCACCATGCCCAAGATCTGCGCCGCGTTACTGGAAATCATCAGGTCCGGTCCGTTCAGCACCACCCGCTCCCGCGCCGCTCCCGCAAAGGGCTTGACCTGCTCGGTGAAAATCTGGCGCAGGCCGAACCGGCTACCGGCATCGTGCATCATCGCTTCCTGGTTGCGGCTCAGCGCCGCCAGCCGCGCCAGCAGGCGGTCGGCAACCTCTTCCGGTGGCGAATGCCGCGCCAGCTGCCGGACGATCCCCGACACCACCGTGATCAGGTTCTTCGCCCTGTGGCCCAACTCGCCGATCAGGAATTTCGCGCGCTGCTCGGCCACCTCACGCGCCGTGATGTCGACGATGGCGAACACCCCCTCCACAGGCACGCCTTCGGCGTCATAGGTCACCTGCTTGCGCGCGTTGACCCAGCGCAGCGGGCCATCCGGCAGCAGGATGCGGTGGGTCATGTCCAGCACCTGCAACGGATGCTCGGGCGACAACAGGCAGGTCAGCCCCTCCTCGACCTGCGGCCAGTCCTCGGGATGGATCCGCGCATGCAATTCCGCGCGCGGCAACTCCACGCCCGCATCCAGCCCGAAGAATTCCGCCGCCAGCGCATCGCAGCGCAACGTGTCGGCACGGTAATCGACCTTCCCCAATCCGACACGGGCGACCTTGAGGCCAAGTTCCATGTCTTCGAATGTCAGGGGGATGTTCAGCGGCGTCTTGAAGTCTTTCGTCATGGCATTTGTTTCGGGCGGGTCAACAGGACCGTCAATGTCACAGTTTAAACGGGTCGGGGATTTTCACTCACAGGCAAAACTTCGCCACTCACTGGCACCAGACAAGCCTAGCACATCCGCGCAGCGGTCGCTGCACGAGCGATACCCTGGCGCAAGGCGTAGGGTGGGTGAAAACCCACGCGCCTGACGCCCACATGAAAATACGAACCCGAAGCGAACCGCCCTAGCGACAGACCCGACAGACCGTATCCCACTCCTTCAGCCGCTCCGCCACCGGGGCGGGCACCGGCCGGTCGGTAAAGAACATGTCCACCTCGCCCAGCGACGCGATCCGCGCCGGCGCCATGCGGTGAAACTTGGAATGATCCGCCACAAGGTAGGTCCGCCGCGCCCGCGCGATGATCGACTGGCTGACATGCACCTCCTCAACGTCGAAATCCAGCAAATCGCCCTCGTCGTCCAGCGCGGAACAGCCGATGACGGCGTAATCGAACTTGAACTGCTCGATCACCCGCGTCGTCAGGTTGCCGATCAGCCCCCCGTCCGAGCGGCGCAACACGCCCCCCGCCACCACGATCTCGCATTCCGCGTTTGCCACCAAGATGTTGGCAACATTCATGTTATTGGTGATTACCATCAGGTCGCGGTGGGCCAGAAGCGCCCGTGCCACGGCCTCGGTCGAGGTTCCGATATTCAGAAATACCGACGCGCCGTCCGGGATATGCTGCGCACAGACCTGCGCCATCGCCTGCTTGGCCGCCTCGTTCAGGCCGCGCCGTTCCTCGTAGCCGATATTCGACACGCCCGACGGCATCACCGCGCCGCCATGCACCCGCTCCAGCCGCCCCGCCTCGGCCAGATCCGTCAGGTCGCGCCGGATCGTCTGCACCGTCACGCCGAACCGACAGGCCAGGTCCTCGACGGTGACCTTGCCTTCGGTGCGGGCGATCTCCAGGATCTCGGGATGGCGGAACGTCTGTGACATGCCCCTCGACTGCGCTTTCGGGTTTTTTCGTTTTCGCGGAAATTTCGCCCATGTCAAAGCAAAATACCGGCTCAAGCTCCATTTCGCAGCCGCAGAATACCCGCCGCGGCCGCATGGTAACGCGGTAAATTACTGTAACTTATAGGTTTTTCAAAAAGCGAACAAAAACGAAAGAAGCGTTTGACTCGTACAACCTGAACATGCTCATTTAGCCTTCACGGATTTCGGCCGCATCTGGGGGAGGATGGATGCACCCAACCCACGAAAATATAAGCGATATTTTCGTCATCGGGGGCGGAATCAACGGCTGTGGCATCGCCCGCGACGCCGCCGGTCGCGGCCTGTCCGTGACACTGGCCGAAATGAACGATCTCGCCTCCGCCACCTCCTCGGCCTCGACCAAGCTTTTTCACGGCGGTCTCCGGTATCTCGAGTATTTCGAATTCCGCCTCGTCCGCGAAGCCCTGATCGAGCGTGAAGTCCTCTTGCGCAACATGCCGCATATCAGCTGGCCGATGCGCTTCGTGCTGCCCTACCACCGCGACATGCGCTTCGAGGGCGGCACGCCCACCTCGCGCCTGCTGGAACGGATCATGCCCTGGATGCGCGGCCGCCGTCCGGCGTGGCTGATCCGCCTTGGCCTTTTTCTTTACGACAGCCTCGGGGGCCGCAAGATCCTGCCCGCCGCCCGCTCCCTGTCGCTCGATGGCACGCCCGAAGGCGCGCCGTTGAAGCCGCATTTCAAGAAAGCTTTCGAATATTCCGACTGCTGGGTCGAGGATGCCCGCCTCGTTTCGCTCAACGCCCGCGACGCCGCCCAACGCGGCGCCGAGATCCTCACCCGCACCCGCGTCACCGCCGCGCGCCGCGAGGGCGAGCTGTGGACGATCGAGCTGGAAGACACCGCCACCGGCGCCCTGCTGACCCGCCGCGCCCGCGCATTGGTGAATGCCGGCGGGCCGTGGGTCGGCAACATCATCTCGGACGTCACCCATATCGACAGCCGCGAAGGCGTCCGCCTCGTGCGCGGCAGCCATATCGTCACGCGCAAGCTCTTCGACCACCCCAAGTGCTATTTCTTCCAGGGCCGCGATGGCCGCATCATCTTCGCCATCCCCTACGAGCAGGATTTCACCCTGATCGGCACCACCGACGCCGATCACCCCGATCCCGGCACGCGCCCCGTCTGCACCCCTGCCGAACAGGAATACCTCTGCAATTTCGCCTCGGAGTATTTCGCCACGCCCGTCACCCGCGACGACATCGTCTGGACCTATTCGGGCGTCCGCCCGCTCTATGACGACGGCGCCAAGTCGGCCACCGCCGCCACCCGCGACTACGTGCTGAAGCTCGACACCGATGGCCCGCCGCTGCTGAACATCTTCGGCGGCAAGATCACGACCTACCGCCGCCTCGCCCAGGCTGCGGTGGCCAAGCTCGCCGCCCATTTCCCGACCGCCAAGGGCGACTGGACCGCCGACGCCGCCCTGCCCGGCGGCGATTTCGCGGTCGAACAGC
This sequence comes from Roseovarius atlanticus, assembly GCF_001441615.1. Classification (GTDB taxonomy): domain Bacteria; phylum Pseudomonadota; class Alphaproteobacteria; order Rhodobacterales; family Rhodobacteraceae; genus Roseovarius; species Roseovarius atlanticus. The sequence goes on from NZ_LAXJ01000018.1 coordinate 12,319, forward strand.
GCAACGAAATGGCCGACCAGCTTCAAGCCGATTACCCCTTCCTGACCCAAGCCTGGGCCTACCGCCTGCTCCGCGCCTACGGCACCGAGGCCCGCACCCTTCTGGGCGACGCGACGGACACCGCCGACCTGGGCCGCAGCTTCGGCGCGACATTGACAGAGCGCGAAGTCTCGTGGCTCATGACCCACGAATTCGCGCGCAGCGCCGAAGATATCGTCTGGCGCCGCAGCAAGCTGGGCCTGCGCATGTCGGACAGTGAAATCAACGACTTGCAGGACTGGATGCAGGCCAACCCCGCAGGCGACAGCATCGTCGCCGCGGCGGCAGAATAAGGACGCGACCGATGACGCTGGTTCTGGACAACGTGTCGAAAAAAGTGGGGGCGGACACGCATATCCACCCCACCGACCTCACGCTGGAAAAAGGCACGATGAACGTCCTTCTGGGCCCCACGCTGGCGGGCAAGACCACACTGATGCGCCTGATGGCGGGCTTGGACGCCCCCACCACGGGCCGCATCCTCTGGGACGGCGCGGATGTCACCGGAATGCGCGTACAGGATCGCGGCGTCGCCATGGTCTACCAGCAGTTCATCAACTACCCGTCCATGTCCGTCTACGACAACATCGCCAGCCCCATGCGCCTGTCGGGCAAGCCCAAGGACGAAATCGACCGCGCCGTGCGCGACACCGCCGAGATGCTGCAACTGACCCCCATGCTCGACCGCAAGCCGCTCGAACTCTCGGGCGGTCAGCAACAGCGCTGCGCCCTCGCCCGCGCCCTCGTCAAGAACGCCGGTCTCGTGCTGCTGGACGAGCCGCTCGCCAACCTCGACTACAAGCTGCGCGAGGAACTGCGCATCGAGATCCCCCGCATCTTCGAGGAGTCCGGCGCGATCTTCGTCTACGCCACCACCGAACCCGAAGAGGCGCTTTTGCTGGGCGGCCACACCGCCACGCTCTGGGAAGGCAGCGTCACGCAATTCGGCCCCACGCCGAAGGTCTATCGCCAGCCCGCCGATGCCACCACCGCGCGTGTCTTTTCCGACCCGCCGATGAACTTCCTGCAAATCTCGAAAACCGGCGGCAAGCTGATGTTCGGCGAAGGGCAATCCCTGCCCGCCACGGGCAAGATGGCCGACCTGCCCGAGGGCCGCTACACCGCCGGCTTCCGCCCCAATCACCTGGAAATCGAACAGCACACCGACGCCGCCATGCGCTTCACCACAAAGCTCAGCGTGACCGAGCTTACCGGCTCGGAAACCTTCATCCACCTCGACCACGGCGGCACCCGCTGGGTCGGCGTCATCCACGGCATCCATGACCTTCAGCCGGGCCGCGACCTGCCGGTCTATCTCGACCCGGCCCATATCTACATCTTCAGCGACGACGGCGATCTGGTCTCACCCGCCGCCTACGCGCTGGCCGCCTGAGGGGCTGACGAACATGGCAAAAATCACGCTCGACAACCTGGCGCACAGCTACCTCGCCAACCCCACCTCCGAGGACGATTTCGCCCTCAAGGAGCTGAACCACGACTGGACCGACAGCGAGGCCTATGCCCTCTTGGGCGCATCCGGCTGCGGCAAGACCACGCTCCTGAACATCATCTCCGGTCTCCTGCAGCCCAGCCGGGGCCGCATCCTCTTCAACGACGTAGACGTCACGCACGAACCAACGACCGAGCGCAACATCGCGCAGGTCTTCCAGTTCCCGGTCGTCTACGACACCATGACCGTGCGCGAAAACCTCGCCTTCCCGCTCAAGAACCGTGGTGCCGACAAGGCCTATGTCGCCCAACGGGTTCAGGAAATCGCCACCATGATCGGGCTCGAGGACACTCTGAACCGCAAGGCGCGCGGGCTCACAGCCGACGCCAAGCAGAAGATCAGCCTGGGCCGCGGCATGGTGCGAGAGGACGTCAACGCGCTCTTGTTCGACGAGCCGCTGACCGTCATCGACCCCCACATGAAGTGGGAGCTGCGCACGCAACTCAAGCAACTGCATCAGCAGTTCGGCCATACCATGATCTATGTCACCCACGACCAGACCGAGGCGCTGACCTTCGCCGACAAGGTCGTGGTCATGCATGACGGACGCGTGGTGCAGATCGGCACGCCGGAGGATCTCTTCAAGACGCCCGAACACACCTTCGTGGGCTACTTCATCGGCTCGCCCGGCATGAACGTCATCCCCGCGAAGGTCGAAGGAAACCAAGCCTATATCAACGGCGCCGAACTGTCGCTGGCCAACACCTACGCCCCCCTCGACGGCCGGGTCGAAATCGGCGTCCGCCCCGAATTCGCCCGCCTCTCCGACAGCGAGGGCCTGCCCGTGAAAATCCGCCGCATCGAGGATGTGGGCCGCCACAAGATCATCCGCGCCGACTGTTTCGGCACACCAATCAACATCATCGCGGATGAGGCCGAGGAAGTCCGCGCCGACGCCACCCGCGTCGCCTTCGACCCCGCCCATGTCAACGTCTACGCCAACGACTGGCGCGTGACGCCCCAAGGGAGGGCCGCCTGATGATCTCGCACACGGCCGTCCCGGACTTGATCCGGGACCTCCCAGCCATCCCGCACAACGCCGTCCCGGGCCTGACCCGGGACCTCCCCGCCGCCCGCTCCACAACCAACGAGGCCGCCTGATGGACAAGACCCCCAATCAAAAGGCCTGGTTTCTCGTCCTGCCGGTGCTGATTCTCGTGGCCTTCTCCGCGGTCATCCCGCTGATGACCGTGGTGAACTACTCCGTGCAGGACACCTTCGGGAACAACGAATTCTTCTGGGCCGGGCTCGAATGGTTCCGCGAACTGCTCGAAGATGACCGCATGTGGGACGCGTTGGGGCGCCAGATGATTTTCTCCTCCATCATCCTGGCCATCGAGGTGCCCCTGGGCATTCTCGTCGCCCTCAACATGCCCAAGAAAGGCGTCTGGGTCTCGGTCTGCCTCGTCCTGATGTCCCTGCCACTCCTGATCCCGTGGAACGTGGTCGGCACCATCTGGCAGATCTTCGGCCGCGTCGACATCGGCCTTCTGGGCCACACGCTGGCCGCCCTGGGCATCGACTACAACTATACACAGGATCCCTTTGCCGCCTGGGTCACCGTCATCGTCATGGATGTCTGGCACTGGACGTCGCTCGTGGCGCTCCTGGCCTATGCCGGCCTGCAATCCATCCCCGACGCCTATTACCAGGCTGCCAAGATCGACCAGGCCTCGCGCTGGAAGGTCTTCCGCTACATCGAGTTGCCCAAGATGGCCGGCGTTCTGATGATCGCCGTGCTCCTGCGCTTCATGGATAGCTTCATGATCTATACCGAGCCTTTCGTCGTCACCGGCGGCGGCCCCGGCAGCACCACGACGTTCCTGTCGATCGACCTGGTGAAGATGGCCCTGGGCCAGTTCGACCTCGGCCCAGCCGCCGCCTTCTCGCTGATGTATTTCCTCGTGATCCTGCTGATTTCGTGGGTGTTCTACACCGTCATGGTCAATCTCGATAAGCGGGGGACATGAGCCGATGACCGACGCCACCACAGACCAGATCCCCGGCAAGCTCGCCCCCAGCGGCAAGAACCGCCGCGCCCGCGCGGGCATCAACACGCGCGCCATCGTAATGGGGCTCTACCTGATCTTCCTGCTGCTGCCGATTTACTGGCTGCTGAACATGAGCCTGAAGACCAATACCGAGATTCTCAACAGCTTCACGCTCTGGCCGCGCAACCTGACTCTGGAAAACTACGCCACCATCCTGACCGACCCGGCGTGGTACTCGGGCTACATCAACTCGCTGATCTACGTGGTGATGAACACCGTCATCTCTCTCGCCGTGGCCCTGCCGGCCGCCTACGCCTTTTCGCGCTACACGTTCCTGGGCGACAAGCATCTGTTCTTCTGGCTGCTGACGAACCGCATGGCGCCCCCGGCGGTGTTCGCCCTGCCCTTCTTTCAGCTCTACAGTTCCGTGGGCCTCTTCGACACCCACATCGCCGTGGCGCTGGCGCATTGCCTCTTCAACGTGCCGCTGGCCGTGTGGATCCTCGAGGGCTTCATGCGAGGAGTCCCGAAGGAAATCGACGAGACCGCCTATATCGACGGCTACTCCTTCCCGCGCTTCTTCGTGAAGATCTTCATGCCGCTGATCGCGTCGGGTATCGGCGTCGCCGCCTTCTTCTGCTTCATGTTCTCTTGGGTGGAACTGCTCCTCAGCCGCACGCTCACCACTGTCGACGCCAAGCCGATCGCCGCCATCATGACCCGCACCCAAGGGGCGGCCGGCATCGACTGGGGCGTACTGGCCGCCGCCGGTGTGCTGACCATCGTGCCCGGCGCGCTCGTCATCTATTTTGTCCGCAACTACATCGCCAAGGGCTTTGCCCTGGGAAGGGTTTGATGAACTTGTTCAGCCAATACCTTGTACTACTCGGCGGTCTTGCTGTCGCCGCCCTCGCACCTGCCGACGCACAGGCCCAAGCCGCCGAACCGTGGGAAGCCGCCTGCATCATGCGGCACCTCGATCCAAACGGCGACGGCTTCCTGTCGATCCGCTCCGGCCCCGGCTCCAACCACCCCGAGATCCTGCGCGTGCGCAACGGCGACTCGATGCCCATCGACACCCGCAAGTGCCAGGGCAAGTGGTGCTTCGCCGAAAGTATCAGCAAAAATGGCCAGCGCCTGAACCAAACGGGCTGGTTCCACACCGGCTGGTGCGAAATGATCCCATGAAACATAGCAAATTGTCATATGCAGCCCTCGCGCTGACGCTCCTGCCGGCCCTTCCGGCATCGGCGCAGGACTATGACCAGGACTGCAACGCCAACGGGTACGTCATCACGGCAGCGCGCGGCACGTTCGCGGGGTCGCCGGTCTACCTCGGCAAGTCCTGCGACGCCTTTCACAAAGGCCATGGCGAAGGCACGTGGTGCTGGCAGAACAACGGCATCAACGTCAAGCTGCCCACAGGCAACTGGCTCCTCGCCAAGGTCGAACTCACCTGCCAGAACGCGGGCCTCGACGGAATGGCGTGCAGTTGCATCGACTTTTCGAACGGAGGCACCTGAACATGGACTGGATGGCATGGACATGGCCCACCGCCGCCTTCTTCGGCGTCATCGCCCTGCTCCTCGTAACCTTCACGATCCTCGCGCTGAAATACCCCGAAACGCCCCGAACCGGCATCCTGCGCATCGAGACGACGCGCGGCGACCGGCTCTTTATCACGCTTCTGGGCAGCGCCTTCATCAATCTCGCGTGGCTGGGCCTTGTCGGTGAAAACCAGCCCTACGCGCTGATCGTCTGCGCGATCTATGCCGCCGCGGTGTTCCGCTGGGTCTAGACGCGCGCCAACCCCCGGCGATCCGCCCCAGCGGGCCGCCACACAAACGAAAGTTCAGAAAGACCAATGGGAGGAACCAAATGACCCTGAACCTGAAATCAACCACCGCGCTGGCGGCGGCCATTGCCCTGACGGGCAGTACCGCATGGGCCGGCATGGAAGAAGCGATGGAGTTCCTCGAGAACGAAATCGCCGGCATGTCCACGCTCTCTCAGGAAGAGCAGGAAGCCGAGATGCAATGGTTCGTCGACGCCGCCGCGCCCTTTGAAGGCATGGAAATCAAGGTCGTCTCCGAAACCATCGCCACCCACGAATACGAAAGCCAGGTGCTGGCACCTGCATTCAGCGCCATCACAGGCATCCAGGTCACCCATGACCTCATCGGCGAAGGCGACGTGGTCGAGAAACTGCAAACCCAGATGCAGTCGGGCGAGAACATCTACGACGCCTATGTCAACGATTCCGACCTGATCGGCACCCACTGGCGCTATCAGCAGGTGCGCAACCTGACCGACTGGATGGACGGCGAAGGGTCGGACGTCACCAACCCCAACCTCGACCTCGACGACTTCATCGGCACGTCCTTCACCACCGGCCCCGACGGTAAGCTCTACCAACTGCCCGACCAGCAATTCGCGAACCTCTACTGGTTCCGCTACGACTGGTTCAACGACGAAAAGAACAAGGCCGACTTCCAGCAGGAGTACGGCTACGAGCTTGGCGTTCCGGTCAACTGGTCCGCGTATGAGGACATCGCCGAATTCTTCACCGGCCGCGACCTCAGCCACCTCGGAGTCGAGGGCGAGGTCTTCGGCAACATGGACTACGGCAAGAAGGACCCGTCCCTCGGCTGGCGCTACACCGACGCATGGATGTCCATGGCCGGGATGGGCGACGTGGGCGAACCCAACGGTCTGCCGGTCGATGAATGGGGCATCCGGGTGAACGAGAATTCCCAGCCCGTCGGCTCCTGCGTCGCGCGCGGCGGGGCCACCAACGCGCCCGCGGCCGTCTATGCCGTGACCAAGGCGATCGAGTGGCTGCAGAAATACTCGCCCCCCGCCGCCGCCGGCATGACCTTCTCCGAGGCCGGGCCCATTCCCGCGCAAGGCAACATCGCCCAGCAGATGTTCTGGTACACCGCCTTCACGGCAGCCACGGTCGAACCCGGCCTGCCCGTGATGAACGAGGACGGCACGCCCAAATGGCGCATGGCCCCCTCGCCCCACGGCGTCTACTGGAAAGAAGGCCAGAAGATCGGCTACCAGGACGCGGGCTCCTGGACGCTGATGCAGTCGACCCCCGTCGACCGCGCCAAGGCGGCCTGGCTCTATGCCCAGTTCGTCACGTCGAAAACCGTGGACGTCAAGAAATCGGATGTGGGCCTGACCTTCATCCGCGAGTCCACCATCGACAGCGACCACTTCACCGAACGCGCGGACAAGCTCGGCGGGTTGATCGAGTTCTACCGCTCGCCCGCACGCACCGCATGGTCGCCCACGGGCACCAACGTGCCGGACTACCCGAAACTGGCCCAGCTCTGGTGGCAGAATATCGGTGACGCCATGTCGGGCGCCAAGACCCCGCAAGAGGCGCTCGATGCCCTCTGCGCGGACCAGGAGCGCGTGCTGGAACGTCTCGAGCGTGCCGGCGTGCAGGGCGATCTCGGCCCCGTCATGAACGAGGAACAGGATCCGCAATACTGGTACGACCAGGAAGGCGCGCCCTATCCCAAGCTCGAAAACGAGGACGAAGAGCCCAAGACCGTCTCCTATGACGAGCTGATCGCCAGCTGGCAGTAACGGCGGCCCCGGGCCGGGGAAATCCCCGGCCTTCACCGTGAAAAAACCGTAGGGCGGGGGTTTCCCCGCCCTCTTTCCATCCCCGTCCCGGGCTTGACCCGGGACCTCTCCCCTTGGACACTCACACAACGCAGTTCAGGCAAGGCCCCCGACATGACCCACATCCTCGCCATCGACCAGGGCACCACCTCCTCCCGCGCCATCCTCTTCAACGAAGGGCTCAGCCCCATCGCCACCGCGCAAGAGGAGTTCGCCCAGCACTTCCCACAATCGGGCTGGGTCGAACATGACGTGGACGATATCTGGGCCACCACCGCCGGCACCTGCCGCGCCGCCATCGAACGCGCGGGGCTGACCCCCTCGGACATCGCCGCCATCGGCATCACCAACCAGCGCGAGACGACCATCGTCTGGGACCGCACCACCGGCAAGCCCGTGCACCGCGCCATCGTCTGGCAGGATCGCCGCACCGCCCAGACCTGCCGCGCCCTGCGTGACGCCGGCCACGAGGACATGATCACCGACCGCACCGGCCTCCTGCTCGACCCCTATTTCTCCGGCACGAAACTGGCCTGGATCCTCGACAACGTCGACGGCGCCCGGGCCAAGGCCGAAAACGGCGAGCTCCTTTTCGGCACCGTCGACTGCTACCTCATCTGGAAGCTCACCGGCGGCAAGACCCACGCCACCGACGCCACCAACGCCGCCCGCACGCTGCTTTACGACATCCGCAAGGGCCGGTGGAGCCAGACCATCTGCGACCTGCTGAACGTGCCCATGTCCATGCTCCCCGAGGTCCGCGACTGCGCCGCAGACTTCGGCACCACCCGCACCGACCTTTTCGGGCGCGAAATCCCGATCCTGGGCGTCGCGGGCGACCAGCAGGCCGCCACCGTCGGCCAAGCATGCTTTGCGCCCGGCATGATGAAATCCACCTACGGCACCGGCTGCTTTGCCCTGCTCAATACCGGCGACGAGCCCGTCCGCTCGCAAAATCGCCTCCTGACCACCATCGCCTACCAGTTCGATGGCAAGCCCACCTACGCGCTCGAAGGCTCGATCTTCATCGCCGGCGCCGTCGTCCAGTGGCTCCGCGACGGCCTCAAGATCATCCGCGAGGCCAGCGAGACCCAAACGCTTTCCGACCGCGCCGACCCTCACCAGAACGTCATCCTCGTCCCCGCCTTCACCGGCCTCGGCGCGCCCTATTGGCAGCCCGACTGCCGCGGCGCGATCTACGGCCTCACCCGCAATTCCGGCCCCGCCGAGTTCGCCCGCGCCGCGCTGGAAAGCGTCGGCTTCCAGACCCGCGACCTGTTGGAGGCGATGACCGCCGACTGGGCCTCCGCCGACGCCCGCCAGGTCCTGCGCGTCGATGGCGGCATGTCCGCCTCCGCCTGGGCGATGCAGTTTCTCGCCGACATCATCGGCGCGCCCGTCGACCGGCCCAAGGTGCTGGAAACCACCGCCCTCGGGGCCGCCTGGCTGGCCGGAATGCAAGCCGGGATCTACCCCGACCAGGCCGGGTTCGCCGAGGGCTGGGCGCTCGACCAGCGGTTCGAGCCCGCGATGGACGCCACCGCACGAGACGAAAAATACGCCGCCTGGAAACGCGCCGTCGAGGCGACGATGTCCGTATGATCACGCCCTTCGGCCTGACGGCCCCCGCCCGCATCCTCTTTGGTCGTGGCGAGTTCGCCAAGGCGGCTGACCTCGCCGCCTCCCTCGGCGCGCACGCCTTCGTCGTGCACGGCGCCACCCCCCGCCACGCGACGGCCCTGCTCGACGCCTCAAATCTCGAAACAACCGCCTTCGCCTGCCCCCGCGAACCCGATCTCGCCCTGCTGGAAACCGCACTCGACACCGCCCGCCACGCTGGGGCGACCCACGTGGTCGCCGTCGGCGGCGGCGCGTCCCTCGACCTCGGTAAGGCCGTCGCAGGGCTTCTCAAGGCCACCACCACGCCTCTGGATCACCTCGAAGTCGTGGGCCGTGGCCAGCCGCTCACCACGCCGCCCGCGCCTTTCATGGCCATCCCCACCACGGCGGGCACCGGCGCCGAGGCCACGAAGAACGCCGTCATCGGCGTGCCCGACCATGCCCGCAAGGTCTCGCTCCGCGACCCGGCCATGCTGGCCGACATCGCCCTCGTCGACCCCGCGCTGACAGACGGCACGCCCAAACCCGTCACCCTCGCCTCGGGCCTCGACGCCATCACCCAAGTCATCGAGCCCTACATCTCCTCGCGCGCCAACCCGCTCACCGACGCGCTCTGCCGCGCCGCCATCCCGCGCGGCCTCCGCGCCCTGCGCAAACTGATGGAAGGCGACACCCAAGACGCCCGCGACGACATGGCCTTCGTCAGCCTCACCGGCGGGCTGGCCCTCGCCAACGCCGGCCTCGGCGCCGTCCATGGCCTCGCCGGCGTCATCGGCGGCCGCGTGCCGACCGCGCCGCACGGCGCCGTCTGCGGCGCGCTACTGCCCGCCACGCTTGCCGCCAACTTCGCCGCCCTGCCAAAGGACAGCCCGCACGCCCGCCGCATCGCCGAAATCCGCGTCAGAGCCTCCGAGGCGCTCGGCACGGCAAACATCTCCGCCTGGTCCCGCCACCACGGCCTGCCGTCCCTCGCGCAGATGGGCATCGCCCCCGCCGACCACGCCGCCATCGCGGCAGAGGCACAATCCTCCAGTTCCATGGCCGCCAACCCGGTCAAGCTCCCGGTCGAGGTCCTGCACCGCATCCTGGCCGCCAGCTAGAGAGTGTCCTGGTCAGTCTGAAACATTCATCGCTTTTTGCGTCTCAAGAGGCCGTGAAAAGCAAGTCACTGTGTCCCGGAAACGCTCTTGCGCGTCCTCAGACGTTCAGATCAACGCGCGATCGCTGCCTGCCCTCCCCCGCCACCGTACGGCTCGCGTGAAATGCGTGCGCCTTCAGGCGCACACCCCCGCTTTCTCTTGGCAAAACATACTCAATCGTCCAACGCCCGCCCCCGCAGGTGCCGCCCGACAAGACGCACCCCGCACCTTTCACTGTTCCAAAAATACTCAAAAAACCGACGCCAGCCACGCGCGCGCCGTTACGCCTCCCAGGTGACCCGCCCGCCACACAGCGTCAACACCGCCCGCGCGGTGCCCAGCGCCGACGGCTCCATGCCTTCCAGATCATGCGACATCACCGCGATATCCGCCATGAACCCCTCGGCCAACCGCCCCTTGCGGTCCTCGGAAAACTCCACCCAGGCATTGCCCGCCGTGTAGCTCTCCAGCGTCTCCAGCAGATCCTGCGACTGGTCCGGCCAGCCCTCGCCCAAATCCATCGGGTCCACCGCCGCCCGCACGTTGGGCATCACGTCCACCGGCATCACCGGCCAGTCGGTGGAAAACACCATCCGCGCCGCGTGCTCGCGCTGCGCCCGCCAGGCATAGGCATAAGGCCACTGGTCGGCCCGCAGCACCTCGCGGATACCATGCGGCGGGAAGAAATGCCCGAACGCCGCGTGCCCCGGCTGGATCGAGGCGACCACGTCCAGCTCTCCCAGCCGCGGCAGGTCATCGGGATGGATGATCTCGATATGCTCCATCCGGTGCCGCGCATCGCGCACGCCATTGGCCTCCCGCGCCTTGGCATAGCCATCCAGCGTCCGCCGCACCGCAAGGTCCCCGATGGCGTGGGTGGAAATCTGGAACCCCTTCGCGTCCGCCGCCACGCAGGCGGCATTGAACTCTTCGGGCGTGAACACCGCGTCGCCGTTGGTGTCGGTGCCGGGATAATTCTCCAGCATCAGCCCCGTGCGGCTTTCCATCACCCCGTCCATGAACATCTTCACCCGGTTGCACCACAGATACTCGCTGGCATACCGCGCCCGCATCTCTTCGGCCTCCTCCAGCCGGTCGATCGGATCGTGGCTTTTCATGTGAAACGGTACCTCGACGCGGCAGATCAGCTCGCCCTCTTTCTCCAGCTCGGCCAGCAGTTCCATCTGGTAGAAATTGCCGTCCATGTTGTGCAGCCCCGTGATACCGTGGCTGGCGCAATGTTTCAGCCCGGCGATCAGCGCCGCCTTGTCCTTCGACCGTTCGTCCGGCCCCGGGGCGGGCACCGGATCGGCCCCGGTGATCAGCCCCGCCATGTCGCGCCCACCATTGCGCGTCAGGCGCAGGACATGCGCATAGGCCGACGGCTCCAACAGCGCGCCCGTCGCGGTGCCATCCTCGGCCATGACGATCTCCGCGCCCGCCTCCACCGGCCCGCCATGCAGGATCCCCGCCAGCTCCAGCGCGGCGGTATTGGCCCAGATCGTGTGGTGATCCGCGGCATACAATGCCAAAGGCCGATCCGGCAGTACCCGGTCCAGATCCTGCCGCGTGGTCTCGCGCCCCGGCCCCATCAGCTCATAGGCCGCCTGCACCGCGAACACGACTTGGTCCTCGGGGCAGTCGTCGGCATAAGCCCGCACCGCCTTTGCCACCGCCTCCTCGCCCTGCACGCCATAAAGGTCCAGGTATCCCATCTCCACCGACCCGGCGAAGAGATGCACATGGCTGTCGATGAACCCCGGCAGCACCGTCGCACCACCCGCATCCACCTGTTTGGTGTCCGGCCCCGCCATGGCCCCGATCTCGGCGCTCGTGCCCACCGCCACGATCCGCCCCGACGCCACCGCCACGGCCTCCGCCCTTCGCCGCTCGGGGTCCATCGTCAGGACCTTGCCGTTCAGAATCACGATATCCGGTGCCATGCCTGCCTCCTCGTCATGTTTCGGGCATGGAAGCCGCAGCCGCCCGCGCCGTCAAGCTGGACAGCACGCCCGCCCTGCGCTTTCTTGAGCAAAGCCGCAATGCCGCCCGCCCATTCAACGAAAGCTGAAGCCGATGGCCATCAAGATCGACATGCTCCGCTGCTTTCTCACCGTGGCCGAGCGCGGCAACCTCGCCGACGCGGCCGAGGCTCTGGGCCGCACCCCCTCCGCCGTCTCCATGATGCTCCGCCAGTTCGAGGATCACATCGGAGCGCCCCTCTTCGAGGCCGGGCGCAAATCCCGCCTCACCCGCCTCGGCGAACTCATCCGCGTCGAGGCGGGCCGCGAACTGACCCATTTCGACAGCACCGTCGCCGCCATCGAAGGGCTGTCGCGGGCCGAGGCCGGCCATGTCCGCCTTGCCGTCACGCCCTCTGTCGCGCAGATGCTCATGCCCGCGATCCTGCACCGCTTCGCCGAAAACCACCCGCTGGTGCGCATCAACATGCGCGACACCGACAGCGCCGCCATCGGCCACGAGCTTGCCGCCGGCCGCGCCGATATCGCGCTCGCGTCGCTCGGCCCCCAGGCCGGGTTCGAACGCGCATTGCTCTTTTCCGACCGCTTCGGCGTGGTCTGCCCCTCGGATCATCCCCTCGCCGCCGATTGGGAGGCCCTCACCTGGGCCGACCTCGTGGATATTCCCTTCATCGCCAACGGCCTATGCCACTATATCAGCGACCCCGATTTCCGTCCCATCCTCGACCGCGCCACGCTCAACGTCTCTGGCACCGCCGCCCTCCTCAGCCTCGTGCGCGCCGGCATGGGCGTCACGCTCCTGCCCGAACTCACCATGCAGGACGCCGACGCCGACATCACCTTCCTGCCCCTCGTCGATGCCTCGATCCGGCGCGAGGTCTGGATGTTCACGCCGACGGAGTCCGGGATGACCCCCGCCGCTGCCGCCCTCGCCCGCACCATCCGGGCACAGGAAATCCCCCTGACCCATTAACCCAAAATTTCAGATTTACTGAAATTTTCTACAGAACTTTGCGTTTGCCTTGAATCGCTGCATTGGCAAGACTTCGCCAATCAATTTCCAGGGATGCGCAATGACCGACCTCAAGCTGAACTACATCGCGGGCCAATGGGCCGAAGGACCGTCCTCCATCGAGAACCGCAACCCCTCGGACCTCTCCGACCTGGTCGGTCACTTCACCCAGGCCAGCGCCGCGCAGCTGGACGAGGCCATCGCCGCCGCCCGCGCCGCACAGGCCGAGTGGGCCAGCTATGGCCTCGAACGCCGCCAGGCCGTGCTCATGGCCATCGGCACCGAACTCATGGCCCGCGCCGAGCAGCTGGGCACGCTACTGTCCCGCGAAGAGGGCAAACCCCTCGCCGAGGGCAAGGGCGAGGTCTACCGCGCCGGGCAATTCTTCACCTACTATGCCCACGAAATCCTCCGCCAGCTTGGCGAAAACGCCGACTCCGTCCGCCCGGGCGTCGAGGTCGACGTGCGCCGCGAGCCTGTCGGCACCGTCGCCGTCATTTCCCCCTGGAACTTCCCCACCGCCACCGCGTCGTGGAAGATCGCGCCGGCGCTCGCCTATGGCAACGCCGTCATCTGGAAACCCGCGAACCTCACACCCGCCTCCGCCGTGGCGCTTACCGAGATCATCGCGAGACAGGACATTCCCCCGGGCCTCTTCCAGCTTGTCATGGGACCCGGTGGCGAGGTCGGCCAGCGCCTGGTCGAAAGCCCCGACATCGACGCCATCTCCTTCACCGGCTCCGTCCCGGTGGGCCGTCACATCGCCGCCTCCGCGGTGGGCAACTTCACCCGCCTGCAAATGGAGATGGGATCGAAGAACGCGCTCGCCGTCATGGATGACGCGGATCTCGATCTCGCCGTCACGCTGGCCTTGGGCGGCGCGTTCGGCGGCACAGGGCAGAAATGCACCGCCTCCTCGCGCCTTGTCGTGCATACCGGCATCCACGACGCCTTCGTCGACAAACTCGTCGCCGGTGCCAAGGCGATGAAGGTCGGCCACGCGCTGGCGGACGGCACGCAGATGGGCCCCGTCGTGTCCGAATCCCAACTCAACGAAAACCTCGCATATGTCGAAAAAGGCCAGTCCGAAGGCGCCGAACTTGCCTGCGGCGGCACCCGCCTGACACTCGACCACGACGGCTATTACATGTCGCCCGGCGTGTTTCTGAACACCAGCAACGACATGACCATCAACCGCGAGGAAATGTTCGCGCCGCTCACCTCCGTCATCAAGGTCGGCAGCTATGACGAGGCGCTCCACGTCGTCAACGACACCAGGTTCGGCCTCACCTCGGGCATCGTCACGCGCTCCCTCGCCCGCGCCAGCCATTTCCGCCGCAACGCCCGCACCGGCGTGGTCACCGTAAACCTGCCCACGGCAGGCACGGATTACCACGTCCCCTTCGGCGGCCGCGGCGACAGCTCTTTCGGGCCCCGCGAGCAAGGCATCCACGCCCGCGACTTCTACACGATCATGAAAACCGCCTACATAGCGGCAGGCTCGCCCGAATGAAGCACGCCGCTGCCCCGTCCGATCACCGTCGCTCGGCCCCGCCGAGCCGCGCCCGCCCCTCCCCACGGGCGGGCGCCCGGCCAACGTGCCGCGTAACATTGATCGCACGCACAATCCGGCCCTCGTGCAAAGCTCCGATGTTGCAGCGCCCCCCCAGGGGCGGCCACGCCCCGGCGTGTGCTCCAATGTCCAAGAGGCTCGCATGACCTACCGCATCGACGGACTGCAATACGCCAATTGGTCCGAAAAGATCTTCCGCCAGATGCGGCAAGGCGGCCTCGACGCCGTGCACGTCACCATCGCCTACCACGAGACCTTCCGCGAAACCGTCCTCAACGTCGAACGCTGGAACCGCTGGTTCGAGCAGTTTCCCGACCTCATCATGAAGGGGCGGTGGGCGGGCGATGTGCGCACCGCGCACGAGACCGGTCGCACCGCCATCTTCTTCGGCTTCCAGAACCCCTCGCCCATCGAGGACGATATCGGCCTTGTCGAGGTGTGGCACGACCTCGGCGCGCGCTTCATGCAATTGACCTACAACAACCAAAGCCTTCTCGCCACGGGCTGTTACGAGGCCGAGGATTCGGGCCTCACCCGCATGGGCCGCGAGGTCATTCGTGAAATGAACCGCGTCGGCCTCGTGGTCGACATGTCCCACTCCGCCGACCGCTCCACGATTGAAGCGGCGGACCACTCGCAGCGCCCCATCGCCATCACCCACGCCAATCTGCACAGCTGGCAACCGGCGCTGCGCAACAAGTGTGACGACGTTGTGCGCGCGGTCACCGAGAACGGCGGCATGATGGGCTTTTCGATCTACCCGCATCACCTCAAGGACAAGTCCGACTGCACCCTGCAAAGCTTCTGCGAGATGATCGCCATGGCCGCCGAGCGTTTCGGCGTTCGGCATTTCGGCATCGGCTCCGACCTCTGCCAGGACCAGCCCGACAGCATCGTCGAATGGATGCGCACCGGCCGCTGGACCAAGAGCATCGACTACGGCGAAGGCTCTGCCCAGAACCCCGGCTTCCCGCCGCAGCCTTCTTGGTTCACCGACAACACCGACTTCCCGAACCTCGTCGACGGCCTCAAACAAGTCGGCTTCAACGACATCGAAATCGCCGGCCTCATGGGCGACAACTGGCTGCGCTTTTTCGACGAAAACTTCACCCCGGACCAAAAAGAACCGGAGTCCTGAGGGCGCAAACCGCCCATTCATGGATATTCCACAGGGAGACAAGAATGTCCGACACCACCCACACCCAAGACGCCCGGGCCGCACACGGCTCCGGTCGCACGCATCACATCAACAAGCCGCTCTTCGCCATCACCGGCGGCTTCATCGCGCTGTTCTGCCTCGTGGCCCTCTATGACCTCGACCTGCTGTCCAGCATGGTCGACGCCAGCTTCGCGGTCTCGGCAAAATATTTCGGCCTCTACTGGCAGCTCCTGCTGCTGGCCACCTTCCTCATCGGCCTCGTCCTGATCGTGCTGCCCGGCAGCAAGGCCTTGATGGGCAACCTCAGCACGCCCGAATTCCCCGTCTTCCAATGGGGCGCCATGATCATGTGCACGCTCCTCGCCGGCGGCGGCGTCTTCTGGGCGGCGGGCGAGCCCATGGCGCATTTCCTGTCGACACCCCCCTATTTCGGCGCCGAAAGCGCCACGGCAGAGGTCGTCGCTCCGGCATTGGCGCAAAGCTTCATGCACTGGGGCTTTCTCGCCTGGGCCATCCTGGGTGCGCTGACCACGGTTATGCTGATGCATTACCACTATGAAAAGGGCCTGCCCATGGCCCCGCGCACCCTGCTCTACCCGCTCTTCGGCGATGCCGCCATCAAGGGCCCCATCGGCCTCATCGCCGACGCATCGTGCATCATCGCCGTGGTGGCGGGCACCGTCGGCCCCATCGGCTTTCTCGGGCTGCAGGTCAGCTACGGCCTCAACGCGCTCTTCGGCCTGCCCGACACCTTCGGCACGCAGGCCGCCGTCATCCTCGGCCTTGTCGCGATCTACACCCTCTCGGCGGCCACGGGTCTGTCGAAAGGCATCCAGATCCTCAGCCGCTTCAACGTGATCCTCGCAGCTCTCCTCCTGCTCTTCATCCTGGTCGCCGGCCCCACCGGCTTCATCTTTCAAAGCTTCTTCAGCGGCATGACCACCTACATCACCGATTTCTTCGGCATGGCGCTCTATCGCGGCGAGGCCGGCGTCTTCGGCGATCCGGGCTGGCTCGGCTGGTGGACCGTGTTCTTCTGGGGCTGGTTCCTGGGCTACGGCCCGCTCATGGCCATGTTCATCGCCCGCATCAGCCGCGGCCGCTCGATCCGCTCGATCGTCATCATGCTGTCGATCATCGCCCCCATCGTGACCTGCTTCTGGTTCACCATCGTCGGCGGCACCGGCATCAGCGCCGAACTCTCGAACCAGGGCGCAATCTCCTCGGCGTTCGAGGGCTTCAACCTGCCCGCCGCCCTGCTGGCGATCACACAGTCGCTGCCTGCGGGCTTCCTCGTCTCGGTGCTCTTCCTGATCCTGACGACGGTCTTCGTGGCCACCACGGGCGACTCGATGACCTACGTGATCTCGGTCGCCATGTCGAACGAGGATATCCCCTCGCTGCCGGTCCGCATCTTCTGGGGCATCTCCATGGGCGTGATGGCCCTGATCCTGATCTACACCGGCTCGGGCGGCATCTCTAAACTGCAAAGCTTCATCGTCGTCACCGCCGTGCCGGTGTCGCTGGTGCTGCTGCCGTCGCTCTGGGACGCGCTGCGCATCACGCTCGCCAAGGGCCGCGAGGCGAACTGACACCAACACACGGGGCGATCCTTGGACGGATCGCCCCTTTGCCCCTATCCTTGGCTAGGAGGAGCCGGAATGGAACAAGTGGCACAGCAAAGCGTCCCGCCCCGTGACCCCAACACGGTCATGACGCTGGCCCGTCTCGGCGCCGCCCACCAGACCCGGCTCTCCTTTATGCGCCAGCTTCTGCGCCGCCTCGTGCGCGACGACTGGACCATCACCCAAACGGTGTTCGACATCGATGCGAATGGCGTCGGCCACGCAGTCTATACCGCCCAAGGCCCCGCGCACGCCTATTCGCTGGTGGCCTTCGCCCATGACCTGCCGGCCGACAAACGCTCGGACCGCGTCATCGCCACCGCCTGGGACGCCACCTTCACGCTGTTCGACGGCATCCCGACCGACGCCGACATCGCCCGCCTGCGCGACAACGTACCAAAGCAGGAAGCGGGCCGAGTCTCGGACCGCGAGCTGTCGCTCTCCCGCGCCAACCGCTCGGTCCGCCTCTGGGATCACGTGGTCGACGCGCTCAGCGCGGGCCACCAACCGGACGAGGAGCAAGTCCGCGCCGTCGGCTACCTGATGCGCACCACGGCGGTCTACGGCTCGGGCAAGTTCGGCGCGGCCGACCGCGAACAGACGCGCCACCGCCCCGAATGCGCCGGGCCGTTTCAGATCGAGATGCTGTCGGTCTACCTCACCCGCTGCTTCGTCATGGACCTTGTCGAACACATGGCCCGCGCCCGCGCGCCTGAGTCCGCCGTGCCGCTAGACCCCACCCTGCGCCGCCGCTTCGGCATCGGCAATTCCACCGGCCTCGGCATGGCGCCCTTCCTGGTGAACCACCCCGCCCTCCTCAACGCCTGGGTCGCCGCGCGGGAAGAGGCGCTGGCCCGCGTCCGCTCGGAACCCACCGCGCCAAAGGCCACCGCGCAGGGGTTCCACCGCTTCGCCGCCCGCGCGCAGATCCATGCCGAGGGCTGGCACTCCGCCCACCCCATGCAGATCCAGAAATGCACCGACCTGCGCTCGGACATGAAAGCGCTCATGGCGCACCTCGACACGGCAGACCTGACGACCGACCAGCCCTGGAACCGCCTCTGGCTCTGGGGCGAGGCGCACCTGTCCCTCGAAGGCCAGGAACAACTCGCCTCGCTGCTGATGGAACCCTACGGCGACCTCGTCGACGACTTCACCCATTGCATGGCCGCCGACGAACAGGCCAGCTTCCCCATCGACGGCACCATGCCGCTTGCCCACCTCAAGTCCATCATCGAAGACATCTACGGCTGGGCGCTGGCCACCGACTGGACCGCCCCCAAGGCGCAGGCCCGCGTCTGGTACACCTCTCAAGCCAAGCTCGAACCGCGCTTGGGCGAACGCGCGCTGGAACCCATCGAACCCTACGAGCAACCCCTCGGCCCCGGCCGCGACGCCGTGCTGGCCCATCGCGCCCTCACAGACGCGCCGCAGACCACCGTCGCTGAATTCCTTCTGGCCCACCCCCAGCATCGCCACATCGCCCGCCGCGCCCAGATCGCCGCCCGCCTGCCCTATGCCGAGATCCGCGACAACACGCTCAGCGCCGACATGCTGCCCGTCGACATGCTGCGCCTCAAGCTCAGCTTCTTCGGCGCCTGCCATTTCGACCCCCGCTCGGACCGCTGGCTCAGGATCAACATGTTCCAGCACGCCCCCTTCCCCCACGAACTGGCGGATGCGGGCGACGACTGGACCCTGCCGCCCCTGCCGACGGGCGCGACATGACGTGGTCCCTGAATGAAATCGAGGCCCTCGCCCGCAAGGCCACCCGCGGCGCCGGCTACCCCTGGGGCCTGGCCGAGGAAGCAGGCCGCGCCGCCCGCTGGACCTGCGCGGCGGGCTGGCCCGGGGCTCTGGCCCTTTCCGATGTTCTGACCCGCAACGACGGCGCCCCCGCCGACACGCTTGGCCCGCAGTCCCTGGGCGAGGCATGGAGCGCCTCGGGCGGCCTCCTGTGCCCCATCGTCACCGGCGCCACCCTCTGTGATCTGGCCGCCGACTGGGCCGCAGGCCGCAGCGTGACGCTCGGCCCCGTCGCCTGGCCGCTCCTGCTGGTTCCCTACATGGTCTGGGCCGCCGACCGCACCGCCGCGCCCCTGTCTCTGGGCTGGCAAGACTGCACCGTGACGCGCGCGGACGGCAAGACGCTGCTCCACGATCCCGGCGCCGCGCTCGACTGCACCGAAACCGACACCGTGCATCTCTCCACCACCGACGCCCGCCCCGGCACCGTGCTCACCCGGCTCTACCGCGCGGCCCCCATGCCGCAGGCGGTCGCCCTCCTCGACACCTTCGCCCAGCGCACCTACGCTCCGGAAACCGAGGCCAGCCGCCTCACCGGCGCCGGTGCCGGTCTTAGCGACAACGACTGACCGCCAGAAAATTCTGCGAATTTTCAAAGGCACTCCGCTTAGCCATCCGCGCCAGAAAATTCGCAGAATTTTCTCAGGCTGCAGCCTCGACACCCAAGTGGAAGGCATGGTCCCAAGCCACGTCCTGCGCATCGGCGCGCGCCCGGTCAGAGAGATTTAGAAAAGCCGGCACGCCCGAACGGTGCGTTCATCCGCAGCCCGCGACCACGGCACCGACGCGATACCGCAAAAAATACCGACGTGATACCGACGTCGATTTTGCGAAACTCAGACCGTTAACCTTTTGCGCCTCAGCCCGCCTCGGCCAGCCGCGCCACATAGCGCGCCAGCGTATCGATCTCCAGGTTCACATGATCGCCCACCGCAACCCGGCCCCATGTAGTGACCTGCTTGGTATGCGGGATGAAGTTGATGCCGAAGACCGCGCCCTCGACCTCGTTCACCGTCAGCGAGGTGCCGTTCAGCGCCACCGATCCCTTGGGCGCGATGAACTTCGCCAGCGCCTCGGGCGCGCGCAGTTTCACCCGCGTGCTGTCGCCCTCGTCCTCGACGCCGACGACCTCTGCCAGGCCGTCCACATGCCCCGAAACGATATGCCCGCCCAGTTCATCTCCGACCCGTAAAGACCTTTCAAGATTAACTTTTCTGCCCTCGCCCCAGCTGTCCAGGTTGGTCTTCGACAGGGTTTCGGCTGACACGTCCACGTCGAACCAATCCGGCCCCTTGTCCACCACCGTCAGACAGACGCCGTCACACGCGATCGAGGCGCCCATATCGACGCCCGCCATGTCATAACCGGTGCCGATCCGCGCCCGCAGATCGCCGCGCTTTTCCAGCCCGCGTATCTCGCCCATATCCGTGATGATCCCGGTGAACATGCCCGTCTCCCTGTGGCCTTGTCCCGACCTACCGGGCCAGCCCGCCCAAGGCAAGAACCGCCCCACCGTTCCAGGCCTTAATTTCGTCTAGATACTGGTCTATTACAGTCCAAAAGATTAAACGCAGTCATGCGTGAAAGAGGCAGAAGGGTATGAGTTCAGCAACCGGCGACAACCGGGTCTTTTTGTTTTTGCAAGGCCCCCACGGCCCGTTCTTTTCCAAGCTGGCGCGCATGTTGCGCCGTGCGGGCGCGGATGTCTGGCGCGTCGGCTTCAACGCGGGCGACGCGGCCTTCTGGCGCGACCGGGCCAGCTATATCCCCTTTACCGGCACCGCCGAGGACTGGCGGCACACCTTCCGCGCCTTGGTGCAGGACAAGCGCGTGACAGACCTCGTGCTTTACGGCGATACCCGTAGCATTCACGCCCAGGCGGTCGAAGAGGCTCGTGCGTTGGGTCTCACCATCCACGTGTTCGAGGAAGGTTACCTGCGCCCCTACTGGGTGACCTATGAACGGGGCGGCTCCAACGGCCATTCGCGCCTGATGGAAATGGGCGTGGACGACATGCGCAAGGCGCTGGAAAACTCCGACATGGACACCGCGTTGCCGCCCGCGTCCTGGGGGGATATGCGCCAGCATATCTTCTACGGCGCGGCCTATCACGGCTGCGTGCTGCTGTTTAACCGCAAGTACCGCAATTTCCGCCCCCACCGCGCCCTGACCGTGCGCCAGGAATTCGCCCTTTATCTCAAGCGGTTGGTCCTGATGCCGTTTCAGGCCATCGACCGGCGCATCGCCACCTGGCGCATCCGGCACGGCGGCTTTCCCTATCACCTGGCGCTGCTGCAACTGGAACACGACGCCTCGTTCCAGAAACATTCGCCCTTCGACACGATGACCGAATTTCTTGAAACCGTGACCGAGAATTTCGCCAAGGGCGCGCCCCGGCACCACCACCTCGTGGTCAAGGCGCACCCGCTCGAGGATGGCCGCACACCCATCCGTGCGGAACTGCGCCGCCTTGCACGCCAGCACGGTATCTTCGACCGCGTGCATTATGTGCGCGGCGGCAAGCTCGCGCGCCTTCTGAACGAGGCGCGCAGCGCCGTCACCGTAAACTCCACCGCGGCACAACAGGTGCTCTGGCGCGGAATTCCGCTCAAGACCTTCGGCGAGGCGGTCTATGCCAAGCCCGAGTTCGTCTCGACCAAGCCCCTGCGCGATTTCTTCGCCGGCGCCGAGCGGCCCGACCGAAAGGCTTACGGCGACTATCGCCGTTACCTGCTTGAAACCAGCCAGGTCGCGGGCGGTTTCTATTCCTCCAACGGCCGCCGCCAGCTGCTGCGCCAGGCGGTCGACATGATGCTCAGCCCCGATGATCCCTATGACGCGCTGGTCACCGGCACCGCGGCTCCACGGCAACAGTTGCAGGCGGTCACATGAAGACCCGACGCTAAGACACTGGATTTTCAAACGGCTTCACGCTACGGTTCGAAAAAAGACCGAGGCAGATAAAACAGGTCGAGGAGACCGGGCAGTGAAAATCCAATCCAATCGATGGGCGAAGTCCGTCGCGATAATGCTTGTCGTAAGCATGGTCGCGTCGTGCAGCTTCCTCCCCCGCTCAGGCCCCAGCAAGCGCCAGATCTATTCCGGTTCCGTGCAACGATCCGGCGACGCCTTCGTGGTGTCGGTCAACGACCGCGTGACCCGCGCCACGGCCGTACAACCCGCTCTCGGCTTCACCGAGGCGTTCAAGAACGCGGGGCTTGTCGGCTCCGACACGATCCGTCCCGGCGACACGCTGGGCCTGACGATCTGGGAAAACGTCGATGACGGTCTCCTGGCCGGCGAAGGCACCAACCAGACCCTGCTGGAAGAGGTGCAGGTCGACGGGGCCGGCTTCATTTTCGTGCCCTACGCGGGCCGCATCCGCGCCGCCGGCAACACGCCCGAGGCGATCCGGCGCATCATCACCTCCAAGCTCGACGAGCAAACCCCCGACCCGCAGGTCGAGGTGCGCCGCCTCGCCGGCGATGGCGCGACCGTGTCGCTTGTGGGCGCCGTGGGCGGCCAGGGCGTCTATCCGATCGAACGTCCCACCCGCACGCTGTCGACCATGCTGGCCGCCGCGGGCGGTGTGACGATCGAGCCCGAAATCGCGCAGGTCACCGTCATCCGGGGCGGAATGCGCTCCAAGGTCTGGTTCCAGGATCTCTTCCGCCACCCCGAATTCGACATCGCCCTACGCGGCGGTGACCGCGTGCTGGTCGAAGAAGACACCCGCGCCTTCACCGCGCTTGGCGCCACCGGCGGGCAGGCGCGCGTGCCGTTCCCGTCGCCCACCATCTCGGCGATCGAGGCCATCGCCCAGGTCGGCGGACTTCAGGCCAACGCGGCTGATCCCACCGGCGTCTTCGTGCTACGCAACGAGCCCGCGGAAATCGCCAACCAGGTGCTGGGCCGCAACGACCTCGTGGGCGCTCAGCGGCTGGTCTACGTGCTGGACCTGACACAGCCCAACGGCATGTTCATGGCCCGCGATTTCGCCATCCGCGACGACGATACGCTCTACGTGACCGAAGCTCCCTTCACCCAATGGAGCAAAGTCATCGGCGCGCTCACCGGCACGCTCAGCGCCGTCGGCTCCATCTCGACTGCAGGCGATACGCTCAGCGGATCCTGATGACGCGCGACACCCATTCGGAACCCGCCGGAGCAGATGCCTCCCGGCGGGTTTTCTATTTCAACGCGGGCTTCCTGCGCCAGCGCCGCATCCGCCGCATTCTTGATCTTGCCGGCCTGCCCCTGCATCTTGGCAAGCCCGGCGCGGACGATCTGATCGCAGTCTGGGGCCGATCACCCTACGCCGCGCGGGGCGAGGCGGTGGCGCAAAAGACCGGCGCAGGCATCGTGCGGGTCGAGGACGCCTTTCTGCGCTCGCTCAATCCCGGGCGCGCTGGCGAGCCGCCGCTGGGGCTGCTCATCGACCATACCGGCGTGCATTTCGACAGCAGCGCGCCCTCGGATCTCGAAACGCTTCTCGCCACCCATCCGCTGGACGACACCGCCCTGATGGACCGCGCCCGCGGCTGCATCGCCCGCTTGGCCGAGGCGCACCTGACCAAATACACCGCCTTCGATCCCGCCGCCCCCTGCCCCGATCCGGGCTACGTGCTGGTGCTCGACCAGACCCGCGGCGACGCCTCGGTCACCCATGGCGGCGCCGACGCCAACACCTTCCGCGAGATGCTCTATTACGCGCAGCAGGAAAACCCCGGCTGCCCGGTCCTGATCAAGACCCATCCCGAGACCGCACAGGGCCACCGCCAGGGCTATTTCGGGCCCGACGACACCTCCGACCGCGTACGCCTGTTCTCCGACCCGGTCAGCCCCTGGACCCTCATGGAAGGCGCTGTCGCGGTCTACGCCGTCACCTCCCAGCTCGGGTTCGAAGCGATCTTCGCCGGGCACAAACCCCATGTCTTCGGCCAGCCCTTTTATGCCGGCTGGGGCCTGACCGAGGACCGCCACCCCGATCCCATCTCGCGCCGGGGCCGCACGCTGTCGCGGGCCCAGCTCTTTGCCGCGGCGATGATCCTTTATCCCAAATGGTACGATCCGCACCGCGACCGGCTGTGCGAACTGGAAGACGCGATCTCGATCCTCGAGGCGCGCACCAACGCATGGCGCGCCGATCACCGGGGCTGGGTCGCCTCGGGGATGCGCCTTTGGAAACGCCGACCGTTGGAGCAGGTCTTCGGCACACAGAAGCGCATGATTTTCAAGGACGATCCCACCCGCGCCGCGCAGGTCGCCACTGCCACCGGACGCACCCATATGTGCTGGGCTGGCAAGGCGCCCGCCGACCTGACCATGGTCCGGGTCGAAGATGGCTTCCTGCGCTCGCGCGGGCTGGGCGCGGAGCTGGTACCGCCCCTGTCGCTTGTCTGCGACGATCTCGGGATCTACTACGACCCGGCCCGCGAAAGCAGGCTGGAACGCTGGATCATCCGGCGCGAAACCCTGCGCCCCGACCAGGACCTGCGCGCCGAACGCCTGATCCGCCGCCTCGTATCGCTGGGCCTCAGCAAATACAATCTCGGTCTTTCGGTCCCCGACCTGCCCGCAGGCCCGCGCGTGCTGGTCCCCGGGCAGGTCGAGGATGACGCCTCGATCCGTACCGGCGCGGGCCGGATCTCGACCAACCTCGCCCTGCTGGAAGCCGCCCGCGCCGCCCACCCCGATGCCGCCCTACTCTACAAGCCGCATCCGGATGTCGAGGCGGGCCTGCGCGACGGCACGATCCAGCACGCCGACATCGACAGGCTCGACGCCATCGCCCTGCCCCGCACCGACCCCGCTGCGCTGCTGTCGCAGGTACAGCGTGTGTTCACCATGACCTCGCTCTTGGGGTTCGAGGCGCTTCTGCGCGGCGTTCCCGTGACCACGACGGGCGCGCCGTTCTATGCCGGCTGGGGCCTGACCACCGACACCGGGGATGTTCCCGCCCGCCGCGCCGCGCGGCCCACCCTGAACGGCCTGGTGCATGCCGCGCTTATCGACTATCCGCGCTACTTCGATCCCGTCACCGGCCAGCCCTGCCCGGTCGAGGTCTTGCTGGACCGTCTCGCCACCGGCGACATCCCCCATCCCGGCCCGGGCAACCGCCTTCTGGCCAAGCTTCAGGGCGTCTTTGCCTCGCGCGCCAGCCTCTGGCGGTGACAATCCGGCCCGAGTGCTTATCTTGGAAGTAACGAACCGGATGGAGGATCACATGGACCGCAACAGCGATTTCACCCAGCGCGCCGTGGTGCACGCCGCCGACGAGGACTGGATCGCCTCGCCCATGCCCGGCGTCGACCGCCGCATCCTCGACCGCATCGGCGACGAAGTGGCCCGCGCCACCTCGATCGTGCGCTACGCCCCCGACAGCGCGTTTTCATCCCACGTCCATACGGGCGGCGAGGAATTCCTGGTGCTCGAGGGCGTCTTCTCGGACGAGCATGGCGACTTCCCCGAAGGCAGTTATATCCGCAATCCGCCGGAATCCTCTCACACGCCGGGCTCCGAACCCGGCTGCACCATCCTCGTCAAGCTCTGGCAGTTCGACCTGGCCGACCGGACCCACGTGCGCATCGACACGAACAAGATGCGCTTCCTGCCCGAGCGCGACTCGGTCGAGATCATGCCGCTCTTTTCCGATGGCCGCGAGGATGTCGCGCTGGAACGCTGGGCGCCGGATGCGACCGTCTCGCTCGAAGCCCCCGACGGCCTGGAACTGCTGGTGATCGACGGCGGCTTCACCGAAGGCAGCGAGACCTTCAAACGCCTCAGCTGGCTGCGCCTGCCGAAAGGCGCGTCATCAACCGCCCAGGTGGGAGCCGACGGCGCCCGTGTCTGGATCAAGCGCGACCACCTGCGCGAAACCCCGGTCGGCCCCAAGACGTAACCCGTCCCGGACCTGATCCGGGACCTCTCGCTCACTCGCCGTAAGGCACCCAGACCGTCTTCACTTCCGTCGCCGCCTCAAGAAAGGCACGGCACCCGCCCGCGCCAAACCAGTCCAGCGCACGCCCGTTGTTCACCCATGTCCGCTTGAGGTTGGCCGCACTCTCCCGCTCGATCACCTCCGACAAGTCGGCCGAGGCAAAGCTCCAGACCGCCTCGACATCCGCGTGCCCGGCCAGGTGCGGCGCCAGCTCCGCGACCGGCCCCACCAGCAGGTTTGCCACGCCCGCCGGGACGTCCGAGGTCTCCAGCACCTGCACCAGCTCCATCGCCGCCAGCGGAAACGGCTCCGACGCCACCAGCACGGCGCGATTGCCCATCGCCATCGCCGCCCCAAGCACCGACACCAGCCCCAGCAGGGGCGCCTCGTCAGGGCAGAACGCGCCGATCACGCCGACCGGTTCGCGCAGCGCCAGCGCCATGCCGCGGATCGGCACCGCAGCAGCCTCGCCCGCAAACTTGTCCGCCCAGGCCGCCCATGTGAACAGACGATCGACACTGGCCTCCACCTCGTCCGCCCCCTTGCGCCCGCCGTTCATGGCGTTCAGCACGCCGGCAAAATCATCCGCTCGCGCCGACAGGTTCTCGGCCATGTAATACAGGATCTGCGCCCGCCCGTGTCCATTGGTCCGACCCCAGGTGGCCGCCCCGCGCGCGGCCTCCACCGCGTTGCGGATATCCTTGCGGTTGGCCACGGGCACCTGCCCCAGCGCCTTGCCGGATTTACCATAGACCACGCGCGAATAGCCGCCGTCGGGCCGCGCCTGCTTGTCCCCGATATAGAGCTTCGGAGTCCGGTCCATTCCTTCGACCACACCGTTTGTGCCTCCCGTGAACCCCGCGATCGGGCGCAGTGCCTTTTGCGCCCCCGCCGGCTTCAGGTAGGCGTCCAGCCCCGCCCAGCCGCCTTCGCGCCCGAACCCGCTTTCGCGCACCCCGCCAAAAGGCGCGGCGGCGTCGAACATGTTGGTCCCGTTCACCCAGACCACGCCCGCCGCCAGCTTCGGCGCCACGTCCAGCGCCAGGTTGAGGCTCTCCGACCAGACCGACGCCGCCAGCCCGTAGCGCGTGTTGTTGGCCAGCGCGATCGCTTCGGCAGGTGTCCGGAACGTGGTCGCCACCAGCACGGGACCGAAAATCTCTTGCTGCATCAGCGCGTCCGACGGCGCCAGCCCGATGATCAGCGTCGGCGGATAAAACGCGCCCGTCTCCGGAATCTCGACCGCCGCGGAAAAGCATTCGCCCGCGACACTGCCCTCGACCAGCCGCCGCACTCGCTCCACCTGCGCAGGGTCGGCCATCGCGCCGATGTCGATGCATTTGTCCAGCGGGTTGCCGATCCGCAGCTTGCCCATCCTCTCGCGCAGCCGCGCCTGGAAATCGTCGGCAATCCCCTCCTGCAGCAGCAGGCGCGAGCCCGCGCAACAGACCTGCCCGCCATTCAGCCAGATCGCGTCGACCAGCCCCTCGATCGCGCTGTCGATATCCGCATCCTCGAACACGATATAGGCGCTCTTGCCGCCCAGCTCCAACGTCAGCGCCTTGCCCTGCCCCGCCGTCTGCTGCCGGATGCGCCGCCCAACCTCGGTCGAGCCGGTAAAGGCCACCTTGTCCACACCCTCATGCGCGACGACCCGCTCGCCCACCTCGCCGTCGCCGGTCACGATGTTGACCACGCCCTTGGGCAGCCCGGCCTGACGGCAAATATCGGCGAAAAGCAGGGCCGTCAGCGACGTCCATTCCGCGGGTTTCAGGACCACCGTGTTGCCTGCCGCCAGCGCCGGCGCCACCTTCCACGCCAGCATCAACAGCGGAAAGTTCCACGGGATCACTTGCCCGCAGACGCCCTGCGCGCGCCGGTCCGGCCGCTCGACCTCCAGCAACTGCGCCAGCCCGGCGTGGTGATAGAAATGCCGGTGCACCAGGGGAATGTCGATGTCGCGGCTCTCCCGGATCGGCTTGCCGTTGTCCAGCGTCTCCAGCACTGCGAAAAGCCGCGCGTTCTTCTGCACCAGCCGCGCCAGCGCGTATAGATACCGCGCCCGGCCCGGCCCGCCCAGGCGCTCCCACTTCGGCTGGGCCTTCCGCGCCGCCGCCACGGCGGCATCCACGTCCTCCGCACTGGCCTGGCTCAGCAGCGCCAGCACCTCGCCCGTGGCCGGGTTCTTCGCCTCGAACCCCTCGCCCGGCGCGGTGAACGCCCCGTTGATGAACTGCCCGAACCGGTCGCCCTGATCCACCAGCCAAGCATAGGCGTCGGCGGCGCTTTCCGGCGCGGGGCCATACTCCATGCTCTCGAAGATCTCCTTTACGGTCATGGCTTCATCGTTCCCGAAATACTCAAATCCATCCGCTTACCCCAGCCCATGCCGCCACCCGGCGGAATACCGGCCTGTCGCATGATGTTCCAACTGCCGCTCGATATCCGCCAGCAGGCTCGACGCGCCAAAGCGGAACAGATCGGGCCGCAGCCACCGATCGCCCAGCT
Source organism: Roseovarius atlanticus (assembly GCF_001441615.1). Lineage (GTDB taxonomy): Bacteria > Pseudomonadota > Alphaproteobacteria > Rhodobacterales > Rhodobacteraceae > Roseovarius > Roseovarius atlanticus. The sequence continues at coordinate 40,862 of NZ_LAXJ01000018.1, forward strand.
CTTCCTTGATCATCGACAGGTAAACCAGCGCGTCCTTCGCCTTCGAGATGCCGCCTGCGGGTTTGTAGCCCACCCGGTATCCCGTCGCCGCGTGATAGGCCCGGATCGCCCGCAGCATCACCAGCGTCACCGGCAGTGTCGCGTTCACGCTTTCCTTGCCCGTCGAGGTCTTTATGAAATCCGCGCCCGCCATCATGCAGACAAGGCTTGCCCGCGCCACGTTGCGCAGGCTGCCCAATTCGCCCGTAGCCAGGATCGCCTTTACATGCGCCGCGCCGCAGGCTGCGCGAAAGGCCCGCATCTCGTCGTAAAGCGCCTGCCAGTCGCCGGTCAGCACATGTCGGCGCGAGATCACGATGTCGATCTCGTCGGCACCTTGGGCCACGCTCGCCTCGATCTCCGCCAGCCGCAGGTGGAACGGCGACAGCCCTGCCGGGAACCCGGTCGAAACCGCGGCCACCGGAATGCCGCTGCCCTCCAATGCCCGCCGCGCCGGCGCGACCATGTCGTGATAAACGCAGACCGCGCCCACGGTCAGCCCTTCCATCTCCAACGCCTCCAGCAGGTCCGCGCGCACCGGCTGGCGCGCCTTGGCACACAGCCGCGCGACCCGTCCCGCGGTGTCGTCCCCCGACAGCGTCGTCAGGTCGATACAGCTGATGGCTCGGCACAACCACGCCGCCTGGAACTCTTTCTTGACCGTCCGACGCCCCGGCAACGTGCCCGCCCGCCGCTCGACCGCCGAGGTATTCACCGCGACCCCGGCCACCTGGTCGAGGTCCAGCGGCACTCCCGCGTTGCGCGGCTCCAGCGTCTGCGGCAGGTGCGTCTGCGCGGTCTCTGTCCGGATCGTCATGGCCACCGTTCAAGCATGGAAAATCACCCGCGAAGCGTCTCATGCACGCCGCCCTTTGGCAAGCCGCAGCCGGGCGCAGGTGCGCCTGCACGAAAGCTGCACAACCGCGCTGCCGATCCGTGCACATCCTCGCCCTAGCCTGGCCGCATCCCGAGGATAATCCGCAGCAAGAGGAGCCCCAGATGCGACACGCCTTCCCTATCGAGCCCCGCACCCATACTGCCCGGCCCCAGCGCCGCCGCGCCCTGCTTCTGGCACTTGGCCTCGCCATCCTGTCGGGCCTTGCGCTGTCGGGCACCACCCACGCCACGCCGCCGGAACGTCAGGGCTTTTCCAAACCGGACCAATCGCCTAGCTTCATGCCCGAAACGGTACACCTGCGGACGGAAAGATGAGCCATATCCTGATCGTCGACGACGACCCCCAGATCCGCGACGTGCTGCGCATCGCCCTGAAGAAAGCGGGTCACGACGTGGCCGAGGCCGGTGACGGCGCCGAAGGCCTGGCCAAGGCGCGCAGCGGCAAGGCTGACCTGATCGTGCTGGATATCGGCCTGCCCGAGATGGACGGGCTGGAACTGTGCCGCCGCCTGCGCGCCGAGCATGACACGCCCGTGCTGTTCCTGACCGCCCGCGACGAGGAAATCGACCGTGTGCTGGGTTTTGAGCTAGGCGGCGACGACTACGTGACCAAGCCCTTTTCGCCGCGCGAACTTGTGGCCCGCATCCGCGCCATCCTCAAGCGCACCGAGCAAGGCCCGGTCACCGGCGTGCCCCAGCCGCTCAGCCACGGTGCCCTGCGCCTCGACCCCGAGCGACACCTGTGCAGTTTCGGCACGCAAACCATCGCGCTCACCGCCCGCGAAATGTCGCTGCTGGAACACCTGATGACCCGCCCCGACCACGTGGCCACCAAGGCCCAACTGACCGATGCAGTCTACGGGCCCAGCATCCACGTGTCGGACCGCACCCTCGACAGCCATCTGCGCAACCTGCGCGCGAAGCTGGCCGAGGCGGGATGCGACAACGCCATCGAGACCGTGCATGGGGTGGGCATCCGGATGGGCACATGCCAGGCGGCGTAAAGCAGCGCATCCGCCGCAAATGGCGCCCACCGCTGGCGCTGGTGATCGGCGGCACGCTTTCGGCGGTGCTGGTGCTTCCGGTTATCGCCATCGGCTATTTCAAGGTCGCCGGCTTCATCCTCGGCTGGGGCGAGACCACGCTGCTGATCGGCACTCTGGCCGTGGTGACGACCCTGCTGCTGGCGTTCCTGCTCTGGCGGCTGGTCCTGCGGCCGGTTTACGCGCTGACTGCCCACGCCAAGGCGGTGAAGGACGGGCGCGACGACGCGCCTCTGCCCCGGCATTTCGGCACGCCGGAACTGACCGCCTTGGGCCAGGCGGTGCTGGACATGGGCAGCACGCTTCAGGACCGTGAGGCCGGACTGCGCGCCTATACCAACCACGTCACCCACGAACTGAAGTCGCCGCTCACCAGCCTGATCGGCGCCGCCGAACTGCTCGAAGACGACATGGCGACGGAAGATCGTGCCAAGCTGACCGAGACGATCCGCACCTCGGCCCAAAAGATGCAGGTGCTTCTGGATGCGCTCCGCCGGCTTGCCACCGCGCGCGATCCTCTGGGGCGCGGCCCGACGCAGCTGTCCGAGGCGCTGAAGAAGGTGGATGCGGGCTTGGCGCTGAAGGTGCATCAGAACCGCGCCGTACCGCTCGACCCCGATGCCCTGCACGCCATCCTGACCCATCTTGCGCAAAACGCCGCCGCGCATGGCGCCCGGCAGCTGACCATCACGGGCACCGAGGCCGGCTTTACCGTCCAGGATGACGGCCCGGGCATCTCCCAGGGCAACCGCGCCCGGATATTCGAGCCGTTCTTTACCACCCGACGCGCCACGGGCGGCACGGGTATGGGGCTGGCGATCGTGCGCACCATGCTGGGCGCCGCCGGCGGCGACATCGCGCTCCTGCCGTCCGACCGGGGCGCGCTTTTCGACATCACTTTCGATTGACGACGCGCCCTCAGCGCATCCGCGCATAAACGGCCCGCTCGCGCAGAACCAGCACCGCGGCACAGCTTGACAGGCGCGACATGCCGGGCCGGTCTGACAGGTATTTCTGGTTCGGCTCGTCGCGGGCCAGCGCGGCACGGCGCAAGGTCATCACCCGCGCCCGCGGGCTGTTCAGGAACTGCTCCTGCGGGATCACCTTTTCATACGGGCTGTCCAGCCGCGACACTTCGTAGAACCCGCCCGTCAGCGCCAGAAGCGCCACGCCGCAGGCGCCGGGTCGTTTGGGGCATTCCGCCCGGCACAGATCGGCGATAGGGCGGGCCGACAAGTCGCTCAGCACCCAGTCCTCGACCGGCTTGCGCCACCTGTTGCCTGCGCTCATGTCCCCAAAGCCGAAGCCCAGCGCCAGGAACTGCGCCATGCCCAGTGTTTCCGGGTCTTCCGGGCTGACCACTTCCGGGCCGAGTGCCAGCATGTGCCGCAGCGCCGCCATGCCATCGGCCTGAGGCTCGGGCGTGTCGGCAAGGAATGCCAGGTAGGGTCGCATCTCGGGCAGGATCGTCTCGCTTGCGACCAGTTTCTCACGCATCTCGCGCGACCCGTAAAGCGCCGCGATCCGCGTCGGATAATCGGTGGCCTGCCGCTCGCCGGCCTGCCACAGCGCGAAATGCGTTTGCAGTTGCAGGAACGGCTTGCGCGACCGCAGGAACATTTCGGCCAGCCGGTTGCCTTGGCTTGCCTCTACCGCCAGCCAGCTGCGGCCGAACAGGGTCTTGCCGGACATATCGCGAAAGAGTGCCCGGCGCGCATCCGGCTCCAGCCCCATGCGATAGGGCGACGGTCCGCGATCCATGGTCTCGATCCGGGCCAGCAGGATACGGGCATCGCTATGACCTTCGCGCGCCAGTTGCGCCAAGCGAGACAAGCTCTCGGCATCGTCGCCCGACAGCCAAAGCGCCACCGCCTCGTCGAACGCGGCTTGCGCGAACACCGCTCCGGCTGAAAGCCAGAGCGTCACGAACGCCGCGATTATTCCCCTGATCATCCCCGGCCACTCCCTTGCCGGACCGTCCACATTTTATAGGCCCTCGGCTGGGCGCCCTGCAACCCAGACGTGCAAAATATCCTCTCCCAGGGCCGCCTCCTCTACAAGCTCGAACCGGCTTGCCCCATCCAGCCGGTCCAATCCCAGCGCCCCGATCCCCGGCAAGCCCTCGGCCCCCATCGCGAACCCGGCGGTGATCCCGGCCATCCGGTCCACCAGGCCCTCGGACAAGAGCGAGGCCGCCAGCGCCCCACCGCCTTCGCACAACACCCGCGTCAGCCCGCGCCGCCCAAGTTCGTTCAGGACAGACCCCATGTCCAGCTGCCGTCCCGACAGGCCGCAAGGCACCATTTCGGCGCCAAGCCCTTTCCATGCATCGACCAGAGCGGCATCCGCATCGGGGCCGTGGCACATCCATACAGGAACCTCTTTCGCGCTTCTCGCCAGCGCAGACATCAGCGGCACATCCAATCGGCGCGACACCACCACGCGCACAGGCTGGTGCGTGGCACCCATGTCGCGCACCGTCAGCGACGGGTCGTCCGCCCGCGCCGTGCCCGCGCCGACCATGACGGCATCGTGACGCGCACGCGCGGCGTGAACCCAGCGCCGCGCCTGCGGCCCGGTGATCCACTGGCTGTGCCCGCTGGCCGTGGCGATCCGCCCGTCGAACGACGTGGCCAGCTTCAGAGTCACCTCCGGGCGCCCCCGTGTCATCCGGCTCAGGAACCCGCCAAGGTCATATCGTGCCTCCGCCGCGCACTGCCCGATCTCAACCGCGATTCCCGCCTCGCGCAGCGCGGCAAAGCCCCGTCCCGACACCCGCGGATCGGGGTCGCCTATGGCCACCACCACCCGCGCGATCCGGGCCGCGATGATGGCGTCGGTGCAAGGGGGCGTTCGTCCGTGATGCGCGCAAGGCTCCAGGCTGACATAGGCCGTGGCACCTTCCGACGCCGCGCCCGCCTGTTCCAGCGCCACGCGCTCGGCATGGGGGCGCCCGCCAAGGCCCGTCGTGCCGCGGCCCAGGATGCGCCCGTCCTTCACGATCACGCAGCCCACGGCAGGGTTGGGCCAAGTCCGGCCCAGCCCCCGACGCCCGAGGCCTAGTGCCAGCCTGAGGAAGCGGATGTCGTCCGGGTTCACGTCTCTCCGGGCTCTTCCACCACGCCGGGCCGCAACTCGCTTACGAACTTGTCGAAATCGTCCGCCGCCTGGAAATTCTTGTAAACGCTGGCAAAACGGACATAGGCGACCGTGTCGATACGGGCCAGGCTTTCCATCACGATCTCACCCACGGTCTTCGACGGGATATCCGTCTCGCCCAGCGACTCCAGCCGCCGCACGATTCCCGAGATCATCTGCTCCACCCGTTCCGGCTCGACCGGGCGTTTCTGCAAGGCGATCCGGATCGACCGTTCCAGCTTGTCCCGGTCGAAATCCTCGCGCCGGCCATTGGTTTTGACCACCACAAGGTCGCGCAATTGCACGCGTTCATAGGTGGTGAACCGCCCGCCGCATGCCGGGCAAAAGCGCCGCCGCCGGATCGAAACATGATCCTCCGCGGGGCGTGAATCCTTCACTTGAGTGTCGATATTTCCGCAAAACGGGCAGCGCATCGGCCGGTCCCCTTTTCTTCTCTGCCTCTGACGGTCATGGGTCTATTGCCCAGTTATCCACAGCTACTATAGGGCAGCCGCAAAGTTTTGGGTAGAGGGCAAATGCAGCCGCAACATCAAGCGTCATTTTCGGGCCACGATGCTGCGACGAAGCGTCTAAGGAACGCTGGATGTCCAGTTTCGTTGCCTTTCTATCTGATGAATCAAACCTTGAGGGACCATCATGACACGCAAGACTCTCTTTATCACCGGCGCCTCCACCGGCATCGGTGCCGAAACCGCCCGCAAGGCCGTCGCCGGCGGCTGGAACGTCGCGCTCTTCGCCCGCAGCAAGGACAAGCTCGACGCGCTGGCGTCAGAGTTTGGCGACGATCACGCCCTTGCACTGCCCGGCGACGTCACCGACATGGAAGAGCTGAAGAAGGCCATCGACAGTGCCGCGGATCACTACGGAGGCCTCGACGCGGTGTTCGCCAACGCAGGTCGCGGGCTTGACACACCGGGAGTAGAAAACGGCGATCCCGACGAATGGCGCCAGATGCTCGATCTCAACATCAACGGTCTGCTCTACACCATCAAGGCGGCGTTCCCGCATCTGCAAAAATCCAAGGGCCACGCGGTGCTGACAGGTTCGGTCGCAGGCAAGATCCACCTGCCCGGCTCGATCTACGGCGCGTCCAAGTGGTTCGTCCAAGGCTTCGCCGGCAATCTTAGCCAGGAAATGCGCGAATGGGGCGGCCGTTGCACGGTGATCTGCCCTGGCATGGTCGATACGCCGTTCTTCGACGAGGCCAAGCCCGACAAGCTGAAACCCGAGGATATTGCCGACGCGGTGGTCTTTGCCCTGAACCAGCCCGAGCGTGCCGACGTGCGGGAAGTGGTCGTGATGCCCACAGGCTGAGGCTCCTTCAAGAGTCAGACCAGATGCGCCGCCACCTTGCGGGTGTGCGGCGCATCGCGATGCTCGAAGACATAGATGCCTTGCCAGGTGCCCAGCACGAGCCTTCCGTCGGTCACGGGGATCGACAGGCTTACTGGCATCATGGTGGCTTTGATATGCGCTGGCATATCATCCGGTCCTTCATAGGTATGGGTCAAATACGCCATGGATGGATCGCTGGTTGGCGGCACTAATTGCGCGAAATAGTTCCGCAAATCGCTCTGCACTTCCGGGTCGGCATTTTCCTGGATCAGAAGGCTGGCGGATGTGTGACGAATAAATAGTGTCAGAAGCCCGCTTTGTACGCCCTGGTCCGCCACCCAGTCGGTCACGTCCCCGGTAAATTCGTACAGGCCTTGCCCTCGCGTCTTTATCGTGAACGCTGTTTGCATGTCCGCGTTGTACCGGTCTCAGCCGAACTCCGCCAGTGAGTCACTGTCAGGAACAAGGGGCGGGCCCGTTGCGTTTCTCCACTGGACGGAAAAGGAGGAACCAAATGTCTATCGGACGAGTAACCGAAATTTCCGCGACCTCGACAGAAAGCTTCGATGATGCCGTCAAGCAAGGCATCCAGCGCGCGTCCAAGACGCTGCGCAACATCGAAAGCGCGTGGATCAAGGATTCGAACGTCAGCGTGTCGAATGGAAACGTGTCGGAGTTCAGAGTGAACCTGGCCGTGACCTTCCTTCTGGACGACTGACGCCAGAGCGGGCAATGCGGGTCTGCTTCATGGACTTGCCGACGCTTAAGCCGAACCGACGCAAAGGTCCTCTTGGGCATACGGCCAAGGGGGCCTTTTCAATCGCGGCCCATCTGCTGATCGACCATCCGGCAGCGCGGGCCGCTCAGTACCAGAAATCCTGTTGGTCTGCGACGACCATCAACACTGGCTGCGGATCGGGTTCGTCCGCCGCGGAGCTGGCATTGCCCGCTGTCAAGACGGTACCGCGGTGACTTTCCGCAATCGAAACGGGAGGATCCAGATCAATCCAGATCATCTCTTCCAATCCGCCGCCGCTTTCCGCTCCCGGCGCGGCTTTGAAGACAAAAACGTCGGCGCTATGGACCATGCGGTCTGACATCGGACAATCTCTCCTTCAACGGTCGCGGATACAAATCTCAGGTATGAGACGTCCTGCACTCCTGCGAGGTTCAATTTCCGTCAAGGATTTCCGCCTGTCAGAAACCGGGCTTCGACAGCCCGGCCTTACTGATCGAGGAACGACCGAAGCTTGCGCGACCGGCTGGGATGCTTCAGCTTGCGCAGCGCCTTGGCCTCGATCTGGCGAATACGTTCGCGCGTGACCGAGAATTGCTGGCCGACTTCCTCTAGCGTGTGGTCGGTGTTCATCCCGATGCCGAACCGCATCCGCAACACCCGCTCCTCGCGCGGCGTCAGGCTGGACAGGACCCGCGTCGTGGTTTCCTTCAGGTTGTCCTGGATGGCCGAATCCAGCGGCAGGATCACGTTCTTGTCCTCGATGAAATCGCCCAGCTGGCTGTCTTCCTCGTCGCCGATGGGCGTCTCGAGGCTGATCGGCTCCTTGGCGATTTTCATCACCTTGCGGACCTTCTCCAGCGGCATCTGCAGCTTCTCGGCCAGCTCTTCCGGCGTCGGCTCGCGGCCGATCTCGTGCAGCATCTGGCGGCCCGTGCGCACCAGCTTGTTGATCGTCTCGATCATGTGCACCGGGATACGGATGGTGCGCGCCTGGTCGGCGATCGACCGGGTAATGGCCTGCCGGATCCACCAGGTGGCGTAGGTCGAGAACTTGTAACCCCGACGATACTCGAACTTGTCCACGGCCTTCATCAGGCCGATATTGCCTTCCTGGATAAGGTCGAGGAACTGCAGGCCCCGGTTGGTGTATTTCTTGGCGATCGAGATCACCAGCCGCAGGTTTGCCTCGACCATTTCCTTCTTGGCCTGCCGGGCTTCCTTCTCGCCCTTCTGCACCTGGTTCACGATGCGGCGGAACTCGCTGATGTCCAGGCCCACATACTGGCCCACCTGGGCCATGTCGGCACGCAGCTCTTCCACCTTTTCGGGGCTGCGCTCCATGAACATCTTCCAGCCGCGGCCCTCTTTCTGGGCCATGTCTTCCAGCCAGTTGGGGTCCAGTTCGCGGCCGCGATACTCGTCGACGAATTCCTTGCGGTTGATGCGGGCCTGGTCGGCCAGCTTCACCATCGCGCTGTCGATCTGCATGATCCGGCGGTTGATGCCGTAAAGCTGGTCGATCAACGCCTCGATCCGGTTGTTGTGAAGATGCAGCGAGTTGACCAGCTCCACGATCTCGGACCGCAGCTTCTGATAGGTTTCTTCCTGCTTGTCACTGAACGACCCGTCCTCGTTCAGCGTGGCCGAAATGCGGCTGTCCTGCATCTCGCTCAGCTTCTCGTAATCCGACGCGATCCGGTCCAGCGTCTCCAGCACGCGCGGCTTCAGCGTGGCCTCCATCGCCGCAAGGCTCATGTTGGCCTGTTCTTCCTCGTCCTCGTCGTCGTCGCTGGCGATGGGGTTGCCGTCAGCGTCCAGTTCAGGATCGTCCTTGGATTCGGATTTCTCGTTCGGGGCGCTGGCGATATTGGCGGCCTCGACCACGGGCTCATCGGTCTCGCCGTCGCCCATCTGGTTGCCGAATGTGGTCTCAAGGTCGATCACATCGCGCAGCAGGATGTCTTCGCCCAGTAGCTCGTCGCGCCAGATCGTGATCGCCTGGAAGGTCAGCGGGCTTTCGCACAGGCCCGCGATCATCGTATTCCGCCCGGCCTCGATCCGCTTGGCGATGGCGATCTCGCCTTCGCGGCTCAGAAGTTCGACAGACCCCATCTCGCGCAGATACATGCGCACCGGGTCGTCGGTCCGGTCGAGCTTTTCATCCTTGCCCGATCCCAGCGCGACCTCGCCCTTCTTGCCGATCTCGGCAACGGCGGTGGTCTTTTGCTCTTCTTCCTCGGCTTCTTCTTCCTCGATGATGTTGATGCCCATCTCGGACAGCATCGACATCACGTCCTCGATCTGCTCGCTCGACACCTGGTCGGGCGGCAGCACATTGTTCAACTGGTCATAGGTGATGAAGCCGCGTTCCCGCGCCTCGCCGATCATTTTCTTGACGGCCGCCTGGCTCATGTCGAGCGAGATTTCGGCGTCCTGTTCCTCGGTCTTCTGATCGTCGTCGGTGTCTTTGGCGGCCATTCAGCTCTCCTGGTCCCATCCGGGTGAAGGTGATTCGCTAATCCGAATCAACATGGCGACGGGGTGATTCGCAAACCCTTAACCCCTGATTGCTTAAGATTACATTCAAAGCGTTACCCTTCAGACCCTTTGTTGAAGCCGATCTGATCCAGCAACGCATCGAATCGCTCTCTCTCTGCGCGGCTGACCGGGGCACCGTTCCGGCCCCGCTCATATTCCGTCTTGTCTTCCTGCTGGCTGGTCCATGCCCGGTTGCGGGCCTGTGCTGCCTCGTTCAGCCGCCAGGTGACGGCTTCATCGGCAACACCAGCAATGTCCTGCTCGGCCTCCCGGATTTCAGCCGCCAAACCGCGGTCTGCCTCCAGCTTCGCCAGTGTTTCGCCAACGGTCATACGGGCAAGCTCCGCATCCCCCGGGCGCCGCACGGCAGGAACTAAGGCGACATGGGGCAGCGACAACAGTTTTTCAACCACGTCGAGCCCCAGTTTTTCCGACAATTCGGCCTCCAGCGTGCCGGTGCCGCCCGGCTGATGGAACAGCAGCGCATCGCGGATCTGTCCGTGATGCGGCGGCTCGCATTGCAGGCGATCGAGGTCGGCCTCGAACTCCGGCAGGATCTCGGGATTGCGAATGAGGGTCGCCAGCACGACAGCTTCGCGCAGATGCGTTTGCGCGGCCTCGCCCGACGCCACCAGCAAGGACGATTTCGTCGTGGCCCGCACCGGTTCGATCTTCTGCCACTTGCCGCCCCGCGCCGCAAAGCCGCCGCCGCCCTTCGGCTTGGGCCGGAACAACTGCCAGCGCAGGTCCTTGATGGCCTGCCCGTAATGGCTGCGCAGGCTGGGGTCGCGGATCGTCATGATCTTTTCGCGCAGCGCCTTGTCCAGCGCCGCCTTGCGCTCTGGGCTGTCGAAATCGCGCCCTTCGGTCTCACGCTGCCACAACAGGTCAACCATCGGCATGGCCTTGTCCAGCAGCGCCTGAACGGCGCTTGCGCCTTCCGCGCGCAACAAGTCATCGGGGTCCTGCCCTTCGGGCATCAGCACGAAGCGCAGCGACTTGCCCGCCTCCAGCAAGGGCAGCGCCAGGTCGATCACCCGGTAGGCCGCGCGCAGCCCCGCCATGTCGCCATCCAGCGCCATGATGGGCTCGTCCGCGATGCGCCACAGCATCGCCAGCTGGTGCTCTGTCACCGCCGTGCCCAGCGGCGCCACAGACGCGCCGAACCCGGCCTCGGCCAGCGCGATCACGTCCATATAGCCTTCGGCGACGATCAGCGGTTGCCCCTTGCCCGCTGCCTCACGCGCGGGGCCGTGGTGATAAAGCGTGCGCGACTTGTCGAAAAGTTCGGTTTCCGGGCTGTTGAGGTACTTGGCATTATCGGTCGGGTCCATCGCCCGACCGCCAAAAGCGATGCACCGCCCGCGCGGGTCGCGGATCGGGAACATGATGCGGTTGCGGAACGTGTCATAGGGCTTGCCGCCCTTGTTGCTGGGCTTGGCGAGGCCACAGCCAAGGATCAGGTCGTCCTCCACCCCCTTGCCCTTCAGGTGGTCCCACAGGTCCTGCCAGGCGTCGGCTGCGAACCCGATGTCGTACCGCTCCTGCGCCGCCTCATCCAGTCCCCGCCCCGTCAGGTAGTCGCGCGCCGCGGCCCCCGCCCCGGCCTTCAGCATCAGCCGGAAATGGCGCACCGCCATCTCCATCACCTCGACCAGTTGCGTGCGCCGGTCGGCCTTGGCCTGCGCCTGCGGATCGCGCTCGGGCACGGGCATCCCGGCCTCCTGCGCCAGGATCTTTACCGCCTCCATGAACTCCACGTTCTCGGTCTCGCGTATAAACGAGATCGCGTCGCCCTTCGCATGACAGCCGAAGCAATAGTAATAGCCCTTGCGATCATCGACGTGAAAGCTGGCGGTCTTTTCGTGATGGAAGGGGCACGGCGCCCACATGTCGCCCTTGCCTTGGTTGGACTTGCGGTTGTCCCACATAACCTTGCGCCCCACCACCTGCACGATGGAGGTGCGGGTGCGCAGCTCGTCAAGGAATCCGGGTGGCAGGCTCATGTCGTCTAATATGGGTCAACCGGATGCCCGCGCCAAGGCGATTTGCGCGTCTTAGGGTTCGAACCCCAGGCAACCGTCGCGATACCGCTTTGTTACCGCGCGGGCCGCACCCGGCTTTCGCATCTCCTGCGCGTCGATCGTGAACACCCAGTCCACCAGCGGCGGCACCATGGGCGTCAGCCGGGCCTCGACCTTGCCGGCGCCGCCTGTCAGCTCCTGCTTTATGCGCGCGGCGTCCTTGCCGGCCTTTCGCTCGGTGGCCGCCACCTGGACGATCTTCGCGGTCTCGGTGCAGACGGCGGTCTTGTCCACCGCGGCCGTCGCGGCCAAAGGCACCGCGAAGAAAAGCACCCCGGTCATCCACAATCTTTTGTCAAACATCGCCCGTCCTTTCGGCAAACCGCGGTAACCACCCAACTCTGTCAACGCCCGCCCCGCGCCGCAACCCCTTGCAGGGCAATGCCAAGCTCGTGCACCAGCGTGTGCGCGAACGCGCGAAACACCATCACCAGATACGTCGCCTTGCCCGTGCGGGTTAGCGACGCCGCCATGTGCCCCAGTTCGGTGCGCGCGGTATGCCGTATCTCGAACACGCCCGGCCGCAGGTCCACCGGCGTGAGCCGCGCCAGCGCCTCGGCGGCCCTGTCGCCCTCGATCTCGACCACCGCCCAGCCATCGGACTGGTCCGCCACCGCCGCATGGTCTTCCAGCCCACCCTCGGGCGCCATACCGATCAGCATCGCCTGCGCGCGCCCGAACCACAGGATCCCACGCCCGGTCGTTCCCGTCATCCGGCCCGGCTCGGGCCAGCGCAGCCCCTGCGCCGCCTCCAGCGCATCCGAAAGCGCAGCGTCGCGTTCGCGATAGGGCATCACCAGCGTCAATGCACCCAAATCCACTTCCCGCACGCGCACGCCCGACGCTTCCATCGGCAACAGGCTCTCCAGCGGCATCCTTGGCTTCAGATCAGCCACGCATCCGCCCTCCCTCGGGATCGAAGCCACCGGGCGCCACCACCTCGCATAGCGTTGCCGAGCCTTTCAGATGCTCCACCATCCGGACATGCTCGCCGATCCGCGCCCGGCCCCGCTCCAGGAACCCCAGACCGATCACATGCCCCAGCATCGGCGAAAACGCCACCGAGGTGATGTAGCCCTCGTCATTCTCGCTCACCACCTCCGCGCCGGGCGCGAACAGATGCGCCCCGGCGATCAGTTCCTTCACCGTGCCCACCGGCTTCAGCGCCACAAACTGCGCCCGGTCCTCGTCCATCAACCCCGGCCGCGCGGCCATCGCCTTGCCGATGAAATCCTTCCTGTCGCTCATCATGCCCTGCATCCCAATGTCAAAGGCCGTGGTGCGCCCGTGGATCTCGGCATGGGTGATGAACCCTTTTTCGATCCGCATGACATTGAGCGCCTCCATGCCATAAGGCCCGCCCTCCATCGCCTCGGCCTTGGCGACCAGCTGGTCGAACAGCGCCGCGCCGTGCCGCGCCGGCACCGCGATCTCGTAGGCCAGCTCGCCCGAGAACGAGATGCGGAACAGCCGCGCGGTAACTCCCTTAGTTCGAACGTCCCCGCAGGCCATGAAGGGCCAGTCGCCATTGGCCAAGTCCTGTTTCAACACATCCTCAAGCAGCGCACGGGACATAGGCCCGGCCACCGCGAACTGTGCCCATTGCTCGGTCACCGAGGCAAAGCGCACATCAAGATCGGGCCGCAGCACCTGGTGCGCGAATTCCATATGCCGCATCACCTGCCCCGCCGCCGCCGTGGTGGTGGTGACCAGGAAATGCCGCTCGCCCAGCCGCGCGCAGGTGCCGTCATCCATGACGTGCCCGTCCTCGCGCAGCATCAGGCCATAGCGCACGCGCCCCACCTTCAGCGCGGACATCATGTTGGTGTACAAAAAGTCCAGGAATGCCGCCGCGTCCGGTCCCTGTACGTCGATCTTGCCCAGGGTCGAGACATCGCAGATGCCCACATGGTCCCGCACCATCCGCACCTCTCGGTCGCACGATTGCCGCCAGTGCGTCTCGCCCGCCTTAGGGAAATAGCTGGGCCGGTACCACAGCCCCGCCTCGATCATCGGCGCACCCCGCCCAATACTGGCGTCATGCGAGGTGGTGAACCGCTCGGGTGAGAACCCCTTGCCCTGCGCCCCCGCCCCCATGGCGGCAATCGGCACCGGCACGTAAGGCGGGCGAAAGGTGGTCGTCCCGGTCTCTGCGATCCCGCGCCCGGTGGCATCGGCCAGCACCGCCAGCGCGGCGACGTTCGAGTTCTTGCCCTGATCCGGCGCCATGCCCTGGGTGGTGTAGCGCTTCATGTGCTCGACCGAGGTGAAATTCTCCTGTGCGGCCAGCGTCACGTCCTTCACCGTCACGTCATTCTGGAAATCCAGCCATGCCCGGCCCTTGCCCGGCACATGCCACAGCGGTTTGATCTGGTATACACCGTCTTCCGCCTTCGGCACGGGCACCTCGGCCCCGTTCAGCCCGAGGTCGTCGACCACCGCCTTGCCCGCCGCGGCACCGCTTTCAAGGCATTCGCGGGTGGAAAACATTCCCATCGCCGCCCCAGCATAGCGCATTCCCGGCACCGCGCCCTCGCGCGGCACGAAGGCAGCCAGCCCTTCGTCCCACACCGGGCGCGCACCCATATGACAGCTTAAATGCACGCTGGGGTTCCAGCCGCCCGACATGGCCAGAACGTCGGCCTGCACCGTCTCGATCCGGTCTCTGTGCAGAAAACTCACACTCTCCAGCGCCTTGCGCCCGCCGCTGTCGCAAACCTGTCCGCCCGCGTAGAACGGCACATCGAGGTCACAGGCCGCATCCGCCCGCGCGTCGATCAGCGCCGATACATGTACCCCCGCCGCCAGCAAGTCCCGCACGGTCTGGTGCCCTGCATCGCTGTTGGCAAAAACCGCCACCCGGTTGCCGGGGCACACCCGCCAGCGGTTGATATAGGCCCTAAGCGCGCCGGCCATGATCACGCCCGGCCTGTCGTTGTTGGAAAATGCCACGGGCCGCTCGATTGCGCCCGCCGCAAGCACCGCGCGTTTCGCGACGATCCGCCAGAAACAGCCTTTCAGCGCGCGACCCGGCTCCAGCCGCTCCAGCGCACCGAATGTGCCCTGGTCATAGGCTCCCACCACGGCGGTGCGCGTCATCACCCGCACGTTTTCCATCGTCCTCAGCCGCGCCTGCATCGCCTCGGCCCAAGCGGAACCCGCCTGCCCGTCCACCTCTTCGACTTCGGCATTCAGCCGCCCGCCCAAGCGCGTGTCTTCCTCGGCCAGGATCACGTCCGCCCCGGCCTCTGCCGCCGTCCAGGCCGCCATCAGCCCCGCTGGACCCGCGCCGATCACCAATACGTCGCAATGCGCAAAGGCCCGTTCCCACCGCTCGGTGCTCGCCTCGCGCGACAGCGCCCCCAGGCCCGCAGCCTGGCGAATGACCGGCTCGTACAGCTTTTCCCAGAACGCCTTGGGCCACATGAACGTCTTGTAATAAAACCCCGCCCCCAGAAACGGCGAGAGGAGGTCGTTCACCGCCATCAGGTCGAATTCCACCGAGGGCCAGGCATTCTGCCCGTAGGCCGCCAGCCCTTCCTGCAACTCTACCGTCGTCGCCCGCGCGTTCGGCTCCTGCCCCGGGCCTCGCCCCAGCGTGACCAGCGCGTTGGGCTCCTCGCTTCCGGCGGTGAAAATGCCCCTGGGCCGGTGATACTTGAACGACCGCGCCACCACCTTGACGCCGGCGCCGATCAGGGCCGAGGCCAGCGTGTCACCCTCGAACCCAAGGTGCTTCCGCCCGTCGAAGGTAAAGGCCAGTCGCCGCGTTCGGTCGATCAGCCCATCGCCATCCAGCCTCATCGCGCCGCCTCTTCCGCCAGCACGGCGCCCAAGACCGCATGGCTGGCCGTGTCCCGCGTCACCACGATCCAAGCACCGCAACCGCTTTCGTGAAACCAAAGGTCGCGCGTCTCGCCACAGGGGTTATCGCGGTTGTGCACGTAATAGTCCCAAGCCTCTGCGCCCGCGCCCTCTTGGGGCCGCTCCAGCGCCACCGCGTGACCGGCATAATAGAATTCCCGGCGGTCGCGCTCGCCGCAAATCGGACAGGGCAGCCTCACAGCCTGCCTCCCGGCGTGGTGCCGAACGTCCCTGTCGCCTCAATGCAGGTTATGCTGCGCACCGGTCCCCTCCTCATCCATCAGCCCGCGCCCGGTGCGGAACCGGTCCAGCCGCAGCCGTTCCGCTGCCGTGTGCGGGCGGTCCGTCGCCACCAGATGCGCCATGCAATGCCCCGAGCCGGGCACCGCCTTGAACCCGCCATAGCACCAACCGCAATTCAGGTAGAGCCCCTCGACCGGCGAGCGGTCGATGATCGGGCTGCCATCGGGGCTCATGTCCATGATCCCGCCCCAGCTGCGCAGCACCTTCGCCTGCCCGATCATCGGCATCAGGGTCATGCCCGCCTCCATCACGTGCTCGACCAGCGGCAGGTTCCCCCGCGCGGCATAGCTGGCATACATGTCCAGATCCCCGCCGAAGACCAGCCCGCCCTTGTCGGACTGGCTGATGTAGAAATGCCCCATGCCGAAGCTGACCACATGGTCGATGCAGGGCTTCAGCCCCTCGGTCACGAAGGCCTGTAATACGTGGCTTTCAATGGGCAACCGCATCCCGGCCATCGCCGCCACCTGGCTTGAGCGGCCCGCTACGATGATGGCGACCTTTTTGGCCCGGATCGCCCCGCGCGAGGTCTGCACGCCCTTGACCACGCCGCCCTCGATGTCGATTCCCGTCACTTCGCAATTCTGGATCAGGTCCACGCCCCGCTCGCTGGCCCCTCGCGCATAGCCCCATGCCACGGCATCGTGCCGGGCCGTCCCGGCGCGCCGCTGCAACAGGCCGCCATAGATGGGAAACCGTCCTTGATCGTAATCCAGATACGGCAGGACCTTCTTCAACTGCCCTATGCTCAGCAGCTCCGCATCGTCGCCCTGGTTGCGCATCGCGTTGCCCCGGCGGATCGCCGCGTCCCGCTGCCCGTCGGAGTGAAACAGAACGATCTGTCCGCGCTGCGAATGCATCACGTTGTAATTGAGTTCCTGCTCCAGACCCTCCCACAGCTTCAGCGAATGGCTGTAGAATTCCGAGTTGCCCGGCAGAAAATAATTCGCCCGCACGATGGTGGTGTTGCGCCCCACGTTGCCGCCGCCAAGATACCCCTTTTCCAGCACCGCAACATTCGTGATCCCGTGCTCGCGCGCCAGGTAATAGGCGGTCGACAGCCCATGCCCGCCGCCGCCGATGATCACAACGTCATAGGCCGCTTTCGGACTGGCATCGCGCCAATGCGCCTGCCAGCCGCGATTGCCGGTCAGACCTTCTCTGAGAACGCGCAGGCCCGAAAACCGCATTCTGAAATTTCTCCATCGAACTGGTATGGAGTGAAGCAACTTCCGCCGAAGAGTGCAACGGGCACCGCGCTCCCTAGCGCAGATGCGCCGGCACCGCCGCCTGCCGCTGTTCCAGTGGGATCACCGTCACCGGCGCGATCGGTGCGCCGTCGCCGTCCAGAAGCGGGTTCGTTTTCGCGCGCCCACCGATCCACGCGCCGACCATGCGGCGCAGAACCTGAAGGCCGGCGCCGGCAAAACCGCGATCCGCCTTGGGCGCCCCCGGCTCCGGTCTTGCATATTTTGTGAAAGCTCGGCATCGCGATGGTCCCAGTCCGGCCGCCCCGCCCTCCAACTCGGCCTGCCGCAGAACCACGCCCACGAAAGGCAGGTGCACCCGCGACATCGTGTTGAAAATGGGCGTGTCGCAGCACCGCGCGTGCCAACGGTAAAGCCCCTTAGGCGACAGGCGCAGGATTTCGAGATGCTCGGCCCCGGAGTCCATCGCAATCCGATCCGGCGTGGTCTGCCAGATCTCGCTGCCGCCGCCGGGCGACAGCAGATCGTCTTCATGACCGAAAAGCCCCGCCGCCGTCTGGCAGTCCTTGCAATAACACGTCACGCGCATGCCCGCCGCCGGGGCGGGCACTGCAAGTTTCACTTCGACCGCGCCGCAGCGGCAGGTTTTCTTCACCGTCGCGGTCATCTTCCCGCGCCTTAAAGACCCGCCGCGCGGTAGCTCGTCGCGACCTTGCCGATCGAGACCAGATAGGCCGCCGTGCGCAAATCGGTCACGTCCCCGCGGTCGTGCCAGGTTTCGCGCATCGCCTGGTAGGCCGCGCGCATTGTGTCGTCTAGGCCCGAGCGGACCAGCTCCAGCTCGCCCGCGCCGCGCAGGTACTTCTGCTTGAAGTCCGGCGTCATCGACCAAGCGCCTTCAAGGTGATCATCCAGCCGGCTCAGCTCCTTCACGATCAGCTCGTGCCGCGCCTCTTCCTGCCGCCGGCCCATCCGGCCAAAGCGGATGTGGCTGAGGTTCTTGACCCACTCGAAATAGGACACCGTCACGCCGCCCGCGTTGGCGTACATGTCGGGGATGATCACCGTGCCCTTGTTGCGCAGGATCTCGTCGGCGCCCGCCGTCACGGGACCGTTGGCCGCCTCGATGATCAACGGCGCCTTGATCCGGTCGGCATTGCCAAGATTGATCACACCCTCCATCGCGGCGGGGATCAGGATGTCGCACTCCTCTTCCAGGTATTTCGCTCCGTCCTTGATATAGTTGCCGGACGGATAGCCGTCGACGCCGCCATGCTTGGCGATCCAGTTGCGCAGATCTTCCACGTCCAGACCGTTCTCGTCGAAAAGGCCGCCGTCGCGCTCGATCACCGCGATCACCTTGCAACCGTCCTCCTCGGACAGAAACTTGGCGGCGTGATAGCCCACGTTGCCCAGGCCCTGCACGATCACGCGCTTGCCGTCCAGCGTACCGCTCAGCCCGGCCGCCTTGATGTCCTCGGGATGGCGGAAAAACTCCTGCAACGCGTATTGCACGCCGCGGCCCGTGGCCTCGGTCCGGCCCTGGATGCCACCCGCATGAACGGGTTTGCCAGTCACGCAGGCCCGCGCATTGATATCGGTGGTGTTCATCCGGCGGTACTGATCGGCGATCCATGCCATCTCGCGCTCGCCCGTGCCCATATCCGGAGCGGGCACATTCTGCGCCGGGTGGATCAGGTCGCGCTTGGCCAGCTCATAGGCAAAGCGCCGCGTGATCAGTTCCAGCTCGTGCTCGTCCCATTCCAGCGGGTCAAGGCACAAACCGCCTTTCGAGCCGCCAAACGGCGCCTCTACCAGCGCGCACTTATAGGTCATCAATGCCGCCAGCGCCTCGACCTCGTCCTGGTTCACCGCCATGGAGTACCGTATGCCACCCTTCACGGGTTCCATATGCTCGGAATGCACGCTGCGATAGCCGGTGAAGGTGTGGATCTGACCGCGCAGCCGCACGCCGAACCGCACCGTGTAGGTCGCGTTACAGACCCGGATTTTCTCTTCCAGGCCCGGCGGCAGGTCCATCAGCGCGACCGCGCGGTTGAACATAAGATCCACGCTTTCGCGGAACGTCGGCTCCTTGATCGGTGCATTCATGGTCGGGTCTCCCTCTTCTGGCGCATGTGGCACGACTCCCCATAGCCGCCATGCATGTCACAATGGTTAAGGGAAGTGTCCCGATTGTCCACCATAGATACCCGCCCGGGTTCGGACACCGCCGCATCACACCGAACCACACCCGATCACCGCTTTGTCAACTTTTCCGTAACAGTCGGGAAAATCTGAAGGATTTATCCCTTGTCCGGCGTCAATAGGGCCAATTTCATCCCGGTTTCGCCTTATTTTGACCACAGACCTTTCTGATAACAGCAGGGATTTAATCCGTTCCTGGGGCGGGAACCGTCCAACGAGGTGTCATAAAATGAACGTGTCGAAATTTAAAGTCCGGTCGCTGCAAGGCACATGTCTGCCAACATACGCCATGGCGCGCCGCCGCGTTTCGAATTTTCGCCGCGACGAGGATGGTTCGATGATCATCCTCACGCTTTTCATCTTCATGTTCATGCTGGTGATGGCCGGCCTCGGCATCGACACGATGCGCCACGAGATGCACCGCGCGCACCTTCAGGCGACGCTCGACTCCGCCGTTCTGGCCGGGGCCGGCGCCTCGTCAGAAGATGAAGCCAAGCATGTCGTCGAAGATTATTTCGCCAAATCTGGGATGGCACAATACCTCAAAATGATCAACGAAGACGACATCACAATGACACTCAACACGTCTAAAGTGACGGCGTCCGCCGATTTCGACATGGACACATACCTGATGAAGCTTTCAGGAGTGGAGCAGCTCTCGGCCACGGTCCAGTCTACGGCCGAGATGCGGATACCCAAGCTCGAAGTAGTTCTCGTCCTGGACGTATCCGGATCGATGGATGACAACGGGAAGATCGGCAATCTCAAGACTGCAGCCAAGTCATTTGTGACTAAAATCCTTGGCAACTCCGTGGAAGGCAGCACCGTTATCTCTATTGTGCCGTTCAGCACTTCAGTCACGCCCACGGACGGGATCTTTGATGTACTGGCTGTCGGCGAAGACCATTCCTGGTCCAACTGCCTTTACCTCGAAGAAAACGACTACTCACACCCTTCTCTAGCAACGGGTTCTTCTTCCAACAGTTCGGGTCAGAACCTCAAGCAGGCAGTGTACACATCGATGTATGGCGGATTTGACGATTTAGACTCGGAATGGAGGTCCTGCTATACGGACGAGTACTTCCAGATTATGCCCTATTCTTTCAGCGTCGCGGATTTGCACGCCAAGATCGACGGGCTTGAAGCTGCAGGCAACACGTCGACCGATCAGGGGATCAAATACGGCTCCGCACTGTTGCACCCTGACTGGCGCGAAGTGTCTGCGGCGCTCATCGCTAACGGGGAAATCGATGCGTCTCTGACGAACGTCCCCGCCGACTACGACCAGCCTGAAACGCTTAAGGTCATGATCGTCATGGGCGACGGACAGAACACCACGACGTATTTCTTTGACAAGTCGAACCCCGAATTCCGAGGCGCCCATTCTGATCTCCACGAGGTCAAGTACGAGAACATGACATTCGAGTATGCCTTCCAGAACCGCAACAAGGATCGTCACTATGATCACCCTTGGTACGAGCAGATGTGCTCCAAAGGTGGATGGGAATGTATCTACTCAGGTGACGGCATCGAAAGGTCGGCATACTTCCTTGAAGATCCCGATCCGACCAACCGACACGGGGATTACGAGAGAGAGGCTTTCTATAACGTTGAGTCAGGTACCTGGCACACGGCCGCGGAATTCAATGGTTTCAAAGATAGCATCCCTGGCTTCATCTCCAGCAACGACCTTTCCTGGGAAGTAGCATGGGGCCTGATGTCGCCTTATTATTATGGGCAAATAACGGGGAACTGGGAGCCTTGGAATGACTACCGCTATTCCGAAAGCATCACCGGCGAAACCAAAAACCGGCGGATGAACGAAGTCTGCGGTGCCGCGAAAAGGGCAGGCTCCATCATCTACACGATTGGCTTTGAAATCTCGGAGGGTGGCGTTGCCGAAACTGCTCTTAAAGGCTGCGCTTCGTCCGACGCGCATTACTACCGTGTCGAGGGACTCGACATCACCGATGCGTTCGGTTCCATCGCCGGCAACATGCAAGCCCTGAGGTTGACGCAATGATCCGCAGACTTAAAACAGCGCTTTTGCGTCTGGGCTATGAAGAAAGCGGCTCGGCATCGGTCGAATTCGTCATCATTTTTCCGATCTATCTGTCGTTCATCCTGATGTCGATCGAGCTGGGTTTCGTGACGATGCGCCACACGCTGCTGGAACGCGGCCTGGATATCGCGGTGCGCGAGGTACGCCTCGGGACAGGTACCGCCCCCCAGCATGACGCCATCAAGGATATTGTCTGCGACAACGCAGTCATGGTTCTGAACTGCAAGGACAAGCTGCGGCTGGAAATGCGCCCTGCCGACATCTTCGCTCTGCAATCGCTGGATACGACGGCCGACTGCACGGACAAGGCCGAACCGGCCAAGCCCGTGCGCACCTTCACCCCCGGTGTGGCAAACCAGCTGATGCTGATGCGCGCCTGCTATAAGTACGAGCCTTTCTTCCCCGACGAATTCCTGGGCTCGGCGCTTGAAAAGGATGGCAGCGGCGAGGCGTCGATCATCTCCATGACCGCTTTCGTACAGGAACCGAACTGATGCTTATGGCCCGTCTCAAAGTTTCCCTGCGCAGCTTCTTCGAAGAAACGCGTGGCTCGCTTATGGTCGAATCCGTTGTATCGCTGCCACTGCTCTTTTGGGCCATGGCCGCCACGTTCGACTTCTTCGAGATCCACCGCTACAAGAGCGTCCGCGAAAAGGGCACGTTCACCATCGCGGACATGATCTCGCGCGAAACCCGCGCCGGGGGCCTGACATCCATCTATCTAGACAACGCCAAGATCCTGTTCGACGAGATCACCAATGACAACGGCGTGAACCAGATCCGCGTCTCGGTAGTGTCCTACGACAAAGACGACGACGAATACGGCATCGTCTGGTCTCAGGTGCGCGGCACCGGCCCGATGGGCGAGCTTACGACCGCGCAGGTCAAGGATTCGCACGCCACCCTGCCGGACGTGGCGGACGGTGAAGAGATCATCCTGGTCGAATCCACCTCGTCCTACGAACCGCTTTTCAACGTCGGCCTGAACGACGTGACCATCGGCACGCGGGTGTTCAGCGCGATCCGCTTCGCGCCCCAGATCTGCTACGAAGGCGTCTGCGGCCTGCAAAACTGACCGGTCCGCGCCTCAGGCGCGGTCGGCAATCAGGGCGGCGATCATCTCGGCCATCATCTTTGATTGATGCCCGGGCGTAACCCCGCCCAGCCCGATCCGGCGGCCGATCCGCCACCACAGCCCCGGACGCCACCGCGCCGGGGCTTTGGTTTTCGCCTTGATCAGGAACCCGTTCGACGGTTTGAAGGCGAAAAGGCCGCGGTCCATCGTCTCGATATCCGAAATCGCCACGATCACCTCGCCGTCGCCGCTACGCACCGCGGCCCGGGTCAGCTCGATCTTCTGCGCCGTCGCCCGGCGCATCGCGTCCCCCATCCAGACCGCCACCGCGCCCAAGAGGACCAGGAACAGCTGCCAGGCCAGCGCATCGAAGCTGCGCGTCAGCCCGATCCAGATCAGCAGCGCGCCCAACAGCACCAGACAGCCGACGCCCAGCACGCGCCGCCCCGTCGATGCCTGCATGACCGCCAGTACCTCGTCGTGGTCGCTCATCGCCGCCCGTCTCCCTGTATTGGCCGCTTGTGGGCCTGATAGCCGGATTGCGGCCCGCGCGCGAGAGCGAAAAGCCATCGTCCGACCGCGCGCTATCCCCCGACCAGCCGGCGTACCATGTCCCAATACAGCGTCTCGACCTCGTCCAGCTTCAGCCGCCCCGCATCGCGGTACCATGTGTTGACCCCGGTCAGCAGCGCGATGACCGCCATCGCCGTGATCCGCGGCTCGGCCAGGGTAAAGACCCCCGCGTCCTGCCCGGCGCGCAGGATCTCCTCCAGCCGGGTCTCGTAGATCCGGCGCAGCTCGGTGACGGCGGCAAAGTTTTCGCCCGTCAGGTTGCGCAGCTCCATGTAGGACACGAAAACCGCATCCGCCCGCCGCGTGTTGAATCGGATGTGGAACCGCGTGAACGCCTCCAGCCGGGCGCGGGCGTCGGTGCCGCCGGGGTCCTCTTGCTGCCAGGCGTCCAGCAGCGCATCCATGTGCTCGCGCATCAGGTCGAACAGCAGCGATTGCTTGTCGGGCGTGTAATTGTAAAGCGCCCCGGCCTGCACGCCCACCTCGGTCGCGATCTGCCGCATCGACACCGCGGCGAACCCGTGCCGCGCGAACAGCCGCATCGCGGCCTCGCGCACCCGCGGGCCTGTAATCTCGGAATGCGAACCTTGCGTGCGTGCCATGCCATATGGATAACTGAACGGGCGTTCAGATAAAAGCCCCGCTTGCCTGTGGAACGCGATCAGTGGCATGACAGACGCACCATGACGACGCCGCGCCGCTTCATAGGCCCTTGGGCCCTCACGCTGACCCTCGCGCTGTCGGCCTGCACCCAGTTTCCTGAACTGGACGACGCCACGTCGCGCGACACGCGCCGCGCGCCCTATCCCAACCTGCTGCCGGTCGAAGACCTGCGCGCCCGCGTCGCCGCGCCACGCACCACCGAGCAGACCACCCGCACGCTCGAAGCCCGCGTCGCCGGCCTGCGCGCCCGCGCAGCCCGCCTGCGCGGCTCTGTCATCGACGGCACGTCGCGGGCGCGGCTCGACCGCAAGATCACCATCGACGTCCCGCAATAACGTCCGCCCGCCCGCGCGCCCGAAATCCTTCAAGGAAAACGTCCCCGTACCGCACAAAACCCGCGTTGCAAGGCCTGACGCAACCGGCTAAACCCCGGCCAAACCGCCTCGACAAAGTCTCAAGGAAACGCCCATGACCACCCCCCTACGCCTCGGGATCGCCGGGCTCGGCACCGTCGGCACCGGCGTCGTCAAGATCGTCCGCCAAAAGGCCAAACTGCTGGCCGCCCGAACTGGCCGGCCGATCGAGATCTCTGCCGTTTCGGCCCGTACCCGCGACAAGGACCGCGGCGTGTCGGTCTCGGGCTACGACTGGGAAGATGATCCCGTGGCGCTGGCCACCCGCGACGATGTCGATGTCTTCGTCGAACTCATGGGCGGCTCCGACGGCCCAGCCAAGGCCGCGACCGAAGCCGCGCTCGACGCCGGCAAGGACGTGGTCACCGCCAACAAGGCGATGTTGGCGATGCACGGCCAGGCCCTGGCCGAACAGGCCGAGGCCGCGGGCCGCGTCCTGCGGTTCGAGGCAGCCGTCGCGGGCGGCATTCCCGTCATCAAGGCCCTGACCGAGGGGCTGGCAGGCAACGAGATCACCCGCGTGATGGGCGTGATGAACGGCACCTGCAACTACATTCTGACCCGTATGCAAGCCTCGGGCCTGCCCTATGACGACGTCTTTGAGGAAGCCAACCAATTGGGCTATCTCGAGGCCGACCCCGAACTCGACGTCGGCGGAATCGACGCGGGTCACAAGCTCGCGATTCTCGCCGCGATCGCCTTCGGCACGCAGGTCGACTTCAACGCCGTCAGCCTCGAAGGTATCCAGAAGATCACCATCGAGGACATCAAGCAGGCCGCCGACATGGGCTACCGCATCAAGCTCTTGGGTGTCGCCCGGATGACGGGTCGCGGTCTGGAACAGCGCATGTCGCCTTGCCTTGTGCCCAAGAACTCGCCGCTGGGCCAGCTCGAGGGCGGCACCAACATGGTCGTCCTCGAAGGCGACGCGGTGGAACAGATCGTCCTGCGCGGCCCCGGCGCGGGCGAAGGTCCGACCGCCAGCGCGGTGATGGGCGACGTGATGGACATCGCCCGCGGCATCCGCATCCCCACCTTCGGCCTGCCCGCAGCACAATTGTCCAGCCCGGCCACCGCCTGCGAGGCCGCGCCCGTGCCTTACTACCTGCGCATGGCTCTGCACGACAAACCTGGTGCCTTGGCCAAGGTGGCGACGATCCTCGGCAATGCCGGCGTGTCGATCGACCGGATGCGCCAATACCGCCACGAGGCTGACACCGCGCCGGTGCTGATCGTCACCCATAAGACCGCGCCCTCGGCTCTCGCCGCCGCGCTCGAGGCGTTGTCACAGGTGGATGTCGTCGCCTCGGCCCCGGTTGCGCTGCGCATCGAAAGCGTCTGATCCGGTGACCGAAGGAAGAACCGGCTTGGCAGGTGCCAGCACCGGCGCATCCTTTCCCGAACCCTGACCGGACGGGCGGCATATCCCGGCGTGCGGACAGGCGCGCCGGAAATCTATGCTTCATGTTTGGGTCCGAACGCTTTAGAGAACCCTCGACCCACTTCAACCAAGGCCGCCCCGCAATGTCCAAATCCACCCCATTCAACGACGCCCTTCTCTCGCTCGCCCTGGCCCGCGTTTCGGAACAGGCCGCGTTGGCCTGCCGTCCGCTGATCGGACGCGGCGACGAAAAAGCCGCCGACCAAGCCGCCGTGAACGCCATGCGTCAGGAATTGGGCGCGATGGACATCGCCGGCACCGTCGTGATCGGTGAAGGCGAGCGGGACGAGGCCCCGATGCTCTATATCGGCGAGGAAGTCGGCACGGGGAATGGCCCCGAAGTCGACATCGCGCTCGACCCGCTCGAAGGCACCACCATCACTGCCAAGGCCATGCCCAACGCGCTCACCGTCATCTCGATGGCCCCGCGCGGCACCATGCTGCACGCCCCCGACGTCTACATGGACAAACTGGCCATTGGCCCCGGCTATCCCGAGGGCGTCGTCTCGCTCGATATGTCCCCGACGGACCGCGTCGAGGCGCTGGCCAATGCCAAGGGCGTCGCCCCCTCGGATATCACCGTCTGCGTGCTCGAACGCCCCCGTCACGAGGCGACCATCGCAGAATTGCGTTCCACGGGCGCGTCGATCTACCTGATCGGCGACGGCGACGTGGCCGGTGTCATGCACTGCGCCGATCCCGAGGCGACAGGCATCGACATGTACATGGGTTCGGGCGGTGCGCCCGAAGGTGTGCTGGCGGCAGGCGCCCTGAAATGCCTTGGCGGCCAGATCTGGGGCCGGCTGCTTTTCCGCAACGATGACGAACGGGGCCGAGCCGAAAAGGCCGGCATCACCGACTTCGACCGTGTCTACACCCGTGACGAAATGGTATCGTCCGACGTGATCTTCGCCGCCACCGGCGTGACCCAAGGCTCTCTGGTCGCCGGGCTCAGGCCGCGCGGCGACAGTATTGAAACCCAAACGCTTCTGCTGCGTTCCTCTACCGGAGAGCGCCGTATCATGACCTGCCGCCACCCGATGTGAAACCGATGTTACCTGCCCTTGTCCTGATCGACTTCCAAACCGGCTTCGAGGCCGATTTCTGGGGCGCGCGCAACAATCCTGACGCCGAGGATCGTGCGGCACAGCTCCTGTCGGCGTGGCGCGACCGTGGCGGCCCCATCTGCCACGTTCTGCATCGCAGCAAGGTCGTCGGCAGCCCCATCCATCCCGACTCCGGTGGATGCGAATTCAAACCGCAGATGATGCCGCTGACCGGCGAGCCGGTGTTCGAGAAATCCACCAATTCCGCATTCGTCGACCCCGCGCTTCACGCGCACCTGGAATATCTCGGCGCAACCGAACTGGTGATGTGCGGGCTGACCACGCCGCATTGCGTGTCCACCAACGTTCGCTGGGCCGACAATATCGGCTATGACGTGACACTGGCGCACGACGCCTGCGCCGCCTTTTCGTTTTCCGCCGACACAGGCTGGAACCCCGATCTGTCGCCGATGGATCCCGAACCGATCCACGCAACCGCCGTCTCGCACCTGCATGGCGAGTTCTGCCGCGCCCGCTCCGTCGCCGCGATCCTGCGCGACCTTTCATGAGCTACCTCGGTGTCGCGCGCTCGCTGACCGGGCGCCGCTGGATTGGCCCCACCCCCGAAACCGACCGCCTGGCCGAGGCGATGGCCCAGGACACCACCCTGCCCCGCGCCCTCTGCCAGACGCTGGCGCGTCTCGGCGTGGCCTCCGCTGACGCCACCGCATATCTCGATCCCAAGCTGCGCGACCTCATGCCCGATCCGCGCAGCCTGAAGGACATGGAAGCCGCCGCCACCCGGTTCCTTCAGGCAGTCGAGCGGCGCGAAAAGATCGCGGTCTTCGCCGACTACGACGTCGACGGCGGCGCGTCGGCGGCCCTGCTGATCGACTGCCTGCGCCAGATGGGCGTGGCGGCCACGCTCTACGTGCCCGACCGCATCGACGAAGGCTACGGCCCCAACGCCGCCGCGATGGCCGAGCTGGCCGCCGCGCATGACCTCATTCTCTGCGTCGATTGCGGCACGCTCAGCCACGAGGCCCTTGCCGCCGCCACCGCCGCCGATGTCGTAGTGCTCGACCACCACCTCGGCGGCGAAACGCTGCCGCCGGCCCTCGCGGTCGTGAACCCCAACCGGCAGGACGAAAGCGGCGACCTTGCGCATCTCTGCGCAGCCGCCGTCGTGTTCCTGATGCTGGTCGAGGCCGGACGGCAACTGCGCGAAGCCGGCAGGCAGGGCCCCGACCTCATGTCGATGCTCGACCTCGTGGCACTTGCCACCGTCGCCGACGTCGCCCCCCTGCGCGACGTCAATCGCGCCTTCGTGCGCACCGGCCTGGCTGTCATGGGGCAGCGCCGCCGCCCCGGCTTGGTGGCCCTGGGCGACGTGGCGCGGCTCGACACGGCACCCACCGCTTACCACCTCGGTTTCGTCCTCGGGCCGCGCGTCAATGCCGGCGGCCGGGTGGGCCGCGCCGATCTCGGCGCGCGCCTGCTGGCCTGCAACGACCCCGCCGAGGCGATGTCACTGGCCGAAAAGCTCGATGAACTGAACACCGAACGCCGCGACGTCGAATCCGCCGTGCGCGCCGCCGCGCTGGACCAAGCCGAAGCGCGGGGCCTCGACGCGCCGCTCGTCTGGGCCGCTGGAGAAGGCTGGCATCCCGGCGTCGTCGGAATCGTGGCCTCGCGCCTCAAGGAAGCCACCAATCGCCCGGCCATCGTCATCGGCATGAGCGGCGACGAAGGCAAGGGCTCGGGCCGCTCGGTCTCCGGCGTCGATCTCGGCCACGCCATTCAGCGGCTCGCTGCCGAGGGCCTGTTGCTCAAGGGCGGGGGGCACAAGATGGCCGCCGGCCTGACCGTGGCCCGCGACAAGCTCGAGGCCGCGATGGCGCGCCTCTCCGACCTCCTCGCCCGTCAGGGCGCGGGCAGCTCCGGCCCTGCCGACCTCGCGCTCGACGGCCTTCTGATGCCCGGTGCCGCAACCCCCGAACTGGTGGAGCAGATCGAACAGGCCGGACCGTTCGGCGCCGGCGCCCCCGGCCCCCGCTATGCCTTTTGCGACATGGGCATCACCTTCGCCAAGCGAGTCGGTGACAGCCATCTGAAGTTCCGCTTCGGCGACGGCATCGGCCCCAGCGTTGATGCCATCGCTTTCGGCGCCTACGACAGCGAGATGGGCCAAGCGCTGGAACAGCACGGCGGCGCGCGCTTTCACCTGGCCGGACGCCTTGACATCAACACCTGGGGCGGGCGCCAGACGGTGCAACTGCGCTTGGAAGACGCCGCGCTTGCCGTATGATCCACGCCTGCCGGGCGGCCTCTGCGATGCCCGCAAAATTATGCAAGAATCCTCTTGCGCCGGTCGCGGCTTTTTCATAGTTACACGCTCACGCCACGGCATGGCCCGTTCGTCTATCGGTTAGGACGCCAGGTTTTCAACCTGGAAAGAGGGGTTCGATTCCCCTACGGGCTGCCACCCACACCCACCATACTGACCCTCTACCAGTTTGCGTGATAATATCACGTAAAATTAGGGACTTGCGACCTGTTCAGGAATGTAGAGACGGAATTGGCCAGACGATCTGTCGGTAAAATGCCCGAGTGTCTCAGCCGCGCATTTTTGTCTTACCAGTTTGGTGTGGACTCAGAGTCTTGCGATCAACGACCGCTGTTCATTCCAGTCCGTTGGAAGCTCATGTGTCGCGACCCAGGTTGAAGTCAGACCTGTTGCCTGTCTGCCGGCGAGAGCATCGCGCACGATGTCAGGGGCAAGGAATGCGAAGTTCAGCGTCTGTTGAACACGCTTCTTCGTGGTGCTTTCGGCATCGGCAATCTCATCCAGCGTCTGGCCTGACTTGATCCATTCCAGCCACTGAGTTGCGCGTGCGATGTTTGCGATTAGTGACGCGTCTCGCTCAGTTGCAGTGTCGCCCGACACAAACCGAGCCTCCATGCCGCGCCGTCGCATCGTGAACGTTGTGTCGAATGTCAGTGCCGAAGCATCGATTGAGACATTGGGTAGATCAAGTCGGGTCACAATCGGCTCGGGCTTCAAGATTATTGACATATTTCCTTCACCAATCACGGCCCGTTCGATGGTCTCCAGCATCCACCCCTGGTCAGCCAAGTGCCTCTGAAGTTGTCGATCCGCTTCGACGTTCCTGGATTGCGCGATCCATACATTCGCGTTGTCTCGGAGATGGCGCTGTACTGCCTGCTTCACAAAAGCCTCCAGTTTATCTGCTGGCAATCGCCATCCCCTACTCCGACTGTCGTCCTTCCTGCCGGTCACCAGATCGCGCGAGACATAGTATCGATAGCGCTCGCCGTTCTTCCTCGTGTGCGATGGCGCGAGACGCATTCCGTGCTCATCGAACAACTTTCCCGTCAGGGGTGAAGGTTTGGTTTTCCGGTTGGGCGTGTTCGCGATGACAGGCGCCTTCTGGGCAAGCTGCACCTGGACTCGCTCCCATCTCTCCGTGTCAATGATAGCCTCGTGCTGCCCCTCGTAGACCCGGCCTTTGTGGGGAATGCGTCCGGCGTAGATCGGATTTGTCAGAATGTGATGTACGTGACCTCGGGACAACACGTTCCCGCCTCGCCACTGGCCCGCTTTGCCTTGCCTTTTGCGCGAACGAACACCAGCTTCCGCAGCCTTTCTGGTGACCACGTTCAAGGCGCC
Source organism: Roseovarius atlanticus (assembly GCF_001441615.1). Lineage (GTDB taxonomy): Bacteria > Pseudomonadota > Alphaproteobacteria > Rhodobacterales > Rhodobacteraceae > Roseovarius > Roseovarius atlanticus. The sequence continues at coordinate 71,243 of NZ_LAXJ01000018.1, forward strand.
GTGCGTTTCGTAGAGATCGAACAGCACCTTGATCAGTTCGGCTTCCTCTGTATTGACCTTCAGAATGCGCCCGTCGGCATCGTATCCCAGCGGTATGTTCCCTCCCATCCAGAGACCTTTTTGTTTGGAGGCCGCGATCTTGTCGCGGATGCGCTCTGCCGTCACCTCGCGCTCGAACTGGGCAAAACTCAGCAGCACATTGAGCGTTAGCCGGCCCATGCTGGTGCCTGTATTGAAGCTTTGCGTGACGGACACAAAAGATGCTTCCCCCCTGTCGAGGCTATCTACCAGTTTGGAAAAGTCCGCCAGAGATCGCGTGAGCCGGTCGATCTTGTAGACGACGATCTGATCGACGTGCTTGTCATCGACATCGCGCATGAGTTGTTGCAGCGCGGGTCGATCCAGGTGACCACCCGAAATGCCGCCATCATCATAACGCCTGTCGAGCAGTTCCCAGCCTTCATGGCGCTGACTGGCGATGTACGCCTCGCACGCCTCGCGCTGCGCATCCAGGGAGTTGAACTCCTGCTCGAGCCCCTCCTCGCTGGACTTACGTGTGTAGATGGCACAGCGTGTCCGACGCATGTCAGGACTGCCTCGGGCATGTCAGTCCAAAGAAGCGGGGGCCACTCCAATGTGCGCCGGTGATATGCCGTGCCACCGCGCTGAGCGAGGTAAAATTCCTGTTGTCGAGGACATATCCATCAGCCGTGGATTGAACGCGATAGACCCTGCCATTCCACTCCCGCACCAGCGTAGAGCCGTCGTTCAAGACCGGTGCGGCGGGCGTCGCCCCATTACCTGCCAAGGCTGATTTCAGAGCTCGACGTGTCGCTGCTGCACTGCCACCCAACCGGCGGCACTGGAGGTCGTGCGCCAATACTCTCTGCATGAATGGTACCGACAGGTATTTTGGCGGCGACGAGTTGAAGGCCTTGGTCCAGGCCGCGATGCAATCGGCTCGGCTGAAGCGCGCGATCTGACCGAGCGTTTCGGCCAGATCGTTGGGTTTCGAAGGCGCGCTCATGCGTTCGCCGGCCGCTCGGTAATTCGATAGACCGTTCCGCCCTCACCGGCACTGCGTTCGATGCATTCTCCCGCCTTTCGAAGACCGGAGATCGCCGCACGGGCTGTATGGGGCTGCCAACCGAACTTTTCCTGAAGCTCGGCGCATGTTGCACCACTCTTGCGTCGTAGGAGTTTCCGAAGTTGTTCAGATCGGGATACCCGACGGCTTTTCATAGAGGTTTTTGCTTTGCTGGTTTGCGTCTCAGTTTTTGGTTTGTCTGACATGTTCCTCTCCACTCATTTGGCCGGGATATTCGGCGTGTTGTACTGAGTGGAGCCCGGCGCTTCCGGGCGATTTCGACGGCAAGGTCAGTACTGCTTCGTATGCTGGAGAAGTCGAGTGGAATGTCTGAGGAGGGCGGAAAGCGGTCTTTCGCTGCGAGGTCCGGCAAAGTCCGGAAAGCGAAACAGAAGCGGTTATCATTGCCAAACAAGAAGGCCGTCTATGCCTTTCACTCCAATCCAAAGCAAGGCTAGTAGTAACGGCTGGTGGACTAAGTAGACCAACAGGGAATTGCGGCCCAGAAAAACCAACATTGCCGAAGCTGCGCGGGGGGCCGGCGATAAGTGGTTTGCATCCCTCGAGAGACTTTCGATATTGAAGAATCTGGCCGTAATCACTCCCAGCAAAAACACACCAAACCAAGGAAAGAACGGTTCGTAATCCATCGAAGGTGGGCGGGTCTGTGATAGGCCTGTCCAGAGTAACCAAATCCTGTCGAAGATTGCGCTCTCGTAAATCGACGGCAGAAGAAAACAAAAACCGGCCACCATTAAGCCCAGGAAGATCGGACACCTCAGAAAGAGGAGACCGACAAGACTCGACAGGGTAATGCTATGGAGTATGCCGAAGTAGATGAACCTTTGGGGCGCGAAGAGGTACGTCGCGATGCTGATCGTGAAGGATGCGAGAACAAGGATACCGAGCCTTTTCGCGAAGCTGCGCCACCTGACCCGGTCGCCGTGAGCCAGCCATAAGCTGATGCCCGCGATGAAGATGAATGTACCCGCGGTCAGGCTCGCGAAGACCTGCCAGAAAATTGATCTCATGGTGTCAGATGGCAAGACCATGAACATCGTCAGATCATAGAAAAGGTGAAAGATCACCATCGCAACCAGCGCAAGACCACGCGCGAGGTCAATTGCGTGAATGCGCTCGGTCATGCGGTGACCCTGCTCTGCCCAACGTCCGTCCGAAGACCCGCAACTGTTACCCGATCGACCTCAGCAGACCCGCTTCATCCGGTGACCGATGGTCAGGCGGCCGGTCTGCCGCCAGACTTCAGCCGCGCTGCGATCTCTTCGATCTGGGCTTGGACCAGCGGCTTGTTGGCGAATTCGTCAATGGCGCGGAACTGCCTGGCCCGTTCCACGTCCCGTGGATCAACCGACGAGGTCAGCATTACGATGATCATCCGGCAGAAATCCTTGCCGAACCGCGCCACCGCCTCTTCCAGGAACGTAAAGCCGTTCATGCGCGGCATGTTGACGTCCAGAAACAGTACGTCGATCTCAGGCCGGTCGGGCCGCGCCAGAAACTCCAGAGCGTCTTCGGCCATCGGAAAGGCCAGCAGTTTTTTAACCAGCCCGCTGCGGCGCATCAACCGCTCGCAGGCCACGTGAAAGAACGTATCGTCGTCGATCAGCATGACGGTTTCAATGGCCGCATCCGATTTGGCACCCAGGTCAGTCATCGTCCGCAGCTCCCAGTCTGATGGTAAATATCGACCCGCCGCCCGCGTTCTCATCGACCTCGATCGTGCCGTTCAAATTCTGAACGATCCGCCGGCACATCGTCAGGCCCAGCCCGCTGCCGGGTATCTCATCATGCCGGTGCAGCCGGCTGAACAGATCGAAGACATGGCGGCGGTGTTCCTGCGATATCCCGATGCCGTTATCCGCCACCGTGATGCTCACACTTCCTTCCGCATCAGGCAGACCGGCGCCGATCACGATCTCCGGGCGGCGGTCGGGACGCCGGAATTTGATCGCATTCGACAAAAGGTTCTGAAACAGGATACGCAGCATGACCGCGTCGCCCTGCACGACTGGCAAAGCGCCGGTCAGCACCCGCGCTCCCGCGCTCGTGATCTCTGCCCTGATATCGGCGATCACCTCTTCGACAGTCCGTTCCAGCGCACATGGTGCAAGTGGTTTTTCAGATCCAATCAACTGCGTGTAGCGCAACAGATCCTCGATCAGCACCGACATGCGCGACAGGGTTTCGCGGCTCATGCCGACAAGCTCCGACCGCTCAGCGTCCAACGCACCGCTGCCGCAGTCATCCAACTCGGACAACAGCATCGACACTGTCTGCACCGGCGATTTCAGGTCGTGCGACACCGCGTAGGCAAACGATTTCAGTTCCTCGTTGGCCGCGTTCAGATCGTCATTGGCCTTTTGCAAAACCCGGCAATGCTGCCGTTCGCGCCGCGCCTCTGCATTGGCGTTTTCCAGTTCGGCGTTCAACTCGCGAAACGGTTTGCCAAGCGGATCCACACTTTCCGAGACCAGAACGAACCCGTTCGTTTCCCGGCCACTATCCCGGATCGCACCCACGCGAAATCGGATGCGGCGCGGCAATCCCGGGGTCGCGGCACGCAGCGGCAACAGCATACCGTCGCCCGAGGCCGCGATGATCATTTCGCGCAACGCCTTCTCGCGCGAAATCTCGAAAACATCGGGCAAGGCCCATTCTGCCGGTACTGGCCTGTTCACGAAAAGCCGCTGCAACAGCCTTTCCACTCCGGCGTTTACCGCCTGAACACGGGCCGCACGGTCGACCAGCATCACGTGTTTCGGCAACGCGCGAAAGGCGCTGACTTCCGCGGGCAGTTGTCGTGCCGCCTCAGCCAAAGAACTCTCGGCCCGCCTCACCTTCGGTCAGATGAATGACCACACGACAGCCCGGATCACCACGGGCTATGGTCGCCGTCTTCTCGACCCGTGCATAGCCCAGGTTGCTGGCCGCGATTCGACCGAACACGCTGGTCGTCATCATGCACAGCGATTCGCGACCATCGACCTGCCCCGCGAAGGGGCAAGCGGAATTGGTCAGCACGATGCGGTCGGGGCAGATCGCTTCTATCCTGAACCCGCCCTCGATCCGGCTCTTTAGATCAACCAGGGCCTGCGCCACCTGTTTTGCATCCAGCGCCTCGGTGCCGAAAATCGTCCGGTACTCTTCATTCATCGTCTCGCCGATCTGCGATCCGACCCGCGCGATAAAGCCTTCGGCCGCTTCCAGGCCGACGCGGGATTCCAACACGTTCGCCAGTTCGCTCACCAGTTCTCGCAGAAACTGGTCCCGGTTGCGTGTGATCACCTCATCCGCACCTGCGATCGGCGACATCTCCATAGCGAACTCCTGCATAGCGCTGGCCCTCGCCTGTCAGCTTAGCGCCAATGGATTAACGAAACCCGAAGACCGATCGCTCTTATTGGGAAGCTATCACGAATTTCATCAATCCTTTTTTGTTATTTATATCAGATATATAAATTATTAAATGTCATATTTTGATAATAAATTTCCATATATTGAACACTTTGCTCTGGACTCCCGGCTGTCTGGCCACGACGGTCTGTTTCCGAAACCGGCAACAAACCGGCTTCGCAAGGGAGGACACATGACCGATACCGGCCTGGAAACCGGCACTCTATCCACTGAGGAGAGTGCCAGGACAGCCGAGACATCGCTGGCCAAGGCGATCCGTCTGCTGCCGATCGTGGCCGCCCGCAACGCCAGCGGCGTCACCCTTTCGACCGTGGCGCGCAAGGCCAACCTCAATACCGCGACCGCCCGCAGGCTGTTGCAGGGCCTGGTCGAGGGCGGCCTGCTCAGCTTCGATCCCTATTCCAAGATCTACACCCTTGGCATCGGCCTGTTCGATCTAGCCGGCGCCCCGGGCTCGCCACGCCAGTTCGATCCCCTGCGCATGGAATTGCGGCCCGCCATTGCCGAAATCGCCGCCGCAACCGGCGAGACCACCTTTCTCTCCGTGCCGTTCGGCGACGAGGCGCTCTGCATCGATGCGGCGGGCGAAACCCACGCGCTTTGCGCCAACACGCTTCAGGTCGGCGCGCGGCGACCGCTCGGCGTGGGCGCGGGCAGTGCCGCCCTTCTCGCTGCTCTGCCCGAAGACCAGTGCGACCGCCAGATCGCCGCCAGCGCCGACATCTACAGCCGCTATGGCGAGCTCAACGCCGCCGACGTGCGCCGCATGGTGCGGCACTGGCGCGAGCATCGCTGGCTGATCAACGCCTCCATCATCATCCCCGATGTCGGCGCCATCGCCGTCGCCGTCTTCGACCAATCGGGTCAGCTGCGCGCGGCCATCTCTGTCGCGGCGCTCAAATCCCGCCTCGCGCCCAAGCGGCGCAAGGACATCGTATCGGTCATGACCCGCGCCATCGCACGGTCGGGTTTCACGACGTAAGGCAAAGACAACCCATGTATCCCATTCACTTCTTCCACCGCGCCGCGCGCCTCTGGCCCGATCACATTGCCGTCGAACATGGCGACGAGGCGCTCAGCTATGCCCAGCTGCACGCCCGCGTTCAGGCGCTGGCCGCCGGCCTGCAAGAGCTTGACCCAGACTTCGGCAGCCGCGTCGGCATCTGCTGTTACAACACCATCGACCACCTGGTGTGCTGGCTGGCCGTTCTGGCCGCGGGCAAGGTCTGGGTTCCGCTGCAACCGATGAACGCCAGCGCCGAGCTTGTGCGCGCAGTCGGCTTCACCCGCGCCAGCATCGTCATCGTCCAGGCAGAAACCGCCGAAAAGCTGACCGGCGCCGAGACCACCTTTTTGTTCTCCGATCCCGCCGGTGGCCCGGGCAGCACCGGCGACCTTGTCCAGAAACACATGGGCCAGGCGCCCGCGCTTGCCGACATGCCGCTCGACGCCACACAGGCGATCAAATTCACCGGCGGTACCACCGGCCTGCCCAAGGGCGTCATGCAGCCCTACCGCGCGTGGAACACCAACATTGCGACCCAGATCGCCGCATGGTCGTTGGGCGAGGGCCAGCGCTACCTCGCCGCCGCGCCCATCACCCACGGCACTTCGACCTACATCCTGCCAACGCTCGCCACTGGCGGCACGCTGGTCCTGCTCGACCGGCCCCGCCCCGAGCAGACCCTGGATTTCCTGCAAAACGCCCGGATCACCACCACCTTCGTGCCGCCCACGGTGCTCTACATGCTGATGGAGCTCGACGGCGTGCGCGATGCCGATTACGCGCATCTCAAGAACCTGATCTACGGGGCCGGGCCCATGCGCCCCGACGCCATCGGCCGCGCACAGGACATCTTCGGCGCCTGCCTGGCCTCCACCTACGGCCAGACCGAGGCACCCCAGATCGCCACGATGATCTCGGCCGAGGAACTCAAGGACCCGGCCAAGCGCGCCTCGGTCGGGCGCGAGACCATGCTCAGCCAGGTCGAGATCATGAACGAGGCGGGCAAGATCCTGCGCCCCGGCGAAACCGGCGAGATCGTCATACGCGGCGACCTTCTGATGACCGGCTACTGGGACCAGCCCGAGATCACGGCCAAGACGCTGGTCGATGGCTGGCTGCACACCGGCGACCTGGGCCAGAAGGACGAGGAAGGCTACCTGTTCATCCGGGGCCGCGCCAAGGAGATGATCATCACCGGCGGCTTCAACGTCTACCCGGCGGATGTCGAGACGGTGATGGGCGAACACCCCGAAATCATCGACTGCGCCGTATACGGCGTGCCCGACGACAAGTGGGGCGAGGCGGTTCATGCCGCCGTGCAGGTCCGCGATGCCAACGCCGTCACCGGCGACGAGATCATCGCCTTCATCCGCGAGCGCCTCGGCCCCGTCCAGACGCCCAAGTCCATCGCATTCCGCGACAGCCTGCCGCGCAACGCTATCGGGAAGCTTCAGAAAAACCAGCTCGCCGAAGAGCACGCAGCCGCGTTCGAGAAAGGATAATCCATGTCCAAGCCCGCCCCCACCACCTCGCTGTGCCGCTATACCGACACCGAGATCTTCTATCGCAACCACAACCTGGTGGACGAGCTTCTGACCGATGACAGCGATTTCGTCGCGGTGATGATGCAGCACATCCTGAACCGCCCGGTATCGCCCAGCCAGAAGCGGGTGATGAACGCAATCCTGATCGTGATGATGGAACACGGGCTGACGCCCAGCGCCATCACCACCCGGTCGATCTACATGTCGGCCCCCGAAAACCTTCAGGGCGCCGTTGCGGCCGGTCTTCTGGCCGTCGGCAGCCAATTCGTCGGCACGATTGAGAACAACGCACGCCTGCTGTCGGAACTGGTCGACCTCGACGCCGACGCGCAGGCCGCCCGCGCCGCCGAGATCGTGCGCGAACACCGGGCCCGCAAGGCCCACCTGCCCGGCTTCGGCCATCACCTGCACCGCCCCGACGACCCCCGCGCGCTCAAGCTGTTGGAGATCGGCGAGAAAGAATCCGACAACCCCCGCTACCTGCGCGCGCTGAAAACCCTGTCGGCCGCCGTCGACGCGGAGTTCGACCGCCACATCACAATCAACGCCACCGGCGCCACCGCCGCGCTTCTGGGCGACATGGACATTCCCGTGACCCTGATGCGCGGATTCGCCGTGATCTCGCGTGCCGCAGGGCTCGTGGCGCATATCGCCGAGGAACAGCAAAAGCCCTCCGGCCGTTTCATCTGGGAGACGATCGACAAGGCCATCCCGTTCGAGGACGACGCATGAGCGATTTCGCCATCGTCACCGGCGGCGCCCGCGGCATCGGCGCGGCGATTGCCGAGCGGCTCAAAGCCGACGGCCTCAGCGTCGCCGTGGTGGATCGCATCACGCCCGAGCATGACCACGCCGAGGAGGTGCTGGAACTGGACCTGTCGGACGTCGAGGCCACCCGCGCCGCGCTGGAGAAATTCTGCGACGGCCGCCGCGTGACCCGGCTCGTGAACAACGCCGGCATCGTCGAGCCCGCCGACGTGGAAGGGACCGACCCCTATTCCATCGACAAGGTCGCCGCGGTCAACCTGCGCGCCCCGCTTGTCTGCCTGCAAGCCGCCCTGCCGTCGATGAAGGACGCGCAGCTGGGCCGCGTCGTCAACATCTCCAGCCGCGTGGCCCTGGGCAAGGAGCTGCGCACCGCCTATTCGGCCACCAAGGCCGGCCTGCACGGCATGACCAAGACCTGGGCGCTGGAACTGGGCCGGCACGGCATCACCGTCAACGCGCTCGGTCCCGGCCCCATCGCCACCGAGCTGTTCAACAAGGTGAACCCGCCCGGCGACCCGCGCACCGAGAAAATCATCGCGACGGTGCCCATGAAACGCACCGGAACCCCCGAGGACGTGGCCGACGCCGTGTCGTTCTTCTGTTCGGAAAGGGCGGGGTTCGTGACCGGACAGGTCCTTTACGTCTGCGGAGGCATGACGATCGGATCCGTCTGAAGACCATCCGGACACAAGGAAAGACAAGACTTTTCATCAAAGGAGGAGACCAAGATGAAACTCAACCGCAGAACCCTGATCGGCGCCGTCAGCGCCACCGCCATGCTGGCCTTCGGCGGCACGGCCATGGCGCAGGACTATCCCACCAAGCGCATCACCATCATCGTCCCCTACAGCGCCGGCGGCGCCACCGACATCCTGGCCCGTCAGGTGGCCGACGGCCTGTCCCAGGTGCTGGACGAAACCGTGACGGTCGAAAACCGCCCCGGTGCCGGCGCTACGCTGGGCACGACCCAGGCGGCCAATGCCCGTCCCGACGGCTACACGCTCTTCATGGGGCAGGTTTCGTCGCACGGCATCGCGCCCGCGGTCTACAAGAACCTGCAATACGATCCGGTCGAGGATTTCGCACCGGTCAAGCTGATCATGTCGATCCCCAACGTCATGGTGGTCAACAAGGACAGCCCCTACCAGACCGCGCAGGAATTCCTCGAGGCCGCCAAATCCGAGAACATGACCTTCGGGTCCTCGGGCGTGGGCAGCTCGATCCACCTCTCGGGCGAAATGTTCAAGGCCCGCACCGGCGCCGACATGACCCACGTGCCTTTCCGCGGCAGCGGCGAGGCCGTGCCGGCGCTCCTGTCCGGCGACGTCGACGTGATGTTCGACAACCTGCCCTCGGCCATGCCGCATATCCAGTCGGGCGCTCTGCGCGCGCTGGCGGTCACCACGCCGGAACGCTCCGAACAACTGGGCGACGTGCCCACGCTCGACGAGCTGGACATCGCGGAGCTTGACGACTTCGCTGCGCGCTCGTGGTTCGGCATCCTCGCCCCGGCCGGCACCGACGACGCCGTCGTCGCGACCCTGTCAGAGGCGCTGGACGAGGTCATCACCAGCGACAGCTTCAAGAAGTTCGCCGACACCCGCGGCGCCAGCATCGAGGGCGGCAGCCCCGAAGACTTCGCCAAGTATATCGAGAGCGAGCTTTCCAGCTGGAAAACCGTCGTGGACGAGGCCGGCGTCACGGTCGAATAATCCGGTCTGCATGAATACAGGTGGCGGCCCCTTCAAGGGGCCGCCCCGCCAAATCGGGCGGCACGGGAGGAGGGCCAGCCATGAGCGACACCAGATCAGACACCGACGCCCGCCGGGGACGCCGCCGCGAAATCATCTTCGCGGCTCTCACGCTTCTGGCCTCTGCGGTTTTCGCCTTCGTCGTGATCCCCGCCGGGGTGACGACACCCGCCTCGGTCAAGCACCTGCCGCTCTCGCCGGCCTTCCTGCCCTACGTACTGACCGCCGGCGTGGGCCTTTTCGCCCTGATCCACCTGCTCGAGGCCATCTTCGCCGCGCACATCCCCGGCGAGGATGAAGCCTCGCTCGGAACGCACCCGCGCTGGAAGAGCCGCGTGCTCATGCTCGTCGGTCTGCTTTTGATCTACCTGCTGCTGCCCGACCGGTTGGGGATGCCCCTGACGGCCATGCTGGTCACCATCGCCCTCATGGCCATCGGCGGCGAACGCCGCCCGCTCATCCTTCTTGGCGTCGGCATCGGTGTGCCGGTGCTGGTCTATCTCTTTTTCGCCCATGTCGCGCAGGTGCCCCTGCCGATGGGCCTCTTCGAAGACTGGATGTGATCCATGCTTGAGAATATCGCAACCGGCTTCGAGATGTTCTTCACGCTCGGCAACCTTCTGGCGATCACCGCCGGGGTCTGCCTGGGCGTCACCGTGGGCGCGATCCCCGGTCTCACGGCCACGATGGCCGTGGCCCTCGCCCTGCCCTTCACCTTCAACCTCGATCCCGTCACCGGCATCCTGCTTCTGGTCGGCGTCTACAAAGGCGGCGTCTTCGGTGGCTCGATCACCGCGATCCTCATTCGCGCCCCCGGCACGCCGGCAGCGGCCTGTACCCTGCTTGACGGCTATCCGCTGGCGCAGAAGGGACAGGCGGGCAAGGCGCTCAACATGGCGCTCTACGCGTCCTGCATCGCCGACTTCCTGTCCAACCTGTCGCTGATCTTCTTCGCCAGCCTCATAGCGGGCCTCGCGCTCGCCTTCGGCCCGCCGGAATATTTCTGGCTGATCTGCTTTTCGCTGACCGTCGTGATCTCGATCTCCGGCTCGTCCCTGACCAAGGGGCTGATCTCGGGCCTTTTGGGCCTGCTGACTTCCACCATCGGACTCGATCTGGTTTACGGTACCCAGCGGTTCACATTCGACAACTTCAACCTCATGGGCGGTGTAAGCTACATCCCGCTGCTGATCGGCCTCTTCGCCCTGCCCGAGGTCATCGACTTTTACGTGCGCAAGGTCGCGCCCTTCACGGTCAAGACCGCCGACAAGAGCCGCGTGAGTCTGGCCGAGCTGAAATCCAGCCTTGTCACCATCATCCGTGGCAGCTTCATCGGCGTCATCATCGGCACCATCCCCGGTGCCGGGGCCACGGCGGCGGCCTTCCTGTCCTACGGCGAGGCGCGCCGCACCTCGAAGTCGCCCGAAACCTTCGGCAAGGGCAATATCGAGGGCGTCGCCGCCTCCGAGGCCGGCAACAACGGCGTCGCCGGTGCCACGCTCATCCCGCTCCTTGCGCTCGGCATCCCGGGCGACGTGGTAACGGCGGTTATTCTGGGCGCCTTCATGCTCCAGGGCCTCACCCCCGGCCCGCTGATGTTCCAGGACAACATCACCATCATCTATGCCATCTTCATCGGCATCATGCTCAGCTCCGTCGTCCTTCTGGGGTCGGGCAAGCTGGCGATCCGCTACTTCGCCCGCATCGCCGACATTCCGCGCCACATCTTACTCCCGATCGTGCTGATGTTCTGCGTCTTCGGCAGCTACGCCGTGCAAAGCCAGATGTTCGACGTGGGCGTAATGCTGGCCTTCGGCGTGCTGGGCTACATCATGATGAAGATCGACATGGCCGCGGCCCCCTTCCTCATGGGCTTCATTCTCGGACCGCTCTTCGAGGACAACCTGCGCCGCTCCTTCCTCATTTCCGAGGATATCACCATCTTCTTCCGCAGCCCGATCTGCTGGATCTTCATCGTCATCACCATCCTGTCGGCCTTCGTCGGCATCCGCCGCGAGCTGCGCGCCACCCGCGCCAAGCGCGACGCCCTGCGCTCGGGGTCGGCATGACCGGCGTGTCGGGGGCGGGCCTTCAGGGCCGCGTCGCGCTGGTGATCGGCGCCGGCTCCATCGCGTCGGGTATCGGCATCGGGCGGGCCATCGCCATCTGCCTCGCGCGCGAAGGCGCCCACGTGATCGCCGCCGACAACGACCTCGCATCGGCCCGCGAAACCGTGACCCACGTCACCGACGCAGGCGGCAGCGCCGAGGCCGCGACGGTCGACGTCCTCGACGACACCAGCGTCACCGCCCTGATCGCGGGGATCGAGGCCAGGTACGGCCGCCTCGACATCCTGCACTGCAACGTGGGCCTGGGCAAAAGCGGACCGTCCGAAAACACCACGGCCGCCGACTGGCGCCGCATCAGCGACGCCAACCTCACCTCGCTGCACGTCGCCGCGCAGGCGGCCATCCCGATGATGCGTGCCAGCGGCGGAGGCGTCATCACCGTCACCTCCTCGATCGCGTCGATCCGGCACGTGGGCTATCCCCACCTCGCCTATTCCGCCACCAAGGCCGGCGCCAACCAGTTCGCCCGCGCTTTGGCGGTGGAAGTTGCACCCGACAACATCCGCGTCAATTCCATCATCGCGGGTCTCATCGACACCCCTCGCATCGGGGTCACGCTGGCCAATAGCTACGGCGACCGGACCGAGGCGCAGATGCGCGCCGCCCGCGCCGCGCAATGCCCGCTGGGCCGCATGGGCAGCGCCTGGGACATCGCCGAGGCGGCGGTGTTCCTGGCCTCCGACAAGGCGGGCTACATCACCGGAACCGAACTTGTGGTCGACGGCGGCCTGTCGGCCAGCATCCGTCAGGCCGTCGATGGCTAAGGCGCCCGTGATAGCCGGTCGCGTCCGGGACATCCTCAACCCGGCTCTGGCGCTCTACCTGCTGGTCGCCGGCGCTGCCGCGATCGTCGTTCCGGTGCCGGACATTCCCACCGTATTCGTCCTGCTGGCGCTCGCCCTGCTCAACCACCGCGGCCTCAACCGCCCCGCGTGGATCATCGGAGGCCTCGTGCTGGGGCTCTGTCTCTGGGGCTGGGCCGGCGGCTGGATCGACGCCACGGGTGGCCTCGGACGGATGACCTTTCTCGCCGCCTTCCTCGTGGCACTTGGCCTGCTCAGCCGCGCCGCCTCGCGCGCGCCCGACATCCGCAAGGCCGCCGCTGTGGTCGCGAACCGCCCGCGCGGCGCACGCTATCTCTTCGTTACGCTCGGCACGCACATCTTCGCCATCTTTCTCAATTTCGGCGCCGCCAGCCTGATGGCCACGCTGCTCGCCCAGACCCGCGAGACACTCGAAAAACAGAACGCGGTAGAGGATCTGACCCTCTCGATGCTGCGCGGCTTCGGCGCCATGCCAATGTGGTCGCCGCTTGCGCTCTCGACGATCATCACCCTGTCGATCCTGCCCGAGGTCGACTACTTCCAGATCCTGCCCTATGGCCTCGTCGCTGCCGCGCTCTATCTCGGCGCGGGCTATCTGGCCTCACGCGGCACCCGCACGGCCCCGGCCCCCGACGCCGATCAGCCCACCATCTCACGCGCCATGCCGCCCATGCCGGATCAGATCATCCTCTTGCGCGTCGTCGCCCGCGTCGCCCTGCTGGTGGCGGTGGCCTTCGTGCTGCACGTGGCCGCCGACCTCTCGATGCCGGCCTCGGTGCTGCTGGCGGTCCTTGGCTTCTCGCTCGCCTGGTGGGCCATCCAGGTCGCAGCGCAACTCGCCCCCGGTCTGCACCGCGAACTGTCGGCAACCGCGGCAAGCGGCGTCAACGAGATCGTCATCGTCTCCTGCGCGGGCTTTCTGGGCGCGGTCATCGCCTGGTTCGTTGCCACCTTCGACGGCGCCCTGCCTGCACCCCCCGATGCGCTGGTGCCCGCACTCATCGCACTGGTGCCGTCGGGCATGGTCCTGGGCGGCCATATGGCGCTCAACCCCATCGTTTCGGCCAGCATCCTTCTGGGTGTCCTGCACCCGCTGGTGCCCGAACCCGCCCTGGTGTGGCTGGCGCTGGCCGCGATCATCGGCTGGGGCCTCACCGCGGCCTCCACGCCCTTCACCGCCAATGTGCTGATCACCTCCCGCATCATGCAGCTCGAACCGGCCCCGCTCCTGCGCGGCGGCAACCTGAAACTCACCGTGCTGTCGCTGGCGGCGCTTGGCCTCTTCCTCGCCACCTGCACAGTTGTATCACTACAAGGTTAACCCATTATGCCCCAGACCATGCAAGCCGTCTTCGCCACACGCCCCGGCGGTCCCGAGGTACTACAAGCCCGTGACATCCCCGTGCCCCGGCCCGGCCCGGGCGAAGTGCTTATCCGCGTCGCTGCCGCCGGCGTCAATCGTCCCGACCTGCGCCAGCGCCAGGGCGGCTATCCCCCGCCCCCCGGCGTGACCGAGGTGCTGGGGCTTGAGGTCGCGGGCGAGGTCGTGTCCTGCGGCGACGACGTCCTGTCCTTCGCCGTGGGAGACAAGGTCGTGGCTCTGGTCGCGGGCGGCGGTTACGCGGAATACTGCGTCGCCCCCGCCCCACAGGTCCTGCCCTGGCCCTCCGGCCTCTCGGCGGTCGAGGCCGCCTCCCTGCCCGAAACCTATTTCACCGTCTGGACCAACCTTTTCCGCATCGGGCGTCTGGCCGAGGGTGAAACCGTCCTGATCCACGGCGGCGCCAGCGGCATCGGCACCACCGCCATTCAAATCGCCCGCGCGATGGGCGCCACCGTCTACGCTACCGCCGGCATCGACGAGAAATGCCACGCCTGCCGGGATCTCGGTGCCACCGAGGCAATCAACTACAAATCCACCCGGTTCGAGGACGAAATCGCCCGCCTCACCGACGGCCGCGGCGTTGACGTCATCCTCGACATGATCTGCGCCGACTATCTCGACCGCAACCTCGCCTCGCTCGCCGTCGCGGGGCGGCTGGTCATCATCGCCTTTCTTGGCGGCGGCAAGACGGAAATCGACATCGAGGGCATGATCCGCAAGCGCCAGACCCTCTGCGGCAGCACCCTGCGCCCGCAAACGCCGCAGGAAAAGGGCCTCATCGCCGCCGACCTGCTGGCGCAGGTCTGGCCTCTGCTGGAAAAAGGCGCGATCAAGCCGGTGATCAATTCCGTCCATCCCCTCGCCCGCGCCGCCGACGCTCATGCAGAGCTCGAGGCCGGCGGTCACGTCGGCAAGATCGTTTTGTCGGTGACCGAATAGCTATTGCGCGCGCGGCGGCCCGCTCGTCGCGCGCACCATGATCTCGGGCGGGATCAGCGCCGCCACGTCCACCGCCTCTTCCGACGTGGTCAGCTGCACGATGGCCTCCGCCGCCCGCGCCCCGATTGTGCGCGCCGGGATGCGCACCGTGCTCAGCGACGGCTCGAACTCCTTCGAGCCCTTGAAGTCTCCGATCCCCGTCACCGTCACCTGCCCCGGCACGTCGATCCCGGCGCGGTTCAGTGCGTGCAGCGCGCCCCAGGCCAGCACGTCGTTGCCGCAGATGATCGCCGTCGGCAGGTCGCCCTCGGCAATCAGCGCCTCCACCGCACTTTTCGCCGTCGCCACGCTGTAGGGCGCCACCAATTGCCACGCCTCGGGAATACTGCACCCCACCTCGGCCAGCGCATCCTTCACCCCGGCAAAGCGCAGGGACGCCCGGTCATTGCCCTCTGTCGGCGGGAACATCGCCGCCACGCGCCGGTGCCCCAACCCCGCCACATGCCGCGCGATCAACGCCCCGGCGGCGTAATTGTCCGACCCCACGCAGGGAAACGGCGCGTCGAGCGAAAAGCTCCACAGCAGCAGCGTCGGCATTTCCTGTTGCGCCAGCAAATCCAGCGTGTCCTGCGTATGCGCAATACCGATCAGCGCCACCCCGTCCACCCGATGCTCCAGCATCTTGCGCGTCAAGCTGTATTCACGGTCCAGGTTGAACCCGTGCGAGGCCAGCAGGATCGTGAACCCCAACTCCTCCACCGCTTCAGAAAAACTCTGGATCAATTCAGCGAAAATCGCCTGGTCCACTGTCGGCACGATCAGCCCGATCGTGCCGCTGCGAATGCCGTGGATCGTCTGCGCCGCACGGTTGCGGATATAGCCCAGCCGCCGCACCGCGGCATCGATCTTTTTCCGAGTCGTGGCCTTCACGAGGTCCGGATGATTGAAGCTGCGCGACACCGTCGACGGCGACACGCGGGCCGCTTTTGCCACGGCAATGATATCGGCCTTTCTCCTCGCTTTATCAGCCACTTGACCAGCCTATTCCCGCCAATAATGAAAACATTTGCAATATTGTTTTCATCCCATACCCTTTCAGGTCAATCACGACAAGCCATTGGGAGGATACGGCTTGGAGTTCCTGTTCTACTTCGGCGACGTGTTCACGCCGTTCAACTTCATGCTGCTTCTGATCGGCACAATCGGCGGGCTGATCCTGGGCGCCACGCCGGGCCTGTCGCCGACAATGGCCGTGGCCCTGCTCATTCCCTTCACGTTCAAGCTGGATGCCACGCAAGGCCTGATCCTTCTGGGCGCGGCCTATACCTCGACGGTGGCGGGCGGCGCGGTCAGCGCCATCCTCCTCAAGATCCCCGGCGCGCCCGCCAACATCGCCACCACGCTCGACGGGCACACGATGGCCAAGAACGGCCAGGGCGCGCGGGCGCTGCAACTGTCGTTCATCTCCTCGGCCATCGGCGGCGTGTTCGGCGTGCTTCTGCTGATCTTCCTCACGCCCGTGCTCGCCGAATGGGCGCTGGCCTTCGGGCCGTCGCATTTGTTCTGGCTGGCGATCCTCGGCGTCACCGTCATCGGATCGCTCGATTCCAGCTCGGTGGTGAAGGGTCTGCTATCCGGCTGCATCGGGCTCTGGCTCGCCACCATAGGCTTCGACGACGTCATGGGCGCCCAGCGTTTCATCTTCCACTCCAGCGTGTCCGGCGGCATCAACATCATCCCCGCCCTCATCGGCCTTTTCGCGATCCCGCAGGTCATCACCATGTTCGCCAAGGGCCGGCATCAGCACGACGCCGAGGTGCTCAAAGTCGAGAAAAGCCCCATCATGGACTCGATCCGCGAGGTTTTCCGGCGGTCGCGCGCCCTCAGCATCGGCACGCTCACCGGTTCCTTCATCGGCCTCATTCCCGGCGTCGGCGGCCAGATCGCCGGGCTCGTCGCCTATGACCAGGCCCGCAAGACCAGCCGCGAGCAAAAGAAATTCGGCACCGGCCACAGCGAAGGCGTGATCGCCGCCGAAAGTGCCAACAACGCCATGGTCGGCCCCTCGCTGGTGCCGCTGCTGACGCTCTCGATCCCCGGCTCGCCAACCGCGGCAGTGCTTCTGGGCGGCCTGCTGATCCACGGCATCTTTCCGGGCAGCGACCTCTTCGAGAACTACCCCGATGTCGCCTGGACCTTCATCAACTCCATGCTGATCGGCCAGATCCTCATGTGCGTCTTCGGCCTCTACGTGGCCGGGCTGGCGGCCCGCGTGGCGCAGGTCCCCAACGCGGTCATGGCCGCCGTGGTGCTGGCC
The DNA here is from genome assembly GCF_001441615.1 of Roseovarius atlanticus. GTDB lineage: Bacteria > Pseudomonadota > Alphaproteobacteria > Rhodobacterales > Rhodobacteraceae > Roseovarius > Roseovarius atlanticus. The sequence goes on from NZ_LAXJ01000018.1 coordinate 88,427, forward strand.
CTCGCCGTCTTCGGCAGCTACTCAGTGCAGACCTCGATGGGCGATGTCTACATCATGGCCGCCCTGGGCACCGGCATGTATTTCCTCGAACGCTTCGGCTTTTCCGCAGCACCGCTGGTCCTGGGCCTGATCCTCGGCCCCATCGCCGAGGCGAACTTCGTGCAGGGCGCCATGATCGCCAACGCCACCTCCAGCATGGGCGCCTACTTCTTCACCGGCGCGCTCAACCTCACGCTGATCGGCATCGTCGTGGCCTCCATCGCCTACTCGGTCTGGATGGAACTGCGCCAGCGCCGCTATCTCAGCAAGGAAGACACCCTCGAACAACAGGAGCGGACCACGTGACCGACCGCCCCCGCACCCAGCACATCCTCGCCAGCGGCCTTGTCGCCCTTGTCGGCATCTGGGTCGCCTGGCTCAGCTTCACCGGCGAACCCGCGCGCGCCTTTCTGTTTCCGCGCATCATCTCGGTGGCCTTCGTGGCGCTGGCGCTCTGGACCTTCGGCAAGGCGCTCTTGGGCAAGACCCGCGTCGGACCCGGCCTCAGCCGCATCGCGACGCTGAACATCCTGCCCGGCATCGTGGTCCTGCTGATCTACGTATTCTGGGCCGCGCCCACCCTGGGCTTCTACACCGCGTCCACCATCGCCTTTTTCATCCTGCTGTCCCTCTACGATCCCGCCCCTCACGGCGCGGCGCGTACATGGGTCAAACGGGTGCTGATCACGGCCGGTTTCCTGGCCGTGATGTACGGTCTCTTTGCATTGCTCCTGGGTGTCTTCACCCCGCGAGAGATCCTTTTCTGAAAACCAAGAAGCGAAAGACAACTTTCCAAGGGAGGACCCAAAAATGAAGAAACTGATCGCAGCCGCATCCATTGCGCTCATGGGCCTGGCGGGCACCGCTACGGCACAGGACAACTACCCCGAGCGCCCCGTCATGATGATGGTCAGCTACGGCGCCGGCGGCGCCACCGACTTTCAGGCCCGCATCGTCACCATGACGGCCGGCAACGAAGACGCTCTGGGGATGCCCATCGCCATCGTCAACAAGCCCGGCGCGGGCGGCCGCGTCGGCTGGAACTGGCTCGCGACGCAGGTTGAGCCCGACGGCTACACCCTGGGGGCCTACAACGTGCCCCACTTCATCGCCCAGTCCATCGAGGGCGGCGTCGACTACAGTACCGACAGCTTCGAGCCCATCGCCAACTGGGGCGCCGACCCTGCGGTCTTCGTCGTCGGTGCCGACAGCCAGTTCAACTCGATGGAAGACGTGGTGAACTATGCCAAGGAAAACCCCGGCGGCCTCACCTTCTCCGGCGCCGGGCTCTATGTCGGCCACCACATCGCAGCCCTTCAGCTTGAAAAGGCCGCAGGCGTCAAACTGGCCTACATCCCCAACAACGCGGGGGGTGCCGGCGCCATGAAGGCCGTCATCGCCGGCGACGTGCTGGGCGGGGTCAACAACCTGTCCGACGCCTTCCGCGCCGAAAAGGCCGGCAACGTCAAGATCCTCGGCGTGTTCGACAACGAGCGCAGCGACTTCCTGCCCGACGTGCCGACGATGAAGGAACAGGGCTACGACATCGACAACGCCTCGGTCAATTTCCGCGGCGTGATGGTGCCCAAGGGCACGCCCCAGCCGATCATCGACAAGCTGGCCGAGATCGTCCCCGCCATGTTCGAGAACGACCGCGTCAAGGGCAAGATGGAAGCTGGCGGTTCGCCCATGCACGTCATGACCCGCGACGAGGTGATCGAGATGTGGGCCGCCCGCGAGGAAACCCTCAAGGAACTGCTCTCCGGTCTCTGAGCCCTATACCACCGGGGCGCGCACCATCCATTGCGCGCCCTTTACCAGAAAGGTTTCGCACCATGAACGCCCCTGACCCCATCGCAGACCTGGACGCCATCATCGCCCGCGCCCGCGCCGCCCAAGCCCGGTACGAGGCCGAGGGCAGCCAACAGCGCTACGACCGCGCCGCACAGGCCGTCGCATGGGCGATCATGGAACCGGGGCGCAACCGGGAACTGGCCGAACTGGCCGTCCGGACCACGGGTTTGGGCAACGTGCCCGACAAGATCACCAAGAACCACCGCAAGACGCTCGGACTCATGCGCGACATAAAGGGCGTCACCACCTATGGCGTCATCCGCGGCGACCCCGCCACCGGCATCACCGAAATCGCCCGCCCCAAAGGTGTCGTCGCCGCGATCGTGCCATCGACAAACCCCGCCGCCACGCCCGCCAACAACATCATCAACGCGCTGAAATGCGGCGACGCTATCGTCGTGGCCCCTTCGCCCAAGGGCGTGCCCAGCTGCGAGAAACTGATCGAATTCATCCACGCCGAATTCGCAAAGATCGGCGAAGACCCCGACCTTGTCGGCATGGTTCCCGCGCCCGGCTCCAAGGACAAGACGCAACGCCTGATGGAAACCTGCGACATGGTCGTCGCCACCGGCAGCCAGAACAACGTCCACCGTGCCCAGACCTCCGGCACCCCCGCCGTCGCCGTCGGCGCGGGCAACGTCACCGTCATCGTGGATGAAACCGCCGATCTCGACGCCGCCGCCGAAAAGATCCGCGCGTCCAAAACCTTCGACAACGCCACCTCCTGCTCGTCCGAAAACTCGGTCGTTGTCGTCGAGGCCGTGCGCGACGCCTTCATCGCCGCCATGGCCCGCGCAGGCGGTGCCGTGGTCGAGGACGAGGCCGCCATTGTCGCCGCCCTCTGGCCCGACGGGCATCTGAACCGTGCCGTCATCGCCCAGGACGCCGACAAGATGATCGACGCGCTGGGGCTGTCGGGCAAGGTCCCCGAGGGCACCGAGTATATCGCCGTGCCCACCACCCGCATCGGCCCGGAAAACCCGCTCTCGGGCGAGAAACTCAGCCGCGTGCTCGCGCTCTACACCGCCGCCGATTTCGACGACGCTCTCCGCATCACCCGCGACATCCAGCTGTTTCAGGGCGCGGGCCATTCCGTCGGCCTGCACAGCACGGACGACGCGCGCCCGATGACGTTGGCCCGCGCCATCCCCACCAGCCGCATCATCGTCAACCAGGCGCATACCTTCGCCACCGGCGGCGCCTTCACCAACGGGATGCCCTTCTCTCTGTCCATGGGCTGCGGCAGCTGGGGCGGCAATTCCATCGACGAAAACGTCCATTGGAAGCATTTCCTGCAATCCACAAAGATCGTGCGCGAAATCCCCGCCAACGAGCCGACGCTTGAGGATATCTTCGCCGACTACTGGAGGGCCACCGGCCAATGAAACTCAGCCGCGACAGACCGCCCCAGGGCACCGTCCGCGACTGGCTCGCCGCCCGCGCAGACCGGGGCGGCACCGCCTTCGTCTTTCCCGAGGATGGCAGCCGTCTCGACTGGCCCGCGCTTCAGGACGCGGCCCTGTCGTTCGCCCGCGCCCTCACCGCTCGCGGCGCGGCCCGGGGCGAAAGCGTGGCCATCGTCGCCCCCAACAGCCGCGACGGCCTCGTCGCTCTTTACGGCGCGCTTGCGGGGGGCTTTCGCGCCACCATGATCAACCTCGCCGCGGGCCGCGACGCCATCGCCTACGCGCTGGAGCATTCCGAGGCCCGCCTGGCTTTCGTCCACGACGCCTGCACCGAGCAGTTCGCGCCCGCCAACACCACCGGCATCATTCCGGTCCCCCTGTCCGAACAGGCCGAGGCCGACCTGCACCCCGTCACCCCCGACGACCACGCGCTTCTCATGTACACCTCCGGCACCACCGGCCGCCCGAAGGGCGTGCTGCACACCCATGCCAGCCTGTTGGCCGGGGGCTGGACCACCACCATCGCGCATGACCTCTCCGAGGCCGACCGGGGCTTCTGCATACTGCCGATCTACCACATCAACGGCCTTTGCGTGACCGTGATGGGCAGCCTCGTCTCGGGCGGCTCCCTCGCCGTCACGTCGAAATTCTCCGCCTCCCGCTTCTGGGATCAGGCGGCGAAGGCCGAGGTCACCTGGTTCTCCGCCGTCCCCACCATCATCTCGCACCTGCTGCACGGCACCGACGAACCCGGCCCCGAGGTCCGCAATCGCCTGCGCTTCGGCCGCTCCGCCTCCTCGGCGCTGGCGGTCGAGACCCAGTCAGCCTTCGAGACCCGCTTTTCCGTGCCCATCATCGAAACCATGGGCCTGACCGAGACCGCCGCCCAGATCCTGTCGAACCCCCTGCCGCCCGCCACCCGCAAGATCGGCTCGTCCGGCCTGGCCTATGGCTGCGAGGTCCAGATCCAGGACAGCACCGGCGCCGCCCTGCCGCCCGACAACGAGGGCGAGATCACCGTGCGTGGCCCCAACGTGATGCAGGGCTATCTCAAGAATGCCGACGCCACCCGCGATACGTTCCGCGACGGCTGGCTGCGCACCGGCGACCTCGCCCGCATGGACGCCCAGGGCTATGTCTTCGTCACCGGCCGACTGAAAGAGCTGATCATCAAGGGCGGCGAGAACATCGCCCCCCGCGAGGTCGACGAGGCGCTCTACACCCATCCCGACGTGATCGAGGCCGCCGCCTTCGCCCGACCCTGCACCACCTACGGCGAAACCGTCGAGGCGGCGGTGCGCGTCCGCGACGGCTCCGCTCTCAAAGGCGCGGACCTGATCGAGATCTGCCGCAACCGGCTCGGCGCATTCAAGTCCCCCGACGAAATCCACTTTCTCGACGAATTGCCCAAGGGCCCCTCGGGCAAGATCCAGCGCCTGAAACTCGCCGATATTCTCGAACCCGCCGCCCGCTGACACCGCGCCCCGGCGCACACCCGTCCCGGGCTCGCCCCGGGACCGCTTAAATCAAACCAAAAGGCCCCGGCTCAGGGCCGGGGCGGGCGTGCAAACGGCACCGCGCCGCATCCCTCGCGCCGGCCCTGCTTCAAGATGACCGGGCAGCTTCGGCATTCCGCGCGCCTGAACAGCCTCTCACTTTCCCAACGTGCCAATTACGCTCCATCTCGCAACCGGCTCACCGCTGCCACAGACGTTGCGCGGCACGCCCCAGACCGCAGGCCATGCCGCCCGGCCTTTGCTGTCCCGACATCTTCCGCCAGTGGCCGACTTCACCTGCGACCACTCCATACGCGAGGTCTCCGGCGTGGTCAAAACGAACCCGTCCCGGGCTTGACCCGGGACCTCATGCATCAATCCGAACGGCAGCGGTCACGCGGTCTCACACCCCCACGTACCGCTCCGATACGTCCGGCGTCAGCTCCGCCATCGCGCCGCTCCAGACCGTCTCGCCGCGCTCCAGCAGCACCGCACGGTCCGCTACCTGCGCCAGTTCCCGCACCGACTTGTCGATCACCAGCAGCGCCATCTCGGTCGCATCCCGTAACTGCCCCAGCGCCGCCCAGATCTCGGCCCGCACCAGCGGCGCCAGCCCTTCGGTGGCCTCGTCCAGGATCATCAGCCTGGGGTTCGTCATCAGCGCCCGGCCGATGGCCAGCATCTGCTGCTCACCGCCCGACAGCGACGCCGCCACCTGCCCCGACCGTTCTTCCAGCCGGGGGAACAACTCCGCCACCTTTGCCCGGTCCCACGGGCCGGGCCGGGCCGCCGCCAGCAGGTTCTCCACCACCGTCAGATCCCGGAAACACCGCCGCCCCTCGGGCACCAGCCCGATCCCCAGCCGCGCCGCGCGGTGGCTGGGCAACCGGTGCAGGTCTTGGCCGTCGAACCGCAGCACGCCCCGGCTCGGCAACATCCGGCAGATCGCCCGCACCGTCGTTGTCTTGCCCATCCCGTTGCGCCCCATCAGCGCCACAGCCTCGCCCGCGCCCACCTCAAGGGTCACACCGAACAGCGCCTGGCTCACGCCATAGCGCGCCTCCAGCCCCTCGACCCGCAACAGGCTCATGCCTCTTCCCCCAGGTAGGCGTCGCGCACCGCCCGGTCCGCCCGTATCTCCGCCACCGTGCCCGTCGCGATGATCCGCCCATAGACCAGCACGCTGATCCGGTCCGCCAGGGCAAAGACCGCGTCCATGTCATGCTCGACCAGCAGGATCGGCGCCGTCCCGCGCAGTTCGCTCAGGAACCCCGTCATCCGTTTCGAGCCTTCCGCGCCCAGCCCCGCCATCGGCTCGTCCATCACAAAGGCGCGCGGGCTTAGGCTCAGCGCCACCGCCACCTCCAACTGCCGCCGCTGCCCGTGCGACAGGTCGGCACAGCGCATCGCCGCCACATCACACAGTCCCACCTGCGCCAGCGCCGCCTCGGCCCGGTCGCGCAGCTCCGCATCGCGCAGCGCCGCACCGAAAAACCGCCAGGGCCGGCCCACAGCCCCCAGCGCGCCCAGCACCACGTTCTGCAACACCGTGTCTTCCATCGCCAGTTGCGACACCTGGAACGTCCGGCCCAGCCCGGCCCGCGCCCGCGCCGCCGCTGCCATCCGCGTCACGTCCGCACCGCCCAGCCTGACCTGTCCCGCATCCGGGTGCAACAGCCCGCAAATCTGCTGGATCAGCGTCGACTTGCCCGCGCCATTGGGCCCGATGATGGCGTGAATCTCTCCCGCCTTCAGGTCCAGCGACACGTCCTCGCTCGCGGTCAGCGCCCCGAACCGCTTCGTGATCCCCCGCGTCTCCAACACCGGCTCAGTCATGCGCCACGCTCCGTCCCGCCAGCATCCCCACGATGCCGCCCCGCGCGAACAGAACGATCAACAGCAGGATAACCCCCAGCCAGATCAGCCAGAACTCCGTCAGCCCGCCCAGCCAATGTTCCAGCACCACGAACACCGCCGCGCCGACCACCGGGCCGAACAGCCGCCCGACCCCGCCCAGGATGACAAGGATGATGATCTCGCCCGAGAACTGCCAACTGAACATCGTCGGGCTGACGAAGCGGTTGAGGTCGGCAAAAAGCGCCCCCGCCAGCCCCGTGATCGCGCCCGAAATCACGAAGGCCACCAGCTTCAGCCGCACCGGGTTCAGCCCCACCGTCTCCACCCGCACCGGCACCTGCCGTGCCGCGTTCAGCGCCAGCCCGAAAGGCGACCGCATCAGCCGCGCGGTCAGCCACAGGACCGCACACAGGATCGCGAAACAAAGCCCGAAGAACTGGATCGGCACCAGCGTGTTCAGCCCCGGAAACCCGTTGCGCACATAGATCGACAGGCCATCTTCGCCGCCATAGGCGCTCCACGAGATCGCGAAGTAGAAAAACATCTGCCCAAAGGCCAGCGTGATCATGATGAAATAGACGCCACTTGTCCGCAGGCTCAGCACGCCAATGACGAGTGCCGCCAGCGCCGAGGCCACCACGGCCACCAGCCAGACCACCGGCATCGACTTGGTGCCTTCGATCAGCAGGGGCCATTCCATGACCGACGTATAGGTCTGCGCGTGATGCGCCAGGATCCCCATCGCGTAGCCGCCGATGCCAAAAAACACCGCGTGCCCCAGGCTCACCAGCCCGCCCAACCCCAGCGCGATGTTCAAGCCAACAGCGGCCAGCGCCAGGATCACCACGCGCGTGGCCAGCGTGATCGTGAACGGCTCATCCGCCCACAGCGCCCACAGCGGCACCACCAGCAACCCGGCCAGAACCGCCAGGTTGATCCAGCCCTCGCGGCTCATGCCCCCGATCATGCCCGCGCCCCGAACAGGCCGGTGGGCCGCCAGACCAGCACCGCGCTCATCAGGATGTAGATCGCCATCGACGCCAACGATGCCCCCACCTGCGTGCCCGCCGCCGGCTCCATGAACAGCTTGAAAAGCTCGGGCAGGAAGATGCCTCCCAGCGTATCCGTCAGCCCCACCAGGATCGCGCCCACGAAGGCCCCCCTGATCGAGCCTATGCCGCCAATCACGATCACCACGAACGCCAAAATCAGCACCGGCTCGCCCATGCCCACCTGCACCGACTGGATCGCGCCCACCAGCGCCCCTGCCAGCCCCGCCAGCGCCGCACCCAGCGCGAAGACCAGCGTGTAAAGCTTCGAGATGTCCACGCCCAACGCCGCGATCATCTCCCGGTCGTTCTCGCCCGCGCGAATGCGGATGCCCACCCGTGTCCGCTCGATCAACAGCCACAGGCCCACCGCCACCGCCAGCCCCACGCCGATCAACGCCAGCCGGTACAGCGGATACTGGATGCCGCCCGGCAACGTCACCGGCCCCGACAACGCGTCGGGGATATCAAGATACAGCGGGAAGGACCCGAAAAGGTACCGCGTGCCCTCCGAGAAAATCAGGATCAGCGCGAAGGTCGCCAGCACCTGGTCCAGGTGGTCGGTCGCGTATAATCGCCGGATCACCACCACCTCCACGATCGCACCCACCGCCGCCGCCACCGCCAGTGCGGCACCCAGCGCCAGCACGAAATTCCCCGTCGCCGCCGCCACCGCCGCGGCGGCGAAGGCGCCCACCATGTAAAGCGAGCCATGGGCGAGGTTGATCAGCCCCATCACCCCGAAGATCAGAGTCAGGCCCGCCGCCATCAGAAACAGCATGACGCCGAACTGAAGCCCGTTCAGAACCTGCTCGATGATCAGAATGCCCGACATCCGCGCCGCTTTCCCCTGCCGCTATGCGCTCCCCGATGGCGCGGGGTTAAACCACGCCCGGGCCCGAAGGCCAAGCCCTGCCGGCATCCCTCTCTCGCCGCGCAGGCCCGCCCGGCGCGGCCATGCCTCGGGCAGCGGCTGCCAGCCCGGCCTCCGGCGCACGCCCTAGTCGCCAGCCCGAGGTGCCGCACTTCTCGAAGACCCAGTCTTTCTTCCTGAAATCATACAGTTACCGCTTAACCTCATTTTAAACCGGTCGCTCTAGCCTGCGGCAGACAAGGCATATGCAGTGTGAAGGGCCCCGCATGACAGAAACCGCCAATTCCGTCGACGACACATCGATTGACCTCCCCGAAAGATTGGATTTCGCAGCCTGCGAAACGCTGGCGGCCAGCTTCGAAACCCGGCGCGGAACGGCCCTACGCCTGCGGGCGGGCAATGTCGGCTTCCTCGGCGCCCTTGCGGCCGAGATTCTGGTGCGCGCCCGGATGGAATGGCAGGCCGACGGCACCGCCTTCGACTTGGTCGACCCTTCGCCCGATTTTCTCCGGGGGCTGACCCTGCTCGGCATCCCCCGACACGCCCTGATTCAAGAGGACACCGCATGACACGCATTCTGGCCGTCGACGATTCAAGAACCATGCGCAGCATGTTGCAACAGGCCCTCACCGGCGCCGGGTTCGAGGTCGAGCTTGCAGAGGACGGGGTCGACGGGCTCGAACGCCTCGAAACGGCGGATCCCGACCTGATCATCACCGACATCAACATGCCGCGTCTCGACGGGTTCGGCTTCATCGACGGGGTGCGCAAGGGCGATCGGGTCTCGACCGTGCCGATCCTGGTGCTGACCACCGAGAGCGGCGACGCGCTTCGGCAGCGGGCGCGCGATGCCGGGGCGACCGGCTGGATCGTCAAGCCCTTCGACGAAGAAAAGCTCGTCCAGATCATCCAGCGCCTCGTGGTCTGAGGAAGGAATGCCGACATGAACGATCTCAACCAGATGTTCTTCCAGGAATGCGACGACCTGCTCGAACAACTCTCCTCCGGACTGAACGAGCTGGAAGCCGGCGCCGGTGACGACGAGACCGTCAACAGCATGTTCCGTGCCGTCCACTCGATGAAGGGCGGCGCCGGAGCGTTCGGCCTCGATCAGATGGTCTCCTTCGCCCACGCGTTCGAAAACGTGCTGGACGATATCCGCAGCCAACGGCTCACGGTGGGCGACAATGTCGTCAACCTGCTGCTGACGGCAAGCGATCACCTCGCCGACCTGGTCGAGTCCGCCAGCCAGGGCGCCGAGTTGCCGCCCGATCAGGGCGCCTCGATCCTCAGCGATCTCAAACATGTCAGCAATGCCGCCAACGGTACGTCCGACAATGCCGAAGAGCCTGCCGAAGAAATCGATGAGGCCGATTTCCAACCGACCTTCCTGGCGCTCGACGGCGACCTGCCCTCGCTCGACGAGATGGGCGCGCCCGAGGATGACGGCCCCGAGGAGGGCGGCACGGTCGAGATCCGGTTCAAGGCCTCACCACAGCTTTTCGCAAACGGTCACGACCCGGCGATCCTCTTCCGCAGTCTCGAAAGCCTCGGCAAGCTCGAGGTCGAGGCCGATCTCACCGAGCTCACCCCCCTGCGCGACGGCGCCTGGTCCGATCCCGCGCTCCGCTGGATCCTGACCTTCAGCCCCGACGACTCTGTCGACGAGGCCGCAATCCGCGAAGTCTTCGAATTCGTCGAAGGCCTGTGCGAGCTTGAAATTTCCATGGCGTCCGCCGGCCCCGGCGGCCTGCCGCCCTTGCCCGCGCCGTCCGATATCCAGTTGCTTCCCAACGCCTTGGCCGAGGACACGGTCACGGCAACGCCGGCGGCGCCGCGCTCCGGCGGCGCCCCGGCGCCCAACCAAACCGACGCCGCGGCGCCGGCCGCGGTGCGGTCCTCCAGTTCCCGTACCAGCACGATCCGCGTCGACCTCGATCGCGTCGACCGGCTGATAAACCTCGTGGGCGAGCTTGTCATCGCCGAGGCGATGCTGCGCCAGTCGATGGACGAGATGCCCAGTTCCGCCAACAGCGGCGTGGACGAGGCCATGAGCCAGCTCAAGACGCTCTCGGGGGCGATCCAGGAAAGCGTCATGGCGATCCGCGCCCAACCCGTGCGCAGCCTTTTTCAGCGCATGTCCCGGATTGTCCGCGAGACCGCGCGCGAGGCCGGCAAATCCGCCCGCCTGGTCACCGTGGGTGACGCGACCGAGGTGGACAAGACCGTCACGGAACGCCTCGTCGAACCCCTCACCCACATGATCCGCAACGCCATCGACCACGGGTTGGAGACGCCCGAGGCGCGCCGCGCCGCCGGCAAAAACGAACGCGGCACGGTCACCCTCGAGGCCAGCCACCGCTCGGGCCGCGTTGTCATCGTCATCAAGGATGACGGGGCGGGTATCAACCGCGAGAAGGTCCGCCAGATCGCCATCGAGAAAGGTCTCATCCGCCCCGAGGACGATCTCGGCGATGCCGATATCGACAACCTGCTCTTCCGCCCCGGCTTTTCCACCGCCGGCGAGATCTCCAATCTCTCGGGTCGCGGTGTCGGGATGGACGTCGTCCGCAACGAGATCCAGTCCCTGGGCGGCCGCGTCAGCCTGCAATCGGTGCCCGGTCGTGGCACCTCTGTCACGGTGTCCCTGCCGCTGACACTTGCGGTGCTCGAGGGCATGGTAGTCAAGATCGCCGACCAGTCGCTGATCGTCCCCACCCTGCCCCTGCGCGAGATGCTGCAGCCCGGACAGGCCAAGGTGCACACGCTTTGCGATGGCGACAGCGTATTGGCGCTCAACGGCGAGATGGTCCCGATCAAGGATCTCGGCACCGCCCTTGGCTTCCGCTCCACGCCTGTCAGTCTTGGCAACCAGTCCCTGCTATTGATCGAAGGCGACTCCGGCCAACGCTACGCCCTTGCCGTCGACGGCATCGCCGAACAACGCGAAGTCGTGATCAAGGGCCTGGAACAGAATTATCAGAAAATCCCCGGCATCGCCGCGGCGACGATTCTCGGTGACGGAAAAATCGCGCTCATCGTCGACACCGACCAGATGATTGCCCCTCCCGGCCAGGGGGGATGGGTCGACCGTGCCTGGCCAGACGCCACAGGAGACGTCCATCATGCATGACACCCAGACCGAATCCAGAACCGCCAACCGGGTCGAGATCGTTTGCTTTACCGTCGAGGACCAGGATTTCAGCATCGAAATCTCGCACGTGCTCGAAATCCGCGGCTGGACAAGCACCACCACCCTGCCCCACGCGCCCGATTTCGTCGTCGGCATGATGAACCTGCGCGGCACCGTGCTGCCGGTTGTCGACCTGTCTCTCCGGCTGGGCTTCGGCAAGACCGAACCGGGCAAGCGTCACGTCATCATCATCGCCCAGATCGACCACAAGATCATCGGGTTCCTGGTCGATGCCGTGTCCGACATCATCACCGTCGACGAGGCCGAGATGCAGGCGACCCCGGACGTGTCCTCGTCCCGAACCCAGGCGTTCATCCGCGGAGTCCATTCACTCGATGACAAGCTCGTCCGGGCGATCGATGTCCGCGAGGTCCTGCCACGAGAGGCCCCGTTGAGCGCATGAAAGACCATCCTCAGGCCGGGGCACCACCCCTGATCAGTCCCGACGACTTTGCCATCGTCGCCGACCTGCTCAAGCGCATGACCGGCATCCATATCGGCAGCAACAAGCGTGCGATGGTGTCCGGGCGCCTGGCCAAACGGCTCAAGGCACTGAAGATCGGCTCGGTTGACGCCTACTGCACCTGGCTGCAACAGCCCGGCAACACCGCCGAGCAGGACGCGTTCATTTCCGCGCTGACCACGAACATGACCCGGTTTAACCGCGAGGATCACCATTTCACCCATCTCGCCGACCATATCCTGCCCGGGCTTGCCGCCGCCGCCCGCGCAGGCCGGCGCGTGCGGCTGTGGTCGGCCGCCTGCTCCACCGGGGAAGAGGCGTATGACCTGGCGTTTCGAATGCTCGATGCCTGCCCCGAAGCCGCCCAACTTGATCTGCGGATACTGGCCACCGACATCGACAAATCGGCCCTGAGCGTCGCGCACGCCGGTCTCTACCCCGCCACAGCCGTCAGCGACCTGCCCGACGGGTTCGCCGAGCGCCACCTGGACCAAGGAACCGGTATCAATGGCATGGCGCGCGTGGCGCAACGCGCGCGTGACCTGATCACCTTTCGCTGCCTGAACCTCAATGGCGAATGGCCGTTCAAGGGAAGGTTCGATGTCATCATGTGCCGGAACGTCACGATTTACTTCGACGAAGACACACAGGCGCGGCTCTGGCAACGCCTCGCAGACCGGATCGAGCCGGGTGGCGCGCTTTATGTCAGCCATTCCGAACTCCTGCCCGAAGCCATCGCCATGCGCTTCACCCAGCACGAGCGTGGCGCCTTCTGCCTGCCGCCCGACACCCCGTCCCGCCCACCGCATCGCTGCGCGGACCTGAACATTTTGAACACGGCTGGCGCCCAGCGCCCCGACAGCAACGGAGGCCCCGGATGAGCCTGAGAGAGAAACTGCATATCCTCGTCGTCGACGACATGTCCACCAGCCGCGGCCTGCTGACCCAGGCGCTCGACGAACTGGGGATCAAGAACTACCGCACCGAGGCTGATGGCCATACCGCCTGGAGCAGCCTTGCCGCCAAGCCCGTGCACCTTGTGATCTCGGATTTCAACATGCCGCGAATGGACGGGCTGCAACTGCTCGAGGCGATCCGCTCGCACCGCGCCATTGCCCGCACCGGATTCATTCTGGTGACCGGTCGGGCCGACAAGGAAATCATCGAGCGCGGCACCCGCCTGGGCATGAACAACTACCTCAAAAAGCCGTTCCAGACCGCGCAACTGAAGGCGTGCATCGAAAAGGTCGTCGGCCGCCTCTGATCCCCCGCACCCGTCAATCAGCAGGAGCATTCCGTGCCGCCTCGTCCCATTTCACGCCTACTCCACATTCTCGCCGAGGAGACCGACGACCTCGCAGGCATCGCGCAGCGTCTGGATACCCTGATTCCCGAACTGGTCACCCATTTGCCCGAAAGCGCGACGGCCGACCTGCGTGACCTTCAGCGGGTCGATGCGCTCTGGCAGCATCTGCGCGACATCTCGCGCGTCCTGAAAACCGTGTCGACCTCGGTCGAGGCCGACGCCCGGCTCGATGTCACCCCGCTGCTCGCCCAGGTTCGCCTCGACTACTTCCGGCACCGGTTGCTGGACGATCCCGTGAAGCCCGATCTGGGGCGCGGCGACGGCCAGCCGATCTTGTTCTGAAACCACCGCGGCGCGCGAAGCGGCCGCATCCTCAAGGACCCTTCTCGATGCAACAAACGGCAACTGCCCCTGCAACCGACCATCCCGCGCGCACCGGAACCGAGGTCGACTTTCCGCCCGAGCAACTCTTGGCCTCCGCGACCGACACCCGCGGCGTCATCCACTATGCCAACCAGGAGTTCTGCGAAACCGCACGCATGTCCAAGGAATATCTCAGCGGTGCCCCGCACAAGGTCGTGCGCCATCCCGACATGCCCCGCGGCCTCTTTCACCTGATGTGGGAGCGGCTCCACGCCAAGCTTCCGGTCTGTACCTACGTCAAGAATTCCACCGCCGACGGCGGCTTCTACTGGGTGTTCGCGACGGTAACGCCGACGCGCGACGGCTATCTCTCGGTTCGGATCAAGCCGCGCTCGGAATTCTTCGCGCTGACCCGCGACATCTACAGTGCCATGCTGACTGAGGAGGCCCGCGGCCTGCCACCGGACAAAAGCGCGGAGTGGATGCTCGCACGCCTCGCCGAACTTGGATACCTCGATTTCGACGCCTTTAGCTACGCCGCACTCGATGCCGAGTTCGGGATCCGCGAAGATGTCGACACCGGCAGCGACTCCGATGTCGGCAAGATCGCCCGCCTGACCGAGTTGATGGACAAGTGCGATACCCTCGTTCAGGAGATCATCGGCATATTTCAAAAGGTCCGAGGGGAGCCGATCAATCTGCGCATCCTCTCGGGCCGGCTGGAAGGGGCCGGTGTCGCGATCGGCACCATTTCCAAGAACTACGAAACGATGTCGGCGGACATGTACCAGATGATCGAGCGGCTGCGCTGCGACGAGACCGGCTTGCTGGTGCGTATGCGCACCGCGCTCGGACGGGCGCAAAGCGCGTCGCAGATCGCCACCCTGATGGACCTGACCGTACGGCAATCCGCGGCCAAGCACGATGCCGCCGAACGCAACCTTGGAGGACGCGAGATCCTGCACGTCCAGTCCGAGTCGCTCTCCGAAATCAGCCGAAGCACGGTGTCCGAGGTCGCTAACATGGGCAAGCTCGTCCCCGATATCTGCCGCCAGCTGCGCCGCCGGATCAACGGTCTCGATCTCGTCAAGCTTCTCTGCCGGGTCGAAAGTGGCCGGATGAGCGACGTCGATAGCGGCCTTGTCGGCATCATTCGCCGCCTGGAGGAAGCGCACCACCAGACCGACCGGCATCTGGCAGCCCTCTCAGCCACCGCATTTCAGATCGACGCCACCTCGAAATCGCTCTGAGCCTGCGCAGTTCAGAGGATCTTAAATCTTATCGCCGATGATGCGGCGTACCTTGATTGACTGTATCCAACCACCGGAGGCATCCATGAAACACACGCTCACCACACTTGCCGCGACGGTATTCGCCGTCACCGGCGCTCAGGCCGCCAGCGAATATGACGGCGCATTGACCGATTTGGCCAACGGCACGATCGCCGCCTGGACCACCGATCCCTTAGTCTTGGACGCCATACGGTCTCAGAACGCCTCGACCGCTGGACTGACCGAGCATGAGATCATCGCGCTCGACGCCACCTGGCGGCAACAGACCGTCGCGGGCGGTGACCTGATCGACTCGGTGCTGTCGAACGAGCTTTCGAGCCACCTCAAGGACATCCACATGCAGGGCGCAGGGCGTTATACCGAGATCTTCGTCACCGACATCCGCGGCCTCAACGTCGGCCAAAGCAGCGTCACGTCCGACTACTGGCAAGGCGACGAGGACAAGTGGCAGGTGCCGCACGAGACCTCCGGCATCCATATCGGCGACGTCGAGTTCGACGAATCCGCCCAAACCTACCAAAGCCAGGTCAGCGTTCCGATCATGGATGACGGCAGCTTCGTCGGCGTGATTACCGTCGGCGTCAACATCGAGATGCTTGCCTCCGCAAACTGACCCTTTCACCTAACGGGAGCCCGTGATGACCACGACCACAGCACACCCGGACGCCGGTTTCGGCCGAGTCACCGCCACCCTTTCGGCGCTCAGCATTCGCTCGAAGCTCGCCGTCGCCGTCGCCTTGGGCTTCCTTCTTACCTTCGGGGTCTGCTTTGCCTTGCTCAGCAAGAACCTAAGTGCCATGACCCTCGAGAAACAGGCGGCGGACCAGGCGTTTCTGGCCGAGATGCTGTCGAAGCAAATGCGCGGGCCGATGCAATTCAAGGACGGCGCGCGCCTGGCGGAAATCTACTCGTCGGCCACCGAAACAGATGTCTCGCTCATCGCGATAGACATTCGGCACGCGTCCGGCGAACAACTGGCCACCCACAACGCGCGCGACATCCCGCCAAAGCTTCTGTCGCAGACGCTGAATCAGGTTATGGAAACCAAAACCCCGGCGCAGGCCCAGAGCGGAGAACTCAACATCATCGCCATCCCGGTCATGGCCAAGGACGGCGTGACACTCCTGGGGGCCGCCGGGTTTGCCTGGGACAACGGCCTTTTCCTGGCCGCTCAGAACGCGCATATCCTGCGTGTTCTGGGCATAAGCGCCCTTGTGGCCATCGGCGGGCTCATCGCGATCGTTCTTGCCATCTCGTATCTCGTGACCGGGCCGATCAAGGCGCTCAGCGGTGCCATGCAATCCGTGTCCAACCACGATTACACCACCAAGATTCCCGGCGCACATCGCGCTGACGAGATCGGCAGAATGGCGCAAGACCTGCAAGGATTCCGCGACACCCTCCAGCGGGATGAAACCGAGGCCCGCAAGCGGCAGGAGCATACGGCGCTGCGGCAAAGATTGCTGCAGAAGTTGGGCGAACGCATGTCGCGGCTCTCTTCCGGTCGGACAGATTGCAAGATCGACACCGCCGAGTTCAAGGGCCTCGATGCGGACCACCTCGAAATCTGCAACAACTTCAACGACGTCGTCTCGAACCTGCGCAACATGCTGTCCACCATCGTCTCCACCGCCGACAGCGTGCGCACCAGTTCGCAGGAAATCTCCGAGGTGGCAGAGGATCAGTCGAAACGCTCCGAGGCCCAGGCCGCGACCCTCGAGGAATCCGCCGCCGCCATCGAAGAGCTGAACACCAGCGTGCAGATGACCGCCACCCTGGCGTTGGACGCCAACGAGCGGATTGCCGACAACAAGAAGCGGGCCGCGGCCGGCGGCGCGGTTGTCGACCGCACGGTCAAGGCCATGCGCGACATCGAGGATTCCTCGCAGCAGATCACCGCGATCATCGGCGTGATCGACGACATCGCGTTCCAGACCAACCTACTGGCCCTGAATGCAGGCGTCGAGGCCGCGCGTGCCGGCGACTCAGGTCGCGGCTTTGCCGTGGTCGCCTCCGAAGTGCGCGCCCTGGCCCAGCGGGCCTCGGATTCCGCGAACGAGATCAAGGAACTGATCACGCGCTCCAGCGAGCATGTCACCGAGGGCAGCGAGCTTGCCAACCAGGCGGGTACGGCGCTCAGCGATATCATTGACGGCGTCAACCATGTCTCGGACCTGGTGTCGCGCATCGCCACAGGCTCCAGCGAACAGGCGACCAATCTGGCCGAAATCAAGGACAGCGTGACCGAACTCGACAAGGTGACCCAACAGAACGCGGCCGTGATCGAGGAATCCTCGGCCGCCAGCCGCAGCCTGAGCCATGAGGCACAGCGCATGTCCGAGATCCTGCGCCAGTTCAATCTCGACGAGCTGCGTGACGCGGGTTCCGACACCGCACGCCCACTGACGGCGGCACCGCTCAGAACCGGCTGGGAAGACGAGATCGCCCGGGCTGAAACGCGAGACGCCGCAGCGGACAAGCCGGACAGCGCGGTCAGCACAATCGCGCCCGCCTCCGGTTCCGTGGCGGTAAACGGCCAGGAAGATTGGCATGACTTCTGATCGATCTTCCGCCGTCACGCGGGGCCAGGAGGCAGGATGACGCATCTCGGCAACCGCCACGCGCCGCGGCCGGACGCGGCCGGTCCGACCGGCCAACCACCAGGTTCCGTCGACGGGGCCGTCTTCATTCCGCTGTTCCAGGGTGAGACGCGGATCTCGGACCGGCGCGATGAAATCATGACGACGATCCTCGGCTCTTGTATCGCCACATGCATGTGGGACGCCGTGGCCGGCGTGGGTGGCATGAACCATTTTCTGCTGCCGGGCGGCACCAGCGACCGTGGCGACAACATGCGCTATGGCGTGAATGCCATGGAACTTCTGATCAACGGACTTCTGAAAAAGGGGGCCGACCGCAGGCGGCTTGAGGTCAAGCTTTTCGGCGGTGCCAAGATGTTCGAAGGCGGCGCCGAGATCGGGGCCAAGAATGCCAGTTTCGCCCAATGGTATGTCGAGAACGAAGGCTTCACCGTTACGGGCAGCTGTTTGGGCGGCACCCGCGGTCGCAAGATTCGGTTCTGGCCTGCGTCCGGCCGGGTCCAGCAATGCTTCATGAACACCATGACGGATCCGGCTGTGCCCGTCACCACGCGCCCCCCGCGTGACGACAACGCGGCGCAAGGTGATATTCAGCTGTTCTGATTTGCCGCGCTTCGGCCTGGCAATTTGTCTGCGGACGCGATCCAGGGTACCAGCCCACCGCCGGCCTTGACCGCGCCGATCGCCACCGCGCGCACACGGAAGCGATCGCACTAAAGCTTGGAAACACCATACATATCGTCAAAGAGGATCGCATCCGCATCGGTACGTGGTCTCTCGAAGAGGTCACCGAGGTCTCGCAACGGTCCTGAGCGTGCGCGTGCAATAGGGCTGACCAAGTAACCAAAAGTCGCCAGCCACGACGCGACCCGACCGACCGGAACGTGCTGAAACACAGCGAACACCGCGCTTGTCACCGGCAAACGCGCAGGTGTGGCAAGCTTATCCGGGGACTCGCCCGCGCGCTTTTGCCCCCATGGCCCGGTTTATCGGCCGGTCACGACGCCCGTGGCAACGGGGCCGCATCCTGTGCCGCCATCCCCATCCTGGCATGCGGCACAGGCCCGGCCGTGGCCGTCCTGAACATGGACATCTGCACCGACAATTCCCGCGCGTCCGACGCCAACACCTTGCTGACCGCCGTTGATTGCTCGACCATCGCCGCGTTCTGCTGGGTCACGGTATCGAGCTGCCCAACCGCGCTGTTGATTTCCGACAACGACACGGCCTGTTCCGACGCGCCATCGGTGATCTTGTTGATATGCGCATAGATACCGGCCACGCCGGACACGATCTTCTTCAGCTCCACGCCCGCCTGGTGCACCAGGTCCACCCCGGACGAGACGTGCTGCGAGCTGTCAGTGATCAACGTCTTGATCTCGTCCGCCGCCTCGGCCGAGCGCTGCGCCAACAGGCGGATCTCGGAGGCCACAACCGCAAAGCCGCGTCCCGCGTCACCCGCCCTGGCCGCCTCGACCCCGGCATTCAGCGCCAGCAGGTTGGTCTGAAAGGCGATATCGTCGATCACGCCGATGATCTGTGAGATCTGGTTCGAAGACTTCTCGATGTTGGCCATCGCGTTCACCGCATTCTCGACGACCTTGCCACTGTGCTCGGCGGTCACGCGGGCGGAACTGGCCGACCTTTCGACCTCCTTGGCGCCTTCTGCCGCGGATTCCGCGGTGGCTGTCAGGTCCTTGATCGCTGCCGCCGTCTCTTCCAGGGTCGCGGCCTGGTTTTCGGTCCGGTTCGACATCTCGATCGATGCTTCGCCGACCTCGCTGGCGGTACGCTCGACGGTCCCCGCCACCTCTTTGGCCGAGATGATCGCCGAAGACAGCCGTGATGTGGCCGCATTGAACGCATCGCCCAACCGGTCGATATCCGCCACGCCACACGGCGCGACCTGGTGTTCCAGATTGCCTTCGCTCAGGGCGTTGAGCGCCTCCGCGATGCGTTCGATCCCGCGACGCCGCGCCGTGACGTCGGTGGCGACCTTGATCACCTTCCCGACAGTTCCATCGGAGTTTATGACGGGGGCATAGGTCGCGCTGATCCAGACGATCTCGCCCGTTTTGGCGACGCGCGGAAACTGGTCGGTGAAGAATTCGCCCTCGGCCAGCGCCGTCCAGAAGGCACGGTACTCTTCGCTTTGCGCATAGTTCGGCGTCACGAACATGGCGTGGTGCTGCCCGGCGATCTCGTCAAGAGAATAGCCCAACACGTTCAGGAAATTCTCGTTCGCCCTCAGGATCGTACCGTCAGGTGTGAACTCGATCACCGCCTGGGTGCGGTCGATCACCGATACCAGCCCTTGCGCGAACTCAACATCGCCGCGCGCTTTTGTATCTTGCTTCCCCTTCCCGAACATCGGCACTCCTTCAAAGACAGCGTTCCGCGCACCCTAGCCGCCAGGGATTAACAAACTGCTGCCTTTGATCCGGCCCAATGGCGCAAGTCTTATGCAGCCTGTTCGAAGCACCTCGTCTTCGATCTCGCCGGCGCGCGCCGGCCGGGCCGGTAACAGTGCCGCTAAGAGGCCCGGCACAGGCGCCGCACCTCATCGCGCGCCGCGAGTCGATCAGAAAGCGAGGTTAGCCGTCAGGCTGACCGAGCGGCCCGGTTCCGTCAACGCGATCACATTACCCAGCCCGACTCCGTCCGACGAGCGACTGGTGTAGGTCGCGTCAAAAATGTTGCGCACGTCCAGCCGCATCTGCAACCGGTCAAAGCTGCTCGGCGTGTAGGTCGCGTAAAGGTTGGCGACCTCATAGCCCGACAGGGGCACCGGCGTGTCGCGGTTCTTGAATGCGATTTCCGCCGTGCCGCCGAAGGTCCACTCGTCGGTGACATCGACAGCGCCCTCCAGGGCGATTGCCTTGCCAACGGGCCGGCCCAGGTAATACGCGGTCGAGCCGATCGTCGTGCTGTTCAGCTCGACATCGGCATCGGTATAGTTGGCCCGGACAAACCCGTTGGCCCACGTGTACCCGACCGACGCTTCCCACCCCTTCGAGGACAGGTCGGCAATCGCGCCCCGGTCGCCTCCTGTGGGCAGCACGGCGTTGATGTCGTTCACGTAGGTTTCGAAATACGCACCGCTCAGCTGCCACGCTCCCCGCTCATACCGCAGGCCGATCCGGCCCGCATCCGACCGCGACGTGGTGAACCCGGCATAGGTCCACGGCGCGCCGAAATTGATCAGCGCCGCCTCGCCCAGCTCGTACCCGCCCCAGCTGTGGGCATAGCCTGCGTTCAGGGTCAGCGCATCGGTGATCTTGTAGTCGACCGACCCATTGGCGCTGAAGCCGTCATCCTTGAAGGTCTGGCCGTTGGCGGCCTCGAACTCCTGCCAGTCGTAACGCGCGCCATAGGACACCGACACGCGCTCGCCGACATCCTGCCGCGCCTGCGCGAAAATCCCGATGTTCCAGTGATCCTCGCTTCCGGAACTGCCGAACGGGCCCGGACCACGGCCAAAGCCCGACGCGGACTCGTCGAAGAAATCGACACCCACCGACAGGTCCCCGCCGGCGATGGCAAAGCGGTTCTTGAACGTCCCGCTGAAGCTTTCGTTTGTGCCGAAGACACCCGACGCGTCGATCTCCTGTTCGTTATAGCTCAGCTGGAAGAACGGATCGAACCAGTCCGTGGCACTGTCCTTGGTATAGGTCAGCGTATAGGAGGTGCGCTTCGACAACGCCGGCACCAGCACGCTGGGTCGTCCGACGACGCCTGCAAAGTCGGGCCGGATGAAAATGATGCCGCCGGGCCCCGCCTGCCCGGCCCGCAGGCCTGTGTCCTCGGTCTGGGACGCCGCGAATTCCAGGCGGTGCCCCGTGGGCGAGGTATAGGCGAACTTGCCCAGGTAGCTGGTCAGATCCGCCTCCGAGCCGGGAACGGTCACGCCGCTGCCATCTTCGTAGCTGCCACTGTCCGACCGCGTGCCGCTGAGCAGGTATTCGAACCCGCCGCTGCGCCCAAACAGCGTCAGCCCGGCGCGCACCTGGTCCTCGTTCGTGCCAAACGTCAGCGTCGTCATGCCGCCGAAATTGTCGCCATCTTCCAGCAGGTCGGTGGCGTCCTTGGTCTCGTAGGCCAGCGACCCGGCCAGCGCGTTCGGTCCCGCATCCGCCGGCGCCAGCCCCTTGCTGACCTCGACCGATTTCAGCAGCGCAGGGTCGATCAGCACGTTTCCGGTATGGTGAAACGCCGACTTGTTCTGCCGCGCGCCATCGATGGTGACCGACAGCAGGCTTTCCTCGACGCCGTTGACGAAGACCTTGTTGGCAATCGCCGCCCCGCCGCTGGTGGTGACCGACGTTTCCCCGTCGAACACATCGCGGATGGATTGCGGATTGCGCTGTTCGATCTCTTCCTCCGAGATCTCGTCATTGCCCAGAAGCGCCTGCGCTTCCGGCGAGCCGATGCGGATCGTCCCGAGGAAAGTGGCGCCTTCGGCGTCCTGCGCCAGGGCGGCAGGCACGGGCAGAAAAGCGGTCGTGATCAGCAAAATGCCGAGGCGAGAGAGGTTCATGACTGTGTCCCATTTCAATCGTGTCGAAGCTGGGTACGTGCGGTCATGCTTCCCTGGCAGTGATGCGGCGACGTGTAAGGCTCTGCGCGCGAAGTGCAACACGATCCCGTGCAAGGCACTGGCCGGTCTGGCATTTTTGCATCAATATCGACGTGCCGAAGGCTCAGACCCTCACGAAGGTCCGCCCGCCGATCCTGTGGACAGCTGCGTCGGTTCCGAAAATGTGCTGCATCAGCCTGCCGTCCACCAGGGTGGCCGCATCCCCCTGCGGGCCAATTTTCCCGCCTTTCATGGTGACGATATGATCGGCATAGGCACAGGCATAGTTGATGTCGTGCAGCACGATCACCACCGTGCGCCCGTGCTCTCGCGCCAGCCTCTGCAACAGCGCCATCAGAGACCGCGACGCCGCGATATCCAGGTTGTTCAGCGGCTCGTCCAGCAGCATGTAATCCGTGTCCTGCGCGAATATCATCGCCAAGAGCGCTCGCTGCCGCTGCCCGCCCGACACCGTGTCCAACGTCCGCTGCGCCAGCGGGTCCAGGTCGAACAGGGTCAGCGCCTCGGCTACCTTTTCATGGTCGTGCTTGCCCCTTCGCCCCAGGTGATGCGGATAGCGCCCGAAGGCCACCAGTTCCGCGATTGTCAGCCGCGGCGCGATCTCGGAACTTTGCGGCAGGATCGCCAGCCGCCGCGCCAGCGTGTTCGACGCGCAGACGCCCACCTCCAGCTCGTCCACCATGATCCGCCCCGTGCGATGCCGCGCCAGCCGCGCGATCAGCGACAGCAGCGTGCTCTTGCCCGCTCCGTTCGGCCCGATCAGCGCGGTCACCTTGCCCTTCGGAATCTTCAACTCGATATCGTGCAGCACTGTGCTGCCGCCCAGATCGTGGCTCACGCCCGTCACGGAAATCATCGCTTCGATCCTTTCATAACCAGCACCAGGAACAGCACGCCGCCCGCAAGGTCGATCACCACGGTCAGCGGCGTTACCAGCCCGAACACGCGCTCCAGCAGGGCTTGTCCCCCGACCAGAGTCGTGCCCGAAATCAGCGCGGCCGAGACCAGCAGCACCGCGTGCCGTCCGGTCGGCGTCACCGCGTGGGCGATGCTGACCACCAGCAGCCCCAGGAACGCCGTCGGCCCGACCAGCGCGGTCGCCACCGACACCAGAACGCCGATCAGGACCAACACCTGCAACGTGCCGCGCCGCACGTTCTCGCCCAGGTTTATCGCCGCCTCGCGCCCCAGCGACAGCACGTCCAGCCGGTGCCGTATGGCCCATGCGCCGATCAGCGCCGCGCCGATGGTCACCGTCGCGATGGCTAAAAGGCCGGTCTCGATCTGGTGGAACCGGGCATAAGACGACACCTGCACCACGCTGAACTCGTTCGGGTCCAGCATCCGCACCAACAGTGTGCGCAGCGACCGGAACAGCACGGTCAGCACCAGCCCGGTCAAGATCATCCGCATCAGGTCGGGCCGCTCCTGCAACAACAACGTCCCGAACAACAGCAGCGACGCTCCGGTCATCAGCACCAGCGACACCACGAACTGCACCCACGAGGTTACGACAAGGTAATCGGTCATCCCGAAAACGAAGACGCCCATCGCCACGATCAGCACGAAAAGCTCGTCGAACCCCATGATCGACGGCGTCAGGATGCGGTTCTGCGTGATCGTCTGAAACAGAACCGTCGAGGTCGAAAGTGCCACCGCCACTAGGCACAGGGCCGCCAGCTTCGCGCCGCGAAACTCCAGCACGAAGCCCCAGTTGCCGCGCGCGCCGATGGTCATGTAGGCCACCGCCGACGCCACGAACAGCACCGCAAGAACAATCAGCCGCCTACGGTGCATGGCGCGCCGGACGGTAAAGCAGCCAGATGAACACAACCGCGCCCACCACACCCAGCACCGTGGCCGAGGGCATCTCGAACGGATAGCGCAGCACACGGGCCACGATATCCGCCACCAGCACCAGCCCCGCGCCCATCATCGCGATCACCGGCAACGTGCGGCGCAGGTTGTCGCCCATCATGCGCGACACGATGTTGGGCACGATCAGCCCGACAAAGGGGATGATCCCCACGCTCACCACGGTCAGCGCGCTGACCAGCGACACGGCCAGAAGCCCGAACAGCATCACCTGCCGGTAATTGAGCCCAAGGTTAATGCTGGCCGCGTGTCCCAGCCCCAGGATCGAGAACTGGTCGGCGGCCACGAAACACAACACCGCCGCGATGGCCGCCAGCCAGAGCGTCTCGTACCGGCCCTGCAACACGCCCGAGAATTCTCCGGTCACCCAGACGCCGATCATCTGCAACAGGTCGTTTTGATAGGCCACGAAGGTCACGCCGGCCCCGATCACCCCGCCATAGACCAGCCCCACGAGGGCCACCATGTAGGGCTGCGTCGGCGGCAGCCGCCGGGCGATGAGCAGGAAACCGGCGGTCGAGGCGAACGCCGTCGCCGACGCCATCGCGATCTTGGCAAACAGCGATGCCGTCGGCGCGAATAGCGTGACCAGCAGGATGCCCAGCGCCGCGCCTTCACCGCTGCCCACCGTCATCGGCTCGACGAAACGGTTGCGCATCAGCATCTGAAGAACCGTCCCCGCCACCGCCAGCGACGCCCCGGTGATCAGTACCGCGAACAGGCGCGGCGCGCGGCTCACCGCGATCAGTTGCAGCGCCTCAGGGTCCTGCAACAGCGCAGCCGGGCGCAGGTCGATCACGCCGATGAACAGCGACACGCCCGACAGCGCCAGCAGCGCCACTACCCCGAGGACAATCTTGCCCACAGCTCAGTTGCCGGAAAATGCGGCCAGCAACTGGTCCATGGTGGCATCGAGGGCCTGAACCCCGCCCGCCGCAATGTAGATCGGCGCGCTATCGAGGGTGATCAGCTTGCCATTGCGCCACGCTTTCGTCTCGCGCACCAGCACGTTGTCCAGCGTCGATGTCGCCGTCTCCACGTCGCCGATCGCGGCGCTGCGGTCGATCACCAGGATCACGTCGGGATCGACTTGCCGGATGAATTCGAAACTGATCGCCTCGCCATGGTCCGAGCCCGCCACTTCTTCGGCGGCCACCTCCAGCCCGAAGGCCGTGTGCAGCCAGCCGAACCGCCCCGCCGGGCCATAGGCCGACACCTTTGGCCCGTTCGTCATCACGATCAGCGTCCGTCCCGCGCCCGAGGCAGCCTCGGTCACCTCGGCCTGCTTGCGCATCAACGCGTCGGCCAGCGCCGCCGCCTCTTCCTGCCTGCCGAAAATCGCGCCATAGGCTTCCAGCCGCTTCAGCCCCGTCGCCAGCGTGTCCTCATGGATCGTCATATCGATCGTCGGCGCGATGCGGGCCAGATCGGGCACCTGGTCATGGCTGCGTCCACCGGCAATGATCAGGTCCGGCTGCAACGCATACACCGCCTCCATGTCCGGCTCGAACAGCGTACCGATCCGCGCCGCCCCCTCCGCCGCGTCCTCCAGGTAGTCCAGGTAGAAGTTGGAAATCGTACCATCCACCTCGACGCCCAGCGCCTCCAGCGTATCGAGCGCGGCCATGTCGTAGACGGCGACGGTTTCGGGGGTCTGCGCAACGGTCTCAGCGCCGCGAAACGTCTCGACGGTCACATCCTGCGCACCGACCGGCCCTGCCGCAAGGCAAAGCGCAAAAGCGAATTTTCGAAGCATGTCTTCCCTCTGTCTTGAAAAGCCTGCATGGCTGGGAAGTCTGGCTTTGCAGGCGCTGTCGCGCTGTGCTTAACCGCGAGGGACAGAAGAGTCTACGCCCAACATATCACGAAAAGGAGGCGGCCATGCCCACCCTCATCGGACGCATCGAAACCGAGCACGGCGCAAAATACCTTACCCAGCTTTGCAAGCACTTCGCCCACAAGATCGACGCCACCTGGGACGGCAACCACGGCCGGGCCGATTTCGTCTTCGGTCCCGCGATCATGGAGGCCGACCCGAAAGGCCTCACCATCCACTTCGACGTGGACAAGGACGAAAACGTGCCCGCTGCCAAGAGCGTGATCGACAACCACCTCGTGACCTTCGCCCACCGCGAAAAGATCGAGGACATGGAATGGGCCACGATCCCAATGCCGACGCAGAACATTGCGGTGCAGCAGCCCCAGCGCGGAATCAGGCCGCAGGCCCCGCGCCATCGACGGGACGACCCCACGGCCTGTCAATGGCGCTTGAGGCTATAGATCACAATCGTCCGCAAAGGCATCCAATCAGACCTTCGCCCATGGGTGACCGCGACCCTTACGGTCGCGATCATCAAAGCGCCTTGCACGGACCCCGCCCACACGGGCAGAACCACGCTCAGAACCGCAGCGTGGCCCGCAGGTTGAAGGACCGGCCCGGTTCCCGCAACGGCGTCACAGTCGCGAATTCCTGGCCATAGGTCGCCCGCTCGGTATAGGTCTCGTCGAAGATGTTGTCGATCTCGGCGCGCACCGTCAGGTTCTCCATCCGGCGCGGCGTGTACTCGGCAAAGGCATTGACCACCTCGAACCCGTCGATCTCGCCACCCGGCGCGCCCGCCGCCGATGTGTCGAACACGATCTGCGCATCCGCCCCCAGCGTCAGGCCCAGCCGATCCCAGGTGTTGGCCACCTCGAACACCAGGTTGTCGCCCAGGGGCGTGGTCAGGTAGCGTCCGATATAGCTATCGGCAGGGCCGCCGTTGACCTTGGTGTCGATATCGGCATAGGCGATCCGCGCAAAGCCGGTCGTCCACGTGTAGGCCGCGCCGATCTCGTACCCTTCGGTGTCGAGGTCGGACACCTGCCCCGGCCCGCCATTGAAAAGGCCCGTGGCCGGGTCCAGCAAGGTGCGCGCGTTGTCGATATCGGTCTTGAACAGCTTGGCATTGAAGTCCCAGTTGCCGACCCGGTAATTGGCGCCAAGGTAATAGTTCTCGGACGTTACCGGCTCGATCGACGCCGGATAGGTCCAGGCGGTGTCGAACAGAAAGCTTTCCGCCAGCGCGATACCGCCCCACACGCGCGACGCCCCAGCACTGACCGTGATCGCATCGGTGACGTCGAAATCCCCGGCGATATTCGCCGACAGCCCGTCATTTTCATAACGCGTGCCGTCGACGCCCTCGAACTCCTGGAAATCATAGCGCGCGCCTGTCGACAGCCGGATCCGCTCGGTGATATCCAGCTCCGCCTGCACGAACAGACCGATATTCGTGGCCTGTTCCTCGGCAAAGAACACCGCCGTGCCCTCGCCGTTGATATCCGCCACGTCGCTGTAGAAATCGAGACCCGCGTTGACGGTGCCGTTCGCCACCTGGAACTCGTTCTGGATCTTGCCCGTGAAACTCGTGGTCTTGCCGGAATAGGCGTCCGTCGCGCCCGGCATCGGCCCGGTGTAAAGGTCGGTCGAGTTATAGGCGATCTGCACCGACGGGTTCCAAATCTCTGTGGTGTTCCCGAACCGGTAGGACAGCACCAGGTTCTGGCGCTCCAGCGTGTATGTCCTTGTGTCCAGCACGCCGCGCAATCCCGCGAAATCCGCCCGCAGGGGCCGCTGCGCATCGTCGCGCACGATCTCGTAGCCCAGTTCCAGCCGTCCGCCATTGTCGGCATTGAACGCCACCTTGGCCAGGCCACTGGTCAGCCCCGTGCCCGACCCGGTGATTTCCCCGCCGGAGCCGTCCTCGCGAACACCCCCGTCGGCATATTTCCCAAAGGCGAGGTATTCGAACCGCCCCGACACGCCGAAAAGCGCCAGGCTGTTGGTAAAGACATCGCCATTGCTCTGGTACTCCGTGATGAAGCGCCCGCCAAACGTGCGCCCCTCTTCCAACAGGTCGCCCACATCCTTCGTCTCGAACGCAATCGCGCCGGCCATCGCCCCCGGCCCCGCATCCGCCGGCGCCACGCCGGGATCGACCCGCACCGCCTTCAGCAGTTCGGGGTCGATATAGGTCGTCGCACTGTGGTGAAAGATCCGGTTGTTCTGCCGCGCCCCGTCGATGGTGACGTTCAGGTTGTTCTCCTCGACCCCGTTCACATAGATCTTCTGCGAAATGGGCAGCGAGCTTCCCACCGACACCGACGGCTCGGATTTGAAGACCTCCTGCAGGTCCTTCGGCGTCGTGCGCGTCAGGTCCTCGTTGTCGATCCCGATAGAGGTGGTGGCATCCGACCCGATATAGATCGTGCCAAGAACGAACGGCTCGGGCGCTTGCGCGAACGCGCTTCCGGTGCCGATGATGAAAATAGCCGACGCATACGGCGTGACAGTGCGCATATCCATTCCCCAGTGAATTCCGATTTTTCTGGGTAGCGGATGAATGGCTGCCTATCGGGCACGCTTGTCACGCAGCGCACCGGATTGCAAGCAAAACTGGCCGTGCCGCTCCTCCGTCGAGATACAGGCCAAGGGCCGAACGCCGCGTGAACCTCGTCGGATGCGCAACGTTCCACGAACGGCAGACGGTCTCGAAACAGCGGCTCACGCCTCCCAGTAATAGGCGAAATAGCCCTCCGACGGGTCCAGTCCCAGCAGGTGCCGGAACCGGTGCTTCGCCTTACGCACCAGGGCCTTCTCGGCCGCGACCCAGACAAAGCGGTCGGTCCCCTGCGGCACGGGCGCCATCGAAAGGTGATCCCAAAGCGCCTCGTTCCTGGCGCGCACGCACCAGCTCAGGGCGATCCCGTCGGGCCGGGGCACGTCGCAGATATCCGCATCGGTGCCCACTTCCACAATCGCATGTCCCCGCCGCCCGGGCGCCGACGCCTGCAGGATCCGGCGGATCGCCGGCAGCGCCGTTTCATCCCCGGCGATCAGGATGTCACCGCCCGGCGGAAACCCCCCGCTTCCCGGCCCACTGATCCCTACAACGTCGCCGGGCCGTGCCGCCCGCGCCCAGGACGTGGCCCGCCCACCCTCGTGTTCGAACACGTCAAACGCAAATCGGCCGCGTTCGGGATCGAGCGCGACAAACGTATAGGCCGCCCGGTGCAGCCTGTCGGCACCGTCGGGCATCACGGTCCGTCCGTTGGCGTCAAGCCGCGGCCACACAGGCGCACGCCCCTCCGGCGGCAGCAGCAACGAGAAATGCATTCCGCGTTCTTCCGACAGCCGCCTGGTATCGGCACAGTCCAGCGTGACGCGCAGGAAATTTGCGCCGACGCGGCGAATGCCGCGCACGGTTGCGGTGCAGAAATTCAGCGGCGGCCGGTTGCGCAGGATATCTCCCTGCCATCCCGCACCCAGGGCCAGATCCGGCGCGACATGCTCGAGGATATGGTGCAGGTAATCGCGGATATTCTGCAACGCGGTCGCATCGCCGGCCTCGATACGCGCCTCAAGCGCGGCATCGCCGACCTCCAGCGAAACCGTGGCCAGTGGCGGACGCACGATCAGGCCGCGGGCGGTCTCTTCCACCTCAAGTTCTGCATCGCGCGCATGGGCCGCGATGTGCGGGACAAGATCGTCCGGCATGGCACCCCGAAACGTGGCTGACGCGTGCACGGGTCCGCTCATGATGCAATAACCTCCGCCGCCCGGTCACGCGTTCCCGAATGACGGCCCAGGGGCAGCATCATCGGTTTGCCAGAGGTCGGATCAGGCATGATGCGGCACGCCACGCCAAAGACCTCTCTCACCATGGTCTCGGTCAAAACCGTCTCGGGCGCGCCCGCCGCATGAACCACGCCACCCCGCATCGCGACAAGCTGGTCGGCATAGCGGGCGGCAAGGTTCAGGTCGTGCAGGACCATGACGATCGTGGTGCCCCGCGCCCGGTTCAGATCGACCAGAAGGTCGAGGATGTCCACCTGGTGCGCTATATCCAGAAAGGTCGTCGGCTCGTCCAGCAACAGGATATCGGTCTCCTGCGCCAGCGCCATCGCGATCCAGACCCGTTGGCGCTGCCCCCCGGACAGCTGGTCGACCTCCCGGTCCGCAAGGTCGGTCGTGCGTGTCGCGTCAAGCGCGGCGGCCACGGCCCTGTCGTCGGCAACGGTCCAGCGCGACAGCAGGCCCTGGTGCGGATGGCGCCCGTGGCTGACCAGGTCCGCCACCGTGATCCCGTCCGGGGCCACCGGTGTCTGTGGCAAAAGACCCAATTGGCGGGCCAGCTCCCGCGTGGGCACATCGCGAACCGAGCGGCCGTCAAGAACCACCCGCCCCGCGCTCGGCCGCAACAGCCGCGCCATGCAGCGCAGCAATGTGGACTTGCCACAGGCATTGGCGCCCACAATCGCCGTGATGTCTCCGGGCGATACCGCAAGGTCCAGATCCGCCAGGATCCGGCGCGCGCCATAGCCGGCGTCCAGCGCATGAACGGTCAATGTGGCCATCAGTCTGCTCCGTTTCGGTGGGACCGGATGATCAGGTAAATCAGGTAAGGCGCGCCCAGGGCGCCGGTCACCACCCCCACCGGATAGCGCCCCGGCAAAAGATGCTGGCCCGCGTAATCGCCCAACAGCACCAGCAGCGCGCCGATCAGCGCCGCCGCCAGCAGCGGCGACCGCCCCGGTCCGGCGATACGCTTGGCAATGGGCCCGGACAGAAACGCGACAAAGGCGATCGGGCCCGACACCGCGGTGGCCACCGCGATCAGCCCGACCGCGGCCAGAACCGCTCCAAGCTTTGCCCACCCAAGCGGCACGCCCAGCGCCGCGGCGGCATCGTCGCCCAGCCGCAGCGCCTCCAGCGTGTCGCGACGCCAGATCAGCGGCCCGCCCAATAGAACCAGCGCCACGAAGACCGGCACCGCCTCGGCCAGCGTCGCGCCGTTGACGCTCCCGGTAAGCCAGCGCAGGGCATCCTGCAACGACCAGGCCGGCGCGCGCGACAGGACATAGGCGATCATGCTGTCCAGCATCGCGGACAGCCCGATCCCGATCAGGATCAGCCGCGCGCCCGAAACGCCGTCGCGCCACGCCAGCCCGTAGATCAGCAGCGCCACCAATATCCCCGCCAGCACGGCCGCGACCGACACCGCCATCCCGCTCCAGCCCAGAATGACGATGGCGAACACGGCCGCCGCGCTGGCCCCGGCGCTGATCCCGATGATGTCGGGGCTGGCCAGCGGATTGCGCAGCAAGGTCTGAAAGATCACCCCGCCCAGGCCAAAGCTCATGCCGGCCAGGATCGACAACACGGCCCGGGGAAGGCGCAGTTCCAGAACGCTGAAACCGGCGCCCGGCACGTCCTGCCCGGCAAGCACGCGCAGAACGTCCCCCGGCGGGGTCATGGTGGGCCCGGTCATCAGCGTCAGCCCCACACCTGCGGCCACCAGGCTCAGCAAAAGGGTGACCAGCCGCAGCCGTGCCTTTTGCCGCGACCGTCGCAGCCCCGCCAGCCCGGCGGTCGCATCGGTATGCACGCTCAGGCTCACAGGTCACGCACCCGGCGTTTGCGCACGATCCAGATAAAGAAAGGCGCACCGACAAAGGCCGTGACGATGCCGACATCCATCTCCGACGGACGCGCGACAACGCGTCCGATCACGTCCGCGCCGATCAGCAGGATCGCGCCCGTCAGGGCCGAGAACGGCAACAGCCAACGATGGTCCACGCCCACCAGCAAGCGGCAGACATGCGGCACGACAAGCCCGACAAATCCGATCGGTCCGCAGATCGCCGTGGTCGCGCCACACAACAGCACCGCGCCCAGCGCTGCCGCCACCCGCGCCCAGACGACATGCGCCCCCAGCCCCGCCGCCGCGTCGTCGCCCAGCGCCAGCAGGTTCAGGCTGCGCGCCGACAGCAGGCACAGGACCAGCCCGGCCAGCAGAAAGGGCAAACAGGGCACGATGGCGTCGAAACTGGCGCCGCCGATGCCGCCCACCTGCCAGGCGCGCACGCCGCCCGCGATATCGTTGCGCGGCAGGATGATCGCGACGGTGAAGGACGACGCGGCGATGGCCGTCGCGGCCCCGGCAAGGGCCAGCTTCAACGGGGTCGCGCCGCCGCGCCCCAAAGACCCGATCGCATAGACGAAACAGGCGGCCAGTCCGGCGCCGAAAATGGCGGTCCAAAGAAACGCATCAAGGGTCTGCATACCGAACCACGCAATGCCGATGACCACCGCCATGGCGGCGCCTGCATTCACCCCCAGGATGCCGGGGTCGGCCAGCGGATTGCGAGTGACACCCTGCATCACCGCGCCCGCAAGGCCCAGCGCCGCACCCGCCAGCACCGCCAGTACCGTGCGCGGCACGCGCACCGCAACCACCGCCCGGGCCATCGTGTCGGTGGACCCCGACACACCTGCTGCAATGTCCGCCCACGCAACCTCGCGCGTGCCCAGGCTGACCGAAACCAGGCAGGCCAGAGCCAGCACCGCCAGCACCACCCCCAGCCAGACCAGACGGCGCCCCCGGGAGCGCCGCAAGGCGACAAAGCCCGCCCCTGTCGCGGTGGCGCCGGTCATTCCGCCTTGCGCGCCGCATCCGCCAGTCGCGCGACATAGTCCTTCAGGACATAGGGAATGGACAGCGGCGTCGGATTGGCGGCCGTACCCACCGGATCGTTGCCCAACAGAACGACAGCGCCGCGTTCGACCGTCTTCATCCGCGAGGTCAGCAGGTTGTCCTGAACGCGCTCCAGCAGCGCCGGCCCCCCATAGGTCACCACGATGTCCACATCCTCGAACGCATCTATCTTCTCGGCGCTGATTTCACCGGCATAGCGACCGGGCTCGGTGGCCTCGCGCACCGCCTGCGGCAAGCCCAGACCAAGGTCTTCCAGAAACCGCACGCGCGGGTCATTCGCCGAGTAGAAACGGATCACGCTCAGGTCGCGGATATCCAGATGCGTCACGAACATCGCCGTCTTGCCCGCGATCTCGGGATTCCGGGCGGCCACGTCCGAAATCTCCGCTTCGATCTCCGCCACCAGCGCGTCGCCCTCCGCGCCCAGCCCCAGTCCGGCCGCATTCAGCCGGATCATCTCGCGCCAGCCGGTCGACCACGGTGCGTCGGTATAGGCGATCACCGGGGCGATACGGCTCAGGATGTCGTAATCGGATTGCGACAGACCGGAATACGCGGCCAGGATGATATCCGGCCGTGTCGCCGCAACGGCCTCAAAGTCGATCCCGTCGCCTTCGTCGAACAGTACGGGCGTGTCGGCGCCCAGTTCCGTCAACCTTTCCGCGACCCAAGGCAAAACCCCGTCCCCGTCATCGTCGCCGAAATTCGCCCGGGCGAACCCGACAGGCACGACCCCCAGCGCCAGCGGCACCTCGTGGTTGGCCCATGCGACCGTCGCCACCCGTTCCGGCCTGTCCGGCACGGTCGTTTCGCCGAACGCGTGCTCGATCGTGACCGGGAAATCCTGCGCGGCGGCGGGGGCCGCGGTGGCACACCCAAGCCAGACTGCGCAAAGCGCAAAAGCTGGTTTCAAGCTTGGCAACACTGGGCTTCGCGGCCTCCGAATGGTGTGACTATCCTTTACGTGTGCCCTTCGGCTAGTCGTTCCCGCGGCGCGGCGTCAAGCGGCAGCGGGCCGCACGCATGATAAATCCGACAAAAATTATCAATTTTCCAGAGAATCCGACAAAAACAATCAGATTATACAATACAAACTCGCCCGATCCTGCGTTATGTGCCGCCGATACTGACCGGGCTGCCTGGGCTCAAACCGGGTGAGTCGGGTCAGACGCGCCGGGGTCTCGAATCCGCGAAATCCGCGCTCCCGCCATCTGCCAGGCAGCACGCCAGCATGTCAGTCACGTCAGAAGAATGGAAATACGCCATGGGGTCCTCCTCGAAAACACATCGTCCGTCACCTCGCCGCGCCGCCGGGACGGGCGCGGCCCTGCTTGGCTGCACCGCACTGGTGGCAATCCCGTCGGCCGCCCTGGCGCAGGACAGCGACGGATCCGAACCCTACCGGCTGGGCACAATCTTCGTCGACGCCATGGCCGAGGCGGATGACGATGCCAATTCCACCATCGCCAAAGAGCTTTGGACCGGCGGCAAGGTCGCCACCAGCGTGCTGGACACGCCCGCCACCGTCTCGGTCGTGACGCAGAAAGAGATCGCGCAGCGCAACGCCGACAAGGTCGAGGACGTGCTGGAATACACACCCGGCGTCATCACTGATTACTACGGCACCGACGACCGCAACGATTACTACCTCGTGCGCGGATTCCAGGCCTCGACCTATCGCGACGGCCTGACCCTGGGGTCCATGCGCGGCGTCCGGGAAGAGCCCTACGCCTTCGAACGGGTCGAAATCATCAAGGGCGGAAACTCCACCCTTTTCGGCACCTCCGATCCGGGCGGGACGCTCAATTTCGTCACCAAGACACCCAAATTCGAACGCTTCGGCGAAATCTACGGCTCCTACGGCACCAACAATCACGCCGAGCTTGGCTTCGACTTCGGCGATGTGAACGAGGACGAAACCCTGTCCTACCGTTTCGTGGGCAAGGTCCAGGACGCCGAGTTGGACTATGCCACGTCCCGCGATGACGAGCAGTTCTTCCTCGGCTCCGTGGCATGGGCCCCGTCGGAGTTCACCAAGCTGACCTTCACCGCCGATTACCTGAGGCGCGACTCCACGCCCAACAGCGGCGGCTATCCCATCGACCGGAAATACGACCGCGACCAGTTTTTCGGCGAGCCGGGCTTCAACACTCACGATGTCGAGCGTCTGACCGTTTCCGCCGGTGTCCAGCACGAGTTCGAAAACGGCCTCAGGCTGAACGCGAACCTGCGCTACAGCGACCTGACCGACGATTTCGCCTACGTGTACCTGTCCGATAACGCGGCCCGGGTCGGCACCGTGGTCGACCGCTTCTATTTCGGCACCGACAGCACCGCCGAGGAACTGATCGGCAACGTCATCCTGCAATACGACACCAGCTTCGGAAACGTCGACAGCAGCACCCTCGCCGGCTTCGAGTTCCGCAACGCCTCGACGACCAGTTCCTCGATCTACGGCGCGCACACGCCGATCGACGTCGCCAACCCGGTCTATACCGGTGCGCCGACAGGCTTTGCGCCCTACGCGGTGCAGGCCAACGACTTCACCACCCAGTCGGTCTTCCTGCAACAGAACCTGTCCTTCTCCGAGAGGTTCATCGCAACCGCCGGCGTGCGGCACGACTGGCTGGACATCACCAGCACCGACCTGCTTGCAGGCACGACCCAACAGGCCGATTTCTCCGAGACGTCCTATCGCGGCGCGCTGACCTACAAGATCACCGACGAGGTCTCGACCTATGCCAGCTACGTACAATCCGTCGCACCGCCCAGCATCGGCACCGAACCCGAGCGCGGCGAACAATACGAGGTCGGGCTCAAGTATCAGCCCCAGTCCATCAACGCCCTCTTCACCGCCTCGCTCTACGATCTGACCAAGGACAACGTGGTCGTGCCCGTGGTGCTGCCCAGCGGCGCGATCGAGCGTCAGACGATCGGCGAATCCCGCGTGCGCGGCCTCGAACTCGAGGCGCGCGCCGAACTTGGGCAGGGCCTCAGCGTCTTCGCCGGCTACAGCTACCAGGACTCCGAATTCGTGCGGGGCAACGTGCGCGGCACCACGGTCGACGGAAACCGCTTCGCCTCGGTGCCGGAACATCTTGCCTCGCTCTGGCTGACCTACGAGCTGCCGAACCAGGGCGCTCTGGGGGACATGACCGTGGGCGTCGGGGCCCGGTATGTCGGATCGTACTACTACAACGCCTTCAACAATAACGGCAAAAGCCAGGATCAGGTCTATGTCGATGCCTCGTTCAGCTACGATGTCACCGACAGCACGCAACTCAGCCTGAACATCAGCAACATCTTCGACAAGCAATACGTCGTCGGGCGCGGCACGTCGGACTATTACAACGACGGGCGCACCTTCACGGCGGCGCTGCGCCACAGCTGGTGAGCGTCAGCGTCCTGCCAGTGACGTCATCCGCGCGCCCGCTGATCCCGCCGCCAGCTTGCCGGGGTCTGTCCGACAAGCTGCCGGAACGCCCGGGTAAGATGCGCCTGGTCGGAAAAGCCCAGCCGATCGGCAATGTCGGCCACGCTCAGATCGCTCTCGAGCAAGAGGCCGCGCGCCTGCTCGACCCGCTTGCCAAGCTGCCACTGGTGCGGCGACATGCCCGTCGTGTTCTTGAAGACAAGCGAGAACCAGCTTTCCGACAGGTTCACCGCCCGCGCCATCTGCGCGATGCTCAGCCTTCGGCCTTCCGCCTCCGTAAGCCGCCGCGTGACCTTGCGCATCTGCGCAGCAGTCAGGCGGGCATTCCCGGTGTCGGCCTCGGGCCGGTCCACGTCCAGCAGTCCCGAAATCAGGCAATTGGCCAGGGTCTCGGCGAAATGCGCGTGCCGCGTCGGCGCACAGATCTCCTGAACCAGCAATCGCGCCAGCGGTTCAAGATCAGACACGTCGTTTCGCTCGACCGGCGTTTCCAGAACGCGCGCCGCCACCGACCGGGACACAGGGCCACTCAGAAACTGGACGGCCCACGACTGGTCCATGTGAATATCCACATGGGCAAACCTCAGCGGTTTCGAGAACGAGGTCCGCAACTCCATGCCCGCGGGCACGAAAATCGCGCGGGCCAGCTTGCAGGTTCCGGCCCCCGTGGTGGCCGAGATCGAACTCATGTCATCGAAAAAGAAGCTCAGGCGCGGGTTGGCGGATACATACTCTCCCGTCGCGCCCCGATCCCCCGACGCCTCCCAATGGGCGACCAACGCGTTCTCGAACTGCCGCCACTGCACGGGGCGGACGGAATGCAGCTTTTCGGTGTGACCGGTGAAGTCGTGATTATAGCCCATTGCAACCAGGCTCCGAATGCGAATGTCAGGATTTGGCTATCCGCTGCGCGCCAGCGATGTGCGGCACGAGTCAGATTGGCTTGGCTTGGCATTATGACGCCCAAGCGCGCCGGTCACAAGTCGCGCTGTCCGGCCTGGCATACCGGCGGTGGTGTCACCGCTCCGGCTGGCGACATTCGTTTCCCCTGCACGTAAAAGACAG
The DNA here is from genome assembly GCF_001441615.1 of Roseovarius atlanticus. Lineage (GTDB taxonomy): Bacteria > Pseudomonadota > Alphaproteobacteria > Rhodobacterales > Rhodobacteraceae > Roseovarius > Roseovarius atlanticus. The sequence goes on from NZ_LAXJ01000018.1 coordinate 125,729, forward strand.
GAACACGCGCCGCACCGGTCAGGCGCGGCCCCGTCCATTAGGAACTCCCATGCTGCGCCAGTTCTTCGAATATTACCGCCCGCATATGCGCCTCTTCTGGCTGGATTTCGGCTGCGCCGTCATCTCGGGCCTGCTGGAGCTGGCCTTTCCGCTCGCGGTTGCGGGGTTCATCGACCACCTTCTGCCGCGCGGGGAGTGGGCGCTGACCGTCTGGGCCGCCGTGGGACTGGTCGCGGTCTATCTCGTCAACGCCGGCCTCATGGCCGTGGTGATCTACTGGGGTCACAAGCTGGGCATCAACATCGAGACCGAGATGCGCGCCCGCGCCTTCGACCACCTGACCCGGCTGAACTGGGGCTGGTTCGACAAGGCCGAAACCGGCAAGCTGGTGGCCCGCGTCACCCGCGACCTCGAAGAAATCGGCGAGGTCGCGCATCACGGCCCCGAAGACCTGTTCATCGCCATCATGACCTTCACCGGGGCTTTCGCCCTGATGCTGTGGCTGCACGTCCCGCTGGCTCTGATGACGGCGGTGATCGTGCCGGTGATGGTCGTGCTGCTGGCGGTCTATGGCGGGCGCATGACCCGGGCCTGGCAGGCGATCTACGGCCGCGTGGGCCAGTTCAACGTGCGGCTCGAGGAAACGCTGGGCGGCATCCGCGTGGTGCAGGCCTTCACCAACGAGGCGCATGAACGCGCGCTCTTCGCCCGGGCCAATCGCGGCTACCGCAAGACCAAGCTCGAGGCCTACCGCATCATGGCGGCGCTGACGACGCTGCATTACATGGGCCTGCGCTCGGTGCAGGTGATCGTGATGGTCGCGGGCGCGGGTTATGTCTTTTCCGGTTCGCTTTCGACCGGCAGCTTCGTGGCTTTCCTGCTGCTGGTGGGCGTGTTCTTCCGCCCGCTGGAAAAGATCGCCGCGGTGGTCGAGACCTATCCGCGCGGCATCGCCGGTTTCCAGAGGTTCCAGGCCCTTCTTGCCGAGCGGGCCGAGATTGCCGACGCGCCCCACGCCCGCCCCGCGCCGGACCTCACCGGCCGGATCGAGTTCGACGACGTCAGCTTCGCCTACGACGGCGCGCGCGGCGTGCTGCATGGTGTGTCGCTCGTTGTCGAGCCGGGCCAGACGGTGGCACTGGTGGGCCCGTCCGGCGCCGGCAAAAGCACGTTGATGGCATTGCTGCCCCGGTTCTACGCGCCGACATCGGGCGACGTCCGGATCGACGGGATATCCGTGGCCGACATGACCCTCGACAGCATCCGGCAGCAGGTGGGCCTGGTGTCGCAGGACGTTTTCCTGTTCGGCGGCACCCTGCGCGAAAACATCGCCTACGGGCGGCTCGACGCGACCGAAGACGATATCCTCAAGGCGGTCGAAAACGCGCAACTGTCCGAGATGGTGGCGGACATGCCCGAGGGCCTCGACACGATGGTCGGCGAACGTGGCGTGATGCTGTCAGGCGGCCAGAAACAGCGCGTCGCCATCGCCCGCGTCTTCCTGCGCGACCCGCCGATCCTTCTGCTGGACGAGGCGACATCGGCGCTGGACCGGGGCACCGAACGCAAGGTCCAGGCGGCGCTGGACACCTTGTCGAAGGGCCGCACCACATTGGTCATCGCGCATCGGCTGCAAACCATCCGTCACGCACACCGGATCGTCGTCCTGGACGAAGGCCGCGTGGTCGAGGCCGGCACGCACGAGGAACTGGTCGACCGCCAGGCGAATTATTTCGCAATGATGCACTGACCGGCCAGGGTCGGTCTTCGGAAACGCGCCTCTGCCCGCCATGACTGGCGTGGCGCGCAGAGGCTCCATCTTCGCACGGAGACGGGCAAAGTCATAAGACAGGCGGTTCGCGATAAACCTGCATCACAGCATACCTGCGAAACGCCTCAAGTCTGTCGATTACGTGCTGACGTAGACACTCATCGGCTTGTTTCAGAGTGTCTTCGATTGGCGGCCCGATCAACCCGATCCGCCAATCAAAGAATGTGCCCCGCAAGCACCATCACGCACGCTTGACCAACCGGCCATCCTTGATGATGGTCGAAATGTTCTCACCCTGCCCGTCGAGCAGGGAAAGATCGTCGAGCGGGTTGCCCTCAACCATGATCAGATCGGCATGGGCACCCGCCGAAATCGTTCCGACCTGCCCTTCCATTCGCAAGACCTTGGCCGCATCCAGTGTGGCCGAGCGGATTACGTCATGGGCCGGCAGAAAGCGTCCGCGCAGCGGGAATTCGCCCGACTGGTAGTGCTGCATCCCGCCCAGCAGGTCAGAGCCATAGCCCATGGTCACGCCTTCCTCGTGCAGCACGCTGAGCGCCTCAAGCCCCGCGTCGCGCACATCGGCCACCTTGGCGACGGATTCCGGCGGAAGCCCGAAATCGGCGCCGCGCGTGCCGAGCAGTTCGTAGGTGATATTCGTGGGCACCACGACGGCGCCTTTCTCGACCACGCGCTTGGCGGTCTCGCGCTTGATCAGGTTGGCGTGTTCAATGGAATAGAACCCCGCCTCCAGCGCGCGGCTGATTGCCTCGTCGGTATAAAGATGGCCCGCCACATAGGTTTCGGCGTTTCCGGCCTCTTCCACCGCGGCCTCAAGTTCGGCCACCGAAAAGCCCAGGAAACCGATTGGATCGGTGGGCGAGGACACGCCGCCATTGGCCATCAGTTTGATGAACTTCGCGCCTCCCTTGATCTCTTCACGACAGGCGCGGCGCAGCTCGTCCACGCCATCGACGATCCGGCCCATAGAGCCGATCTGATCGCGGTAGAAATCCACATTGCGCGGGTTATAGGGACCCCGGTAATCGGTATGCCCGCCAGTCTGGGACAAAGCCTTGCCACAGATCACGAGGCGCGGCGCGACCAGCAGCTGCTCCTCGATTGCCTCGACAATACCGATATCCGCGCCCCCCAGATCGCGCACGGTGGTAAAGCCGCGCATGATCATGTTCTTCATCAGCCCCATCGCGCGATAGGCCAGAAGAGAGTTCGGCAGCGCCGCGTTGGCGCCAAGGTCTGCGGTGGTGGCGATGACATGCACGTGGCAGTCGATTAGGCCCGGCAGCACGTACTGGCCGCTCGCGTCGATCTCATCGTCGCAGGACGCAGACACGGTCTCCGCCACCTCCTTGAACACGCCGTCTTCGATGACGATGTCCACCGGGTCGGCGGGACGGTCCTGCGAGCCGTCGACGATACGGGCGTTGCGGATGATCTGCATACTCATGGGATGTCCTTCTTACTTTTTTACAGGGCGTTTCTTACGAATTCTGGCGGCCGACCCGGTCGAGATAGGCGATGACCTCGTCCGAGCTGGTCTGATCGACATAGCGACGCGAGATATCGCGAAGGTTGTCGAGATGGGGCTGCTCCTCATGGTCCCCGACGCAATCCTCGGGAACGATGGTGCGAAAACCGTATTGAAAGCTGTCGATGCTTGACGCACGGATGCAACCGCTCGTGGTGCATCCGGTGACAATCACCGTATCGACACGCTGACGGATGAAGAACGGCACGACGGGTGTCTGGAAAAAGATCGACGGGCCGGTCTTGCAGACCTTCACGTCATAACCCGGATCGTAGATCGCCGGATCAAGTTCCGAGCCGGGATGCTCGTGCCGGAATTGTTCTCGGACCGCCGAGATTTTCCAGTAAGGCATGTCGCCCTCGTCCTTGTAGGCGGTATAGCAGCTTGCAATCGGCACGTTGTTGCGCCGCGCCACCTCAAGCAGGCGCGCGGTGTTTTCCAGCCCCCGCATGATCAGCGGCGCACCGCCCAGCGGATAGCGATCCTCGGTAAAGGCTTTCTGATAGTCCACCACCACGATGCCCGGACGCTGGCCATAGCCAACCGGCAACTCGCCATAGGACCGTTTTGCGTAATCGGCGTCGGAAAAGGATGTCATGTCGGAACCTTCGGTTAAGTCAGTTGTAGACAAGCGACGGAAGCCATAGCGACATCGCCGGGATAAGGATGATGAGCAGCAGCGCGACGAAATCCATCAGGATGAACCAGCTGACGCCGCGAAACACTTCGGGCAGCGTCACCAGGTTCCCCAGGGCGCCCTTGATGACATAGACGTTCAACCCGATCGGAGGTGTCACAAGACCCACCTCCAGAAGCTTGATCACGATGATCCCGAACCAGATCGCGTCGATCCCCGCCGTATCCACCAGCGGCAGGATAAGTGGCAGCGTCAGCAACAGCAGGCCGATCGAGTCGATCAGCATTCCCAAAAGCAGGTAGATCAACGCCACGGCGAAAAGGATCCACCACTGGCTGTCGCTCACCGACAGGATCATCTCGGAAAATGCCGTGGGCAGCCGGGACATGGCGAGAAACTTGGTAAATAGCACCGAGCCGATCAGGATCAGGAAGATTGACGCGGTGCTTTGCAACGTGTTGACGGCCGCGGTCTTGAACCCGTCCCAGTCGATCGAGCGCCGCGCCAGCGCGATGCAGAGCGCAAAGAACGCGCCCAATGCGCCGGCCTCGGTGGGCGAGAAAAAGCCGGTGAAGATACCGCCAAGCACCAGCAAGATAAGCGTCGGCAGCGGCCAGATTTCCTTCAATGCCGCAATCTTGTCCGCGCGCGTCGCCTCGACCTTCACCTCGCCGGCCAGCGCCGGGTTGGCCTTGACCCGCACCATGATCATCATCGCGTAAAGCAGCGCCGAAACCAGGCCGGGAATAAAGCCGGCCATGAAAAGCTGCCCCACCGACACCTGCGCATAAACGCCATAAAGAATAAGCAGGACGCTGGGTGGAATGAGAGATCCCAGCGTGCCCGACGCCGCGATGGTTCCCGTCGCCAGCCCCTTGTCATAGCCGTTCTTCAGCATCTCGGGCACGGCGATGCGCGACATCGCCGCTGCGGTCGCCACGCTGGACCCGGACGCGGCAGCGAAAAAGGTACAGGCCCCCACGCTGGAAATCGCAAGCCCGCCCGGCAGCCGGGCCAGAAACAGCCTCAGCGCGCCGAAAAGCCCGCTGGTCAGCTTTCCCTCGGTCGCAAGATACCCCATGAACAGGAACATCGGCGCAGCGGTCAGTTCCCACTGGCCGATGAAATCGAACGGGGTCGCCGACACCACGCCCCAGGCAATGCGCATGTTCGTCAGCTCGGCGATCCCGACAATGGACACCAGCCCCAGTACGACGCCAATCGGGAAACGCAGCGCGATCAGCAGCAGCGTGATACCGACGGCGATCACTCCGATGGTCGTATTGTCCACGTCAAAGGGCCTTTCTATGGCGGAAGGATTTCAACAGGTTGCACGCCGAGGCGAGCAGCAGGCCGAAGAACCCGATCGGCAGGGCCCAGCGGCTGGGCCAGATGTAGAAGATGAAATTCGACATGATCGTTTCCTTGCGCTGCATGGAGTTCCACGCATCGAGCAAGCTCTGCCGGAACATCATGGCGAAAAAGACGATGCACATGACGCAGCTCAGCAGGTAAAGAACGAACTGCATCCGGGCGGGCATCATCTGCACGAAAAGATCGACGCGGATATGTTCGTGCTTCAGCTCGACAAAGCCCATCGGCAGCATCACAAGCAGGATCATGTAGTAATAGGACACGATTTCGAGCGTCCCGATCAGCGTCACCCAGCCGGTCGCGCGGGCCACCACCTCGGCGGTGACATGCAGCATCATCAGCAACAGCGCGATGGCGGCCAACAAGACGAACCCCCGGTTCAGCCCGAGAATTGCGCGATCAAGCAGCGTCTCGTTCGGATCGTTGCGCGGATCGGCAGGGGCGTTCATGGCGCACCTTTTCCGGCCGCGACACCGCGCGACAGTTTCAACAGCTCTTTCCAATAGTCGATGGTCTCGCGAAAGAGATCCGGCTCATCCCGCCAGATCGTTTGCGTGGCCATGCCGCGCGCCAGGCACAGGATCGCGGTGATCTCGACCTTCTGACGCCGTTGAATTGCCGGGTCGAGAGAGCGTCCGGCGATCTTTTCCCAGATACGCAGATAGGCGTCGTTGAATTCCTGCGCGACGGGGACAAGCGCCGCCTTGATCTTCGGGTCGGTCCGCGCGGCGTTCACGAATTCCATCGACACCATGTAAAGATCACCCGAGAACCGCTCCCAGACGAAATCGATGAACTGGTCGATGGTCAGGCTTTCCTCGACCACCGAGCGCGCCTTGCGCTCCGCCTCTTGCGCCTCACGCAAAAGCAGCGAGCGCAGCGCATCCGCCATCAGCAATTCCTTGGTCGGGAAATGATGCAACAGCGCCCCGCGCGACACACTGGCCCGTTGTGCCACCTCTGTCGTCGAAGTGTTCATAAGGCCCTTGTCCTTGATGCACGACAGCGTTGCCTCAAGCAGGCTCGATGTCGTTTCCAATGTGCGTTGCGCCTGCGTACGCCGCTTGTGCTCCGGCATGATCGTCGTCCTCTCCAAAGGTGACGGGGGCCCGGGTCATCCGCGCCCCCTTACGATCATCCTTACTGCACGCCGTAGGTCGATGCGTCGACCTTCTCGTAGATTTCCTGCATCACCAGCTCGGTCAGAGCATCCTCGTCGGTACGATCCACATCCGCCAGAAGCTTCTCCCACTTCTCGTGCGTGGCGATGAAGTCGTCGATGACCTCCTTGCCGTTGCTCAGCCCATAGGTCTCTTCAGCGGTCCTGTACGCCGTCTCGACCGAATTCGCGCGGTATTCCTCGGCAGAGGCCAAAAGATCCTCGCCCGGCTCATAGACATTGTTGCCCTTCTCCTTCGCAAGAGCGAGCTTTTCCTTGGCGCTGCCCACGTATTCTATGATCATGCGTGACATGGCCCGGGCCGTCGCCTGCATCAGAATCTCACGCTGCTCCGTCGTCAGGCCCGACCAGAACTCGGGGTTGTAGCCCCACTGAGGCCCGGTCCAGTACATGCCCGTCGACAGCATCGTGGTGTGCTCGGACACTTCCCACAGCGAACGGTCAATCAGATCGTTGGCGGCGTTCGACGCGCAATCCAACGTGCCACGCTCAAGGCCGGTATACATTTCGGACGACGGCACGTTGACGGGGATACCGCCCGCTTTTTCGACCCACTGCGACACGCTGGATCCGGCGGTGCGGATGCGCTTGCCTTTGAATTCTTCCAGCGTGCGCACCGGCTCGCGGCAGAACAGAACGTAGGGCGGCGTCGCGTAAGACCCAAGATAGACCACGCCCTTGTCCGCCCATTCGGCAAGCTGCGTCTCATTGTTCATGCTGAAATCGGTCGAGGCGAAGATCATCACCAGCGGGTCGGAGTAGTTGAAGCCAAGCTCCTGCACGGTGTTGGCCACCGGCATTTCGGATGGCGTGTAGACCGCGGCGTGATGCGCCACCTGCACGACATTGTCGCGGATTCCCTGAAGGTTGGCGCGGGGCGCCAGCAGAACGGTACCGGTGTATACATCCGGCTTGAGCTCGCCGCCCGACATCTCCTCGACCATCTCGGCCCATTCAATATAGCCGTATTTGGAATGCGGATGCTCGGCCGCATAAAAGGAATTGGCGGTGAACGTGGTCTCCGCCATGGCGCTTCCGGTCATAAGCGCGGCGGCCGCGACGCCGGTAAGGAATCTCTTGAACATGTGTATCTCCCAGGTTGGTCGTTGGTTTTTGTCGATTCTTATGCAACTCAGGCTGACAACCACGCAACAAACAGTCAAGTCTGTTTGTTTTATTTCCCGATCACGCCCGGCACCGTTTACAACCGATGGCTTAAAACACCTCTTCCCGAACGCAATTGACGTGAAATTCGGCAACGCTCGAATTGTCGGGCATGTCCAGGATCAGCGCGACCGCGTTGGCAATGGCGTCCGGGTCGCTCATCTGGTCATGCGGAAGCTGCGAGATCGCGTGCGCCATCTCGGTGTTGACCAGCCCCGGACAGATCGCCGTGGCGCGAATGCCTTTGTCCCATCCGGCCTGCCGCAACGCATGGGCCAGCGCGACAACAGCGAATTTCGACACCGAATACAGTCCCGAACCCGCCGACTTTACCCGCTTTCCCGACAGCGAGGCCAGGATCGCGATCCGCCCGCGCTCGCTGCGCTCAAGCTCGGTCCACGCCGCCTTGGCCATCCGGCGCGGCGCCTTGAGGTTCACTGCCATCAGTGTGTCGATCTCTTCATCCGTGGCCTCGATGATGGTGCCGGGTGTCATGATCCCCGCAGAGGGCACGATCGCGTCGATCTGCCCAAAAACCGCCACCGCCTCGGCCACCCACGCCTCTTCCGAACAGGCCTCGGCATCGTATCTGAACAGATGACAGCGCGCGTCGGTGTCCCAGTCGGGCCGCGTGGGGGTGCGCATTCCAAGCGACAAGTTCCATCCATCGGCATCGAGACGGCGCGCTATGGCCGCGCCGATCCCCCTGTTCGCTCCGGAAATAAGTGCGGTTCTTTTCGTCATATTGATCCTCCTTGCTCGGCCCACGACTCTCCATAGAGTGTCCGGTATCAACGTCCAAGCGACCTATCGGTGTGATCGCGTACACTGGCACCGTCGCGCCCGGGCCATTGCGGTCATTCATGACTGTTACCGCCCAGAGCCGCTTTCAAACGATTGTGCTGCAAAGACGGGCCCGCAGCCAGGACTGTGCCTGGTATTGCAAAGCGGTACATGGTGACGGATATCTTCAACAAAACCGGCACAAGTCTGACGATGCACCGTCTCCCGAACGCCAATGAAGCTCGTGCCGAGCCTGGCGTCTCAGTCCGCGCAGGCGCTCTGATCGATCAGCGCGCCGGGGTTCATGATATTTTTGGGGTCGATTGCCTGCTTGATCTGGCGCAGCACGGTCATCTTGCTGGGACTTGCGTGTTCTTGCAGGTCTTTCCGTTTCAGGCGGCCGATCCCGTGCTCGGCACTGATCGACCCGCCCAGCGCCAGCGTCGCTTCGTTGATCGCCCCCCGCACGCCGTTGGCAATACCCGGGTGGGCCTGCAGGAAATCGGCCTTTGGGATGCCTTTCGGCGGAAAGACGTTGTGGTGAATGTTCCCGTCGCCGATGTGACCATAGCTGTTCGTCCGCAAGCCCTCGTGCACGCCGGCGATCGCCGCATGTGTTCCCGACACGAAGGCGTCGATCTGGCCGATCGGCACCGCCGTGTCGCTGCTGCAGAACGCGCCCGTCTTGCGGTTGGCGTCGGGCGTATGCTCGCGCAGCGACCAAAGCGCACTGCGCTGCGCCTCGGATTCGGCCATCACGACGTCGATGATGAAACCCTTCTCGATACACTCCGCCAGCGCCGCCTCGGTCTCATCCCGCACGCCCGGGTTCCCCGCGGCATCGATCAGCAGATACCAGGGGTGGTCGCCGGCGAAGGGGTTTCTCAGCGTCGGGAAATGTTCGCAGACAAGGCCCACGCCGAAGCCGCTCATCAATTCCATCCCGTTCATGCGGTTGCCGATGGCCGTGCGCAGGGCCCGCAGCACCCGCAAGGCATCCGCCGGCGACGTGATGGCGCAAAAGGCCGTCACGGCCTCGGGGTCCAGCGGCTTCAGCGTCAGGCTGGCGGCGGTGATGATGCCAAGGGTGCCTTCGCTGCCGATCAGCAGGTGCCGCAGGTCATAACCGGTATTGTTCTTGCGCAGGGGGCTCAACTCTTCCAGCACGTCGCCCGACGGCAGCACCGCCTCGATCCCCACGCAGAGGTCGCGGGCATTGCCGTGGCGCAGCACCTGGATGCCGCCCGCGTTCGTGGCCAGGTTTCCGCCGATGGTGCAACTGCCCTTCGAGGCCATGCTGAGCGGGAACATCAGGTCGTGCCGCTCGGCCTCGGCGTGGATGTTCTCCAGTACGCAGCCGGCCTCCGCCACCATCACGAAATCGTCCGGCGACACGCTGCGCACCCGGTTCATCCGCTCCAGCGACAGGATGATGGCCGCGTCGCTGTCCAGCGACAGCTGCCCGGCCACCACGCCGGTGCCCCCGCCATAGGGGATGATCGCGATGCCGGCGCTGTTGCACAGCCGCACGATCTGCGACACCTGTTCGGTGGTCTCTGGCAGGACGACGACGCAGTCCTTGCCGGTGAAGCTGCCGCGCGGGTCTTCGTAATATCGCGCGGCATCCGGGCCCGACTTGCAGGCGGCCTCCCCGACAATCGCCCTGATATCATTCAAAGTTCTGTCTTCCGCGGTCTTGAATGCCACCAACTGCCCGATGCTCCTGTCGTCCGATCCTCGTTCGAACTCATTCTGTGGCAAACGTGCCCTTTAGCAAGGCAAGATAATTTACGATTACCTAAGCCATCTCTTTAGAAACCGTCCGCCCGCCATGGGCCTCGACCGTCCGGGTCAGCTCGTCCAGAAAGCGCTCCACCAGCCGGTATTTCGAACAATCCGCCCGGCTCAGAACACCCAGCGTCCGCGACGGCGCCGTGGGCCCCAGCGACAGCTTGCGCAGGCTGCCGAAGATCGGGTCGGGCACGCAGAAATCCGGCCCGATCGACACGCCCAGATCATGCGCCACCATGCTCGCGATCGTGTCGAGCGAGCTCATCTCCATCATGTCGCGCACCTTCAGCTTGCGCCGCGCCAGCCAGTCCTCGGCCATCGCCCCGATGGCCGACAGCGCGCTGTGCCGAATGAAGGGCCTGCCGGACAGAATGCTCTCAGGGTCGGTTTCGGTCACTTCCTGCGAGGTGAGCAGCACCAGCTTCTCCACCGCGAACGGCGTCCATGTCATCGTGGCCGGCGTCCGGTTCGGCGCGCTGACCAGCGCGGCATCAACCGTCCCGGTCTCGACCATCTCCTGCAAGGTCGGGCTCAACCCCGGCACCAGCCGGATGCGCAGGTCGGGATACTGCCCGATCAGTCCTTTCATCGCCTTGGGCACAAGCCCGCGCAGCGTCGACGGCACCGCCCCCAGAACGATATCCCCGATCAGACGCGGATCGCCGGTCAGGTCGTCGAGAATCGTCTCATAGGCGGCGACGACCTCCTTGGCCTTGGGCACCATGGCGCGGCCCAACTGATTGAGGCGCGGCGACTTCTGCGACCGGTCGAAGAGCGCCACGCCCAGCGTCTCTTCCAGCCGCTTCATCTGCTGGCCGACTGCCGCATGGGTGACGCAGACGCGGTCGGCGGCGGCGTTGAAACTGCCTTCCTCGGCGACGGCGATAAGGGTCTTGAACAACGTGATCGACATGACAGGCCGCTTTCACAACAGGACCAAAGGCACAATTTACTAAAGCAGACATTTACAAATGAGAAAAGATTGTTGGTTTGTTAAAGCGTCCCTTATCGCTCAAGATCATGAAACATGATCGCATCGAGGGGGAGGCCTGCGCGTGAGCATCGACGCAAAGATCGTCGCGGATCTGGTCAAGAACGACGTCAAACTGGTCACGACGGTCCCGTGCAAACAGCTTGCCGGCGTCATTGCCGAAATCGACCGATGCGCGGACATCCACCACATCCCCGCGAACAAGGAGGACGAAGGCATCGGCATCTGCGCCGGCGCCTTCATGGGCGGCAAGCGCTCCGCGATCATCATGCAGAACACCGCACTTGGCGTGACGGTCAACACGCTGGTGACGCTGACGCAATTCTACCGGATGCCCCTGCCCATGCTGATCTCCTACCGCGGAGAACTGGGCGAACCCGTGGCCTGTCAGGTGGAAATGGCCGTGCACACCAAGGCACTGCTGAATCAGCTTCACATCCCGACCTATCACTTCCATCATGAGTCCGACGCCGAAGAACTGGACCGGATCCTGGAATATACCTTCATGTGCAACAAACCGGTCGCGATCCTGACGGATGCCACCTTCTGGAAAGGGTACTGACATGATCCGATCCGACGTCCTGCGCTCGCTGGTCCCGCTGATCTCGGACCATTTCGTCGTCTGCAACATCGGCCTGCCCAGCCAGGAATTACACATGCTGGATGACCAGCCGACCAATTTCTACATGCTGGGCACGATGGGCCTTGCGTCGTCCATCGGCTTGGGCGTGGCGCTGGCGCAGTCGAAAAAGGTGATCTCGATCGACGGCGACGGCTCGGTCCTGACCAATTTCGGCACTTTGCCCACTATCGCCAACAACGTGGCCGACAATTTCATCCTGCTGATCATCGACAATGGCAGCTATGGCTCCACCGGCGATCAACCAACCTATGCCGGCATGAAGACGTCGCTCGCCAAGGTGGCCGAGGCCTGCGGCTGCGAAAACGTCATCGAATGTCAGGCCGAAGACTGCGCAGCCGTCATGAAAGACGCGCTGGACAGTGACAAGATGACCGTGATCGTGTGCAAATGCGAAAGCGGGAACATCCCCGTTTCGGTCATCAAGACCGATCCGGTCGTGATCCGCGACCGGTTCATGACCGCGTTGAAGGAGGCCAACGCATAATCAAGACGGCGAGAACGCCGATAGTCAGCAACTCTGGGAGGAACACATGCTGAAAAGAACATTTCTGAAGATAGGCGCGGCCCTGGCCGTGACCGCATCGCTGGCAACCGGCGCCGCGGCGGCGGAACTCAACGGGCCGGTCAACTATATCATCCCGTTCGGCCCCGGGGGCGAATCCGACATTTCCGCGCGCTTCCAGCAACCGTTCTTCAAGGACAAGTTCGGCCAGGACATGGTGATCTCGTACCAGCCCGGCGGCGGCGGCGCGGTCGGATGGGCCACGCTCAACGGGCTGACGGGTGACGGCCAGACGATCATGGGCGTCAACCTGCCCCACATCATCATCAAGCCGGCGCAAAAGGATGTGGGCTTTACCACCGAGGACCTGAACGTCTTTCACATGTTCCACTTCACGCCGGATGCGATCATCGTGCGCGCCGACAGCCCCTACCAGACGCTCGAAGACCTGGTCGAGGACGCCAAGGCGAACCCCGCCCAGGTCACCATGTCGGGCTCGGGCAAGGCCACGGCCAACCACCTGGCGCATATCAAGTTCGACAAGATGGCCGATATCCAGACCACCTATGTGCCCTTCAAAGGCACCGGGGCCGCCGTGACCGCGCTTCTGGGCAACCAGGTCAAGGCGGAATGGGGCTATTCCACCGTCGCCGCGACCCAGGGCGAAGAGGTGCGGATGCTGGCCGTCGCGATGGAGGAACGCCACCCGCTTTTCCCCGATGTCCCGACCTTCAAGGAACTGGGCTATGACATGGTGGGCGGCGCCTATCGCGGGATCGCCCTGCCGAATTCGGCCAGCGACGAGGTCACGCAGATGTGGTCCGACATGATCGCCGAGATCAACAACGACCCCGAGTTCCGTCAGCAGATGCTGGATAACGGCTTTGCGATGCTGGATGTCGAGGCGGACGGCATGGACGATTTCATGGCCGCGCGCAGCGAGGAATATCTCAGCGACGCGCGCGAAGCGGGCCTGATCGAATAAGCTGACCCGGCGCAAAGGCCCGACACATGGAATTCGGTCACTTCCTGTCCGCCCTGACACCGTTCAACCTGGGTTTAGCGTTGTTCGGTGTCGTGGCGGGCACGGTCGTCGGCTCGATCCCGGGCCTGACCGCAACGATGGCGCTGGCCGTGCTGGTGCCGATCACGTTCAGCATGGATCCCGCCTCGGCGCTGATCCTGTTGGGCGCGATCTATACCGGGGCGATCTATGGCGGGGCCTACGCGGCGATCCTGCTGAACACGCCCGGCACGCCCTCGGCCATCGCCACCACCTTTGACGGCTACCCGATGGCGAAACGCGGCGATGGCGACCTTGCGGTTGCCCTTGCCTGCTTCGCCTCGGTCGTCGGCGGGCTGGTGGGGGCGTTTTCGCTTTTGCTGCTGGCGCCGCCCCTGTCGAAGGTGGCGCTCGCGTTCGGGCCGATCGAGTATTTCTGGCTGTCGATCTTCGGCCTTTCGCTCATCGCGTCGCTGTCCACCGGCAACCTGATGAAGGGGCTGGCGGGCGGCGCCTTCGGGATGCTGCTGTCAACTGTCGGCGTGGCCGAGGTGTCGGCCGATATCCGGCTCACTTTCGGCAGCCAGATGCTGATCGGCGGCTTCGGCGTCATCGGCGCGCTGATCGGCCTCTATTGCATCCCGGTGCTGATTGACCTTGTCGCGACGCCCGACCGGCACCTCAAGGTGGAAGAGGACGTGCGCTCGGTGCGCATCGGCGAGGCCTTCCGCATCGCCGCGCGGTCCAAGATCAACCTGATCCGGTCCTCGGTCATCGGCACCCTGATCGGTATCCTGCCCGGCGCGGGCGGCTCGGTGGCCGGGCTCGTCGCCTATTCCGAGGCCAAGCGCACCGGCAAGCCACACCAGAAATTCGGCGAGGGCGAGCCCGACGGCATCCTCGCCACGGAATCCGCCAACAACGCCACCGTGGGCGGTGGCTTCATCCCAACGCTGGTGCTGGGCATTCCCGGCACGCCGCCCGACGCCATCGTGCTGGGGGCGCTGCTGGTGCAGGGCGTGCGCACCGGCCCCACGATGTTCAGCCAAAGCGGCTCGATCGTCTTTACCTTCATCTACGGCCTGCTGATCGCCACGGTGCTGATGCTGCCCGCGGGCCTGTTGATCGGGCGCTACGCTTACAAGTCGATCGTCAACATCCCCAAGGCCGTCCTCGTGCCGACGGTGGGGTTCATGACCATCATCGGCACCTTCTCGATCCGCAACAGCGTGACGGATGTGATCCTGATGCTGGGCCTCGGGGTCTTCGGCTGGGTCGTGGGGCGCTTCGGCTTCGCCGCCTCGCCCATCGTGCTCGGCCTGATCCTCGGCCCCATCGCCGAACAGGGCTTCGTGCAAGGCTGGACCATCGGTTCGGCCACGGGCAACCTCTTTGGCATGTTCTTCGGGCGGCCTATCTCGCAGGGGATCATCGCGTTCACGCTGATCACCCTCATCCTGCCGCTCTACACCGCACGCCGCCGCCGCAAGAAAGCAGGGGAACAGACCTGATGCCAGACCAGCAACGCCAACCCGACGGCCACATCGGATCGCTGGTGATCTCCGCGCTCTTCGTGCTCATGGGGATCATCGCGCTCTACGACACCACCGGCTATTCCGACCGTGACAGCCAGGTGTTCCCCCGCACCGTCGCGATCCTGATGATCGTGACAGCCGGCCTGTCGCTGATCACGCGCTTCCTGCATCCCAGCGACAGCGGCGGGTTCGGCACCGGCACCTGGTGGCGCCGGGTCCTGCTGATCGTGGCCATGTTCGCGGGATGCCTTGCCATCCCGCATATCGGCTTTCTGGCCAGCGGCGCCATCGCCTTCGCGGGCGGGCTCATCGCGGCGATGCATGACAGGTGGACGCCGATCACCGCGCTGCTCTATGCCGGCAGCGGCGCGGCGGTCATGATCGCGTTCTTCGCGCTGTTCCGCTACGTCCTGCACGTGCCTCTGCCGTGACATCGGGCACCTGACAGAAACCGGCGCGACACCACCCCCGAACAAGGAACACGCCCATGAAAATCGTCGACATTCGGGAAGTGACCAAGCCCATCGCGTCGCCCATCCGCAACGCCTATATCGACTTCAGCAAGATGACGGCCAGCCTGGTGGCCGTCGTGACGGACGTGGTCCGGGACGGCCGCCGCGTGGTCGGCTACGGTTTCAATTCCAATGGCCGCTACGGGCAGGGCGGGCTCATCCGCGAACGTTTCCGCGACCGCATCCTCGACGCCGACCCCGCATCGCTCCTGAACGATGACGGCAGCAACCTGGACGCGCACAAGATCTGGGCCGCCATGATGCAGAACGAAAAACCCGGCGGCCACGGCGAACGTTCGGTCGCGGTCGGCACCATCGACATGGCCGTCTGGGACGCCATCGCCAAGATCGAGGAAAAGCCCCTGTTCCGCCTGCTGGCCGACCGCAAGGGGCGCGAGGCGGACCCGCGCGTCTTCGTCTACGCCGCCGGTGGCTATTACTATCCGGGCAAGGACGACACCGCTCTGTGCAATGAGATGCGCAGCTACGTCAACCGGGGCTACACCGTCGTGAAGATGAAGATCGGCGGCGCGTCCATCGACGAAGACCAGCGCCGGATCGAAGCGGTCCTGACAGAAATCGGAACCGAGGCGCAACTGGCCGTCGATGCCAACGGACGCTTCGACCTCGAGACCGCGATCGCCTATGCCAAGATGCTGCGGCAATACCCGCTCTTCTGGTTCGAGGAAATCGGGGATCCGCTGGACTATCAGCTTCAGGCCGCGATGGCCGAATTCTACCCCGGTTCCATGGCGACCGGCGAAAACCTTTTTTCGCATCAGGACGCGCGCAACCTGATCCGCCATGGCGGGATGCGCCCCGACCGGGACTGGCTGCAATTCGACTGCGCGCTGTCTTACGGGCTTGTCGAATACCTGCGCACGCTCGATGTCCTCGACCAACTCGGCTGGTCCCCGACCCGCTGCATCCCGCATGGCGGCCACCAGATGTCCCTGAACATCGCGGCGGGGTTGGGGCTCGGTGGCAACGAAAGCTACCCCGATCTTTTCCAGCCCTACGGTGGCTTCCCCGATGGCGTGCAGGTTGAAGAGGGGCACATCCTCATGCCCGACCTGCCCGGCATCGGGTTCGAGGGCAAATCAGACCTCATTGACGTGATGCGCGCGCTGGCAGACTGAACAGCGCTGGCGTCACCCGCCCGTCATCGCGACAGAGGCGGAGAAATCCGGCTTACGGCATCACCCAGCACCCCGGTAAAAATTAGCCTACCTAAGCATGAATCGCATCGGAATTTCGCATGATTCTCCGTGCTCTCCGCAGATGGGCCATGATGATGAATTTTTGAGCATAAAAAATTTTTAATTATTCCTAACACCTTAATGTCCATATCTCTCGGCTTTATGTAATTTCCGCACACAAAGGTTGTATCGTCGTCCTTTGGGCACGATAACCGAAGACACTTCAAGGATCGGGCAAAACTTCCACAAGCGAAGTTTCCCGATCGAGCGGCGAGGCACAAACCTGCCCGACCGCTCGGGATCACAGGGATCTTCCCACGCAACGACGTGCGGACTGAACAACGACAACCTCGACGGCACCGCCTCCGTATTCCATTCAAGGAATCCGGGAGCCCGGTTTCGGCCACGTGCGCGCTGCCGTCACCAGACAACGGAGAAAGACATGACCAGCGATGTCGCCGGCAACGCCGAACTGACAATGACCAAGCAGACCTACAGCAAGGATCCGCTGGCAGACCGCGAGACGGGACATTATCGCAAGGAGTATGTCACCAGCTTCGTTGACAAGTGGGACGAGCTGATCGACTGGGACGGTCGCGCGCAAAGCGAGGGGCAGTTCTTCATCGACATCCTGAAGGCGCGCGGCAAGGAGCGCGTGCTGGACGTGGCCTGCGGAACCGGCTTTCACTCGGTGCGCCTGACAGAGGCGGGCTTTGACGTGACCGCCGCCGACGGCAACGCCGCCATGGTCGCCAAGGCGTTCGAAAACGGTCAAAGCCGCGGCCTGATCCTCAAGACGGCGCAAGCGGACTGGCGCTGGCTGAACCGCGACATTCACGGCAAGTACGACGCGATCATCTGCCTGGGCAACTCCTTCACCCACCTGCACGAGGAACAGGACCGCCGCCGCGCCCTGGCCGAGTTCTACGCCGCGCTCAAGCATGACGGCGTGCTGATCCTCGACCAGCGGAACTATGACGCGATGCTCGACCGCGGGTTTTCCAGCAAGCACAAATATTACTACTGCGGCGATGACGTCAGCGCCGAGCCCGAGCATATCGACGAAGGCCTGTGCCGGATGCGCTATGACTTCGCCGATGGGGCATCCTATACGCTCAACCTCTGCCCGATCCGCAAGGATTACATGCGCCGCCTGTTCCGCGAAGCCGGGTTCGAGCGTGTGCGCACCTATGGCGACTTTCAGGACACCTATGCCGAGGAGGAGCCCGACTTTTTCATCCACGTCGCCGAGAAATCGGCCGAACACGTGGCCCGCTGGGGCGGCAACGGTGCCGATGGGCAGGTGGACATCCGCGATGTCGCGGAAACCTACTATGACAGCGACGACGCCGATACGTTCTACTCGACCATCTGGGGGGGCGAGGATCTGCATATCGGGCGTTACGCGACCACCAAAAACATCCGCGACGCCAGCGACCTGACGATCGAAAGCATGATCGACGCGCTGCCCGACCTGGACACCGGATCGCGGGTGCTGGACCTTGGCGCGGGCTATGGCGGGGCGATGCGCACCGTCGTTAAGAAGACCGGCTGTCAGGCTGTCTGCCTGAACATTTCCGAGACCCAGAACGAGTACAATCTGGGCAAGGTGCGGGCTGCACGGCTGGCCGACAAGATCAGCATCCGCCACGGCGTGTTCGAGGACGTGCCCGAGGCCGACGAGAGTGTCGACGTCGTCTGGAGCCAGGATGCCTTCCTGCATTCCGACCAGCGCGACCAGGTCCTGGCCGAGGCGTTCCGCGTCCTGAAACCGGGCGGACACCTGATCTTCACCGACCCGATGCAGGCCGATGACGTGCCCGAGGGCGTGCTGCAACCCGTCTACGACCGGCTGCAACTCAACAGCCTGGGCTCGCCGGGGTTCTACCGCCAGACGGCCCACGCGCTCGGCTTCGAGACGGTACAGCAGGAAGATGCGGTCGCCGACCTGCGGGCGCACTATGCCCGGGTCCGCGAAGAGCTTCTGGCGCATTACGACGAGCTTCGCGAAAAGGGCTGCTCGGCCGAGTATCTCGACAAGATGGCGGTTGGATTGCAGAACTGGGTCAAGGCCGCCGATGACGGCCACCTTGCCTGGGGCATCCAGCATTTCCGCAAGCCCGTAAAACACTGAAACCCGCGACGGGGGCGCCGCGATGCGCCCCCACGCTCCCGCCTCATCCCGCACGATCAACGAGATGGAGACACGCACATGACAGGTACGTCCGACACGCCGTCGATTTCATTCGAGCTTTTCCCGCCCAAAACCGAGGCCGGAGTGACCCGACTGCGCGATACCGTGGCGCAACTGAGTGCGGCCGACCCGGAATACTTTTCGGTCACCTACGGTGCCGGCGGCACCACAAGGGACCGCACCGCGCGCATCGTCGAGATGGTGGCCAACCGGACGGGCCTGCCCGTGGCGCATCACTTCACCTGCGTTGGCGCCAGCCGGGCCGAGATCGACCGCCAGGCCCAGGCGTTCTGGGACAACGGAATGCACAGGATCGTCGCACTGCGCGGGGACCTGCCGGCGGGCCAGAGCCTTCCCGAGGATGGCTACAACGACGCGGCGGAACTGGTGGCGGCGCTGCGCCGCAAGGGCGATTTCGACATCTCGGTCGCGGCCTACCCAGAGGTGCACCCCGAGGCCCGCGATGCCGCCGCCGACATGGACCACCTCAAGCGCAAGATCGACAACGGCGCGGCGCGGGCAATCACGCAATACGCCTTCGACACCGACACCGTGCTGCGGTTCGTCGACCGCGCGCGGGCCGCGGGCATCGACGCACCGATCGTGGCCGGGATCATGCCGGTCGCCAATTTCGAGGGGCTCAAGCGGTTTTCCGCCGGCTGCGGCGCCTCAGTGCCCGACTGGATGGGCCAGATGTTCGATGGGCTGGACGACGCGCCAGAGACCCGCGCGATGGTCGCGACCGGCGTTGCCGCCGAACAATGCCGCCGCCTGATGGAGGCCGGGATCACGGATTTTCACTTCTATACGCTCAACCAGCCGAAAGTAACGCTGGCCGTTTGCAGGACATTGGGGCTGACACCCAGTATTGTAGCCGAGAACGCCGCTTGAAGGAATAAGAACGCATGACCAAGACGCACGACATAGCCGCCGCCAACGCCGACCGCATCCTGGTGCTGGACGGGGCGATGGGCACGATGATCCAACAGGAAAAGCCCGACGAGGCCGCCTATCGCGGCGCGCGGTTCAAGAACCATCCCAGCGACGTGGGCGGCAATAACGAGCTGCTGACCCTGACCCAGCCCGACATGATTCGCAAAATCCACGAGGATTTCCTGCACGCGGGTGCCGATATCCTGTGCACCAACACCTTCGGTGCCAACGCGATCAGCCAGGCCGACTATGACATGACCGACCTCGTGGTCGAAATGAACACCGAATCCGTCCGCCTTGCACGCGAGGCCGCCGATGCGGTCGCCACACCCGACCGGCCGCGCTGGGTCGCCGGGGGCATCGGCCCGACCAACCAGACCGCCAGCATAAGTCCGGACGTGAACGACCCCGGTTATCGCGCGGTGACCTTCGACGATCTCGCCCGCGCCTATGGCGAGGCGGCCCGCGCGCTGATCGAGGCGGGCGCCGACCTGCTGCTGATCGAGACGATCTTCGACACGCTCAACGCCAAGGCCGCGCTATTCGCGATCGACAGCCTGTCGGACGAGGGGCTGACCATTCCGCCGCTGATGATCTCCGGCACCATCACCGACCGGTCGGGGCGCACCCTGACCGGCCAGACGCCCGAGGCGTTCTGGGTGTCGATGAGCCACGCGCGCCCCTATTCCATCGGACTGAACTGCGCGCTTGGCGCGGGCGAGATGCGCCAGCATGTGCGCACCCTGTCCGAAGTGGCCGACACGCGCATCAGCGCCTATCCCAATGCCGGCTTGCCGAATGAGATGGGCGGTTATGACGAAACGCCCGAGGAAACCGCCGAGCACCTGGCCGAATGGGCGTCGTCGGGTCTGGTCAACATCGTGGGCGGCTGTTGCGGCACCACGCCCGACCATATCCGCGCCATCGCGGATGCGGTCGCGGGCAAGGCACCGCGCAAGATCCCGCAGAAAGTCAGGCACATGCGGCTGAGCGGCCTTGAGATGTTCGAGACACAAGGCGCGGACGCAAAGGAGGGCGCAGCATGAGTACCGGAGTTGCCAGTTTCATCAATATCGGCGAGCGCACCAACGTCACCGGCTCGGCCAAGTTCAAGAAGCTGATCATGGACGACGACTATGCCACCGCGCTCGACGTGGCCCGCCAGCAGGTCGAGAACGGCGCGCAGATCATCGACGTGAACATGGACGAGGGCCTGCTCGATTCCGAGCAGGCGATGACGACCTTCCTGAACCTGATCGCGTCCGAGCCGGACATCAGCCGCGTGCCGGTGATGATCGACAGCTCGAAATTCGAGGTGATCGAGGCCGGGCTGAAATGCGTGCAGGGCCGCGCCGTGGTCAACTCCATCTCGCTCAAGGAAGGCGAGGATGCGTTCCTGGAGCAGGCCCGCACGGTGCGCCGCTATGGCGCCGCCGTGGTGGTCATGGCGTTCGACGAAAACGGCCAGGCCGAGACCGCGCAGCACAAGTTCGACATCTGCAAGCGGTCCTATGATCTCTTGGTCGAGAAGGCCGGATTCGAGCCCTGGGACATCATCTTCGATCCCAACATCTTTGCCGTGGCGACTGGGATCGAAGAACATAACGACTATGCCAACGCCTTTTTCGAGGCGACCCGCATGATCAAGGAGGCGATGCCGGACGTGCATGTCTCGGGCGGGCTGTCGAACGTGTCCTTCAGCTTTCGCGGCAACAACGCGGTGCGCGAGGCGATGCATTCGGCGTTCCTCTACCACGCGATCCCGCTCGGGCTCGACATGGCGATCGTGAATGCCGGTCAGATCACCGTCTACGACGACATCCCCGACGAGCTGCGCGAGCATGTCGAGGACGTGCTGCTGAACCGCCGCGACGATGCCACGGAACGCCTGCTGGAGATTGCCGACAAGTACAAGGGCACCGGCGAGGCCTCCAAGAAGGAAGACCCCAAATGGCGCGAACTGCCGGTCGAGAAGCGGCTTGAACACGCGCTGGTGCACGGCATCACCGACTACGTCGTCGACGACACCGAGGAATGCCGCCAGCGCGCCGACAAGCCGCTCGACGTGATCGAGGGGCCGCTGATGGACGGCATGAACGTGGTCGGCGACCTCTTCGGCGCGGGCAAGATGTTCCTGCCGCAGGTGGTGAAATCCGCCCGCGTGATGAAGGCCGCCGTGGCGCATCTGTTGCCCTACATGGAAGAGGAAAAGCGCCTGTCGGGCGACACCTCGGCCAAGGGCAAGGTGATCATGGCGACGGTCAAGGGCGACGTGCACGACATCGGCAAGAACATCGTCGGCGTCGTGTTGCAGTGCAACAATTACGATGTGGTCGATCTTGGCGTGATGGTCCCGGCCGAGGACATTCTTGCGGCGGCCAAAAAGGAAAAGGCGGATATCATCGGCCTGTCCGGCCTGATCACCCCGTCGCTTGACCGGATGGTCGACGTGGCCGCCGAGATGACCCGGCAAGGCTTCGACCTGCCACTGCTGATCGGCGGGGCGACCACCTCGAAAAAGCACACCGCACTAAAGATCGCGCCGGAATACGAGCACGGCGTGATCCATGTTGACGACGCCTCCAAGGCCGTCGGCGTGGTCTCAAAGCTGCTCTCCAAGACGGCTCGGCCGGACTTTCTGGCCGATGTCGTCTCCGAGCAGGACAAGCTGCGCGACGGGATGAAAGGCGCCGGCGACAGGCCCACCGCCGCGCTGGCCGAGGCGCGCAAATCCAGGTTCGACGGCGGCTGGGACAGCTACACGCCCCCCGCCCCACAGACACCGGGCCTGACGGTGATCGACGACATGGGCATCGCCAAGCTGCGCGAATTCATCGACTGGACGCCGTTCTTCAACACCTGGGAGATGAAGGGCAAGTTTCCGAACATCTTCGACGATCCCGACAAGGGGCAAGCCGCGCGCGAACTTTACGACAACGCGCAGAAGATGCTCGACCGGATCGAGAAAGAGGAGTGGTTCAGCCCGCGCGGCGTGGTGGGCCTCTGGCCCGCCAACGCGCAGGGCGACGATATCGTCGTCTGGGCCGACGAGGACCGCAAGACCCTACGCGCCCGTATGCCGCAATTGCGCCAGCAGCGCAGCAAGTCGAACGGCCGTCCGCAGATGTGCCTTGCCGATTTCGTGGCGCCCGAAGGCACCGACGATTGGGTCGGCGGCTTTACCGTCACCGCCGGGCGCGAGGTGCACGACATCTCCGACCGGCTGAAGGCCGAGGGCAACGATTACGACGCCATCATGGTGCAAGCACTGGGCGACCGGATCGCCGAAGCCTTCGCCGAGGCATTGCACGCCCGAGTGCGCCGCAGCCTCTGGGGATATGCCGCGGACGAGACGCTGGATAACGAGGCGCTGATCCGCGAGCAGTATCGCGGCATCCGCCCTGCCCCCGGCTATCCGGCCAACCCCGACCACACCGAGAAGCGCACGCTGTTCGACCTGCTGGAGGCACCCGAGCATACCGGCGTCACCCTGACCGAAAGCTGCGCGATGTGGCCCGCCTCGGCGGTGTCGGGCCTCTATTTCGCCCACCCCGACTCGGCCTATTTCGGCATTGGCCGCATCGGCCCCGACCAGGTGGCCGACTATGCCGAGCGCAAGGGAATGAGCATTGCCGAGGTGGAGGCATGGCTGCAACCCAGCCTGTCCTACACGCCGGACAAGTCATCAGCCGATCGCAAGATCGCCTGACCCCCGCAAAAACTCGATTTTTGCCAAAAGCGACCGAACCCCACGACAGTGGAGAAAGGACCAATTATGAGCGACAGATCATGGCTATTTACCAGTGAATCGGTGTCCGAGGGACACCCCGACAAGGTGTGCGACCGGATTTCGGACGCGGTACTGGATGCCTACCTCGCCGCCGACCCGCAGTCGCGTGTGGCCTGTGAAACGCTGGCCACCACCGACCACGTCACCATCGCCGGCGAGGTGCGCGGCCCGGAAAGCGTGCTGAAGGATGTCGAGCAGATCGCGCGGGATGCGATCCGCGACATCGGCTATGACCAGCCCGGGTTTTCCTGGAAGGATGCCGAGATCATCTGCCGCCTGCACGCCCAATCGGCGGATATCGCCATGGGCGTCGACGAGGGCGACAAGGGCGAGGAAGGGGCCGGCGACCAGGGCATCATGTTCGGCTACGCCTGCAACGAGACCGAAGAGCTGATGCCGGCCCCGATCCAGTTCGCGCACAAGATCCTGCGCACCATGGCCGAGGACCGCAAATCCGGCAAGCAGCCCAAGTTCGGGCCGGATGCCAAAAGCCAGGTCACGCTCAAATACCGGAACGGCAAACCGGTCGGCCTCGACACCGTGGTCGTCTCGACCCAACATGCCGAAGGTCTCAGCCAGGACGACGTGCGCGCGCTGGTCGAGCCCTACATCACCGACTGCTTCAAGACCGAGGGCTGGAGCCTGCCGTCGCAGGACAAGATCATCGTCAACCCGACCGGCAATTTCGTCATCGGCGGCCCGGACGGTGACGCGGGCCTCACCGGCCGCAAGATCATCGTCGACACTTATGGTGGCGCGGCCCCGCATGGCGGCGGCGCGTTTTCCGGCAAGGACCCGACCAAGGTCGACCGCTCGGCGGCCTATATCTCTCGCTACATGGCCAAGAACGTGGTCGCCGCCGGGCTGGCCGACAAGTGCCAGATCCAGCTGGCCTATGCTATCGGCGTGCCCGAACCGGTCGCCATCTATGTCGACACGCTGGGCACGGGCCGGGTCGACGAAGCCAAGCTGGCCGATACCCTGCGCCAGATGGTTCGCCTGACCCCGCGCGGCATCCGCGAACATCTGGGCCTGCTGAAGCCGGTCTATGCCCGCACCGCCGCTTACGGCCATTTCGGGCGCGTCCCGGACGATGACGGCGGATTCAGCTGGGAGCGTACCGACCTAGCCGACGAACTGGCCCGCACCTTCGGCGTATCCGCCGCGGCCGAGTGATCCGGAACACCAGAACGAAGAAAGGAGACGCGACATGAACAAGCCAGAGAGAGTCAGTCCCGCGGACAGCGCGATCCGTGACATCGCTCTTGCCGGTTTCGGCCGCAAGGAGCTGGACATCGCCGAGACCGAGATGCCGGGCCTCATGGCCCTGCGCGAGGAATACGGGCAAGCGAAGCCGCTCAAGGGCGCGCGCATCGCGGGGTCGCTGCACATGACGATCCAGACCGCCTGTCTGATCGAAACGCTGGTCGCCCTGGGCGCCGAGGTCCGCTGGGCCTCGTGCAACATCTTTTCCACCCAGGACCACGCCGCGGCCGTGATCGCCGAAGGCGGTACGCCGGTGTTTGCCGTCAAGGGCGAGACGCTGGAGGAATACTGGGATTACTGCGACCGCATCTTCCAGTTCGAGGACGGCGGCGCCAACATGATCCTCGACGATGGCGGCGATGCGACGATGTATATCCTGATCGGCGCGCGGGTCGAGGCCGGTGAAACCGGGCTGATCGAGACGCCGACCTCCGAGGAAGAGACTTGCCTGTTCGCCCAGATCAAGAGGCGCATGGCCGAAAGCCCCGGCTGGTTCACCAAGCAGCGCGAGATGATCAAAGGCGTCAGCGAGGAAACCACCACGGGCGTGCATCGCCTTTACAAGATGATGCAGGAAGGGCAGCTGCCCTTCCCCGCGATCAACGTGA
>NZ_LAXJ01000019.1 GCF_001441615.1 Roseovarius atlanticus
GGTGTCGAAGATCCTCGAGTGATCTGAGGCGACGCGTCATCCCGGACTTGAACCGGGATGATCCAGACTTTCCGGGTGCTGACTGCGGTCGGCACCCGCCCCACTTTGGGCGCGACGAAGGGCGGCAATTCCGCCTCTCTTCCTCTCCGCTGGAACCCTGTTAGGGATAAGACAAATGGCCATTCAAAGCCAAAACATCCGTATCCGCCTGAAGGCGTTCGACTACCGCGTGCTGGACGCCAGCACGCAGGAGATCGTGAACACCGCCAAGCGGACCGGCGCAGACGTGCGCGGGCCCATCCCGCTGCCGAACAAGATCGAAAAGTTCACCGTTCTGCGTGGCCCCCACGTGAACAAGAAATCGCGCGATCAGTTCGAGATCCGGACGCACAAGCGTCTCTTGGACATCGTTGATCCCACGCCCCAGACCGTCGACGCGCTGATGAAGCTCGACCTGGCTGCCGGCGTGGACGTGCAGATCTCGGTTTAAGGAGGGCAGGACATGTTGCGCTCTGGTGTAATCGCAAAGAAAGTCGGCATGACCCGGCTTTTCATGGAAGACGGCAAGCAGATCCCTGTGACCGTTCTTCAACTGGACAAACTGCAGGTCGTCGCCCAACGCACGCCCGAAGAGCACGGCTATGCCGCTGTTCAGCTGGGCGCAGGGACCGCCAAGGCGAAACGCACGTCGAAAGCCATGCGTGGCCATTTCGCCGTCGCCAAGGTGGAACCCAAGCGCAAGGTCGCGGAATTCCGCGTGGCGCCCGAGAACATGATCGACGTGGGCGAGGAAATCACCGCGAACCACTATTTCGAAGGTCAGTTCGTGGACGTTTCCGGCACCTCGATCGGTAAGGGGTTTGCCGGTGCGATGAAGCGGCACAACTTCGGCGGTCTGCGGGCCAGCCACGGTGTGTCGATCAGCCACCGCTCGCACGGCTCCACCGGCCAGTGTCAGGACCCCGGCAAGGTGTTCAAGGGCAAGAAGATGGCCGGTCACATGGGTGCTGCCCGCGTGACGACGCAGAACCTGCAAGTGGTGAAAACCGACGCCGACCGTGGCCTGATCATGGTCAAGGGCGCGGTTCCCGGCTCCAAGGGCGGCTGGGTGACGATCAAGGACGCGGTGAAGAAACCGTTCCCTGAAAGCGCCATTCTGCCCGCCGCTCTGAAATCGGCCGCGGCCGAAGCAGAGAAAGCCGCGGAAGAAGCCGCAGCCGCCGCAGCCGCCGAGGCCGAGGCCGAAGCACAGCGTCTGGCCGAAGAGCAGGCAGCCCAGGAAGCGGCCGCCCTGCAGGAAGCCGAAGCCGAGATCGAGGCTGAAAAGTCCGATGATGCCGGCGAAGAGAAGAAGGACGGTGAGGAATGAAACTCGACGTGATCAAACTCGACGGCGGCAAGGCCGGTTCGGTCGAGCTCTCGGGCGAGATCTTCGATCTCGATCCGCGTGCCGACATCCTGCACCGCGTCGTCCGCTGGCAGCGTAACAAGGCGCAGCAGGGCACCCACAAGGTGAAAACCCGGTCCGAGGTCAGCTATTCGACCAAGAAGATCTATCGCCAGAAGGGCACCGGCGGCGCACGCCACGGCGACCGCGGCGCGCCGATCTTCCGCAAGGGCGGCATCTACAAGGGCCCGGTCCCGCGCAGCCACGCGCATGACCTGCCCAAGAAGGTGCGTCAGCTGGGCCTGAAGCACGCGCTGTCGGCCAAGGCCAAGGCGGGTGAGCTGGTGATCATCGAGGCCGCGGAAGGCGCCGCCAAGACCAAGGACCTGGCCAAGCAGGTCAAGGACCTGGGCTGGAAGCGCGCGCTGATCATCGACGGCGCCGAGGTGAACGAGGGCTTTGCCCGCGCCGCGGCCAACATCGACGGTCTGGACGTGCTGCCCAGCATGGGCGCGAACGTATACGACATCCTCAAGCGCGATACGCTCGTGCTGACCAAGGCGGGTGTCGAAGCACTGGAGGCTCGGTTGAAATGAGCGCGAAAGCAGAACATTACGATGTGATCCGCAAGCCGGTGATCACCGAGAAGGCCACGATGGCGTCGGAATCGAACGCCGTTGTCTTCGAGGTGGCCATGGACGCCGCGAAACCCCAGATCAAGGAGGCCGTCGAGGCGCTCTTCGGTGTGAAGGTGAAGGCGGTCAACACGTCCATCACCAAGGGCAAGCAGAAGCGGTTCCGTGGCATCATGGGCCGCCGCAAGGACGTCAAGAAAGCCTACGTGACGCTCGAAGAGGGCAACACGATCGACGTGACGACCGGGCTTTGAGGCGTGGTGGGGTGAAACCCCACCCTACGAATTGGACCCCCGTCGAGAGATCGTCGGGGGTTTTCTTTGCGACGCGGCAGTCATCCGCCCCGGCATTTTATCGCCAGAAATCAACGGCCGGGCAGGCGTGCCCCGTGATTTTCATTGACGTGAATCACCTGAGCGCCCATATGGGCGGGGCTACGTTACTACCTATCGACCCTTTCTCCTTTACGGCGACTGGCTTTCGATCTTGTCATGACGCCGCCAAGCTGCCGCATACTGCGGGCAGCAACATCTAAAGGAGACACGGAAATGGCCAACGGCACCGTGAAATGGTTCAACACCACCAAAGGCTACGGCTTTATCGCACCGGAATCGGGCGGCAAGGACGTCTTCGTTCACATCTCGGCCGTCGAGCGTTCGGGCCTGACGGGCCTCGCCGACGATCAGAAGGTCACCTATGACCTGGAATCCGGCCGTGACGGACGTGAAAGCGCCGTCAACATCGCGCTGGCATAAGGCCTCGGGCGGCACAGCCGCCGACCTTTGAGAGAGTTCGACCCCGGGCGCAGGCGTGGCCGGGGTTTTTCTTTGGCGATGTTTTTAGATCGATTGTAGGTACTCAGTTTTGTGCATGTACCAACGCGCGGAATCAAGGCGCGCAGCGCCGCCGCGCGATCGCCAGACCGCCCGGACGGGCTGGCGATTTGGTAAGGTGAGCGCTTAGGTCTTAGGGATTTCGGATTTGGCGGGGATAAAAAGCGCTGAACAGCTGTTGATCGCCATCCCGCGGTCTGGCGAGCGCGCCGCTTGGGTTAAGCGTGGCGTCATCCCGGACTTCATACGTGATCCCTTTGTCGTAGAGGTCCTCGGGTCTAGCCCGAGGATGACGGGGGAACCGACGGTCTTTTACACCGGCACGTCGTTGTAGCTGCGCTTGTGGCCGGACTTGGCGTCCTTGACGACCTCTTCGGTGGCGCCAGTCGTGATCTCAAACATCTTCATGGCCTCGGCCGTGTATTGCTCGAACGCGGTCAGGAAGAATTTCGATTGGACCTGCGCCAGTTCAGCCGGGCTTTTGCAATTGAGCATGGCCTTTTGCGTCTCCAGATCTTCTTGAAGCCGAGCCGAGACGAAGCGGGCGCCTTCGGACATCATGTCGCCCCACGCCTTGACGGCTGCGGGGCTGGTCGCCAACAGGCCAGCGGTCAGGGCCGACAGGTCCGAACCGGTGTCTTTCGGGGTCTTGGTCGAGTTCGTCATCGCGTGCCTCCCGTTTGATTATGTTTCAATCGCGACCCAGACTATTTGGTGCGATAGGGTATTGTAACGGTCCTGTAACGGCCGCACTTTGATCTGGATCGAATGGCGTGCGGCTGTTTGCAGTGCGCGCCTTTATTTTCTTGGCCTAGGCCCTTGACCGGGGCCCTCGTCTTTCGTAAATGATCCCATCCGCAAGGCCCCGGATTCGTCCGGGGCTTTGCCTTTGTTCGATAGAACATCTTAACCGGGCACCCAAGGGGGCCTATAACCATGGTGGGTTTTCACCCACCCTACATAGGTGGAGCTGGTCATTCCGGTTTCGCCGTTTGCTAAACGGAAGACAGAAAGCATGGCACTCAAGTCGTACAAGCCGACGACGCCGGGCCAGCGCGGGCTGGTGCTGATCGACCGTTCGGAGCTGTATAAAGGACGCCCCGTCAAAGCCCTCACCGAGGGTCTGACGAAATCGGGCGGCCGGAACAACACCGGGCGGATTACCTCGCGTCGTCGCGGGGGTGGCGCCAAACGCCTTTACCGGATCGTTGATTTCAAACGCAACAAGATCGACGTGGCCGCAACCGTCGAGCGGATCGAATACGACCCGAACCGGACGGCCTTTATCGCGCTGATCAAATACGAAGATGGCGAGCAAGCCTACATCCTGGCGCCGCAGCGCCTGGCCGTAGGGGACAGCGTCATCGCCTCGCCGAAGGCCGACATCAAGCCCGGCAACGCGATGCCGTTCCAAGGTATGCCGATCGGCACGATCGTCCACAACATCGAGCTGAAGCCCGGTAAGGGCGGCCAGATCGCACGTGCCGCCGGCACCTATGCCCAGTTCGTGGGCCGCGATGGTGGCTATGCCCAGATCCGCCTGAGCTCGGGCGAGCTGCGCATGGTGCGTCAGGAGTGCATGGCGACCGTGGGTGCCGTGTCGAACCCCGACAACAGCAACCAGAACTACGGCAAGGCCGGCCGGATGCGCCACAAGGGCATTCGCCCGTCTGTGCGCGGCGTGGTCATGAACCCGATCGACCACCCCCATGGTGGTGGCGAGGGCCGGACCTCGGGTGGTCGCCACCCGGTGACGCCTTGGGGCAAGCCGACGAAGGGTGCGCGCACCCGTAACAAGAACAAGGCGTCGCAGAAGCTGATCATCCGCTCGCGTCACGCCAGGAAGAAGGGCCGTTAACACATGAGCCGCTCTGTATGGAAAGGCCCCTTCGTCGATGCCTACGTGCTGAAAAAGGCCGAAGCATCGCGCGAGTCGGGGCGCAACGAAGTCATCAAGATCTGGTCGCGCCGTTCGACGATCCTGCCCCAGTTCGTGGGCCTGACGTTTGGCGTGTACAATGGTCACAAGCATATCCCCGTCAACGTTTCGGAAGATATGATCGGTCAGAAATTCGGTGAATACGCGCCGACCCGTACCTATTACGGGCACGCCGCCGATAAAAAAGCGAAGCGGAAGTAAGTCATGGGCAAGGAAAAGAACCCCCGCCGCGTGGCTGACAACGAAGCAATGGCAAAACTGCGTATGCTTCGCACCAGCCCGCAGAAACTGAACCTGGTGGCCGCGATGATCCGTGGCAAGAAGGTGGACAAGGCGCTGAACGATCTGACCTTCTCGAAGAAGCGGATCGCGCAGGACGTGAAGAAATGCCTTCAGTCCGCCGTGGCCAACGCCGAGAACAACCACAACCTCGATGTCGACGACCTGATCGTGGCAGAGGCCTATGTGGGCAAGAACCTCGTGATGAAACGCGGCCGTCCGCGCGCCCGTGGCCGGTTCGGCCGGATCATGAAGCCGTTCTCAGAAATCACCATCAAGGTGCGTGAAGTCGAGGAGCAAGCCTAATGGGTAACAAAGTCAATCCGATCGGGATGCGCCTGCAGGTGAACCGCACCTGGGACAGCCGCTGGTACGCCGACACCAAGGATTACGGTGATCTTCTGCTGGAAGACATCGCGATCCGTGATTTCATCAAGAAAGAGTGCAAGCAGGCCGGCGTCAGCCGTGTGATCATCGAACGCCCGCACAAGAAGTGCCGCGTCACGGTGCACACCGCGCGCCCCGGCGTGATCATCGGCAAGAAAGGCGCCGATATCGAGACTCTGCGCAAGAAGCTGGCGGCGATGACCGACAGCGAACTGCACCTCAACATCGTCGAGGTCCGCAAGCCGGAACTGGACGCGGCGCTGGTGGGTGAAAGCATCGCCCAGCAGCTGGAGCGTCGTGTGTCGTTCCGCCGCGCGATGAAACGTGCCGTGCAGAACGCCATGCGCATGGGGGCCCTGGGCATCCGGGTCAACGTCGCGGGCCGCCTGGGCGGTGCCGAGATCGCACGGACCGAATGGTACCGCGAGGGCCGGGTTCCGCTGCACACGCTGCGTGCCGACATCGATTACGCCAATATCGAGGCCAGCACACCTTACGGGATCATCGGCATCAAGGTCTGGATCTTCAAGGGCGAGATCATGGAACATGATCCGGCAGCCCGGGATCGCAAGGCGCAGGAACTTCAGGACGGCCCGGCACCTCGTGGTGCTGGTGGCGGCCGCCGCTGAGGAGGGATGAGAAATGCTTCAACCAAAGCGCACTAAATTCCGCAAGATGTTCAAGGGCCGGATCAAGGGCGAGGCCAAGGGCGGCTCTGATCTGAACTTTGGCACTTACGGCCTGAAAGCGACCACGCCCGAGCGCGTGACCGCCCGTCAGATCGAAGCGGCACGCCGTGCCATGACGCGTCACATGAAGCGTCAGGGCCGCGTCTGGATCCGGATCTTCCCGGACACGCCCGTGACCTCGAAACCCGTCGAAGTTCGGATGGGTAAAGGTAAGGGTTCGGTCGATTTCTGGGCCTGCAAGGTCAAGCCCGGCCGCGTGATGTTCGAGATCGACGGCGTTAGCGAAGCGGTGGCCCAAGAGGCGCTGCGTCTGGCGGCGATGAAACTGCCGGTCAAGACCCGCGTCGTGGTTCGCGAGGATTGGTAATCCAATCCTCACGAGTGCGGGAAAGCGATTGACGCAGTCAATTGCGGCCGCACCCCGGTGAAGAAAAAAGAGCCCCCGTCGAGAGATCGGCGGGGGTTTTTCTTTGCGCGGATGCGCGTGGGTTTTCACCCACCCTACGGGAGGTTGCGGGTCAGGCCCGGGACGGGTGGCGCGGTGTGATGTCAGCTGCCCAGTATGCCGCGCACCTGGCTTGCATAGGCCTCATACGTCATCGTCGCCTTGTTGCCGGCGACCCCGTCGTAATAGCTGCGGCCCGAGGGGATGGGCAGGCCGGCCCAGATCTTGGCGAGGTTCAGCATGAAGGTGTCGGTGCTCATCTCGCCCGCCTTGACCTTCATCAGGCCTGCGTCCCCCAGCAGAAGGTCGGCAAGCCGGTCCTGCACCGCGGGGCTGAACCGGGTGCTGGCGGGCAGGTCGAGACGGGCGGCGGAGTGGCGCAGAGTGGGCGGTATGAACTGGTAACGGCCGATGGCGTGGGGCTGGCCGGGGGTGGCCTCGATCCAGTCATAGATGTCCTGCAGGGTCATGTCGGTGGGGCGGCGGGGCGGTTTTACCCGTGCGCCATGCTGGACCGCGTCATAGCCCGCACGCCCGGCCTCGGCACGGGCGATGAGGTCGCGCAGGCGCGCGGCCTTGGTGCCGCCGTGGCGCAGTGGGGCATCCAGGCGGCCGGGCAGGGCGGCGAAAAGACCGCCTTCAGACCGATCGACGAAGAGGCTGGCCGAGGACAGCGCCTCGGAACTTTCGGATTGCATCGAGAACAGCGGCTGACGCGCGCTGAACAGGCTGCCGATGGCAGGATCGGCTTGTCCCGGGCAGGCGAGGCCCGCCCAGAGCAGGAATGCCAGGACGCGTCGGATCATGGTGCCCCCTATCGGTGCTGGGGGCGTTATGCGGCAAGGATCTGAAGATTTCCTTGCCGCAAGAGCGTGAGATCCGGATCAATTGTGATCGGGGTGATGCTCGCGGCAGTAGTGGATGCCGATGCAGGAGGTGTTATCCTTTATGCACTTGTTGCTGCACCCCTGTTGCGAGCAGACGCGTCCGCATTTCATGGCGTTTCTACGGAAATAGCTGGTTTAGAATGGCGCGATCCTAGCATAACGTCGGCGACGGACCAACTTGCCAGTGGACGGACGCCATGCCCCAGATATCCTCGCTTTTCGTGACGCGCCTTTACCGTGCTGCCCTGTCAGAGCACGGCCCCGCCATCGACCCGGCGGAAATGGAGGCGTCGTGCTATGCGATTGCCGAGGATGACGAGGCCGGACAGGAGTGGTGCGAGGAGAACGGGTATCCGGGCTATACCTCCTATGCTTCTCTGACCGATCTGCCGTGGCGGTTTCCGATCTTTGCGGACCTGGTTAAGGCGCTCGATGCGCATGTGGCGGCCTTTGCCGAGGATCTGGAATTCGATCTGGACGGTCGCGAGCTGAAGCTGGAGGATATCTGGATCAACATCCTGCCGGAGGGCGGGACGCATTCATCGCATCTGCATCCGCATTCGGTGATTTCCGGCACGACCTATGTGGCGATGCCGGATGGCGCCAGCGCGCTGAAGCTGGAGGACCCGCGCTCGGCCCGGATGATGGCCGCGCCGGGGCGGAAGAAGGACGCGCGGGAAGAATTGCGGACCTTCATCTATGCCAAGCCCGCGGTGGGCGATGTGCTGCTGTGGGAAAGCTGGCTGCGGCACGAGGTGCCGATGAACCTGTCCGAGGACGAACGGATCAGCGTCAGCTTCAACTACGCCTGGGGGTGAGCGGTCAGACCACCGGTTCGGGAGGCATCAGCACCGTTACGTATGACAGAATGTCGGTGCCAACGGCAGCGGGTCCGAGGGCGATGCTGCGCTCGAAATCCTCTCCGTCCTTGTTTAGCAGGATCTTGAGTTGCGTTTCGCTGCTGTCGGGGGCGTCTTCGGTCTCGACGCCGCGGATGACCGTGCCGGGGTCGATATCCGTCAGGTCCAGGACCAGTTCGTCCTCGGCGGGATCGAAGTCGTCCATGCGGACAACTTCGTCCTTATCCTCGAAGGGAGCGCCGCCAAAGCCCGGGGACTCGCCGGTCGGCCCGTTGAAGTCCAACGTGAAGGAGTCCGCGCCGTCGCCGCCTCTCAGGAACGCGCCGCCGCCTTCGCTGTAATATTCGATGTCGCTGATATGGGTTATCGTATCGTCGCCATCGCCGCCCTCAACGATACTGGTATTGTCCACCGGGCTGCGCTGCACCGTGATGTCGTCATCGCCAGCGCCACCGATGAGGTTATAGCTGTTCACGCCGCTCAACACGTCGTCACCGGCGCCGCCCAGAATGTAGCCGTATTCGCCTTCTTGGTTGATGGTGTCGTTACCGTCCTCGCCCTGGATCAGCAGGCCATCCTGATCCAGCTGGGCAAGGTCGTCGCCGTCACCGGCCAGAACCTGCAGCACGCCCGTGCCGGTTTCCGCCGCCGCATCGACATGCACATCCTCGATCGTGTCGTCGCCTTCGGTGCCGATCAGGTTTATGAAGGGCCGCAGGTCACCGCGCGGTTCCTCCTCGACGGTGAAGCCGGCCTCGGTCAGAATATCGTCGGGCTGGTCGCCTGTATCCGGCGTGTCCGGATCTTCGTCGTCCGGGTCGGCGACATCAGGCATGTCCTCGTCGGGCGCTGTGCCGGAATCACTGTCGTCGTCGGTGAATTCATCAATCAAGAACGCCGTGGCGCCGATGCCAATGAGTGAAAGAAGCGCTATGGCGAACATCTGAATACCCCCGAAACCAGAACTTTAACGCATTGAATATGCAGCGGAGACAAGGCTAACGCACGAAAATAAGGAAACAAAGTGTTTTGGCAGGAATGGGGCGCCCCGCCACCGATGTGACGGGGCGTAGGCTTCAGGCGGCAGGCTGCGGCCAGGTGAACTCGGGGCGCAGGCCTTCATACACCGGGCGGCCGTCATCGGGCTTGGCGTAGCCTTTGCTTTCGTCCCAGAACGCGTGGTACGTCGCGTCCGGGAAGGCGGCGTCGTCGTAGCCCATGACGTTGGGCACGGCCACGCGGATGCGTTTTTGTTTGTCATCCAGCATCAGCGCGGCGCCGCAATCGGCACAGGTGCACAGCTCCAGCGGGCCGTCGGGGTTGTCGGCGTTGAAGGGCTGGCGCTTCATCTCGCCGCCTTCGGCCTTGAGGTCGTCATGGTTGAAGAAAGCCACGTGCGTCGTGTGCTGTCCGGTGACGGATTTGCAGACGTTGCAATGGCACTCGTGATTGTCGATGGGTTCGGCGCTGGCGGTCACCTTGACGTGATCGCAGCCTCCGGAATACGGGCTGGACATGGGGTTCTCCTCCTCTTTTGTCGGGTGCTGATTGGGCGCACCCGGTGCCTATCTCACGCGGGCGGGGCGGGGTCTGGCAAGATAGACCTTGGTGTTGCGACAGGTGTCGGGGGCTGTCGTTGCGGAAGTGAGCTGATTTCCCCAAACTTTCCCTTGCCCTGAACCCGCACCTCCCTTATACGGCCCCAATCCACGGGTCCCCGCGTTTCGCGGGGATTCGTTTTTGACATTCATCCACCGGGCAAGCCGTGTGACCCTGAGCCATCGAGCAGGGGCCGGCCGGTGTTTTGAGAAGGGACGATGGCCATGAACGCCACCGAATTGCGTGACAAGACGCCCGACCAGCTTCGCGAGGAGCTGTCCAACCTGAAGAAAGAGCAGTTCAACCTGCGCTTTCAGGCAGCGACCGGGTCGCTGGAAAACCCTGCGCGGATCAGAACGGTCCGCCGCGATGTGGCACGTGTGAAAACCGTGCTGAACGAAAAAGCCGCCTCGGCTGCTGAATAAGGAGAGCCACCATGCCCAAGCGCATCCTGCAAGGCGTCGTGACCTCCGACGCAAACGCCCAGACCGTCACCGTTTCGGTCGAGCGTCGTTTCAAGCACCCGGTGCTGCAAAAGACCATTCGTAAGTCCAAGAAATACCGGGCTCACGATGAAAAGAACGCTTTCAAAATCGGCGACTCCGTTCGCATCATCGAATGTGCGCCGAAATCGAAAACGAAACGCTGGGAGGTTCTTGAGGCCTAGGCCAAAGAACCTTTCGGTTTGATCGAAACCATGGGGTCGTTACCCCTTAGGTCGGGAGAAACCTAATGATCCAGATGCAGACCAATCTGGATGTTGCTGACAACTCCGGCGCACGCCGGGTGCAGTGCATCAAGGTCCTGGGTGGTTCCAAGCGCAAATATGCGTCCGTTGGCGACATCATCGTCGTCTCGGTGAAGGAAGCCATCCCGCGCGGCCGCGTGAAGAAAGGTGACGTCCGCAAGGCCGTCGTCGTGCGCACCGCTAAAGAGATCCGTCGCGACGACGGTACCGCCATCCGCTTTGACCGCAACGCCGCCGTGATCCTGAACAACGCAGGTGAGCCGGTCGGCACGCGTATCTTCGGACCGGTGGTTCGTGAACTTCGCGCGAAGAACTTCATGAAGATCATCTCGCTCGCCCCGGAGGTGCTGTGACATGGCCGCAAAACTGAAAAAAGGCGACAAGGTCGTTGTCCTGTCCGGCAAGGACAAGGGCAAGGAAGGCACGATCACGTCCGTTGATCCCAAGGCCGGCAAGGCCGTGGTCGACGGTGTGAACATGGCCATCCGCCACACCCGCCAGAGCCAGCAGAGCCAGGGCGGACGCCTGCCCAAGGCGCTGCCGATCGACATCAGCAACCTGGCCTTTGTCGACGCCAACGGCAAACCCACCCGCGTCGGCTTCAAGATGGAAGGCGACAAAAAGGTGCGTTACGCCAAGACCACGGGGGACGTGATCGATGCTTGATACAGAAAACTACACCCCGCGTCTTCGCGCCGCTTTCCGCGACACCATTCGCCCGGCGCTGAAAGAAGAGTTCGGCTATACCAACGACATGCAGATCCCGCGCCTGGACAAGATCGTCCTGAACATCGGCTGCGGCGCCGAGGCGGTGAAGGATTCCAAGAAGGCCAAGTCGGCCCAGGAAGACCTCAGCACCATCGCCGGCCAGCATGCCGTGATCACGTCGGCCAAGAACTCGATCGCTGGTTTCCGTGTTCGTGAAGGCATGCCGCTGGGCGCCAAGGTGACCCTGCGCGGCAACCGCATGTACGAATTCCTCGACCGTCTGATCACCGTGGCCATGCCGCGGATCCGCGACTTCCGCGGTGTGTCGGGCAAGTCGTTCGATGGCCGCGGCAACTATGCCATGGGCATCAAGGAGCACATCGTTTTCCCCGAAATCAACTTCGACAAGGTCGACGAAGTCTGGGGGATCGACGTCATCATCGCAACCACGGCGAAGACCGACGCTGAAGCCAAGGCGCTGTTGAAGCATTTCAACATGCCTTTCACCAGCTAATCGCGAGGAATTTGAAACATGGCTAAGAAAGCAATGATCGAACGCGAGAAGAAGCGTCAGCGCCTGGTGAAGCAATATGCCGCCAAGCGGGCCGCTTTGAAAGCGATCATCAACGACCAGGAAAAGCCGATGGAAGACCGCTTCCGGGCCTCCCTGAAACTGGCGCAACTGCCGCGCAACAGCTCGGCCACCCGCCTTCATAACCGCTGCCAGCTGACCGGCCGGCCGCACGCCTATTACCGCAAGCTGAAGATCAGCCGGATCGCCCTGCGCGACCTGGGCTCGTCGGGTCAGCTGCCCGGTATGGTCAAGTCGAGCTGGTAAGGAGGGATATGAGATGAACGATCCTATCGGCGATATGCTCACCCGCCTGCGCAACGCAGGTATGCGTGGCAAATCCACCGTCATGGTCCCCGCCTCCAAGATGCGCGTGCGCGTTCTGGAAGTGCTGGCCGACGAAGGCTACATCCGCGGGTTCGAGGACACCAAGGACGAGCGTGGCCACCCGGCCATCGAAGTGAGCCTGAAGTATTTCGAAGGCGCCCCCGTGATCCGCGAGATGAAGCGGGTCTCCAAGCCCGGCCGCCGGGTTTACATGGGCGTCAATGACATTCCGTCGGTCCGTCAGGGCCTGGGCGTGTCGATTGTCTCCACCTCCAAGGGTGTGATGTCGGATGCGAACGCGCGCAGCCAGAACGTTGGCGGCGAAGTGCTTTGCACGGTATTCTAAGGAGGCCTGTGTAATGTCTCGTATCGGTAAACAACCCGTGGCCCTGCCCGATGGCGTCACAGCCAGCGTGTCGGGCCAGACCATCGAGGTCAAAGGCCCGAAGGCGACCAAGAGCTTCACCGCGACCGACGACGTGTCGATCGAGGTGAACGACGGTACCATCACGGTGACGCCGCGCGGCAAGTCCAAGCGCGCCCGTCAGCAGTGGGGCATGACCCGTACCATCGTCGCCAACCTGGTGCACGGCTCGCGCGAGCCGTTCAAGCAGGAGCTGGAGATCCGCGGCGTGGGCTACCGGGCTCAGATGCAGGGCAACATCCTGAAGCTGAACCTGGGCCTGAGCCACGATGTGGATTTCGAAGTTCCGGAAGGTGTGACCGTCACGGCCCCCAAGCCCACCGAGCTGGTGATCGAGGGCCATGACAAGCAACTCGTCGGTCAGGTCGCGGCCAATATCCGCGACTGGCGGCGCCCTGAGCCCTACAAGGGCAAGGGCATCCGCTACAAGGGTGAGTACATCTTCCAGAAGGAAGGCAAGAAGAAGTAAGGACGCGAGAAAATGGCAAACAGCAAGAGACAACTGTTCCAGAAACGCCGTATGCGCGTCCGGAGCAAACTTCGCAAGGTCAATGCCGGCCGCCCCCGTCTTTCGGTGCATCGTTCGTCCAAGAACATGAGCGTGCAGCTGATCGACGACGTGAACGGCACGACCCTGGCCTCGGCCTCGACCCTGGAAAAGGACCTGGGCTTTGTCGGCAAGAACACGTTGGAAGCGGCGGCCAAGATCGGCGCGACCATCGCGGAACGCGCCAAGAAGGCAGGCGTGACCGAAGCGCAGTTCGACCGCGGTGGGTTCCTCTACCACGGCCGGATCAAGGCGCTGGCCGATGCCGCCCGTGAGGGTGGCCTGAAGATCTAGGTGGGATGAAGTCCCACCCTACGCGGCCTGCGTAGGGTGGGGCTTCGACCCACCCTGACGTTGCAGGCGGGTGACCCGCCTCGATGATCCGGACGCCGGTTGGCGGACTTGGATTGGGACAATCTAAAGGGCAGATGCCCGCAGAAAGGACGCCGCGTATGGCAAGAGATGACAATCGCCGTGGGGGTCGCGACCGCGACGAAACCCCGGAATTCGCCGATCGCCTGGTTGCGATCAACCGTGTTTCGAAAACCGTCAAGGGTGGTAAGCGCTTCGGCTTTGCCGCGCTCGTCGTAGTTGGCGACCAGAAGGGCCGCGTCGGGTTCGGCAAGGGCAAGGCCAAGGAGGTCCCCGAGGCCATCCGCAAGGCCACCGAGCAAGCCAAGCGCCAGATGATCCGTGTGCCGCTGCGCGAGGGCCGCACGCTGCACCACGACATGGAAGGCCGATGGGGCGCCGGCAAGGTCGTCATGCGCACCGCGCCGACCGGTACCGGCATCATCGCCGGTGGTCCGATGCGGGCCGTGTTCGAGATGCTGGGCGTGCAGGACGTGGTTGCGAAGTCCACGGGCTCGCAGAACCCTTACAACATGATCCGCGCCACCCTGAACGGTCTGCAAAAGGAAAGCAGCCCGCGCATGGTCGCGCAGCGTCGCGGCAAGAAGGTCGCCGACATCCTGCCCAAGCGTGACGAGGCCCCGGCCGAGTCGTCCCACGTCGCAGAGGAGGCGTAAACCATGGCAAAGACCATCGTCGTCAAGCAGGTGGGAAGCCCCATCCGCCGCCCCGAGATCCAGCGCAAGACGCTGATCGGGCTGGGCCTGAACAAGATGCACCGGACCCGTGAGTTGGAAGACACGCCGTCGGTCCGTGGCATGATCAACAAAATCCCGCATCTTGTGGAGATCGTTGAAGAGAAGGGGTGAGGCCCCGGTTTGGTTCACGGGGTGGGGTGAAACCCCACCCTACGAGATTGACGCCCCGGTCAGAGATGGCCGGGGTGTTTTCGTTTCGGATTATTGGACCTTTTTCCGGCGGTGCGCAAAGTTCAAATTCTTTACAGAATGTAACTGAAAGCTGCTACTTAGACCCCCATGGGTAGATTGGTTTTGTAAGCAAAGACATGAATTCTGGAAGTAAATTAAAGTCCGCGTTCAATTCAGTCTGGAGTTTTTTTTCCGGAGTTTGGGGCGCGGCGAAAACAATCATCTTTGTCTTGTTGATCATGTTTTTGATTGCGAGCCACGTTTTCACTGGATTGGCCGTAATAACGGCTGGTTTTCTGCAGACGGTATTTGGAACAACAACCGCATTGGCTAATGCTCGTTCTATGCAACAAGAGACCGCTCAAAAACTCAATGCCCGGGAAAACGAGCTTGAAAAGATGAATGCTGAGTCAGCCGCTGATCAAAATAAAATAAGAGACCTTGAAGCGAGATCAGCGTCCCAAACCAAAGAGTTGAAGAACCTTAGAGCTCAGAATAATGAGTTGAAAAGAGGAAGGTTTGTAGACTTCAAAGGAAAACGGGTGCGTTTAGACGACGCAATTAAGACAGCTTCTACGGGCATTCAATCTCGCACAAAACGCGTTGCAGCTGCAAACGTGGCGAGTGCAGCTGGAGAAAGTATTCCTTTTTGGGGCATTGCGATAATCGTGGGCGCGACCACTTATGAATTGACAAGCGCCTGCGATACCATGACCGACTTGTACGACTTGCAGGTTGCGATTGATCCATCACAGGCCTCTGAGGAAGATAGGAAATACGTCTGTGGTTTGAGGGTTCCGACAAGAGAAGAATTGTGGGACGACGTTAAGTCATCACCTGGCATCGCGTGGACATCAGCGGTAAACGCTTATGAAGATGGAGCAGAATGGGTTGGCAACCTAGAGCCACCGGACTTTTCAGGAACTTGGAATACAGCCATGTCGTGGCTCGGAAGCTGGTTCGAGTGACTCTTTTCAGTACATCACCCTAGCAACGCACACCCCAACGTCTGGCGCAGCGCCTTGGTCAGCTCGTCCACGGTGTCGGTCGCCACGTACATGCCGCCGGTCTGGTCCGAGATGCAGCGGGCGATCGACGATCCGTCGGCGTAGATCCCGGCCTCGGGGCTGTCCCAGGCGAAGGGGTCTGCCACGACGCGGAAGCCGATGACATGCACGGTGAGGTTGGCGGAGGTGGCAGCGAGCTCGGCCCCGAGCGCGCAGGGTCGGCCGCCGCAGGTTTCATTGCCGTCGGTCACCAGCACGATGATGCCCGGCGTGGTGGTGTGGTTCAGCACGCGGGCGGCCTCGGCCACGGCTTCGGTCAGGGGGGTGAGGCCGATCGGGTCCATCAGGTCGATGGCGTCGATGATGGGCTGGGCCGCGTCCGCGACGGGCGGGAATTTGAGGTTGATGCCGTCGCAGGAACCTTCGGGGCCGGGACCATAGGTCAGGAGACCGACGCGGCGCACGGGCGCGATATCGGGCAGGGCGCGGCGCAGGGCGGTGCGGGCGTCCTCGATCCGGGTGGGGGCGGTCTGGTCGAAGCCGACCTCGGCCATGG
This sequence comes from Roseovarius atlanticus, assembly GCF_001441615.1. Classification (GTDB taxonomy): domain Bacteria; phylum Pseudomonadota; class Alphaproteobacteria; order Rhodobacterales; family Rhodobacteraceae; genus Roseovarius; species Roseovarius atlanticus. The sequence goes on from NZ_LAXJ01000019.1 coordinate 16,109, forward strand.
AGGCCGAGCCGTCGAAGACCAGCATGGCGTCGCGGCTGCAGTCCTGCGCCACGGCGCGCGGCACCACCGGCAGCGCAGAGGCCAGTACGGTTAGCGTTGTCAGCAGGGTGCGTTTCATATTCAGATGAGACATCGCGGCGGGTTTGAAATCAAGGCTAGCCCTTTTCAGGAGAGACAAGATGTTCGTTAAGACGTTGGATGACGTGATCGGCACGGAGGATCACGCCAAGGGCGAGGCCTTTGAAAGCAGGCGGCTTTTGCTGGCCCGGGACGATCTGGGCTATTCCTTTCACGACACGATCGTGAAGGCCGGAACGGTTCAGTTGCTGGAATACAAGGAGCATGTCGAGACGAGCTATTGCATCGAGGGCAAGGGCGAGGTGGAGAACGAGACCACCGGCGAGGTCTGGCCGCTGGAACCGGGCGTGATGTACGTGCTGGACCAGAACGACCCGCATATCGTGCGGGCGGAAACCAACCTGCGGTTCATCTGCATTTTCACGCCTGCCTTGACGGGACGCGAGGATCAGAACAAGGCCGAGACGGCGCCCGATCCGGAGTGACCGATGCCGTCAGTCGCACAGGCGCGTATAGCTTTCGCGGCTGAAATCATAGCGTGAATTGATGCCGTAGGGCGACGTGTAACCGTCTGTATTTCCACGTGGTTCGCAGGTGTCGTCGCCCAGGGGGCAATTCGGTGTGATCTGGGTGCGGGAGACCTGGCAGAAGACCTGTTCGCGGGTACGCGGCGTGGCGGCGGTGTCCTGGTCAAGGTCTATTTCGGTGAGATCGATTAGGTGGCCGGCCTTGCGTCCGAAGCCGCGCGTCTCGAAGGTGAGAGGGGCGTCGAGGGTGAGCGTTTTCTGGTCGGCGAACCGTTGGTCCGCACTGTGCCAGACGTTGCCGTAATCGAAGCGCAGGCGGTAGGTGCCGGGCGGGACGAGCACGCGAAAGAACACGCCGCCGGTGATGTAGGCGGCGAGGGCGGGGTCGTCGGTTTCCGCGTTGTTCAGGGTGACGATGTAGTCCGCGCCGGGGGCGGTCTTGACTTGCAGGGGGAAGACGAGGGGTAGCCCCGTGCGGTTCCACATCAGGCCGGGGTCGGGCCGGTTCTCGGCGGCGCGGGTGACGCCGGAGAGCAGGCACAGAAGGACGGCGAGGGTGATGAGAGCGCGCATGGGCTGTATCTAGGGCCTTGGACCGGGAAGGGCAAAGGCATGTGATGCGACTCGAAGGTTAATTGGCGTGAGTCCTCGAAAACCGCGTCGGTAAAGCGTCGGTATTCGAGCTGTATCACGTCGGTGTCATTGTCCGGCACCCCAGATTGACGCACCGTGCGCTGCGGGGGCACAGATCAGAGCCGCCGGCCCGGGGACAGATGGCGTTCGGCGGCACGGATTGGCCGGATTTTTCCACGGACCTGCCTCATCCACTCCGCGTTAAGCCGTCATTAAGCCCGAAAGCATAGCATCGCGAAAAAGCGGCATGGCCGGATCTTTTGGCGCATCGGCGCGGTGGCGGTCCGGTGTTCGCAGAGGCACCAGGCAATGGCGACGATTTATGACCTGATCGAGGTCACGAGCATCAGCGCGAACACGACCTATTCGGAGGCGAATGGGAACCTGCTGGGCGTGGTCGACGGCGCCAACGGGCCGGAGTTGGACGACGGGGAGTTCGACGAGGGCGACCTGATCTCGATAGGCGGGACGACCTATACGATCGACCTGATCCAGGAGCCGTCATCGTCGGGCAGTTTCCTCTTGGGCGACGGCAGCACGCGCAGCTTCAGCCCGCAAAACGAAGACAATCTGGATGTGATGTTCCTGACCGTGTCGAATGGCGGCACGACGCGGTATTTCATCCTGCCGAACGACAGTTACGGCGACCTGAATTTCCAGTCGGTGACCACGGGTGGGATCACCGATGTGGGCGGCAGCGACGCGGCGGTCATCGGGACGACGGATGACGAGGTGAACGTGGTCTGTTTCGGCGCGGGCACGATGATCGCGGTGGCCGAGGACGCCGCGAGGCCGGTCGAGACGCTAAGCGCGGGCGACCTGGTGAGAACCGCCGATCACGGGGCGCGCCCGGTACGCTGGATCGAGCATCACGCGATCAGTGCCGCGTCGCTGGCGCGTAACCCGCATGTGCGCCCGATCCGTATCTCGGCCGGGGCGCTGGGGCCGGGCCTGCCCGACGCGCCTTTGGTGGTGTCGCCGCAACACCGCATCTTGGTCAGGTCGAAAATCGCCGAGCGGATGTTCGGCCAGGCGGAAGTCCTGTTGCCGGCGAAGTTCCTGCTGGGCGTGACCGGGGTGGAACTGGATCCGCGCGAAGGCGGCGTGGACTATTACCACGTGGTGATGGACCGGCACGAGGTGCTGTTCGCCAACGGTGTGGGCGCCGAGAGCCTGTATCGGGGGCAGGAAGCGATGAAGACGCTGCGCAGCGCCCAGAGCGCCGCGCTGGCGATGCTGGGGGCCAGCCGGACAGCGGCCAAGGGCGACGTGCCCGCGCGGCTGTTCGCGCAGGGCGGCCGGGGCCGGCGGCTGGTGGAGCGGCATATCAAGAACGCGCGGGCATTCGCGTAGGCGCGGACCGGGCGTATTGGGTGCGTGGTGGGTTTTCACCCACCCTACGGGCCTATTTGTCGGCGTCCCGTGTGCCGGAGCCTGAGGAGATCACGCCGAAATCCTTCGATGCGGAGCCGCCGCCGGCGATGCTGAAATATCCTTCGGCGGCCAGACCGCGTTTCAAAAGCTCGCGCACGGCGGCGGCGCGGCTGGGCATGTGGGCCGCAAATCGCCAGTCGTCGAGCGCCTTGAGCTCGTCTTCCGAGATCATGACCTGCAATCTCTCGAGGCGTTTGGAACTGGAATTGGGCATCGTCCGGTCCGTGCGTCCTGCAACGATCTTCTAAATAGCCTTTTGCCCAGAATAGTCAAAGTGAGGAGAATGCCAAGTTTGCTCATCTTGCTCATGTTACTGTTCTTATGGATTTTGATCATTATAAGGTCATGAAATCATTCGTAAATCATGGTGCGCGCCATTATATTCGTGTCTATGAGACACTGCTCTGAACATGACGACCAAAGAACTGGATCCGACGACAGACTGCCGAATGAGGCGGGCGATTTCGCGCCCGTGACCCGGTCGGTGACGATGGGGGGCGCTGTGCCGGAACCGGGCGAGGCGGCGTCCGTCCTGCCCGGGATGGGCGCGCTGCGGCGTGTGCTGGTGGTCGAGGACGACGATTTCATCAGTGCCGACATTGCCTGCACGCTGGACGAGTCCGGGTTTAACGTGGCGGGCACCGCGCAGTCGCTGGGCGCCGCGATGCGTTTCGTGCGCGACAACACCGGACAGTTCGACTGTGCGCTTGTGGATATCGACCTTGGCGGAGAGAGCTGTCAGCCGCTGGCGGCGTCCCTGGACGGGTTGAACGTGCCCTACCTGCTGGTCACGGCGCATAGCGAGGACGTGGTGCGCGAGCTGGGGTTCCGGGCGCCGGTGATCGAAAAGCCGTTCCAGGCCGTGCAACTTTCGAACAGGCTGTCCGGACTGTTCGTGCGAGAGCCGCAAGAGGCCTGACAGGGGGCGGATCACGGGCGCGGATATCGGCCCTTGATCGGCCGGCGCAACGGGTCTATACGCCCCCGGTGGTCAGACATGACCCGATTCACATGAACCAAGACATGCCGTGGTTGGCCCCATCGCTTCGGGGGTCACATCCGGCTTAGGAGAAGCGACATGAAACTGCATGAACTGCGCGACAACGACGGCGCAACCAAACGCAAGAAACGCGTGGGCCGTGGCCCCGGCTCTGGCATGGGCAAGACCGCCGGCCGTGGTATCAAGGGTCAGAAATCCCGTTCGGGCGTGGCGATCAACGGCTATGAAGGCGGCCAGATGCCGCTTTATCAACGCTTGCCCAAGCGTGGCTTCAACAAGCCGAACCGCAAGAAATTCGCCGTGGTGAACCTGGGCCTGATCCAGAAATTCGTCGATGCCAAGAAGATCGACGCCGGCCAGACCATCACCGAGGACACGCTGGTGGAAAGCGGCCTGGTGCGCCGCAAGCTGGACGGAATCCGCGTTCTGGCCAAGGGCGAGGTGTCGTCCAAGCTGACGCTGAACGTGACCGGCGCGTCGAAATCGGCCGTCGAAGCGGTTGAAAAAGCGGGCGGGTCGCTGAACGTGGCCAGCGCACAGGCGGCTGAATAAGAGGTTGTGAGCGGGCGTCCCGCCCCTTACATACACCCCTAGTTTTCCTTATAAACGCCGCCTGGCCGGAAAACGGTTCGGGCGGCGTTTGCATAACAAAGAGATCCGCATGGTATCTGCAGCAGAACAAATGGCGGCGAACACGAGCTGGTCCGCCCTGGGCAAGGCCACCGAGCTTCGCAAGCGCATCTTCTTCACCATCGGCCTGCTTATCGTCTATCGGATCGGGACGTATATCCCGGTGCCGGGCATCGACGGGGCAGAGCTGCGCAACTTCATGGAAGGCGCGGCATCGTCGATCGGCGGGATGCTGTCGATGTTCACCGGCGGGGCGCTGGGGCGGATGGGCGTCTTTGCGCTGGGGATCATGCCCTATATCTCGGCCTCGATCATCGTGCAGCTGATGACGGCGATGGTGCCGGCGCTGGAGCAGCTGAAGAAAGAGGGCGAGCAGGGGCGCAAGAAGATCAACCAGTACACGCGCTATGGCACGGTGTTCCTGGCGACGCTGCAATCCTATGGTCTGGCCGCATCGCTTCAGGCGGGGGACCTGGCGTCGGATCCCGGGTTCTTCTTTATTGCAAGCTGCATGATCACGCTGGTCGGCGGCACGATGTTCCTGATGTGGCTGGGCGAGCAGATCACCGCGCGGGGCGTGGGCAACGGCATTTCGCTGATCATCTTCGTGGGCATCATCGCCGAAGTGCCCGCCGCGCTGGCGCAGTTCTTTGCCAGCGGCCGGTCGGGCGCGATCAGCCCGGCGGTGATCATCGGGGTGATCGTGATGGTCGTGGCGACGATCGCCTTCGTGGTGTTCATGGAGCGCAGCTTGCGCAAGATCCACATCCAGTACCCGCGCCGCCAGGTGGGGATGAAGGTCTATGACGGCGGGTCAAGCCACCTGCCGGTAAAGGTGAACCCGGCGGGCGTGATCCCGGCGATCTTTGCCTCGTCGCTGCTGCTGCTGCCCGCCACGGTCAGCACCTTTTCGGGCAGCGACACGGGGCCGTTCATGTCGACCCTGCTGGCCTATTTCGGGCCCGGGCAGCCGCTTTACCTGGTGTTTTTCACGGTGATGATCGTGTTCTTCGCCTATTTTTACACCTACAACGTGGCGTTCAAACCCGATGACGTGGCCGACAACCTGAAGAACCAGAACGGCTTCGTGCCCGGCATCCGGCCCGGCAAGAAGACGGCGGAATACCTGGAATACGTGGTGACGCGGATCCTGGTGCTGGGCTCGGCTTACCTTGCGGCAGTTTGTCTCCTTCCGGAAATCCTGCGTGGACAGTTCGCCATACCTTTCTATTTTGGCGGCACCTCGGTCCTGATCGTGGTATCGGTGACCATGGACACGATCCAGCAGGTCCAGTCGCATCTTCTGGCGCACCAGTACGAGGGCCTGATCGAGAAGTCGCAGCTAAGCGGCAAGGGCCGTAAACGGTCGCGCAGAAAAGGGACAGGACGTCGATGAATATCATACTTCTCGGACCGCCGGGGGCCGGTAAAGGCACGCAAGCACATATCCTGGTCGAGGAGCGGGGCATGACCCAGCTATCGACCGGCGACATGCTGCGCGAGGCCAAGGACAGCGGCACCGAGATGGGCAAGGTCGTGGCCGACGTGATGGCCCGTGGCGACCTTGTGACGGACGAGATCGTGATCGGCCTCATTCGCGAGAAGATCAACGGCGAGAATGGCGGTGGCTTCATTTTCGACGGCTTTCCGCGCACGCTGGCCCAGGCCGACGCGCTGGCCGAACTGCTGGCTGAGACCGGCCAGACGCTGGATGCGGTCGTCGAAATGCGGGTGGACGACGAGGCGCTGGTGCAGCGCATCACGGCCCGGTCGACCTGCGGCAATTGCGGGGCGGTCTATAACGACATCACCAAGCCCTGGCCCGAAGATGGCAAATGCGCCAATTGCGGCTCGACCGAGGTGAAGCGGCGGGCGGACGACAACGAGGACAGCCTCAAGCAGCGGCTGATGGAATACTACAAGAAGACCTCGCCGCTGATCGGCTATTACTATGCCAAGGGCGACCTGGAGACGATCGACGGGCTAGGCGAGATCGACGAGGTGAAGGCCCGCATCGCGGGAGCGCTCAAGGGCTGAACGCCATCTGCGCGGCCCCGCTGAAGAGCCTTTATTCCTTGGGATTTCGCCGACAGGCACAATTCTCTTGACAGAGGGTTGACGCCTCGGGCGATTGCTTCTAGACGACACCATCTCTGACGAGAACATGATTCCCGCGCGGGTCGCGCCCGCCTAAGAATCGATCACCTGAATTCAGCTGCGGCCCGGAGCAATCGCCTCGGGCCTACGTTGTGAAAAAAGGGTCTGGAGCTACGGACCCGCAACGAAAGGACATGACACGTGGCACGTATCGCCGGCGTAAATATCCCGACCCACAAGCGGGTCCCGATCGCCCTGACCTACATCACCGGAATCGGCCAATCCTCGGCCAAGGCCATCTGCGAGGCCGTCAATATCGACCTGACCCGCCGGGTCAACGAGCTGAGCGACACCGAAGTGGTCGCCATGCGCGAGCATATCGACGCCAACTACATGGTCGAAGGCGACCTGCGCCGCGAAGTGCAGATGAACATCAAGCGCCTGATGGACCTTGGCTGCTATCGCGGTCTGCGCCATCGCCGCAACCTTCCCGTTCGCGGTCAGCGCACGCATACCAATGCGCGCACCCGCAAAGGCCCGGCGAAACCCATCGCCGGCAAGAAGAAGTAAGGGAGGGCAGAACCAATGGCACGAGATACCCGCCGGACCAAGAAAAAGGTCTCGAAGAACATCGCCACGGGCGTGGCGCATGTGAACAGCTCGTTCAACAACACCAAGATCCTGATCTCGGACGTGCAGGGCAACGCGATCGCGTGGTCCTCGGCCGGTACGATGGGCTTCAAGGGGTCGCGCAAGTCGACGCCCTATGCCGCCCAGATGGCCGCCGAAGATGCCGGCCGCAAGGCGCAGGAACACGGCATGAAGACGCTGGAAGTCGAAGTGCAGGGGCCCGGGTCGGGCCGCGAGAGCGCGCTGCGCGCCCTGGCTGCCGTCGGCTTCAACATCACGTCCATTCGCGACGTGACGCCGATTGCCCACAATGGTTGCCGCCCGCCGAAGCGTCGCCGGGTCTGAGACCGATTTTCTGGGTGGGGCCGCGTGAGTTTTCACGGCCCCATTCCGTTATTTTGAAACCTCGAGCGTCTCGGAGGCCTGTGGACATGGGGCCGGGGACAAGGATGGAGGGACCGCATGATCCATAAGAACTGGGCAGAATTGATCAAGCCGACGCAGCTTGAGGTGAAGCCGGGCAACGACCCGCTGCGCCAGGCGACCGTCGTGGCCGAACCGCTGGAGCGCGGCTTTGGCCTGACGATGGGCAACGCGCTGCGCCGCGTTCTGTTGTCGAGCCTTCAGGGCGCGGCCATCACCAGCGTGCAGATCGACAACGTGCTGCACGAGTTTTCCAGCATTGCCGGTGTCCGTGAAGACGTGACAGACGTCGTGCTGAACCTCAAGGGTGTCGCGATCCGCATGGAAGTCGAAGGGCCCAAGCGCCTGTCGATCTCGGCCAAGGGGCCGGGCGTTGTGACCGCGGGTGACATCGCCGACAGCGCGGGCATCGAGATCCTGAACAAGGAACATGTGATCTGCCACCTCGACGAGGGTGCGGACCTGTTCATGGAACTGACCGTGAACCAGGGCAAGGGCTATGTCGCCGCCGACAAGAACAAGCCGGAAGACGCGCCGATCGGCCTGATCGCCATCGACGCGATCTATTCGCCGGTCGTCAAGGTCAGCTATGACGTGCAGCCCACGCGCGAAGGCCAGGTTCTGGACTATGACAAGCTGACGATGAAGCTGACGACCGATGGCTCGCTGACGCCGGAAGACGCCGTGGCCTTTGCCGCGCGTATCCTGCAGGACCAGCTGTCGATCTTCGTGAACTTCGAAGAGCCGGAATCGGCGCAGCGTCAGGACGACGACGACGGCCTGGAGTTCAACCCGCTGCTGCTGAAGAAAGTGGACGAGCTGGAGCTGTCGGTGCGGTCGGCCAACTGCCTGAAGAACGACAACATCGTCTATATCGGTGATCTGATCCAGAAGACCGAAGCCGAGATGCTGCGCACGCCGAACTTTGGCCGCAAGTCCTTGAACGAGATCAAGGAAGTGCTGTCGGGCATGGGGCTGCATCTGGGCATGGATGTCGAGGACTGGCCGCCGGACAACATCGAGGACCTGGCGAAGAAGTTCGAAGACCAGTTTTAATCGGGGTGGGGTGAAACCCCACCCTACGGGTTGCCCGCCCCAGGGCGGACAACTTTCGGGTGACGCGCCGCTTTCCAAGCGACGCTTACCCCAAGGAGAGCCGGTGACACGCATCGCCGGCCGGACAAAGCAAAAACGCCCGTAGAGGGCACCAAATGGAGTAAGACACATGCGTCACGCACGAGGCTATCGCCGCCTGAACCGCACCCACGAGCACCGCAAGGCGCTGTGGGCGAACATGGCCGGCTCGCTGATTGAACACGAACAGATCAAGACCACCCTGCCGAAAGCCAAGGAGCTGAAGCGCGTGGTGGAAAAGCTGGTCACGCTGGGCAAGCGCGGGGACGTTCATGCCCGCCGCCAGGCTGCCGCGCAACTGAAGCAGGACATGCATGTCGAAAAGCTCTTTGACGTGCTGGGCCCGCGCTACAAGGAGCGTCAGGGCGGGTATGTCCGCGTGCTGAAGGCCGGTTTCCGGTATGGTGACATGGCGCCGATGGCGATCATCGAATTCGTCGAGCGCGACCGCGACGCCAAGGGCGCCGCCGACAAGGCCCGCGTCGCCGCCGAGGACATGGACGGGGACGACGAGGCATAAGCCCCGCTTCCCCCGACTGGGCATGAAAAACGCCGCCGGAGATGTCCGGCGGCGTTTTTGCGTCTGTGATCTTTTGCGGTCAGGACGCCTCGAGCTCTTTCTTGACCAGCTTCTCGATCTCGTCGACGGGATGGCCCGCGAGGTTCTTGGGAATCTCGCTAACCACTTTCGACGTGACCTCCTTGTGCATGTCGTCGCGCAGGTGGCCCAGCACCTTGGGCGCGGCGACGAGGATCAGGCGGTCATATTCGCCTTTGTGGGCCGCATCGTAAAGGATGTCGGACAGGTCGGCGGCGAAGCGTTCCTTTTGCAGCTCGTGCCAGTCGGTGTCGTCCAGTGCCGACATTTGCTGGACCCCGGTGTCCTGCATCCGGCCCGGGCGGTTGGCCGATTGCTCGATATCCGAGGGATTGTCCTGTTCCTCGGTGTCCATGACCTCGAAATTGGGGTCCTGGTGGTCGGTGAGGTTGCGCAGGAAAAGCGCCTTTTCACTGTCGGTGACCACGACCCAGGTGCCGTGCTTGAGCTCAGTCATCGCGTTTCTCCTTGCCGGTGCCGTGGTGGCCGCCGAGATTGCCTTGGCCCTCTTCGTCTTCCTTGGTGACGCGGGTTGCGCCGGCGTCCTCGCTCTTTGTCCGCTTCAGCGAGTCGCGCGTACCGACCTTGCGTTCGAGATTGCCGTCGGCGCGGCCTTGCTGGTCTGGGGTGGGGACGTCGTCGACGAATTCTTCGGTTTCGCTTTTGCCGTCCTTCGATCTGTATCTGTCAGCCATGGTGGTACCTCCTGTCGGGAAAACGCCGGGTGGGGCGGGGGGTTCCATCGGGTGGTGCGGGTGTCGAGGACGGGAGCGAGGGGCCAGCCCCTCGCGCACCCCGGGATATTTTTGGCCAGAGGAAGAGCGGGGGCGGTGCCTGTCTTGTCGCGCTTGCATCAAGGGCGCGGGGGGCGCATATCGGGGGCATGGTGAGATGGATCTGTGTCCTTGTCCTGTCCTTGACGCTGGCGGTGCCGGCGGGGGCGGAGATGCGCGTGCCCGAGAGCCGGGTCGAGATCAGCATGGGCTTTGTGCCCGTGGTCAAAGAGGCCGCGCCGGCGGTGGTGAACATCTATGCGCGGCGGGTTGTGAACACGCGGTCGAGCCCGTTTCGGGGCGATCCGTTCTTCGACGAGTTCTTTCGCGATTTCAGCGGGGCAAGGCCGCGGGTGGAAAACTCGTTGGGGTCGGGGGTGATCCTGAGCGCGGACGGGATCGTGGTGTCGAATTACCACGTGGTGGGGATGGCCACGGACATCCGCGTGGTGCTGAACGACCGGCGGGAATTCGAGGCGCGGGTGCTGCTCTCGGACGAGGAAAGCGACCTGGCGATCCTGAAGCTGGAGGGCGCGGAAGGGATGCCGGCGCTGGAGTTGCGCGACAGCGATACGGTCGAGGTGGGCGAGCTGGTGCTGGCGATCGGCAACCCGTTTGGTGTGGGTCAGACGGTGACCAGCGGGATCGTGTCGGGGCTGGCGCGATCGGGCGCGGCGACGGGCAATGCGCGGGGGTACTTCATCCAGACGGATGCGCCGATCAACCCGGGCAATTCGGGCGGGGCGCTGGTGGATATAGAGGGCCGGCTGGTGGGGATCAACACACGGATCCTGAGCCGGTCGGGCGGGTCGAACGGGATCGGCTTTGCCATCCCTGCCGCGCTGGTGGCGCAATTCGTGGCGCAGGCAGAGGCGGGAAACACCGCGTTCGAACGGCCCTGGGCCGGGATCAGCGGCCAGCCGGTGACGGCGGACATGGCCGAGGGGATGGGCCTGAATGTGCCGGGCGGGATCATCATTTCGCAACTGCATCCCGCGAGCCCGTTTGCCGCGGCCGGGTTCCAGGCGGGCGACGTGATCACGGCAGTGGACGGGCAGGCGGTGAACGCGGCGCCGGAGATGATTTACCGAATGTCGGTGGCCGGGATCGGCGGCGAGACGCGGGTGACGCGCGTGCGGGACGGCGCTGCGGAGGATGTGGTCCTGCGGCTGGGGGCCGCGCCGGAGGTGCCGCCGCGGGACGTGACCGAGACCGGCGCGCGGAGCGTCATTCCGGGGATGACGGTCGGCAATATCAACCCGGCCGTCATCGCCGAACTGGACCTGCCGCTGATGGCGGAGGGTGTCGTGGTGCTGGAGCCGGGGCGTGCGGGACTGCGGGCCGGGTTGCGGCAGGGGGATATTCTGCGCGGGATCAACGGCGCGGCTGTCGAGGTCCCCGGCATGGTGGAGCCGATGCTGGAGGCGAGCGGGCGGTGGCTGAGCCTGGATGTGCAGCGGGGCACGCAGCGCAGCACGCTGCGGTTCAGGCTGTAGCCATGGGCGATCTGTTCGATACCAACGCGAGCGCGAGGGACGACAAGGCGCATGACAGCGCGCCGCGCCCGCTGGCGGACCGGCTGCGGCCCAAGGCGCTGGCCGAGGTGATCGGGCAGGAGAAGGTGATCGGGCCGGATGGGCCGCTGGGCGTGATGCTGGCCTCGGGCAGCCTGACATCGCTGGTGTTCTGGGGGCCGCCGGGGGTGGGCAAGACCACCATCGCGCGGCTGCTGGCGGACGAGACGGACCTGCATTTCGTGCAGATCAGCGCGATCTTTTCCGGCGTGCCGGAACTGCGCAAGGTGTTCGACGCGGCCAAGCACCGGCGGGCGAACGGGCAGGGGACGCTGCTGTTCGTCGACGAGATCCATCGGTTCAACAAGGCGCAGCAGGACGGGTTTCTGCCGCATATGGAGGACGGGACGATCCTGTTGGTGGGGGCCACCACGGAAAACCCGAGTTTCGAGTTGAACGCCGCGCTTCTGAGCCGTTCGCAGGTTCTGGTGCTGGAGCGGCTGACCCTGGCGGAGTTGGAGCGGCTGGCGCAGCGGGCGGAGAAGGAGCTGGACCGGGCGCTGCCGCTGGACGGCGCGGCGCGCGAGTCGCTGCTGGAGATGGCGGACGGGGACGGGCGGGCGCTGCTAAATCTGATCGAGCAGGTGGCGGCGTGGAAGACCGACACGAAGCTGGACACCAATGCGCTGACTGCGCGGCTGATGAAGCGGGCGGCGCAGTACGACAAGTCAGGCGACGCGCATTACAACCTGATTTCCGCTTTGCATAAGTCGGTGCGCGGGTCGGACCCGGATGCCGCGCTTTACTGGCTGGCGCGGATGCTGGACGGGGGCGAAGACCCGCGGTACCTGGCGCGGCGGATCACGCGGATGGCGGTGGAGGATATCGGGCTTGCCGATCCGCAGGCGCAGGCGGTGTGCCTGCAATCGTGGGAAACCTATGAGCGGCTGGGCAGTCCGGAGGGGGAGCTGGCGCTGGCGCAGGCGGTCACCTACCTGGCGCTGGCGCCCAAGTCGAACGCGGCCTACGTGGCCTACAAGGCGGCGATGAAGGCCGCCAAGAAGACCGGGAGCGAGCCGCCGCCCAAGCATATCCTAAACGCGCCCACCGGGCTGATGAAAGAGCAGGGATACGGTGCGGGCTATGCCTATGACCACGATGCCGAGGACGCGTTTTCGGGGCAGAACTATTTTCCCGACACGATGGAGCGGCCCGAGCTGTACAAGCCGGTCGAGCGCGGGTTCGAGCGGGAACTTGGCAAGCGGGTGGCCTATTTTGCGAAGCTGCGGGCGCGCAAGGAAGACGCGGGGTCTTAGGCGAATCCCGGCGAACCGATGGGTCGGGTGCGCGGAAATGTCGTTTTTTGAACAGTCGGTCGCAGATCGGGCCGACGCGCGAAAACGCCTTGATTGCAAGAGGTTCAACAGCGTTGGCTAGTGATTTGAACGTGCGAAAAAAAATCGTGATGCGGCATATGAAGGCTGGAAGCGACATTTTTTTCGTGTTTTGGTAACATCATGTCGTAAATGAGCCGCCCGTTCAGGGGAAACGACGCAAAGCTGCTTTGAAGGGTCGCGCAAGATGACCTGAAAGACAGACTAGTCATAGGGAGACATCATGACTGATATCAAAGATCAAATGCTGCTGGATCGACTGGCAGCCGCGGCCCGCGAAGGCAAGATCTCTCGCCGGTCGTTCATGCATTACGCCGCCGCGGCGGGCCTGACGACCACGGCCGCGACCGGCCTGTGGACCGGCGCCGCGAAGGCGCAGCCCGCCAAGGGCGGGACGTTCCGCCTGGGGATGCACGACGGCAACACGTCGGACACGCACGACCCCGGCACCTACGTCACCTTCTCGATGATCCAGGTGGCACACACATATCGGTCCTACCTGACGCTGATCGAGCCCGATGGCTCGCTCGGGCCGGACCTGGCCAGCGAGTGGAGCGCGAGCCCGGACGCGAAGGAATGGACGTTCAAGATCAATGACAACGCCACGTTCCACAGCGGCAACAAGGTGACGGCGAACGACGTGATCGCGTCGATGAACCACCACCGCGGCGAAGAGACGACCTCGGCCGCGAAGGCGCTTTTGTCGGATGTCGAGGATCTGGTCGACAACGGCGACAACTCGGTCACGTTCAAGCTGGCGGCGGGCAATGCCGACCTGCCGTGGCTGATGACCGACTATCACCTGGCGATCGTGCCGGCGAACGAAGACGGCACGGCCAACTGGCAGTCGGGCGACGGGTCCGGCCCCTACAAGATGGAAGAGGCCGAGTTCGGCGTGCGCTACAGCCTGACCCGCCACGAGGGCTGGCACCTGGAAGGCGCCTATTTCGACGACCTGCAACTGATCGTTCTGAACGACCCGAACGCGCGCCAGACGGCGCTGGTGACGGGCGATGTGGACGCGGTGACGCAGCTGGAGCTGAAGACGCTGGCGCTGTTGCAGCGTGATCCGAACATCGAGATCGACGACGTGCCGTCGGCGGCGGCGATCACCATGCCGATGCTGTGCGACACGGCGCCGTTCGACAACGTGGATGTGCGCAACGCGCTGAAACTGTCGCTGAACCGCGACGAGCTGATCGAGAAGATCGCGTTCGGGGCGGCCACCAAGGCGAACGATTTCCACCATTCGCCGGCGATGCCGTATTTCCCGGAAGGGATCGAGCAGCGCGAATACGATCCCGACCAGGCGAAATCGCTGTTGCAGAAAGCCGGGGCCGAGGGCCTGACGGTGAACCTGAGCGTGGCCGACTCGGTCTTTTCAGGCGCGGTGGACATGTGCGTTCTGTTTGCCGAGCACGCCAAGCAGGCCGGCATCACCATCAACGTCAACCGCGAGCCCAACGACGGGTACTATTCCGACGTGTGGCTGAAAAAGCCGTGGTGCGTGGTGCAGTGGGGCGCGCGTCCGACGCCGGACGTGATGTATTCGCTGGCCTACAAGTCCGACGCGGCCTGGAACGAGAGCCGGTGGCAGAACGAGCGGTTCAACGAACTGCTGCTTCAGGCCAAGGCCGAGCTGGACGATGAAAAGCGGGCCGAGATGTACCGCGAGATGGCTATCCTGGCGAAGGACGATGGCGGCACGATCATCCCGTTCTTCCCGAACTTCGTCTATGCGCGGCGCAAGAACGTGCAGCACGGGCCGGACCTGGCGCCAAGCTGGCAGATGGATGGCGCGCGCGCCTGCAGCCGCTGGTGGTTCGCGGACGCATAAGAGGTTTTGCCCCGGCACACTGCTGCCGGGGCAAGCATTTGGAGGGGGCGGGTGACCGCCCCGTCCGGGCCGACGGGACGGCCGAGATAGCGCGAAAAGCGCACGGGGCACGTCAAAACGTCATAACAAAATAAGCTGTGCGGATGCGGCCCGGGACGGGCACGGCGGACGCCCAACAGCAGGAGGGACATATGGGAGACATCTTAACGCTTGTCGGCAAGCGTCTTGGTCTCGGGTTGATCATCCTATTGGTGATCTCGTTGATTATCTTCTTCATGGTCGAGCTTCTTCCCGGCGACATCGCGCAGGCGGTGCTGGGACAGTCGGCGACGCCGGAGAACCTTGCGGCGCTGCGCCGTGAGATGGGCCTCGACCAGCCCGCGATCGTGAGATACCTGGCGTGGCTGGGCGATGCCGTCACGCTGGATTTCGGCAGCTCGATCGTGACCGATGCGCGGGTGACCGAGATCATCGGGGAGCGGTTCATGAACACGCTGTTCCTGGCGGCCTACGCGGCCGTGATCGCGGTGCCGGTGTCGATTATCCTGGGCGTGATCGTGGCGCTGTTGCGGAACTCGATCTTCGACCGGGTGGCGAACGTAGTGTCACTGTCCTTCATCTCGTCGCCGGAATTCTTTCTGGGCTACATCCTGATCCTCTATTTCGCTGTCAAGTGGGGCATGTTCCCGGCCATCGCGAGCCTGAGCGAAGGGATGAGTTTCCTCGACCTGCTGGAGCGGACGTTCCTGCCGGCGCTGACGCTGGTGCTGGTGGTCATGGCGCACATGATGCGGATGACCCGCGCGGCGATCATCAACCTGCTGGCCAGCCCCTATATCGAGATGGCCCGGCTGAAGGGCGCGCCGCCCTGGAAGGTGATCGTGAAACACGCGCTGCCAAACGCCTGGGCGCCGATCATCAACGTGGTCGCGCTGAACCTGGCGTACCTGATCACCGGCGTGGTGCTGGTGGAGGTGGTGTTCGTCTATCCTGGCATCGGCCAGGCGTTGGTGGACGCGGTTTCCAAGCGCGACTTCCCCGTGGTGCAGGCCTGCTGCCTGATCTTCGCGGCGACCTTCATTCTTCTCAACCTTGCAGCCGACGTTGGTGCGATCCTCACCAACCCGCGCCTGCGGCACCCGAAATAAGGAGGGCGGATCATGATTTTTGTAATCCTCTACTTCGCCCTGCTGCTTGTGCTGTCTTGCGGGGCTGCCTACTACAATCAACGCTCGGCGTTTCTGCTGCTGTTCTCGCTGACACTGGTGTCGCTGGTGGTTGCGATCATCGGCGGGATCCCCGGGCTGCGGTTCATCTCGATTGCCGCGGGGATGCTTCTGGCGGCGGGCATGATGTCCTACGCGTTCCGCGAGTTTCTGACGGCACTGGCAAGCGACGAGATGGCCAAGGAGCTGCGCACCGCGCCGCTGACCGCGGCCTTCGGGATGTTCGTGATCTTCATCGTGGCGATCATGGGCATCTTCGCCCCGGCCATCGCGCCCTATGGCGAGGCCGAGATCGTCAGCCAGGCCTTTGCGCCGCCGGACAACAACATGCTGCTGGGCGCGGACCAGCTGGGCCGGGACATGTTCAGCCGCATCATCTATGGCGCGCGGAACACCGTGGCGCTGGCGCTGTGCGGCACGGTCCTGGCATTCATCCTGGGCGCCATGGCGGGCCTGTTGGCGGCGACCAAAGGCGGTTACTTCGACGGGTTCATGGGCCGGATGGCAGACGTGATCATGTCGATTCCGTCGCTGATCTTTGCCCTGCTGATGCTGTCGATCTTCGGCGGCTCGCTGGCATCGCCTCAGACCAGTTCCTGGCTGCTGTTCGGCTTTGCCGTCATCGTCGGGCTGCTGTTTCTGGCGGCGGCGGCCTATTCGCTTGTCAGCTGGCTGATCGGGGCGGCGATCGTCGCCGGGGTGGCCTTTGCCTTTGCGCTGGCCGGCACGACGATCTTCAACGCGTCGGAGATCATCCTGATCCTGGTGGTCGCGATCATCTACAGCCCGCGGGTGTTCCGCCTGACACGGGCGGTCGCGGGCAACGTGGTGGTGATGGACTATATCGAGGCCGCCAAGCTGCGCGGTGAAAAGAACTGGTACCTGATCCGGCGCGAGATCCTGCCCAAC
The DNA here is from genome assembly GCF_001441615.1 of Roseovarius atlanticus. Lineage (GTDB taxonomy): Bacteria > Pseudomonadota > Alphaproteobacteria > Rhodobacterales > Rhodobacteraceae > Roseovarius > Roseovarius atlanticus. The sequence continues at coordinate 32,946 of NZ_LAXJ01000019.1, forward strand.
TCGACCGCGCCTTTGGTGGCGGAATTCGGGCTGGAGTTCTGTTTCGTATTCCTGCTGATCGCGGGCCTCAGCTTCCTCGGGCTCGGCATCCAGCCGCCCACGGCCGACTGGGGCTCGATGGTGCGGGAGAACGCGACGCTGATTTCGTTCGGTGAGATCACGCCGCTGATTCCGGCCGCGGCCATCGCGCTGTTGACCGTGGCGGTCAACTTTGTGGTGGACTGGATGCTGCACCGGTCCTCGGGCTTGAAGGAGTAAACGACATGGGCTTGAAGAAAACAGATGTCCTTCTGAAGATCCGGGACCTGAAGATCCAAGGGTATTCGGACGAAACCTGGGTCGACATCATCAAGGGTGTCGACCTGACCCTGCACCGCGGCGAGGTGATGGGCCTGATCGGGGAATCCGGTGCGGGCAAGTCGACCATCGGCGCGGCGGCCATGGGCTATGCCCGCGACGGCACGCGGATCGTGGAGGGCTCGTCGATCGAGTTCGACGGGATCGAGCTGACCACGTCGTCGGAGGCCGAGAAACGGGCGCTGCGCGGGTCGCGCATCGCCTATGTGGCGCAGTCGGCGGCGGCGTCGTTCAACCCGGCGCACAAGCTGATCGACCAGCACACGGAAGCCCCCGTGCAGTACCGCATCAAGAAGCGGCTGGAGGCGCAGGAGGACGCGATCGAGCTGTATGAGCGGTTGCGCCTGCCCAATCCGGGCGAGATCGGGTTCCGGTATCCGCACCAGGTGTCGGGGGGGCAGTTGCAGCGGGCAATGACGGCGATGGCCATGTCGTGCCGGCCTGACCTGATCATCTTTGACGAGCCGACGACGGCGCTGGACGTGACGACCCAGATCGAGGTTCTGGCGGCCATTCGCGATATCGTGGACCAGTTCAACACCGCGGCGATCTATATCACCCACGACCTGGCGGTGGTGGCGCAGATGGCCGACACGATCAAGGTGCTGTTGCGCGGCGAAGAGGTCGAGGAGGCGCCCACGGACCAGATGCTGGAGAATCCGCAGGAGGATTACACCAAGTCGCTTTGGGCCGTGCGCAGCTTTACCAGCGAGCAGAAGCACCGCCCGACGGATGGCACGCCGCCGCTGATCTCGGTCAAGAACGTGGACGCGTCCTATTCCAACGGGCCGAAGATCCTGGATGACGTGTCGTTCGACATCTACCAGGGGATGACAGTGGCCGTGGTGGGCGAATCCGGGTCGGGCAAGTCCACGACCGCGCGGGTGATCACCGGGCTGTTGCCGCCTAGCAAAGGCGAGGTGCTGTTCAAGGGCGAGCCGTTCCCGGCCAGTTACAAGGACCGCTCGAAGGACCAGTTGCGACAGTGCCAGATGATCTATCAGATGGCCGATACCGCGCTGAACCCCAAGGTGCAGATTTCGGAGATCATCGGGCGTCCGGCGCAGTTCTATTCGGGGCTGAAGGGCACGGCGCTGAAGACGCGGGTGGATGAACTGTTGGACCTGATCGAGCTGGAGCCGTCGAAATACTACAACCGGTATCCGCCCGAGTTGTCGGGTGGCCAGAAACAGCGGATCGGGATCGCCCGGGCGCTGGCGGCGGAGCCCAGTTTCATCGTCTGTGACGAGGTGACCTCGGCGCTGGACCAGCTGGTGGCCGAAGGCATCCTGCGGCTGCTGGACCGGCTGCAGAACGAGCTGAACCTGGCCTACATGTTCATCACCCATGACCTGGCGACGGTGCGGTCGATCGCCGACGAGGTGGTGGTGATGCAGAACGGGCAGGTGGTGGAACAGGGGCCGAAGGACGACATGTTCACGCCGCCGCACCATCCCTATACAGACCTGCTGCTGAGCTCGGTGCCGGAGATGGATCCGAACTGGCTGACCACGCTACTGGAGGAACGCGGCGTCGACAATATCGGCGACGCGGCCTCGGCCAAGATCGACCCGGACGACGACAAGGTCGAGGGTACGCAGGTCTGAGACTGACGATCAGGAACAAAAAACGGCGCCCCGAAAATAGGGCGCCGTTTTCTTTTCATGAATTCGTGCTGTGCGCTAGCCGGTGATGGCCATGCCCGACAGGACCATCGCGGCGACGATCAGGGCATAGACGATCACGACGGCCTGCCACGTGGCGCTGTGGGCCTGCAATTCGCGGATCAGTTGGTCACGGTTCATGGCGGGTATCCTTTTCAGAAGCGCCAAGGACGCCAAACGAGTCTCACGTTCAACGCCGAAGGGGAAAGAGGTCGGTTTTCGGACTGTGGCGCAGGGCGCCGGGGGAAGGTCAGCTGATGATGGCCGAGGCCGAGAAAATCAGCGTGCCGACGAGGATACCGTAGACCAGGACCACCGACTGCCAGGTGGCACTGTGCATACGAAGTTCCCGGTTCAATTCATCGCGGGTCATGATGGCCTCCTTTGGCTGGCGGTCGTTTCATATCGAACGCGTCTGTGCGTTCGTACCATCCACCTAGTCAAAAATTATGACGGCGCAATCCTTATTCGTTTCGAATTCTATGAAAATTGTGCATAGCCGCTCTGGCCGCAGAGCATGGCTGCGGAGATTCTGAAGAATTCCAATATTTTCAAAGCCTTGCGCGGGCCGGTCCCGCGCGAGGCATTTGCCATCAGGCGACGCCCTGTAGCGGCAATACCACAAGGTCGCCCTCTTGCCGGGCCTTCATGGCCAGTGCGGCGGCATGGGCGGCGGCTGCGGTCGTGTAATAGGGGATCTTGTCGTAGAGCGCAACCGAGCGAATCTCGCGGCTGTCCTCGACGGCCTGGATGCCCTCGGTGGTGTTCATCACGAGGCTGATCTGCCCGTCCTTGAGCATGTCCACGATGTCGGGGCGGCCCTCGTAGACCTTGTTGACGACCTCGCAGGCGATACCGTGCGCTTCGAGGAAGGCGGCAGTGCCGCGGGTGGCGACGATGGCGAAGCCCAGATCGACGAGGATCTGAGCGGTTTCCACCAGCTGGGGCGTCTTGTCGTCGTCCTTGATCGAGAAGAACACCTTGCCGCCGTCGGGCAGCACGACGCCCGCGCCCATCTGCGCCTTGAGGAAGGCGCGGGGGAAGGAGACGTCCCAGCCCATGACCTCGCCCGTCGAGCGCATTTCCGGCCCCAGGATCGTGTCGACGCCGGGGAAGCGGGCGAAGGGCATCACCGCCTCCTTGACCGAGAACCAGGGCATCGCGGGGTCGGCGAGCGTCATCTGATCGGCCATGGGCAGGGTGCCGGGCTTGGTGTCCGACGGGTAGGCGCCGCGATGCGGGAAGGCCGAGAGCGGCTCGCCGGCCATGAGGCGCGCGGCGATGGAGGCGATGGCGCTGTCCGTGGCCTTGGCGACGAAGGGCACGGTGCGGCTGGCGCGGGGGTTCACCTCGATCAGGTAGATGTCGTCGCCCTGGACGGCGAACTGCACGTTCATCAGGCCCACGACATTCAGCGCCTTGGCGAGCGCGCGGGTCTGGGCGTCGATCTCGTCGATGATGTGCTGGGGCAGGGTGTGGGGCGGCAGGCAGCAGGCGCTGTCGCCGGAATGCACGCCGGCTTCTTCGATATGTTGCAGGATGCCGGCGACGTGGACATCGGTGCCGTCGGAAAGTGCATCGACGTCGCATTCGATGGCGCCGGAGAGGTAGCCGTCGAGCAGCACCGGGCTGTCGCCCGAGACGATCACGGCCTCGTTGATGTAGCGTTCGAGCTGGCCCATGTCGCGGACGATTTCCATCGCGCGGCCGCCCAGAACGTAGGAGGGGCGGATTACCAGCGGGAAGCCGATTTCGTCAGCGATGGCCAGCGCCTCGGCGTCCGAGTGCGCGATGCCGTTCTTGGGCTGCTTGAGGTTCAGCTGGTGCACCAGCGCCTGAAACCGCTCGCGGTCTTCGGCGAGGTCGATGGCGTCGGGCGTGGTGCCGAGGATCGGGATGCCCTCGGCTTCGAGGTCGTTGGCAAGCTTGAGCGGGGTCTGGCCGCCGAACTGGACGATGACGCCGTGCAGGGTGCCGTTTTCCAGCTCGACCCGCAGGATTTCCATGACGTGCTCGAATGTGAGCGGCTCGAAATAGAGGCGGTCGGAGGTGTCGTAGTCGGTCGAGACGGTCTCGGGGTTGCAGTTGACCATGATGGTCTCGTAGCCGGCATCCGTAAGCGCGAAACAGGCGTGACAGCAGCAATAGTCGAACTCGATCCCCTGGCCGATGCGGTTGGGGCCGCCGCCGAGGATGACGACCTTCTTGCGGTCGGAGGGGCGCGCCTCGCATTCCACCTCGCCCATCATCGGGGCCTCGTAGGTGGAGTACATGTAGGGAGTCTGGGCCTCGAATTCGGCGGCGCAGGTGTCGATGCGCTTGAACACGGCCACGACGCCCTGCGCGTGGCGGGCGCGGCGTATGTCGGCCTCGGTAAAGCCGGTCAACTTGGCGAGGCGGGCGTCGGTGAAGCCCATCATCTTGAGGCGGCGCAGGCCCTTTTCGTCGGTGGGCAGGCCATCCTGCCGCACGGCGTCCTCGGCCTCGACGATTTCGCGGATGCGGGCGAGGAACCACGGATCATACTTTGTCGCGGCGAAGATCTCGTCATCCGACAGGCCGTGGCGCATGGCCTGGGCGATGGTGCGCATCCGGTCCGGGGTCTGCTGGCTGATCGCCTTGATGACGGCGGCCTTGGCGGTCGGATCGAGATCGGTGCCACTCGCCCCGGCCTCCGCGCCGGGGCCTCCGGCGGCGAGGTCCCCCCGGTTCAGGCCCGGGGCAGGCTGGGTCAAGCCCGGGACGGGAAGACCCGGAATGGCGATCTCGTCGAAACCGGTCAGGCCGGATTCCATCGACGCGAGCGCCTTTTGCAGGGATTCGTGGATGGTGCGGCCGATGGCCATGGCCTCGCCCACGGATTTCATCGCGGTGGTCAGGTGCGGCTCGGAACCGGGGAATTTCTCGAAGGCGAATTTGGGGATCTTGGTGACGACATAGTCGATGGTCGGCTCGAAGCTGGCGGGCGTGACCTTGGTGATGTCGTTGTCGAGCTCGTCGAGCGTGTAGCCGACAGCGAGCTTGGCCGCGATTTTCGCAATCGGAAAGCCGGTGGCCTTGGACGCCAGCGCGGAGGAGCGGGAGACGCGCGGGTTCATCTCGATCACGACCATGCGGCCATCCTCGGGGTTGATGGCCCATTGCACGTTGGAGCCGCCGGTTTCCACGCCGATCTCGCGCAGGACGGCGATGGAGCCGTTGCGCATGATCTGGTATTCCTTGTCGGTGAGCGTGAGGGCAGGCGCCACGGTGATCGAATCGCCGGTATGCACGCCCATCGGGTCGACGTTTTCGATGGAGCAGACGATGATGGCGTTGTCGGCGCGGTCGCGGACGACCTCCATCTCGTATTCCTTCCAGCCCAAGAGCGACTCGTCGATCAGGATCTGGCTGACCGGCGAGGCGTCGAGGCCGGATTTGCAGTAATGCTCGTAATCGGCGCGGTTATAGGCCACGCCGCCGCCGGTGCCGCCAAGGGTGTAGGCGGGGCGGATGATGGCAGGCAGGCCCACATGTTCGAGCGCGGCCATGCATTCTTCCATGGTCTCGGCGATGGTGGCCTTGGGGTTTTCGATGCCCAGACGGTCCATCGCCTCGCGGAACAATTTGCGGTCCTCGGCCATCTCGATGGCCTCTCGGTTGGCGCCGATCAGCTCGACGCCGAATTTTTCCAGCACGCCCATGTCGGCCACCGCGAGCGCGGTGTTGAGGCCGGTCTGGCCGCCCATGGTGGGCAGGAGCGCGTCGGGGCGTTCCTTTTCGATGATCTTGGCCACCACCTCGGGCGTGATCGGCTCGATATAGGTGGCGTCGGCCAGCCCTGGGTCGGTCATGATCGTGGCGGGGTTCGAGTTTACGAGGATGACGCGGTAGCCTTCCTCACGCAGCGCCTTGCAGGCCTGGGCGCCGGAATAGTCGAACTCGCAGGCCTGCCCGATGATGATGGGGCCGGCACCGATGATCATGATCGACTTGATATCGGTTCTTTTCGGCATGTGATCCCCCGGTGCGGCGCAAATTGTTGGCCTTATATTCATTACGCGGGACAGCGCAAGGGGCATCGGTCTTTGCACGGGATGCGACGTATTTCGCAGTGCACTCGGGGCCGCGATTGCATAGATATCCAGCCAAAGCGAAGGGAAGCCGCGTGCGAATCCGTTTTGATCATGGCCCCGAGGGGAGCGAATGCGCGTTCGAGCGCCCGGTCGAGGTGATCTCGGCGCGGGAGGCGGAGGATGTGCCCGCTGCGCTGGAGGCGATGGACGCGGCGCGGGCGGCCGGGCTGTGGCTGGCGGGATTCGCGAGCTACGAGCTTGGCTATGCGCTGGAGCCGAAGCTGGGGCACTTGATGCCCGCGCGGCGGCGGGTGCCGCTGGTGCAGTTCGGCGTGTACGAGGGGTTTGGGCCGGCGGCGGAGCTGCCGGAGCCTGCCGGGAGGCTGGACCATTTCGTGCCGCTTTGGTCGGAGGCGCGGTACAAGCAGGCGTTCGAGGCGGTCCATGCGCATATCTGCGCGGGCGATTTCTATCAGGCGAACCTGACATTCGCCTGCAGGATGGAGGCGGTGGGGACGCCGGGCGAGATATATGCCGCGCTGGCCGCGATACAGCCGGTGCGGTTCGGGGCGATGATCGAGGCCGAGGGGCTGCCCGCGATCCTGTCCCGGTCGCCGGAGCTGTTTTTTCGCACCGATGGGGCGGGGGGCATCGAGACCAAGCCGATGAAGGGCACGCAGCCGCGCAGTGACGATGCGGAGGAGGACGCGCGGCGCTGCCGGTTCCTGATGGAGGATGAAAAGAACCGCGCCGAGAACCTGATGATCGTGGATCTGTTGCGCAACGACCTGGGGCGGATCTGCGAGATCGGCAGTATCGAGGTGCCGGAGCTGTTCACGGTGGAGAGCCTTGCCACCGTGCATCAGATGACCTCGCTGATCCGGGGGCGGATGTTGGAAGGGACGGCGCTGTCTGGCGTGTTCCGGGCGCTTTTCCCGTGTGGGTCGATCACCGGCGCGCCCAAGGTGCGGGCGATGCAGATACTGGCGGGGCTGGAGGATGGCGCGCGCGATGTCTATTGCGGCACCATCGGCTGGGCCGCGCCGGACGGGCGGTCGGAGTTCAACGTGGCGATCCGCAGTTTGCTTGTGGAGGACGGACGTGCGACGCTGAACGTGGGCGGTGGCGTGGTCTATGACAGCACCGCCGCGTCGGAATACGAGGAAGCCCTATGGAAAGCCCGCTTTGCCCGCCGGCTGATCGCGGATTTCGCCTGATCGAGACCGGGCTGTGGACGCCTGATGAAGGGTTGCACCGCAAGGCGCTGCACCTGGAGCGTTTGCGGGCGAGCGCGGCGCGGCTGGGGATCGAGATCGCCGGGCTGGATGCGGCGCTTGAGGCGGTCGAGGCCAGCGGGCCAAGACGGTTGCGGCTGACGGTGGATGTGGAGGGCAAGGTGGAGGTTACCTTGCACGAGTTCACGCCCGAGCCGGAGGGGCGGGCGTGGCGGCTGGCGGTGTCGGACACGCGGCTGATCGCGACCGACCCCTGGTTGACGGTCAAGAGCACCGAGCGCGAGTTGTATGACCGGACGCGCGCAGACTTGCCCGAGGGGGTGGAGGAAGTGATCTTTCTCAACTCGGATGGCGCGGTCTGCGAGGGGACGATCACCAATATTTTCGTTGACCGGGGCGACGGGTTGGAGACGCCGTCGCTGAGTTGCGGTGTGTTGCCCGGTGTACTGCGCGCGAGCCTGATCGCGGAGGGCCGGGCGCGGGAGGCGGTGCTGACGCCGGCCGACCTGGCCGGGGCGCGGGCGCTTTACGTGGGCAATGCGCTGCGCGGGTTGATCCCGGCGCGGCTGGTTTAGCCGTTATTCTGCCGCGTGGCGTAGCTCTTCGGCGGCGGCATCGCTGTAGAGATAGTCGCGGGTGAGCGGCACGGCGTCCTGCCGGCGCGAGAGCTGGAACTGGAACACGACCTGGCTGTTGTAGCGGAACGTCGCCTCGCAGGCGAGAAGGTAGTAGCGCCACATGCGGCAGAAGCGGTCGTCATAGAGTTCGCGGGCGCGGTCTATGTTGGCCATGAAGCGGTCGTACCAGTGGCACAGCGTTTCGGCGTAATGCAGGCGCCAGACCTCGATATCGCAGCTGTGCAGGTCGTTGACCTCGATCGCGCGGGTCGCCTCGGAGAGAGCGGGGCAATAGCCGCCGGGGAAGATGTATTTCAGGATCCACGGGTTGGTGGTGCCGGGCGGGTCGGTGTGGCCGATGGTGTGGATGAGGGCGACGCCATCCTCGGCCAAGAGGTCGTGCACGGTGCGGAAATATTCGCGGTAATGCGGCACGCCCACATGCTCGAACATGCCCACGGAGACGATGCGGTCGAAGGTGCCGGTGACGGCGCGGTAATCCATCAGGTGGAACTGGACCTTGTCGGACAGCCCCGCCTCGGCGGCGCGGCGCGTGGCCAGCGCGTGCTGTTCCTCGGACAGCGTCACGCCCACGACCGTGACGCCGTAATCGCGCGCGAGCGTCAGCGCCATGCCGCCCCAGCCGCAGCCGATGTCGAGCACGCGCATCCCGGGTTTCAGTAAAAGCTTGCGGGCGATGTGGTGTTTCTTGGCCTCCTGCGCCTCTTCCAGCGTCATGTCGGGGCGGGCGAAATAGGCGCAGGAATATTGCCGGTCCTTGTCGAGGAAGAGGTCGTAAAGCTCTCCCGAGAGGTCGTAGTGGTGGGCCACGTTGGCCTTCGACCGCTTGGCCGGGTTGAACTGTTTCAACCAACGGCCGGCGTGGCGCATCAGGTCGAGCGGGCGGTGGAACCACGGGCTGCCCTGGCGGGCGATGTTGTCGACCGCGAGGCTGAGAAAGCCGCGCAGGTCGTCATCCGCGAGCGTGAGCGTGCCATCCATGTAGCCTTCGCCGACGGCCAGTTCGGGCGACAGGATGATCTTGCGGGGCAGGGTGGGGTCGTGAAGGGTCATCGCGACGGAAGGCGTACCGCCGTCGCCATAGCGCCGCGTGGTGCCGTCGGGATAGGTCAGGCTGAAATCGCCTTTGCGAAAGAGATGTGTGACGAACACATCGAGCATCTTGGTCCACATGGCTCACCCCCATTTCTTCGCGCGCCCGCAGTGGCGCATCTGCTGGTGAGAAACCTGCCGGTGTCGCGGTTTTCCGCGTCTTTTCCGCTCGATAGCCGGAATCTTTGCGCAAAATTAACTTTCTGTAAATGTTTTAAGACGGGCCCGGGTTCCGCACGGGCGGGAAATAGCCTTGCAGGCCTTGACTTTGCCGCCCCGCCAAGGTGTATCGGCGCGAACCGAATTGCACGCGAAATGGGCAGTTTCAGCCGCCCGGAGAGGACCTCATGCACGCATATCGCAGCCATACCTGCGCCGAGCTGACGAAATCGAATGTCGGGGACAGTGTTCGCCTGTCGGGCTGGGTGCACCGGATCCGCGACCATGGCGGGGTGCTGTTCATCGATCTGCGCGACCATTACGGCATGACGCAGGTGCTGTGCGATCCCGACAGCGCGGTGTTCTCCGAGGTCGAGAAACTGCGCAGCGAGTGGTGCATCCGTATCGATGGCGAGGTGAAGGCGCGCGACGAGAGCCTTGTGAACCCCAAGATCCCCACCGGCGAGATCGAGGTGTTCATTCGGGATGTCGAGGTGCTGGGCAGTGCCAAGGAACTGCCGCTGATCGTCTTTGGGGACCAGGAATACCCCGAGGAAACGCGGCTGCGTTATCGCTACCTGGACCTGCGGCGCGAGGCGATGCAGGAGAACATGAAGCTGCGCTCGGACGTGGTGGCCAGCATCCGGCGGCGGATGTGGGACATTGGCTTTCGCGAGTACCAGACGCCGATCATCACGGCATCGAGCCCAGAGGGGGCGCGCGACTTTCTGGTGCCGTCGCGCCTGCATCCCGGCAAGTTCTATGCGCTGCCGCAGGCGCCGCAGCAGTTCAAGCAGCTGATCATGGTCAGCGGCTTTGACAAGTATTTCCAGATCGCGCCGTGTTTCCGCGACGAGGACCCGCGCGCCGACCGCTCGCCCACGGATTTCTACCAGCTGGACATGGAGATGTCGTTTGTCGAGCAGCAGGACGTGTTCGACACGATCCAGCCGGTCATCAAGGGTCTGTTCGAGGAATTCGGCGGCGGCAAGGCGGTGGACGAAGAGTGGGAGCAGATCTCTTACCGCGATGCGGCGCTGTGGTATGGCACCGACAAGCCGGACCTGCGCAACCCGATCAAGATGCAGGACGTGAGCGAGCATTTCCGTGGCTCGGGCTTTGCCATCTTCGCCAAGCTTTTGGAGCAGGACGGCACCGAAATTCGTGCCATTCCCGCGCCCACGGGCGGCAGCCGCAAGTTCTGTGACCGGATGAATGCGTTCGCGCAGAAAGAGGGCCTGCCGGGGATGGGGTATATCTTCTGGCGGGACCAGGGCGACGGGATGGAAGCCGCCGGGCCCTTGGCCAAGAATATCGGCCCCGAACGCACGGAGGCCATTCGCGAGCAATTGGGCCTTGGCGTGGGCGATGCGGCGTTTTTCCTGGGTGGCAAGCCGGCCGCGTTCGAGCGCGTGGCGGGCAAGGCGCGGGTGACGATCGGCGAGGAGCTTGGCCTGACGGACGAGAACCGCTTTGCCTTTGCCTGGATCGTGGATTTCCCGATGTACGAGGCCGACGAGGAGTCGGGTGAGATCGACTTTTCGCACAACCCGTTTTCGATGCCGCAGGGCGGGATCGAGGCGCTTGAGGGCGACCCGCTGAAGGTGCTGGGGTACCAGTACGACCTGAGCTGCAACGGCTATGAGCTGGTGTCGGGCGCGATCCGGAACCACAAGCTGGAGACGATGATCAAGGCGTTCGAGCTGGCGGGCTATGACGAGGCGGAAGTGCGCAAGCGGTTCGGCGGCATGGTCGGTGCATTTCAGTACGGCGCGCCGCCGCACGGGGGTTGTGCTGCGGGGATCGACCGGATCGTAATGCTGCTGGCGGATGAGCAGAATATCCGCGAGGTGATCATGTTCCCGATGAACCAGCGCGCCGAGGACCTGATGATGAACGCGCCGAGCGAGCCGGCCAGTGATCAGTTGATGGAGTTGGGTTTGCGCGTTTTGCCGCGCGAGGAGTAGGCCGCGAGGCGTGAGGCGGGGGCGCGTGGGTTTTCACCCACCCTACGGGATTGGAGAGGTCCCGGGTCAAGCCCGGGACGGGGGCATTCGGGCGGGCTAGATCGGTTTTCAACCCATCCCTTTGTCTTGCAATTCCTGTTTGGCGCTTTGCGATTTCTTGAGGTCCAGGCCCATGCCGCGCAGCACCGCATCGGTCTTGGAAAACTGGAGGTCGGCGTATTCCACCACCTGGATGCGGTTGCCCCATGGGTCGCGCAGGTCAAGAAAGTCGGTCTCCATCACCTCGGCCCCGGCGGCGCGGGCGAGGTCGCGCACGCGGGAGCGGTCGTCGACCACAAGGCCGAAGTGACGGTGTTCGTCCCGGGGTTGGGTCTTGTCTTCGAAAAGGCCGATGAACTGGTCGCCCATGTCGAGGAACGCGTGGCCGTCGCCGCGTCCGCGCAACTCGAAGTCGAAGATGGCGCGCCAGAACTCCAGCGCGGCCTCGAGATCGCCGACTTCGAGGACGATGTGGTTGACGCCGACAAGGCGGGGTTTGTCCGGCACGCGGGGCTCCTTCAGTCTTCCAGGCTGTCTTCGCGCTTGTCGTCGATCAGGCCGCGTTCCTTGGATTTCCGTTTCTCGAAGCGTTCGCCGTAGCCTTCGATCTCGTCTTCGGGGATGACGTCCTGCGCGCGGGCGAAGACCTCGTCCTCTTCCTCGTCCATGTGGTGTTCGTAGTCGTGCTTGAGCGTCTTGAACCGGTTCAGCCAGCCGGGTGACGCCATGTCGCCCTCGTTCAGCTCTTCCATTATGTCGTCGAGCTGCTGGTGTTCATGCACCGAGTGGCGCGCGGCGTCCTGGCCCCAGGTCTTGGAGATGAGCTTGGAATAGAACGTCTCTTCCTCGGCGGCGGCGTGCGATTTCACATCCTCGTAGAACTCCTTCCACGCGGATTTGCGGTCGTCGCTGTCGCCGGTGGTGTCTTCGATCCGGGTGAGCAGGGCGCGGTGGTTGTCGTGGTCGGCGCGGATGGCGTCGTAGATGCTGGGCATGGCTGGACCTCGGGTTTGGCTTTCGGGAGCGAACGCGCGGCATGGCGAGCGGGTTCCCGATCGATGCGTAACTTGTTGCCGAGCCGCGAGGGGACATAGAGCATGGCGCGTGGAATCCTGTAGGATGTCCCCTAGATGACTCGCATACGCGTTGCCGGAGAAAATGCCGATGCCGTTTGAGCCCAACCGCGCTGCCATTCGATTTGGCTGTGGTCTTTCGCCGGAGATCGCCGCGCCGGTGGATGTGGACGCGATGCTGGCCGCGCTGGCAGGGCCGGACCGCGCGGCAGAGCGGTTTCCCGTGGCCGGGTTCGACGTGGTGGGACGCGCCACTATTGCCGTGCAGCAGGCCGGGCGAGAGTTCCGCGACGCCAAGAGCGAAGACGCGCGCGTTGCAGCACGTGAGACGCGGAGAAAGCATCTTCGCGGTCTGCGCGAAAAGGCCGGAGGCTGGGTTCGCAATGCGCTGTTGCGGCGTGCGTTGGCAGAGGACGGGTTTCGCGAACGGCTGGCATTCTTCTGGTCAGACCATTTCACCGCGATCGGCCGTGCGGGTCCGCTCAGCTTTGGCTACCTGCCCTACGTGGAGGATGCGATCCGCCCGCATCTTGACGGGCGGTTTGCAGACATGTTGAAGGCCGTAATCACGCATCCGTATATGCTGATCTATTTCAAGCAGCATGTCACGGCCGGGCCCAACAGTGCCGTGGGCCAGCGTCGAAACCTGTCGCAGGACCTGAACGAGAATCTTGGGCGGGAACTGATCGAGCTGCACACGCTGGGGGTTGGGGCGGAGTATAGCCAGGCGGATGTGCGTGCGCTTGCGGAACTGCTGACGGGGATGTCGGTCGAACGCGAGACCGAATTCTTGTTCCGGCCGCGCCTTGCCGAACCTGGTGCGCGGGAGGTGCTCGGCCGCGTCTATGGCGGCGCGGAGCTGTCCTTCGACAGGGTCGCGGCGGTGTTGGAGGACCTGGCCGCGCATCCGGCGACGGCGGCGCACCTGGCGCGTAAGCTGGCGGTGCATTTCACTGGTGACAGCCCCGACCCCGACATGGTCCGCGCGATGGCCGAAGCCTACCGCGCCAGCGATGGGCACTTGTTGGAGGTCTACCAAGCCATGCTGAGGCACCCGGCGGCATGGCACGCCGGGCCGGGCAATGTGAAGCAGCCGATCGATTTCGTTGGCTCCAGTTTACGGGCGTTGGGTGTTGCGTCTCGTCACGTGCCGGACGACTATCGCAAACTGAACCAGATGGTGCTGGGACCGATGGTGTTGATGGGCCAGGCCTGGGGTGCGCCGCTGGGGCCGGACGGCTGGCCCGAGGCGGACACCGCGTGGATCACGCCGCAGCGCATGGCCGCGCGGCTGCAATGGGGGATGTCGGTGCCGTTCCGCCTGATGCGGCTGCTGCCGGACCCGCGCGAGTTTGTCGAGACCGCGCTGGGCCCGGATGTGCCCGAGGCGGTCCGCTTTGCCGCGAAGGCGGCGGAAACGCGCGCCGAAGGCGTGGGGCTGGTGTTGGCCTCGCCGGCGTTCCAGAGGATGTAGGACAGGAGACCCGAGCATGACCGATACCTCGCGCCGCGCGTTCCTTGGCCGCAGCCTGGCGCTGGGCTGTTCGCTGGCCGCCAGCCCGCTGGTGACGCCGGTCACCATGGCCAGCGCGCCGTGGGACACGCGGCTGGTGGTGATCATCCTGCGCGGCGCGATGGACGGGCTGGACGTGGTGCGGCCGGTGGGCGATCCGAACTATGCCGCGTTGCGGGGCGAGGCCGCGCCGCAGGGCGGGCCGGCGCTGGACGGGATGTTCGCGCTGCATCCCGAGTTATCGGGGCTGATGCCGCTGTGGCAGGCCGGCGAGCTGGGCTTCGTGCACGCCGTCTCGACGCCCTATCGCGACAAGCGTAGCCATTTCGACGGGCAGGACATCCTGGAGGCCGGCACGGGGCAGGACGCGCTGGGCCGCGTCCGCGACGGTTGGCTGAACCGGATGTTGCAGGAGATGCCGGGGATCACCGCCGAGACGGCCTATGCGGTGGGGCGCGAGGACATGTTGATCCTGTCGGGGGAGGCGCCGGTGGCGAACTGGTCGCCCGAGGCGGCGCTGGCGCTGAGCCCGCAGGCGCAGCGGCTGCTGGAGAGGGTGATGCATGACGACCCGCTGTTCCGCGCGACGATGGACGAGGCGATTTCCCTGTCGCAGGCCGAGATGGCGGAGGTGGCGGGGGGCGGCCCGCTGGAAACCGGCGACATGATGAACGCGATGCAGGACAACATGCGCCCCACGCGCGACCGGGACCGCGTGGGCAGCGTTGCGCGCTTTGCCGCCGAGCGGTTGCGGGGCGATAGCCGGATCGCGGCCTTTTCGCTGAACGGGTTCGACACCCATGCGCACCAGGAGCGGAGCCTGCCGCGCGCTCTGGGGCCGTTGCAGGAGGCGGTTCTGACCCTGCGCGACGAGCTGGGCGAGGTCTGGGGCAAGACGGCCGTGCTGGCGATGACGGAATTCGGGCGCACGGCCCGGCTGAACGGCAGTGGCGGCACGGACCATGGCACGGCGGGCGCGATGCTGCTGGCAGGCGGGGCGGTTCGCGGCGGGAAGGTTTTCGGCGACTGGCCGGGGTTGGCGGAGGCGGACCTGTACCAGCGCCGCGACCTGATGCCGACGCGGGATGTGCGCGCCATCGCGGGCTGGGCGATGCGCGAACTCTTCGGAGTCGACCGGGCGCAGATGGAGGGCACGATTTTTCCGGGGCTGGACATGGGCGCCGACCCAAAACTGATCCTGTAAGGTTTCGCTTTCCTCTCAGTGTCTTGTCTGGCTATTGTCCGGTGGGAAAGATGAGGCGCAGATGACAGACGACCGCCCGGTGGGGCCGAAGATCCCGGATTGGACCGTGCCGCCGGTGCCGGACATGGCGCCGCTGGAAGGGCGCTATGTGCGGCTGGAAGCGCTGGACGCGGACAGGCACGCGGCGATCCTGTTCAAGGCCTTCGACGGGCATGACCACGTGTGGGATTACATGCCGGTGGGACCCTTTGCCTCGGCCGCGCAGTTTCATCGTTGGATGCGGGACGAAACAGCCAAGGCAACGATCCTGTTCTACGCGATCTACGACAAGGACCGGGGCGCCTATGGCGGGTTTGCGTCCTATCTGCGCATCAAGCCCGAGTCGGGGTCGATCGAGGTGGGGTTCATCGCCATGGCGCCGCAGCTTCAGCGGACGCGGGCGGCGACCGAGGCGATGCTCTTGATGATGCAATGGGCGTTCGAGGCTGGCTACCGGCGGTACGAGTGGAAGTGCGATGCGCTGAACATGCCCTCGCGGCGGGCGGCGCAACGCTTCGGCTTTACCTTCGAGGGGGTGTTCGTGCAGGCCACGGTGGTCAAGGGCCGGAACCGCGACACCGCGTGGTTCGCGGTGATCGACAAGGATTGGCCGGCGCTGCGGGAAGCCTACCAGTTCTGGCTGGCGCCCGAGAATTTCGACAAGGACGGCCGCCAGATCGAACGGCTGGCCGACCTGACGCGGCTGGTGCGCCGGGGCGGCGACCCGGCGCAGGGGGGCTGACGCACTCTGGTGTGCAAGGGATCAGATGGCGACGCGCCGGCTGATCCGGTCCTGCACCATGGCCGTCAGCGCCTTGACCGTGGCCGTGGGCGTGCGGCCACGCGCGCGAAGCTCGGCGAGGTCTTTGGTGGCCTGCAAGAGCGCGGTGTCATGGGCCGAGCGGGCAACGCCATCCAGAAACTGCGCCACGTAATCCAGCACCGGGCCATCGCTGTGATCGTCCAGCAGGTTGGCGGCATGATTCATGTCGTCGCGATAGGCCATCGGGTCGGGTGTGATCCGGGCCTGCGACACCGCGCGGGGGCCGGCGGGACGGTAGGTTTCGGGCAGGGCCGCCAGCACGCCCTGCTGAAAGGCCGCAAGGCTGTCGAGCGGTTTGTCGAGAAACCCGTCGGCGCCGGCATTGATCGCCTCAGTTGCCATGTCGGAATTGCCGCTGAGCCCCAGAAGGCCGGTCACGCGCGGAATGGCCGAGGCCAGTTCCGCGATCAGGTCAAGGCCCGAGCCGTCGGGCAGACCCAGATCGACAATGACGACGGACGGGCGATAGACCGACAGGTGCCGCCGCGCCGAGCGCAGGCAGTCGGCCCGCCGGATACGCGCCCCGCTGCGCAGGCACATCAGGCGGATCGCCTCGCACGCGTATCGGCTGTCCTCGACCACGAGGATGGTCAGGCCCAGAAGCGGGCGTCGCGCGGTTGGCGTCTTGGTAAGTGTCAGGCTGTCATTGTCGTCCATTGGGTTGCTCCATTCCGGCACCGGGTAAGCCGAAGCTAGGCAGGGTTGGCTAACGAAGGGTTAAGCGGTCGGTGAAAATCTTCCGGACCGGACGATTTGACGGGTTGCGTCGGCGTGTCGCTTGCCCCCGGCGCGTGAGCGGCCCATAACGAGGCCAGCAGTGTCAGACCAAGGAGAGCGCCATGATCGGACGCCTGAACCACGTGGCCATTGCCGTGCCCGACCTCGAGGCGGCGGCGGACCAGTACCGCAATGCGCTGGGCGCCAATGTGGGCGCGCCGCAGGATG
Source organism: Roseovarius atlanticus (assembly GCF_001441615.1). Classification (GTDB taxonomy): domain Bacteria; phylum Pseudomonadota; class Alphaproteobacteria; order Rhodobacterales; family Rhodobacteraceae; genus Roseovarius; species Roseovarius atlanticus. The sequence goes on from NZ_LAXJ01000019.1 coordinate 49,749, forward strand.
AGCCGGATCACGGCGTGACGGTGATTTTCATCGAGTTGCCCAACACCAAGATCGAGCTGCTGTATCCGTTGGGCGAGGACAGCCCGATCAACGGGTTTCTAGAAAAGAACCCGGCGGGGGGCATTCACCATGTCTGCTACGAGGTCGAGGACATCATCGCCGCGCGCGACCACCTGAAGGAGAGCGGCGCGCGGGTGTTGGGCAGTGGCGAGCCCAAGATCGGCGCGCATGGCAAGCCGGTGCTGTTCTTGCATCCGAAGGATTTCAACGGCTGCCTCGTGGAACTGGAACAGGTCTGATGGGAATCGCGTCGGGCATCGTTCTGTTTCTGGTGATCTGGTTCATGACCTTCCTGATCGCCTTGCCGATCCGCATCCAGACGCAGGGCGAGGCGGGCACGACAGTCGAGGGCACGCACAAGGGCTCGCCCGAGCGGCATCACCTGCGCAAGAAGTTCATCATCGTCACGGGCGTGGCGTTCGTGCTGTGGGCGATTGCGGCCTATGTGATCCTGGGCGGCGTGATCACGGTGGAAGACATCGATTTCTTCGGCACGATGTCGGGCGCGCGGAACTAGAGCATGTCGCTCAAAAGTGGGAACCGGTTTTGAGCTTCTCGGACATGCGGCTGCAAAGACTCATAGCGGCAGGGCCGTGGTGTCCTTGATCTCCTCCATCACGAAGCTGGCCGAGACATCGCGCATGGGCACGCGGGCGATCAGCGCCTGGTAGAGACGGTCGTAATCGGCCATGTCCGCGACGCGGGCGCGTATCAGGTAGTCGAGATCGCCGGTCATGCGGTAAACGCCGAGGATTTCCGGCATGGCGCGGGTGGCGCGGGCGAAGGTGTCGAGCCAGTCGGCGTCATGCTGGGCGGCGCGGACCTGGATGAAGACGGTGAGGCCGAGGTTCAGCTTGGCGGCATCCAGAAGCGTGACGCGGGCGCGGATGATCCCGGCATCCTCCATCGTCTTGATGCGGCGCCAGCAGGCGTTGCGCGACAGGCCGACGCGGGTGCCGATTTCCTCCAGCCCAAGCGATGCGTCGCGCTGCAGTTCGTGCAGGATTTTCCGGTCAAGATCGTCGATTTTCCACATGATGACATAATAGTGGGAAAATTTCACGAATAACAGTGGATTTGATTGAAGGTTGAGAAAACGTCTCGGGATGAGTTTGATAGTTTAAGGGAAACCGATCAAAAGGAGTTTCCCATGCTGGCCCGTCTTTTCCTTGCCCATCCGCAAAGTGTCGATGAGACCTACCTGGAACACGCCCGGTTCGCAGGATCGTTTAGTGTTAAACTACTTGCCGCCGGGTTCTGCGCGTTGGTCCACGCGGTCTTGCCCTTTGCGTTCGAGAAGACGGCCAGCCGGATGATCGCGGAGATGTATGCCAGGACGCATGGGCGGGGCCAATAAAGACGCACGGGTGCGTGGGTTTTCACCCACCCTACGCGGCCCCCATACGGCCCGCAGGCGGGTGGGTGTTGCGGCATTGGGAACGCCATGGCGGGGTGCAACCCCGCCCTACGGATCAATTGGCGATATAGCGTTTGCGGTTGTGGTTGAAGGTGATCACGAGGTTGAGAACCAGTGCGCCCAAGAGCGACCAGCCCACCACGCTGAGCGGGAACAGGAGCGCGGCGGCGGTGAAGATCACCGCGTCGGTCATCAATTGCACGTAGCCCGCGCGGAAGCCGGTTTTCTCCTGCACCCAGAAGGCGACGACGCCGAGACCACCAAGCGAGCTTTTGTGTCGGAACATCGCCAGAAGGCCCATGCCCACCGTCGCGCCGAAGATCACGGCGCCGAGTGCGGGGTGCAGATGCTCGATTGTGAAGCCGAGCGGCAGGAAATCCGTCACCAGTGACAACAACCCCACGGAAACGAGCGATTTTATGGTGAATTCCAGCCCGAGCTTGCCATAGGCCAGCGCGTAGAAGGGCAGGTTGATGAGAAAGAATACCACACCGAAGGACCAGCCCGAGAGGTAGCTGAGGATCACGGCCACACCGGCGGTCTGGCCGGTGATGAGGCCCACGGTGGTCAGAATGTGGATGCCCACCCCGCAGAGCAGCACGCCGAGGGCGATGCCCTGGGCGTCTTCGATCGGGGAATGGGGTACCGTGGGCGTGTCTGTGGCGGTCATGCGGGTGAGATAGGACAGACTGCCTGCCACTTCCACGAAATCCCGCCGCCCTGTGCGTATTGAACAGGCAATGCAAGATTATACAGCGTCCCGTTCGATCCTTGCACAGGTCTTAGATGGAAAAGCCGCCCCGTTTGAGCGGGGCGGCTTGGGTCTTCGTATGAAGGATCAATTACTTGCCGATGATGCCGTTCAGCGTGGGGCTGGGGCGCATCACGGTGGCAAGGCGGCCCGCGTCGGGGTGGTAGTAGCCGCCGGTATCCGCCGGGCTGCCCTGCGCCGCGGCGAGTTCCGCGACGATCTGGTCCTCGTTTTCGGCCAGCGCCTTGGCCATGGGTGCGAATTCCTCGGCCAGCTTGGGGTCGTCGGTTTGCGCGGCCAGTGCCTCGGCCCAGTAGCGGGCGAACCAGTAGTGGCTGTCGCGGTTGTCGGGCTCGCCCACTTTGCGCGAGGGCGAGCGGTTGTGGTCGAGGATGCCCTGGGTCGCTTCCTCGATGGTTTCGCCGAGGATGCGGGCGCGGGCGTTGTCCTTGGTCTCGCCCAGGAACTTGAAGCTTTCGCCCAAGGCGCAGAATTCGCCAAGGCTGTCCCAGCGCAGGTGGTTTTCGGCCTGCAGCTGTTGCACGTGCTTGGGCGCGGAGCCGCCCGCGCCGGTCTCGAAGAGGCCTCCGCCGTTCATCAGTTTCACGATCGACAGCATCTTGGCCGAAGTGGCCAGTTCGAGGATCGGGAAGAGGTCCGTGAGGTAGTCGCGCAGCACGTTGCCCGTGATGGCGATGGTGTTTTCGCCCTTGGTGATGGTTTCCAAAGACGCGCGGGTGGCTTCGCGCGGGGCCATGATCTCGAACTTGTCGGCGACGCCTTTCGCCTCAAGGATCGGCTTCACAAAGGAAATGAGCTCGGCATCGTGGGCGCGGGTCTCGTCGAGCCAGAAGATCGCGCGGTAGCCGGTGGCCTTCTGCCGTTCGATAGCAAGGTTGACCCAGTCCTCGATCGGCGCCTTGCGGGCCGAGGCGGAGCGCCAGATGTCGCCTTTCTTGACCTCGTGCGAGTGCAGCACGGTGCCGTCTTCGAGGATCATCTTGACGGTGCCGTCCTCGGGGATCTCGAAGGTGGTCGGGTGGCTGCCGTATTCCTCGGCCTTTTGCGCCATGAGCCCGAGGTTCTGCACGGTGCCGGCGGTGGCCGGGTCCAGTTTTCCGTTTGCCTTGAAGAACTTGATGCTCTCGTCATAGACCGGCGCGTAGGAGCTGTCGGGTATGATGCAGACGGCATCGTGTTCCTTGTTGTCCGGGCCCCAGCCCTTGCCGCCCGAGCGGATGAGGGCGGGCATGGAGGCGTCGATGATGACGTCGGAGGGCACGTGCAGGTTGGTGATGCCCCGGTCGCTGTCGACCATGTACATCGGCGGGCGCGCCGCGCGGCAATCCTCGATGGCGGCCATGATTTCGGCGTCGTCTTTGACGCGCTCCAGCAGGTCGCCCAGGCCGGAGGCGGGGTTGACGCCCAGTTCCTTCATCCGGTCGCCGTATTTGTCGAACACCGGCTTCAGCCACTCCTTGACCGCGTGGCCGAAGATGATGGGGTCGGAGACCTTCATCATGGTGGCCTTGAGGTGCAGCGAGAAAAGCACGCCCTCTTCTTTGGTCTTCTTGATTTCCTCGGCGAGGAAGGCATCGAGCGCGGAGGCGCTCATGTAGGTGGCGTCGACGACGGTGCCGGCGGGATAGCTGACGCCCTCCTTCAGCACGGTTTCGCCGTTGGCGCCTTCCAGCACGATTTTCGCGGTGGCGGCGCCGTCGAGCGTGGCGGATTTCTCGTTCGAGAAGAAGTCGCCCGCGTCCATCGAGGCTACGCGCGTCTTGCTGTCGGACGACCAGTCGCCCATGCGGTGCGGATTGTTCTGGGCGTATTTCTTGACCGGCGCGGCGGCGCGGCGGTCGGAGTTGCCTTCGCGCAGGACGGGGTTCACGGCCGAGCCCTTGATCGCGTCGTAGCGGGCGCGAACCTCTTTTTCTGCGTCGGTTTCCGGCGTCTCGGGGTAGTCGGGGATGGCGTAGCCCTGGCCCTGAAGTTCGCGCACGGCGGCCACCAGCTGCGGCACGGAGGCCGAGATGTTGGGCAGCTTGATGACGTTGGCGCCGGGTTGCTTGACCAGTTCGCCCAGGGCGGCAAGGTCGTCGGAGACGCGCTGATCCTCGGTCAGGTGATCGGGGAAGGTGGCCAGGATGCGGCCCGCCAGCGAGATGTCGCGGGTGCCGACGGTGATGTCGGCGGCGGTGGCGAAGCTCTGGATGATGGGCAGGAGGGACGCGCTGGCCAGTTCGGGGGCCTCGTCGACCTTGGTGTAGATGATATCGGGAGTGGAGGTGTCGGCCATCGGAAATACCTTTCGATCAGGACATGACAAAGCGTGAGTCTTGAGCGCGTCATAGACCATGGCCGGGGATTTGGCCAGACGGTATGCGACAGTATACCGATTAAATTTTCGGCGATCAGTGGGCTTGGCTTGGTTCGCGGTCGAGCTTGCGCATGAACTGCGTGAGCAGCAGCGCCAGACTGGCGAAGATCGCGACGCCGATCAAGAGGGGCTGGGGCGTGCCGTTGAAGGCAAGGCCCACGGGAACGGCCAGCAGAATCGAGCCCACCGTCGCGAGCCCTGCGGTGATCGACGCGGCCATGCCGGCGATGTGGCCAAGGGGTTCGAGCGCCAGGGCGTTGAGGTTGCCCAGAGTCAGGCCGATCTGGAAGAACACCGTGACCTGCCAGACGAAGTAGACCGGGAAGCTGCCGCCCCCTGCGAGGAACGTGGCGAGCACGGCGAGGGTCAGACCGGCCTCAATCATCAAGGCCATCTGGATCAGGCGGCGCATTCCCAGACGCATCACCAGCGCGGCGTTCACCAAGCTGCCCACGGCGGCCACGGCGGCAATGGCGGCGAACCAGAAGGGAAATTCCTCTGCCCGGTCATAGGTCACGTCCATGATCTGCTGGATCGAGCTTATGGACGAGAAGAGCATGGCAAAGCACAGCGTCTGCACCGCCATCGAGAGGCGCACCATGGGATAGCGAAAGACCTCGGCGGCGGCGCCGAGGAGCTTTTGCGGGCGGAAGGCGACGCGGCGGTCGCGCGGCAGCGGCTCGGCCAGGCGGGTGGCCATCCAGAGCACGCTGATCCCCGAGAACACGAGGAACGAGATGAAGATGCCGCGCCACTCGTAAAGCGCGATGATGCCGGCCCCGGCCATGGGGGCGATGGCCGGAACGAGCGTGAAGACCAGCATGATGAAGCTCATGAGCCGGGCCATTTCGCGGCCCTTGAAGAGGTCGCGGATGATGGCCATGGCGACGACCCGGGCCGCGGCGGCGCCCAGCCCTTGAAGTACGCGGGCGGCGAGCAAGGTTTCGAGCGTGGGCGCGAGCAGCGCCAGAACGGCACCTGCGCAATAGACGCCCGCGCCCCAGGTGATGACCCGCTTACGGCCATAGGCATCCGACAGCGCGCCGACAAAGAACGTGCCGACGCCTAGGCCCAGCACGAAGCTGCCGATCACCAGCTGCGCCTGGTTGGGCGCGTCGGGCGAGAGCTCGGTCCCGATGGCGGGCAGGGCGGGCAGCATGGCGTCGATCGTATAGGCGACCGTGGCCACCAGCATCGCCATCATCGCCACGAACTCGGGCCGTCCGATGACGGGGGCATGGGAAGTGGCGGGATGGTCGGTGGGGGCGGTCATGCACGGGCGCTATCATGGCGCGTGGATGTGCGCCAGAGAGGGATTTGCACAGACAGGGGGCCGTTTTCGCACAGGTGCCTGGATGCCCGACAGGTCACCTTTCACGTGGTCGCTTCAGGTCGGGCTGCGCCGGAGCAATAGGAAAAGGGCCGTCGCCCAAATGCCCAGTTCCGCGAGGAAAACAGGGTGGAGGATGAAGTTCAGGATCCAATGGCTGTGGGCAGCAGGCACGGTGACAAGGTGAAAGAAGCGGTCCGAGGCGGGCCAGAGCCACTTGATGTCGCCGGCCACGGTGTCGAGCAGCAGGTGAACGAGGATCGCGGCGAAGAAGGCCAGGGTGGGGCGGACCCAGTGAGAGCAGCGCCACGCGGTCAGAGGCAGGACGATCAGGGCGAAGGCGGCCCAGAAGGTCGGGATGTGCACCCAGTAGTGGTGGTGGTGAAAGGCGCGGCCATCAATGAGATAGAACCAGATCAGGTCAAGATCGGGCAGGAGGCCGCCAAGCATCGCGGCCCAGAACACTGGCCCGGACCGGGCAAAGGCACGGGCTGTGAGGTAGGCGGCTGGCAAGTGGGCTGTGATCATGCCCACAGGCTAGACAGGGTCGTGCGGGCCTTTTTTTGCAGCGGTTCATGAGTTTTGGAAGAGCGTCCGCGCAATTTGCGCGTTCACTCGTGTTGCGGCGGTTCAGGCGTCTTGGTCGGTTTCAAGGTTCTCGACGATCTCGTCGATGACCTTGATCCAGAGGTCGGGAGCCTGACAGCCCGGCACGGCGTGCTTGCCGGCCACGATGAAGCAGGGCACGCCGGTGATGCCCATCTCGCGGAAGGCCTTGTCGCGGCCCGCGATGCCCTCGATATCGGCGTCGGAGGCCAGCAGTTTCTGCACCACGGCGGCATCCATCTCGGCACTGTCGGCGATATCGCCCAGAACCTCGTGCTCGCTGATGTCGCGCCCGTCCTCGAAATAGGCGCGGAAGAGCGACATGGCGACGGCCATCTGGCGGCCCTCGATGCCCGCCCAGTGGATTAGACGGTGGGCATCCATCGTATTGGGCGTGCGTTGGATCTTGTCGAAATTGATCGTGAGCCCCTCGGCCTCGGCCCGTTCGGCGATGGGCGCGTAGGCCTGCACGGCACCCTCCTTGCCGCCGAATTTCTTTTCGAGATACTCACGCCGGTCCATGCCTTCGGGCGGCATGTCGGGATTGAGCTGGTACGGATGCCATTCAATCTCGAACGGGTGGCCGGGGCGTTCGGCCAGCGCCTTGTCGAGGCAGGCCTTTCCGATATAGCACCACGGGCAGATCGGGTCGGAGACGATATCAAGCTTGACCATGCAGGTCCTTGTAGATCGGCCGCAGGGCGCGGCGCAGGAGTTTTCCGTTGGCGCCCGTGGGCAGCGCGTCGAGGTGGAAGAAGCCACGGGGGCGCTTATAGGCGGCGAGGTTATCGTTGACATAGGCCTTGAGCGCGTCCTCGGCAACCGGGGCGGGGGCGGTGTAGAAGGCCATGATGAGGCGGGCGTCCTGTTTGACCTCGATCTCGGTCACGGCGGACTGTGTGATGTCGGGATGCGCGTTCAGGACCGCCTCGACCTCCATGGGCGACACGCGGAAGCCGCCGGCGTTCATCATGTCGTCGGAGCGGCCCAGATAGGTGATATCGCCTTCGGGGGACATGACACCCTGGTCACCGGTGAGGAACCACTCGCCTTGAAAGCGGTCGGCGGTCTCGTCCGGTTCATTGAGGTAGCCCAGCATGAGGCCTGGGTCGGAGCGGTGGATGGCGATGGTGCCTTCCTCGCCTACGGGCACGGGGCCGTTTTCGCCGATCAGCGCCACCTTGCGGCCCGGTTGCGGGCGGCCCAGCGTGCCGGGCGCGGCGGGGTGAGCGGGGCAGCCGGAGATGAAGGTGGAGCATTCGGACATGCCGTAGGCTTCGAAGAGCGGCGTGCCGGTCGCCTCGCGCCACTGGGCGTCGATGGTGGCAGAGAGCTTTTCGCCCGCGGTCAGGCCGTGGCGAAGTTTCGACAGGTCGAGCGTCTTGCCGGGCGTGACGAACTTGCGGAAGACGCCGGGGGCGGCGGCGAAGATGGTGGCGTCGTGGCGTTTCATCAGCAGGGGCAGCTGGTCGGGCGTGACGGATGTGGCGGGGATGAGGGCGGTGGCGCCCGCGGTCCACGGATCCATCAGGCCGGTGCCGAGCGTGTAGGTCCAGTTGAAGGCGCCGGCGTGCATCAGGCGGTCGTCCTGGCGCAGGCCGTACCAGCCGTCGACCATCATCTGCCGCGCCCAGATGGCGCGATGCGCGTGCATTACGGCGCGTGGCGTGCCAGAGGTGCCGGAGGTATAGATGATATAGGCCAGCCGGTCGGGATCGCCCATGTCGAACGCGGCCGGGGCATTGTCGTGCATGGCGCGCAGGGTGTCGGTGCCGAGGGCGGGGATGTCAGTGTCGGGGCAGGGAATGCCGTCGCCGCGCAGGATCGCCTTGGGTTGGGTCGTCTTGAGGATGCCCGCGACCTCGCGCTCGGTCAGTTGCGAGGAGGTGGGGATCGGCACGAGGCCGATGGCTATGGCGCCGAGATAGGCGATGGGGAAGTCGACGGTGTTGCCGAGGCGCATGAGGACACGGTCGCCGGGTTGAAGGCCGTGCTCCAAAAGGCCTGCGCCGGTGCCCAGGACCGCGGACTTCAGGCGCGCGAAGCTGTAGCGTTCGGAACCGGAGAGCCCGAGTATTGCAAGCGCGATCTTGTCGGGCAAGTCGTCGGCGTGGCGCAGCACGTGTGCTGCGAGGTTGAAGGGCGCCGGGCAGGGCGGAAAGGCGGTGGTGTCGGTCTCGGAGCGCATGGACCGGAGGATTATGGGCGCCACGGCGAAGTTGCAAGCCATGGCGGCCCTGCGTATAGCGTAGGACATGGAAGACAGATCGCCCGTGAGCCTGATCAGGCTGGCCCGTGAAAGCGGGGAAGAGGACGCGGCCCAGCCGCTGAACCTTGCCGAACGGGTGCGCGATTTGCGCAAGTCGCGGGGCTGGACGCTGGAACAGGCCGCAAAGCAGGCGGGGCTGGCGCGGTCCACCTTGTCGAAGATCGAGAACGGGGTGATGTCGCCCACCTACGATGCGTTGAAAAAGCTGGCGGTGGGGCTGGAGATTTCCATTCCGCAGCTGTTCACGCCGCCGCAGCGCGAGCAGGTGAGCGGGCGGATGGCGGTGACGCGGGCCGGGCAGGGCACGGCGCAGGCGACCACCACCTATGAGCATGAACTTCTGGGCGATGCCCTGTTGAAAAAGCGGATGCTGCCCTATCGCGCCCGCATCCGGGCCCGGTCCGTCGAGGAGTTCGACGGCTGGGTGCGCCATGACGGCGAAGAGTTCATGTATGTTCTGACGGGCGTTGTCCGGCTTTATACCGAGTTCTACGAGCCGATCGAGATGCGCCGGGGCGACAGCGCCTATTACGATGCCACGATGGGCCATAACGTGGTGTCGGTGAGCGACGAGGATGCGACGATCCTGTGGGTGACGTCGCTGGCGTGAGCGTAGTGTGCGTGGGGGCGGCGCGTGGGCTTTCGCCCACCCGACGCAGGCGACACCTCGCGGTTTTGTGATGGCATGGCGGCCGCATTCGCCCGTGACCGAATGACCCGTGGCCTGTTCCTTGGTCCGGGCTGCCCTATCTCGCCAGTTTAACCCGATCGGACGGTCCTGCGCTTGCGCACAGTGCCCTGCATCGGCCTGTGACCGCTTGGAGGTAGTTGATTTGGGCACGGTTTTCAAAACCATACTCGGCCTTTGTGTCGTGGCTGTTTGTGCCGCTGCGGGGCTTTGGGGCACGCAGCAGATCCTGTCGCAGGGCGGTTCGGGCGAGGCCGCGTCGGCGCCGCCGGCGGTGCGCGTGGAACTGACACAAGCCGAAACACGGCAGATCGAGGACCGGGTGAGCGGGGTCGGCACGCTGATTCCGGTGCGCTCGGTCGAGCTGGTCCCGGCGGCGGCCGGGCGGGTGACGGCTGTGCCGGTCTCCTCCGGGGAAGAAGTCACCGAGGGCGAGATCCTCGTGCAGCTGGACGACCGGGCGGCCCGCGCGGCGCTGGCCGAGGCCGAGGCGACCTTTGCCGAGGCGGAAGACGAGTTCCGCCGGGTCGAGGAACTGACCGACAGCAACGCCGCCGCCGAGGCGCGGCTGGAAGAGGCGCGCGCGGCCTATCGCCGGGCGGAAGCCGCCTTGATGATGGCGCGCGCCGATCTGGAAGACCGGACGCTGGTGGCGCCTTTCGACGGGGTGCTGGGGCTCATTGACATCGAGACGGGCACGTTTCTGGGCGAAGGCATGGCCGTGACGCGGCTGTCGGACATCACGACGATGGAACTGACGGTGTCGCTGCCCGAGCGGTATTTCGACCGCATCCGGGTGGGGCAGGCGGTGAACGTGACGACGCCGGCCTACCCGGATGCCGAATTCGACGGCGAAGTGACGGTGCGCGCGCCGGAGGTGAACCTGGAGACGCGCAGCTTCAACATCCGGGCCGAGATCGACAATGCCGACGGGCGGCTGGTGGGCGGCATGTTCGCCGATGCCGAGATCGTGTTGGACACCTACGAAGGCTTGGCCATCGCCGATGACGCGATCATCAGCGAGGGATTGGCAAGCTATGTCTACACCGTCGCGGACGGGGCCGCGGTGCGCACCGAGATCGAGCCGGGCCAGTCGCTGGGCGCGATGACGGAAGTGCGTGAGGGGCTGAGCCTGGAGGACCGGGTGGTCGTGTCGGGGTGGGACAACCTGACGGACGGGGCGTCGGTCGAGGTGGCCGAGGATGTGGACCAGCAGGACGACGCGTCGGCACAGGGCGACGACGCGGAGGGCGCCACCCAATGACGCTGCCCGACCTGTGCATCAAGCGGCCCGTGCTGGCCACGGTCATGTCGATCCTGATCATCGTGGTGGGCATTGCCGGGCTGACCCGGATGCCAGTGCGGGAATTGCCCGACACCACCACGGCCGAGGTCACGGTCAGCGTGCCCTATATCGGGGCCGGTCCTGGTGTCGTGGACAGCGAGCTTGCGACGGTGATCGAAGGCGCGCTGTCGACCGTGTCGGGTATCGACAGCATGAACACCGAATCCGAGCTGGGCGGTTTGCGCACGGTCATCACGTTCCGGCAGGGGCGGGATATCGACCAGGCGGCGGCGGATGTGCGCGCGGCGGTCGAGGGCGTGGCGGGCGATCTGCCTGAAGAGGCCGAAGAGCCGCAGGTGGAGAAGAACGACAGCCAGGGTGACCCGATCCTGTGGATGACGTTGACGTCCGAGACCCTGTCGGCCTCGGAGCTGACGGATTACGCGGACCGCTTCATCACCGACCGGCTGGAAACGCTGAGCGGTGTGGCGGCGGTGCAGATTTACGGCGACCGGGCCTATGCTATGCGCGTCTGGCTGGATCCGCAGGCGATGGCGGCGCGGGGTGTGACCGCGAACGAGATCGCCGACGCGCTGCGGGCCAACAACCTGGAACTGCCTGCGGGCACCATCGAGAACAAGGCGCGCACGTATTTGCTGCGTACCGAGACGCGGCTGTCGAGCGTCGAGGCGTTCGAGGATCTGATCGTGCGGTCGGACGAGAATGGCAGGGTTCTTTTGGGCGACGTGACCCGGATCGAGCTGGGAGTCGAGAGCGATGACAGCGAATTCCGGGCCAATGGCGAGACGGCGCTGGGCCTGGGTGTGTTGCGGCAATCCTCGGCCAATACGCTGTCGATCTCGGCGGCGGTCAGCGAGGAAGTGGAGCGGATCGCGGCAGACCTGCCAGGTGGGACGGATTTGCAGATCACGTCGGACGACGCGGATTTCATCGAGAACTCGATCCGGCAGGTTCTGACAACGCTGGCCATCGCCGTGGGGATCGTGGTGGCGGTGATTTATGTGTTTCTGACTTCGATCCGGACCACGGTGATTCCGGCGGTGACCATTCCCATTGCGCTGTTGGGCGCTTGCGCGGGGATCGCGCTGGCCGGGTTTTCGATCAACATTCTGACGCTGTTCGCATTGATCCTGGCCATCGGGCTGGTGGTCGACGATGCCATCGTGGTGCTGGAGAACATCGAGCGCAAGGTCGAGGAAGGCGAGGACCCAAAGGAGGCTGCGCGCACGGGCGCGAACCAGGTCTTCTTTGCCGTGGTGTCGACCTCGGCGGTGCTGATCTCGGTTTTCGTGCCGCTGTCGCTGCTGGAAGGCGAGTTGGGCAAGCTTTTCCGCGAGTTCGGGGTGACGCTGGCCATTGCGGTGGCGCTGTCCACCTTCGTGGCGCTGACGCTGTGCCCGGTGATTGCCAGCAAGCTGCTGAAGAAGGGCATGAACGACAGCTGGTTTGCGCGCGGTGTGAAGCGGGTGACGCAACGCACCTCGGACGGGTATCGCAAGCTGCTGACCCGGGCGATCAAGGCGCCGCTGGTGGTGCTGGCCGTGGCGGCGGTGCTGACGGGGATGTCCTGGACGCTGTACCAGCAATTGCCGTCGCAGCTGACGCCGGCATCGGACCGGGGGATATTCTTTGTCTCGATCCAGGCGCCGCCGGGGTCGGCCTTGCCGCTGACCGACAATGCTGTGAGCCAGGTCGAGGAGCTGATCGCGCCTTACCGAGACGACGGCGTGGTGGAAGACACCATCGCAATTGTCGGCCAATACGGCGAGTCTGGCCGGGCCTTCGTGGTGGCGGTGATGTCGCCGTGGGGCGAGCGCGACATGGGGCCGCGCGACGTGCTGAACGAGCTGCGGCCCGAGTTCGCCAAGATCACCCGCGCCAGCGTGCGTGCGTTCGCGCCCTCGGGGCTTGATGCGGGCAGTGGCTCGGGGTTGGAGGTAATCGTCACAGGGCCGAGTTTCGAGGATGCCGCCGAGTTTTCGCGGCAGATGGAAGAGGCGATGCGCGCCAGCCCCGACCTGACCGGGGTGCGGCGCGACTACGAGATCAACACGCCGGGCTTCGACATCAGCGTGAACCGGGCCTTGGCACGTCAGATTGGGGTTGAGGCGCGGGATATCTCGGACGCGGTGCGCACCTTCTTTGCCTCGGCAGAAGTGACCGAGTTCATCTCGCGCGACCGGCAGTATCCGGTGATCCTGCAGGCGCCGGACGCGCGGCGGACCAATATCGCGGACCTGACCGGCGTGAACGTGCGGACCGCGACGGGCGAGCTGGTGCCGCTTGACGGGCTGGTCACGCTGGAGCGGCGCGCATCGGTGCGGGCCTTCAACCGCTACAACCGCCTGCCTTCGGTCGAGATCAGCGCGTCTCTGGCGGAAGGTGTCGACCTTGGGTCTGCCATCGCGACGGTCGAGGAGATTGCCGCGGACATGCCCTCGGCCATGCAGATCAGCTATTCCGGGCAGGCCGAAAGCTATCAGGAGACGTCGGGGGGGATCGCGCTGACATTCGCGCTGGCGCTGTTGATCGTGTTCCTTGTGCTGGCGGCGCAATTCGAGAGCTTCATTCAGCCGGTGGTGATCCTGCTATCCGTGCCTTTGGCCGTGGCGGGGGCGCTGTTGACGCTTTTTGCGCTGGGCGAGGCTATCAACATCTATACCCAGGTGGGGATGGTGATGCTGATCGGGCTGATGGCCAAGAATGGCATCCTGATCGTGGAATTTGCCAACCAGCTGCGCGAGGAAGGCCGAAACGTGCGTGACGCGGTGATCGAGGCGTCGGCGGTGCGGCTGCGGCCGATCCTGATGACAGTGATGTCGACGGTGCTGGGCGCGGTGCCGCTAGTGCTGTCCACCGGCGCGGGGGCGGCCAGCCGTTTTTCCATCGGGATCGTCATCATCGGCGGGTTCATGTCGGCCTCGGTGCTGACGCTGTTCCTGACGCCGGTGCTGTATGACCTGTTGCAGAAGGACCGGCAAAAGGAAGATGCGCCAGAGGGTGCGGGCGCGCAGCCGGCGGAGTAGGGGCGCCTGCGCCTCAGATTTCTGATTTGGCTACCTTGTGATAGATATGGGTGAAGGTCGCCGCGCCCAGGATCGGGATCACGAGGTTCACCAGCGGGATCGACAGGGGCAGGGCCATCAGGGTGCCGGCCATCCAGATCGTGCCGCGATGTTCCTTGCGCAGAACCTTGGCGTTGGCGCGACCGACGCGGCGCATGGCGGCCAGTTGAAAATACTCCATTCCCAGCAAGTAGCCGTTCACGCCCCAGAAGATGAAGGGCGTGGCGGGCGGAAAGAAGGCGTAGAGGATGAAGGCCAGGAGGTTGGCCGCGATGATGACGCCGAGGAAATTGACGCTGTCCTTCAGCCCGTCGAAGAAGGGCACCGGCGGAACGGTGGGCAGGTTGGGATAGTGCCGGTCCTCGACCGCCTGGGCGACCGTGTCGAGGAAGAGCGAGGTGATGGCCGAGGCCACGGGCACCATCAGGAAGACCGACAATATCAGCATCAGGAAGAAGCCGGACCAACCGAGCAGGTCGTCGATCCAGTTGACCTCGCCGATGACGGGCAGGGTGGTGGTGTCGCCGGTGGCCCACTGGATGAACATCAGAAAGGCGGCGGTGGTGGCGACGAGCAGCAGGAAAGACAGCGCTACGCCCAGCCAGAAGACCTTGCGAAAGCGCGGATCGCCCAACTGCCCCAAGGCCTTGAAGAAGGCAGTGAAGATCATTCCGTTACCCAGGTGGTGATCGCGTCGATATCCGGGCGGGGGCGCTCGGGCGGGGCCGATGTTTCGGTGCCGAGGAAGATCAGGCCGGCGATGCTTTCATTGTCGGCAAGGCCGAAACCCTGCGTAAGGAAATCACGGTCGTGAGCCGCCCAGCCGGTGAGCCAGTTGGCGCCCCAGCCCGAGGCCAGAGCGGCGTTCAGCAGCGCAAGGCAGACGGCCCCGGCGGAGTAGGTCTGTTCGATGGCGGGGATTTTTTCCGATGGTTTCTGTACCTCGACCACCGCCACGGCCAGTTGTCCGTCTTCGTACTGTTTGGCGGCCTTGGCGATATCCTCTTCCGATTTGCCCAAGGCGGCGCCGCGCGCGCGGGCCAGGGCGGCCAGGCGGGGCATGGCGGCGCGATCCAGCACGATGAAGCGCCACGGCTCCAGCTTGCCGTGATCGGGCGAGCGGGCGGCGGCCTGGAGAATGGGCAAAAGGTCGTCGCGCGAGGGCGCCGGGCCGGTCAGCGTCTTGGCCGGGCGCGAGCGGCGCGTCAGCAGGAATTCCATCGCGGCAGGATTGGGAACGGGCATGAGGGCCTTTCGTTACAAACTTGGATATTGGGGCATATGTCGGGCGGTGCGGTCCGGGCGTCAACCCTTTTGCCGCAAACGGTCAGGCCCCTGGAAAAACGCGATTATGTCTTGCCGCGCGACAGGCTGTAGACCCCTTCGGGCAGGTTCAGCGCGGCGCCGAGATCCTGCAACTGGGTGATCGACAGCGTCACCTTCTGCACCCGGTCGGTGCGCGGATCGAGCTGTTCTATGGTCACGCATTCCTCGAACGCGTTGATGGTGACGTCCTCTTGCAAGGGCGTGGTGCCCTCGTCGATGAGGGTGACAACGGTGGCGTCGAATTCGTGCTCTATCGAAAACATGGGATCACAGTAACGCATGGGAGCCCGAGCGCAATCGGCTATGCTTTGCACGTCCGTGTGAGGGGGACTGGCCCTCGGCGCAAAGCCTGCTAAAACTAACGGATCGGGAGCAATTGTGGGTGAGACAGATGCGGTGGAAGGTTCTGATTTGTGCGGTTTTCCTGGCGGGTTGCGAGGTAACCACCACGGGCGGCGACGCGCCGCAACCGCGTCCGACGGGGCAGCAGCAATCGGTCAAGGCGCCGTCGGGCACGCAGCTGGCGCGATTCCGGCAGGTGGTGGCCCGGGTCGAGCCGGTGGCCGAGCGTGAGTGCCGGGCGCGGGGCGGCAACGTGAACTGCGATTTCAACGTGGTGCTGGACGATCGCCCGGGCCGTCCGCCCAACGCGTTCCAGACGCTCGATCGCAATGGCCGGCCGATTCTGGCCTTTACCGCGTCGCTGATTGCGGATGTGCGCAACGAGGACGAGCTTGCGTTCATCTTCGCGCACGAGGCGTCGCACCATATCCGGCGGCATATCCCCCGCCAACAGCAGAGCGCCGCGGCGGGGGCCATCCTGCTGGGCGGTCTGGCGACGCTGGCCGGAGCCGGAACGGGCGCGGTGGATGCCGCCACCAATGTGGGCGCCTCGGTCGGCGCGCGCAGCTATTCCAAGGAGTTCGAGCTGGAGGCCGATGCGCTGGGCACGATCATCGCCAAGAAGTCGGGCTACAACCCGATCCGGGGCGCGGAGTATTTCACCCGCATTCCCGATCCGGGCAACCGGTTCCTGGGCTCGCACCCGCCCAACGCGCAGCGGATCGAGACCGTGCGCCGCGTGAATGCGCAGTTCTGACGGGGTGACATGCTGCAACTGACCGGCGTGATTTCCGACCGGGGGTCGAAATACGCCGTGTCGGGCGGCGTGGCGCGGGACCGTGCGGCGGTGGACGCGTTTCTCAAGGAACTGAAGCGCGAAAAGAAATTCGCCAAGGCCACGCACAACACCTGGGCGATGCTGGATGCCGAGGGCACCGCGCTGAAATCCGACGATGGCGAGGCCGGGGCAGGCATGGTGATCGTGCGGATGCTGGAGCGCGCGGATCTGCGCGAGCACGTGATCGTGGTCACGCGCTGGTTCGGGGGCAAGCATCTGGGCGGCGACAGGTTTCGCCACGTGCAGGACTGCGTCAGCGCCTATATTGAGGCGCTGGACGGCGCTTGATGCAGATCAAGGCGCGCTTGGAGGGGCTGCGCCAGTCTCGGCGGCAGGGGCGCCCCTGACGCGGCAATCACGCCGGCAGGACAGGTGGCACCCTTTCGACAGGAGGGCGCCATGCCGCAGACGAAAACCATCAAACGCCATGCCGATCTTGTGGACCGGATGGCCGGAACGCTTGGACTGGACTTGGAAGAGAAAGTCTATGCCGGGCAACTGGACCCCGAGACGCTGTGCGACGCGATTCTGCGATGCACGGGCTGTTCCGATCCGGAAGGCTGCGAGGCGTGGATGGCGCGGCAGACGGCCCCGGTGGACGCGACGCCGCTCATGTGTCGCAACGGCGAGGTGTTTGCCGCGCTGACGGCGGGACGGCGGATCTGACGTGTTCAAGCGGGTGATGCGGCGCTAGAGCGGTGCGATGCTCTTTGCCATGGCGCCTGAAATGCCGAGAAAGCAGCAGGCGGTGGCGATCAGCACGCAGGCGTGCCAGATCGCGTTGCTGAATTTCAGCGTGTCCCAGCAGTAGAACACCACCGCGCCGGAATAGATGATGCCGCCCGCGAAGATCAGTGTCAGGCTGTTGGCCGGCAGCGACGGCCAGAGCGGGACGATGATGATCAGGCCCAGCCAGCCAAGCGCCACCTGTGGCAGCCAGTGCGTGCTCATCTTGCCGCGCGCGGCCAGGAGTTTGCGCACCGCGCCCGAGAGTGCGAGGAACCAAACCAGCGTCAGCACGGTATAGGCGAAGGGCGTGTTCAGCAGAACGGCAAGCGGCGTGATCGTGCCCGCGATCTTGACGTAGATGGCGGCGTGGTCGATCCGGCGCAGCACCGGGCGCAGGGAGGTATGTGCGGCCAGGTGATAGGCCGCCGAAGCCGACAGCATCAGGATCATGGCGAGCCCGTAGACGATGGCCGCCGTCATCGGCCCCGCCGTCAGTTGGCCGGCGTTGGCGATGATCAGGAACGCGACCGCGACCAGCGCAGCGCCGACCCCAAGCACATGCACGGCACCGTCGGCGATCCGTTCTGCGCGTGTGTAGCTGGGGTAGGACATATCGCGGTCCTTTGTCCTTTGGCTGTCCAGTTGGTTCGTGTCGATCATGACACTGAGATGTCTCTATTATGTTTCAGTTTTAGGTCTGTTCGTTCAAAATTTATATGACAAGACCGTAATCAAAATGGAAACACGGGCCCGATCGGACCCATGTTTGCTTTGTTTGCAAATAGTTAGCGGGCGTGAAGCCGCTCGAGATAGACCACGGTTGACGCTGCGGCAATCCCGTAGATCACGTGGCCGACCAGCGCCACCCAGGTGATGCCGGTGAAATTCAGAAAGAACGGCAGCCCGGCGATGCTGGTGACGCCGCCGATGGCAAAGACCCAGAGCGCCGCGCCGTAGAGCGCCGAGGCCGGGAACCAGTGCAAGCCGGGAAGGGCGCGTTTCAGCGCGGGACGCGCGATGTAGAGCCAGCCGATGGGATAGGCCAGAAGACCAACGAAGAAGAGGTGCATCAGGTGGCCGTAGGGGGCAGCGTTGGGCAGGCCCAGCGAGCCCAGCAGGCTGCGGGCAAGGCCCACGGGGGCGAGGTTGGCAAAGCCCAGGAGGGGCGAGAGCGCCTGGCCGAAAATGTCGAAGGCGATGGTGCCGGCGGCGCCGGAGAGCAGGATGAGCAGCACCGTGTCGACGGAAAGGGCGGGCACGGTGCGGGCGGGATCGGTGGCGAGGGACGTCATGGTCGCGGTTCCTTGTCAGGCTGTGGTTGCGTTGGTGCCGCCAAGCTGCGGGGGAACCATATGACAATCAACTGACAGGCCCGTGAGCACACGGGTTGGTGTAAATCATTGAGAATAATGAAATATTTCAGGGTTTCACGGGGGCGTCAGGCGACGCGCGAAACCTGTAACACTAGAGGCGCCGCCCCCACAGGTCATATTCTCCGGCCTCGTCCACCTCGACCGTGACGATCTCACCCACACTCAGTCCCTCGGTGTTCTCGTCGATGAAGAGACAGCCGTCGATTTCGGGCGCGTCGGCCTTGGTGCGGCAGGTGGCGATGCCGTCCTCGTCGATATCGTCGACGATGACGTCTTGCACGGATCCGACCTTGGCGGCCAGCTTATCCACAGAAATGGCCTGTGCCTTTTCCATGAAGCGATCCCAGCGGTCCTGCTTGACCTCTTCGGGCACGTGGTCGGGCAGGTCGTTCGAGCGAGCGCCCTCGACGTTCTCGTATTTGAAGCAGCCGACGCGGTCGAGCTGTGCCTCGTCCAGCCAGTCGAGCAATGTCTGGAATTCCGCCTCGGTTTCGCCGGGATATCCGACGATGAAGGTCGACCGCAGCGTCAGGTCGGGGCAGATCGCACGCCAGGCGGCGATCTCATCGAGGGTTCTCGCGCCGGCGGCGGGTCGGGCCATGCGCTTCAGCACGTCCGGGTGGGCGTGCTGGAACGGGATGTCGAGATAGGGCAGCACGCCGTTTTCGTGGTCGGCCATGAGCGGGATAAGCTCACGCACATGGGGGTAGGGATAGACGTAATGCAGGCGGACCCACGCGCCGAGCTGCCCCAGCGCCCGGGACAGATCGACGATATGGCTGCGCAGATCGCCGTCCTTCCACGGGTTGACGTCATACTTGCGGTCCAGCCCGTAAGCGCTTGTATCCTGAGAGATAACCAGAAGCTCGCGCACGCCGCTGTCGACCAGTTTCTCGGCCTCGCGCAGAATGGCGTGGCCGGGGCGCGAGGCAAGGCGGCCGCGCATGTCGGGGATGATGCAGAACTTGCACTTGTGGTTACAGCCCTCTGAAATCTTGAGGTAACTGTAGTGGCGAGGGGTCAGTTTCACCCCCGCCTCGGGCAGAAGGTCGATGAAGGGGTCGGGGCTGGGCGGCACGGCGGTGTGCACCGCGTCGAGCACCTGTTCGTACTGGTGCGGGCCAGTCACCGCGAGGACGCGGGGATGGGTGCCAGTGATGTATTCGGGTTCGGCCCCCAGACAGCCGGTGACGATGACGCGGCCGTTCTCCGCAAGCGCCTCGCCGATAGCGTCGAGGCTTTCGGCCTTGGCGCTGTCGAGAAAGCCGCAGGTGTTCACGATCACCGCGTCGGCCCCGGAATAGTCGGGCGAGATCCCATAGCCCTCTGCCCGCAGGCGCGTCAGGATGCGCTCGCTGTCGACCAGCGCCTTGGGACAGCCCAGGGACACCATGCCGATCACCGGTTGGCCCTTGCGGGGCGTCTCGGTCACGCGGGCGCGTGCTAGGTCGGGGCGCAGATCGGGTGGGTTGGTGCTCATCCGGCGCGATATAGTCCCCCAAGGCCATCCGATAAAGCGGAAAAGCTGTTGTTGGGCGCACGGGCTGTGCCTAGTCTGAAAAGAAAACGGTGGAGAGCGGTATGCGGTGGCTCATTCGCATTTTCATGATCGTGCTGGCGGCGGCGGTTCTGGTTGTCGCGGCGGTGTTCTTTCTGCCCGGTGAGCGGATCGCGGGCATCGCGGCGGACCAGTTGAGCCGCATGACAGGCCGCCAGGTTACGATGAGCGGCGAGACCACCATCAGCTTCTGGCCGATCCTCGGGGTCAGCACGGGGGCGGTGACGGTCGCCAATGCAGACTGGGCGGGCGAGACGCCGATGTTTCAAGCGGACAGTCTGAAGATCGGGGTCGAGCCGCAGGCGCTATTCGGCGGCGATATCCGCATCACGGGGCTGGAGGCGGTGGGCCCGCAGATCAACCTGCGCCGCGCCAGCGATGGCCGGGTGAACTGGGAGTTGAACGTCGAAGGCGTGGCGCCGTCGGGGCAGGGCGCGGGCGGCGGTGCACCGGCGCGGTCGAACCGGCTGTCGCTGACGCTGGACCGGGCGCTGATCGAGAATGCGTCTTTGGTTTACGTCGATGATGTGGACGGGACCACAGTGCGCCAGTCGGGCGTGGATTTCGATCTGCGCTGGCCGGATTACAACGGCGCGGCGGATTTCGACCTGACCTTGCGCCCCGGGGGCGAGGTGGTCGAGATCTCGGGCACGCTGAACCGGGTGGACCATTTCATCGATGGCGGCGTGTCGGACGTGGAGGCGCGGATTTCCACCAAGGCAGGCACGGCCAGCTTTGCCGGGCGCGCGGGATCGGCGCCCGAGGTGGCAGGCCGTCTGAGCGCGGATCTGAGCAGTACCTCGCAATTCATGACGCTGATCGGGCAGGGGCCGATGGACATTCCCGAGGGTCTGGGCCGGGCCGCGACGCTGGAGACGGACGTGGTTTTCAAGGACGACCGGCTGTCGCTGCGCAACACGGCGCTGGGGCTGGACGGCAACCGCTTTACCGGCGCGGCAGACGTGGATCTGGGCGAGGACAAGCCGCGGCTGAACGTGCAGCTGAACGCAGGCGCGTTGGACCTGACCGGGCTGAGTGCGGACAGCGGGGAGGGCAGCGGCGGCAGCGGTGGTGTGGCCGACGAGGGTTGGTCAAAGGCGCCGATCAATGCCTCGGGACTGGCGGCGGTGAACGGGGAGTTCGCACTGGTCGCCGACAGCATCGACCTGGGCGATTTCAAGCTGGGCACGGTGCGGACGCTGGCGACGCTGGACCGCTCGCGGCTGGTTTTTGGCCTGCGCGAGGTGCGCGCCTATGACGGGCTGATCACCGGGCAGTTCGTGATGAACAACCGCTCGGGCCTGTCGGTGGGCGGCGAGATGATCGCCACGGGCATCAACCTCAAGACCTTTTTGGATGACGCGATGGATGTCTCGCGCTTCGAGGCGAAGGCGGATGGCGAGGTGGATTTTTTGGGAGTCGGCGAAAGCGTGCACGCGATCATGAATTCGCTGAGCGGCGGCGGCGCGTTCAAGACCGGGCGCGGCGTGATCTCGGGTTTTGACCTCGACCGGCTGATGCGGTCGGGCAGCGGAACCGGGGGCACGACGGTGTTCGATACGCTCCATGCGACCTTCACGATGGAGGACGGCAACGTGTTCAACGACGACCTGACACTGAAGCTGCCGCAGGCGAGTGCGGCAGGCGAAGGGCGCGTGGGGCTGGGGGCGCGGGATATCGATTACCTCTTCACGCCGCGCCTGCTGGATGGCGGCAGCCGCGACGGGCTGGCGATTCCGGTGAAAATCCGGGGACCGTGGGCCAACCCGAAGATCACGCCGGATCTGGAAGCCGCGATCGACCTGAACTTCAAGGAAGAGAAGAAGGAGCTGGAGCGTCAGGCGCGGCAGGAGATCGAACGCGAGGTCGAAAAGCAGCTTGGGATCGAGCGGCAGGAGGGCCAGTCGCTGGAGGATGCGGCAAAGGACGCGCTGGAGGACGAGCTTGAACGCGGCCTGTTGAAGCTGTTCGATTGACGGTCTCGGAACCACAGCCTAGGAGCCGGGCATGACACTGAATTCCGTGACCGAAGACTTTATCGCGCATCTGCGCGGCGTGCTGCCCGAGGCGGCGTTCCGCGAGGTTATGCCGTCCTACCTGGAAGAGCCGCGCGGACGCTGGAAGGGGCGGGCGGGCGTGCTGATCGCACCCGGCAGCACCGAGGAGGTCGCAACCCTGGTGCGGGCCTGTGCCGAGGCATCTGTGCCGGTGGTGCCCTATGGCGGCGGCACGGGGTTGGTCGGCGGGCAGTTGTCGCCCGAGGGGCCGGTGCCGGTTCTGCTGAGCCTGGAGCGGATGCGGGCCGTGCGCGGGGTCTGGCCCGAGGAAAACGTGATGGTGGTCGAGGCGGGCGCGATCCTGCAGGACATCCATGCCGAGGCGGACGCGGTGGACCGGTTGTTTCCCTTGTCGCTGGCCGCCAAGGGCAGCGCGCGGATCGGCGGGAACCTTGCGACGAATGCCGGAGGCGTGAACGTGCTGCGCTATGGCAATGCGCGGGACCTGTGCCTGGGGCTGGAGGCGGTGCTGCCGGACGGCACGATCTGGCACGGGCTGAAGCGGCTGAGGAAGGATAACACCGGCTATGACCTGCGCAACCTGCTGATCGGGTCCGAGGGCACGCTGGGCGTGATCACCGCCGCCGCGCTGAAGCTTTTCCCCAAGCCCGCCGGAGAAGGCACGGCGCTGATGGTGGTGGAGAGCCCCGAGGCGGCGCTGAGCCTTTTGTCGATGGCGCGTGATCACATGGGCGAGGGCGTGTCGGCGTTCGAACTGATGCACCGGGCAGGCCTGGATTTCCTGGCCGAGACCATGCCGGACATGCGTTTGCCCTTCGCCGAGCCGCCCGAGTGGTTCGTGCTGATCGACATCGGGTTGGCCAAGGGGCTGGATCCGGCGGAGGCGCTGGAGGCGCTCTTCGTCGAGGCGGCGGAGGCGGGATTGGTCAGCGACGGCATGATTGCGCAGTCCGAGGCGCAGCGGCAGGCATTCTGGGAGGTGCGCGAGACGATCCCCGAGGCCAACCGGCGCATCGGGTCGATCAGCAGTCATGACATTTCCCTGCCGCTGAGCGCGGTGCCCGGGTTTATCGACAAGGGCAACGCGGCGCTGAGAGAGCTGGGGCCGTTCCGGATCAACTGCTTCGGACACTTGGGCGACGGCAACCTGCATTACAACGTGTTTCCGCCCAAGGGCGAGACGCGCGATGGCTACACGGGCCAGCGCGACGCCATAAAACGGTTGGTGCATGACCTCGTGCACGACATGGACGGATCGGTGTCGGCCGAGCACGGGATCGGGCGGCTGAAGGTCGATGACTTGGAGCGCTATGGCGATCCGGCCAAGCTGGCGGCGATGCGGGCGATTAAGGCGGCGCTGGATCCGAAGGGTATCCTGAATCCCGGCGCGATTCTGAAGGTGTTACCGGATCGACAATGAGTATTTTTGGAACAGTGAAAGCCGGGCGGGCGCTTTTGCTTCACTGTTCTTCAAATACTCAAAAGCCGCGGTTCAACAGGCGCGGCCGCAACGGTCAGTGCGTCACGCTGCAACGTTTCCCCGAGGAGGACGCAAGGACGACGAGATATCCTGCGCGCCGCAGGCGCTCTGCCGGGTCACTCGTCGAGGCTGCCGTGGATGGCGAACTGTTCCAGCCCGGCATCCTGCGCGGCGATGGCGCGATAGGTTTCGCGCACGCCGGCCTCGGTCAACTCGCGCGCGACGGTCAGGAGCGTGTTGGGATCGTGGTCGTCGCACATCTCGATCATCTGGGCGATCTCGTCGGCGGCCACGGGGCGGGCGGCGTCGATGTCGGGGGCGCCGTAGACCGAGACGAAATGCTGCGCCAGCGCGTCGGTCAGGGCGGCGCGTTCGGGCTCTTCGATCTGCGTCACCGCCACGAACGTCACGCGGCCGAAGGTTTCCAGCCCCAGCCAGCCGTTCGAGAACGCCTGGCGCTGTTTGCCGCTGAGGTCGGCGTCGGACCAGTTGGAAAATTCGAACCCGCCGGAGATGCACCATTCGCCGGTGCGGGCGGGCGAGGGATAAACGCGCGTGTCGCTCTCGTCGAAATGGATGGCGCGGGCGAGTTTCATGTGTCTGTCTCCAGCACGGTGCTGAGCGGGATGAGGCGGGTGTCGCCCCCGGTCCGCAAGAGCATTCCGAAATTTTCATCGACGCCCATGAAGGTGCCTGTCTGGCCGTCGATGGTGATTTCCTCGCCGATCCCGTGCGCGAGGCCGCGCCATTCGGAGTGCAGGGCCCGGGGGCCGTCGTCTTCCCAGCGGGTGATCCAGACCAGCGTGTGTCGCGCCCAGCCTTCCAGCAGGGCGACCGGGTCGACGTCGGCGCAGCCTTCCTCGTAGAGCGCGGTGCGGTCGGGGGCGTCGCCCGGCACGGCGTCGGTCAGCATCAGTGGCATTTCCAGCCCCACCACCAGCCAGCCGGGCATGGCGGCGGGATCGGTCGTGCCCGCCATTGCGCGAAGGCGGCCGCAGGAGGCGCCGTTGATGCGCAAGCCCCCGGCCCATTCCAGGTGCACCGCCACCTCGGGAGGGGCGATGGCGCCGAGGGCGTTCTGGAACCCGACGCCGCAGGTGGGCAGCATCGCCATCGCCTGTTCCAGCGGCACCTCGGGCGCCATGATCAGTGCCGCAGCCAGCCGGTTGGCCCCCACGTTATGTACGATGGTGCCAGCGTCGCATCCGAGGGCCGCCATGGCGCAGGCCTTCTCGAACGGGTCTATCCCTGCGTCCACGGCGTGGCCCTGCATCAGGGGCGGGAAGGCCGGGTCGCGCGTCATGCCACGCCCTGTGCCACCAGCACCCGCGCGATGTCGCGGAAAGCTTGCGACTGAGGCGCGTCGGGCTTGGACACCACGATGGGTGCGCCGCCGTCCGAGGCCATGCGGATGTCGATATGCAAGGGCACCTCGGCCAGGAGGGGCACGCCCATCTTCTGCGCCTCGGCGGCGACGCCGCCATGGCCGAAGACATGTTCCTCGTGCCCGCAGTTGGAACAGATATGCGTCGACATGTTTTCGATCATACCGAGCACGGGCACCTTGAGCTGGTTGAACATGTCGATCCCCTTGCGGGCGTCCAGCAGGGCGACGTCCTGGGGCGTGGAGACGATGATGGCACCGTCCACATGGGCCTTTTGCGCCAGCGTCATCTGCACGTCGCCGGTGCCGGGCGGCAGATCGACGATCAGCACGTCGAGCGCGCCCCATTGCACCTGCATCAGCATCTGTTGCAGCGCGCCCATCAGCATCGGGCCGCGCCAGACCACGGCCTGATCCTCGTTGGTCATCAGGCCCAGCGACATCATGGTGACGCCGTGGTTGCGCATCGGCAGGATGGTCTTGCCGTCGGGCGAGGCGGGCCGGCCCGAGACACCCAGCATTCGGGGCTGGGACGGGCCGTAGACATCGGCATCCAGAAGGCCGACGCGGCGTCCCTCGGCGGCCAGCGCGCAGGCGAGGTTGGCCGACACGGTCGACTTGCCCACGCCGCCCTTGCCGCTGGCGATGGCGATGATGTGGTCGACGCCGGGCACGCGCTGCGGGCCCTGCGGCTCGGCGGGTTTGGCCTTGGCCTTGAGATCCGGCGGCGCCTTGGCGGAATGGGCGGTCAGCACGGCGGACACCTCGGTCACGCCCGTCACGCCGCGCACGGCCTCCTGCGCCTCGGCCAGCACGGGCTCGTAGGCCTTGGATTTCGCGGGGTCGATTTCCAGCACGAAGCGGACGGTGCCGCCCTCGACATTCAGGCCGCGGGTCACGCCCGCCGACACGATGTCGTCGCCCGTGCCGGGGTCTTTCACGTTCTTCAGCGCGGCGAGCACGCTTTCCCTTGTTGCCGTCACGTTCACCCGCCCTTGATCGTGCCGGTGACCACGTGTTCGACATCGAGACCGTCGACAGTCAGCACGACCTTGGCCTCGAATGTCTTGCCCTCGGTATCTTTTGTGTTGCGCATGGCCTCCTCGATGGCCTGCTGCGAGGTCACGCCGACCTGCTTGAGGAACTTGCGCATGGACATGTTGAAATCGTCGCTCATTTTACTCTCCTTTATCCAAGAGTGTTGACGCGTGGCTGCGGGCCTTTCTAGGCTTGGAACCATGCGTGGGCAATTCTTATCCCTGGTTTGCGTGATTGTGGTGGTCTGTCTCGGGATGTCCACCGCAGAAGGGCGCGCGGACGAGGATTTTCGGCTGGGCGCGCCGCCGCCGCTGATCGAAAGCGGGCTTCTGGACTACGTGCTGCCGCGCTTTTCGCTGAAGACTGGTATCCGTGTCGAGGTCGTGGCCCTGGACGCGGGCGGTGACATTTTGCTGGCGCCCGATGCCGAGGGGCCGCGGGTGTTCGACGGGCGGCAAGCGAAGTGGCGGATGCAGATCAACACGCCCAGCCACGAGGGTGCGGCGCGCTTTGCCGATTGGCTGACGTCCGAGATCGGTCAGCGGACGGTGACCAGCTATGAGGTGGAGGGCGCGGCGCCGTTCGACCTGCCGAAAGCGGACGAGCGCGAGGTGGCCGAGGTGAGTTTCGACGGCGATGCGGACCTTGGGCATGACCTGTCGGTGGCGCATTGCGCCCGGTGCCACGCGGTCAGCGAGGCGACGCGGATGAACGCCATGGCCTCGACCCCCAGTTTCGCCGTGCTGCGGGCGATGGCGGACTGGGACCGGCGTTTTCAGACCTTCTATATCCTCAATCCGCACCCGGCCTTTACCCAGGTCGAGGACGTGACCGAGCCGTTTCCGATCAACCGTCCGTCGCCGATCGCGCCCATGGAGATCACCATAGACGACTTGCAGGCGATCCTGGCCTACGTGTCCGGTGTCGAGCCTGCGGACCTTGGCGCGCCGATCGAGCATCAGTGATCCCGGCGTTTCGAGAAATAGTCGTCGGTGGTGCGTACTTGCGGGCGTTCGCCGCCGGCGAAGGGGTTGTCCTTTGAGTGGAACTGCGCCTTCACCCGGCAGTCGTCGCACATCTGGATGAGTCGTGCCGCCGACTCGTTGCCGAACATCGAGTGCTTGCCCGCCAGCTTCTCGGTGATCCGGTCGATGGTGGATTTCACACCGAAAGCCACGCCGCATTCGATGCACTGGGCCGGTTCCTCCTCGTTCAGCACGACCTGGCCCATCGCCTCGTCGCGCAGGTTCAGGCGCGGTTCGTAGGCGATGGCGTCCTCGGGGCAGATGTTGGCGCAAAGGCCGCATTGCAGGCAGGCGTCTTCCTGAAAGCGCAGCTCGGGTTTGTCTGGGTTTTCCACCAGTGCGCCAGAGGGGCAGAGCGAGACGCAGGATAGGCACAGCGTGCAGGCGTCGGTGTCGACAAGCACGGCGCCGTAAGGGGCGTCGTCGGGCAGGGGCAGGATGGTGTCGTCGCCATGCAGGGCCTTGGCGGCCAGGCGCGTGACCTGACGGCGGCTGCCCATGGGCAGTACCGGCTCGGCCACCGGATCGGGGCGGGCCGCGTCGGTGTAAAGCGCATCGCAGAGCGCGTCGGGATCGGCCACGTCGAGGAGCGTCACGCGGTTCTCGCCCGCGATGGCGCGCGCGAGGGGGATCTCGCGGTCGAGCGCGTCGCGTTCGGTGGTGGGCGAGAGCAGGATCGTTACGTCCGCGAAGCCCGAGGCTAGGGCCGCCAGCATTTCGGCATGACCGAAGCCCGAGAGCGCGGGCACTTCCAGCGGGATCACTTCGGCGGGCAGGCCGCGGGAATAGCGGGCGGCGAGGCTGATCATCTGTTGGCCGTGGGTGTCATCGCAGACCAGCAGGCGCGGGGCTGTGCCGCCGGCCTTGCGGAAGGTCGCGGCGAGCGTCTGAATTCGGCGGAAAAGCGTGGCGGGTGAGGGCGCGTCGTAAGAGATGGCTCCCGAGGGGCAGAGCGCCGAGCACGCGCCGCAGCCGGCGCAGATCATCGGGTCGACGGTGACATGCTCGCCTGCCGGGGAAATCGCGCCGGTCGGGCAGACGTCGAGGCAGTTGGTGCAGCCGGTCTGTTGCGCGCGGGAATGCGCACAGATCAGCGGCTCGACCGCGACGTAGAGCGGTTTTTCGAAGGTGCCGATCAGCTGGCTGGCCTCGAGTATCGCGTCGGCCACCGCCGTCATGCTGCCGGGATCGGGGCGCAGGTAGCCTTCGCGCTTTTGCGGGGCCGGAAAGAGTGGCGTGCCGCCGGTCAGGTCGAGGATGACGTCGCACTCGGTGCGCGCGCCATCGCGCGGTGCGGTCCATGTCAGCGCGCCGCGGCCCGACGGATCGACCTGTTGCAGCGCATCGATCTGGACCGAGAAACCGCCCAAAGCGCCTGTGGCGCGTTTCAGCTGGCCGCGAATGACGTCGTACCCGGTTGGATCGGGGGCATCGGCGTCATCTGTCAAAAGAACCGTGACGCCGAGGATATCCTTGAGCTTGTCGGCGGCGGTCATAACGGTGTCCGAGGGGCCGACGATCAGGCACAGGCCTTCGGACATGAGGTCGAGGGATTTGCCCGAAGGCACATCCAGCGTGGCCTCGGCCAGAAGCGCGGCCATTTTGGGTAGTTTGCTGGCGGGGTCGTCTGACCATCCGGCCCGGTCGCGCAGGTCGGTGACGGGCGGCTCGGGCAAGTCCAGTTCGGCGGCCAGTTCCGCAAAGAGGCGCTGTTCCTGGCGGCAGCAGAGGATCGCCTCACCCGAGGCGATGGCCTGTGCCGTGGCGTCGGTCTGGGTGGTGCAAAGGCCGGAATGCACCGCGCTGCAGGTGAGGCCGGTGGCGGCTTCGAGTGCGTCTTTGTCGAGCTGCTGAGAGCCCGCACAATTGCACAGAATCAATTGCTTAGTCATTATATGCCCCGGCTTTCACTGGCGGGTCGCACCATGGTTCGGCGCAACGAGCTGATGGGTTGCAGCGCAGGTCGCTCCCCACGAGCCTGCACGGGCCGTGCGCCGCTTTTCCCGACAAACTTGGTCGGGAATGGCGGGCGCGTGGCCTGCGATTCTTCTGCCTTTCGCGACGCTGTTGCAAGCAGGAAACCCGAGCGTTTTTCTTGTCCGGTCATTCTGTCCGTCGCCCCCTCGATATTGGCCCGTGGCTGCCCAAATTGTCCAGATTCGCGTTCCGTCCACAATTGGATACTTTTTTTCTTTGAGACACCGGGGCAGTTGGCTCAGGATGAGCGAACGGGAGGATACCAGCCACACATGATCCACAATCCGGACATGTACGCCATTATGCCTTTGGGGATCGTCATGCGCCGCACGCCGGGCGTGACGCGCTGGGCCGCGTGGGCGTGGAAGGCCGTGGCGGTTCTGCCGGGGGCCGGCCCGGCCGCGTGGCGCGTGCTGCGCCAAGAGGGCGATGTCACCGAGTATCATGCCGCGACCATGACGCTGGAACTGCACGGGGCGGAGACCGAAAGCTATCTGCACGGCCTGTCTGCACAGGTGCCCTCGGTCTATGCGGTATTTCGCAGGACCGGCGCAGGAGAGTGCCCGCTGGAGGCGGTGCTGGTCACGGCCTCGCCCTATGAAGCGCAGGATTACGAGGACAATGGCGAGGATATCGTCGAGAAGATCCCGATGCCCGAGGGGTTGATCGCCTGGGTCCGTGACTTTGCCGAGGCGTATCATACGGAAGAGGAATTCAAGAAGCGCCGCCGCGACCGGGTGAAGGTGGATGCGCATGTGGACGGGATCGGCGATCCGCGCATCGCGCAGCAGCGCGACATCTACCGCTCGCCCACGCTGCGGCGGAAAGGGCGGATGCAATGAGCGCACGCGAAGATTTCTGGTCGCGCCGCAAGGCGCGGGTGGCGGCGGAGGATGCCGCCAAGGCCGAGGCGCGCGAAGAGGCGCAGCGGGCCGAGGCGCGCGCATCGCTTGAAGAGAAAAGCGACGCCGAGGTGCTGGAACTGCTGGGCCTGCCCGATCCAGACACGATGAACCGTGGCGACGATTTCAGCGCTTTCATGGCCGAGGCGGTGCCGGACCGTATCCGCCGCTGGGCGTTGCGGCGGCTGTGGGGTACGAACCCGGCGCTGGCCAACCTGGACGGGCTGTTGGATTACGGCGAGGATTTCACCGACAAGGCGATGGTGATCGAGAACATGCAGACGGCCTATCAGGTGGGCAAGGGCATGTTGACCCATGTTCAGAAGCTGGCACGCGAGGCCGAGGCGCTGACGGCCATGGCCGATACGGAGGGCGAGGGCGACACGGATGCGCCGGAGCCGGACGTGGACGAGGCGGTTGAAGACGCCGACCCGCTCGAGCTGGCCGAGGCCGCGCCGGTCTACACCTATGAGGTCGCCGCGCAGGAAGAGGACGCGTACGCGCCGCCGCCGCGCCGCCGGATGCAGTTCACCTTTGACGACACGGCGGAGCCCGGCACATGAGCAAGCAGGAGACGGTGATGACCACAGAGGCGCGTGCCCAGATCGCGGACGAGGACCGGCTGCGCGCCGATCTTTACGATTTCCTGGGCGTGTTGCTGGCGGCCCCGCCGTCCGAGGCCCTGTTGGCGCAGACGGCCAGCCTGTCGGGCGATAGCGAGACCGATCTGGGTGTTGCCGTCGCGGCGCTGTCGCGCATCGCCAGGCACACCAAGCCGCAGGCGGTGGAGCGTGAGTTCAACGCGCTGTTCATCGGGCTGGGGCGGGGCGAGTTGTTGCCCTATGCGAGCTATTACCTGACCGGGTTCCTGAACGAGAAGCCGCTGGCGAGCCTGCGGCGGGACATGGCGGCGCGGGGCATGACCCGGGCGCAGAACGTATACGAGCCCGAGGACAATATCGCCTCGCTGATGGAGATGATGGGCGGGCTGATCACCGGGCGGTTCGGCAAGCCGGCCACCTTGGGCGATCAGAAGACGTTCTTCAACACGCATATCGGCCCCTGGGCCGGGCATTTTTTCACGGATTTGGAGGCTGCGAAGAACTCGGTTCTCTATGCCTCGGTCGGCGCTGTCGGCCGGGTGTTCATGGAGATCGAGGCGGAAGGTTTCCGGATGAGCGCGGAGGGATCCGCATGAACCGGCAGGGCGACCTGTCACCACCAGAGAGGAGGACTCTCATGAGCGAGAAAACGCAAGGCAACAGCCGTCGCGATTTTCTGAAGATGGCCGCCGCGGGCGCGCCCGCGGTCGCGGTCGCAACGGCAGCGTCCACCGGCACTGCCGAAGCGGCGGAACCGGACCTGTCATCGGACAAGATGCAGGACACCGCGCACACGCGCGCATACTTCGATAGCGCCCGGTTCTGACCGGACGTGATCACTTGACCTGCCGGCGACTGGTTGCGGGACGCCCGACTGTCGGTGGATAACCTTAGTACCCAGCAATCCCAATCGGGAAAGCTCGGGAGGAGAGAGAAACATGCTTAGGAAAAAGACCAACGGGGTTGCGCGACGCCCCCAGCGGACAAGTATCCTGTCTGAGGTCGGGGGAAAGACCATCGACCGCCGCGCGTTCCTGCGCGGCTCCGGCCTGGCCATCGGTGGCCTGGCTGCCATCGGTGCAACGGGGGGCACTGTCACCCGGGCCAACGCGGCGGCCGCGGCGAACGCGGCGGTCAACACTGTGAAATCGGTTTGCACGCACTGCTCGGTCGGCTGCACGGTCGTGGCCGAGGTGAGCGACGGCGTCTGGGTGGGCCAGGAGCCCGGCTGGGACAGCCCGTTCAACCTGGGCGCCCACTGCGCCAAGGGCGCATCGGTGCGCGAGCACGCCCATGGCGAGCGCCGCCTGAAATACCCGATGAAGAAAGAGGGTGGCGAGTGGAAGCGCATCAGCTGGGAACAGGCGATCAACGAGATCGGCGACGGCATGATGTCGATCCGGGAGGAAAGCGGCCCGGACAGCGTCTACTGGCTGGGCTCTGCCAAGCATAACAACGAACAGGCCTATCTGTTCCGCAAGTTCGCGGCCTACTGGGGCACGAACAACGTGGACCACCAGGCCCGTATCTGTCACTCGACGACCGTTGCAGGTGTTGCCAACACCTGGGGCTACGGCGCGATGACCAACAGCTACAACGACATCCACAATTCCCAGGCGATCTTCATCATCGGCGGCAACCCGGCGGAAGCACACCCCGTCAGCCTGCTGCACGTGCTGAAGGCCAAGGAACAGAACAACGCGCCGCTGATCGTGTGCGACCCGCGCTTCACGCGCACGGCCGCCCACGCGGACGAGTATGTCCGGTTCCGCCCGGGCACCGACGTGGCGCTGGTCTGGGGCATCCTGTGGCACATCTTCGAGAACGGGTGGGAGGACAAGGAGTTCATCCGCACCCGTGTCTGGGGGATGGACCAGATCAAGGACGAAGTGGCCAAGTGGACGCCCGAGGAAGTCGAGCGTGTCACCGGCACGCCGGGCAGCCAGCTGGAGCGCGTGGCGCGCACCCTGGCCAACAACCGTCCGGGCACCGTGATCTGGTGCATGGGCGGCACCCAGCACACCAACGGCAACAACAACACCCGTGCTTACTGCATCCTGCAACTGGCCCTTGGCAACATGGGCACGTCGGGCGGCGGCACCAACATCTTCCGCGGGCACGACAACGTGCAGGGCGCGACGGACCTCGGTGTTCTGAGCCACACCCTGCCGGGCTATTACGGCCTGTCGGCGGGGGCATGGGGCCACTGGTCACGCGTCTGGGGGGAAGACCCTGAATGGCTGGCCGGACGGTTCGTCACGACCAAGACCAAGGACGGCAAGGACACCAGCCTGCAAAACCTGTCGGGCATCCCCGTCAGCCGCTGGATCGACGGCGTTCTGGAAGACCCAGAGAACATGGACAACCCCAACAAGGTGCGTGCCATGGTTCTGTGGGGCCACGCGCCGAACAGCCAGACACGGATGACGGAAATGAAGACGGCGATGGAGCAGTTGGACATGCTGGTCGTGGTCGACCCGTATCCGACCGTTTCGGCGGTGCTGCATGACCGGACCGACGGCGTCTACCTGCTGCCGGCCTGTACGCAGTTCGAGACCTATGGCTCGGTCACCGCGTCGAACCGCTCGATCCAGTGGCGGGAAAAGGTCGTCGATCCGCTGTTCGAATCGAAGTCGGACCATGAGATCATCGGTCTGTTCGCTCAGAAGTTCGGCTTCCACGACCGGATGTTCCGCAACATCGGCATCGAGGATGACGGCGTGACGCCAAACATCGAGGACACGCTGCGCGAGATCAACCGCGGCATGTGGACGATCGGCTACACGGGTCAATCGCCCGAGCGGCTGAAGATGCACATGGAGAACCAGCACACGTTCGACCGCACCACGCTGAAGGCGGTTGGCGGTCCGGCTGACGGGGACTATTACGGTCTGCCGTGGCCAAGCTGGGGCACACCGGAGATGAAGCACCCCGGTACGCCGAACCTCTATGACATGTCCAAGCCGGTGGCCGAAGGTGGCCTGACCTTCCGCGCGCGTTTCGGTGTGGAGCGGGATGGTGACAACCTGTTGGCCGAGGGCGTCTATAGCGTTGGCTCGGAAATCCAGGATGGGTATCCCGAGTTCACCTACCAGATGCTTGTCGACCTGGGTTGGGACAGCG
Organism: Roseovarius atlanticus; assembly: GCF_001441615.1. Lineage (GTDB taxonomy): Bacteria > Pseudomonadota > Alphaproteobacteria > Rhodobacterales > Rhodobacteraceae > Roseovarius > Roseovarius atlanticus. Next base: position 83,336 of record NZ_LAXJ01000019.1, read on the forward strand.
ACCTGACCGAGGAAGAGAAGCGTGTGATGGGCCGGGTGGCCGGTGTCGAAGGTATCGACGAGGACGCGTCGGTGGGCAACCAGGATGACGGCGAGGAAGCGCAGAACGCGGTTCCGACAGAAGGTGGTCAGACCGAAGAGGTCCAGGACACCGCCGAAGCCCAGAACCTGGCACAGCCCAATGGCGAGCAGGGGGCCAACGAGGAAGTTGGCGAGCAGGCGATGTCGCCGTTCCCGTCCGACTTCAACGCCAAGGTGGCCGAGGTCAACTGGAAAACCGACCTGTCGGGCGGTATCCAGCGGGTCGCGATCAAGCATGGCTGTGCGCCCTTCGGCAACGCCAAGGCCCGGGCCGTGGTGTGGACCTTCCCCGATCCGGTGCCGCTGCACCGCGAGCCGCTTTATACCTCGCGGCGCGACCTGGTCGCGGATTATCCGACCTACGAGGACCGGCACGCGTACCGCCTGCCGACGCTTTACGCCTCGATCCAGAAGAACGACTTTTCGAAGGACTTTCCGATTGTCCTGACATCCGGTCGTCTGGTCGAGTACGAGGGCGGCGGCGACGAGACGCGGTCGAACCCGTGGCTGGCCGAGCTGCAACAGGACATGTTCGTGGAAATCAACCCGCGCGACGCCAACAACCTTGGTGTGCGGGATGGCGAGCAGGTCTGGGTCGAAGGGCCCGAAGGCGGCAAGGTCAAGGTCATGGCCATGGTGACCAACAGGGTGGGCGAAGGCGTGGCCTTCATGCCGTTCCACTTTGGCGGTCACTTCCAGGGAGAGGACCAGCGGAGCAAGTATCCCGATGGCGCCGACCCCTATGTCCTGGGTGAATCCACCAACACCGCCCAGACATACGGCTACGACTCGGTAACCCAGATGCAGGAGACGAAGGCGACTCTCTGCAAGATCTCAGCAGCATAAGGAGAAGATGGAATGGCTAGAGCTAAATTCCTGTGTGACGCCGAACGCTGCATCGAGTGCAACGCCTGCGTGACTGCCTGCAAGAACGAGCACGAGGTGCCGTGGGGCATCAACCGGCGCCGCGTGGTGACCATCGAGGATGGCAACCCCGGCGAACGCTCGATCTCGGTGGCCTGTATGCATTGTTCCGATGCGCCGTGCATGGCGGTCTGTCCGGTGGATTGTTTCTACCAGAACGAGGAAGGCGTCGTCCTGCACTCGAAGGACCTGTGCATCGGCTGCGGTTATTGCTTCTACGCGTGCCCATTCGGCGCGCCGCAATTCCCGCAGGCCGGCAACTTCGGATCGCGCGGCAAGATGGACAAATGTACCTTCTGCGCCGGCGGCCCCGAAGAGAACAACAGCCAGGCCGAGTTCAACAAGTACGGGCGCAACCGGATCGCGGAAGGCAAGCTGCCGATCTGCGCCGAGATGTGTTCCACCAAGGCGCTGCTGGCCGGTGACGGGGACGTGGTTGCGAATATCTATCGCGAGCGTGTCGTCTCCCGTGGCTTCGGCTCGGGGGCCTGGGGCTGGGGCACGGCCTATGACCAGAAGGGCGGCTGACCGCTTTTCGACGTCAGTCTGAGACCAGGCGAAAGAGGCGGGTATGTCCCGCCTCTTTCATCCCGTCCCCGCGCAGGGATCCAAGAGTATCTTGAGAAACGCACTTTGCATCACGTTGCCGCACGCCGCAAAGTCCGTTTCCCAGAATATTCACAATGCACCGATCCGAGGTGAGGCCCGCGACACCGGGCAGGGTAGAAAGGAAAAGACATGTACAGGCTGTTTCTGATTTGTCTTCTGAGTTTGACGATGCTGGCCGCCCCGGGCGTGCAGGCACAAGACGCGAGCCAAGGCGCGACTGAGGGTGCGACCGAGTCACCGCAGGCCGACCGTTCGGCCACGGGCGGCGCGCAGACGTTGGAAGATATCATGGCTCGTCAGCGCGGCGAGGAAGTGCCCGACCGCGCCCGTGCGGGTGAAGACCCCGATAGCGCGGGTGCCATGGTGGGCCAGCTTGGCGCGCTGGGCGGATCATCGGATTCAGACGTCTGGAGCGCGCTGCGCTACGGCACCGCCGACGTGACCGTGTCGTCGGGCGGCGCACCGGCGCGGGTTCTGATCCAGGACAACGGCATGTGGTGGCTGAACTTCCGTCAGGGGCCGCTGATCAAGTATGGTGGCTGGCTGCTCTTGGGCACGATCGCGCTTTTGGCGCTGTTCTTCCTGATCCGGGGGCGCATCCGCATCGACGGCGAGAAGACAGGCCGCACAGTGACCCGCTTCAAATTCATCGAACGCTTCGCGCATTGGCTGATGGCCGGATCCTTCATTCTGCTGGGGCTGACCGGACTGGTGGTGCTGATGGGGCGCAAGTTCATCATCCCCACATTCGGACACGAGGCGTTCGCGACCGCCGCCGTCGCCTCGAAATGGATCCACAACAATGTCAGCTGGGCCTTTATGGTCGGGCTGGTCTTGGCCTTCGTGTTCTGGGTGGCGCACAACATCCCCAACAAGACCGACCTGAAATGGATCGCCGTCGGCGGCGGGATCTTCAAGAAAGGCGTTCACCCGCCGGCCAAGAAGTTCAACGCGGGCCAGAAGATGATCTTCTGGTCGGTGATCATTCTGGGCGCGTCGATCTCGGCCTCGGGCCTGTCGCTGCTGTTCCCGTTCGAATTGCCGATGTTCGCCAAGACCTTCGGCATCTTGAACGACATGGGCGTGCCGCAACTGCTGGGCTTCGGCGCGTTGCCCGAACAATTGGCGCCGCATGAAGAGATGCAATATGCCCAGCTGTGGCACGCGATCGTCAGCTTCGTTCTGATGGCGATCATCATCGCGCATATCTATATCGGCTCGGTCGGCATGGAAGGCGCCTATGACGCGATGGGCTCGGGCCAGGTTGAGGAACAATGGGCGCGCGAGCACCACAGCCTGTGGCTGGACGAGGTGAAGCAGCGCGAAGGCGAGCCGAAGCCGGCCAACACCGCGACGACGCCCGCCGAATAGATGCGTGCCCTGGTGCTGGTATGCGCGGGCCTGCTGGCCGCCGGTGCGCCGGCGGCCGCGCAGGAGTTCACCACGCTGAAAGGTCATGGCGGTCCGGTCATGGGGATCGACGTGAACCCCGAGACGGGCCAGGTCGCCACGGCCAGCTTCGACAATTCCGTGGGGCTGTGGGACGGGCGCGAGCCGCGCTGGCTGGAAGGGCATGACGCGGCGGTGATTACCGTGCGGTTCCTGGACGGACAGACAGCCGCGTCGGGCAGCGACGATTTCGACGTGATCCTGTGGTCGCTTCCCGAAGGCGCGGCGACGCGGCTGGAAGGGCATCAGGGCAAGGTCGCCGAGATCGCGCTGTCGCCGGATGGACAGACGCTGGCGACGGCCAGCTGGGACGGCTCGATTGGGCTGTGGTCGCGCGACGGCGGCGCGGCACGGTTTCTGAAAGGGCACAACGCGTCGGTCAGCGACGTGGCGTTCAGTGCGGATGGCGCGCGACTTTACTCGGCCTCTGCCGACGGGACGATCCGGTTGTGGCAGGTGGCCGAACCCGACGGCGCGCCGCGCGTCCTGGTGAACGCGGGCTTTGGCGTGAACCGACTGATCCTGGACCCGGACGACCAGTGGCTGGCTTATGGCGCGGTGGATGGCGTGACGCGGGTGGTGGACCCGATGTCGGGCGAAACGCTCCGGGATTTCTCGCTGGACCGGCGGCCGATCCTGTCGATGGCCTATCACGCGGCCAGCGGGCAGCTGGCCGTGGGCGACGGGCACGGGTTCATCATGATGATCGACACCGAAGTGTGGCAGATCGCGCGGGATTTCCGCGCCATGCGGCAGGGGCCGGTCTGGGCGCTGGAGTTTTCGCCCGACGGCACGATGATCTATGCCGGCGGGATCGAGGACGTGGCCTTTGGCTGGCCCGTCGCCGGTCTTGACGCGTTCGATCCGGCAGGCAGCGACCAGCGCACATTCCTGCGCGACCCCGAGGCGATGCCCAATGGCGAGCGGCAGTTCATGCGCAAATGCAGCATCTGTCACGCGCTGACCCCGCCGCCCTCGCGCAAGGCGGGGCCGTCGCTGCACGGGCTTTTCGGGCGCAGGGCGGGCACGGTGCCGGGTTATCCCTATTCGGATATCCTGGACGGGTCCGATATCGTCTGGACCGAAGAGACAATAGATGCGCTTTTCGACATCGGCCCGGACCACTATATTCCCGGCTCGAAGATGCCGATGCAGCGCATCGTCGCCGGGCAGGACCGGCAGGATCTGATCGATTACCTGCGCGAGGCCACGGGGCCTTGAGGCGCGCATTGAAAGGGAGAACGGAGCAATGAAAGCGATGCTTTCCGCGTTTGCCGCCACGGCCATCATCGCCGTGGTCGCGTGGTACGGGCTGCACGAGGCGGGATTCTCTGCCGGTGAGCAGAATGCCGGGGAGTCGGTTCGACTGGGAGACGAGTAAGGCATGTCAAGGCCCGCCGCCGCGCCAGCGCCCGGAGGCCCGGCCGAAAAGGCGCGGGACGATTATGGCGAAAACCTGCAGTTCGCCTCGGTTCTGGTGATCGACGACGAGCCGGGGATGCGCAACTTTCTGACCAAGATCCTGGAACCGCGGGTCAAGCGGGTCGAACAGGCACGGTCGGCCGAGCAGGCGGCGGAGATCCTGGATCTTGCGCATTTCGACCTCGTGATCCTGGACAACGTGATGCCGGGCAAGACCGGGCTGGACTGGCTGTCCGAGCAGCGGCGCGTGGGGCTATTCGCCGACACGATCATGATTACGGCCTATGCCGATCTGGACACCGCGATCCGGGCGTTGCGCACGGGCGTGGCGGATTTCGTGCTGAAGCCGTTTCGCGCCAACCAGATCCTGAACGCGGTGGCCCGCGCGCTGGACCGCAAGTACCTGCGGCGCGAGAACTTCCTGCTGAAACACGAGTTGAGCGAGGGCGGGCAGGCCGCGCGCGGGCGTCTGTTGGGCAATTCGCCCGCGATCCAGCGGGTGCGCGACGTTCTGGCCAAGCTGGCGCCGACGCCGGCCTCGGTGTTGTTCACGGGCGCCAGCGGCACGGGCAAGGAGATTGCCGCGCGCACGCTGCACGCCATGTCGGACCGCGCCGGCGAGCCTTTCGTTGCGGTCAACTGTGCCGCGGTGTCGCCGGACCATATCGCCGAGGAACTGTTCGGCGTGGTCGAGGGCCGCGACCGGACCCGTGACGGGCTGTTTCTGCACGCCGATGGGGGCACGCTGTTTCTGGACGAGGTGGCGCAGCTGCCCGAGCAGGTGCAGGCAGGTCTGTTGCGGGTGCTGGAGGATCGCAGGATCCGGCCATTGGGGGCCGAGCGCGAGATCCCTCTGAACCTGCGTTTTTTCTTTGCCACCAACGCGGATTTGCAGGCCGAGGTCGATGCCGGGCGGTTCCGTGCGGACCTTTATCACCGCATCAACGTGGTGAACGTGGACATGCCGCCGCTGGCCGACCGCAGCGAGGATATCGTGGAGCTTGCCGCGCTGTTCATGAGCGAGTTTTCCCGTGCGCTGGCGCTGCCGGCGCTGGATCTGAACGAGGAAATCCTGCTGAAGCTGAGCCGTTACGACTGGCCCGGCAACGTGCGCGAGCTGCGCAACCTGATCGAGCGGTCGGTGATCCTTGGCCAGTTCCCGGAGGAATTCGCGGGCCATGGCACGGTGACGGGGCAAGAGGCGATCGAAACCTTGGCGCTGGTGGAGCAACGGCACATCATGAGCGTGCTGGACGCCTGCGACGGCAACCGGGCCGAGGCGGCGCGGCGTCTGGGTGTCAGCCGCAAGACGGTGGACCGGAAATGCGCCGCGTGGGATATTTGATCGGGCTAGGCGCGGTTCCGATCACGGGTCATCTTGATCCTGGGGCAGCCAGACGGTGAATTCCGCGCCGCCCGTATCGCGGTTGCGCACGCTGATCAGGCCCCCGGACTGGCGTATCAAGGTCTGGCTAACCGAAAGGCCAAGGCCGGTGCCTTCGCCCGGCTTGGTGGTGTAGAACGGGTCGAACACGGTGTTCAGCCGCTCGTTCGCGATGCCGGGTCCGGTATCGGCCACGACGAGCGCGGTGCCGGACTGTCCGTCGCGCCGCTCGGCCCGGATCGACAGCGACAGCTCGCCGGGGCCGTCCATCGCCTGTACCGCGTTGACCACAAGGTTGATGATGACCTGCTGTAACTCTCCGGGGTTGATGCGGACCGGCGGGGCATCTTCGGCGCGGTGGGTGGTGACGGTGACATTGCGGCGCGAGATCACGTGATCGACCAGCACAAGGCAGTCGTCCAGTACGGCGGCGACTTCGACATGCTCGGAAAAGGCGTTGAATTCGCTGGGACGGGCGAATTGCAGCAGCTTGCCGACGATGGCGTTGATCCGGGCGATCTGGCGGTCGATCAGGTTGAGTTCGGTCATGAGTGGCGTCGCGTCGTCGGCGAGGGTTTCGCGGATGACGTCGATATTGCCCTGGATGACCGCGACCGGATTGTTGATCTCGTGCGCGACACCGGCGGTGATTTCGCCGATCGAGGCGAGTTTCTCGCTCATCACAAGCTGCTGGTAGGTGGTTTCAAGCTTTTCATTGGCCTCGCGCAGCTCGGCAGTACGGTCCTCGACGCGGGTGTTCAGCTCGTCCGCCCAGGAGCGCAGGGCGCGGTCGCGTTCCTGCACCTGGTCCAGCAGTTCGTCGAGATGCGCCGCGACCTGGCCGATTTCGTCGCGCGAGGACACGGCGCCGATGCGCGCGTCAAGCTGGCCGCCCTCGACCCGTTTCATGGTCTGGTTCATGCGCTCGAGCGGCGAGAAGATGCCCCCGGCCATGCGCAGAAAGAGCGGAATGGTCAGCAGCAGGACACCGACGAAGGCCGAAAAGACAAGGATGAAGGCGCTGCGCTTTTCCGCGACGAAGGGGGCCTCGAGAAAGCCCACATAGAGCATTCCGACGCGGCGCGAAAAGCTGTCGGTCAAGGGCAGATAGCCGGAGATGTACCAGTCGTTGACCACGAAGGCGCGGTCGAGCCAGGTGCGGCCTTCGTCCAGCACCCGGTTGCGCACCACCGCCGAGACGCGGGTGCCAAGCGCGCGCTCGCCTTCGAACAGGCGCACGTTGGTCGAGACGCGCACGTCTTCCAGAAACAGGGTCGCGGTGCCTTGCCGTTCGACATCGGCGGCGTCGTCGGACTGGTAGACAAGGGCGTTGATCGTGTCGATGAAATCGAGGTTCCGGTTGAGCAGGATGCCCCCGACCAGCACGCCCGCGCCGCCCGCCGCGCCGAGATCGGTCGCGGTGTGCACGATCATGCCGCGGTCCTCGACCACGCGTTCGGTGGGCACCGCGGCCTCGGTCGGGATGAGCGGCAGGCGCGCGCGCATGGCCAGGCCGGGGTCTATCGCGGCAAGCTGGTCGCCCGACAGGATGTCGATATCGGTCGCGCTGCCGCCCTTGAGCGCGGCGGCGATGACCGGCCAGGTCTCGGCGGCGGCCCGGGCGGGGGGCTCTGGCAGGTAATAGAGGAAATCCAGGCCCAGCGACCTGCGCTCGGTGTCGAGAAACCGGACCATATTGGCGTCTGCGCCCGCCATAGCCTCACGGAACCGGGTGGAGCGGGCCAGCGCGGCGACGTCGCCGCCGGTGGTCGCGAGGATCTGGTCCAGATACTGCTCGGCGATGCGCAGATCGCTTTCGACATTGGTGATCAGCAGGTTGTCATAGTTTGCGGCCCAGCGGCCGACGGCAAGCCACAAGAGCAGGGGCAGCAGGACCACCAGCGGCAAAAGTGCCAGGATCAGAAGGCGCAGACGGACCGATGTCATGCCGGGGCGGGTCCTTGTTCGTTGTCCTCGGACTTTAGGCGATGGGGTGCTGGGCGTCCATTCCGGCGGGGTGGGGCCATTTGGTTTAGGTTTCGTGAGGTATATGAGCTGAGCCGTTCGAATTTCCCTCCGTGACGCTGGGTGCAAATCTTTTGTCAGAAAAGATTTGCCAAAAGCTTTCATAAAGCTTTTGGAGCGTCCCAAAAGGGCCGAAGTGCTTGGGAACACGGGAAGCGGTTGCGATGTTTCCCCTAGCAACCCCCGAAGCGTTAACCTAAGTTTCGGGTAGGAAATGCGACACCGGACGCGGGAGACGGGGCGGCGTGATGCGGATTCTCATGCTGATATTCTTGATTGTTGCCGCGGTCGCGCTGGCCGCGGTGGCGATGTCCGCCGTGGCGCGCGCGGCACGTGACGCGGGGGCGGTCGGGCGCGACATCGCGGTCACAACGAGAGGAACTTTCATGCAGAAAATCGCCTATGCGGCTCTTTTCATCGTGATGCTGGGCGTCACCAGCGGCCTGCTTGGGGGCTTGTGACGCGCATGGCACGGAAGTTCGGCGGAAAATACAGCCCCGATGGCGGCGGTGCGGAGGTGGCGAAGCCGCGCGATGCCTCGTCCTACCGTGGTGCGACGGTCGAGCCGGCGGGCGCGCGGGCGAACCTGATGTTCGTACCCGCGGCGGTGGTTTTGTTCACCTCGCTGACCTCGGGGGCGACCGGGTTGGCGCTTGGGGTCGTGTCCGCCGCGGTGCTGGCGCTGTCGGCATGGCTCTTGCGCGACGGGCTGAAGGCGGAGGCGGCTTACAACACGCGCAAGGTGGCGCGGCGGCCGGGCATCCCACGCAAACTTTTCTCGTCCGTTCTGGCGGGGCTGGGCATCGCGGTGGCCGCCTACAAGGTCGAGGCCGGGGTGGCGGCGCCGGTGATCTTCGGCGCGGTGACGACGGCGCTGCATGTCTTTTCCTTTGGCGTCGACCCTATGAAGGACAAGGGCATGGAGGGCGTCGACAGGTTGCAGACCGACCGCGTGGCGCGGGTGGTGGACCAGGCCGAGACGTACCTGAGCGCCATGTCCGACGCGATCCGCCGGGCCGGGGACCGCACGGCGGAAGCCCGGCTGGAGCGGTTTCAGGTCAGCGTTCGCGACATGCTGCGCACCGTCGAGGACGACCCGCGCGACCTGACGGCGACGCGCAAGTACCTTGGCGTCTACCTGATGGGGGCGCGGGACGCGACGGTGAAGTTCGCCGATATCCAGGCGCGGTCGCCGGACCCAAAGGCGAAGGCGAATTACCTAGAACTGCTTGGCGACCTCGAGGCGAATTTCGAGGCCAAGACAAAGACGCTTCTGGCCGACAACAACAGCGATCTCGAGATCGAGATCGAGGTTCTGCGCGACCGCCTGGCGCGCGAAGGTATCAGATACGACACGACCTAGGAATTTCAGGAAGGACATTGATCATGTCAGAAGACGTACGCACGAAGGCCGAAGCCGCCCTGGCCGAGGTGGAAGAAGTGAACCGCGTGGTCCTGCCCGAGCCGAAAGAGGCCGGGGCCGTGGTGACCATGGCGGAGGCCGATCCCGCGGTGGGTGCCGAGATCCGGCAGCGGATGGACGAGATCGACATGGCCGACACCAATTCGATTGTGTCGTTCGGGTCGGCCGCGCAGGCGGAGTTGCAGGAAATCTCGCAATCCATGCTGCAGGGCGTGCGCAACAAGGATGTGGGACCGGCGGGCGACAGCCTGCGTGGCATCGTCACGACCATTCGCGGATTTTCGGTCAGCGAGCTGGACGTGCGGCGCGAGCGGTCATGGTGGGAAAAGTTGATCGGGCGGGCCGCGCCGTTTGCCAAGTTCACCGCGCGCTTCGAGGATGTGCAGGGCCAGATCGACAAGATTACCGACGACCTGCTAAAGCACGAGCATGTGCTGCTGAAGGACATCAAGTCGCTGGATCTTCTGTATGAAAAGACGCTGCAATTCTACGACGAACTGGCGCTTTACATCGCGGCGGGCGAGGAAAAGCTGAAAGAGTTGGACGAAAACGACATCCCGGCCAAGGAGGCCGAGGTCAACGCCGCGCCCGAGGACGACCAGGTGATGAAGGCGCAGGAATTGCGCGACCTGCGCGCCGCGCGCGACGACCTGGAACGCCGCGTGCATGACCTAAAGCTGACGCGTCAGGTCACGATGCAGTCGCTGCCGTCGATCCGGCTGGTGCAGGAGAACGACAAGAGCCTGGTGACCAAGATCAACTCCACCCTGGTGAACACCGTGCCGCTTTGGGAGACGCAGCTGGCGCAGGCGGTCACCATTCAGCGCAGCGCCGAGGCCGCTGCGGCGGTGCACGAGGCCAACGACCTGACCAACGAGCTGTTGACCGCGAATGCCAAGAACCTGCGGGACGCCAACAAGACCATCCGCCAGGAGATGGAGCGCGGGGTGTTCGACATCGAGGCCGTCAAGCAGGCCAATGCGGACCTGATCGGCACGATCGAGGAAAGCCTGCAGATCGCCGACGAGGGCAAGGCGCGCCGCGCCAAGGCCGAGCAGGACCTGCAATCGATGGAAAAGGAGTTGCGCGACACGCTGGCCGCCGCCAAGTCGCGTGGCGATGGCGTGGGCGAGAACAGCGGAGGCGCGGTGCCGGCATGATCGGGTGGGGGTGCCTTGCGTAAACTGTACAGATATTTTCCCGGCGTTCTGATGCTGGCCGGTGCGCTTGCGCTGGCGGGCTGCGACGATGTGGTGTCCGAGGATCCCCCGACCAAGCCGCAGGCGCGGCCCAACGCGATGGTGCGTGCGCCACAGCCCAGCGGCCCGTCGGAGGCCAGCCAGGATCTTGCGCGCTATTACCAGCGGGTTGAGAATGACCTTGTTGCGCAGGGGCTGATGCGCCGGGATGGAGGCGGTGTGGACACGCCGTTTACCGATACAGATCTTCTGCGGAATTTCGTGCAGATCGGGTTTTACGAGGAATATCAGCGCGACAAGGGCCTGTTGCCGTCTCAAAGCGGGCCGGTGGCGATCAAGAAATGGACCGGACCGGTGCGGATCGGGGTCGAGTTCGGGCGCAACGTACCGGACGCCATCAAGACCAGTGAACGCGCTCGGGTCGCGGCCTATGCCAGCCGTCTTGCGCGGGTCACGGGCCATCCAATCACGGTCAGCGATGCATCGCCCAATTTCGTGGTGCTGTTCATGAGCAACGATGACGGGGCGCAGTCGCGCGCGCGGGCTTTGGAGGTGATCCCGGCGATTGCCAAGTCGAACCTGGCGATCATCACCAACCTGCCGCGTTCGACCCAGTGCTTCGTGATTTCCGCCGGTGTCCGCAGCGAGAACGAGCTTGGCGTCGCGCTGGCCTATATCCGGTCAGAGCTGACCGACCTGCAACGGCTGGCCTGCATTCACGAGGAAATCGCGCAAGGGTTGGGCCTGACCAATGACAGCCCGCGCGCCCGGCCCTCGATCTTCAACGACGACGAGGAATTCGCGCTGTTGACCACCCATGACGAGATGCTGCTGGAGGCGCTATACAATCCCGCGCTGACGCCCGGCATGGGGCTGGAAGAGGCGCGCCCAATCCTGCGGCGCCTGTTCGAGAGGGGCGCGTCGTGAGGGATGTCACGATAGGATCTTTGGCGGCTTTGCCACTTGGACTAATGATAAAAACAGATGTCCGCGTGGCGGACGGAAACTAGCGCACGGAGATTACCATGGGCATTTTTGATTTTCTTTCAGGCGAATTCATCGACGTCATCCATTGGGTCGACGATACCCGCGACACGATGGTCTGGCGGTTCGAACGCCACGGGCACGAGATCAAGTACGGCGCCAAGCTGACCGTCCGCGAAGGCCAGGCGGCGGTGTTCGTGCACGAGGGGCAGCTGGCGGATGTGTTCACGCCGGGGCTTTACATGCTCGAGACGAACAACATGCCGATCATGACGACGCTTCAGCACTGGGACCACGGGTTCAAGAGCCCGTTCAAGTCCGAGATCTATTTCATCAACACGACGCGGTTCACCGATCTCAAGTGGGGCACGAAGAACCCGATCATGCTGCGCGATCCCGAGTTCGGGCCGACGCGCATCAGGGCCTTTGGAACCTACAGCACGCGGGTGACGGACTCGGCCAAGTTCCTGACCGAGATCGTCGGCACCGACGGCGAGTTCACGATGGACGAGATCAGCTATCAGATCCGTAACATCATCGTGCAAAGCTTTAGCCGGATCATCGCGGGCAGCGGCATTCCGGTGCTGGACATGGCGGCCAATACCGCCGATCTGGGCAAGCTGGTGGCGGCGGAGATTTCCGCCGTGGTGGCGGAGTACGGGCTAACGATCCCGGAGTTTTATATCGAGAACATCTCGCTTCCGCCGGCGGTCGAGGAGGCGCTGGACAAGCGTACGTCGATGGGTCTGGCGGGCGATCTGGGCAAGTTTACCCAGTATTCGGCGGCCGAGGCGATGACGGCAGCGGCCAAGAACACCGGCGGGGCCGGTGGCGGCATGGGCGCCGGGATCGGCGCGGGGCTGGGCATGGCGATGGCGGGCCAGATGGCCGGGCAGGGCGGGCCTTGGGGCCAAGCTGCGCATCAGCCGTCACCGGCTGCCGCGCCGCCCCCGCCGCCGGTCGAGCATGTCTGGCACATCGCCGAAAACGGCCAGACCCATGGCCCCTATTCCAAGGCCGCGCTGGGCCGGATGGCAAGCGAGGGTAAGCTGACGCGCGAGAGCCACGTCTGGACCGCGGGGCAGGATGGCTGGCTGAAGGCCGGAGACGTGCAGGAACTGGCGCAGCTCTTCACCATCTTGCCGCCCCCGCCGCCCGGCGCGTGAAGGCGTTCAAGGCACGGCGGCTGGCGACGCAGATCCTGCATTGGACGACAGGCGTGCTTTTGTACCTTCTTTTGTCCGTCGACGACCGGATATTCGGCCTGTTGGGTTGGGCCTTCGTGGTGTCTGGCGGGGCGCTCTGCGTTCTGTGGCTGTGCTTCGGCCTGCTGAACCAGGGGCCGGGGCCCGCGCTGGAAGGTGTCTTGCGCACAGCGCATCCTTGGCTGAGCCGGGCGATGTACGTTCTGCTGGCATGGGCCGTGGTGGCCCTGGCCGCCGGGGCGCTGGGGCGGCCCTTGCCGGGGCCGGAGGCGCGGACAGCGTTGCTGGTGCTGGGGGCAGCCGCGCTCTTTCACGCGATATTCCATCTTTGGCGCCACACGGCCTTGCGGGACGGGGCGCTGCGCCGCATCATCCCGGCGAAATTGCACAAGTACCTGTAGGCACATGCTCGATTCCCCGACCGTAGAACAAGAACACCGTTTTCCCTGTGACCAGTGCGGCGCCGATTTCCGGTTTGATCCGCAGGCGGGCAAGCTGATCTGCGATCATTGCGGCAACGAGGCGGAGATGGAGCAGGCGGGCCCCTGGGCCGCGCCCTTGAAGGAACTGGATTTCGGCGCGGCGGTGAAGGGCGACCTGGCGGCGTCCGAGATCGAGGAGACGCGCGTCGCGACCTGCCCCAACTGCGCCGCGCAGGTGGAATTCGACGCCACGGTACACGCAAGGGAGTGCCCGTTCTGCGCCACGCCGGTGGTGACGGACACCGGCACCCACCGGCATATCAAGCCGCGCGGGGTCTTGCCGTTCAAGGTGGACGAACCCGCCGCGCGGGGCGCGATGACCGACTGGCTGGGCCGGTTGTGGTTCGCGCCCAACGGGTTGCAGGAGTATGCCCGCAAGGGGCGCAAGATGCAGGGCATCTATGTGCCCTACTGGACCTATGATGCCGACACCAGGTCCAGCTATACCGGCGAGCGCGGGACCGTCTATTACGAGACCAAGACCGTGATGCGCGATGGCAAGCGGCAGCAGGTGCAGGTGGCCAAGGTCCGCTGGACGCCGGTGCAGGGCCGGGTGGCGCGGTTCTTCGACGATGTGCTGGTATTGGCGTCCAAGACGTTGCCGAAACGCTATACCGACGCGTTGGAGCCGTGGGAACTGGGCGAGTTGCAGCCCTACAGCCCGGAATTTCTGGCCGGATTCCGGGCCGAGGGGTACCAGGTGACGCTGGACGACGGGTTCGTGCAGGCGCGCCAGATCATGGATGCCCGGATCGCACGGGACGTGCGGTTCGATATCAGTGGGGATCGGCAGCGGATCCATTCCATCGACACGGCGGTCAGCGCCGTGACCTTCAAGCATATCCTGCTGCCGGTGTGGCTGGCGGCCTACAAGTACCGCGGCGAGACTTACCGCTTCGTCGTCAATGGCCGCACCGGCAAGGTGCAGGGCGAACGGCCCTATTCCGCGATCAAGATCGCGATTGCCGTGGTGATCGGCGTGATTGTCGCGGCCGCTGTGGGCTATGGCGTGGCGATGAGCCAATGAGCGCGGATGGTGAGACCCTGAAGCGTCTGATGCAGGCGCGCTATTCCTGCCGCGCCTTTCGGCCCGAGCCGGTGGAGGATGCCATTATCGAGCGGATCGTGGACACCGCGCGGCACACCGCCAGCTGGAACAACACCCAACCCTGGGAAGTGCTCGTGACGCGTGGCGCAGAGACGGAAAGCTTCCGTCAGGCCCTGCTGAGCGAGGTGCAGGCGGGCAAGCCGGGGCCGGACATGGACTGGCCCGAAAGCTATCCTGGCGCCTTAGGCGAGCGGCGGCGGACCTGTGGTTATGCGCTTTACAACGCGGTCGGGATCGCGCGGGAGGATCGCGAGGCGCGGGCGCGGCAGTCGATGCGGAATTTCGAGCTGTTCGACGCGCCTCATGTAGCCATCCTGCATATCCCGCAGGTTCTGGGGCCTTATGGCGCGCTGGATGCCGGCGGGTTCCTGACGGCCTTCATGCTGGCGGCGACGGCCGAAGGGCTTGGCACGATCGCGCAGGCGGCGGTGGCGGCCTATCCAAAAGTGATCCGGCGGCAGTTCGGACTGCCCGAAGACCACGCGATCCTGTGTGCGATTTCATTCGGCTATGCCGATGAGACGCACCCCGTGAACCAGTACCGCACCGAGCGCGAAGACATCGGTGCGATCCTGTCGTTCAAGGGCTGAGGCCGGACCTTCAGGCGGCGTCGGCCTTGGGCTTGGCGTCGGCCCATTCCCACGGGCGGGTGAATTCGCCCAGGCATTGCGAGATCGCCGCCTCGTCCGCGTCGCCGGTTTTCGACAGGCGGGCCACCAGACCGCGCTTCTTGTCGTCGATCACCTCGGTAACCTCGGCGTTGATGCCAGCGTCTGCCAGCGCGGCATTGTAGACGCGCGTTATCGCCCGCTTGCGCAGATCAGGCTTGAAGACCTTGCCGACAGCGGTTTTCGGCAGTTCGTCCAGCACCTCGATATATTTCGGGATGGCGGCGCGTTCGTGGACATGCACCTTGCAATGTTCCAGCAGCGCGGCGCTATCCACCGAGCCGCCCGAGACCAGTTCGACATAGGCGCAAGGCAACTCGCCCGAATGCGCGTCTGGCTGGCCGATGGCACCGGCGCCCGCGACCTCGGCATGGGCCATCAGCGCCTCTTCGATATCGGCGGGGTCGATGTTGTGGCCGCCGCGAATGATCAGATCCTTGGCGCGGCCGGTGATCCAGAGGTATCCGTCGCCGTCGATCCGGCCCAGGTCGCCGGTGCGCAGATAGACCTCGTGATGGTAGAGGTCCTTATTCTTGGCGGCCTCGGTATAGGTGTTGCCGGCAAAGACGCCCGGGTTGGCGATGCAGATCTCGCCCACCTCGTCGGGGCCGCATTCGGTGCCGTCGGTCTTGTAGATCTTGACGTCGGTATAGGGCAGGGGGACGCCGACGCTGCCGACCTTCTTTTCGCCCGTGGGCGGGTTGCAGGAAACCAGGCATGTGGCCTCGGTTAGGCCGTAGCCCTCGATCACGGTCATGCCGGTGGCGGATTCGAAGCGTTTGAACAGCTCCAGCGGCATGGGCGCGGAGCCCGAGAAGGCGTTTTTCACCTTCGAGATATCGGCGTTCACCTTGCGCTGCATCAGCGCGGCGGTGGCGGTGGGCACGGTGATGACGAAGGTCGTGCCCCAGCGTTCCAGCAGCTTCCAGAAGTTGTCGAACACGCCGTCGCCGCGATAGCCCGCAGGGGTGGGAAAGACCACATGCGAGCCGGACTTGATCATCGCCATCAGAATCACGTGGCAGGCGAAGACGTGGAACAAGGGAAGCGGGCACATGATACTGTCATGCTCGTCAAACAGCAGCCGATGGCCCAGCCAGCCGTTATAGACCATGCCGGAATACTTGTGCTGGGCGACCTTGGGCATCCCGGTGGTGCCACCGGTGTGGAAATAGGCGGCGACGCGGTCGGTGGCGCTGTCCTCGAAGGCCAGCGTCTTGGGGTGCTTGCGGGCCTCGGCGTTGAAATTCTTGACGTCGGCGTGGTGGTTGTCGGGATTCTTGGGGCGAATGAGCGGGACGATCCAGCTTTTGGGCGGCGTCAGGTAGCGGACAAGATCGACCTCCAGCACCGTGTGCACGCGCGGCGCGTTGCGCACGGCCTCGGCCATTTTCTGGGCCACGTCGGTTTTCGGGAAGGACCGCAAGGTCACGACCACGCGGGCGTCGGTTTCGCGCAGGATCGCGCCGATCTGTTCGGGCTCGAGCAGGGGGTTGATCGGGTTGGCGATGCCCGCGACCATGGCGCCGATCGTGGCGATGGCGGTTTCCAGGCAGTTGGGCATGACGAGGGCAATCACGTCATCCTGTGAAATTTTCAGGCTGCGAAAGAGGTTCGCGGCCTGGCAGACACGCCCGTGAAACTCGGCCCAGGTCAGCGTCTGCGCCTTGTCCGTGGGGCCAGACAGAAGCTGGTAACTGACCGCCGGACGATCCGGAAAGGCCGCGGCGGTGTCCGCCAGCATCCGGTAGACCGTCTTGGGCAGGTCGCGCGCCTCCCACGGCATTTCTTGCTGGATAGCGATCACGTCCTGGCGTGTCGAAAATGTCATGGTGTCTCCTCCCGTAGCGCGACTTCGTGCGCCCTTTTCTCCCGTTCGGGCAGCATGGTCACGAATTGCAGGGCGCGCAAGTTTTACGCTGCGTATTCTTGCCGTCTGCGGCGTGGTCAAAAACGTCTCTTGACTCTTTTAGTCGGAAAATTCATCAGTAACCTACAAATTCACTCAGAAAAAGAAAGGCTGTTACTTGATGGCTAATCTGACCTCTCGTTCCCTTGTTGCCGCCCTGGCCCTGACCGGCGTGGCCGTGCCAGCCCTCGCGCAAGAGGTGAACGTCTATTCCTCGCGTCACTACGACACCGACGACGCGCTTTATGACGCGTTCACCGAGGAGACCGGGATCACGGTGAACCGGATCGAGGCCGATGCGGACGAGTTGATTGCGCGGCTTGAGGCCGAGGGCGAGAACAGCCCCGCCGACGTGCTGATTACCGTGGACGCGGGCCGCATGGCGCGGGCCGAGGAGCTGGACCTGCTGGCGCCCTACGAGTCGCAGACCATCGAGGACCGCATTCCGGATCACCTCGAGCATCCCGACAACCTGTGGTACGGCATCGCGCAGCGCGCGCGGATCATCTATTACGACAAGGAAAAGGTGGAAAACCCGCCGCAGACCTATGAAGAGCTGGCCGATCCCGCGTGGGAAGGCAAGATCTGCATCCGGTCGTCCTCGAACATCTACAACCAGTCGCTGATGGCCTCGATCATCGAGACCCACGGCGAGGAAGCGGCCAAGGAGTGGGCGCAGGGTATCGTCAAAAACATGGCGCGCGACCCGCAGGGCGGCGACACCGACCAGCTGCGCGGCATCGTGTCGGGCGAATGCGAAGTGGCGGTGGGCAACCATTATTACTTCGTGCGCGGGTTTGAATCGGACGTCGAGGGCCTGAGCGACGGCATCGATCAGATCGGCTGGGTCTGGCCCAACCAGGACGGGCGCGGGACGCATGTGAACCTGTCGACGGCGGCGATGCTGAAGACCGCGCCGAACCCCGAGAACGCGATGAAGCTGATGGAGTATTTCACCAGCGATACGGCGCAGACCAACCTTGCGACGGGCAATCACGAATACCCCGCCGTCGAGGACGCGCCTGGCACGGCGACCACCGAGCGCCTGGGCGACTTCAAGCCGGACGAGACCACGCCCACCGCAGCCTTTAGCCGGAACGCGGCCAAGGCGCAGGAACTGTTCAACGCGGTCGGCTGGGACTGATCCTTCTTTCGAGCAGGCAAGTTATGCGGCGTCCCCAATTGGGGGCGCCGTTTTCGTTGACCGATGGTTTATTGCTTTCGGGATTTGTTAAGCGGTAGGAGCGGTCGTCAGCCCCTCTCGAAAGTGCCTCGCCCGGGTCTGGCCCGGGCAAGGCGGGCTTGTCAGCTTACATCCTTGTAGCTGACTTCCTTTTCGTTCTCGCCAAGCTTCGCACGGCGCGTCAACAAACGGTTGAGCGCGTTGATATAGGCCTTGGCGCTGGCGACCACGGTGTCGGTGTCTGCCGACTGGCCGGTGGCGATGTTGCCGCCTTCTTCCAGCCGGACAGAGACCGTGGCCTGTGCGTCGGTGCCCTCGGTCACGGCGTGCACCTGGTAGAGCGACAGGTGCGCGTCGTTGGGGTGCAACTGGCGCACGGCCTTGAACGTGGCGTCCACGGGGCCGTCGCCTTGCTCGGTCGCGGAGGTTTCCTTGCCGTCGATGGACATGACCATCTCGGCCTCGGCCTGTCCGCCCGTGCCGCAGACCACGCGCAGGGATTTCAGAACAAGGCGGTCATTTTCGGCGTCCTCGCCGGCGGTGACCAGCGCGATCAGGTCTTCGTCGAACACCTCTTTCTTGCGGTCGGCCAGTTCCTTGAACCGCACGAAAACATCGCTCAGCTGATTCTCGGCCAGCTCGATCCCGAGGTTTTTCAGCTTCGACCGCAACGCGGCGCGGCCCGAATGCTTGCCCATGACGATGTTGGTTTCCGTCAGGCCCACATCCTCGGGGCGCATGATCTCGAACGTCTCGGCGTTCTTCAGCATTCCATCCTGGTGAATGCCGGATTCGTGGGCGAACGCGTTCTTGCCGACGATGGCCTTGTTCGGCTGCACCTGAAAGCCCGAGACGGTGGCGACCCGGCGGGACAGATGCATGATCTTCGTACTGTCGATGCGCGTGTGATAGGGCAGGATGTCGTTGCGGACCTTCATGGCCATCACGACCTCTTCCAGCGCGGTGTTGCCGGCGCGTTCGCCCAAGCCGTTGATCGTGCACTCGATTTGCCGCGCGCCACCTTCGACGGCGGCCAGCGAGTTGGCCGTGGCCATGCCGAGATCGTTGTGGCAGTGGGTTGCGAAAACCACCTCGTCGGCGCCGGGCACCTCGGCTATCAGGCGGCGAATCAGGTCGGCGCTTTCGACCGGCGCGGTGTAACCGACGGTATCGGGGATGTTGATCGTGGTGGCCCCGGCCTTGATGGCGATCTCGACCACGCGGGCGAGGTAATCCCACTCGGTCCGCGTCGCATCCATTGGGGACCATTGCACATTGTCGCAAAGGTTGCGCGCGTGCGTCACCGTCTCGTGGATGCGCTCGGCCATTTCATCCTTGGTCAAGTTCGGGATGGCGCGGTGCAGGGGCGACGTGCCGATAAAGGTATGAATGCGGGGCTGGGCCGCGTGCTTCACGGCCTCCCAGCAGCGGTCGATATCCTTGAGATTGGCGCGCGCGAGCCCGCAGATCACGCTGTTTTTCGCGTTCCTGGCGATCTCGGAAACGGCACGGAAGTCGCCTTCGGACGCGATGGGAAAGCCGGCCTCGATGATGTCGACGCCCATTTCGTCCAGAAGGCCGGCGATTTCCAGCTTTTCGGCATGGGTCATGGTGGCGCCGGGGGATTGTTCGCCGTCGCGCAAGGTGGTGTCGAAGATCACCACGCGGTTTTCGTCTGAAGTGGTCATGTCATGTCTCGTGTTTTGGTCCTAAGCCTGTGGCGCGAAAGGCTACTCCTCTGAGCGGTCGCGCCGGATCAGGGCACGCTCAGAGGCGGCTTAGGAGCAGACGCGCGGAAAGGCAAGCCGCCGGGGCGGGGCTTGCGGGGCCGTGGATATGGCGGCGCGTAGACATGACGCAGAGCATAGGCACGATTGGCGGCGTTGAAAACCCCCGATCTGGCGGCGATTTGCGCCTTGAAGCAGGGGTGCCGCCCGCTAGCTCTTGGCGTCATGAAAGATGCATTGGTGATAGGCGCCTCGGGTGGGATCGGATCGGCCCTCGTGGCCGAGTTGGAAAACCGCGATGTGCGGGTGACAGGACTGTCACGGTCGGCCGACGGGCTGGACGTGACGGACGAGGCGTCGGTCAAGGTGCATCTGGGGGCTTTGGACGGCGAGTTCGATCTTGTCTTCGTGGCCACCGGCGCGCTGGAACTGGACGGGCGCGGGCCCGAGAAGTCATTGAAAGAATTGACAGCTGACGCGATGGAAGCGCAGTTCCGGGTGAATTGCGTGGGGCCATCTTTGGTGCTCAAGCATAGTGTTCGGCTGTTGCCGCGCGACCGGGAATGCCGGTTTGCCGCCCTGTCGGCGCGCGTCGGGTCGATCGGGGATAACGGCCTGGGTGGCTGGTACGGTTACCGCACGGCCAAGGCGGCGGTGAACCAGATGATCCACGGCGGGGCGATCGAACTGAGCCGCACGCACAGGCAGTCGATCTGCGTCGCGCTGCATCCCGGCACGGTGGAGACGCCGCTGACGGAAAAGTTCGCGGGCGGGCACACAACGGTGACGCCCGAGGCGGCAGCGACGAACCTTCTGGATGTGCTTGCGGGGCTAACCCCCGAGAATACCGGGCAATTCTTTGATTGGGCCGGGGAGCCGGTGCCGTGGTGAAGCGGCTGATCCTGGTGCTGGGGGACCAGCTGAGCAAGACCCTGTCGGCGCTGCGTGAGGCCGACAAGGACAGCGACCTCGTGGTCATGGCCGAGGTGGCGGACGAGGCCAGTTACGTTGGGCATCATCCTAAGAAAATCGCGCTGATCTTTTCGGCCATGCGCCATTTTGCCGGAGAATTACAAGGCGATGGCTGGCAGGTGGCGTATTCGCGACTGGACGATGACGAGACGTCGAAATCCATCGTCGGCGAATTGATGCGACGTGGGCAGGAGCATGACACGACCGAGGTGGTCGCGACCCGGCCCGGTGAATGGCGATTGATCGAAGCTCTGGACAATGCGCCGCTGACTGTGAAGACCCTGCCCGATGACCGGTTCGTGGCCTCGCTCGATGAGTTCAACACATGGGCCGAGGGACGCAAGTCCTTGAGGATGGAGTATTTCTATCGCGACATGCGGCGCAAGACGGGCCTGATGATGGAGGGGGATGAGCCGGCGGGCGAGAAGTGGAATTACGACCACGAGAACCGCAAGCCCGCGTCGGGCGACATGCTGCGCTCGACGCCGATGGAGTTCACGCCGGACCAGATCACAGAGGAGGTTCTGAATCTGGTCGAGAAGAAATTCGACAAGAATTTCGGGGTGTTGCGTCCCTTTACTTATGCTGTGACCCGGGGGCAGGCGCTGCGGGCGCTGGATCATTTCGCCAAGAACCTGCTGGACTGTTTCGGCGATTATCAGGATGCGATGTTGCAGGACGACCGGTTTCTGCACCATTCGCTGTTATCGCAATATTTGAACATCGGATTGCTGGATCCTGTGGAAATCTGCACCCGTGTGGAAGAAGAATGGAAAGCCGGGAACGTGCCGATCAATGCCGCTGAAGGCTTTATCCGGCAGATCATCGGCTGGCGGGAATATGTGCGGGGGATCTATTTCCGGGAAGGTCCGGACTATGTGACGCGCAATGCGCTGGGGCATGAACGGGACCTGCCGTGGATGTATTGGGGCGGTGAGACGCATATGAACTGCGTCTCTCATGCCGTTGATCAGACACGGGAATTGGCTTATGCGCATCATATTCAAAGGCTGATGGTGACGGGCAATTTCGCCGTTCTGGCGGGGGTCGATCCGCACCAGGTGCACGAGTGGTACCTGGCCGTTTACCATGATGCGTATGAATGGGTGGAGGCGCCCAACGTGATCGGGATGAGCCAGTTTGCCGATGACGGGATCATTGCGTCGAAGCCCTATGTCAGTTCGGGCAATTACATCGACAAGATGTCGGATTATTGTGGGTCCTGCGCCTATTCCGTCAAGGAGAAGACAGGCGAAAAGGCGTGTCCTTTCAATCTGTTATATTGGGACTTTCTTGTGCGGCACCGGGAGAAATTCGCCGGCAATCCGCGCATGGGGCAGATGTATGCCACATGGGACCGAATGAAGGACGACCGCAAGGAGGCGGTTCTGGAAGGTGCGAAGCGGATTTTGGACCGGCTGGATGCGGGCGAGGTGGTGTGAGTCGGGCGAGAGGTTAACAGCCCGAAAATCGCGAAAACCACGTCTGTATCGCGTCGGTATTCGCGTCGGTATTGCGACGGTGCCAGCGTCAGAGCGCCGGGGTGAACAGGGCGTGCGGAGTTAACGAAAAATTAGCGGGGCGACGCGTGGGTTTTCACCCACCAGAGGTGGGTTTTCACCCACCCTACGCGTGGAGCGGGGGGGCGGCACGCGGCATCCCGGGCTTGACCCGGGATCTCTTGTTGGAGCGTGGTGCCCCCTTGTGGCGAGAGGTCCCGGATCAGGTCCGGGACGGGCGGAACGCAGGATCAGTTGCTTTCGTCGGTGGTCCCATCATCCGAGGTTTCGGTCTCTGCCGAGGTTCCGGTTCCGCCAGTCTCGGTCGACCCTGTGCCGCTCTCCTCGCCGGAGGCGTCGGGGGTGTTCCCCGTGGTGGCCGGTTCGGCCGCGGCCTCTTCCTCGGTGATGATGGTGGTCTGCTCGGCCAGCGCGCCGTCGGACCATTCGCCGGAGGCCTCTTCGCCGGTGGCGTAGCGCATGGTGCCGGTGCCCTGCCGCTTGCCGTTTTCGAACGTGCCCTCGTAGACGTCGCCATTGGTATAGGTGGCGACGCCCTGGCCCGAAATCTCGCCGTTCTGCCACTCGCCTTCGTAGACGAAGCCGTCGGGCATGGTGATCTTGCCCTGCCCGTGGCGCTGGCCCGCGCGGAACTCGCCATCGTAGACGGTGCCGTCGGCGTAGGTGGCGGTGCCTTGCCCGTGCCGTTGGCCGTCCTGCCACGCGCCTTCATAGCGATAGCCGTCGGGATAGGTCATCACGCCCTGACCGTGGTTCTTGGCGTTCTGGAACTCGCCTTCGTAGACGAGGCCGTTGGGATAGGTGGCCTTGCCCATACCTTCGATCACGCCGCCCGACCACTCGCCCTCGTAGGTGGAGCCGTCGGGATAGGTGACCTTGCCCTGGCCGTTGGCCAGGTCGTCGCGGAACTGGCCGACATAGACCGAGCCGTCGGGATAGGTGACCGTGCCTTGGCCCGATATTTTGCCCGCGACCCACGACCCTTCGTAGCGATAGCCGTCGGAGCCGGTGAACGTCCCCTGGCCATGGCGGCTGTCATCGGCGAACTCGCCCTCGTAGACATCGCCGTTGTTGTAGACCACGCGGCCCTGGCCCTCGCGCCGGCCCGCCACAAGCTCGCCCTCATAGACGTCGCCGTTGGGCTGCGTGAGCTTGCCGGTGCCGTTGATCTGGCCCTCGGCCCAGGTTCCCTCGTAGATCAGCCCGTCGGGCATGGTCAGCGTGCCTTCGCCATCGCGCGCGCCGCGCTTGACCTGGCCTTCATAGACCGCGCCGTCGGGGTAGGTGATCGTCGCCATGCCTTCCTTGACGCCGTTCACCCAGTCGCCGTCGTAGATATATCCGCCGGGGCTTTCCATGCGGCCGCGGCCATGGTGTTGCGCGTTGCGAAAGCCGCCCTGGTAGCGCACGCCGTTGGCATAGACTGCCACGCCCTCGCCGTTGATCTTGCCGTCCTCCCAGGTGCCCTCGTAGGTGCCGCCGTCGGAAAAGGTGATCTTGCCCACGCCCTCGGGCTTGCCCTTGGCGAACTCGCCCTCGTAGACCGAGCCGTTGGGAAAGCGCGCGGTGCCGGTGCCGCGGATCTCGCCATCGACCCATTCGCCGGAATACTCATAGCCATTGGGAAGCGTGTAGGTGCCGGTGCCGTGCTGAAGCCCGTTACGGAACGTGCCTTCGTATATGCCGCCATCGTCGTACTGCTTGGTCTGGACCTCGCCGTCCTGCGCGAGCGCGGGGCTGCTGAGCCCAAGCATCGCGGCGAGGACGATAGATGTGACGGTTCTGCTCTGCATGTCTGCCCACTCACCCAGGTTCTGCGACAACCCCCCAACGGGTCTGCAAGAGCGTAATTGACCGGCGCAGGGGAGACAACGGCTTTTCCCGGTTTCGGCTTTCCCTCGCGCGTTCATCTGTTAAATCGAAGGGGAGCGATGAATGGCAGGGGTTCAAGGGCGCATGGCGGATCGGTTTCGCGTGACATTGGCACAGCTGAACGCCACGGTGGGCGACCTGGAGGGCAACGCCGCGCTGGCGCGCAAGGCGTGGGAGGCGGGGCGCGACTCCGGGGCCGACCTTGTGGCGCTGCCCGAGATGTTCATCACCGGCTACAACACGCAGGATTTGATCAAGAAGCCGGTCTTTCACCAGGCGGCGATCGCGAAGATCGAGGCGTTGGCGCAGGACTGCGCGGTGGGGCCGGCGCTGGCCATCGGGGGGCCGGCGCTGGAAGGGGCGGAGCTTTACAACGCCTATTACATCCTGAAGGGCGGCAGCATCACGGCCTGCGTGCTGAAGCATCACCTGCCCAACGAGACGGTGTTCGACGAGGTGCGGCTTTATGCGTCGGGCGACGTGATGGGGCCCTACGCGGTGGACGGTGTGCGCATCGGGTCGCCCATCTGCGAGGACAGCTGGCACGAGGACGTGCCCGAGACGCTGGCCGAGACGGGGGCGGAGTTCCTGCTGGTGCCCAATGGCTCGCCCTATTACCGCGGCAAGCTGGCGCATCGGCACCAGTTGATGGTGGCCCGCGTGGTCGAGACGGGGCTGCCGCTGATCTACCTCAACCTGGTGGGCGCGCAGGACGACCAGGTGTTCGATGGCGGGACCTTTGCGCTGAACCCCGGGGGCGGTTTGGCGGTGCAGATGCCGCTGATGGAAGAGGACATCGCGCATATCGACCTGCTGCGTGGCGACGACGGCTGGCGGATCGAGACGGGGGCGCTGGCGCATATCCCCGACACGCTGGAGAGCGATTACCACGCGATGGTGCTGAGCTTGCGCGACTACATGCGCAAGACGGGGTTCAATAAAGTGCTCTTGGGTCTGTCGGGCGGTGTGGACAGCGCGATTGTCGCCACCATCGCGGTGGATGCGCTGGGGGCCGAGAATGTGCGTTGCGTGATGCTGCCGTCGGAGTATACTTCGCAGGCCTCATTGGACGATGCCAAGGATTGCGCCAAGGCCCTTGGCGCGCGGTATGATTTCGTGCCTATCGCCGAGGGGCGGGCGGCGATCACCAATACGCTGGCGCCCTTGTTCGAGGGCACCGAACCGGGGATCACCGAGGAGAACATACAGTCGCGGCTGCGTGGTTTGTTGTTGATGGCGCTCAGCAACAAGTTCGGGGAAATGCTGTTGACCACCGGCAACAAGTCGGAGGTGGCGGTGGGCTATGCCACGATCTATGGCGACATGGCGGGGGGCTATAACCCGATCAAGGATCTGTACAAGACGCGGGTCTTTGATGTGTGCCGGTGGCGCAATGCCAATCACCGCGAGTGGATGATGGGGCCGGAGGGCGAGGTGATCCCCGAGAACATCATCACCAAGCCGCCCAGTGCGGAGTTGCGCGAGGACCAGAAGGACAGTGACAGCCTACCGGATTATCCGGTGCTGGACGGGATATTGCAGATCCTGGTGGACGAGGACGGCTCGATCGAGGATTGCGTCAAGGCGGGCTATGACCGCGCGGATGCGGCGCGGGTCGAGCACCTGATCTACATCAGCGAATACAAGCGGTTCCAGTCGGCGCCGGGCACGCGCCTGTCGAAGCGGGCGTTCTGGCTGGACCGGCGTTATCCCATCGTGAACCGGTGGCGGGATGGGGGATGAGCCGGTTCTGCATGACCGAGGGGTGTCTGTTAACGTCTGGGCATTGATATGCGCAGGAGGTTGATATGACACGTTTTTTCACGGCAATTGCCGCGATTGTGCTGGCGGCGCCGGCTTGGGCGGCGGAGCTGAACGACGACTTTGAGGCGATCGGGACGATGAGCGTCACGCTGGACGGCGAGACGATGGAGCTGGTCATTCCCTATGATGTAGACGGCGAGGAGGCCTACGCCCAGCAGAAGATGATCATGGGATCGACGCTGTCGATCAATGCCGTGGGGCAGACGGTTGGCAAGGATGGCACACCGGGGCGGCCCATGGTGCAGGTCACGCTGCTGGAGCAGGGCGGCGAGATGCGGTTTCTGTCGGCGGAGGTCTTCGACGAACAGGGCTTTGACGCGCCGCTGGCGATGGGTGCGGACGGCGGGGATGGCACGCTGAGCGCCTATGAGATGAGCGACGACAACGTGGTGACGGCGACGGTGGAGGGCACGTTCCTGCGGCTGACGGGCTATACCGGCGACCCGCGCGTGGCCGATGGCGCCGCGCCGGTGGCGGCGACGATCCGGCTCGAGGCGGAGTTGGCGCCGCTGGAGTGACGCGAAAGGCGCGCTGGCCGGTTAGGCCCGCGACCTGACCGGCCAACGGGGGCGCGAGATCCCGGGGGCCGAGCGGGCCAGAGATCCTCGGGTCAAGCCCGAGGATGACGAGGTTCGAGAGAGCGGGAGTTCGTCGGGTCACGCCCGAGGAGGACGGGGCGTGCGAAGGCAGAGAGGTCCCGGGTCGGGCCCGGGACGGGGGTGAGCCAAAAGAAAACGGGGGCCCCGGAAGGCCCCCGTTGCCCGTCCCTCGACGACTGGCTTATTTTTGCAGTTCGGTCCAGATCGCGGTGTAGAATTCCTGCGCCTCGGCGGGGCAGGCGGTGGTGAATTGGCCGGCGTCCTTCAGCTCTTCGGGCACGACGATCTCGGGCGCGGTCTTCATGTCTTCGGGCATGAATTCCTCGGAGCCGTCGATGCCGTTGGCGTAGCGCGCGAAGGATGACAGCATGGCCGCGTTTTCGGGGTCCATGATGAAGTTCAGGAAGAGCTTGGCGTTTTCCACGTTCTGCGCGTCGGCGAGGACCGCGGCGCTGTCCATCCAGACCGGGTAGCCCTCTTTCGGATAGCCGTAGGCCACGTTCTCGTTGTTGTTGCGGGCGCGGAAGGTCGAGCCGTTCCAGTTGACCGACGCCATGAGATCGCCGTTCGACAGCTTCTCGGTGGTGCCGTAATCCATGCTCATCCACTTGGGCTTTGCCGCGACCAGCACGTCGCGAGCCTTTTTCAGCACTTCCTTGTCGGTGGTGCAGGGCTCGCCGCCCACGTAGAACAGCGTGAGGTTCATGATGTCCTGCATTTCCGGCACGACGTTGACCTTGCCTGCCAGCTCTTCCGGCGGGTCGAGGAAGATGGCCGAGGTGTTGATGTCGCCATCATAGGCCGTCTTGTTCACGGCGATGCCGGTCGTGCCCCATTGCCATGGCACGGAATATTCGCGGTTCGGATCCCATTCTACGTTCTTCCACTGTTCGGAGATGTTGCCGTAGTTTTCCATCTCGGGGATGCCCGGCTTCATCAACAGGCCCTTGTCGATATAGACGCCCATGTAGCTGTGGGTGGGCACGACGATGTCGAAGCCGTGGCCGCCGGCCTCGATCTTGGCAAGGGCGGTGGTGTTGCTGTCGTAGTCGGTGATCGTGACGTCGACGTCGTATTCCTGCTCGAACTTCTCGATCATCTCGGGGCTGGTGTAGTTGCCCCAGTTGTAGATGTTGAGCGACCCTTCGGCGTGGGCCGCGCCGGCCAGCGCGATGGCCGCGACTGTGGTGGTCAGATATGTCTTCATCGTCATTCTCCCTGTTGAGGTTCTGCGCGGGTTAGTCCCGCTTGCGGTTGAGTATAAAGAAGGCCGTCAGCAAAAGCACGGTCAACGCCAGAAGGGCCGTCGAGATGGCGTTGACCTCGGGTGTGATGGCGCGGCGCAGCTGGCCCAGCATGTAGGTGGGCAGGGTGTCCTGCCCGGCGGATTTGACGAATTCGGTGATGATGACGTCGTCGAGCGAGATGACGAAGGCCAGCATGGCGCCGGCGGCGATGCCGGGCATCATCAGGGGCAGCGTCACGTGGCGGAAGGTCTGCCAGGGGCGCGCGTATAGGTCCGACGCGGCGGTTTCCAGCGCAAGGTCCATGCCTTCCAGCCGGGCGCGGATGGGCAGGTAGGCAAACGGCACGCAGAAGGCCGAATGCGCGAGGATCAGGTAGGCGAGGCCGGTATAGCCGGTGGCGACCTTGATCGTGGCGAAGAAGATCAGCAGCGCCACGGCGGTCACGATTTCGGGCACCATAAGGGGCTGGTTGATCATCACGTAGATGAAGGTCTGCCCCTTGAAGCGGCCGCGCCGCGTGGTGCCGAGGGCGGCCATGGTGGCGACGGTGGTGGAGATGACCGCCGCCGAGACCGCGATGACCAGCGAGCGCACGGTCGCCTCCTGCACCTGGGTGTTGTCCCACGCCTCGAAGTACCAGCGGACCGAGAAGCCGCCCCAGAGCGCCACGGATTCGGAATCGTTGAACGAGTAGATCACCATCGTGACGATCGGCGCGTAGAGCAGCACGAAGGTCGTGAGCGCGATGGCGGTGAAGCCCGGCAGGGTGGTGACGGAAAAGCTCTTGCCCTTAGCCATTGGCGTCGTCCCTTGAGGTGACGCGGACATAGGCCAGAAGCGCGACCAGCACGATCATCAGCAAGAGCAGCGCCAGCGCCGCGCCGAGCGGCCAGTTGCGGCCCTGGCCGAATTGCAGCTCGATGAAGTTGCCGACCATCATGTTCTTGCCGCCGCCCAGGATGCGCGGCGTGACGTAGGCGCCCAGCGAGGGCACGAAGACGAGGATCGAGCCCGCGACGATGCCAGGGCGCACGATGGGCAGGATCACCCGGCGCAGCACCTTCATGCGGCTGGCGTAGAGGTCATAGCCTGCTTCCACGAGGCGGAAATCGAACCGGTCGATGGCGGCGTAAAGCGGCAGGACCATGAGCGGCAGGTAGACATAGGCCATGCCGATCAGCACGGCGGTGTCGGTGTAGAGGATCTGCAAGGGCGCGTCGATGATGCCGAAATTCAGCAGGAACGTGTTGAGCAGGCCCTGGTTGCGGATCACCTCCATGATCGCGAAGGTGCGGATCAGCAGGTTGGTCCAGAACGGAATTGTGATCAAAAACAGCCAGAAGGCGCGCTTGTTGGGCGGGCGGGTGGCGATGAACCACGCGGTGGGAAAGCCGATGGCGAAGGCGATGAGCGTGGTCAGAACCGAGAGTTTCAACGAGCGCCAGAAGATCGTCAGGTGCGCGTCGGCAAAGGTGACGGTGTCGTCGAAGATGTCGCGCTCGAAAAAGACGCGGAACCATGCCTCGGTCGTGAAGTCCCAGACCACGCCGGAATATTCGCCCGGTTCGAGAAAGGCGTAGACCACCACGATCAGAAGCGGGCCGGCGGCGCCCACCGTCAGCAGGATCAGCGCCGGGATCGAGAGGATCCAGCCGGTGCGTCCGCTGCCGTGGGTGGTGCCTGCCATCCTAGTCCTCCAGCACCCGGGCCGCGCCCGGCACGAAATCGAAGGACACGGTCTGGCCTTCCTGCAGCCCGGTGTCGCCCGAGGGCGGGCTTTGCATCCGGGCGACGACCTCGGTGTCGTCGGACATGCGCAGGTGGCAATGGGTGTCGGTGCCGAAATAGACGGTTTCGGCCACGCGGCCCTGAAGCGCTCCGTCGCCGATGCGGACCTGTTCGGGGCGCACGGCAAGGCTGACCTTGGTGCCTTGAATGGCGGCATCGAGGTTGTCCACGGCGATCACGTCGCCGGTGGGCAGCCGCACGCCTCCTTGTTCAACGGTACCGGTCAAGACATTGGTTTCGCCGATAAAATCGGCCACGAAGCGGTTGACCGGCTTGTTGTAGATCTCGCGCGGGCCGCCGATCTGCAGGATCTGGCCGTCGCGCATCACGCCGATGCGGTCGGACATGGTCAGCGCCTCTTCCTGGTCGTGGGTGACGAAGACGAAGGTGATGCCGGTTTCGGTTTGCAGGCGCTTGAGTTCCAGCTGCATTTCCTTGCGCAGCTTGAGGTCGAGCGCCGAGAGAGGCTCGTCCAGCAAAAGCACCTCGGGCGCTGGTGCCAGCGCGCGGGCGAGCGCGACGCGCTGTTGCTGGCCGCCCGAGAGCTGCTGGGGTTTGCGGTCTGCGAAGGCTTCGAGTTTGACCAGCGCCAGCATCTCGGCCACGCGGGCGTCGACCTGCGCCTTGGGCGTGCCCTGCATGGTCAGGCCGAAGCGGATATTGTCGGCCACGCTGAGATGCGGGAAGAGTGCGTAGCTTTGGAAAACCGTGTTCACGGGGCGGTCGTAGGGGGCCATCGTGCTGATGTCGCGTTCGCCCAGCAGGATCATGCCCGCGGTGGGCGATTCGAACCCTGCAATCAGGCGCAGCAGGGTGGTCTTGCCACAGCCAGACGGGCCCAGAAGGGTGAAGAACTCGCCCTTGTTGATGACGACGGACACGTCGTTCAGGGCGCGGACCTTCTTTTCGCCGGCACCGTATTCCTTGCGGGCCGATCGGGCCTCGACCGCGGCTTCGGTCATGCGTTGTCCCCCGTGTTCATGGCCTTGATGTTTCCCGACAAGGCCGCGACATTCAAGTGTTTTCAGGTGTCGATGCCGGGCATAGCCGGAATTTGATCAAACCATGGGCGGGCGCGTTCGATATCCGCGCAGAGCGACATGAGGGCGGTGTCGGCCCCGAAGCGCGAGGCCAGGTGGATGCCGATGGGCAGGCCGTCGGTACCGCGGCAAAGCGGCAGCGAGACGGCGGGCTGGCCGGTGGCGTTGAAGGCGGCCGTGTAGGGCGAGTAGGCGAAAATGCCGTTCTCGCCCACGCGGTAGGCCACGTAATCCTCGGTGTCGTGGGCAAAGCGGCCGATGGCGGCGGGCGGCTCGGCCATGGTGGGGGTGAGCAGGATGTCGTGATCCACGAAAAACGCGGCCATCTGGCGGCCATAGGCGTGGACGGTTTCCACCGCGTCGAGGTAGTCGGCTCCGCTGATGGTTTGCGCGTAGGCGACCGCGCCGCGCGCGACGCCTTCGATGTCGCCCTGGCGCAGCTCGCGGTTCTGTTTGGCCAGCGCCGCGCGCACCCAGGAGGCGGTGCCGCAGGCGACGATTTTCGTCCAGGCGTGCATCATCCCTGTCGTGTCGGCGGTGGGGCGGGCTTGCGTTACGTGGTGGCCCATGTCGTGCAGCAGAGCGGCGGCGTCCTGCACGGCGGCCTGGCATTCGGGGTGGACCGCATCGCCGGTGAGGGTGGTGTCGCAAAGCGCGATGCGCAGAGGGCCGTTGGGGCGGTCGAGCGATTCCAGGAAAGTGCAGGGCATGGGCGGTGCGACGTAGGGCGCGCCAAGGTCGGGGCCGCAGACGATATCCAGCAGAAGCGCCGTGTCGCGGAGCGAGCGGGTGAGGAAACCCTCGATCGCCATGCCGGCCCAGCCTTCGCCCGCGTAGGGCCCGTCGGGGACCATGGCGCGGGTGGGCTTGAACCCGACAAGGCCGCAGTTGGAGGCGGGGATGCGGATCGAGCCGCCGCCGTCGCTGCCATGCGCGCCGGGGACGATGCCCGCCGCCACCGCAGCACCCGAGCCGCCCGACGAGCCGCCGGGCGTGCGGTCAAGATCCCAGGGGTTGCGGGTGGGGCCGCCATAGACCGCCGCCTCGGTCGCCGCGCCCACGCCGCCCTCTGGCGCGGCGGTGCGTCCGAAAGTGACGAGGCCAGATGCCTCCAGCCGGTCGTAGATGGTGGAATTCATCCTGTAGCTGGTGTTCGCCAGAAGGCGCGAGCCGAGCGAGGCGGGGTGCCGGGTGGATTCCGCGCCCATGTCCTTGAGGAGGAAGGGCACGCCGGTGAGCGGGCCCTTGGGCAGGCCGTCGGCGATCATCCGGCGGGCGGTGTCGGAATAGTCGTGCACCACGGCGTTGAGCGCGGGGTTCACGGCGTGCATCCGGGCGAGGGCGGTGTCCAGAAGGTCGTCGGGCGTGACCTCGCCCTTGGCCACGAGGCCGGCGAGGGAGGTCATGTCGTGGGCGCGGTAATCATCCATGGCGTCAGAATGCACGGAGGGGGCGGGGGTGCAACGGGAATGTTGGCGAGAGAGGTGGAGGTCCCGGGTCAGGCCCGGGACGGTCGGTTCGACTATCTCAGTCGCGCGGAACAAAGGCGCGGCCCTGCCGCGCCGCCGCGCGATCGTCCGTTGACCGAAAGGCGATTGCACGCAATCGCCGAAAGGGGGGCCGCCCGTCACGCCGGAGGCGTGCCGACTATAGGCGACGCACCTTTGGTGCGACGGGCTGGCGATTGGGTAACGTGAGCGCGTCGATCGGAGGTTTTGCGGATGTGGCGGAGACAAAGCGGCCTGAATATCTGTTGGTCGCCATCCCGCGGTCTGGCGCTCGCGCGGCAGTCCATCGCTATTCAGGGTTTCTTATTCCCACCAGCGGTCGATGCTGGCGATGTCGTCGTCGGACCAGCCGAAATGGTGGGCGAATTCGTGCACCGTCACATGCGCTACGAGATCGGCGAGTTCCACGTCGCCACGGTCGCGCCATTCGGCCAGGATGGGTTCGCGGAAGAGCCAGACGATATCGGGGCCCGTGGGCTGGTCGAAGACCGACTTTTCCGTCATCGGGATGCCGTCGTAAAGCCCCGTCAGCTCGGCCGGGTCGGTCATGCCGAAACTGTCCAGCATCTCCTGATCCGGCCAGTCGGCGACATGGATCGCCACGGCTCGCGCGGCCTCGGCAAAGGCCTGAGGAAAGCCCGCCACGGTGCGGCGGGCCACGTTTTCCATCCAGTCCAGAGAAGTGTCGGGCGCGGGCATGAACGTGATCTAGGCCGCGCGCCCGGAAGGCGCAAGCGGTCAGAGGCGCAGCTGGTAGGAACTGGGCACGTAGGCGTAGCCGCTGTCCGATTTTTCGACGAAGCCGGTGGCGGGCCAGGGCATGTGGTAACCGACGAAGGGCATCTTCTCGGCGGCCAGCATGTCGAGGAGCGTCTTGCGGGTCTGGGCGGCCGCCGCCTTGTCCATGTCGAACTTCACCTCCCAGTCGGGATGGGCCAGCGACCAGACGTAGTGGTTGGCGAAATCGGCGGCGATCATCAGGCTTTCGCCTTCGCTTTCGATGATGTGGACCATGTGGCCAGGCGTGTGGCCGAACGCGGCCATCGCCGTGTGGCCGGAAAAGCCCGCATCGCCGTCGCCGATCATGGTGAATTGCTCGGCCAGGGGGCGGACTTTCGCTTCGAAATTGTCGTCGCCGGCGGCGGACCAGTGATCGAACTCGGCCGATCCGGTGACGTAACCCGCGTTGGCGAAGGTGGGCGCGTCGCCGTTCATCAGCCCGCCGATATGGTCGCCGTGCATGTGGGTGATGACGACCGTGTCGATCATGTCGGCGGAATAGCCCGCGGCCTCGAGCGCCGCAGTGGTGCCTTCAGCGTTCAGGCCGGTGTCGAACAGCACCAGCTCGGACCCGGTGTTCACCACGGTGGGGGTGAAGAAGAACTGCGCCTGATCGGTCGGGATCATCGCGGCCTCGGAGACGGCGGTGAATTCTTCGTGGTCGACATTCAGGCCGAAGATGCTGTGCGGATCGGGGCGCGTGGCCTCGCCCGCCAGCAGGGTTGTCACCTCGAACGCGCCCAGTTTGAACCGACGGAAGGGCGGCGTGGCGGCGCCCAGCATCGGCGCGGTGGCCCAGGCGGGCAAGGCGGGAGCGGCGGAGAGGGCGGTGGCCGAGGCGAGGAAGTTGCGGCGGGAAAGGCGGGTGGACATGTCAGACCTCCTGTTGTTGTCGAGCGGAAGGATAGGGCGGTACGGGCGAAAGTCGCCCGCGATGTGCGGCTGTCACGCGAATTTGAGGGTGGACGCCCGTCATGTCGGGCCGGGACACCTGTGATACTGGACAAGCGACCCCCCTTGTGACATTTGGCGCGGCAACAGGAGACACCCCATGACAACCACCCGTTTCGCGCCCTCCCCCACCGGGTACATCCATATCGGCAACCTGCGCACCGCGCTGATGAACTTCCTCATTGCCCGCAAGGCCGGGGGGACGTTCATCCTGCGCATCGACGACACCGATCCCGAGCGGTCGAAGCAGGAATACGTGGATGCGATCAAGGAAGACCTTGAATGGCTGGGCCTGACATGGGACCGGGTGGAGCGGCAATCCGAGCGGCTGGACCGCTATGCGCAAGCCGCCTACACGCTGCGCGATATGGGGCGGTTTTACGAGGCGTTCGAGACTCCGACCGAGCTGGACCTGAAGCGCAAGAAACAGCTGAACATGGGCAAGCCGCCGGTGTACGACCGGGCCGCGCTGGGCCTGAGCGACGAACAGAAGGACGCGCTGCGCGCCGAGCGCGGGAATGGCGTCTGGCGGTTCAAGCTGGATCACGAGCGGATCGAATGGGAGGACGGCATCCTGGGGGATATCTCCATCGACGCGGCCAGTGTCAGCGACCCGGTTCTGATCCGGGGCGACGGGCAGGTGCTCTATACGCTGGCCTCGGTCGTGGACGACACGGAAATGGGCGTGACCCACGTGGTGCGCGGGTCGGATCACGTGACCAATACCGCGACGCAGATCCAGATCATCGAGGCGCTGGGCGGCACCGTGCCAAGCTTTGCGCACCATTCGTTGCTGACCGGGCCGCAGGGGGAATCGCTGTCGAAACGGCTGGGGACGCTCAGCTTGCGCGATCTGCGGGCGCAGGGCGTGGAGCCGATGGCGCTGTTGTCGCTGATGGCGCGGCTGGGCTCGGCCGACCCGGTGGAGCTGCGGTCCGAGATGGCGGAGCTGATCGAGGGGTTCGATATCGCGCGCTTCGGCTCGGCGCCGACGAAGTTCGATGCGGAGGACCTTTTCCCGCTGACGGCGCGGGTGCTGCAGGGGCGCGATTTCGCCGATGTGAAGGCGCATATCGTGGGCCTTGGCGTGCCCGAGGACCAGGCCGAACGGTTCTGGAGCGTGACGCGCGAGAACATCACCACGCTGCACGACCTGGAAGGCTGGTGGGTTATGTTCCGCGACGGGGCGGAGCCCGTGATCGACGACGAGGACCGGGAATTCGTGGCCGAGGCGCTGGCGCTGATGCCCGAGGGACCGCATGACGGCGAGACCTGGGGGCAGTGGACGAACGCGGTGAAGGAACAGACCGGCCGCAAGGGCAAGGGCCTGTTCATGCCGCTGCGCAAGGCGCTGACCGGGCAGACCCACGGGCCGGACATGAGCCAGGTGCTGCCGCTGTTGCAGGTGATCAAGGCCAAGAACTGAGCCGCGGGGCGGCGCCGGGAAGAGCCCTGGTGAAACATCGGTGTCGAGCACCTAGCCGGTTAGCAGCCGCGCAGCGGCCCGGCCATCGTCAGCCCCTCCCTCGGGCTGGCGATTTGGCTGGGGCTGGGCGCGCCGATCATTCCGAGGATGTATCTGGCGGGCATAAAGTGCTTCGGAATTGCCGCCGGATCGCCAGCCCAGGGGCTGACGATGGCCTCCGTCGCGAATGGCGGCAAAGCCCGCGTAGCAGACGCGGGTAGCGGCGCAGCGGACGGCCGTGGCTCCCGTTTCGCGGCGTACCTGTCATCAAAGCCATCACGCACGCTGCGAGTGACCCAAATCAGACAGGCCTCCGGGCAAAAAAGCGGCACCTTGGCGGCTGATCGGTGCTTCTTTGCCGATGGCCTGCGTTTTTGGGCAACACACCGGATTGGCTCTGTGAGAGCGGGCTTGTCGCCGGACCCGATTCCACATCATGAGAGGGCTCTGCCGCCACCGCTTGCCTGGGATCGAGACATGTCTAGCGCCATCGTACTGATCGGACTTCTGATCGTTGCCGTTTTGTTGTTCGTCCTGCTGGCGACGTCGGCGCGGGATCGCGTCTGACGGCGCGCCGGGTGCATAGGCGGCGTACCCTTGGCGGGTTCGCCGCGCCCGGTGCGGCAATGCCGGCGCTCGCGCGCGGTGCGGATCAGTCCTTGAGAGGGTTGAAGCTCGAGACCGGCTGCACCTTGGCGCCGACCCGGTCGAGCATGTCGTTTACCAGCGCGGTTTCCTTGCGCTGAAGCTTCTGGTGGCGCGGGTAGAGCGGGCGCCGGCGGTCGTCGAGGATGGGGGCGTCCCAGCCGTCGGTCGTGTCGAAGAAACGCTGCACGCCGTCTTCGCCGAAGACATGCAGGTAGCCCTGGACCACCACGTCGATATAGCTGAGCAGTACCGGGCTGACTGCGTCGGGATTGTGGTGATGGCCGTCCCGAATGGCGAAGACCACCAGATCGGCGTCTTCGGGCAGGTGCGTGCGGACCTGGTGGCGGGCGGGCACCCGCATGTAGGCACGTTCGCGCGCGTCGAGCGCGGCCCAGTCGGCGCCGGGCACGCCGGCGACGAGGCCGTCGATCTGGGCAGTGGTGTCGGGCACGGCCGTGAGATACGCCACCTCGCGCAGGGTCGTCTTGCGCCAGGCGCGCCGCCAGCCTGAAAGCTGGGCGGGGTGGGCATCTTCGTAAGCGTGGGTGCGGCGGTTCACCAGGCTGCCATAGCCGAAGAAGAATCCGGGTTGCACGTGGGTGTCTGCCTTTCTCGTTTGTCATTTATGTCAACAGGCGTGGGGGCGAAGGTCAAGGCGTGCCGCCAAACTGTGATCTTGTTCTGTCATTCTGCTTGCAGAGGTCCGGGGCGGTCAGTACGCTACTAAAGTATCGGAACGGGAGAACCGGCGTTGCCGGTGCCGAAGGAGCAACCGCCCCGGAAACTCTCAGGCGCAAGGACCGACCGATGGACGACTCTGGAGAGATCGCGGGCAAACCCCGCGGCGCCGAAGGGATAGCGATCTCAGGCGGAAGGACAGAGGGGGCATCGGGCGCGTGATGAAGGTGCGCGAGACTGATGCCGGTTGCCCAGCCAGATGTGCCCGGTTCGAGACGTGAAGGAGAGCGGATTGAGTGATCTGCGCGAGACGCCGCTGACAGGCCTGCACAAGGCGCTGGGCGCGAAGATGACCGGCTTTGCCGGCTATGAGATGCCGCTGCAATATGGCTTGGGCGTGATGGGCGAGCACCAGCATACGCGGGCTGCGGCGGGGCTTTTCGATGTGAGCCATATGGGGCAGGTCCTGATCCGCCATGAGGCGGGCTATGGCGGGGCGGCGCAGGCGATGGAGCGGCTGGTGCCGGTCAGCCTTCTGGGCCTGGGCGAGAAGCGGCAGCGATACGGGTTTTTCACCAATGAGGCGGGCGGTATTCGCGACGACCTGATGCTGACCAACCGGGGCGATCACCTGTTGGTGGTGGTGAACGCGGCCTGCAAGGCCGACGATATTGCCTTGATGCGCGAGGGGCTGCCCGACTGCGAGGTGGTCGAGGTGACGGACCGCGCGCTGATCGCGTTGCAGGGGCCGAAGGCGGTCGATGCGTTGGCGCCCATCGCCGCGGGCTGCGAGATCATGAAATTCCTGGATACCGGCATTTTCACCTCGGATTATGGCGAGCTGTGGATCTCGCGCTCGGGCTACACCGGCGAGGACGGCTACGAGATTTCCGTGCCCGAGGCGCAGGCCGAACCCTTGGCGCGGGCGCTTTTGCTGCACGAGGCGGTGGAGCCTGTGGGCCTGGGCGCGCGCGACAGTTTGCGGCTGGAGGCGGGTCTGTGCCTTTACGGGCAGGATATCGACGACGGGACCACGCCGGTCGAGGCGGGGCTGAGCTGGGCCATCCAGAAAGCGCGCCGCCGGGGCGGGGAGCGCGAAGGCGGGTTCCCGGGTGCGGAGGTGATCCTGGACCAGTTGGAGAACGGCGTGGCGCGGTGCCGCGTGGGGCTGCGCCCCGAGGGGCGCGCACCGATGCGCGCCGGGACGCAGATTTTCGGCGGCGAGACGGGCGGAGAGGCGGTGGGGCACGTGACCTCGGGCGCCTATGGGCCGTCGATCGAGGCGCCGATGTCGATGGGCTATGTCGCCGCCAGCCATGCCTCGGCCGGCACGACGCTGTATGGCGAGGTGCGCGGTAAACGCCAGCCCGTCAGGGTGGCGGAGATGCCGTTCACCCCTGCGAATTTCAAACGCTGAACATCAGGAGACTTGCATGAAATACACCGAAGAACACGAATGGCTGGACCAGGATGGCGATATCGTCACTGTCGGCATCACCAGCCACGCCGCCGAGCAGCTGGGCGATATCGTTTTCGTGGAACTGCCCGAGGTGGGTGCAGAGGTGACCAAGGACGACGAGATCGTGGTGATCGAGAGCGTCAAGGCGGCCTCGGACATCCTGGCGCCGCTGGACGGCGAGATCGTGGAAGTGAACGAGGTGCTGGCCGACACGCCCAGCAAGGTCAACGAGGATCCCGAAGGCGACGGCTGGTTCTTCAAGATCAAGCCCTCGGACACCTCGCCGATGGACGATTACATGGATGAAGCCGCCTACAAGGCTTTCATCGACTGATCCGTGCCGCCGGGCGCAAAATTTTGGGAAAATTTTGGCAAAAATCTTTGGAAGATTTTTGTGCCTCCGGCGGGGATATTATTGGCCAGAGGAATGAGGGGCGGCGCGCGTCGCCCCGATGAAGTCTCTTGTCTGACACCAAGGAGCGATTGTCATGCCGTTCGAGCCCACAGACTACCTGCCCTACGATTTCGCCAACCGCCGCCATATCGGGCCCTCGCCCGAGGAGATGGCCGAGATGTATGCCGTGCTGGGGGTCAAGGACCTGGACCATCTGATCGACGAGACGGTGCCGAAGTCGATCCGCCAGGCCGAGACACTGGATTTCGGCAAGCCCAAGTCCGAGCGCGAGCTGATGCACGAGATGCGCATGGTGGCGGGCCGGAACAAGGTGTTGGTGAGCCTGATCGGGCAGGGCTATCACGGCACGGTCACGCCGCCCGCGATCCAGCGAAATATCTTCGAGAATCCGGCGTGGTACACCGCCTATACGCCCTATCAGCCCGAGATCAGCCAGGGGCGGCTGGAGGCGCTGTTGAATTTCCAGACGATGATCTGTGATCTGACGGGGTTGGAGGTGGCCAATGCGTCGCTTCTGGACGAGGCGACGGCCTGTGCCGAGGCGATGACCATGGCGCAAAGGGTGGCGAAGTCGAAGGCCAAGGCGTTTTTCGTCGATCGCGACTGCCATCCGCAGAATATCGCCGTGGTGCAGACCCGCGCCAAACCGCTGGGGATCGAGGTGATCGTGGGCGACCCGGAGAAGATGGAGGCGGACAAGGTGTTCGGGGCGCTGTTCCAGTATCCCGGCACTTATGGCCATGTGCGGGATTTCACGCCGCAGATGGAGGCGTTGCATGGTGCGGACGCGGTCGGGATCGTGTCGGCCGATCCTTTGGCGCTGACCCTTTTGAAGGAGCCGGCGGCGATGGGGGCGGATATCGCCGTGGGCTCGGTTCAGCGGTTCGGCGTGCCGATGGGCTATGGCGGGCCGCACGCGGCTTACATGGCGTGCCGCGATGCCTACAAGCGCGCGATGCCGGGGCGGATCGTGGGGGTGTCGGTGGATGCCCATGGAAACCGGGCCTACCGGCTGTCGTTGCAGACCCGCGAGCAGCATATCCGGCGCGAGAAGGCCACGTCGAATGTCTGTACCGCCCAGGCGCTGTTGGCCGTCATGGCGTCGATGTATGCCGTGTTTCATGGCCCCAAGGGCCTTCAGGCCATAGCACAACGCATCCACCGCAAGACCGTGCGACTGGCCAAGGGGCTGGAGACGGCGGGGTTCAAGGTGGACCCCAAGGCCTATTTCGACACGATCACGGTGGATGTGGGCCCGTTGCAGGCGGCGGTGATGAAATCGGCGGTCGACGAGGGGATCAACCTGCGCCGGGTGGGCGAGAGCCGTGTGGGCATCACGTTGGACGAGGCGACGCGGCCCAAGAACATCGAGGCGGTCTGGCGGGCCTTCGGGATCGAGAAGACGGACGAGGATTTCACGCCCGAGTACCGCGTGCCCGACGAGATGCACCGACGGAGCGGCTATCTGGAGCATCCGATATTCCACATGAACCGGGCCGAGACCGAGATGATGCGCTATATGCGGCGGCTGGCGGACCGGGACCTGGCGCTGGACCGGGCGATGATTCCGCTGGGGTCGTGCACCATGAAGCTGAACGCGGCGGCCGAGATGATGCCCGTGAGCTGGCGCGAGTTCGCGCGGCTGCACCCATTCTGCCCCAAGGACCAAGCCGAAGGCTACCGCGTGATGATCGACGACCTGAGTGCCAGGCTGTGCGAAATCACCGGCTATGACGCCATGTCGATGCAGCCCAATTCGGGCGCGCAAGGGGAATATGCGGGGCTGTTGACCATCGCGGCTTATCACGCGGCCAATGGCGAGGGGCACCGCAATGTCTGCCTGATTCCCACGAGTGCGCATGGCACCAACCCCGCGAGCGCGCAGATGGTGGGCTGGAAGGTGGTGCCGGTGAAATCCGACAGCAACGGCGATATCGACCTTGACGATTTCCGCGCCAAGGCGGAGGCCAATGCGGACAATCTGGCGGGCTGCATGATCACCTATCCCAGCACGCATGGCGTGTTCGAGGAGACCGTGCTGGAGGTCTGCAAGATCACGCACGCGCATGGGGGGCAGGTCTATATCGACGGGGCGAACCTGAATGCCATGGTGGGGCTGTCGCGGCCCGGCGACCTGGGCGGGGACGTGAGCCACCTGAACCTGCACAAGACCTTCTGCATCCCGCATGGCGGGGGCGGGCCGGGCATGGGGCCGATTGGCGTGAAGGCGCATCTGGCGCCGCACCTGCCGGGTGATCCGAGAGGTGAGAGCGACGGGCCGGGGCCGGTGTCGGCGGCGCCGTTCGGCTCGGCCTCGATCCTGCCGATCAGCTGGGCCTATACTTTGCTGATGGGCGGCGAGGGGCTGACGCAGGCGACCCGGGTGGCGATTTTGAATGCCAACTACGTCGCGAAGCGGCTGGAGGGGGCGTATGACGTCCTGTACCGCGGGCGCAACGACCGGGTGGCGCATGAGTGCATCTTGGACACGCGGCCTTTCGCGGACAGTGCGGGCGTGACGGTGGACGACATCGCCAAGCGGCTGATGGATTGCGGGTTTCACGCGCCGACCATGAGCTGGCCGGTGGCGGGCACGCTGATGATCGAGCCGACGGAGAGCGAGACCAAGGCGGAGCTGGACCGGTTCTGCGACGCGATGCTGGCGATCCGCGAGGAGATCCGCGCCATCGAGGACGGCGAGATGGACCGCGAGAACAACCCGCTGAAGCACGCGCCGCACACGATGGAGGATCTGGTGCGCGACTGGGACCGACCCTATAGCCGCGAACAGGCCTGTTTCCCGCCGGGTGCCTTCCGGGTCGACAAGTACTGGCCGCCGGTCAATCGGGTGGACAACGTATTCGGCGACCGGAACCTGGTGTGCACCTGCCCGCCGATGGAGGCCTATGCCGAGGCGGCGGAGTGACCGGAATGAGGGCGGCCCCGTGTGAGGGCCGCCCCGGTTTAGGTGCTGAAATAACTGCCTGAAATGAGCGGGTTCCGCCAGGGACAGCGGCGGAACCCTCGTTCGGAAGGAGGGAGAGCCCTTCGAACGATTGCCTATGGGTCGCGCCGGTGGGGCGACGGGTTCAAAGTATTTTTAAGGTGTGCAGACGGGGTGCAGGAGAGGTGTGGAGCTTGCGGGTTGCAAGCCGCGCCGTCACACGCGCTGCGTCTGACTGACGAGCGTGCTGCGTGGTGCAGGAGGTCCCGGATCAGGTCCGGGACGGGGAGGCCCAGGCGTGCAGGTCTGTAGCGAAGGCTGAACGTTATGCGGGGTCGTCGTCGACCAGCATCGAGAACAGCTCCGCCAGCTTCTGCCAGCTGGCCTCGTTGGACGCGGCGAGCAGGTAGCCGGTTTTGATTCCCGCATTGTAGTCGCGCCCGTCGAGCATACGCACCACCCCACCCGCGCGCTGGACAATCAGCACGCCCGCAGCGTGATCCCATGGGTTAAGGGTGGAAGAGAGCAGGAAATCGGAATGGCCTTGCGCCAGCATCCGGTATTCGTGGCACGAGCAGCGCAGCGAGCCGACGCGTCCGAAGCGCGGCATGAGGGGGGCGAGCTGTTCCTGCACGGCCCGGTCCATCAGGGAAAAGTGCATGTAGCCCGAAAGGCTGTCGATCTCGCCGCCATGCGAGACCGAGACGGGGCGGGCGCGGCCGGTGGCGCGGGTCATTTGGGCCGGGCCGTCCTCTTCGGCGGTGATGAAATCGTCCATCACGGGATCGTAGAGCAGGCCAAAGACCGGCGTGCCGAAACGGGTGACCGAGACGATGACGCCGAACATGGCCAGGCCGTTGACGAAGTTCCACGTGCCGTCGACGGGATCGAGGATGAAGGCCAGTTCCGCCTCGGCCAGTTTGCCGCGCAAGGCCGGGTCGGCGGCGGCGGCTTCCTCGCCCACGATCAGGGCGTGGGGGAACATCTGTTGCAGGCCGCGGGCGATCATGGCCTCGGCGGCATGGTCGGCCTCGGTCACCAGGTCGTCGGGGCCGGATTTGGTGGTGACCTGGGCGCTGGCAAGGTTGCGGAAGCGGGGCATGATCTCGGCCCGCGCGGCGCGGCGGACGAGGTTCACGAGCGCGGCCTTCTGGGCGTGTGTCAGCGGCGAGGAAACGGGGATGGGCAGGGTTTCCGACGGTGTTGCGGACATGGGCGCGCTCCTTCGACTCGGGGGTGGTTCGGGTTGGTCGTGACGTGCCACCCCGGGCACCGGACCGCAACCGGATTGGGGGCGGCGCGGGCGGTTATTCGCGGCTGCGCAAGACCTGTGCGGGGCGGGCCGAGATGGGGCCGAGGGCGAAGGCGAGCCCAGCCAGAAGGCTGATGAGCGCGCCGCCCGCGACGATGCCGAGGGCGGGGGGCCAAGCCACGGCGAAGGAGGTTTCCATCACGTAATGGCTGACGGCCCAGGCCCCCGCGATGCCCGCGCCGAGCGCGACGCTGCCGGCTGCCGCGCCGAGGAGGGCGGCACGCAGCGACAGGCCCCAGAGGATGCGTGCGCGGCTGGCGCCCAGCAC
Source organism: Roseovarius atlanticus (assembly GCF_001441615.1). GTDB lineage: Bacteria > Pseudomonadota > Alphaproteobacteria > Rhodobacterales > Rhodobacteraceae > Roseovarius > Roseovarius atlanticus. Next base: position 126,407 of record NZ_LAXJ01000019.1, read on the forward strand.
CTTTAGGATCGCCGCCTCGTAGCTGCGGGCGCGGGCGTCGGCGGCGGCGGCGCCGATCAGGACCATGAAGCCGGTGAGCAGCGTGGCGGCGGCGCCCCAGGCGGTGGCCGAGGCGAGGCTGCCAAGAAGGTCGCTGACGCGGGAGACGGCGTCGCGCACCGAGATGGCGGTGATGTTGGGGAACTGGCGGGAAAGGTCGCGGAGAATGGCGGTTTCCGACTCGGCATCTGAGTAGACCGTGGCGATATAGCTGTGCGGCGCGTTGACCAGCGCGGCCTCGTTCAGGATCATGATGAAGCCCATGCCGGCGGTGGAGAAATCGACCTCGCGGAAGGAGGTGACTTCGGCCGTCAGGTCGCGGCCGAGGATGTTGATCGTGATCTCGTCGCCAAGGCTCAGGCCCATCTCCTCGGCCTCTTCGGCGGCGAAGCTGACCTGGGGCGGGCCATCGTAATCCTCTGCCCACCAGTCGCCGTCGGTGAGGGTGCTGCGGTCGGGCAGGGCGGCGGCATAGCTGACGCCGCGGTCGCCTTGCAGGACCCAGTGGTCGCCGGCGACCTGGGCAGCAGGGCGGCCGTTTATTTCGCTGATGATGCCGCGCAGCATGGGGGCGGCGTCGACACGGGAGACGCCGGCGTCGCCGTCGAGCCGGGCGGAAAAGTCGGGCATCTGGTCGCGCTGGATGTCGACGAAGAAGAAGCTGGGCGCGCGAGTGGGCAGGTCGCGGGTGATGGCGTCGCGCAAATTGCGGTCGACCTGGCCCACGGCGGCGAGCACGCTGAGGCCGAGGCCGAGCGACAGGACCACGGCGCTGGCGGTGCTGCGCGGCCCGCCGATGGCGCCGAGCGCCCAGCCAAGCGCGGTGCGGCCCCGGGCGAGCGGGCGCATTTTCCGCGCGGCGGCGCGCAGGGCGAGACCGGCGAGGGCCAGCACCACGAGCGCGGCGGCGATGGAGCCGGCGGTCCAGTAAGTGAGTGTTGAATTGCCCGAGAACCAGGCGGCGACCCAGACGAGGGCCGCGACGAGCGCGGCGGTGGTCACGATGAAAACCGCGCCGGGGATGGTGCCGGAGGTGTCTGCATCGCGGTAAAGTGCTGCGGGACGGATATCGCGCGCCTGCGCCAGCGGCCAGAGCGTGAAGATGAGGATGCTGAGAGCGCTGTAGATCGCGGCCTCGGCCATCGGCCCCGGATAGGGCGCGAAGACGGCAGGCACGGGCAGTTGCGCGGTGATGATGGGCGACAGCAGCACGGGCAGGCCGACGCCGAGGGCGAGTCCGAGCGTGATGCCAAGGACGCCCAGAACGGCGACCTGCGTGAGATACGTGAGGAAGATCGTGCGTTGGTCCGCGCCGAGGCTGCGCAGGATGGCGATGGTCTGTGTCTTGCCCGAGAGGTAAGCGCGCAGGGCGGCGGAGATCCCGACGCCGCCCACGGCCAGGCCGGAAAGGCCGACGAGGATCAGGAAGGCACCCAGACGCTCGACGAATTCGGCCACGCCGGGCGCGCCGTTGCGGGCGTCGGACCAGCGCATTCCGCTGCCTTCGAGTGCCTGTTCGGCTGCGGCCCGAGTGGCGTCGAGGTCGGTGCCGGGGGGCAGGTCGAGGCGGTAATGCGAAGAGAACAGCGTGCCGGGTTCCAAAAGGCCCGCACCGTCGAGGGCGCTGCGCAGGACGATGGTACGGGGTCCGAGGCCAAAGCCGCCGGTGCGGCTGTCGGGTTCGCGTTCTATGAGCGCGCGCAGGGTGAAGGACTTGGCCCCCAGGGTAACGGTGTCGCCGGGGCTCGCGCCAAGGCGATCGGCAAGGGTAGGGTGCATGACGAGGCCGTTGTCTTCCAGCGCCTCGTCGAGGGGTATATCGGGGGAGAGGTCCACTGTGCCGACAAGGGGATAGGCGGTGTCGACGGCTTTCACTTGCGTCAGGCTGCGTTCCTCGCCCATGACGGCCATGGAGCGGAAATCTGCGATCTCGGAGACCCGCGTGGCGGTGTTGTCCATCCATGCGCGTTCTTCGGGATTGGCGAAGCGGTAGGTCAGTTCGATTTCGGCGTCGCCGCCCAGAAGCGTGGCGCCTTCCTGCGCGAGGCCCTCGGCGATGCTTTCACGGACGGTGCCGACCGCGGCGATGGCCGCGACGCCGAGGATCACGCAGGCCAGGAAGATGCGAAAGCCGTGCAGGCCGCCACGCAACTCGCGGCCCGCGAAGCGTGCGGCGAGGCGGAGTTTCATGCGGTGCGGGCCTTGGGGGGCTGGCGTTCGGACAGATGGCCGTCGCTCAACTCGGCCACGCGGGCGCAGCGGTCGGCGAGGCCGGGGTCGTGGGTGACAAGGACCAGTGTGGCGCCGTGGCGTTCCTGTAGCCCGAACAGAAGGTCGATGATGGCGGTGCCGGTGGTGCTGTCGAGGTTGCCGGTGGGTTCGTCCGCCAGCAGGATATCGGGGCGCGGGGCGGCGGCGCGGGCGAGTGCCACGCGCTGTTGCTCGCCGCCGGAAAGCTGCGAGGGGTAGTGGTTCAGCCGTTTGCCAAGGCCCACGGCGGTCAGTTCCTCCTCGGCGCGGGCGAAGGCGTCGGGGTTGCCGGCGAGTTCCAGCGGCGTTGCGACGTTTTCGAGCGCGGTCATGGTGGGGATCAGGTGGAAGGACTGGAAGACCACACCGATATGGTCGCGGCGCAGGCGGGCCAGCGCATCCTCGGACATCGTGGTGAGGTCGTGCCCCAGTGCCGTGACCGTGCCGCCGGTGGCGCGTTCCAGCCCGCCCATCAGCATCAGCAGCGAGGATTTGCCGGACCCGGACGGCCCCACCAGCCCCAGCGTGTCGCCGCGGTGGACATCGAGGCTGATCGCCTCAAGTATGTCGACGGGGCCGGCATTGCCTTGCAGCGATAGAGCCGCCTCGCGCAGCGATAACACGGGGTCTGTCATGGGGTTCTGCCTGTCTTTTCTTGGTCGTTTCACATATGGGGTCCGCACCTTGGCGGGCAAGGTCGCGGCGCTTGTTTTCCTTGGTTTACCGGCCTTTGGTGAAGAGCCGGTGACGATCCTGGCGCTGGGCGACAGCCTGACGCAAGGGTACGGGCTGGCGCAGGCGGACGGGTTCGTGCCGCAGCTTCAGGACTGGTTGCAGGAGAACGATGTGGCCGCAGAGGTGATCAACGCGGGCGTGTCGGGGGACACCACGGCGGGCGGCGCGTCACGGGTGGAGTGGAGCCTGACGCCCGAGGTCGACGCGATGATCGTGGCGCTGGGCGGTAACGACATGCTGCGCGGGCTGGACCCGGGGCAGGCACGGGCAAACCTGAGGACGATCCTGGAGGTGGCCCAGGGGCGGGACCTGCCCGTGCTGCTGGTGGGGATGCAGGCGCCGACGAATTTCGGGCCGGATTACAAGGCGGCGTTCGACGCGATGTATCCAGAGTTGTCGCAAGAGTTCGGCGCGCTTTATTTCGAGAGCTTCTTCAAGGGGTTGGGAGAGGGCGATCCGTCCGAGTTGCAGGGGTATTTCCAGTCGGACGGGATCCATCCCAATGCCGAGGGGGTCGACCGGATCGTCGAGGCGATGGGGCCTGTGGTGGCGGACCTGGCCGAGCGGGTGGAGTGAGGCCGCAGGGCTTTCCTGCTTGGCCGGATCTCCGTCTGAACCCGAGGAAGAGGTCCCCCCGGGTCAGGCCCGGGGCAGGCAGGGTCAAGCCCGGGACGGGAGGTTTGGCGGCTGGCGTTGGCGGTCCGTCGATTGCGCGGCGGCGCGGCCAGCCGCGCCTGGGTGCCGCGCAGGTTCTCAGAGAACCGTGACCACGGTACCCAGCGGCACACGCTCATAAAGGTCGATCACGTGCTCGTTGATCATGCGGATGCATCCGTTGGACACCGACCGACCGATTGAGCGCGGCGCGGTGGTGCCGTGGATACGGAAATACGTGTCACGGCCGTTCTGGAACAGGTACAGCGCGCGCGCCCCCAAGGGGTTGCCCTTGCCGCCCGGCTGAACGTAGTCGTTGCCCTTGAACTTGGCGTAGGTCTGGGGCTCGCGCTCGATCATTTCTTGCGTCGGGCGCCAGGTGGGCCACTTTTTCTTGACGTCGATGGTGGCGCGGCCGGTGAATTCCAGCCCGGCCTTGCCGACGCCCACGCCATAGCGGCGGGCGCGGCCCTGTTCGGTGATCAGGTAGAGGAAGTGCGCCTTGGGCAGGATCAGCATCTGGCCGGGCGCGTAGCTGGACGAGATGTTCACATCCTGCGGCATGTATTTCGGATCGATCTGGAACGATTGCGCGGCGGCGGGCAGGGCGGGCGCAGTGGCGGCCGCGGCGGCGGTGGCCACGAATTGGCGGCGATTCATCATGTTTTCTTCCCCTCGGAACGGCGGCAGGTGAATATGGCGATATTCCGCCACATGAGCATTTAGAAATCAAAAACAAGTGAATATCAGAAGGGCAAGTGATTCTGTGCCCGTCAAGTCTCAGTTTCCCGAAGCTGCGGCAGAGAGGTAACGAAATGCCGCGCGAGGCAGGCGCAGGGCGGTGCGGCGCAGAAGGGCGGGATACTCCATGTCGCCCGAGAGCAGATGCATGTAATCGCGCTTGAGCGTCGTGGAGCCGGCGAAGGTGCGGGCGAAGAACGGTTGCAGGGGCTTTGAGAAAATCAGCGGGCGCAGCATCCGGGCCTGCGCGATGGCGCGGCGGATCGGCTTTGTTGCCGTTGTGTAAAGGGGCAGGGCGCGGCCGGTATCCCCCTGATCCAGCGCAATTTTCGCAGCACGGGCGGCCAGCGCGCCGGAGTGGATGGCGTGGCCGATCCCCTCGCCGGTGATCGGATCGACAAGGCCCGCGGCGTCGCCCACGAGCAGGACATTGCCCTTGCCGGGGATGGGCTTTGGCGCGCCGAAGGGCAGGAAGTGGCCTTTGACTTTGGCGGTCTGGCCGGTGCCGAGCTTGGCGAGATAGGCGGCGAGGTGGGCCTTCATCTGCGGGTTGCGGGCGTGCAGGCCGCCCAGGCCGATGGTGGTGCTTTGTTTCTTGGGGAACGACCAGCCATAGCCCCAGTTGGCGGCGGCAAAGTCGATGCGGATGGGGGTGGCCTCGGTCGGGGCCTGCGAGGGGCCTTCGATTTCCAGCGCGAAACCGATGGTGTTCTGGGAAAAAGGCTGTCCGAACAGGGCCTTGGCGGTGGGGCTTTGCACGCCGTCGGCGGCGATGAGCAGGCGGTAGGCGAGGGTTTCGCCACTGGCCAGCGTGAGGCGGCCCGCCGCGAGGTCATGGGTCTCGACGCGGTGGCCGGTATAGTCGGCGGCCCCGGCGGCAAGGGCCTCTTGCAGCAGGCGGTGATCGAAATCCCACCGCATGGTCAGGTGCAGGGGTGGGACGTCTTCGAGCGTTCCAAGTAATTGATCGTGCAGGTGGAATTCGAAGTTGCGGCGGGTCTCGAAGAGGTCGGGGGTGATCCCGATCCCGAAGATCTCGGCCAGGTGCGCGGCGCAGCGGCCGGTGACCAGCCCGCCGCAGAGCTTGGGGCGCGGAAACTCCGCCTTGTCCACCAGCGCGGCGGTGAGGCCGAGGCGGCGCGCCTGCATGGCGGCGGCTGTACCGGCGGGGCCGGCGCCGAGGATGACAAGGTCGAAATCGGGCATCGTGAGAGGTCAGATAGAGCATCCCGAGGGGGGCGAAAAGACGTGTCGGTATCGCGTCGGTATCCGGGTGGTAATGCGACGGTGCGGTGGGGTTAAGTGTTCGTAAGGGGTTAGCGCGAGGATGCGGACGTGCCACAGAGGAGCCCGCCATGCCCACCAAGACCGAACGCGCCGCCCGCGCCAGCCTGATGCAGAGCCTGATCTACCTGCAACAGGAAAGCTGGATCCCCGAGACGATCGCCGAGGAGATCCCGGAGGCATGGCACACGCTGGAGATGGACGTGCCGGTGGAGGAGGAGAAGGAGAAGGTGACGCTGTATCTGGACCGGTCGGTGGTGAAGTTCTACCGGGCGATGGGCAAGGGGTGGCACGCGCGGATCAACCGGCTGCTGGCGACGTATATGCAGATGCATCTGGCGAAGGAGGTGCGGTTGGAGGAGGTTTTGAGGGAGAGGGTTGGGATGGGGGAGTGAGTGTTCGAAACCCAACCATTCATTAACCAAACTTGCGGCATGGTTGCGCCATGTCGAATTATCTTCGCCCGCGCATCACTGGTGCCACGGTATTCTTCACGGTTAATCTGGCCGAACGTGGCAGTCACCTTCTCGTGGAGGAAATCGAACGGCTGCGCGCCGCGGTGCAGCAGACACGCGTCGAGCGGCCGTTTCATATCGACGCGTGGGTCGTGTTGCCGGATCACCTGCACGCGATCTGGACGTTGCCGGAGGGTGATGCGGATTTCTCGACAAGGTGGGGCGCGATCAAGGCGCGGTTCACGCGCAGTTTGCGGAACGGGTGTAGGGTGGGGTTCAACCCCACCTTGGCAATAGAAACGGGACAAGCGGTGGGGTGGAACCCCACCCTACACAGGTCGGCGAGCAAGCAGCGCAAAGGTGACGCCGGGATCTGGCAGCGCCGATTCTGGGAGCATCATGTGCAGGGTGAAGAAGAATATTCAGCGCTGGTGCGATATTGCTGGATGAACCCGGTGAAGCATGGATTCGTGGAGGAGCCGAAGGAGTGGGCGTATTCGTCGGTGCATCGGGACAGGGCGGATGGGCGATGCGTGCGGGAGGTGGGGTGAAACCCCACCCTACGATTATTACGCGTCATGTTTCCGTTCAAAAGGTTATTCTCGTAGTCGTGAGACGAGTTCGCACCAAGACCCTTGCACGTCTAGCAAACCAGAATCTTCATGCGCATTTTCTTCTGAGAATTCCACAATGAATGCGTCGGGTGCATTTTCATGAACAATCGTGCCGACCGAACCTTCATTGAAACGGCCTCGCTTTCCTCTCAGGCGAACGACGTCGTAAAGTTCGAGCGCAGGTGGGCCATGGATGCGTTGCAGTTTGTCCACCAAATCGCATCCGAGCGGGTCAAATTGCTCCAGCAGCAGTGCCAAGAGACTTGGACCTGATACTTGATCAATCCAGTATGCTGTCCAGCCGCTTTCGAAATCCTCGCCGTTCTGGACAGCGAGGAGAAACCGATGGTGATCGGAGACGATGATCTCGGGGATGCCGAGCTGGATCAGTCTGGGCGCGTTTTTCCTGCGCCATGTGAAGAGCGGATCGTTCTCGCGGCGGAAGGTCAATTAAAATCTCCTGCACTTACGGATATGTCGCCAGCGGGCGCTCGCGCGGCTTTGTCGGGGGACGCGTGGGTTTTCACCCACCCTACGTCATCGTCGGGCTTGACGCGAGGATCTCGGGGTCCGGAGGTCCCGGATCAAGTCCGGGACGGCGGGACGTGGAGGGGCGCACCCGGATTTGCTACCGGGGTGCGCACGCGTTTCCTTCGGAAACGCTTTCGCGCACGGGTGACATCTGACTGCAAGCCAGATGTCACCTTGCAAATTTCTTGTGCTTGATCCGCTTTGGTTCCAACGCATCCGGGCCGAGGCGCCGCTTCTTGTCTTCCTCGTAATCCTCGAAGTTGCCTTCAAACCATTCCACGTGGGCCTCGCCTTCGAAGGCCAGGATATGCGTGCAGATGCGGTCGAGGAAGAAGCGGTCGTGGGAGATGACCACGGCGCAGCCGGCGAAATCCACCAGCGCGTCTTCCAGGGCGCGGAGGGTTTCCACGTCGAGGTCGTTGGTGGGCTCGTCGAGTAGCAGGACGTTGCCGCCTTCTTTCAGGAGGCGCGCCATGTGGACGCGATTGCGTTCGCCGCCTGACAGCAGCGAGACCTTCTTTTGCTGGTCGCCGCCCTTGAAATTGAAGGACGAGCAGTAGGCGCGGGAGTTCACTTGCGCGTCGCCCAACTGGATGATTTCGGCGCCGCCGGTGATGGCTTCCCACACGGTCTCGTTGTCCTTGAGGTCGTCGCGGGACTGGTCGACATAGCTGAGTTCGACCGTGTCGCCATAGGTGATCTCGCCCTTGTCAGGCTGTTCCTGCCCGGTGAACATCTTGAACAGCGTGGATTTGCCGGCGCCGTTGGGGCCGATCACGCCGACGATGCCGCCGGGGGGCAGGGAAAAGGTCAGGTCCTCGATCAGGAGCTTGTCGCCCATGGCCTTTTGCAGGCCCTCGACCTCGATCACCTTGCCGCCGAGGCGGGGGCCGTTGGGGATGACGATCTGGGCGCGGGAGACCTTTTCACGCTCGGACTGGTTGGCCAGCTCGTTGTAGCGTTCGATCCGGGCCTTTTGCTTGGACTGGCGGGCCTTCTGGCCCTGGCGCATCCATTCCAGCTCGCGTTCGAGGGTCTTCTGCTTGGACTTGTCCTCGCGCTTTTCCTGCTCCAGCCGCTTGGCCTTTTGTTCCAGCCACGCCGAATAGTTGCCCTCGTAGGGGATGCCGCGGCCACGGTCCAGTTCGAGGATCCAGCCGGTGATGTCGTCGAGGAAATAGCGGTCGTGGGTGACGATCAGGATCGTGCCCTTGTAGTCGATGAGGTGCTGTTGCAGCCAGGCGATGGTTTCCGCATCCAGGTGGTTGGTGGGCTCGTCGAGGAGCAGCATGTCGGGCGCCTCGAGCAGGAGCTTGCAGAGGGCCACACGGCGCTTTTCACCGCCCGAGAGCGTGGTGACGTCGGCGTCGTCGGGGGGGCAGCGGAGCGCCTCCATCGAGACGTCGACCTGGCTGTCGAGATCCCAGAGGTTGTTGGAGTCGATCTCGTCCTGGAGGGCGGCCATTTCGTCGGCGGTCTCGTCCGAATAGTTCATCGCCAGTTCGTTGAAGCGTTCCAGCTTGGCCTTGTGGGCCGCGACGCCCAGCATGACGTTTTCGCGCACCGAAAGGTTGGGGTCGAGCTCGGGCTCCTGCGGGAGGTATCCCACCTTGGCGCCCTCGGCCGACCACGCCTCGCCGGTATAGTCGGTGTCGAGGCCGGCCATGATCTTCATCAGGGTGGATTTACCGGCGCCGTTCACGCCGACGACGCCGATCTTCACGCCGGGCAGAAAGCTGAGATGGATGTTCTCGAAGCATTTCTTGCCGCCGGGGTAGGTCTTGGAGACGCCCTGCATGTGGTAGACGTATTGGTAGGCTGCCATTTTCCGTGCTCTTTTTCCTGAAGGGAATGCGTTGCGGCCCATGTAACCGCGCCGGGCGGCGAATTCAAACGGGATAACGCGTCAGGCGTGCGGGTGCAGGCGGGTCGCGCGCGACGCGGCGGTGTCGGTGCCGAAACCGGCGGGCATGGGCAGGTTGGCCGAAAGCCAGGCGATCATGTCGTCGCAGGGCTGGGGGTGGGCCAGCACGAAGCCCTGGATCGCGGGGCAGCGGGCAACGCGCAGAAGGCGCAACTGTTCGGCGGTTTCGACCCCTTCGGCGGTCACATGGGTGCCCAGCTTGCGGCACAGTTCGATGATCGAGCGGACGATGGCGCGGTTGCGCGGGTCGGTCGCGATGTTGGCGGTGAGCGAGCAGTCGAGCTTGATCTCGTCCACCTCGATTTCCGAGATATGGGCGAGGCCCGCATAGCCGGTGCCGAAATCGTCGAGCGCGACGCGCGCGCCCAGGCGTTTCAGCCGGTCGACGGCCGCGGCGATGGTGCGCCCGCCGCCGTGCAGGATGGTGGTTTCGGTGATTTCGACGCAGACCTGCGCGGGCTTGAGGCCGCGCGATTGCAGCGCCCAGTCCAGAAGGCCGGGATAGTTCACGTCCGTCAGCGCCTCGGCCGAGACGTTGAGCGCGAGGGTCAGGTCGTCGAAGCCCGCCGCGTGCAGGCGCTTGAGCGCGTCGAGCGACAGGTGCATCGACTGGTAGTCGAGATCGGCCAGCACGCCGGCGCGGCGCGCGGTCTCGAAGAACGCGCCGGGGGGCAGTTGGCCAAGGCGGGGGTGGTTCCAGCGCAGGAGCGTTTCGCAGCCGGTGATGCGGCCGCGGGCAAGATCGAGCTGGGGTTGGAGGTGGACCGTCAGCTGCTTGCCCGTGGCGGCGAGGCGCAGTTCGCGCGCGAGGCGGTTCTGGGCGACCTGCACCTGGCCCATGGCGGGGGTGTAAAGCATGACGCGGCCGCGCCCGCGGGTCTTGGCAGCATAGAGCGCCTGGTCGGCGTGATGGATCAGCGTTTCGCCGTCGCCACCGCTGGCCTGCGCGAGGCATGCGCCGATCGAGAGGCCCACGCGGATCGCCTGGGTGTTCCAGATCAGCGGCTCGTGCGTGGCGCCGAGCAGGAGTTCGGCCCGGGTCAGAAGCGCGTCCTCGGTGGCCATGCCAAGGCAGACCAGCAGGAATTCGTCGCCGCCGATACGGCAGGCCAGATCCTGCGGGCCGCAGAACCGGCGCAACAGGTCGGCCACGTGCACGAGCGAGGCGTCCCCGGCGGCGTGGCCCAGCGTGTCGTTGATTTCCTTGAACTTGTCGAGGTCGAGATGCAGAACGCCGACGCGCCCTTCGGCCAGGGCGCGGGCGACGATGTCGGAGGCGAGGTAATGCGACAGCCGCTTGCGGTTGGCCAGCCCCGTCAGGTCGTCGTGATGGGCGGCGTGTTGCAGCCGGGTCTGGGCGCGGCGCAAGTCCTGTTCGGTCTCGACCGTGCCGGTCACGTCGCGGCAGGTGACGGCGATCTTGTGGCCCGTGGGCGTGGCCAGCAGCGTGAAGCTGTGCAGGTTCCAGAACGTCTCGCCATTGGCGCGCTTGTGCCGGGCAAGGTGGTCGCGGTCGAAAATGGCGCTGTGGATGTCATAGCGGAAGGCGGCCACCTTTGCGGGATCGACGCGGGCGCCCTCGGGCAGGATGTGACCCATGACCTTGATCCCGCGCACGCGGTCGAGCGAGGTGGCGAACATCGCCTCGGCGGCAGGGTTCATCCAGTCGACGTGGCCTTCGATATCCTGGATGATGATGGCGTCCTGCGTGCGGTTCAGGAACTGCGGGCAGCAGGACAGGTCAGCCACAGCGCGCGACGGGTCGGCCCCGTCCGCTAACGGGTTCTGCGCCGCATCGGCGGGATGCGGGTGCGGTATGTGTCTCTGCTCTGCCACGCCCATACTCTTGCGGTACTCACCGCGTGCCGTGTTGCCACGCGGGGCTTAACATTCCGTGCGCCATCAACGGCTAAATCCCTAAAATTGCGTCGAATCCCGGTTGGGGCGCGCGTGGCGAAAAGGCTGGACATCCCGCCGCATCCCGGCGATTTCAGGACAACCGCCAAGGGAGAGGACATGCGTGTGCGCTTGCCGATGACGCGGCCCGGCATGGTGATCGGGCTTTTGGGGGGATCGTTCGATCCGCCCCATGCGGGGCATGTGCATATCAGCCGAGAGGCGCTGCGCCGCTTTGGCCTTGACCGGGTGTGGTGGCTGGTCAGTCCCGGCAACCCGTTGAAGGCGCGGGGGCCGCAGCCACTGGCGCGGCGGATGGCGGCGTGCCGGGCGCTGGTGGATCATCCGCGCATTCACGTGAGCGATTTCGAGGCGCAGGTCGGCACGCGCTATACCGCCGAGACGCTGGCGGTCCTGCAAAGGATGCGGCCGCATGTAAAGTTCGTCTGGCTGATGGGGGCCGACAACCTGGCGCAGTTCGAGCATTGGCAGGACTGGCAGCAGATCATGGAAACGGTGCCGATCGGCGTGCTGGCCCGGCCCGGGCAGCGCATCTCGGCGCGGATGTCGAAACCGGCGCGGATCTATCGCACGGTGCGCATCCCGGCGCGGCAGTCGCGGGCGTTGCGCTTTGCCACCGCGCCGGCGTGGTGTTTCGTCAACGTGCCGATGAGCGCGCTGTCCTCGACGGCCCTGAGGGCGCGGGGCGACTGGGGCAAGATTTCGGAAAGTTGATCGGAAACGGCGCGACATGGTGCCGACAGGGCGGAATTGCCGATTGTGTGACCCGCCGCGCTTGGGTTAATTGGGCCCATGCGTAAGAACATTTCCCGACGGTTCCTGTTGACGACGGCGCTGGCCAGCCTGGCGGGCGGCGCGCTGGCCAATGCGCCCAAGGTGTCGCTGCGCCCGCAGCTGCGCCCCGAGGGCGGTGCCGAGGCGGCGCGCATCCGGTCTGTCCCCAGTGTCGATGCGCTGATCGAGCGCGCCAAGCTGGGCGGCGACGTGGGCTGCGCGGTCGTCGACGTGAAGACGGGCAAGGCGCTGGAAGGGCACAACGCAGGCGAGGGGATGCCGCCCGCCAGCGTGATGAAGGCGATCACCGCGCTTTACGCGCTGGAGACGCTGGGCGAGGGGTACAGGTTCGAGACGCGGCTGATCGCCACCGGGCCGGTCAAGGACGGGGTGCTGGACGGCGACCTGGTGCTGGCGGGCGGCGGCGACCCGGTTCTGGACACCAATGGCTTGGCCAGCATGGCCGAGCGGCTGAAAGAGGCCGGGATCAGCCGGGTGACCGGCAAGCTGCGCGCCTGGGGCGGGGCGCTGCCCTTTACCCGGTTCATCGACGACGAACAGCCCGAACATGTTGGGTACAACCCGTCGCTGTCGGGGCTGAACCTGAACTTCAACCGAGTGCATTTCGAGTGGAAGCGGTCGGGCGGGGAGTACACCGTGGCGATGGACGCCCGGTCGGACCGGTATCGCCCGTCGGTGCGGGTCGCGCGGATGCGTGTCGCCAACCGCAAGGGGCCGGTTTACACCTACGAGGACGCGGGCGACCACGATGCGTGGACCGTGGCATCGGGCGCGCTGGGCAATGGCGGGTCGCGCTGGCTGCCGGTGCGACGGCCGGGGGATTATGCCGCCGAGGTGTTCACCGCGCTGGCGCAGGCACAGGGCGTGACCCTGAGCGCGGGCGAGACGTTCGACGGCACGCCCGACGGCAAGGTACTGGTCAGTCACCTGAGCGAGCCGCTGGTGCCGATCCTGCAGGATATGTTGAAGTATTCCAACAACCTGACCGCCGAGCTGGTCGGTATGACGACCAGTGCCGCGCGGCTGGGCCGGCCTGCGAACCTGACGGATTCGGGCGCCGAGATGAGCGCCTGGGCGCAGGACATGCTGGGCATGACGGGGGCTAGGCTGGTCGATCATTCGGGCCTGGGCGAGATGTCGCGGGTCACGCCGCTGGCCATGGCGCGGGCGTTGGCGCGGGTGCATGGCGAGGGGCGGCTGAAGCCGATCCTGAAGCCGTTCTTGATGCGCGACCCCAATGGCGGGGTGATGGAGAACCATCCGGTGAAGGTGGCCTCGAAGACCGGCACGCTGTATTTCGTGAGCACGCTGGCGGGCTATGCCACGGCGCCCGATGGCACCGAGCTGGCCTTTGCCGTCTTTACGCATAACGCCAAGCTGCGCGAGCCGATCGACAGCCGCTCGGACGTGAGCCCGCCGGGCGCGTCCAGCTGGAACCGGCGGGCCAAGCAGCTTCAGCAGGGGCTGATCGAACGCTGGAGCGTGATCTACGCGGGGTAGGACGACAGGCAGTTTCCGCCCTGGGTTGAATTTTGGGGCGCTCCCTGCGCGCGCTGCGGGAAAACACCCCGAAATTGTCGGTATCCCAGAAACAATTACCTCAAATTTGCCTTAATTCGGGGCGACACTCCGGCCCGAATGCAGCGTCAGTAGGAGTAATCATTATGTCGCGTATCTGGATTTTCGGATCTGTCCTTGTCTCGGTCATTGCCGCCCTCAAGACCTTGCTGGTCGTCCATTTCGCCTATGGAGGGTCTGCCGCGGCACCGGGCCCGGTGGTTCTGTCGGGACTGTTCGCATTGTTTTTCGCGCTGACGGCAGTGGTGGCCTATGTCGCCTGCACGCAACTGACCCGGCACGTGGTGCAGAAGCGCCGTGAAAAGCTGGCCCCGGGGGTGAGCGAACCCGTCGCCAAGGAAACCGTCATCCTGCGCCACGCGCCGGACTGGGGCCTGTCGCAGGCCGAGGCGGACGTGGCGATTTTCGTGGCCAAGGGATTTTCCAACAGCGAAATCGCCGAGATGCGCGGCAGCGCGATTACCACGGTGAAATCGCAGTTGGGCCGGATCTATCAGAAATCGGGGCTGGAATCGCGCTATCAGCTGATCGCCTTCGTCACCGACGAGGTCGTGTCGATGGCGCGCGAGGCTGAAGAGCCCGTCGCCAAGATCAGCACCAAGGACGCCCTGCCGCTGGTCGGGCGCCGCAAGCAGCGCGCGGCCTGATCGAGGATCCGGCATCACTGCACCAGCCTGATGAGTTCGCAGTGGTGCCCGGTCAGGGTCAGTTCGCCCGCGCCAAGCTCCAGCCCGACACTTGCCAAAACACCGTCCACCACGCCGTCGACCGGCGTGGTGAGCGCTGCCAGAAGCTGCGCCGGAAGGTTGGCGAGCAGGGTGTTGACCACGGGGGCCGCGAGGCCGGTGACAAGGCCCTGCTGGTCGGGTTTGACGCGGATCTCGGTCGTCTCGGACGACAGGAGCGTGCTGACGGCATTGGTCGTCAGGAGTTCCGAGCCGAAACTGCGCACGGTGTCGCCTGCGGCCACGTCACCACGGGTGAACGTGATGCGGTCGGTGTTGGAACTGCCGACGGCGACGTGGCTGCGGGCCTGGATCACCAGATCGGCCAGCACAAGGTCGGGCAGAAGCGGCACCGGGATGGCGATGCGCACGGTCAACAGATCGGCAAAGCCCAATGTGGCAGGGTCGATGGGGGCGCTGGGGCTGGTGCTTGCGGGCAGGGTGCCGAGATAGAGTGCTGCGAGGGATGTGCCGTTTGCTGGGTGCAGGGGCGTGTGTGACACCAGAAAGGACGCGGCAGGGTCGGACGGGCGCGAGGCGTTGCAGCTGATCTCGTCCAGCGTGGCGGTGGCGCCTGCGAGTTCCACGTAAAGCGGCACATTCAGGTCGGTGGCCACCACGTTGCCCGCAAGGCCGGTCAGAAGGCCGGGATCGGCGTCGATGTCAAGCGCAAGGCGCGCGGCGGCGCGGTGCAGTTGCACGCCTTCCTCGCCCATGGCGACCCAGCCCGATTGCGCGGGCGGCTCGCCGGCGGTCAGTTGCGCGTCGACGCCGACGATGCCCGCGACATCCAGGTCCAAGCCCAAGGAGGCGGCGTCGATATCCTCGCTGGCAATTACGGCCTTGACGATATCGAGGGCGGAGACGTCGATTTCGGTCAGGAAGTCCGTGACGGTCAGGCCCAGGCGGGTGTCGATGCCGCCGATGACCGTGGCCACGTCGATGTCCTGCCCCGCGGCGGCGCTGGCCAGCCCGGCGAGGCTGCCGGCGAGGGCGGGCGGCAATTCGGAGGCGAGCGCGTCAAGCAGGGTGTCGACGGTGGTGACGGCGTTCAGCACATCGGCGGGGTTGCGCGAGGTGCCTCCGGTGAGCGCGTCGATGGTTTCCATCAGTTCGCCCAGATTGATCTGTGCGTCGGCCAGCAAGGTCATGTCGCCCACGCCGATGGCGGCGCCTGCGCCGTATTCCGCCGTCAGCACCGCGTCGAGCGCGGCGGGATCGAGATCGGCCAGGTGGCTGTCCAGTGAAAAGCTGGCCGCGCCGGTGCGGGTGGCCAGAGCGCTGCGGCTGAGGTCGACGGTGGGCGTGCCGCTGAAAATCTGCGCGAAGTAGAGCGGCGAGGCGTCGCTGAGGGTGACGTGGGCGGCGTTCACGATTTCTGTATCGGCGTCGAGCGGCACGAACCGCTCGGTCCGGGGAATGGCGGGGTTGCGGAAGTAGCGCCCGGTTTGCAGGCCCGTGAGCGTTGTGGCGGCGCGGTCATTTTTGGTGATCGCGTCGATGGCGCGGGTCTCGGCGGCGGCGGCGTCGGCCATGGCGCTCATCGCGCCGAGGTCGCTGGCGGCTTGCAGGCGCGCGCGGTCGCGGTAGAGCGCGGCCACGTCGACGCCAAGCGCCACGAAGCCGAAAAGCACGGTCAGCATCAGCGATACGATGATGGCGACGACGCCGGACTCGTCGCGGCGGAACTGCGCGATGCGGTCAGTAAGCCACATAGGCGCGCCCCTCGATGGTGTCGATCCCGAGGCCGAGAAAGCCGTTGGCCACGTCCAGCAGCGTGCCTTCGGCGGCATAGGTGACGTTGACGGTTATGCTGCCCATGGCGGTGCCGGTATAGTCGAGCGAGGTCGACAGCGCCTCGGCCTTCAGGAGGGGATAGCGGGTGGCGCCCTGCGACAGGTAGGTGGTGGCGATGTCGCGCCGCTCGATTTCGTCCAGACCGGCGACCGAGGCGCGGGCGGCCCCGGCGGCCAGCTGGTGCACCGAATGGCTGACGCCCATGTAGAAACCAAGGGTGATGATCCCGAGGATCAGCGCGAAGAGGATTGGCGCGATCAGCATGAACTCGATGGCGACGGCGCCGGTGGTGTCGCGGGCAAAGCGGCGGGCGGCAATGGTGAGACGGTGCAGGGTCATGATCTTAGCGCCCCGCGAGGATGTTGTCGAAGATCGAGAGCCCGGCCGGGCCGACCAGCACCACGAAGACCGCCGGCATGATGCAGAAGATCAGCGGGATGGTCATCAGGACCGGCAGGCGCGCGGCCTTTTCCTCCATCGCGATCAGGCGGTTGGCGCGCTGTTCGGCGACAAGGTTGCGCATGGCGCGGGCAAAGGGCGTGCCGTAGGTGTCGGACTGGTCCAGCGCCTGGGTGAAGATGGCGATTTCGGGCAGGGGCACGCGCGCGCGCAGCTTGTCATAGGCGGTGCGGCGGTCGTTGGTCATGCCGATCTCGGCCACCAGCTGGCGGGTTTCCGCGGCAAGCTCGGGGGCGCTGTATTGCAGCTCGCGCGCGACGCGGTGCAGCGCCTGCTGCGGGCCTTGCCCCGCCTCGGACGCGATCACCAGGAGTTCCAGCAGGTCGGGAAAGCTGCGGCGGATGCGGCCCATGCGGGCGCGGCGGCGGGAGTCCACCACCATGTCAACGCCCATCGACAGGCCAAGCGCCACGGCCAAGACAATGGCCGAGGGGATGAGCGCTGACATGCCGATGGGATAGACGGTCACCACCCAGACTCCACCGGACAGGAAGGCGCCGACGGGCAGGACCGTTTTCAGGAAAGCGTAGATCAGAAGGGCGTCGCGGCCCCGGTAGCCGGCCGAGCGCAGGTCGGCGGCGGTGTCGCGCGCCTCGCCGCCCAGGATGACCGACAGGCGTTCGCCCATGCGCAGCACGATCCGGCGCAGCGCCGCGCCGATCCGGGCGAGCGTGCCGGACCGGCGGGCGGGCCCGTGGGCGGCGTTGCGCGGCGGCAGCGCCTCGCCGCCCGCGCGGCGCAGGCGCAGCATCAGGACAGAGCGCCGGCGTTCTGTGTCGACCAGAGCGCCGAGGCCGAACGTCACCAGGATCAGCCCGGCGAAGGCCATCCACGAAAGGATATCCACGGTCGTTTCAGACATCGGCGCGCCCCATACGGGCCATCACGAAGACCCCGAGTGCCACACTTGTCAGGGCCACCGCCGCCATCACCTGGCCGCGCGGATCGGTGAAGAGCGGTTTCAGATAGGCGCCGTTCAGCACGAAAAGTGCCAGCGCGATGCAAAAGGGCAGGGCCGCGAGGATCATGGCGCTGGCGCGCGCCTCGGACGACAGCGCGCGGGCCTTCTTGCGCAGCTTGCGGCGTTCGCGCAGCTGTTCGGCCAGGTTTTCCAGCGTCTCGACGAGGTTGCCGCCCGAGTCGGCCTGAAGCGCGGTGGCGACGGCGAAAAAGCCGATTTCGGCGGTGCGCAGGCGCTGGTAGAGCGCGGCGAGGCTGTCGGGCAGGGCGGTGCCGAGGCAGATCTCGCCATGGGTTCGGGCGAACTCGGCCTGCACGGGGCCGGTGGTGGTGTCGACCACGATGCGCAGGGAATCGGCGATGGGCCGCCCGGCGCGCAGGCCGCGGGCGAAGATGTCGAGCGCCTCGGGCAGCCCTTCGGTGAAGGCGGCCCGGTAGCGGGCGCGGGCGTGGCGCAGCACGACCAGCGCCAGAAGGACCGGAAGGGCCACGGCGAGTACCAGCGCGATGAGCGGGTTGAGCCCTGCATAGAGCACCGCGAGACCGTAGATCGACAGCGCGGCGATGGCGACCTGGATGCAGATATCGGTAGGCGTCAGACGCAGGCCGGTCTGTTCCAGCAGCGCCTCGATCCGGGGGGTGAGGCCGGTGATGTCGGGTGTGTCGCGAACGGTCCGGCGTGGCGGTTTGGGCGCCGCGGGGCCGGGGCGGACGAGGCCGCGCTGCATCCGCGCCTGGTGGCGGCGGCGGGTGCGGTCGGTATGGACCAGCACGCACAGCACGAGGGCGGTGAAGGTGACGATGCAAGCGGTGAGGAGGATCAGGAACAGGCTCATGGGTTATCCTCCGAGAACCGCGTCGAGGTCTTCGGACACGCCGTAATCGGCCGCACGGCGGGCGAAATTGGGGCGATAGCCGGAATAGCGATAGCTGCCGCGGACCTCGTTGCGGGTGCTGTCGGGGTCGGTCTCGAAGGTGAAGAGATCCTGGAGGGTGACGACGTCGCCTTCGAGACCGGCGACCTCGGAGATCGAGGTGATGCGGCGGGTGCCGTCGCGCATCCGCGAGATCTGGATCACCAGTTGCACGGCATCGGCCAGCTGGCGGCGGACCACGCCCGAGGCCATGTCGAACCCGGCAAGCGCCGCCATGCTTTCGATCCGGGTCATCGCCTCGCGCGGGGAGTTGGCGTGCAGGGTGCTCATCGAGCCGTCATGGCCGGTGTTCATGGCTTGCAGAAGGTCCAGAACCTCGTCGCCGCGAATCTCGCCGATGATGATGCGGTCGGGACGCATCCGCAGCGCGTTGCGCACCAGCGTGCGCATGGTGACCTCGCCCTTGCCCTCGACATTGGGGGGGCGGGTTTCGAACCGGACGACATGCGGCTGCTGGAAGCGCAGTTCGGCGGCGTCCTCGATGGTGACCAGCCGTTCGGTGGCGGGGATGAAGGCCGACAGCGCATTCATCAGCGTGGTCTTGCCCGAGCCGGTGCCGCCCGAGACCAGAATGTTGAGCCGCAGGTGGGCGGCAAGCCCCAGAAAGCCCGCCATCTGTTCCGACAGCGAGCCGTTGGCCACCAGCGTTTCCAGCTTCATGGGCGCGGCGGGAAACTTGCGGATGGTAATGGTGGGGCCGTCGATGGCCAGGGGCGGAATGGCGACGTTGACGCGGCTGCCGTCCTTGAGGCGGGCATCGACCATCGGCTGCGCCTCGTCGATGCGGCGGCCCACGGCGGCGACCATGCGGCTGGCGACGGCGTGGACATGGGCGTTGTCGCGAAACCGGATCGCGGTCAGTTCCAGCCGGCCGCGGCGTTCGGCATAGACGCGGTCGGGGCCGTTGACCATGATGTCGGTGACGGTTTCATCGGCCAGCAGGCGTTCCAGCGGGCCGAGGCCCAGCATGTCGGCCAGCACGGCCTGCACGAGGTCGGCGACCTCGCGTCCGTTGAGGTGCATCTTGCGCTGTTCGGAGATGCCGTGGATCGCGTCCTGGATGCGGCTTTCCTGCTCGGAGCGGGGCAGGCCGGCGACTTCGGTGAAGTCGAGCACGTCCGAGAGCGCCTGGATCATCTCGCCCGCCAGGGCCGAGATGTCAGAGCCGGACGCGGACCCGGCGCTGACGGACTCGACCAGCGCGGGAAGTTTCGGCTCGGGCGCGGAACGCGCGCGCGGGGCCGGATCGGCGGAGGGGGGCGTCTGGACGCTCGCGGGGGTTTGCGCCTTTGCGGGCGCATGCGGCGCGGTCGGACGCTCAGGCGCAGGCGTGGCGGGCACCGGTGCGTCGCCGCCCAGTTCGGCCACGGCGCGGGCCAGAAGCGCGCGTTGCTCGGACAGCGGGATCGGCGTGTCGGCGGCCTCGACCACGAAGGTGAGCGCGGTGTTGACCTTTTCGGATATCGACAGCCCGTCGGCGTCGATCCGGCGCGCGATGTGCAGCACCCGGTCGAGGGCCTCGCGATTGCGATGCTCGATGACCTCGTGTTTCATCCGAACAGTCTTTTGCGGGGTTTGCGCAGGGCCGAGGCGGCGCTGGCCGGTTGCGTGGCGGCGTCGAAGACGGCGCGCACGGCGCGGGACCAGGGCGCGCGTGGTTGCAGAGTGACGAGCGGTTTGGCGGCCTTGTGCGCGCGGGCCAGCGCCGGGGCGCAGCAGGGCAGCGTGGCGATCAGCGGCATCTGAAGCGTCTTTGCGATGTCCTTGGGGCGCAGGCCCGCATCCTTGAGCGTGTCCGACAGCACGGCGAGGATCGGCAGGTCGGGATGGTCGGCGCGGATCTGGGCCAGAAGGCGGCTGGCGGCGTTGACCCCGGCAAAGCCCGCGGGCACCACCAGCACCAGCCGGTCGAGCGTGCCGATCACCTCGGGCTGGCGCAGTATCAGGCCGCGGGGCAGGTCGGCGATGACGGTGTCGAACGCCTCGCGCAGGCGGGGCAGAAGGGCGGCGATGCCGGGCTCGTAGGCGGCGGCGGTCTGGTCGCCGCGGACCTGGCCGGAATAAAGCGAGAGCGTGTCGCTGATCCGGTCCATGGTGGCGCCGATAAAGGTGCTGTCGACCCGGTCGGGGGCGCGCAGGGCATCGAAGAGACCGCGGGTTTCGTCCCGGTCGAGGTCGATGGCCTGGCTGCCGAATTCCAGATCGGTATCCACCAGCGCGGTTGCCCGGTTGGGGCCTTTGGGGGCGGCGGCGTGGGCGGCAAGGTTCTGCGCCAGCAGGCTGGCGCCGGTGCCGCCCTTGCAGCCCAGGACGCCGATGGTCAAACCGCGAAGCGCCTCGGGCGCGGGGCTGGCCGGAGCGGCGGCAGGGCCGGGCGAAGGCGCGGTGGTGGCCGCCAAGATGTCGGACGCGTCGGCGGGCAGGCAGAAATAGTCGCGCGCGCCGGCCTGGCGCAGGGCGCGGTAGGTGGCGATGTCGTCGACGGCGCCCAGCACGATCACGTCGATGCCGACGCGGGCCAGTTCCTCGACGCATTCGGTGGCCATGGGCAGGCTGATCTGCCCCATCTCGGCCAGGATGCATTTCACCGGCGAGGCGTCGGTCAGAAGCCGCGCCGCGCCGCTGAGCCCGCCGCCGTGGATCGCCTTGGCCACCTGGCCGCTCTCGGCCAGCACGGCACGGGCCGTGGCGGCGCCGGTATCGGTGCAGACATAGGCCTGAAGCGCGGGGGCAATACCGTCTTGGGTATCGAAGGGCATGGGGGCGGTCTCCGGTTGGCGGGTAGAACAGGTGGGACGAGGCAGCAGGGCGTCCCGCCGGGGCGGCGCGGGCCGTCCCGGCGGGACGCGCGCGACCTAGTTGGTCGGCGCGTCGATGCCCTGGGCGGTCAGCTCGTCGCTCATGGTGGTGAAGCCGGTGTTGGTCTGGCCGCCGAGCGTGGCGATGGTGCCGACGATCACGGCGCCGACAAGCGCGGCGAAGAGGCCGTATTCGATGGCGGTGGCGCCGTCCTCGTCACGGGCGAAGGCGCGGGCGATGGTCTTGATGGATGTGCGTGCGATGGTCATGGTCGTGTCTCACTCTCAAAAGGTTTGAACAGGTTTGTGGGTGTGGGCCGGTACGACCCTGATGTGAGGCGACATTGCGCCGTGACGGGAGAATGCGAAATCCTCCCTCGGTCGGTGGGGGGCTTTACGACCCCATCGTCGGAAGGTCGTCCGACCAAGGTCGTACGGGTTTCGGGACACAATCAGGCAGCTTTGTGGCGGCGCGCGCGTGCGGGTGGACGGGCGTGCCGGGGGTAGGATGCGGCGGCGCGGCCTCGGGCGCGGTAGAGCGGGTTTGCGGGCGGGCCCGCGGCGTTGATTCGGTGCGCGGGGGAGGTCCCGGGTCAGGCCCGGGACGGCGCGCGCCTAGCCGCTGCGGTCGAGCTTGGTGGCGAGGTGGATGAGCGATTCCGAGCCGCGCACGCCCTTGGCGTCGCCGATGCGGTCGAGCGTGTCGTCAAGCTCTTCGGTCGTTTCGGCTTCGAGCGTGACGATAAGGTCGAAGCGCCCGGAGGTGGTATGCACGCGGCGCACGCCGGGCAGGGATTTCAGGCGCGACAGCACCGCGGGCTGGCTGCGCGCCTCGATCTGGACAAGGGCCGTGGCGCGCAGGGGCGCGCGGCGCGCGGCGTTGAGGCGCAGGGTGTAGCCCAGGATGATGCCGGAGGTTTCCAGCCGGTCCAGCCGGGCCTGCACGGTGGTGCGCGCCAGGCCCAGACGCCGGGCGAGCGTGGCCACGGGCATCCGGGCGTTTTCCTGCAGGAGCGCGATCAGAGCCTCGTCAAGTTCGTCTGTTTGCATGATTCCCTCGGCGTTTTGCCGAAATGATACTGCATAACGTGCAATCTGCCCGGACAAAATCACCACGTTTCGCGGCACACTATGAAAAAGACGACCCGAGAGGCAGAGCCATGCAACACCAGACCTCCCCGTGGGACACGCCCGAGGCGCATTTAACGCGACAGAAACCCGATGCGCCCGTGCTTTATTTCAGTCCCGAGGTCTTGCAGGCCACCGCGCGGCGGTTCCTGAAGGGCTTTGACGGGCTGGTGACCTATGCGGTCAAGGCCAACCCCGGCGAGGAGGTGCTGGCGAACCTGGCCGCTGCCGGTGTGCGGGCCTTCGACGTCGCGAGCCCGGCGGAGATGCGGGCGGTGCGCGCGGCCACGCCGGATGCAGTTCTGCATTACAACAACCCGGTGCGGTCGGTGGCCGAGGTCGAGATGGCCGCGAAGATGGGCGTGGCGTCTGCTTCGGTCGATTGCGCGGTGGAGCTGGACAAGCTGGCGGGCCTGCCGCGCGACATGGAGGTGACGGTGCGGCTGGCGCTGCCGGTCAAGGGTGCCGCCTATGATTTCGGGGCGAAGTTCGGGGCCGGGCCCGACGCCGCGGCGGGGCTGCTGCGGAAGGTCTGTGAGATGGGGTTCCGCCCCGGCATCTGCTTTCATCCCGGCACGCAATGCGCCGATCCCGGTGCGTGGGGCGCGTATGTCCGCGCGAGCGCGGAGGTGGCGCGGGCCGCCGGTGTGACGCTGGATCGGCTGAACGTGGGCGGCGGGTTTGCCGCGCATCGCTCGGGCGTGGCACCGGACCTGGAGGCGATCTTCGATCATGTGGCGGAGGTGACGGCCTCGGTATTCGACGTGCCGCCCCGCCTGGTCTGCGAGCCGGGGCGGGCGATGGTGGCCGAGGCGTTCACGCTGGCCGCGCGGGTCAAGGCGGTGCGCCCGGACGGCAGTCTTTTCCTGAACGACGGCATTTACGGCGCGCTGGCCGAGGCGCGGGATATCGACGCGCTGACGCGGGTGCGAGTGGTCGGCCCGGACGGGCGACCGCGCGCGGGCGCGCCTGTGGCGCGGGTGGTGTTCGGGCCGACCTGCGACAGCCTGGACCGGCTGCCCGATCCGCTGGCGCTGCCGGGCGACGTGGTCGAGGGCGATTACGTGCTGTTCGAGGGGATGGGGGCCTATTCGCGGGCGCTGGCGACGCGGTTCAACGGCTACGGTCCCGAGGGCCCGGTGACGGTGGCGCGGCTGATCTGATCGGGGGTGGACACCGCGCCGTCGGGCGTTAGGGTCGCGGTAGATTTCCCGCGTAAAGGTGTCCCACATGACCGAGCAGCGCATGGCCAAGTTCGGCCGCTCGCGCCCCGTGAGCCGGATCGAGGACCGGCGGTTTCTGACGGGGGCCGGGCGGTACACGTCCGATTTGTGGCCCAAGGGATGCTTGCGCGCCTATGTGCTGCGGTCGGTCGAGGCACATGCGGACATATCGGTTGATGCGCGGGCGGCGCGCGAGGCGGACGGCGTGCGCCTTGTGCTGACGGCGGACGACCTGTCGGCGGCGGGGATCACCGACGGGATGCCGGCGCTTTTGGTGGAAAACCGGGACGGCAGCATGGGGGCCGCGCCGAGACGCCCCCTGCTGGCCGAAGGGCGCGTGCGCTTTGTCGGCGAGGCGATCGCGCTGGTGGTGGCCGACAGCCTGGACGCGGCGCGGGATGCGGCGGAGCTGATCGAGGTGGAGTATGACAGCCTGCCTGTGCATCTGGAGCGCGCGCCGGGCGGGCAGACGCTGCATGAAGAAGCGCCGGACAACCGGGCGTTCGATTTCGGCATGGGGGACGCGGACGCGGTGGAGGCCGCGCTGGCCGGGTCGGCGCATGTGGTGCGGATGGCGCTGGAAGTTAACCGGGTGATTTCCAACCCGATGGAGACCCGCAGCGTGCTGGCGCAGATGGAGGAGGGCCGTCTGCACATTGCCTATGGCGGGCAGAATGTCTGGAACACCAAGGCGCACGCCGCACGCATCCTGAAGATGGACGCGGACGATATCCGGGTCTGCATCCCGGATGTTGGCGGCGGTTTCGGTACCAAGGCGCCGGACTATCCCGAGACCCTGCTGGTGGGCCAGGCGGCACGGATGCTGGAGGCCCCCGTGGCCTGGGTGGCGGACCGGACGGAAGGAATGCTGTCGGACACGGGCGCGCGGGACCTTTGCCATGAGCTGGTGATGGGGCTCGACGAGGATCTGCGGATCACGGCCTACCGCGTGGACACCGCGATGAATCTTGGGGCTTATAACAGCCCGCTGGCGCAGAACATCCAGACCAACCTCTTTGCCAAGGTGATGATGGGGGTCTTTGATATCCGCGCGGCGTACCTGCATGTCGAGGGGTTTTACACCAACACCACGCCGGTCGATGCCTATCGCGGGGCGGGGCGGCCCGAGGCGATCTATGCGCTGGAGCGGATGATGGACCATGCGGCGCGGGAATTGGGCGTGGATGTGTGGGAGCTGCACCGGCGGAATTTCATCCGGCCCGAGCAGTTTCCTTATACCACCGCCTTTGGCGAGACCTATGACGTGGGCGATTTCGCGCGGGTGCTGGACAGTGTCGCGGCGCACGCGGACCAGGACGGGTTCGCGGCGAGGCGCAGGGAGAGCGAGGCGCGGGGCAGGCTGCGGGGGATGGGCTTGTGTTTCTATATCGAGAGCATTCTGGGCGACCCGGCGGAGGGCGCGCAGATCGAGTTCACCGACGAGGGCGTGCGGCTATACGTCGGCACGATTTCCAACGGGCAGGGGCATGAGAGCGTCTATGCGCAGTTCCTGAGCGACCAGACCGGCGTGCCGGTGGAGCGTATCAAGATCGTGGCCGGCGACACCGACCGGATCGCGCAGGGGGGCGGCACGGGCGGGTCACGCTCGGTCACGGTGCAGAACAACGTGACGCTGGTGACGGTGGACGCGGTGGTGGACGCGTTCCGGCCCTACCTGGCCGCGAAGATGGGCGTCGATGCCGACGCGGTGGAGTTCGACCACGAGACGTTCCGCGCGCCGGGATCGAACCAGACGCCGACCCTGCTGGAGGCCGCCGCCTGGGCGCGGGCGGACGGGCGCGAGGATTTGCTGAACCACAAGAAGCGCGCGGATCTGGAGGCGCGGTCCTTTCCCAACGGTGCGCATGTCTGCGAGGTGGAAGTCGACCCCGAGACGGGTGCAGTCACTGTGGCGCGCTACACGGTGGTCGACGATTTCGGGACCCTGATCAACCCGATGCTGGTCGAAGGCCAGATCCATGGTGGCGTGGCGCAGGGCATCGGCCAGGCGCTGTGCGAACGGGTGGTGTATGACGCGGACGGGCAATTACTGACCGCGAGCTTCATGGATTACGCGATGCCGCGGGCGGACAACGTGCCGATGATCGGCTTCGACACCGAGCCGGTGCCGTCGACCACGAATGTCATGGGCATGAAAGGCTGCGGCGAGGCCGGGACCGTGGGGGCGATGGCCGCCACGGCGAACGCGGTGTTCGATGCGCTGCACGACCGGGGCGTGCGCCGGGCCGACATGCCCTTTACGCCGCACCGGGTCTGGATGATGTTGAGCGGAAATGAGCTGGACGAAACGCGTTAGCCGGGCCGTCCGGCGGCTTTTTGGCCTGACCCGTGGCGAGCGGGCGCGGATCAAGCATGGCCCGCGCGGGGCGGTGACGCATGTGATCATTCTCGACGGCACGATGTCGTCGCTCGATTCGGGGTTCGAGAGCAATGCGGGCCTGACCTTCAAGCTGTTGAACGAGGCGGTGGGCGCGGGCATGTCGCTCTATTACGAGCCGGGGGTGCAGTGGCCGGACTGGCGGCGCACCGGCGACGTGATGCTGGGGCGCGGGATCAACCGGCAGATCCGGCGGGCCTACGGCTATCTTGCGTCGCGCTATCGCCCCGGCGACCGGATTTTCCTGTTCGGGTTCTCGCGCGGGGCCTATGCGGTGCGGTCGCTGGCCGGGGTGATCGACCGCGTCGGCCTTTTGCGGGCGGAACACGCGACCGAGCGGCAGGTGCAGACGGCCTATCGCCATTACCGCGAAGAGGCGACGAGCGTGGCGGCCGCCGATTTCACCCGAGAGCTGTGCCACGCGTCGTCGCCGATCGAGATGGTGGGCGTGTGGGACACGGTGAAGGCGCTGGACTGGTCCGGGCCGCTGATCTGGCGGCTGCTGACGCCAAAGAACGCGTTTCACAGCCACGCGCTGGGCCCGCATATCCGGCACGGCTATCACGCGCTGGCGCTGGACGAGACACGGCAGGTCTATGCGCCGGTGATGTGGGAAACCGGGCCGGGCCGCACCGCGGGCGAGGGCCGGGTCGAGCAGGTCTGGTTCCGGGGGACGCATGGCGATGTGGGCGGACAGCTGGACGGGTTTCACGCGGCGCGGCCCTTGTCGAACATCCCGCTGGTCTGGATGCTGGAGCGGGCCGAGGCGCATGGGCTGGTGTTGCCCGACGGCTGGCGGGCGCGGTACCCGATGGACGCGCTGGCGCCCTCGGTCGGGAAATGGCGGGGCTGGGGCAAGATATTCCTGTTCCGCAAGGCACGGGTGGTGGGTCAGGACCCGTCCGAGCGGCTGCACGAAAGCGTGCGGGGACGCGGCGCGCCGGACGCGCCGGATGCGCAGCCGGTGGTGTAGGCGCGGACAAAACTTTTCGGAAAGTTTTGCCAAATCTTTTGTTGCAAAAAGATTTGGCGCGGGCGGTCAGACGGCTTCCATGATCAGGCAGGTGGTGCTGCCGGTGGCGTAGAGCTTGCCGTCTTCCTTACCGCGCAGTTCGCCCACCGCGGTGGCGGTGCGGCGGCCGCCATGCTGGGTGGTGCCAGTGGCCAGCGCCGCCATGCCCAGCGGAAGGGCGCGGGTGATGTTCACCTTGTACTCGAGCGTCGTGTAGACCTGGCCCTTGTCCAGCAGGGTCATCACCGCGCAGGCCATGCAAGAGTCGAGGATCGCGCCATACCAGCCGCCATGGACCCCGCGCATCGGATTGAGGGCGCCGAAGCCGGGTGTGCCTTCGAACACCACGCGGCCGGGATCGGCAGAGAGCGCGGTGAAGCCGAGCGTGGCGCCGATGGGCGGCGCGGTCAGGCGACCCGCGATCATGTCGCGCATGAAGTCGAGGCCGGAGCGCGACAGGAGCGCGTCCATGTCGGGCATCTGGTCGAGCGATGTGGCGGTGAAGGGGGCGGGCGTGTCGGTCATGGCGGCACGCTAGTTCGGGCCGGGGAGGGTGGCAAGCCCGCCCCGGCGGCGGGGAATGAAAGCACCACGGCGTTCGCAGGTCGTGGCTGTGATGGAGGGTCCGCGTTTTGATGCGCAGAAGGTTTGCGATTCATGTCGCGGTGCCTGGCAAAGGTCGGCTGTGCGGGACAAAGCTGCCATTCACGAGGGAGGCGAGCGTCAGCCCAAGGGAGGGGCTGACGATCGCCGGGCCGCATCGCGGCTGTTAACCGGCCGGGGGCTCGACGCCAGTGTCACTCACGGACTCGAACCGTACATTCGCTGCGGTAAAGATGAATGGCCGAAATGCGGACATAAAAGACGTTTGATCTACAGCCCCGGCGCGGAAACAGGCCGCAGGCCCCGCGCCATCGACGGGCCGCCCCCACGGCCCGGCGATTGGGTGATGTTCGGCGCATCGCTCAATCCTGTTTCGGATTTGATCTGGATAAAGTGCTGCCGAACTACCGTCGGATCGCCGCGCCGCGGCCCTTCGATGGCGCTCGGGGATATAGATCACACGTGTCCGCAAAGGACTCGAACCTGACGTTCGAGCACGGGTCAAGCACGCGTCGCATTACCTGCGCGCCTGACAGGTGTGCACGAAAAAGCCCCGCCTTCGCGGGGAAGGCAGGGCCAGGCGGTTGCGACAGCCCCGGGGAGGGGAGTGTCACAGGGATCGTGAGTGATCGGGCTTCAGGCGACGTCGCGCAGCGCGACCTTGGGCGTGATGCCCAGGGCGTGACACACGTCGCGCGTGAGTTCGGGGCGGTTCAGCGTGTAGAAATGCAGGTGCTCGCACCCGCCCTCGATCAGTTCGCTGCAGAGTTCTGTGGCCAGTGCGGTGGCCAGCAGCGTTTCACGGTCGTCGCGGGCGGCCTTGGTGAACGCCTCGTCGAGCCAAGCGGGGATCTTGGTGCCGCAGGCGTTGGCGAACCGCTTGGTGCCGGCCCAGTTCTCGATCGGCAGGATGCCGGGGGTGATGGGTGCATCGATGCCCGCAGCGGCACAGGCGTCGCGAAAGCGGAAGAACGCCTCGGTGTCGAAGAAGAACTGGGTAATCGCCTCGGACGCGCCGGCGTCGATCTTGCGTTTCAGGTAGTCGATATTGGCCTGGGCATCCGCCGCCTCGGGGTGCACCTCGGGATAGGCGCCGACGCGGATCTTGAAGCGGTTCATGTCGGCCAGCGCCGAGATCAGCTCGCAGCTGTCGGCAAAGCCCTCGGGATGGGGCGTGAAGCCGTCCGCACCCTTGGGCGGGTCGCCGCGCAGGGCGACGATCTCGTTCACGCCGGCATCGGCGAAGTCCTGGGCGATGGCGAGGGTCTCCTCGCGGGTGGCCTCGACGCAGGTGAGGTGGGCGGCGACGTTCAGGCCGCTGGATTTGTGCAACGTGGCCACGGCATCGCGGGTGAGTTCACGGGTGGTGCCGCCGGCACCGTAGGTGACCGAGACGAAGCTGGGATCGAGCGGCGCGAGGGTCTGGACGGTGTCCCAGAGGCGGAACGAGGCCTCCAGCGATTTGGGCGGGAAGAATTCGAAGGAAACGGTGGGTGTGCTCATGACGGGTATCCTGCAATGGGGTGTTGGGACCCTTGTCGCAGGCGCGCGTATGTGAGACAACTTCATAAAATTCATGGTTTGAATGAGGTGGGCTAATATTCATGCATATCGACTTTCGCCATTTGCGCACGATCCGGGCCATTCACCAGGCCGGGGGTCTGGCCCGTGCGGCGGAGCTGCTGCACATCACGCAGTCCGCGTTATCCCACCAGATCAAGGGGTTGGAGGATCAGGCGGGGGTCGAGCTGTTCGTGCGGCGGTCAAAACCCCTGAAGCTGTCGGCGGCGGGGCTGCGCCTGTTGCGGGTGGCCGAGAAAGTGCTGCCCGAGGTCGAGGCGCTGGAGGCGGAATTCAGCGGATTGCGGCAGGGCAGCGCCGGGCGGATGCATATCGCCATTGAATGCCACGCCTGTTTCGAATGGCTGTTCCCGGTGCTGGAGCGATTCCGCCAGACCTGGGCGGAGGTGGATATCGACATTCGCCCTGGCCTTGCGTTCGATGCGCTGCCGGCGTTGCAGAAGGAAGAGGTGGATCTGGTGGTGTCGTCGGACCCCGAGGATCTGGACGGCGTGATCTTTCAGCCGCTGTTCGATTACGAGCCTTTGTTTGTCGCGTCGAGCCAGCATGTGCTGGCGGGCAAGGATTTCGTCGAGGCGGATGATTTCCGCGACGAGACGCTGATTACCTATCCGGTGGACCGTTCGCGGCTGGATATCTTCACCGAGCTTCTGACGCCTGTCAAGGTGGAGCCGCGCGCGGTGCGGCAGATCGAGCTTACGGCGGTGATCCTGCTGCTGGTGGCGTCGAATCGCGGCGTGGCTGTGCTGCCCGACTGGGTGTTGCGGGAGCAACGGACAAGTTCGGAGTATGTCACGCGGCCCGTGACCAAGACCGGCCTGACCAAGCGGCTGTATGCGGCGATCCGCGAGGACGAGGCGGACAAGCCCTATATGGCGCACCTGATCCGGCTGGCGCGGGAGATCCCGGTGCGGATGCAACGGCCGGTGGAGCGAGAAGCGGTCTGAGTGGCGCCTGACCGGCCGGGTCGTTAGGATGCCGGTGAAACCTGTCAGGGAAAGCGAATAAGATGAAGATTGCGACTGCGGCCTATCCGCTGGACGAGTTCGACAACTGGGACGCCTATGCCGAAAAGATCGAGGCCTGGGTGGCCGAGGCCGCCGGGCAGGGGGCCGATCTGC
This sequence comes from Roseovarius atlanticus, assembly GCF_001441615.1. Lineage (GTDB taxonomy): Bacteria > Pseudomonadota > Alphaproteobacteria > Rhodobacterales > Rhodobacteraceae > Roseovarius > Roseovarius atlanticus. The sequence goes on from NZ_LAXJ01000019.1 coordinate 156,664, forward strand.
TGGTCTTTCCCGAATATGCGGCGATGGAGCTGGCGCCCTTGGCGGGGCGCGCGGTGACGGCGGAGCTGGAGCCGTCGCTGCGGGCGGTCTCGGACCGGATGCCCGAGGCCGACGCGCTGCATTCCACTCTGGCGGGCAAGTATGGCGTGCATATCCTTGGCGGCTCGGCCCCGGTCTATGACGACGTGATTGGCCCGCGCCCGGTGAACCGCGCGGCGTTCTTTGCCCCCGGCGGGGCCAAGGGCGTGGTGGACAAGCAGATCATGACGCGCTGGGAGCGGGAGCCTATGAATTGCGTGGGCGGCGGGCCGTTGAAGGTGTTTGACACCGCGCTGGGGCGGATCGGCGTACTGATCTGTTATGACAGTGAATTCCCGCTGCTGGGCCGGGCGATGCAGGACGTGGACATCCTGCTGGTGCCGTCCTGCACCGAAACGCTGGCCGGGTACTGGCGGGTGCGGATCGGGGCCATGGCCCGCGCGCTGGAGCAGCAATGCGTCAGCGCCATGTCGTCGCTGGTGGGGCCTGCCGCGTGGTGCGAGGTCTGTGATGTGAACACCGGCGCGGGCGGCGTCTTTGGCCCGCCGGACATTGGCTTTCCGCCCACGGGCGTGCTGGCCGCAGGTGAACTGGATGCGCCAGGTTGGACCTATGCCGAGGTCAATCTGGAGAAAATCGCGCTGGTGCGGGCGGATGGCGGGGTGCTGAACCGCGCCCACTGGACCGAGCAGTCGGGACGCGACGGCGCCCCAACAGTTGAACGGCTGCAATGATATTTGACTTGAAAAGACGGGGGAATGGGGCCATTTAGACGCCTGTCCTGCAACCGGCAGGGCGGAAACCAAGGAGAGACCATGGCCAAGGAAGATACGCTCGAATTTCCAGGTGTCGTGAAGGAACTCCTGCCGAATGCGACATTTCGGGTCGAGCTAGAGAACGGCCATGAGATCATCGCCCATACGGCAGGCAAGATGCGCAAGAACCGCATCCGTGTTCTGGCAGGCGACAAGGTACAGGTGGAAATGACACCTTACGATCTGACCAAGGGTCGGATCAATTATCGGTTCAAGTAGCGCGAACCGCAGGTTTGCGCCGTGCGCGGAAGCGTTTCACCCGAGGTGAAATGCGTGCGCACCCCGTTGACTGTTATGGAAGCGGAACGATGCAGCCGCCAAGACTGATCCTGGGGTCCGGCAGCCCGCGACGCCGGGATCTGCTGGCGCAGATCGGCGTCGTCGCCGATGACGTGCGCCCGCCCGACATTGACGAAACCCCCGAAAAGGCCGAACTGCCGCGCCCCTATTGCATGCGGATGGCGCGGGAAAAGGCTCTGGCCGTCGAGGCCGGGGCCGACGATATCGTGCTCTCTGCCGATACGACCGTGGCGCTGGGCCGGCGCATCCTCGGCAAGCCCGAGGATGCAGGCGAGGCGGAGGACTTCCTGCGCAAGATGTCGGGGCGGCGGCACAAGGTGATCACGGCGGTGGCCGTGCGCCGCGGCGCGCGCATTTGGGAGCGCGACGTGGTCAGTGACGTCAAGATGAAGCGGCTGGATGACGACGAGATCACGTTCTATCTTGGCACCGGCGACTGGCAGGGCAAGGCCGGGGGATACGGCATCCAGGGGCCTGCGGGGGCGTTCATCCCGTGGATCCAGGGCTCGTTCACGGCCATCGTGGGCTTGCCGCTGAAGGAAACGGCGGGGCTGCTCTTGGCCGCGGGATATCCAGTCTGGAAGGAAAAGACATGAAGGGACGCGTGGTGGCGCTGGGCCAACTGGGCGAGTTCGAGGCGGCGGCGCTGATGGAGGATGGCGTGCTGTCCGATCTGCTGGTGGACAATGACCAGCCGCGCCCCGGCACGATCTATCGCGCCGTGATCGAGCGGCCGGTGAAAGGCCAGGGCGGGTTGTTCGTACGCACACCCGACGGCAACGGATTTTTGCGCCAGGTCAAGGGGATGAGCGCCGGCGGCACGGTACTGGTGCAGGTCACGGGCTATGCCGAGCCGGGCAAGGCGATTCCGGTGACCGCCAAGGTTCTGTTCAAGAGCCGCTACGCCATCGTGACGCCCGGCGCGCCGGGGATCAACGTGTCGCGGGCCATTCACGATGACGACTTGCAGGACCGATTGATGCTGATCGGCAAGGATGGGATGGCGGGCGATGACAATGGCCTGATCCTGCGCTCGGCCTGCGCGGGCGCGGACGAAGACGCCGTGGCCGAGGACGTGGCGCGCATGGCCGAGTTGGCCCGCGCGGTGATGGCGGATGCAAACGGCAAGCCCGAGAAACTGGTCGAGGGGCCAGGGCCGCACGAGTTGGCCTGGCGCGACTGGCCGGAGCCGGAGATCTGGGACGAGGACGGGCAGGCGTTCGAGCATCACGGCGTGCTGGATGCGGTCGAGGCGCTGGCCAGCCCGCGCGAGGACTTGCCGGGCGGCGCCAGCCTCTATGTCGAGCCGACCCGGGCGCTGGTGGCGGTTGACGTGAACGCAGGCGGCGACACGTCCCCGGCGGCGAGCGTGAAGGCCAACATGGCCGCGGCGCGCGCCTTGCCGCGGGCGCTGCGTGTCCGGGGCCTGGGCGGGCAGGTGGTGCTGGACCTGGCACCCATGCCCAAGAAGGACCGCAAGACGTTCGAGGCCGCCCTGCGCGCCGCGTTCCGCCGCGACACGGTGGAGACGGCCCTTGTTGGCTGGACGCCGCTTGGGCATTATGAATTGCAACGCAAGCGAGACAGGCTGCCGCTGCCGAAAGGTGTGATATGAGTTGCCCGATTTGCGGGGAAGACACGGTGAAGAAATACCGCCCCTTCTGTTCCGACCGCTGTGCCAACCGAGACCTTGGCGCGTGGCTGCGCGGCGATTATGCCATTCCGTCCAGCCGGTTGGACGATGCCGAGGAGGTCGCCGACGCATTGGAAGAGGCGCAGAACGCGGCCACGGGGAAACCCCACTGAAAAGTGGCAAAAACCCACTGGACAGTGGCGTGGCCCTCGCCTAGAAAGCCGAAACCCGAACGGCGCGCCCGTTCACCCGTGCCCGGGTAGCTCAGGGGTAGAGCAGTGGATTGAAAATCCTCGTGTCGGTGGTTCGATTCCGCCCCCGGGCACCATCCCTACTTCCATAGATGTCCAGCACGATCCAACTCGTTGTTATTTAACGAATTGGAGTCCAGTGATGTCTGTGGAAAACTGGTGGCAGCCGAAAGAAATTGGGGTATAATCCGGGGTGTAGATTATTCGATTCCGTTGTGCCCATGCCTCTTACCGATACTGCCATCCGCAATCTTGATCCAAGAGAAAAACCCTTCAAGATCAGTGACTCGCAGGGTCTGTTCCTGCTTGTGAACCCGAATGGTTCCCGGTTGTGGCGCTTCAAGTACCGCTTCAACGGCCGGGAAAAGCTGCTCGCACTCGGAAAGTATCCGCTAGTCGGGCTCAAGCTGGCTCGCGAAAAGCGTGACGAGGCAAAACTTCTGCTCATCGATGGCTACGACCCGTCCGCGGAACGCCGGAAGCGGCGTCGCGAAGAGTTTCTGAACGAGGGGATCTCTTTCTCTGATCTCGCGGCGGAATATGTGGAAAAGCTTCAACGCGAGGGGCGAGCCGGTCAGACCATGCGAAAGCTTGCATGGATGATTTCTCTCGCAGAGCCCCGGCTCGGCGATCTCGAGGTCAAGCAGATCGAGGCACAGGATGTGCTGGCATGCCTGCGTGTCGTCGAGTCCGAGGGCAAGTTCGAGACCGCGACCCGGCTGCGATCCACAATCGGCTCGATCCTTCGCTACGGGATTGCGACAGGGCGTCTGACGGCCGATCCCACGGCAGCGCTGAAGGGCGCTCTTGCCCGGCCTCAAAAGCGTCATCGCTCGGCCCTTGTAGACAAGGAGGCGTTCGGTGAACTGCTGGCGAAGATCGACGATTATACCGGTGAGCCTAAGACCGCTATTGCCCTTCAGCTCCTTGCACTGGTGGCACCGAGGCCGGGGGAGCTACGCCTTGCTGCGTGGGATGAGTTCGATCTTGAGGAACGGGTCTGGCGCGTACCGGCCGACCGGACCAAGATGCGCCGCCCGCATCGGGTTCCGCTCCCGCGTCAGGCTGTGGAGCGCCTCAGGGAACTGGAGCGGTTTCGGACGAAAAGCGGTCTGCTCTTCCCGTCCACACGGAACTGGCGGAAAGCTATCTCGGAAAACACCCTCAATTTGGCACTTCGCAGGCTCGGCTATGACCGGGAGCAAATGACGGCGCACGGGTTTCGGGCAAGCTTTTCGACAATCGCCAACGAATCCGGCAAATGGAACCCGGATGCAATTGAGCGTGCGCTTGGTCATGTCGAGGGGAACGACGTCCGGAGGGCCTATGCAAGGGGGGAGCACTGGGACGAACGCGTCGAGATGGCGCAATGGTGGGCAGATCAGCTGGACCAGTTCCGGGAAAGGGCACAAGGATGACTGAGTTCTTGCATGGCCAGCACCAAGAGGGACCCGGGGTATTGGGGCCTGATGCCGCCGCACGGATCAAAGACGCGACTGGGCTGGACCTCAGGGCGGATGTCAAACTCGACAACTTCAGAGCGGCTCTCAACCATCTAGTACAGGAGGCCAGTATCACGGCCCTGTCCGCAGATCCAAGGGGACAACGCAGAATGCTGGCAAGGCTTCAGAAGGCCTATTTCGACTATCTGGAGCTGGCGCGAAAACTTCGTGACCTCGACCTTTATCCGCCCATGCCCCCGGTTGCCTGGCAAATCGATACGCGGAATTGGCTCGTGGACACAAATGAACGTCTGCAGAAAATGGGGAAAAGGCAGTCGCGACCCGGGTCGAAGAGTTCACTGTACCCACGGACTATTGGCCTGTTTTCTGCAGCTTTCGGTGCAGCTCCCACGATCTGGTACGAGAAGGAGCCGGCCAATGCCTCGCCGCTGGTTCGATTTGTCAGGGCGCTGGTCGAGGAAGCAAGAGGCTGTGTTGAACCAAAAGCACTTGGCGTAACGGGGAATACCTCACAGGAGCGAGTCGACAAGCTCTGGCTGGAGCAAACCGGTCCGGCCATTTGTGAAGGTCTCAAGAAAGCAAAGAAAGAAATACGAAAGTCGAACGAAAACGGGGAGCCCGGCGCCAGGACCGGGTCTGATCCCGAGTGGATGATCCACGCGGAGTTCTTTTCTGCCATAATGGGAATGCGCTGATATACCTTGGAAAGAAAACCTCGATACGTTTCCGTCTCGAGCAATTCCTACCGCGGTCGTCCGAAGAGCTTCAGAAAGGTCCGCATGAGCTCAGTTGCAGCTCTTGCGAACCCGAAAGGAGCAAACTCTTGGAAAACATCAGGACAACAACCAAACCCTGGCGCGATTGTGCGCCGGACGGCCGTTTGCTGCGGCTGCCGGAGATTCTCGAGCGTACGGGCCTCTCCCGATCCCAGATCTACGAGATGATTGCGGCCGGAGACTTTCCCCCGCTGATCAAGCTTGGCCGTCGTGCCGCAGCTCTGCCCGAGGCTTGGCTGAACTGCTTTGTCGAAGAGAAAGCCCGCCGGGCGCTCGAGCGGACCAACTGACGGCCCTCTTCACCTAAAACACACTGGAAATCTCTCATGTTCGAAAATTCCCCGATCCCGCCTGAATGGGCGCACATGTACACGCAATCTCTGGCTGATCTGGAACGCAACGGGGGCGCGCGTCGCTTCCTCGAAGCAATCGTAGATATCGAGATCCGGCAACGCATCGAGGCGGCCGAAATCTTCGGTCGCGAGGCCGCTGAAGAAGCACCGGCTCATTATTCGCTGTGCGGCCAGATGATCCACGTCCGCCTCGCAATCAATCTGGATCTCATCCCGCCCGAAAAACGGGAGCGCGCCGAAAGGGAATGGCGCAAGGTCTGACACAAATCGGGGATAGCTTCCGCGAAAACGCCGCTCCAAGGGGCATTCGGAGCGGCGTCTTTTCTCTGACATTTATCACATGCCGGTTTCCGGAATGAGCCAAGAGATCACACAATGCGACATAACAAGAACAGGCGCGTCAGGCAACGCGTCAATCTCGAGTGCGCACTCGCGCACGCAGCTGCGGGGATCAAGATTATTCCCGTGCGCACCAAAACTGAAATATCTCCGAGCGGAAACATCCGAAAGGCAAAGAGCCCGTTTATAACGGACTGGCCAGCGAGAGCGACGACCGACGCAGAAACGATCAGGGCATGGTTCGACAAATTTCCCGACGCGGCTCCGGCCATTGTGACGGGTGAAGAGAACGGTTTTGACGTCCTTGATATTGACGTAAAGAAGGATTGCGACGGGTTCGAGGAACTCAGGAAACTCAGGATCCCGAACGGCGCCCTGTCTCCAGTCCTTGTCGACACGCCCAGTGGCGGTACGCATTACTATTTCAAACACCATAGTGGCCTTCGAAACAGTGAAGGGGAACTCGCTCCCGGCATCGATGTTCGCGCCGATGGCGGGTACGTCCTTGCGCCTGGCGCCGTTGTGGAAATGGGTACTTACGAAGTGCTCGTCTGGGATGTGCGTGACAACAGGGACCAGCTTACAGACTGGCCGAACCAACTGGTTGCCCTTTTCAACGGGCACAAATCCGAAATCTTGAAGGTCCCGGAAGGACTGTCCCGCCGCTTGCGCTCGGCCCTGATGGCTATCCCGAATGATACGTCGAACCCGGATGCCGAGTCCCGTTCGTGGTGGCTGAGGATCGGGGCCGCGCTTCACTACGAAACCGAAGGATCCGAAGAAGGCCTTGAGCTGTTCCACAAATGGTCGATGGGTTGGCACGATTACGACCCGGATCACACGGAGCAGCTCTGGAAATCCTTTGGGCGCAAAAGTGGCAGGCCGTGTACTGGCGCAACGATCTTTGCCGAAGCGCGACGCCACGGATGGTATGATCAATCCCTGCTTGACGGGGGGGACGGGGATCGTGAAACGAACACGCCCATCGATCAACGTCTGCAGTTCCTTCTTGACCGGTATGTCGCTGTTCGCGTCGGTGCGGCCTTTGCGGTTCTCGACAAGGAGACTGCGCCCGAAGGCAAGCCGTTCCTAACCTGGCCAGCCTTCCAGCAGCTCTACAGCCACTGGATCTCGGGCAGTGTGCGACTCACAGGACAATGGGCCACAAGTCCCAATCGGGAAGTCTACGAAAAGGGGGTTACATTTGATCCCTCAGGCAAGATCCGGCGCGGAGCCTATAATTTCTGGCAAGGATTTCCCGTCAATCCCGAACCTGGCGATTCCAGTGTTCTGACAGATTTTCTGTTCCGGGATATCTGTGGTGGCGATTCGTGCAGCTACCAATTGCTCATGACCCACTTCGCTCATCTGGTTCAGTACCCGGACGACAAGCCGGGCGTCGCACTCGTGCTCAAGGGGCCGAAAGGTGTCGGCAAGGACACTGCAATTCTGTCTCTGCGTGCCCTTGTCGGCGCCCATTATGCCTACGCCACAAGCCCCGAAGATGTGCTCGGCAAGTTCAATGTCATGCTCGTCCAGGCGCTGGTCGTGCATCTGGAAGAAGCAACATGGGGTGGGGACAAGAGGGCGGCCAAGAAGTTTCAGGGGCTCATCACCTCAGAGACCCTGCGGGTCGAGCCGAAGGGTATCGATGCCTACACGACACCGAATTTCTCGAGGTTCATGCTCTCTACAAACGACGATTGGGCGGTGCCTGCCTCGGGTGAGGACGAACGGCGCTACGCCGTCATCGAGGTCCCGGACCATTGGGCGGACACCTCCTCGAGAAACGAGAAATGGCGCTCGAAGAAAGTGGCGCACTTCAAGCGGGTTCACGCGAGCATCAAGGACCGGGCTACACTGGCAGCCTGGATGCATCACCTGCTTTTCTGGTGCCGTGAGGATGGGCAGGATCTGAGAACTGCCGTTCGTCTGGCACCGAGGAATACTGCCCTTGCCGAACAGAAGGCGTCCGGGTTTGGTGGTCTAGACGCATACTGGTTCGATATCCTTGTTTCCGGTCAACTGCCGGACGGCATTTTTTGGGGCGAGGATGGCGGCGAGATGGCCACGGCCGACCTTCAGTCAGCTCTTTCATCATGGTTTCGCGGTCGCCGCGGCGAAGGAAATCCTCCGGGGTCCAGGACCATAGGCAAGCGTCTTGCCAAGATTGCCCCGAGCGTGCGCCGGGAGCGAGAAACCTCAGGTGAAAGACGAGGGTACTACTACAGGCTCCCCCCCCTCTCCGCCGCGAGGGGGGAGTTTGCCAAGGCGCACGGGGTCGCCTTCGAAGACCTCTACGATGAGGAGGCGATAACCGCGCGCAACCTCTTCGAGCTGGTTTGACAAGATCCTTCCGTTCTCTTCTGCATGTAAACGGACGACGAACAGGGCAGTTGGAAACCGCTTGGTTTCAGAGACTTGTCCTGTTTGTCCCGTTTGCCTCAAGAGGAAGTTGAATTAATTCGCGGCTTCGCCGATGCTTCACGAGTTTCCGGTCTCAATGAGACATTCAGGTTAAAGGAACTCTCCGGCATTGTTCTGCACCGGTTTCCAAAATATATGCTGAGGTATCAAAATACCCCAAAAATTTTGTCGTACCGGGGCTCGGCGCACCCCCTGACGTGCCTGCAAGGCCGCCAAGTACCTAAGCGGCCCTTATCCCTGGATCATAACCCCAGATCAAACTGTATTTTTTGACGGAGTATGGTCAGTTGCGGCCATGCGGTAGTTATCCGAACTTCCAGCAGGACAAAGATAGTGCAGTTATTTCTGAAACACCGATTGCGCCAACCTGCAGTTAATTGATTGTCAGGCGCCGTATCGTGTGAGATAACTGCTCTATATGCTATTGTTTCGGTGACTCGCCTTGAAATCAGTTGTGCTAATTCCTTGTACGGATCGCAAGCGGATTCTGCCGTCGGACATGCTCAGTGCACGCAATCTAACTGCTGGGAGACTGCAAGAGGTTGCTAAGCAGTGGAGTGAATGCATCCATTCTGCCAATGATCGCGCTAAACCCAATGATTTATATTGTGGCCGTGCTTACAGAGAAGGCAGATTGGCCGCTGATTTGATTGGCGCTGAGTTGGCGATACTGTCGGCCGGTCATGGCATTGTTCGTGAAAACCAGGAAATCGCGGCGTACGGTTTGACTGTGGCGCCTGGCAAATCCGACTCGATTCAAAGCAAGATCCGAGATGAAGCGTGGTCCAGTGCTAAATGGTGGCGTGCTCTTGGTGATTATGCCGCCGCTTCGATCAGCCTTTCGGAGTATTTTGAGCAAGCCTCTGCGGACTTAGTTCTTATCGCGCTTTCTGAGAACTACGCGACACTGCTCAGCAGTGAATTGGCTAGCCTGGATGAAGAGTCCGCACAAAAGATGAGAGTTTTTGGTGCCGGTTTGGCCAAACATTTGCCTGCTAACATCCAGCACTGCTTAATGCCCTACGACGCGCGCCTCAACGGTCCTCAGAGCCCGATCAATGGGACTATGACTGACTTTCCGACACGCGCTCTGCACCATTTTGCAATGGCCTTGCACGAAGGGCGTTTGTGCGGAAGGTCGTCCGCAGAAGATCGGTGCCAAGTTGAAGAAATGCTAAAAGGCTGGAGCGCTCCCGTCATTCCTGTTCGGAAAAAAATGTCCGATCAAGAAGTGATCAGTTTCGTTCTAAAAAACTGGGGCAAGACCGACGGAAGATCAGGGGCAACGCTACGACTGCTCAGAGATAGCGGTAATGCATGTGAACAAACTCGGTTCAAGGATCTGTTCAAACATGCTGCTGCAAGCCGCGTAAAATCAGAGGTGGGGGCGGCGTGATGGCTGAACCGCTGAGCCTCCGGGCCGTCCGTGCGGAGCAAGGGGAGGGCGTCGATGTGTACAGCTTCTTTATGCGTGGCTCTGACGTGCTTCGCATCGCTGATATTTCGCGCGTGCATCGCGATGAAGTTGACGAACTGAAAGGGTTTCAGCGCAAGGAAATCCAGAATCACGTGACAGGCATCGTTGAATATTTAGACCGGGGCAACGTGATCTTCCCCAACGCGATCATCCTGGCGTTTCAAGGAAACATCGATTTCAAGCAGTCGCGCGGTCCAAGCCCGGATGGCCCAGTCAGTGGCACTTTAACAATTCCAGTGCATTCAAGCGAACGGAAAGCAGCATGGATCGTAGATGGTCAGCAACGCGCCTTTGCTCTCAGCCGAACAATAAATGAAGACATCATGGTACCTGTTGTGGGGTTTGTTGCACCAAGTATCGACGTGCAGCGGGAGCAGTTCATACTCGTCAACAAGGCGAAGCCATTGCCAAAGCGTCTGATCAATGAGTTGCTACCTGAGATATCTGCAGAAATTCCTGCTGATCTGCGTCCAGCAAAAATCCCGAGCGAACTATGTAACCTGCTGAACCAGGATCCCAAGTCGCCGTTCTACAAACTCATTCGTCGCATGTCTGATGAGGATACAAATACAACGGCGGTTGTCGTGGACACAGCGCTCATCAACGCGATGAAGCAGTCCATTAACAACTACGGCGCTTTGGCTCTCTATAAGAACACCACTTCCGATGGGAGTGCCGATGTGGAAGGCATGTACCGGGTCATGTGTGTCTACTGGTCTGCCGTGAAAAAGGTATTCCCAGAAGCATGGGGCCTTAAGCCGCAAGAAAGCCGGTTGATGCATTCGGCTGGAATTCAGGCAATGGGTGTTCTGATGGACCGCATCATGCCGCGCATGCATCAGACAGCGAACGTTGCAGATGAGGTGGAGAAATGCTTGCGCCGGATCTCTCCATACTGCTCTTGGACTGACGGCACGTGGGACAGTCTTGGTTTGCAATGGAATGAGATCCAGAACCTGCCGCGACATATCAAAGCGCTGGCGGAGTACTTGGTGCAGATTGATTTCGCGGAGTCTCAGAGGCAGGTGCAAAAATGAAGTTCATTTTTGCCGACAGCCTCGACTATGTGGACCCAAGATACGATTTCCTGGAAGACCGCTCACCGTCTGATCGAGAACCGTACTGGGACGATTTTTATCCCCACGAGTTGCTCGGGTATGCACCGTATGACGGCATACTGGTCTCCAGAGCGATAGTTGGGGGCAACAAAGTTTCCGGGAAGTATACGGATGCTCAAGCACAGCGTTTTCAGAGGGTAGGTGCACGCGAGTTTCTGCGGTTCCGGGAGGCAGATTACCCCGGGTCATTTGTTTTCGGCGACTGCGGCGCCTTCACCTATCACGAAATGGAGACTCCGCCGTACACATCCGAAGAGATGGTCGACTTTTATGGTGACGGGCAGTTTACGCATGGATGCTCCATCGACCATATTATTTTTGACTATGTCGAGGATCATGAAGCACACGACTTGGAGCCGGGACGGCTAGAAGAAAATCGTCGTCGTTTTGAAATCACCTCTGCAAATGCAGAGGAATTCCTGCAGCAAAGCAAGCGAATTGGTAACAGCTTCACCCCGATGGGGGTGGTGCAAGGCTGGTCGCCGGCTTCGATGGCGGAGGCCGCTCTGCGCCTAAAGAAAATGGGGTACAAATATATCGCCATTGGCGGAATGGTGCCCCTTCGAGCGCCGCAAATCAAAACGGTTCTGACTGCGATCCGCGAAGCTGTGGGGAACGACCTGAACATGCATGTGTTGGGGTTCGCGAAAGCAGAAGAAATCCATCAGTTCAGCGATGTGAACATCACCAGCTTCGATACAACCTCGCCATTGCTGCGCGCTTTTAAGGACTCCACGCGAAACTACTATGCTTTGAAGCCGGAAGGCGGGATTGAATATTTCTCTGCGATCCGGATCCCGCAAGCGATCGAAAATAATAGCCTGAAAAACCTCGCAAAGCAGGGTGTCTATTCGCAGGAAGACCTGATTAATCGCGAGGCCCGCGCGCTCAACGCGCTGCGTGCATTTGATCGTGGTGAAGCTGATGCGCACGAAGCCCTCGAAGACGTGATGGCCTATACAGCGCCGCTCGCAGTCGGCCGCGATGACAGGCACTCCGATAAAGAAAAACGCAAGCTCGACAGCCTTCGGGAAAAGTATAAGCGCACGCTCGAACATCGTCCGTGGCAGTCATGCGATTGCAGCGTTTGTAGAACAGCAGGCGTCGAAACAATTATCTTCCGCGCCAGCAACCGCAACAAGCGACGCGGTATTCACAACATTCAAGCCTATCAAAAGCACATCCGAAAAATAGAGAAAGCAGAAGAGCATGCCTAAAACGCTGACCTTTAAAGCAATCCGGGCGAAGCAGAGTGATCGCCACGAGGTGTTCTCATTCGCGGCCCGCGCGAAAGATGTCTTTGAGATTGCGCGCATTGACCGTGCAGGGCGTAACACCCAGGGCGAGTTGTTTGGGTTTCAGCGGCCTCAGGTCTCGCAGCACATTCATGAGATCCGCGACTACTTAAAGAAAGACGATGCAGTACTGCCGAACTCGGTCGTTCTGGCGTTTGTTGGAGGGGTTAAGACAAAGCACCTCGAGGAGGGGGTTTCTGAGATTGAGGTCGAAGTTGGGGATGAAGCACCGGGGTTGGTTGTTGATGGACAGCAACGCCTGACCGCGCTTCAGGCTTTGGCCGACAAGGATTTTCAGGTCTTCGTATCGGCTATGATTTGCAAAGATGACGAAGATCTGCGGCGCCAGTTTATTCTGATCAACAACACACGCCCGCTCCCTAAGGAGTTGATCTATGAGTTGTTGCCGACAGTGACAGACTTGCCGCATCGGATGGCCTCGAGGTCCTTTGCGGCAAACTTAACAACCCTTCTAAACTACGCACCCGGTGAAGAAGGCGCACCGTCTGCTCTTCAAGGTCAGATCAAGCAACACACCAACCCAGGTGGTTCTATTTCCAGCAATGCAATCCAACGCGTCATTATGAATTCGCGCTCAAATGGTGCTCTGCGGGATTTTGCTCGAGATGAAGATGCTGCGCAGAAATCGCTCAAGATGGTCGGCGATTTCTACGGGGCGGTCATGGATCTCTTCCCAGAAGCGTGGATCGGTATGGGGCCGAGAAACTCACGGCTCAAGCATAGTGTTGGCATTATCGCCTTGGGCTACGCAATGGAGATGGCCTACGCACTTCATGGCGCACGCACGCGTGAGGAGTTCAGAGATAAATTGAAGTGCCTGACCATGGATGGCCTTTGCGCATGGACATCAGGCACTTGGGTTTTCAATCGTGAGGAAAGTCGGAATTGGGATCGGCTGCAAAACACTCCTCCAGATATCCGCTTGCTGAGTGACTATCTCGTTCGGCTTGTGCGGGACCAAGGTGTTCGCAGCGGCAGTGATCTTGACCAACTCCGTGCATCACTCAACGAACAACTAAGCTTGGTCAACTAGGAGGGCAACAAGATGGGCGAGAGCGCGATAGTCTTATTCTCGGGCGGCCAAGACTCTGCAACGTGTCTCGCTTGGGCACTTAGCAATTTCGAGACCGTGGAGACGATCGGGTTCGACTACGGGCAGAACCACTCAATTGAGTTGGAAGTTCGACAGACTTTTCTTGAAAACCTGCGATCTCGGTTCCCGGACATGACGAAGGGCCTCGGAATAGATCATATGATCGATCTTGGCGTGCTGGGTGCGATCAGCGATACGGCCCTCACTGGCGAGCGTGAAATCGAAATGAACGAGGCTGGGCTGCCGAACACATTCGTTCCGGGCCGAAACCTCTTGTTCCTCACCATCGCCGCCGCTGTTGGCTACAGACGCAATGCGAAGCACCTCGTCGGTGGCATGTGTGAAACTGACTATTCAGGTTATCCTGACTGCAGGGATGACACCTTGAAGTCGCTCCAGGTCACACTTGGGCTTGGTATGGACTCTCGGTATGTGGTGCACACCCCGCTTATGTGGATCGACAAAGCCGAGACCTGGGAAATGGCGAGAGATTTGGGTGGTGATGACCTTGTCGACCTCATCGTCAAGTATACCCACACCTGCTACCGCGGAGACCGCAGCACGCTGCACGCTTGGGGATATGGGTGCAACGATTGTCCCGCCTGTGAACTCCGTGCCTCGGGATGGAGTGCCTTTGCTGACGTTGTGCCTTCTAAGAAAAGAGCCGCTCAATGACGTATTCAGTTAAAGAGGTCTTTTATACGCTGCAAGGAGAAGGAGCCAATACTGGCCGGCCTGCTGTCTTCTGTCGTTTTTCCGGATGCAATCTCTGGAGCGGACTGGAGCGCGATCGATCGACAGCGATTTGCCAGTTCTGCGACACCGATTTCGTAGGCACAGATGGCATTGGCGGTGGAAAATTCCGAACGGCCGAGGAACTTGCGGATCATGTCGCGTCAACCTGGCCCGTTTCGCGCGAGGGCAAGAAATTGGTTGTATGCACAGGCGGCGAGCCAGTTCTGCAACTGGATCAAGCCTTAGTCGATACACTGCACACCCGCGGCTTTGAGGTGGCGATTGAAACCAACGGAACGCTGCCTATGCCGGAGGGAATCGACTGGGTATGTGTCAGCCCCAAAGCTGGAACCGAGATCGTTGTCAAAAAAGGAAACGAACTTAAAGCTGTCTATCCGCAACCCGGACTAGACCTCGAGTTCCTGCGCGGTCTGGATTTCAAGCATTTCTTCTTGCAACCCTTGGATGGCGCCGATCAGCAACAGGCCTTGGCGCAAGTCCTCAATTACTGCCTTGAACACCCTGAATGGCGCTTGTCGCTGCAAACTCACAAGATCCTCGAGATCGCATAATCAGATGAGGGATTCATAATGATCGAGCTTTATAAGGAATTCACGTTCGAAGCTGCGCATCAACTTGCTGCAAACGTGGATCCAGATCACCCGTATGCACAATTACACGGGCATTCGTTTTCGGTGGAAGTGTTTGTGAGCGGTGAACCTGACCCAGAGACCGGATGGATCATCGATCTTTCAGATTTCGATAACGCCATCGATCCCGTCAGGCAGCAACTGGATCATAGCTATCTCAATTCCATCGAAGGCTTAGAGCGTCCCACGCTGGAGAACATTACACGGTGGATTTGGCACAAGCTTGATCCGCGCATTTCCGGCCTCGACCGAGTCGTCGTTAAACGAAGCACATGCGGGCACGGATGCGTGTATCGCGCCAATTAAGAGGGGACAGAGCAATGACGAAAAAAACAATGGGGTACGTGTACCTGGCGGGTTTTGCGCTGTGTATTCCGATAGCCAATTGGATGATTGGAAATGTAGGCACGTTCTGCGTGCCGGAGGGTCCCTGCCTCATTCCAGTGGGGCCAGGGCTCACGGCGCCCAGTGGCGTCCTAATGATTGGATTAGCCCTCGTTCTTAGAGATCTTGTGCAAAGAAACCTGGGCGTGAAGTGGGCAGCAGGAGCAGTAATCGGCGGCGCGATTTTGTCGGCATTTGTCGCACCTCCCGCCCTGGTCATCGCCTCTGCTACTGCGTTCTTGCTTTCCGAGATGGCTGATCTTGCGGTGTACACACCTCTTCAGAAGCGGGGCTTGGTGCTGGCCGTGTTTGCGAGCAGTGTGGTTGGTCTTGTGATAGACAGCGCAATCTTCCTCTACCTTGCCTTTGGCAGTCTGGACTACATTGCCGGTCAGATCGTCGGGAAAGCTTGGATGGTTTTGCTGGCGCTGCCCGTCATTCACTTTATTAGGCGGCGAGAAGCCGTTTCTGCAGGCTCAATACCTGCATAATGCGCTTTGGGTGCATTTTGACGGTAGTGAACTGACCTTAGAGGCTTTGCGTGGACATTGGATGCCTAAGAACGTATATAGAACATCTATTCGGGAGAGGTTCCAAAATGGCAAAAAATCCTGACTCTAAAGAGCGGTCAGATCAATTGGGACGCCTTTGGTGGCTGGTGGATGCACCTCTATTTTCTGACGAGAAACTGATTGATAAGTTCCACGATGCGTTAGTGTGGCCGGACTTATGCGACGAAGAGAGCCAAAGCGTTAGAAAGAAAAGCATAGAGAGCAACTTTAGTGCGGACGCCGTCGTCGGCGGGAATGCTGAAGTAGATATTCCTTTGCCAAGTTTTCTGACATGGCTTGGTCCGAAGTTAGACGCTGAAGCAAAGCTATCCACTGCGTACGCGAGAGACAAACTTCTTGAAGAAGCCGACACTATTTTCGGAAAGGTGGTAGAAAATTCGGAGCGCAAACTGATCGAGATTGCGGCTACTTACATGTCTGACTTCACAGATAGGATGCTTTTTGTTGATGCTCCCGGAGGTATATTCACAAATTTCCGGGGCGATGTTTGCGATAACGATATTATCTCAAAAATGCTAGAGACTGCGCCCCGTCCGCTAGTTTTCATCGACGCAAAAAAGGACTCTCAAATTCTTCCGACAATGATAGAAATGGAGGATGGCGGCTTTAGGCCGGCATACAAAAAGTTTGAGAGCGAACTATTCGGCCGCGGCGAGATAGTTTTCCCAAGTGACGACAACAAGGAAAAGACAAAAGAGTACTGGGAAAAACTAAAACAAAAATCAAGCTCCTCGCGATTTGCGATGGAAGTAGTGGAGGATTGCTGTGATGGAGGCAGGATTGGATGGATTGACTTCCGAATGATGTTTTCCAATGAAGGTTCGACCCTTCATCTTCATGCTTCACCGGCAGGTCGATACCATACGGGGACCTTCGCATACAATTTCGTACACCGAGGATTTAAATTTGGGTGTCGTATTATTGGAACCCTAAAAGCTGGGAATTCTGTCAATATTTTAGGTATTTACGATAAATGATCGCTTCGAAGCCGGTGTTGTCCATGTCTGAGCCGCAAGCCAAAAGAAAACAGCAAAATCCTCCGATTGTCTTCTTAGATGCGGACAACACGCTCTGGGATACAGATAGAGTTTTTGCTGATGCTCAACTTGGCCTGTTGAGTGCGGTGGAAGAGGCATGTGATAAAACACTGGAAAGAACGGATCGGTTGGCTTTTGTCCGATCAATCGATCAAGAACTAGCTTCTAGGCATCATCTCGGGTTGAGATACCCTCCTAGGTTATTGATCGCAGCTCTTGCAATGATGCTGGATGGCATGAGCGCCAAAGAGTCCGCTAGGAAGGCATGGGCCGGCAATGTAGGTGGGGTCCCAGCACTAGCCGAAACAGAAAATGCGAATATTCAACAACGTTACTTCGCGGACTTAACATCAACGCCTGCTCTACTTCCGGGAGTAGCGAACGGGCTTTCAGAACTAAAAAAGTGTGGCGCAACGACCATCGTTCTAACGGAAGGAAAAAAAGAAAGAGTTGTCCAGACGGCGAAAGCTTTGGGTATAGTTCGGTTTATCGACAAATACGTCGAAGCTAAAAAAGATCGGCGATTTTTCGATAGAATGCTCCGATTTGCCGGCAGTCCAAGGCTGGCGATAATGATTGGTGATCAACTCACCAAGGATATTCTGCCAGCGGCACGGGCGGGATTGAAAACGATTTACATTCCGGGAAGGTTCGTACCAAGCTGGGAGGAAAAGGAAAGGAAGGTAGAATCCGACTTCCGGCTCACTTCGTTTTCTGATGTGCCCAACGCGGTTAGACGGTTGCTTTCTGAAAACAAATTAGATTGCGATGCTAAAATCCTACCAAAAGCAGCGCAAGTTTGATCATTTAATTTGTGAACAAGATATCTTTGCTTCAAAACCCATCATCGTAGAGTGACACCTTGGTGCTAACAGGCCCCGGTGATTGCATCCCGCACGTCTTTTCTTTTGGAACGTCGACCATCAAGGGCATAAGCCCACACGAAGTGAGCTACTCCCCATCGGTTGGACAGTATCTGGCGTAATTTAAGCTACTCTTTGCACCTGCTGATCGGGTTGGTTGATATCATTTCTCAGCCAATAAACCAGCGCCGATGGCTCGCCGCCGAGGGCTGAGTGAGGACGCTGGTGGTTGTAGAAGGTCATCCATTTCCGGATAGCCGCTTTCGTCTCCGATCCTGTCTCCCAGGCATGCAGGTAGACGCACTCGTATTTCAGGGTGCGCCACAGCCTCTCGATGAAAATGTTGTCGAGGAACAGGCCTTTCCCATCCATCGAGATGCGCACGCCGGATCGGCGGAGCCGGTCCGTCCAGGCGAAGGACGTGAACTGGCTACCCTGATCCGTATTCATGATCTCGGGCGGGCCGAACTTGTGGATGGCTTCGTTCAGCGCCTCGACGCAGAAGTCGGCCTCCAGCGTGTTCGAGATCCGCCAGGATAGAACCTTGCGCGTGTGCCAGTCCATGATCGCTATGAGGTATAGGAACCCGCGGCGCATGGGCAGGTAGGTGATGTCCGAGCACCAGACCTGGTTCGGACGATCCACGCGCAGCCCTTACAGAAGGTAAGGATAGGTCTTGTGTCCTTTCGCCGGCCTGCTCGTGTTGGGCTTCTGGTAAATCGGCATCAGCCCCATGAGGCGCATTAGCCGGCGTATTCGCTTCTCGCTCACGAGATGCCCGTTCTGCAGGCTTGCGCGGCCCCACTGGGGCCACGATCCCTTGAACTGCGCAGATGCCAGGTCATCTGGCGGACACCGAAGAACGGCGTCTCCAGGAACTGCTCGTCGATCTGCCGCGTCAGGCCGAGGTTCTGTTCGGTCTCTCCCTTCGGCTCGTAGTAATAGGACGAGCGCGCGATCGACAGCAGCTTGCACTACTGACCGATGGACAGCCGGGGATGGTCAGGCTCGATCATGCCGCGCCTCACTTCCCGCCCCAAGGCTTCAGCTTTCGTTCCAAAAAAGAGTTGGCCACCGCCAGCTCCCCGATCTTGGCGTGGAGCTTATTCACCTGCTCCTCGTCGATCTCGGGTCTCTTGCGACCTCCACGCTCGAACACGCCGGACGCGCCTTCGAGCAGGGCTCGCTTCCATTGATGGATCACCGTCGGATGCACTCCGAACCGGCTCGCCAGTTCGGACGCCGTCTCTTCACCCTTCAGGGCTTCCAGCGCGACCTTCGCCTTGAACTCGGGCGCGTGCTGCTTGCGTTTCGACATCTCTGATCTCGTCTAAGATCAGTAGACTGCAAATCGTAGCTTACATCACTGTCCGAATTTCAGGGGGTAGCTCACCTGAAAACATCTGAACACCGAAACAACCTCAAGAAGGCATAGATTAGGCAAGCGCCTGAGATTTGTGAAACTCAAAGATCACGGATTCAATCGATGATTGATTTTTGCCAGGTGACTGATACGCTTTGTGTCAGAGCAGAAATCAGGTGCCCCAACGCGGTCACCGCAAAAATCATATCGGGCAGAAAATGTCTTCAGCAGGCGGGATCAGTGCATCCACCATCAAGTCTTGGTTTCAGTATCGCTGTGAGAGAAAGACGCGTTACGAAATCATGAGTGATGGCGAATTGGCGGCCGTCCCAATCACGCCTGATGTGCGTGAACAACTATGGGCAGACCTCGGTATCGATTTTGAAAACAGAGTAGTGGATGCGCTCAGCAAAGCTGTTCAGCAAAGTGTCCTGCGTCCTGGCAAGAGTGACAAGTTCTTGTCTGAAAACCTGACGATTGCATTCCTTAAAGGACTACGCCCCGAAAAATTTGCAACCCAACTGAACCTGAGACCTAAGTCAGTTCCCTTCGAATTATTCGATACCGGACTCGAACTGCGCAGGACATTTCCCGATCTCGTGAGAGTAGATCGGTCCAAAGAAGTGCCAGTTTTTACTGTCATCGACATCAAGGCGACCCGGCACGCTACAGCCTTCCATAAAGCTCAAGTTGCGTACTACGTCAGAATTTTGGAAGCGGCGATCAGCGAATTGGGCATCTCGGCCGAAATGGACAAGGAAGGTGAAGTTTGGAGGATTGCCGATAATGGTTCGGCGGAAGGCGCTGAGTATCAAATCGATCGCTTCAACTTGTCTCCGTACCTGCGAATGGTCGATGATTTTTTGCACAACACGATAAAGAGTATATTCTCAAAAAGAGTGAACGCAGCTGAAGACCAGACGTTCTTCCATATCTATTTTAAATGCGAGCAATGTAAGTTTCTCGAACATTGCCAGAAAAAGATCGCACCGAGCGTAAACCCAGGATTTCGGGACGTATCAGCAATACCCGGTATGAGCCATGAAGCCAAAAGAACGCTTTTGGACCTTGGCGTAGATAACGTAAGAAAACTTTCCACGGCAGACGGCCTTGCAAAGTTCCATGGCGTCGGTTGGTCCTTGCAGCGACGAGCTACTTCGTTTCTGACGCGCGCACGCGCACAGTTGAATTCGGAAGTGAAAAGAACATCGCAAGAGCACACGTATCTCATGCCGCCGCGCGTTGATGTGGCATTTTTCTTGAGCGTGGACCATGACCCAGTAGACGACACGATTGCGGCAATCGGCCTTTCGATAGTGCGAAACGTGAAAGGGAAAGAAGATGACCGTGAAATTGTAATTATTGAAAATGGGACGCGGCGTTCAGAGGTGGATGGCATTGTTTCGGTGCTTGGACGTCTCATCGCCGAGATGACGAAAATTGACAGTCACAACAAGGAAGTGGCTACCGAGGATCGATTGACGGCCCATATCTTCTTCTTTGAAAACGCGGAAGCGACGAATTTGCACAAAGCGGTCGCTAGGCACCTTGAAGACCCCAGAATCCGCACAGGTTTGATAAACATTGTCAGGCTATTCCCGCCAGAAGATGTCGTTCCAGAACCCGAGTTTCGTGGTGCCCACCATCTGCCAGCCACGATTGTGAGAAACGTGCTGGAGCAACTCTATGCACTTCCGGTTTCTGTCGCATACGATCTCAGACAAACCTCTAATGCTTTGCTGGCGTCCGGCTTGGTTGCTCATGCTTACAAGCCGAAAGAAGAGTTTGAACGGCCATTTTCTTCGTTGTTGGCATTGGATGTCGTCCGTGCCCTTCGCGAGGGAAAACTGAAGTCAATATCTAAAGCCGACATCGAGTTGGATGTTGCCAGTCGATTGCAAGCGACTGCGGCTATCGTCGATTGGTTATTTCAAGAAGACGAGAAATGCGCTCATACCGGTCAACCAAGGCTGCTACGATTAAACAAAAAGCCTTTTGCCTTCCATGAAAGCTTTGACCCTTTGAATGCAGAGGACCTCGACATTCTGCAGGCATTAGAATTGCTGCAGAACCGTGCTGGTATGCTCGAAACCTTGATCAACTTGGCCCAGCATAGTGACACGAGAAGAGACAGAGGCCAGTGCATTGCGGGGATGTCGTTGCTGAGTATAGGCGATGTCAGTGGAAAAGGGCGTCCAAGAAAACGACTGACATTTAAGGTGCCAACCGAAAGTCAAGACAGCGATATCCGCCCAGGAGACTTCGATTTAATATTGCATGACGATAATCCGGATGTGCGCCTGGATCCGAGTTGCTGGGAGCAATGCAAAGTTGACTACTGGGAGCCATCCCAAAGCACCCATTCCGGTACTCTCACGGTGTCTATGCCACGCGACATGTTTGAAGACGAACTGTTTCAAGAAATGATGAGGAGAGGTGAGCGTAAGCCTGTTTGGCACATCGATCGACGTTTCTTTGACGTTAATAGCGAACGGGCGGCAAACTTCATACGCAACCTTGCAGAGGCTTCAGGTCTATGAACGTCCGGCAAGATATTCTGTCCTTTCTTCGCGATACGACTTTCTTTTCGGGTTCTGTCGATGATCCGGAAGTGTGGCTGGCAGCGCTACATGAGTTCACAAAGCCGTCTTTGTACGCTGCAGGAGATTATCCATTAAGGAAGGCGCAGGAAGCTGCTTGGGAGGGGTTGGCGAACGAAAGGGTTGGGCTCGTACTTGGACCGCCGGGAACTGGAAAAACTCACCTACTTGCCTGGCTGATTGTTGGCTACATTCAAGCCTGTGCTGCAAATAACAAAGCCTGCCGAGTTCTGATTACAGCTTTCACTCGCAACGCTGTCGAAAACTTACTTTCTGCCGTTCATGACCGTATTCAGAAGTACGGGCTTCCCGACACTACATCACTTTATCTCGGCAACCCGACTGGCGGCGACCTGCCTGAGAGAATTGAAAATGTTCGTAGGACAGCAAAGGCTGACTGTAAGAAAATTGCGCAGTTTCTCGACAGTCCAAAAATCGTTGTCGGCTCAACGGTATGGTCAATTTATAAGCTTTTGGAGAGCGGTGAACTCGCTGGTCATGACGGCATGACTGCGCCCGTCTTCAACTTGACCTGCGTTGATGAAGCCTCGCAGATGCCGTTGGGGAATGGCCTGATCCCGCTGGGCGCCATGGCTCCGAATTGCAGATTGGTTGTGGCCGGTGATGATAAGCAACTTCCGCCTATTCGTGCTTCGCGTGATATTGAGTACGAAGGGCGAGACATCGGGAGTTCGCTCTACGCGTTCTTAAAGTCAGTGAATGTCAAAGAGTTTCCGCTCGATGAAACCTTTAGATTAAACGCGCCGCTTACCATTTTTCCGAAGAAAAAATTCTACGAAGACAAATACAACTCCGTTGTCGAAGACGAGGATGCGCGATTGCCCCTCGCACCAGACTGGCGTGATGGATTGGAGCCTTGGGAAGAGGCGGTACTTGATCCTGATTACCCCATTTGTGTTTTGGTACACGATGGACCATCGGCCGCCGCAAAGAGCCCGTTTGAAGCGAAGATCGCCGCCGACTTGTCGCTGAAACTCAGACAGCGCTTAAGTGCTAACGGAGGGGGCGATGACTTTTGGGCTGAAGATCTAGCAATTGTCAGCCCACACCGCGCTCATAATTCAGAGATAAGAAAGCAGTTGCACTCGGAGATCTCTGAAGGAGCGTTCGTCGAAACAATTCACAGGATCCAGGGTAAAGAAAGACGCGCGATAATATTGTCCTACTGCGTCTGTGACGCAGAGTTTGCGCTCGCAGAAGCTGAATTCATTTTTTCTCCAGAACTGCTCAATGTTGCCTCCACGCGCGCCCGGCAAAAACTGATCGTTATTATCTCTAAACAGCTTCTGGATGCCATTCCAAATGACCAGGATCTCGTCGACAAAGCGCAGCTTTTGAGAGAGTTCATATACTCAAACAAAAGAACTGGCGAATTCGGACTTTTAGACAACAAAGGATCGAAAGTATCTGTCGAACTGCGCCGCACAGGATTTACCGATGAAGAACTCTTTCTCGATCTGTCTTCCCGCGAGACCGTTGAAGAACAGTTTCAGCTGGATGCGGCACTTGAAGGCTTGCTGAAGGCTATCAACGACATTGCATTGAACTCCCCACATGGCAATGCCTCGCTTGGGGCAATCAAGAAGCGGATGGCACGTGATGATGACGTACTCGACGATCTTGGTCGGCTTCATAATGCAGGCTGGATTTCTCTGACGAAGAAACCTCAATACGATAACTTCTGGTTAGCCAGGCCATTGGCAGAGCAGCGACGGCAGTATGATGTTTCGCTAGAGACTACGCGGCTTCGAATTCGTGAGTTGGTTTTGGAGAAGAAGTCCGGAAACTTCTGGCCATTCTACGAAGCTGTGAGAGATCGATTCGCTTGGGTCGGAAGTGGCGGGACAGACTTCTTCAGGGCTCCTTTAGAGGCTTTGCAAGATGAAGGGTTGATCTCCATTGAGCGAAAACCGAAGGGTGACACGATCCGTGTCGATGACGTTGTCGAACAAAGAGAAATCCCTGACGACGAACCAGATCTGCCTGAACTAACAGACGCTGATTTTGAAGTTCTGAATGAACTCGAAGAACTTGAAGCAAAGAAAGTAAATTTTGGTCTGTTTGAAGGTTGGACGTCGGTTCCTTCGCTTTCAAAAGCTTTGAAGAGGTCTCGCGACCAAGTGCTCGTGTCTTGTGGGCGCTTGCAGGCACACGGATACTTGATGATCGCCGAAGAGCAGCGATTAAGAAGCAGAATGGCTGAGACGGCACGAGAACTCCGCTACGTCAAACAACGGTTTTCTCCTGGCGATGTGGCAAAGCGACCGTTTCTAGTTCGAAGTCTTAAGATTGAATTGAGATCAAGACAAAAGCCAGTTCGGGATGTCGACCTTGTAGCTGTATTGGACAGCATCAGGAAAAAGACATGGTGCAATAGTGATCTGATTAAATCACTTACATTTTTTGAAACAACGCTGAAGGAAATTTGGGGCAAGACACCCGCAATCGCAGGCTTCCAAGCGCGCTCTCTCCAAGCAATTCTCAAAGGATGGTTTGCAGGTGATACCGATAGTTTTGTAGTTTCTGCCGACACTGGATCAGGAAAAACAGAAGCAGCTCTATTCCCTCTGATTGTTGCTACCTTGGCTGAAAAACTGCAGGGCCAATCAGGTTGTTTTGTTGTCATTGCGTATCCCCGTATTCGCTTGGCCACGAACCAAGCGCAACGTATTGCTGGCTATCTCGCGGCGGTGGCAAGAGTTACTGGCCTACCAGCCATGTCTCTTGGGGTGCAGTCGGGTGAAGTGCCTAAAAACCTTGGAAAATTGTATGATAATAACCGGGCAATTGGGTGGGAACAATTGTCTGACAATGAAGTCCGTTTTCCACTTTTTACTTGTCCAGAAAATGAATGTTGCGGGGAACTGAACCTCCAGATCGACGCAGGAGATAACGGTGCAGATCGGCTTTACTGTTGCAAATGCAATTGGTCCTTTTCCGGTTGGATAGGGTCCAAAGAAAAGTTGGCCACCACCCCTCCGAACTTCTTTTTGCCAACAACTGAATCTCTGCATCAATGGATGCACGATCCGTCGTATGGCGCGATTTTCGGCGATGACGTTCATTTTGCCGCGCCGCGGGCAGTCTTGGCCGATGAAATCCACCTTTATTCTCACATACATGGTGCACAAGTCGGGCTGACTTTGAGGAGGCTGTTGGCGAGATGTGATCGCAGCAACGATCAATTGACTTTGGCAATAGGGATGAGCGCAACACTCGGTGATCCCGCGGGGAGTTGGTCACGTCTCGTTGGCAGAGATGAAATTGAGGAGATTTCTCCAGAAGAAGACGAAACCAATCCAACCCCAAGAGGGCGCGAATATTTTTTCTTTGTTCAGCCTGAAGTCGAATCGAGAGGGCAGGATATCGCCGGTGCTTCCACCACCATTCAAAGCCTCATGTGCTTGTCACATAACATGCGACGTCGAACAGGAGAGCATGGCGGTTTCAGGAGCCTCGTGTTTCTTGACTCAATCGATAAATTGCGGCGCCTCCACGCTGCTTTTGAGGATGCAGAAGAAGGTCGCGTTCTGTCACGTCTTCGAACGTCAAATTTCGGCGATGATCCCGCCAATGGTGATCCCATATCTCGATGTTGTGGAGAACCGCTAGGCTGCGATCATTTTAAGCAAGGAGAGTGCTGGTGGTTCGCAGCCAATGATGCGCGGCAGGAGTCGGTGTCTGGACGTTTAAAGCCCGGAAGCCCGCTTCGAGTATGCCAGTCGCCAGTTTCCTCTGGTGCTACAGAAAAGATTAAAGACTTAGTCGAAAACAGCGACACCGTGTTTTCAACCTCCTCACTTGAAGTAGGATTTGATGACCCGGACATAACCCTAGTTTATCAACACTATTCGCCCCAGAACCTTGCGAGTTTCATTCAACGCAAAGGACGGGGTGGACGAGGTGTCGATGACCGTCCGATCACGGGGGTGACACTCTCGGTTTACTCTCCAAGGGACTCCTGGTGGTTTCGTCAACCACACAAAATGATCAACCCGGATGGTTTTGACGTTCCTCTTAACGACACCAATTTTTTTGTCGTTCGAGGACAAGTCCTTGCTGCACTGTTGGATGGATTAGCTAGATGTCAGTATCAGAGTGGCGCTACCCCCTGGGTAGGTGCTGGTAAACCAAGCGCCAAGGCTCTGGCATCGGCAGAGGCCTTCGTAGAAAGAATCTTTGGTACCGATATCTGGGAAAAGCTCGATGCGGATACAGCGTCGGTTGTCTGGGAACGAGCTCTAACTGACCGTGATGACCAAATACGCATTGGCAACGAATTCGCAAGTCTGAGAAGTAGCTTAAACTGGATCCCGAGTTTCTTGTTCGATACGATAAACTTACCCTCGCTAAAAATTAAGCTCCCCGTCCAGAGTTCCGCAGATGAGGCGAAAACTGAAGACATCGTTTTTGGTATGATGTCAGTCGCGCCTGGGAATGTATCTCGACGGTTTCATCCTTTCGACGCCCACTGGATTCAACCCGTGGACGGGCTTTCGCCTTGGTTCCAAAGCTATGACAGCGCTCATGTAAAAATGCAGTCGTTTAAGAAAGGCTCCGCAGAACTATTAAGCCAACTTCCAGTAGAGGCTCGTCTCACTCTTGGAGAAGAGATAGAACCAAAGATCTGCCGTCCACTCGTAATAGAAGTCGAAAAGGCCGGATCTTTTTTTGGGGCCGAATGGACACCAAATTTCAGGCTCGGCAGCGTAGATGACAAGCCAGTTGTTACATCTCCTGTCTCCCCGCAGCAGACGCAGGATGGGATAAAACACGAGACGCAAGCTCAGTTGCGCGGTTTTCCGATCGTCCGCTCTGATGAAAAGAAAGGGATGCCGCTCGAGTTCAGCCAACAGGTCAAGTGGCTAAAGCGAGTGGATGGTTTTCGTGGCGAAGGACTATCTTCAGATAACCCGGGATTAATTCTGATTAGAAGTTTTTGGGGAAGCGATTGCGAGGTTCGCGTGAAAGATACGCAAGCTGAAGCTGTGCCGTTCCGCCAAATATTTTCGGATCCAACTTCCAACAAGCCACTCCTTCATGGCTTCTATGTCCAAACGGAGGGTGTTCAGTTCCATATCAACTCAGACTTACTATCAGAGTTCGTTGCAAGCGAAGTGAAAAGACTGGGGGATAATGGCAAAGAAAAGAGGTGGTTACTACGTCAAGCCATGTGCCATCTGGTTGAACGTGGGGCGCAGGCGATTGGGTTAAACTCTTATGAAGCCCAACGTGGGGCAGAGATTTTTGCCGCGACGCAAACGCGCCCCGAACTCAGCGCAGACTTAAAACGCATCTTAAGGTTCTGGGATGGGACTGAACTGGCTAACCTTTTTGAGAACGCACGGGAGAGTGTGCTTTCACAACATCCACTTTTGAGCAGGGGCCGCGTTGCCAAAGTAGCGTCTTCACTTGGTGACATTAAGTTCAAAGAGCTTTTTGATAAGATTTTGGATCAGTTGCGCGATGAATCATTTCTTGAAAGCTACGTGAGAAGTCTCGTCCTGCATGGATTGTCCCTGAAACTCAAGGATTCCTTCATCCGCCACGGATACGGAAACGACCAGCGCGTTCTGTCTCATGCAAAGTTGCCACTTCAGTTTGAAACTGACGCAAATGACGTCATCTCAGTGGTGGAAGTAGGATCGTTGGGCGACGGAACTGCGCGAACTTTCATTAATAATATTGAAATCGCTGCGGAAGAGTGGGTAGGCGAAGAGTTTTCTGGCTGCCCAAATGCGGATGAAGATGCCATTTTGCATAGATTTTTTGACGATGCTTCCAATCACGAAAGGTGGCGGGATACGGACCCTTCAGATGAACAGGCACTAAAGCAAGTTGCTGATGATCTGGGTATTCAGTCGAGACGACCGCCGGCGGCGCTTTTGAGGATATTGTTCGACTCCGAAGAAATCGGGAGTGAGCGCATAGAACTCTACGACCTTGCATGCGAGGTAAACAAAATCGTTTCAGAATTGGAGAAGCAACGAGAGCGCTCACTGACGGTGTTCGAGTTAGTGAGTTCTGCTGTCGAGTACGCGCGTAACAAGCCGGACTCGTTTGTGGGACGAGCGTTGATTGCTTATTCCGAAGCCGAACAAGATTTGGTTGAAGAGTCTTTAAGTCCTGAAAGCCGTCTTGCGGATCAAATCATGAGAATAAGTGGTCGCTTGTGCTTGGATGGATGTCCTGCATGCCTGCATCAGAAAGGAGATCTTATGTCTGACTCTTTGGTGAGCACCTCGATAAGTCGCAAGGTCCTTGAGCGTTTTCTGGCATTCTAGACTTTGAGGCAAACAAATTGACGGAATCTGAGTGATACTAGGAAGCAAGTCCTTACATGCCATATTATCCCCTCATTAAAGGTTATTGGTCTCGACCGGAACAACACACCAATTCTGCTGGAATTTTCATTGCTTGATGCTGAACCAAAGGATTCTTGGAGAGACGCTTCTGTCGCACGGTGCCTACGTGCACTTTCAGAAGCCAAAGCAACTTACGATCGCCTCGCGCTGGTCAGGACTTTGGTTTGGCTAAGAGGTGGACGTATCGACCTAACTGTCGAAGGCATCGAGTTGACTGACATGGAAATCAACTCACTCGCGCGCTTCGGTCTTAAGTATTCAATAGAAAACCAGAGTGTTAGGGCTACTTCCGATGACAGGCCGTCCTGGTGGTTCGAGAACTTACACATTGACCCGCGTGATCGAAGAGCTTTGCGTCCCGGGGTACCAGACGCCGTTCTTCTGAAGCTCACCCAGAACGAAAGGTACATGAGCATCGCACAGAAAGCAGCCGTACGTGCAATGCTGACTCAACCACCAGGCTCTGGATTGCTGGCTTCAATGCCGACAGGCGCTGGCAAGAGCCTCGTATTCCAACTGGCGGCGCTGTTTGGGCGTAGATTTGAACCAGGTTCCTGTGTGGTTGTTATCACGCCAACCATTGCATTAGCCTTGGACCACGAGAGAACTCTGAAAAATTTCCCGGGTCTCGAAAACTCTCGGGCTCTAATCTCAGACCTCTCGCTATCGGAGCGACAAGACATTCTGAACGCTTTCCGCCGTGGTGAAATTCCGGTGCTATTGATGGGGCCGGAGACAGCACTGTCTCGTCAAATACAAGAAATACTGGAAGAAGCTGCGAAACCGACTTCGGTAGAATTTGGTTTAGATGCGAGGCTCACACATATTATTATCGACGAAGCTCACATCGTGGAGAGTTGGGGGCGAAGTTTTCGCCCAGATTTTCAGCGATTGCCCGGTTTGCTTCGATTAATGCGTAGAGCAAATCCGGAAACCAAACTTATTCTCCTGTCCGCGACTCTTACACCGGCGTCTCGAACCGTCCTAAAATCTGATTGGAAATTGGACGGTGATTGGTTGGAAGTTGACGCCAAAGTACCTCGTTATGAGCACGATGTTGCCATAGGCCGATTTGCTACGAGCGCTGAACGCGACGCCGCGTTCGAGTGGGTTATAGACTGCGTGCCGCGACCGGCAATTGTTTATACTTCTGAAATAGATACAGCGAAGAAATTTTTTTCTGAATTGCAACAAAGAGGTTATGAGAGGGTCGCGCTTTTCACCGGAGAAACAAAGTCTGAAGAACGCCGGTCCATTGTTAATGAATGGGCAAAGGACGAACTGGATTTGATACTAGCGACCTCAGCATTTGGGATGGGTGTAGACAAAGCGAACGTCCGATCTGTGATACATCTATGTGTGCCAGAAAGCCCTTCGCGCTGGTATCAAGAGATTGGACGAGCGTCGAGGGATGGTGGCCAAGGTGTGGCTGTTATGCTGTTTGTTTCGAAGCCTCAAGGGGATGACGATATACGGCGCGCTTTTGGTCTCGCCACCTCAGGTTGGCTCACGCGCGAGTTGGCGGAAAGTCGGTGGAGGGCGATGGCTGACACCAGTCAGCGCAACTGGATCGATGGCAAATTGCAATTAGAAGTCGATCTCGACTCAATTCGCATCGGCCTTGGACAACGGTCATCTGATCTGAATCGAGTATGGAACAGGACTCTCTTGACTCTAATGCAGAGAGCAGAGGCAATTCGTGTGCTGTCTGTTAATGGAGTTGAAACTGACGGCAAACAGATTTGGGTCATTGAGGTTGTAGACAATGAACTGATGTCGCAACCGGAGGCAGCATGGGCTCGGGTTTTTGATTTGCGCGAGAGAGAGTTAACGGATGCAAAAGCTTCTCTTACCCCGTTCGTGAGGATTGTAGAAAGGCCAGAGAAGGACTGCGTGACGCGGCTTGCCTTTGAATTAATTGAGCCGTCTAGTTGGGCGCCTCCGTGTGGCCGTTGTCCATATTGTAGAAGTAACGGGATTGCGGCTCCCAAGATTTTGACCTGCGGTGGTCTGGAAGTTGCGTGGCCAGACGCGAATGAATTCAGAACGACCCTGCCTCATGGGCCAATTATTGTCGAGCCAAGTCAATCAAGTTTGACGGCTTATTTGCCAACCTTAGTCAATCGACTTGCACAGGCGGGAATTGAGCAATTCCTGGTGCCAGATAAACAAGCCGAAAACACCGCACTTGCGCTTGCATATAGCTGCGCAGAACTGGGGTTCGTCATGGCTTACACTGACTGGAATAAGACGGCAAAGTTATCTGAAGTGCCAACTGCATTGATCCTTCCATCAAGGGCTGAAGATGTCGGTGGTTTGGTTTCAAGGTTCGTAAATTGGGCATCGGATAAACCCATGCCAGCAATCGTGGTGGGCGAGGCCCATCGGATTTCTGCGGGCCGACGTTTAGACCAATGGGTCTCGAGACATGCTCCAATTCTTGAAGTTCAACTGCCGCAGTCTGATAGGCGGCAAAAGGAGAATATGACGTGAGTGTTTTGTCGCGTCCGCAGGGGACGCCAATTCGGGTATGGTCGCTGATCTCTGGATTGAAATCCGCCGAGTCCGATGTGACGCCGGATGACTTTCTAGGCCTTCTCAACCCAGGATATAATCGTGCCGGGGTCATTGAAATCGCAAAAACTAACCTTGCGCGTGACGCTACAGGTGTCGCCAACGCATTGGGACTTGTGGAAAGAGAGAACTCTCTGGTTTGTCTCAAAGTCGCTGACATCGAAACACTCGATGACTTGAGGGATGCAGTTCACCGATCACTTCTTACGTGTCAGGAAGGAACTCCTGATGCCGTGATTTTGGATGCCTATTCCTGGCTTGTTGCCGAAAGCCATAGGCGGAAGGAACTCGATTGGATCTTGGCAACTTCTGCGGATGCCTTGGTCGATATGATGTCGGCCGGTCTTATCGGCGAGGATGAGGACGGTAGCCGTCCAATGAACACTACTAAACTACCTGCACTACGGCGCTGGTTAGAATTTATTGGTCTTGGAGTTTTTCTGCCGATTGGTAAACAGACCCCATTTTATCCAAGTGCAGCAAAGCGTATTTCGGTAGAATTTCAGCGCGAAATGAACTCGGTATCAAACCCGATGACCGGGATCGAATTTCTCGACGTGCTTTCAAATCTCTGCCCATACTTGGATCAAGGCCTTTTGTTTCGGCGAGCATGCGAAAGAATTGGATATACAGCCAATCCCAGGCAACTATCCGCAATAGCGACAGTCAGTTTGCGCGAAATTGAAGCGCAAGGCTTGATTGAGTTCAACCTAGTCGGGGACTCGAGTGATGCGATTTCCTTCGTTCATGATCCGTCTTTCAAAACAAACTCATTCAACCAAGTGAAATTGATTGGAGGGAAATCATGAGCCATCCCGAAAAACCATTTCGCCTTTGTTGGACAACTGAGCAAGCCAGTAGTGTGTTCAGGACTGAAGCTCTTGAAGGAGATGATGCAGTATTCCTTGCAACGCATACTCCAATTTCGGGTTTCGAGATTGCGGGGCGTGACGCTCAACAATTTGAAAATAATAACGAAGAAGCTGTACTTGAGACGCTGTCGGAGCCTTCCAGGCGACATGCATTCTGTGTTGTCCAAGGCGAACCTGGATCAGGCAAATCTCATTTAATTCGCTGGCTATCTGTAAACTGGCCTGGAGACAATGATCTTAAGTTACTGTTAAGAAGAGCAGACGGCAGTTTGGAAGGCGCGCTCAGCCAGTTGAGCCAGCGTTTGCCCGATGAGTTTCAAGAATTGTTTGACGGATTGGGGGTTAGGCAAAAGGCTTCGACGCAAGGGAGAGCTAATAATTTCCTTTCGACGTTGGCGAACGCGCTTGATCCTGAGCACTACGACGAAAAACTGGGAGATGAAGAGTGGTGCGCCACCCATGACCCCTCATCGCTATTGAGACACGACTATGTCCGAAAGGGATGGCAAGCGCCTCTTCGGATACTGACGCTATTGGAAGGCGGCGATGGTGAGCGAAACTCGGCATCAGCCTCTTTCGACCTTTATGACATCGCTGATCTTGGTCCTATCGCGCGTCGAGTAAAGTTGATGCTTGAGGGCCCAGGAAAAGACTTGGCCAGACGCATTGAGCACGAAGCAACTAAAATTGAAGAATATCGTGAAGCGAAATGGACGCCCTTAGAGCTGGCTTCGGAAAAATGTGCTGAATTTCCAATTTCGACAGAACTGCTTGAAGTTTTGAACCGTCGAAGAAATGACTCAATTCAAAGCGTCATAGGCGTTTCGGCACAAGGACTGAAAGTTCTTTTCCGTAAGGTTCGGCAAGAACTCCAGAAGCGCGGGCAGAGACTTGTACTGCTCCTTGAAGACATTACTAGCTGGGAAGGTCTTGATGATAGCTTAATTGATGTTCTCGTCTTCAATGCCGAGGCGAGGGGAGATGAAGCTGAAGACGATGTCTGTCCGCTGATATCTATCGTAGGCGTAACGCCGGCATACTACCAGCAATTGAAGCCAAACTACCGGCAAAGACTTACTCACGAGATCATTCTTGGAACCTCCACTGGAGGTTTGCAAGATGTGGCAATGCTCAGGCAGTCTGGGGAACGAACGGCTTTTGTATCTCGTTATCTGGCTGCCGTGAGAGCTGGGCCTGCCGCATTGAGGAGTTGGCGGCACGAATTAACCACAGCCTCGGATGTTCAGGCTCCAAACGTTTGTATCGCTTGCGAAAAACAAGAATCTTGTTTCAGCGTCTTTGGATCTTGCAATGGTGTTGGTTTATTTCCTCTCACAGAAAACTCCATCGGTAGGTTTTTTGAAGCGCTCAAAGTCGATGACAATGGCCAAAGTTGGAGAACGCCGCGGGGTATTTTGCAAGCCGTTTTGAATCCAGTCCTACAACAGGCGGACGAAATTGTAGAAGGACAGTTCCCAGGTCCGCTTATCGAGACGAGCGCAATCGAAAACAACAAGAAGTCTGATGCCGTGTTGTCGGCGCGCTTGGAGCGAGTCATCGAGGCTCAGATCGATGAAACTGAACGAGAAAGATACAAGCGATTTGTAGCGTATTGGGGAAATCCCGATAGTGCTGACCATACGACGATCGATGGCGTCATTGCGTTCGCGGGAACACCGCGTCCGCAATATGAAGCGTTTACCTTGCCTTGGGTGGATGTCGATGCGGAGCGCATAACCCATTCGGAAGCCGCTAGGTCAAGAGAAACAAGAGAATCGGCACTGCAGCAAACGGGTAAAAGCATTGCTTCACCCGTCGTTTTTGAACCTGGCACAGTTGAAAACGATCAAAAGACTGAACCCAAACGGCAAGAGACTTCTGCGATTCAGGCCGCTTCTCCTAAGGTTCAGCGTCCGCCGCGTGCCCGAAGTCAGACCCGATCTCAACGAGAGACGATGCGGGATGACCTGCGTACTTGGGCAAAGAGTGGCTCACTTTCCAATCCCAGCGCTTGGAATGACGAACTGTACTCAATTATTTCCAGAATTGACGCGCGAAAGCTCGGCCTTTCCCCATACTTGTTCAAAAGGGTGGTAACGCCCGAGATGGTGAACCTAGAAGGGACAAAGGCGGGTAAGCGCGGGTATTTTACCGTTGAGGCTAAAGACTGGGTTCGTCTGGGCTTGGAAGCTGGATTGGAATTACAATTGCAGCCAGAGATGTCTTCTGATGACCGCGCATTCTTCTTGCGAAATTTGTCGGTGATGACGAACAGGTTGGAAGAAGAGACCAAACGATACTTAAAAACTAGGTTCCCGGTGACGGTGTCTGGAGAAATCTGGTCACCGGTTTCTTCCGTGGCACAAGTAATTTTAGCTAGGTCTTGGCTTCGTGGAGTTCTCAGCCCTGAGGCTCCGTTGGTCGAGCAAATTCGGCATGTGCTCAGTGATGAAGTCGCTCCAAAGAGTGACCCTTCTTCACGTTCTAAACCTTGGCAACGATGGTTGGAAAAAACAGATCCCTGGCACGATAAGTTATGCGAAGAATTACGGTCGTTGATCGCATTATCGGAGGATGGGCGTAATGGAATGATTGATTCTGGCGAGTTGGTTGCGGCAATCACTCGAATGAATTCTTCAGGCCAAATGGATGAAGTCCCTGAATTCGAAGGTAAACTGTCAGGAACGCTCACGCCTATTGGTGCGGCCTACGATCTCGCGGAAGAGTGGAACTCCGAATGCACAAAGGTGCAGTCCATCGAGTTCCAGCAAATCCGAGATAGGTGCGAAGCATTGGCGAGGACGCTAAGAGGTCGCTCGATATCCGAGCATTTGAAGCGCACAGATCAAGTTATTTCAAGTGTGTCGATACTCCTTCCAGGCAAAGCTCATGACTTAGTCAGCGAGTGGAAACAAGACTATCATGAAGTACAGACCGCATCTCCAAACTTTGTATCACTTCAGCAGCTTATAGTTGCAATGGAAGACGAAGCTTCGCATCCAGCAGAACTACCCCAAAGGTTATCTTGGTTTGCATCGCTTCCCGCGCGAGACCTGCAAGAAATCAATGGATTGGCGCAACTTGGAGAGCGAACAGTTTTTGCGCTGCTAGAGCACGCGCGCGACACGGTCGGAGAGGGCAGCGAAGGTCGATCACTGGGTTCCTTAAGGCAAATTGGGAAAAAGTTGGTGTTGGCAGCAGGTGAAAACAGATGAAAGGTGGTGGAGGTCTTGTGAACGATAATTTGAGCCAATTGGAAGCTCTGCTGACAGAGTTGCCGACTGCTTTAGAAAATCAGAGCTTGGGAGAAGAACTGGCTCGAACTGTCCAAGTGCTGCAAACCGCCGAACAGCAGGCGCTTAGAATAGCTGCACTACTCAGTATCGTGGAGTTGCTAGACTATGACAGCGATATTCAAACCGAATACGTGGAAGACGTTCAAGACGAGGCTCGTAAAGTCGGCTTGATGTTAGAACAAGCCGAAACCGCCGAGGATTTGAAGTTAGCCTCTTCAAGATACAAGAACGAGCTAAGCTCCGCGATCTCAAATCTTGATCGTGATTTACGTCAGCATTGGAGAAATTTTGTTTTACAGGAATTTCGCCCACTAATTGATGTTGGTGAGATGCTCAGATATCTCGGGGGTCAGGACGATCTAGCGACGGAACTCACGAATTGCGGCCGGTCAGCAGACGAATTTCAGCCAAGAAGCGATACGACCACATTTCTTGAGAAGGTCAGTTCACTCGTTGCAAAGCGTGACCAATTGCAACACCGAAGGAAGGCTGCTTTTGGCGAGGGCGAGGTAGGATCTTTCATTAACGCACTCGCGGAAAATCGCGCCACACTTGATATGGTGTCAGATGAAGTGCGATCGTGGTTGGAAGAAAAGGGTAGTTTGCACCGTTTGCGGGTGACTATTTAATCGGAGTTGTTTCTCGACTTGGGCCCGATAATCGCTTGTGATATTTAGAAAATTGACCGCTGAATGATATTATGATGGTTCTTAGAACGAAATTTCTCGCGATCAAAAGCCATCTTCTGAAGCAAATGATGTTGAGGCTCTTCCCGGTGGCTGAACGGCAAAAGACTGCTTCATGGTAAGCGCCTATTACGCAGCGTCTATTCCGAGTTTCTTAATCGAAGCTGCCGAGTCAATCTTTGGTAAGATGGCCATGGGCCATCGACATAAACTGAGCAAGCACAAAAGACTGCGTGGCAACTTCAAGTCGAAATCTTAAAGGGCCAATTTGCGACGTTGAGCACTGGCCATCTCTATTTCAAGCTCTTTATACCCCGAAACCAAATTAGAGAAACGCTACATCAATGGCCTAGAAACAGGGCGCTAGACACGTAACGTCAATTCGATTCCAAGACGCGGATCATAATTATTTATCAAGGACCAGAGATTCTAAAGTTTTTGAGTTGTGGCTATATATGGGGGTACTCAGTTTTCAAAAATTGAGATAATTGCAATGATTATGCAGAACTAGGAGATGAATGACGTTCCGCCCCCGGGCACCACTTCTTCGAAAGCCACATCAAGCCCGCTCTTCCGATGCACGACGCAGGGGCATCAGGATCGACGGTGGGTTCGCCGGGCGTTTCCTGGACAGACGGGGCGGATCAGGCTGTCTCTTTCCACTCGTCCTCGGTGATACGGAAGCGGCGCAGCCGGGAATAGAGCGTCGTGGGCTGGAGACCCAGAAGCTCTGCCGCGCCGCCGGGACCTGCGACCTTGCCGCCGGCCTCGCGCAGGCAGGCCAGGATGTTGTCGCGGATCATCTGCTGCATCTCGGCCTCGGTCCGCATAGGAGTGTCGTCGCGTCCCGAGCCGGACCGTCCGGCGCCGAGCTCCAGCACGATCTTGCCGCCGCCTGACACAATGGCGGCGCGCTCCAGCACGTTGCGCAACTCTCGGATATTGCCGGGCCAGGGGTAGTCCATCAACTGGCGCATGGCCCGTTCGGTCACCTTGGGTTGCGGCAGGTTGAGGCGTCGGCAGGACACGTCGAGCAGGTGCGCGACCAGCAAAGGAAGGTCTTCCAGCCGGTCGCGCAGGGGCGTGCATTCGATCGGGAACACGTTGAGGAAGAACAGCAGATCCTCGCGCAGTTTGCCGGATTTCACCGCCTCGACGGGCGGGTCGGTCATCGCCGCGATCACGTGCACGTCAAGTTGCTTGGCGCGGGTGTCGCCCAGCCGGGTGACGCTGCGCGATTGCAAGGCGTGCAGCAGACGCCCCTGGGTGCCCAGCGGCAATTCGGAAATGTCGTCGAGAAAGAGCGTGCCGCCATGCGCCAGCTCAAGCTTGCCCGGCTTGTCGCGGATCGAGCCGGGAAACGCGCCGCGCACCTGTCCCAGCAATTCCGCCTCGACGTCCTCGGCCGAAACGCTGCCGCATTTGAAGTGGATCATCGCGCGGCGCGACCGCCCGCCGGCCTTGTGGACCGCGCTGGCGACCAGCGCTTTGCCGGTGCCGGTTTCCCCGGTGATCAGCACCGTCGCGTCGGTGGGGGCCACAAGGTCGATGCGGGCGCGGATCTGCTTGATGGCCGAAGAGGTGCCGACGATGTCGTGATGGGCGCGTTCGGAGCTGATCGCCTCCTGAAGATACGCGTTTTCCTGTTCCAGCTTGTCGCGCAGGGACCGGACCTCTTCCAGGGCCTCCTGCAGTTTGCGCTCGTTTTCCTTGCGCTCGGTGATGTCGCGGAAAATGACGACCGCCCCGACCAGGACCTGCTGGTCGTAGATCGGGGTCGAGACGTATTCGACGCGAATGGGCTTGCCGTCCTTGCGCCAGAACACCTCGCTGTCGGTACGGTTGATCTTGTCGTAGCGGAACGACTCGTAGATCTTGCATTCATGCGCGGGATAGACGTCACCATTGAGGTGGTGGTGGTGGATGATGGCGTGGATGTTGCGGCCGAGCAGGTCTTCGGCCGTCCAGCCCAGCATTTCGCGTGCGGCGCGGTTCACGAAGGTGGTCTTGCCCTCGGCGTTGACGCCATAGATGCCTTCGCCCGCGGCGTTCAGGATCAGCTGGTTCTCGCGTTCGAGCTCGGCAAAGAACCGTTCGGCGCGTTTCCATTCGGTCAGGCCGGCACGGTACATTTCCGCGGTCTCGGTCATCGCGGTGCGGCGCTCGAACGCGTCGAGGTCGCTTAGAAGCAGGAGCATGGCCCCCGGCGGATCGGTCAGCCGGCTGGCCAGGATCTCGCAGCGCACCGGGCGCCCCCGGGCCGAGACGAGGCTGAGGTCGCGGGTCCAGGAGTCGCCACGGTGATCGACCTCTTCGGCGAAGACGATGAAACGCGGCAGCGACCGGTCCAGGAGGGTGGAAAAGCGCATCGGGGGCTGATCGTCGGGGTCGAGCTCCAGCAGGCGTGCGGCGGCGTCGTTGCGCGCGACGATGGTATCGGTGGCGGTGTCGAGCACCAGCGCGGCCTTGGGTAGGACCGTCAGGAAAGAATCGATTGCGCCGTTTGCGAGTGCCATGGTCGGCAGCATAGCATCCTGCGGATATGTGAGTGACGAAATTTCGTGAATTACGAGATTTCGTGATTTCGCGTCGGCAGCGAAACCTTCTAAGTGTTTGCCGCTAATAAGAATTTCCAAACTGCTGAAATTTCGGTCGGTGACTTCTCGGAGGCGCGCTTGGTTGCGACGATGGTGCCCGGAAAGCCTGAAAGGAAAGCCGATGACGATCAAGAGCCTTGGAAATCCGTTCTCTGAAAAGACCGACCTGCGTCATGGCGCGGATTGCGGATGCAAAAGCTGCCTTGCCGGGCACGGCCACGACAGGGACCACATCGAACCCGCCGCAATGACGTCGGAGGAGATGCTGGAGCGCGCGGTCGAAAGTGCCGTCGTCCGCTCGGTCTTTGGGCAGAACGACCTTAGCCGACGATCCTTCATGGGGATGATGGGCGGCGGTACGGTGGCGGCGGCACTGGCCGCGGCGTTTCCGCTGGACAAGGCCAAGGCGGCCATCCTCGACGAGCTGGGACCGCCCGAGAAGACCGACCTGAGCATCGGCTTCGTGCCGATCACCTGCGCCACGCCGATCATCATGGCGCAGCCGATGGGCTTTTACGAGCGCTATGGCCTGAACGCCCAGGTGATCAAGACCGCGGGCTGGGCCGTGGCGCGCGACAAGTCGCTGTCGGGGGAATACGACGCCAGCCACATGCTGACGCCGATGCCGCTGGCGATGACGCTGGGCGCAGGCTCGGTGGCCGAACCCTACATCATGCCGGCGGTGGAAAACATCAACGGGCAGGCGATCGTGCTGTCCAACGACCACCTGGACAAACGCGACCCGGCACAGTGGAAGGGCTTCACCTTCGGCGTGCCGTTCGAATATTCGATGCACAACTTCCTGCTGCGCTATTACGTGGCCGAATACGGGCTGGACCCGGACGTGGATATCCAGATCCGTGTCGTTCCGCCGCCGGAGATGGTGGCCAACCTGCGGGCGGGCAACCTTGACGGCTACCTCAGCCCCGACCCGTTTAACCAGCGGGCCGTCTGGGAAGGCATCGGGTTCATCCACGTTCTGACCAAGGAGATCTGGGAGGGGCACCCCTGCTGTGCCTTCGCCGCGCCGCTGTCTTTCGCCGAAGAGTTGCCGAACACCTATGGCAACCTGCTGAAATCGATCATCGACGCGACTCAATACGCCTCCAACCCGGAGAACCGCAAGGAAATCTCGGAGGCGATTGCGCCGACCAACTATCTCAACCAGCCGGTGCCGGTGATCGAGCAGGTGCTGACCGGCACCTTCGCCGATGGCCTGGGCGAGGTGCAAAACGTCCCCGACCGCATCGATTTCGACCCGTTCCCGTGGCACTCGATGGGCGTCTGGATCCTGACGCAGATGAAGCGCTGGGGCTATATCGAGGGCGATGTGGACTACAAGACCGTGGCCGAGCAGGTGTATCTGGCCGCGGACTGCAAGAAGGTGATGAACGACCTTGGCTACGAGGCGCCGGACGTGACCTACAAGTCGCACACGATCATGGGCAAGACGTTCGACCCGGCGGACCCGGAGGCGTATGTCAAAAGCTTCCCGATCGGCAAGGGCTGAACCATGACGGGCAATCTTTCGATCAACCAGCGTGCGGCGATCCTGTCGATCCTGATGCTGATCTGCGGCCTTGTGATATGGGAGGCCGCGATCCCCGCGCAGAAGGCCGCGTCGGACCTTACGGAATACGAGCGCCTGATGGGTCTTGGGCAGGAGCGCGCGGGCGTGCCGCCGCCGTCGGACGTGCTGGCCAAGGCGTGGGAGCAACTGAGTAACCCGTTCTATGATGCGGGCCCCAACGACAAGGGCATCGGTATCCAGATCGGTTACTCGATCTACAGGGTTCTGACCGGGTATTTCCTGGCCGCGCTGGTGGCGATCCCGCTGGGCTTCCTGATCGGGATGAGCCAGGTCGCCTACAAGGCGTTCAACCCGTTCATCCAGGTGCTGCGGCCGATATCGCCGCTGGCATGGATGCCGCTGGCGTTGTTCGTGATCCAGGACTCCGAGGCCAGTGCGATCTTCGTCATCTTCATCTGCTCGATCTGGCCGATGCTGATCAATACCGCCTTCGGCGTGGCCGGGGTGCGTTCGGACTGGGTGAACGTGGCCCGGACGCATGAGCTGGGCAGTCTCAGGACCGCTTTTACGGTCATCCTGCCCGCCGCGGCGCCAACCATCATCACCGGGATGCGCATCTCGATCGGGATCGCGTGGCTGGTGATCGTCGCCGCCGAGATGCTCGTGGGTGGGACCGGCATCGGATATTACGTCTGGAACGAGTGGAACAACCTCGACCTGACCTCCGTCATCTTCTCGATCCTGATGATCGGGGTGGTGGGAATGCTGCTGGATGCCGCCTTCAGCGTGTTGCAGCGCGCCGTGGCCTACGCAGAGTAAGGAGAGACCTCATGTCAAAACCATTTCTCAGCATCGAGCGGCTGACCCAAAAGTTTCCCGACGGGCAGGGCGGCACGCTGACCGTGTTCGAAAACGCCAGCTTCGGCGTGGAAAAGGGCGAGTTCGTGTGCATCCTCGGCCACTCGGGCTGTGGCAAGTCGACGATCATGAACATCCTTGCGGGGCTGGCCGAGCCGACGTCGGGCGTGGTCAAGATGGACGGCCAGGAGGTGGCCGGCCCGTCGCTGGACCGTGGCGTGGTGTTCCAGAACTATTCGCTGCTGCCCTGGCTGTCGGCGCTAAAGAACGTGACGTTCGGCGTGAAGGCGCGATACCCGGACTGGACGAAGGACAAGGTCGAGGCACATGCCCGCGATTTCCTGGCCAAGGTGGGGCTGGAGGGCGACGTGGTGCACCGCAAGCCCAGCCAGCTGTCGGGCGGGATGCGCCAGCGGGTGTCGATTGCACGTGCGTTTGCCAACCATCCCAAGCTTTTGCTGCTGGACGAGCCCTTCGGCGCACTGGATGCGCTGACCCGCGGCACGATTCAGGATGAGCTGCTGAAGATCTGGGGCGGGACCGAGCAGACGGTGTTCATGATCACCCACGACATCGACGAGGCGATCCTGCTGGCGGACAG
Source organism: Roseovarius atlanticus (assembly GCF_001441615.1). Lineage (GTDB taxonomy): Bacteria > Pseudomonadota > Alphaproteobacteria > Rhodobacterales > Rhodobacteraceae > Roseovarius > Roseovarius atlanticus. The sequence goes on from NZ_LAXJ01000019.1 coordinate 197,669, forward strand.
GATCCTGCTGATGACCAACGGGCCCTTCGCGCGGGTGGCGGAGGCCGTGGAGATCACGATCCCGCGGCCGCGCAACCGGACCGAGATCGTGGAACATCCGAATTACTATGCGATCCGCAACCACCTGGTGCAGTTTCTGGGCAAGCGGTCCAAGGAACTGGCGGGCGAGAAGGTCGAAGACGATGATATCCGCCCCGAGACCATACGGATCGACACCACGGACACGCATGAACGCGGGGCTGCCGACGAGACTCCCAAGAGCAGTCCGGTGCTGCGCGCCGTCAACGATTGAGGGCGCGCAGGATGTCACCCGAAACCGCACCGCGCCCGCCATTGCCGCCGTTCAGCCTGAACGACGCGGTCAAGAAGGTGCGCATGGCCGAGGACGCGTGGAACACCCGGACCCCCGGCAAGGTCGCGCTGGCCTACACGCCGGACACGCGCTGGCGCAACCGGGACACGTTCCTGACCGGGCGGGCCGAGGTCGAGCAATTCCTGACCGCCAAGTGGGAGAAGGAAAAAGACTATCGCCTGATCAAGGAGATCTGGGCGCATGACGGCACGCGGATCGCCGTGCGGTTCTGCTATGAGTGGCACGACGAAACCGGACAGTGGTTTCGCGCCCATGGCAACGAGAACTGGGAGTTCGATGATATGGGGTTCATGGCCGTGCGCCATGCCTCGATCAACGACGTGGCGATTGCCGAGGCGGATCGCAAATTTCGCTGGCCGCAAGGCCCGCGCCCCGCAGAGCACCCCGGGCTGACCGATCTGGGGCTGTGACCCCGTCCGGAACGACATTTACGAGGAGAGACGCAATGAAAGACACATTCGAGGTTCCCACCATGATGACCAAGGAAGACGTGACGATGATGATCCTGTCGGCCAAGAAACAGGCCGGCATGACCTGGGAGGAGATCGCGGAGAAGATCGACATGTCACCGGTCTGGACCCACTCGGCCTGTATGGGCATGAACGGGTTTCCCAAGGACAAGGCCGAGGCGCTGGCGACGGCGCTGGCCCTGCCGCAGGAAGCCGTGAGCGTTCTGGAGGAGCCGCCGACCAAGGTCTGGGAACAGTCCGTGCCAACCGATCCTTGCATCTATCGCTTTTACGAGATCGTGGGTGTCTATGGCCCCACGCTCAAGGCGCTAATCGAGGAGAAGTTCGGCACGGGCATCATGTCGGCGATCGATTTCGACATGCAGGTGCACAAGGTGGAAAACCCCAAGGGCGACCGTGTGAAGATCGAAATGTCGGGCAAGTTCCTGGCCTATAACAACTGGTAAGGCGCGGGGCCGCCCGAAAGGTGCGGCCCACATGGACAAATCGGACAGGCCCTTGTTCGGGCAAGGGCCTGTTTCATAGGCGTCGCCCTTGAACACTTGATCGCCTTCGTCAGGTGCGCCGGGCAGGGGGCGGGCTATTTATGGCGTGCGCCTCCGTGGCGTCGCAGGCACGGGTCTCAGGCGATGGTGGCGGGCTTGCGTCCGTCCCTCTCCGGCAGGTCCGCCAGCCCCAGAAGGCTGTCGCGCACGGTCTTGCCGAGAGCGCGGTCCTGGGCGTTCCAGTAGACGGCGGTTTTCTTGTAGGGCAGGCGGATATGGGGCTCGATATGGCGGCGCAGCGTTTCGCCGTCGATCAGGGTCAGGGTGCGGGCGGCCTCGGACCCGTCGGCGTCGCGCAGGAAAACGGCGGCGGCGCGGGTCAGCATCCCGGGGCCGGACTTGAACCAGGCGCCGTCCGAATCCCGCGCCAGGAGCGCCTGCACCGTCATCTGCAAGGCGATCCGCAGGATCGGGTTGCCCGGTGGCGCAAGCAGGGTGTTGTTCGCAATGGCGCCGATCGGTTCGCGGCTGACCACCAGCCCCGCGCCCAGATCGGCAAGCTCCGCGATATCGCCCACGCGCCGGTCGTCGGCGTCGCTGTAGATCCCGCCGAATCTGTAGATCAGGCAAAGCCGCAGCAGGTCGCTTTCCTCGGTCACGTGGCGGGCCCTTTGAAAGGCGGTGACCACGCGGGCGCCGAACTGGCGGCGCAGCATCGTGATCGCACGGGTGCGGTTCATCAGCACATGCTCGAACCCGGGCACGTTCCGCCATCCGGCGATCAGGCCGGCGATGTCGTCGGGCGGCGTTGCCTTGTCCCAGTACTGGAAGATGCGGCGCGGCACGGGCGTCTCGCGCCGCTTCAGGGCGAAGCCGTCCTGGTCCGCCCAGGTGTCGATAATGCGTTTGGCCGGGTAGTAATATTGATCCGCAAGGCGGGCCCGGACCTCTTCAGGCGTGGCGCCTTCGCGAATGGCCTTGGCTTCGAGCGTGCGAAAGACGTGCAGGTCGGTCAGCATCCGGCCTTGCAGGCCGGTGGTGAAATGCGCAGCGACCCGGCCGCTGCTGCCGGGGTCGTTGCGGATGCCGTTCTGGATCGCAAGCGCCCGGTCCAGATCGCCACAGGACAGGCAAAGATCCAGAAGTTGCCGCGGATGCAGCCCCGGCAGGCCCAGATCGCGCCGCCGGAGCGCGCGGTCCAGCACAGTGCGATCGGCGCCCGCGCCGTGCAGCAGCGCCAACCGGTGCGCCTCGGTATCGGTGCCGGGGTGGTCGGTCTCCAGCCGGTCGAGGCAGTCATGCCCGGCGGTGAAATTCCGCGCCGCGACGCAGGCATGGACAAACACGGTCACAAGGGCCGGATGCGCGGGCCATGTCCTGAGTGCGAAGCGCAGGTAGCGCATCGCCAGCGCCGGTTTGCCCGTGTCGATCAGCAGCCGGCCCAGCACGATCGCCCGATCAGGCGTGGCGTCGCGGTCCTGGGGCGCGCGGGCGAAGTCAATTGCGGCGTCCGGCCCATCGCAGAGCGCGACGACCTCGGCCCTGAGCGCGCACCGCTGTTGCGGCGGCACCCGGGGCAGAAGGCCGCGCGTGATCCGGTGCAGGCTGTCGCGGTCTGCGGTGATATGCGCCAGCCGGAGCCAGCGGCGGGCAAGGGCAGCCGACATCGAACCGCGCCGGCCGCTGAGGTCGATCAGGTGGCGCGTGACGTCCGGCAGCGCCTGCCTTTCGGCGAGGTTGAGCATCTGTTCGATCTGCGGATCGTCCAGGGGCGCGTCGCTTTCGATCAGGGCGCGCAGGTGCGGTGCGACCTGCGGGGCGCGACCGGCATGGACCAGCGCCTCGCACAGGGCGAGTGTCACGGCGGCATCGGGCCCGCCGCTTGCCTCTGCCGCGGCGTTCAGGTGGGTCAGCATCCGGTCGTGATCGCCCGCCTTGCGCGACAGCTCTGCCAGGCCCATCAGCGCCGCGCGGCGGGTGTCCATCGGCTGCGCGGCCTGTTCGAACGCCTGACGCGCCGCATCAAGGTTGCCCGACGCCACATGCGCGCGGGCCAGGGCAAGGTCGAGCGGGCCGGCAGCATCCCCGTCGGCCCGCGTGGCCTTGAGCGCGGCCGCGGCCTCGGAGGCGCGGCCCATGGCAATCAGAAGCTCGGCGCGGCGCATGTGAATCGCATCGGGGGCGTCCGTCGCTTGCGCGATGGCGGTGTCACAGACCTTCAGCGCCACGTCCATCGCGCCTTGCTGGCGCAAGATCGCGACGCTGCCCTGCACGGCGCCGGGATGGTCGGGCGCGGTGTCCAGCACGGCGGCAAAGCTTTGCAGGGCCGCGTCGAGCTGTCCCAGCTGCCGCTGCATCCATGCCAATTGGATTAGAACCTGGTCCGACCGGTTGCCGCGCGACACCTCGCCGGCCAAAAGCGCGGCGGCCTCGGACGTGCGGCCCAGCTGATCGAGCGCGCGGGCGCGCCGGATCGAAAGCTGGCGCGCCGCGGCGTCATCCTGGGGCCGGGGGCCGTCGCACAGCGCCAGCGCCGCGTCGGCGTCACCGCGGGCCAGGGAGATGTCGATCAGTCCGCGCCGGGCACCGGGGTGGTCGGGCGCCTGCGACAGCACCTGCCGAAAGAGAGGCTCTGCGCGATCCGCCATGCCGTCCCTTGCCAGCAGAGTGGCGAAAAGCACGGTGGCGGGCATGTCCTCGGCGGCATCGTCGTGCAGCGCCCCGAGCATACGCAGCGCCTGCTCGGTCTGTCCCAGCCGGTCGAGCGCCGTGGCCTGCCGTGTCGTCGTCATGGCGCGCATGGCGGGAAACGCGTCGGCGGTGCGCTGCGCCAGGTCGAGCGCCTCGGCGTTCAGACCCGCGTCCAGCAGCCGGTCGATGCGAAACCGGTGCGCCGGCATGAAATCGGGATGGTGCTGCAGGATGGACGCCAAAAGGTGGGACGCGGCGGTCTCGTGCCCGCCCGCGTCGAGCGCACGCAGATCGGCCATCAGGGCACCGGGCGTCTTGTATTGTGTCATGGTCGGGTCACGGCGTTTGGGGCCTTGGAAGACAGCTTGAGACTGCGGTCAATGCTTAGCACGCACGCCCCGGCCTTGGGAAACGGGATCGTCCGCGGCGCGGCGGAGAATGGCAAGGGCGGGCGCTGTGGTGTTTCGGGTCCCTCGCTGCGTTTGCAAGCGGCAAAGCGGTGGCCGTCTCGGTCAAAATTTTTTCGTGTTCTTGAGAAGAAAGAGTCACACTGCGGGAAAAACTTGGTTAGGATCAACCAAAGCGGGCATTTCCCCGTAGACGTATTTCAAAAGGATGCATTGCATGTCAGAGCCTTTCATCGCGCAAATCGTGTTGTTCGGAGGCAATTTCGCGCCACGGGGATGGGCGTTTTGTGACGGCCAGCTTTTGCCCATCAACCAGAACCAGGCGCTTTTCTCGCTCGTGGGCACGACCTATGGCGGTGACGGACGCACCACTTTCGCGTTGCCGGACCTGCGCGGCCGCGCGCCGCTGGGGCCACGGCAGGGGCCGGGCCTGACTTTTCGCCGCGAAGGGGAACGCGGCGGCACGGAAAGGGTGACGCTGACGCAGTTGGAGATGCCGAACCACAGCCACGCGGCCAACGTGGAGACGACCGCCAATATGCTGGCGGAATCGCGTCCGGGGA